>JANRIY010000013.1:0-86943 GCA_033764495.1 Sphingopyxis sp. | reverse complement strand
GGGGGCGAGCGTGTCGGCGATGATGTCGGCCAGGATGACGCTGGTCGCCGAGCTGTAATTATATTGCTCGCCCGCCTTGGCCACCGCCGGTTTGGCCTCGGCAAAGGCGGCCATGTCGGCGGCCCCATCGCCGAACAGCATGTCGACCGTGTCGGCCTCCCACGCCGGATCGCCGCTTTCGACATGCTCAAGCCCCGCCGACATATGGAGCAGGTGCTTGAGCGTGATCGACCCGCGCGGATCGCCGCTGCGCTGCCACGCCGCGACGGGTGCTGGCGCGTCTAGCGCCAAGCGACCATCGGCGACGAGGAAGCCGATCAGCACCGAGGTGATGCTTTTGGCCATCGACCAGCTGATCAGCTTGCTGTCCTGATTGAACCCCGGGCCGTAGCGTTCGTAAATCACCTTGCCATCGCGCAGGATGAGCAGCGCGCGGGTCTCGCCCATGGCTTCGGCGTCGGTGAAAAGTGCATCGATTGCTGGCTGGACGCGCGCAACAGCCGGCCAGCCTGATGGTTCCTCAATTGTGAGCGCCCGGCCTGGTTGGGCGGTCAGCCAACTCGCGCTGCTGGCGATCAGGGCGACACTTGCCACTGCGATGATTTTGCGGTTCATGGGGGCCATGGATAGCAGCGCCCCCGCCCCTGACACAATCCCGCCCGTCGCGGCCAAACGTCGCCGCATCTGGCCCTGGCTGCTGCTGGCGGCAGTCGCGGCGCTGGGCATCTGGCATTACCCGACACTGAAGGCGCAGGCCGAGGCCGGATCAGCCTATGCCGCGCGCATCGGCTGTTCGTGCCGCTATGTCCAGGGGCGTCCGATGGACAGTTGCATCCGCGATTTTGAACCGGGGATGGAGATTATATCGGTGGGCGATGACCCGGCGACCAAGACGGTGACCGGATCGGTGCCGCTGCTGGCAAGCCGTTCGGCGCGATATGAAGGCGCGAGCGGGTGCGTGTTTGTGGCGGAGTAGGTATATCCTTTTGATATATAATACCTAATCGGACGATTATTCGCCCGCCTTGCTGCGCATGCTATCCGAGTCGCGAGGGAGCAAAGCATGGCCAAACGCCCGGAAAAACCCAAAGAACCCAAGCGCGTCGTGCTGGAAAAGCGCTTTGCAGGTATCCCGCAAGGCAGCATCCTTTATGTTGCCACGCCGGAGATTGTGGCGGCCTATATCCGCAAGCTGCCGCCGGGCGCGCGGCGCAGCGTCGAGCAGATGCGCCGCGATCTGGCCAAGCGCAACAAGGCCGACGCCACGTGCCCTGTGTCGACCGCCATCTTCATCCGCTCGGTCGCCGAGGTAAGCCTGAAGCAGATGGCCGAGGGCGCAAGCGCCGATAGCGTCGTGCCCTTCTGGCGCGTCGTCGCGCCGGGGACGCCGATTGCGAAGCGGCTCGACTTGGACGCCGATTGGCTGGACGGGCAATTGGCGGCGGAGCAAGACTAGCCCCCGGCGCTAATCACTCCCCCGCCAACTTGATATCCCAGTTGAACAGCCACGCACCATCGCGTTCCCCGATGCGCTTAGCGGTCACTGCTTCTTGCAAAGCCGCATCGCGCAGCCCGGCATAGAGATTGTCGCGGTCATTGGGCTCGCCGGGGAAGAACAGCTGGGTCATCAGCCGCCGGTTGCGCCCGCGCACGTCGAAATGGATGTGGCGCTGGCGGATTTCATAGGGCGCGGGCAGCACGCTGCGGAAATGATAGCGGCCTTGATCGTCGGCGCGCAGCAGCGCGGCATATTGAAAGCCGGGGTCGTGCGGCTGGCCGCTGGTGTCGGCGGGATGGCTGTAGCGCCCCGCCGCATTGGTTTGCCACAGGTCGATCAGCCCGTGCGGCACCGGCTCGCCGGCCTCGGTCAGGATTCGCCCGCTGATTTCAATCACCTGTCCCAAAGCAGCGCGCGGCTGGCCGAACAGGCGGGTAAGGTCGGGATCCTCCTCGACCGGGCGGGTCAGCGGATACATGGGGCCGAGCGTCAACTGCGGCGTGCCGCGCCGGGTAAGCATAGGCGTCGGCTGCTGCGCGTGGAGCAACGCAGGCGCGGCGATGGCTGTGGCACCAAGGCTGCCAATCAGCGCACGGCGCGTTGGGTGGTCGTGATTGCACGATAGTGATGGCGTGGTGATGGGCATGGTGAATGTCCTTACCTAAGTGGAGAAAAGCTATCGTGCAGGATTGGCCAGTGTAAATCCTATTCAGAAAGGGGAGGCTTCACTCACTCCGCGTCAGCGGTACCTCGGGAATCGGAATCCATTCCACCTCGTCCCCCGGCACTTTGGGGAAGCGGCCTTCTTTCCAGTCGTGTTTCGCCTGGTTGATCCGCTCGCGGTCGCTGCTGACGAAGTTCCACCAGACGTGACGTTTGGTGCTGAACGCTTCGCCGCCCAGCAGCATCACGCGGGCATCGGTGGTGGCGGTCAGCGTCATGGGGACGCCGGGGGCGAGGATGTGGAGCGCGTGGCGTTCGAGCGGCTGGCCGTCGAGGCTCGCGTCGCCGATGGCGACGAGGATGGCGCGCTCGTCGGCTTCGGCGGCGATGGGGATGCGGCTGCCCGCCGTCATCGCGATGTCGGCATAGATGGTCGCGGCGTGCTGCGTCGTCGGCGCGGTTTGACCCCACAGCGACCCCATGATGATCGTTGCGCGCACCCCATCGCCTTCGATCACCGGCAGGTCGGGCGCAGCGACATGTTCGAAGGCGGGGTCGATTTCTTCCTTGCCATCGGGCAGCGCGAGCCAGGTTTGCATCCCGCTGATGGGCGAGCCGCTGGCGCGTTCTTCGGCGGGGGTGCGCTCTGAGTGCACAATCCCCTTGCCGGCCGTCATCAGGTTGAGCGCGCCGGGACGGATGGTGGCATAGGTGCCAAGACTGTCGCGGTGGTCGATCGCGCCTTCGAACAAATAGGTGACGGTGGCGAGGTTGATGTGCGGGTGCGGGCGCACGTCCATGCCCGCGCCCACGTCAAAATGCGCGGGGCCGAACTGGTCAACGAAAATGAAGGGACCGACCATGGTGCGCGGCTTGCTGGGCAGCGTGCGGCGGACCTTGAACATGCCAAGGTCGTGGCTGGTGGGGGTGATGGTGATAAGGTCGGTCATAGCCGCGCGAGCTCAAATTTCGTCTTTTCGGTGACGACATTGCCGGTGTTGCGCGTGGCGGCGGGTTCGATCAGCATGACGTGACATTCGCCGCCAACGGCTTCGGGGCAATGTTCGGTGCCCTTTGGCACAATCAGATATTCGCCGGCATGAACATCGATGTCGCCAGTGCGCAGGCCCATGCGCATGGTGCCCGCGATCACCAGAAACATCTCGTCCTCTGCCTCATGCTGGTGCCAGTCGAACTTGCCGGCAAATTTGACGAGGCGAATGTGCGTGTCGTTGACCTCGCCGCCGATGCGCGGGTTCCAATGATCGGAGAAGCGGCTGAAGGCTTCGGCGAGATTGACTTTTTGCGGCGTCATTTAACCTCCTCAGGCGTTTCGACCTTCAACGCCAGCGCATGGACCCGGTTCCCGGGCATGTCGCCCAGCGCCACGTTGACCGCGCGTTGGCGCTGAACCCTGTTGAGCCCGGCAAAGCCCGCCCAGACGATGTGCAGGCTGAAATGCGATTCGCCCGATCCATCGTCACCGCTGTGGCCATGATGTTTGGCGCTGTCGTTGGTCAAGGTGATGACGGCACCGGGGAAAGCGGCGGCGAGGCGCGCTTCCATCTCTTGCTGGGCTGGACCTTTGTGCATATCTAAATCCATATCCGATTGCCCCGAGCTTGTCGAAGGGCCGTTCTTCCTTCTGGAGCCGTGAAGAAAAGAACAGTCCTTAGGCAGGCTCAGGACAGACGGTTTGGGAAGCTATGGCGCGTTCCACTGATCCATCGCGCTTGCATGGCCGTATCCCCCGCGACGAGCGGTGTGCCATCGCCGGTTGCCCGCACCCCGGCGAATTTCGCGCGCCATTGTCGCATCGGCCCAGCCTGGACGGGCCGCAGCCGTGGCGCTGGCTGTGCCTGGAGCATGTGCGCGAATTTAACGCGAGCTATGATTATTTCGCGGGCATGAGCGCCGAGCAAATTTATGCCGCGCAGTCGCCGATGCACGGATGGGAAAGCGAAAGCCGGACGTTCCGCGCGGCGGGCAGCGCCGACCTGCCCCCCCGCTGGGCCGATTTCAAGGACCCCATTGACGCGATCGGCGCGCGGTTCCGGCAGCGCATGGACGAAGCGCGGAGCGAGGCGAAGGACCGGGCGCGCGGGATTGACCCGGAGGTGCGCCGCGCCTTCACCACGCTGGAGTTGGAAATGGGGGCCGACCGGCGTTCGATCCGCATGGCCTACTCACGTTTGGTGCGGATGTACCATCCCGACCGCAATGGCGGTGACCGGCGGCACGAGGCCAAATTGCAGTCGGTGATTGCAGCCTATAATCGTTTGAAAGCATAGGCATTCGTGTTAGCTTCGTGGCTATGCTTGAGCCCCTCCCTCTCTTGCTCGCCCCGCTGACGCTCGCCGCCGCCGCGACAGCCCAGACACCGGACATCGCCGTTGCTGAAGATGCAAATAAGGCCGAGATTGTCGTGGAAGCCGGGCGCAAGCGCGCGCATGTCTATCGCCGGATGTTCAGCCGCGCGCGGTTAGAGGGCTTTCTGCCACGCTGGCAGCAGCCGCTGTGCCTGTTCCAGACGGGAATTGACGACAAGGAGGCGAAGGACCGCTTCGCCGAGCGGGTCGCCAAAGTCGCGGGCGAAGCGGGCGCGCCGGTGGGCAAAGCGGACTGCGACAGCAATGTTGTGGTCGCCTGGACGGGCGACGGTCCAGGGCTGGCCAAGCTGCTCTATCGCAAGCGTCCGCGCATCCTGACCGATGTGGTTTATGACGCGAAGGCCGAATTCCTGGGCGGCAGCGGCGCAGTACGCTGGGTGCCGCGCGCCGAACTGGGACCGCCGAAGGGCGCGGTGGCGGGCGGCGAGACGCCGGTGCAACTGGGCGGGGCAGCGGGGGGCGTGCTCAATGCCAATTTGCTGAGCGCCGAAGGGGCAAGTCTGATCAAGTCGCCGGTGGCGGCGGGCATGCATAGCATGCTGGTGATCATCGACGTCGATCGCGCGGCGGGGGTCAGCCTCGATGCGCTGGCCGACCATGTTGCCATGTTGGCGCTGACCGGCGTGCCAATGGGCGGGCGCCAAGGCCAACTGACGGGAAGCGAGAGCATTTTGTCGCTGTTTGAAAGTCCGGCCAACCGCACGCTGGCCGGGCTGACGGCCGCTGACCGCGAATATTTGAGTTCGCTGTACCGCATCAATGCCAACCGGGAGGAATGGCGGCATCGGGCGCGGCTGGCGGCGGCGGTGGAACGCGGGCTGGTCGCGGAAGAGGCGGCGCTTGAAGCAAATTGATTGGTGGCACGGTGACCTAGGCCATTGACGCGACTCTCGCGGGCTGCTTTGCGCAAGCGTCTTGAAGCAACATAAAGATCTGCCATGACCGACATTCCCAACGCGCAGGCCGTGCCCGGCGGCTCCACCCTGCTTCCTGCTCCCGATATCGAGGTGAGCGCGCGCGAGCTGTTCGGGGTGGATGTCGACATGATGGTCCCGGCGTTCAGCGAGGCCGACGCGCGCGTGCCAGACCGCGATGATGCCTATGTGTTCGACGGCGACACCACGCTCGCCATCCTCGCCGGGTTCAAGCATAATCGCCGGGTCATGGTGCAGGGCTATCACGGCACCGGCAAATCGACGCACATCGAACAGGTGGCGGCGCGACTGAATTGGCCGTGCATTCGCGTCAATCTGGACGCGCATATCAGCCGTATTGACCTGGTTGGCCGCGACGCAATCGTTCTGAAAGATGGCCAGCAAGTTACCGAATTTCGGGAAGGATTGCTGCCCTGGGCGCTGCAAACGCCGACCGCCTTGGTATTCGACGAATATGACGCGGGGCGCCCCGACGTGATGTTCGTCATCCAGCGTGTGCTGGAGGCCGAGGGCAAGCTGACCCTGCTCGACCAGAACCGCGTGATCCGGCCCAACCCCTGGTTCCGCCTGTTCGCCACCGCAAACACGGTGGGGCTGGGCGATACCAGCGGGCTGTATCATGGCACGCAACAGATCAACCAGGGGCAGATGGACCGCTGGAACATCGTCGTCACGCTGAACTATCTGCCCGCCGCGGTTGAAGCCGAGATTATCATGAACAAAGCGACCGGCGCGAGTGCCGAAGTGGTTGCCAATATGGTGAAAGTTGCCGATCTGACGCGCCAGGGGTTCATCAATGGCGATATCTCGACCGTCATGTCGCCGCGCACAGTGATCAGCTGGGCCCAGAATACGGCGATTTTCGGTAGCATCGGTTTTGCCTTTCGCCTGTCGTTCCTGAACAAGTGCGACGAGGCCGAACGCATGCTGGTCGCCGAATATTATCAGCGCGTGTTCGGCGAGGATTTGCCCGAGAGCGTCGTATCGAAATGATGCGCGCGCGCGCCGCCGCGACGGCACTGGCGGCGCTGACGCTTTCGGCCTGCGCCGTACAATATGGGCCGGTGCCGCACGGCCGCTATGTCGCCGATCCGCGCTGCATGCCGACGGGGCTGGACCAAGCGCCCGACGCCAACGCCTTACCACTGTTCTTTGCGACCAGTCGCCTGCCCGATTGCCGCGCGGCGGACATCAAGTTGCTGCACCATCGCGGCGACGCGGTACGGATGGGCCGCTTTGCCGAGCAGCGGAAGTTTGACGCGGGCAAGCCGGTGCCGCTGGCGTTCATGGCCGGATCGCAGTGGTGGCAGGAGCTTGCGGCCGCCAGCGCGCGCGCCGAGGGCCGCGTGCTGGTTTATGTCCATGGCTATCGCGAGCGTTTTCCCAGCATCGCCCGTGACACGGCGCAAATCGCGCGCATGACGGAGTTCGACGGGCCCGTCATCGCCTGGACCTGGCCATCGCAGGGCACCACGGTCGGCTATGCGACCGACGAAACCAACATGTATTGGGACCAGCGCAATTTCCGCGCTTTCCTGAAAGATCTGGCCGAACAGCCTTGGGCGCGCGAAATCATCATCGTGTCGCATTCGCTGGGGGCGCGGTTGGTGTTGCCCGCGATCGAATATGTCGATGACAGCACCAGCGAGCGCGATGCGCGCAACATCAGCAACATCATCCTGGCGTCGCCCGACATCGACCGCGAAGATTTCGAGCGCGAGGTCGCGAACAAGTTGCTGACCGAGGCGAAGATTTTGCGGGAGCGGCGGATCCATATCTATGTATCATCGCACGACCGCGCGCTGGCGCTGTCACGGCAGGTGCATGGCTATCCGCGGCTGGGGTCGCCCTATTGCTTTAACCCCGATGACCCGCAGGCGCTGCGTCTGCCGGGTGAAGAGCCGCGCTGCTACCCGGGCACCGGCGGCACGCTGGATCGGCCGGGCAGCGCGGGGCTGCTGGTGATCGACACCACCGATGTGACGCGCGGCGCATCGGGACACAGCAATTATCTGCGGAGCGCAGCGGCGTGCCGCGATTTCATTGCCGTCGTTAAGGGCGCCCGCTCACGCCCAGAACGACTGCGGGTGCCGGGCCAGGCGCATGTGTTCCGGCTGGTCGATGACCCCAATGGGCCCAATTCCGATCACGCCAAGGCATGTGCGCTGCCCCAATAAGCGCAAGGCAACGAAGTGTTTAGCGACCAGCGCTAGGATGTCGCGATGCCATCCGCGCTAACCACCATCAAGTTGCTCGGCCTCGTCGGCGTCGCTTCCTATGCGGTGGCACGGCTGGCGGTGCGGCTGCGGCTGGTAGCGTGGCAGCGCGCGCATGTGGTGGCGGTGCCGCGCCATGCGCTGCCGGCCATGCCGCGCGGCTTTTCCGTCATCGAGCTGGATGCAAAAGCGCTGGCGCAGCGGCCGATCGATATTGGCGTTGCGCAGCAAGCCGCGCGCTTTGCACAGGGCATGCGTTGCCTTGGCGCCTTTACCGCCACCGATCAGCTTGCGGGCGTCATTTGGGTCAGCGCCGGGCCGTGCACAGAGGGCGAATTGCCGCTGCGTTTTCAACCCCCAGCGGGCTGCGGCTGGGATACCGGCATGTGGGTGCACCCCGATCACCGGCGGGGCCGCGCCTTTGCGGCGCTGTGGGCGGGTGTCGGCGCATGGATGAACACGCGCGGACTGGAGTGGAGCGCGAGCAGCATTGCCGACTATAATCTGACTTCGCTCGCCGCGCACCGGCGGCTTGGCATGGCGGAGCTGGGTCGGTTCGTCGCGCTCCGTGTAGGGCGCTGGTATTGGATCGCGGCGGGGCCCGCCCCATGGCGTCTGGCCTTGCCGGGGCAAATCATCGATTGGCCAGTGCCCGCACCCACAGCCGCGACCGCCAGCATTGGACAAGCCGCCCCTTCCCTCGCCGCCTGAGCCGCGTTAGGGCTGCGATATGTCCGCCCCTTCGCCTCTCGATGATTTCAAGGCCGCATTGTCCGGCGTCGCGCGCGCGGTGACGCGCGATGCCGAGGTTGAGGTCGGCTTTACCGCCGATGCGCCCACAGTCGTCGGCAAAGCGATCAAGGTGCCCACCCCGTCGCGCGCATTGCCCGCCGAGCAGGTGGCCGAGGCGCGCGGCTTTGCCGACGGGTCGGCGCTGAAGCTGAAGCACCATAATGCCGCCGTGCATGGCGCGGCGCGGCCATCTGAGCCCATCGCCGCCGCTGCGTTCGACGCGATGGAGCGGGCGCGGGTGGAAGCACTGGGCGCAAGGTCGATGGCGGGGATGCGCGCCAATCTGTCGGCCAGCCTGGCCATGCGGATGCGCAGCGACCCGATTGCGCGGGCGCGCAGCCGCGAAGATGTGCCGGTGTCGACCGCCATCGAACTGATGCTGCGCCAGGTGCTGACGGGCGACGCCCCGCCAGCGAACACCGACGAAGGCCTTGCCTTTCTGTCCGACTGGATTCGCGACGGAGCGGGCGCGGATTTCGAGGCGCTGGGCCTGCTGATCGACGACCAGAAGGCTTTTGCGGCGGCGTCGCGGGTCGCGCTGGAACATCTGGACCTGATCAAGGCCGATGACCCGCTGGAGAGCGCCAGCGAGGATGAGGGCGCCGACGAGGAAGACCAACCGCAGGACGAACCGCAGGAGCAGGAAGAAGGCGACGAAAGCGGCGGCGATGGCGATGTCGAGGCGCGCGCCGAAATGACCGGCGACGAGGCCGACGATGGCGACAGCGACCCCAGTCTGGACGAGATGGAGAGCGAAGGCGAAAGCGACATGGCGGAGGATGGCGATGACGGCATGATGCCGGTGCGCCCCAACCGCCTGCCCGCCGACATTCCCGACTTTAACTACAAGCGCTTCACCGACAAACATGACGAGGTGGTGCTGGCGACCGAGCTGTGCGACGCCGACGAGCTCGCCCGTTTACGCGGTTTCCTCGACCAGCAGATGGCGCATCTGCAAAGCGCCGTGACGAAGCTGGCCAACCGCTTGCAACGCCGCCTGATGGCGCAGCAGAACCGCGCGTGGGATTTTGACCAGGAAGAGGGCTTGCTCGACGCCGCGCGGCTGGCGCGCATCATTGTCGCGCCCGGCCAGTCGCTGTCGTACAAGATCGAGCGCGACACCGATTTCCGCGATACAGTCGTCACCTTGCTGATCGACAATTCGGGATCAATGCGCGGGCGGCCGATCAGCATTGCGGCGATTTCGGCCGATATTATGGCGCGCACGCTGGAGCGCTGCGGCGTGAAGACCGAGATTTTGGGCTTTACGACGCGCACGTGGAAGGGCGGGCAGAGCCGCGAGGATTGGCTGGCCGCTGGCCGCCCCGCGCACCCGGGGCGTTTGAACGATCTGCGCCATATCATCTACAAGCCCGCCGACGAGCCCTATCGCCGGGCGCGCAAGTCGTTGGGTCTGATGATGCGCGAAGGGTTGCTGAAAGAAAATATCGACGGCGAGGCGCTGATGTGGGCGCATGCGCGGTTGCTTGCGCGATCCGAGGACCGCCGCATCCTGATGGTGATTTCGGACGGCGCGCCGGTGGATGACAGCACGCTGTCGGTCAATCATGGCGCTTACCTCGACCAGCATCTGCGCCAGGTGATCGACTGGATCGAGAAACGATCACCGGTCGAACTGTGTGCCATCGGTATCGGCCACGATGTGACGCGCTATTACAGCCGCGCCGTGACGATCATGGATGCCGAGCAATTGGGCGGGACGATGGTGGAGCAATTGGCGGGACTGTTCGACGTTGATTAGAGCGTCGGCGCCAGTTGCCAAATTTTGCCGTGCCCCGGCGAACGCCGGGGTCCATGGACGCTCGCTGGACCTCGACTTTCGTCGGGGCACAGATTGAAATTTTCCGACGGCGCTGCCACCGGTAGAACCGGCGATAACCGCCCACCCCCAAATTCCTCCACCCCACCGCCGAAAACCGAATCTTAACGCCTGATAGCGTCGGGTTGCTCGGTTCGCCGTGCAAATGGCTCTTATGGCCTGTCGCGGCAGCATTCCGCTGCAACCGTTAGCGCAGCGCAGAGGTTGATACCATTATTTGTCCCAGATCGGGACCGAATGGAGGAGAATAAGCATGCGCGTTTCAACGAGAACAGGGGTCTCCACACTGGCCATTTTGCTGGCCGCGACCGCGCCCGTCGCGGCGACGGCGCAGTCGAGCACTGGCGATGCCAACATCGTCGTAACCGGGGTTGGCATGGCCAAGGGCCCCGAAATCAAGGGCATTATTTCCGCGCGCGACGATGACCGGCTGAAAATTGTTGCCGCCGATGGATCGAGCACGGTCGTGACCATTACCGACGCGACGCGTATTCGCGCTGGCGGCGGGCTGTTCAGCGGCAAGAGCCAGCGCGGCAGCGAAGCGCTGCTCAATGGCCTGCCCGTCACCGTGAAGACGCTGCAGTCGGCCGAAAGCGGCCTGATCGCCAGCCAGATCACGTTCCGCAACAGTGATTTCAAGACCGCAACGATGATCCACAATGGCACCGACCAGCGGTTTGCGCGCAACGAGGCCGCCACCGAGGCGCTGCGCAGCCGCGTCAGCGACATCGACAAATACAATATCAAGCGCACCACCAACGTCTATTTCGACACCGGCAAATGGCAGCTGACGCCGCAGGCGAAGTCCGAACTGTGCGCCACCGCGACCGAAGCCAGTGCGACCGACAATTCGCTGATGCTGGTACTCGGCTACACCGACGATGTCGGGAACGAGGAATATAACCAGACGCTGAGCGAAAAGCGCGCGAGCAGCGTCATCAACTATCTGCAGCAGGCGTGCCGCTGGGCTCCCTATCGCGTGCTGACGCCCGCCGGCATGGCCGAATCGGACCCGGCCGCCGACAATACGACGGCCGAAGGCCGCGCCCAGAACCGCCGCGTGTCGGTGAACGTGCTGGTCAGCAAGGCGGTTGACGTCGACGCGCCGCAAGTGGCGATGCGCGACCAGTAAGCGCTGGTTCGGGCGGGACGGCTCAGGTGCCGTTCCGCCCGATGGCCGCAGCAAGCAGCGGCAATTGCGGCGGGTGACAAGCCCCCAAGCCCTCGTTACATTCCCGCCCGTCAGGCACAGGGACTCGCGCCTTTTTGGTGACGGGACCGGCCCGGCATTTATGCTGAGGGTCGCCAGCGAGGGTTATGCGCGCCGCCCGCACCGGGCGCGCGAAGCGATGGGGGCCATGCAGATATGTCCGACAAGAGCGGCAAAACCAAAGCATCCGACCTGTTCGTCCAATGCCTGGAAGAAGAAGGCTGCGAATATATTTTCGGCGTTCCAGGCGAAGAAAATCTCGACTTTCTGGACAGCCTGTCGCGATCCAAGAAAATCAGACTGATTCTGACCCGCCACGAGCAGGGCGCAGGCTTTATGGCCGCGACCTATGGCCGCCATACGGGCAAGACCGGCGTGTGTATCGCCACGCTGGGCCCCGGCGCGACCAACTTCGTCACCGCTGCCGCCTATGCGCAGTTGGGCGGCATGCCGATGATGATGATCACCGGGCAAAAGCCGATCAAAAAGTCGAAGCAGGGCCGGTTCCAGATTTTGGACGTCTGCGCGATGATGACGCCCATCACCAAATTCACCCACCAGATGCACAGCGCCGACAATATCCCGAGCCGCGTGCGCGAGGCGTTCCGCATCGCCGAAGAGGAAAAGCCCGGCGCGGTGCATATCGAGCTGCCCGAGGATATTGCCGACGAATATACCGACAGCGTACCGCTGCACCGCAGCCATTCGCGCCGTCCGAACGCGGACGCAAAATCCATCCGCGAGGCGGTGAAATTGCTGGAGGGCGCCAAATCGCCGGTGCTGGTGATCGGCGCGGGCGCGAACCGGACGATGACCAGCCGCATGCTGCTCCAGTTCATCGAAAAGACCGGCATCCCGTTCCTGACGACGCAGCTGGGTAAGGGCGTGATCGACGAGCGCCACCCGAAGTTTCTGGGCTGTGCCGCGCTGTCGGCGGGCGATTTTGTCCACCGCGCGGTTGAGGCGTCGGATTGCATTGTCAACATCGGCCATGACGTCATTGAAAAGCCGCCCTTCTTCATGCGCGAAGGCGGGCCGACGGTGATCCATGTGTCGACCAAGACCGCCGAGGTTGATCCGGTTTACTTCCCGCATGTCGAGGTGATCGGCGACATCGCCAATGCCATCTGGCAGATGAAGGAAGACATCGTCCCCAGCGGTACATGGAAATGCGCCGACCTGCTGCGCTTTCGCCAGGGCGAGGTGGATCATACCGCGCCGCTCGCCGCCGATGCACGCTTCCCGATATTCCCGCCGCATCTGGTGCAATCGATCCGCGACGCGATGCCCGACGATGGCATCATCTGCCTGGATAATGGCGTTTACAAAATCTGGTTTGCGCGCGGCTACACCGCCTATCGCCCCAATACCGTGCTGCTCGACAATGCGCTGGCGACGATGGGCGCGGGGCTGCCATCGGCGATGATGTCGGCAATGCTCTATCCCGACCGCAAGGTGATGGCGGTGTGCGGCGACGGCGGGTTCATGATGAACAGCCAGGAAATGGAGACCGCGGTGCGGCTGGGGCTGAACCTGACCGTGGTGATTTTGAACGACAGCGCCTATGGCATGATCCGCTGGAAGCAAGCCAACATGGGCTTTGTCGATTTCGGCCTCACCTATAACAACCCCGATTTCGTCAAATATGCCGAAAGCTATGGTGCACACGGGCACCGGGTGGAAAGCAGTGCGCATTTGCAGGAACTGCTCGCCCATTGCCGCGATACGCCGGGGGTGCATTTGATCGACTGCCCGGTCGATTACAGCGAGAATGACCAGATTTTGAACATCGATATCAAGCGGATATCGAAGGAGATGTGAGCTCTATAGCCCCTCCCCTTTAGGGGAGGGGTTGGGGTGGGGGCTGTCAGCCTTGCGCCATCCCGACAGTCCCCACCCCCGGCCCCTCCCCTAAAGGGGAGGGGGGAGTAGATCATGAAACTTAACCCCACTTACCCCCTTTACCTCAACAACAAGGCAGCGCAGCCGAACACCGATCTGGCCGTGACCGACAAGTTCACCGGCGAGGTCGCGTTTCGCACGGCGCTCGCCACGCCCGATGTGATCGATGCGGCGATTGCCGGCGCAGTGCGCGCGGCGGAGCCGATGGCGCGGATGGCCAGCTATGAGCGGCAGGCGGTGCTTGACCATTGCGTCAAGCGCTTCCGCGAGCGGTTTGACGAGCTGGCCTATGCGCTGTGCGTCGAGGCGGGCAAGCCGATTGCCGATGCCGAGGGCGAGGTGACGCGGCTGATCGACACATTTCGCATCGCCGCCGAGGAAGCGACGCGCAATTATGGCGAGGTCCAGCCGCTCGACATTTCGCCGCGCGCCAAGGGCTATTTGGGGATGTGGAAGCGCGTGCCGATCGGGCCATGCAGTTTCATTTCGCCGTTCAATTTTCCGCTAAACCTGGCGGCGCACAAGATCGCGCCGGCAATTGCGGTGGGCTGTTCCTTTGTGATGAAGCCCGCGTCGCTCACGCCGCTGGGCGCGATCATCATGGGCGAGGTGCTGGCCGAAACCGACCTGCCCGAGGGGGCGTTCAGCATCCTGCCCGCGAGCCGCGACGGAGCCGACCTGTTCACGACCGATGACCGGCTGAAACTGCTGTCGTTCACCGGTTCGCCGGGCGTCGGCTGGGATTTGAAAGCCAAGGCGGGCAAGAAAAAGGTCGTGCTCGAACTCGGCGGCAATGCGGCCGTGGTGGTCGATGCCGATGCCGATCTGGATCATGCGCTGGAGCGCATCATTTTCGGCGCCTTCTATCAGTCGGGGCAGTCGTGCATCGGCGTGCAGCGGATCATCATCCACGCGAGCATCTATGACCAGTTCCGCGACATGCTGGTCGCGCGCGCCAAGACGCTGATTGCGGGCGACCCCAAGGACCGCAAGACCTTTATCGGCCCGATGATTTCCGCGAAGGAAGCCGCGCGGCTGAAAGGGTGGATCGACAGCGCGATCGCGGGCGGTGCGCGGCTGCTGTGCGGCGGCGGGTGCGACGGCAATATGCTGGAGGCGACTTTGCTGGAAAATGTCGATCGCAGCGCCGATGCGTACCGCGAGGAAGCGTTCGGGCCGCTCGCCATATTGTCCAGCTTCACCGACTGGGACGCCGCGCTCGCCGAGGTCAATGACAGCAAATTCGGCCTGCAAGCCGGGCTGTTCACGCGCGACATCCACAAGGTGCTGGCGGCGTGGGATCACCTCGACGTCGGCGGCGTGTGCGTGAACGACGTGTCGAGCTTCCGCGTCGACAATATGCCCTATGGCGGGGTCAAGGATTCAGGGCTGGGCCGCGAAGGCGTGCGCTTCGCGATGGAGGATATGAGCGAGATAAGGAATTTGCTGATTAGGCGGCTGTAGCAAGCGAACGCGCGAGCCGCGCCAAACGAACGGCAGCTATGCAGCGTCTCGGCGTCTAATGCTTATGGCGAGAACTGGGTGGCTAGCTGTCGTCTGATTGCTCCATTCGGGCACGCGCCTTACGTCCCTTGCGCTGTGCTCGATTTTCTAGACCCCTGACCACGCAAACACCCAATGGCTCGCTTGGAGCCTTCTTCCAACCGCCTTTACGCGCAACATCGTGCCGCGCGGAACTTTCGTTAAGATCTGCGATAGCCTCTTCTGCGCTGTCGATCTGAGACAACGCTTGATTGTTCTTATGTCGGGTCCGACGGATCTCAAGCGCCTTCCTGAGCGGCACCGCCTTTCGTGCTGCTTTGTTGTTCCCGAAGAAATATCCCGCGCGGTCACGGGCTAAGCTAAGCGCTTTCTTTTCCTGCGGAGTTTTCGGCGGTTTATTGCTCACCTGACGAGATTAAGCTGAGGCGTGGACGTCCGCAATGGGGTCGTAAGCCGACAGACTGCTCTTTTCGAGATTGAGGGGAACGCGGACGCCGAAAGGCAACGTGGGACTTGCCCTCGCGCCCCTCAATACCCCGCCGCTTGCCCGTCCTTGCGGAACTCGCTCGCGCCCCAATAGACGCCGGTCACGGGGTCGCGCCAGATGGCCTGATAGCCGCCATAGGGGCCGACGGCGTATTTCACATTATGACCGCGCCGTTTGAGTTCGTCGGCGATTGCCGTGGGCACGCCGCTTTCGAGTTCCAGCACGCCGCCGTCGGTCATCGGTTTGCCACCTTCGGGATCGGTCGAGCCGTCGTGGTGGAAGCGCGCGGCGTCGCCGGCCGCCTGCACCGTCATACCGAAATCGACCATGTTGACGACGATCTGGGCGTGGCCCTGCGGCTGCATGCCGCCGCCCATCAGGCCGAAGGACATCAGCGGTTTGCCATCCTTGGTCAGGAAGGCGGGGATGATGGTGTGGAAGGGGCGCTTGCCGGGAGCCCATTCGTTGGCGTGGCCGCGTTCGAGCGTGAATTGCGCGCCGCGATCCTGGAACATAAAGCCCAAGGTTGCGCCCTTGCCGTCATCGGGGATCAGGCCCGAGCCCATGCCGCGATAGTTGGACTGGATCAGGCTGACCATCATGCCGTTTTTGTCGGCGACGGTCATGTAGATGGTGTCCTTGGCCGCGCTGTCGATGGGCAAGCCGGGCAGATCGGTCTGCGCCGCCTTGGCCATATCGATCATCGCGCGCTGGCGCGCGGCGCGGTCTTTGCTCAAGAGCTCGGCGAGCGGGATCTTGGCGAAGGCGGGGTCGGCATAGAAGCGCGCGCGGTCGGCATAGGCGGCCTTTTTCGCCTCGACGAACACATGCCAGAAATCGGGCGAACCGCGCCCCATGGCTTTCAGGTCAAATCCTTCGAGGATGTTGAGCATCTGGAGCGCGGCGACGCCCTGTCCATTGGGCGGCAATTCCCACACATCATAGCCGCGATAGTTGGTCGAGACGGGGTCGACCCATTCGCTTTTGTGCGCGGCAAAGTCGGCGAGGCGGTGCGGCGCGCCAATCCGCTGGAAATAGCCGTCCATCGCCTGCGCCAGCGTGCCTTTGTAAAAGGCGTCGCGGCCATCCTTGGCGATGGTCGCCAGCGTACGCGCGAGGTCGGGGTTTTTGAAAATCTCGCCCTCCGCCGGAGCCTTGCCGCCGGGCAGGAAAACGCGGCGCATATTGTCGATTTCTTCGATCGCGCCTTCCTTGAACAAGCCTTCGAACCCCGCCGTGTTGGTGGCCCAGTAGCGGGCGATCAGTTCGGGCACCGGCGCTCCATTTTCGGCATAGGCGATGGTGGGCGCCAGGATGCGCGTCATCGGCAGCGTGCCGAATTTCGCGTGCAATTCGAACCAGCCGTCGACCGCGCCGGGGACTGTGACCGACGCTGCGCCCCAATCGGGGATGGTGCCCGCCGTGTCGCGGCGCGAGAGCGGTTTGGTGGAAACCCATGTGCGGAACTGGTCCGCCGTCATCCCCCTGGGCGAGCGGCCCGAGGCGTTGAGGCCGTGGAGTTTGCCGGTTTTGGGGTCCCAGACGATGGCGAACAAATCGCCGCCGATCCCGTTGCCGGTGGGTTCGAGCAGCCCCAGCGCGGCATTGCCGGCAATCGCCGCATCAACCGCGCTGCCGCCGTCTTTCAGCACGTCGAGCGCGATTTGCGTCGCGAGCGGGTGGCTGGTCGCGACCATGCCATTTTGCCCCAGCACCGAGGAGCGGCTGGCGTGCGGCGCGCCCGAATAGCGGTCGCCCTGGTCTTTGGGCGGGGTTTGCCCAGCGAGTGGGGTGGTGAGGAGGGATAGTGCGGTGAAAAGTGCAATTGCGCGCATGTTCAAACTCCCAAAACCCAACCCGCGTCATGCTGAACTTGTTTCAGCATAACAAGCGACATCGTTTCGTTATGCTGAAACAAGTTCAGCATGACGAGGGGGTTGGGTCACGATGGGGGAGAAAATCAAAACGCCTTGCGCAGACTGATTTCCACGTAACGGCCCTGCGGGTCAATATAGCCCGGCTGATAGCGCAGCGGCACCGTTCCGCTGTTGTCGGTAATCCGCCGCTGCGCATCAAAGATATTGTCGACCGTGAGCGCGAGCCGAAAGCCCTTGAGCCAGGGAGCGACCTTCATGATGCCGGGGCGGCTGCCGAAATCGGCAAAGGCGCGCAGGTTGAAAGTGGCGAGGTCGCCAAATTCGAGGTCGCTGCCCGTCAGTCCGCCATCGACGCGGCTGCCGCTGTCGAAGCGGCCCGAAAAGCGCATGCCCAGTCCATTGTTGAAGATACCGCCGTCGAGTTCGAGCGCGTGGCGCGCCGCGCCGCCGCCTTCACCCACCGCCGAACCATCCAGCAAATCCAGTTCGGGTACGCCGGGGCGGATCAGGATGGTGTCGTCGAATTTGACGGTGTGATAGAGCGACAATTGCCAGCGCCCCCCACCGGGACCGCCCATCATCCGGCCAAAGCCGCCGCCACCGCCGCCGCGCCCCGCTCCCGGCGGTGGGCCACCAGCGGGGCGTTGCCCTGCACCCGGCGGGCCACCCTGCGCGCCCGGTCCGCGCTGCGGCTGGCCAAAGCTGCGCCCGAAATTGATGCCCCAGCGCAGCTGCGTGGTTTCGGTGCGGTCATAGTTAACGGGGCGCAGGTCGAGCCGCACCAGCTGGCCCGACGCATCGCGCGTGACGCGGTCGGGGAAGGCGGCCTCTATCTCTGGTGTCAGGATCGGGAAGGCGTTGGTGGTGTCGTTGCTGCGGTTGCGGTTGACCTGCACCGACAGGCCCAGATCGTCGATCACCTGCCAGTTCATGCCAAAGCGCAGGTCGCGGCGCTGTTCGGCGTTCAGCAGCGGGTTGCCGCCCGACAGGGTTTCGATGAACACGGTTTCACCACGGGCAAAATCGAAATAGGCGACCTGCGGCGTGACCAGCGGGGCCGCACCCAGCTGCTGGATCCCCGGCGCCGCCTCGTCGCTGTTATAGCCAAGGTTAAACGACAGGTTGCGAGCCACCGACCAGTTGAGCCCGGCGCCCCAGCTTTGCAGCCCGCCGAAATCGGACACATCGCGCAGGCCAAAGCTGGCGTTGAGCGACAGTCGGCCAATGTTGGCAATGCCATATTCGGGGTCGAGCAGCGGTAGTGAAATGAAGCTGTTGGCACCGAACACATCGCGCGCCAGATCGGTCGTGGTCGCCACGCCGCTGCGGTCCGAGCGACTGTCAAAGCGCAGCCCGTTGTAATCGCCGCTGAAGGTCGTCTGGATCGGCCCGGCCCATCCCTCGGTAAGCGTGCCCGACATGGTGGCATTGCCATTAAACGCCTGCTGACTGCTATCAAAGCGGTCGGGCGATCCCGCGAGCCGGTCGGTAAAGATGCGCTGGTCCGCGTCGCTGTAATTGCCCGACAATGTCCAGCGCCATTTGCCAATCCGGCCGTTGGCGCTCGCCCCGCCAGACAGCGTGCGGTTGCGGCTGTCGCGCTCGAGCGGATCGGCGACACCCCCCGCGCCTGGGCCGAGCAGGCTCAGATTATCGGTCTGCTCAAAGCGGCCGGTGAGCGTTAGCTGGGTCAGCTTGTCGAGCGAATAGGCATAGCTGACGTCGCCGATGTAGCGGTCATAGGCGGGCAGCAGGCTGCGCGCGACGGTGTCGGCGGCGTTGCCGCTGACCGGGGTGAGGTCGCGCTCCGCCTCGGTCAGCAGGCTTTCGGTTTCATAGGTGGCGTTGACATTCAGCCGCCCCTTTTCGCCGATGGTCAGGAAATTGTTGTCGAGCTCGAACCGCTGCCGCCCGCCCTGGGTATAGAGGCCATATTCGGGGTCGATGGCGAGCTGGCGAAAATTGGGCTTGAGCACGAAATTGACGACGCGCTCGTCGGCCGAATAGCCATATTGCTGCGCGACTTCTTCGGGGAAAACCTCGACCTTGGCGATGGCGTCGGGCGGAATGTTGCGAATTTCGCCAAAGCCCGAGACGCGGCGGCCATTGACCAACACGATCGGCTGTCCGCCGCCGCGACCACGCCCCGAGCGTGTCTGGGGTGACAGCGCGGCGAGCAAATCGGCAACCGACGTGGCGCCATAACTGGCAATGGCGGCTTCATCGAGTTCAATCTCGGCCGGCACGTCGGTGTCGAGCTGGCCCGAGAGGCGTTCTGCGGTGACGACAATGTCGTCATCGTCGAGCTCTTCTTCGGCAGTCGGCGCGGTTTCCTGCTGCGTGGCAGGCGGCGCCTCGGCGGGCGCGGCGATGTCGGCATGGGCCGGCAGCGCGCATCCCAACGCGGTGGCAGACAGCAGCAGCCGCATCATGCGGCGAGATCGGTTCGGAAAAGCCATGGGGAGAGTTGAGCCCTTTGTTCTTGACGGGCGCTCTTGTGCTGCGCCAAGCCCCGCCCTGTCCATGGCCAAACCCTTGGCAAGGCGGGAGGTTCCCTTGGGCTAGGGGCAAAATGTCGCAAAAACATGGCAACGAGCCGCTGCTATTGGGCGGTGCCGATTTCGTCGCTGCAATTATTCAGGATCGCCGCACGGTCACACTGGCCCCGCGGCACCCTACATCCGGGTCCAATTTTCTCCGCCCGCCAGCCGCAGTTGCACGCCGGACGGGAAACCCAAAATATTCGGGTCGGCCTTGGTAATGACCAATATGCCGCCCGGTGTCCATGTCGACCGCACCTCGCCATCATAGACGTTCAAATTCAGCGAATGCCCGCCGCTGGCGTTGACGATCCAGGTGCCCCCCGACAATTTCGGGCTGAAACCGCGCAGCACAACCATGCCAGGTTCATAGCCATTGTCGCGGCCCTGTTTTCCCACCTGGACGATGGTTCCGACGATGGTTCCATCGGGCGTCAGGACCGTTTCGATCACGCTGCCTGAGCGCCCGCCGGACCAGCGGCCCAGCAGCAATTTGAACTTTTCGCATTCACCCGCTCGGGGATTGGGTGCAGGCCGCAGGCACACGTCTTCGACCGCCGGCGTGCCATCCGATGCCGTTGCCCCTGGGGCAGCTGTCGGGGCAGTGGCGGTGAGCGCCGGATCATCCGGGCAAACTGGCGCTGGTGGATTGGCAACCAAGTCCCGTCGCCGCATCAGCAGCATTTTCCGTTTCTTGCTTTTGGTGGCGGCAATGGCGCGATCAAACGCCAACAACAGACGCTCCTTTGAACCATTTCTGCCGCATTGATCGCGATATTCGCCGACCAGGTCCTCAAGGGTCCGTGTTTGCCCCTGCGCGGACGCCGGGGATGTTGCAGCGGTGGCAGCGAGCGTGGCCATAGCGATGATGAAGCCCAGTTTTTGCATCGGCTAGTCCCTTTTTCAGAAGCGCAGATTGAGGCCGACGGCGGCATCCCAGGCCTGCCAATCCTGCGTGGTCAGTCGGGTGGTCCGGCCATCGAAGAACACTTGATCGCCCGAGTTGGGGTTTTCGATCGCACCGACATCGGAACGATATTCGTAGCGCAGACGGCCGCTTATGCTCAGCGTATCGCTCAGATGATAGTCGATGGCTGCGCCGCCCTTGAACCGTCCGCCCCAGCGATCGTCTTGCTCGCGGAAGGTCAGGGTGAGATCGCGATTGCCCACTGGGCCAAAATTCGCGCTGTTGCGCTCGGTGCCAACGAACCGGGTATCGACGCGATAAGGGCCGCCGCTTACATGAAGCTTGAAGTCGGCATCGGGGCAAATTTCGAAACCAATCTCGCCGCCGAGCGCCAGGCCAAAATAGTCCTCTTCCAGCCGCTGCATGCGCATCTGGGCGAAGTTGAAGGTAAATCCGGACGACACGCCACTGGATGCAATTGCCATGTCATAGTCGCGGACGCTGTGCGTGTAATCGACGCCTGCGATGAGCCGCGCGGAAAAATCTGCGCCGGGCGAGCTGGGGATGGTCCAGCCAAGCTGCGCTTTGACGCCCCATTCTTCGAGGTCAACCGTTGCAGCCCCCGTGCCGCCAAAGCCCGCGATGATGCCCGATGATCCGTTTGAAAGGCGCCCGTAAACGATTCCGGTATCGACTGGCTGCCCGGCGCTGGTCGCGGGCGAATTGATCGCCGATTCCGCATCACCCTTTGCATAACTGCCCCCCAGGGTCAGATCGAATTCGGGTGTAAGCTTGGTTTGAAAACCTGCGCTGATGCCAAGACCGTTGACGCGGTGCCGCGTTTGTCCGGCAAATCGTTCGGGCGCTGTGCCGGGCGCCCCATCGCGGCGCACGCCAATTCCCGCCTGCGGAATCAGCGCGGCAAGATAATAGACCTGCACCAATATGGCGGCCCTTTTGGCGAGACGCGCCCGGCGGTCTTGCTGCAAGACTGCGACAGCTGCGAGCGGAGACCCGTCGGCAGGCAACTGTCCCACGGGGCCAGCCTTCGGCGGTTCGGGCTGCGGCTTGGGACATTCCGATGGCAGCTTGGCCGAATAACGACGATAAAGCTCGCGCAGGTCAGCAAGCTTTGACGGGTCGATCTCGACCGAGATCCGCCGCTCGATTTCATCGACCAGTTCGCGCTTGAGCCGAAAAAATTCCGAGCGATTGCCGCATTCGTCGACATTTTTGTCCAGCCTTTCGCGCAGCACATCCAGCGATGTCCGGCTCGGCGCGGTTTCGCCCATGTCGTCCATGATGCTGGATGGTGGCCCGTCGGACTGCGGGGCCGCTGCGGCGGGGGCGGCCTGATCGGGCACGGGTTTTCCTGCGCCGTCGCACGGTCGCACCGGCCTGGCAGCAATCGCATCGCGCCGCGCCAGTAAACGGTCGCGCCGTGCCGGATTGCGCTCGGCGTCGATGATGCGCTGCAGCGCCACTAGCAACCGCTGCTTCGCGGCTTCTTGTTCGGGGCCGCACAAGGTTGCGGCATATTCGATCTGCAGATCCTCTAATGTGCGCGTCTGTCCCGGTTCTGGCGCAGCCACGGGCGTAGCGGCCGCCGGCGGTACCGCGGGCGGCGGGCAAGGTGCATTCAAAATTGCCTGGGCCCGCGCACGCGTCTCACGGGTTCGTTCAGGATCGCCGCCGAGGCCATTTCCCTGCGCCTGCAACTTCTCCAATTCTTCGATAATCTTGACGGCGCGTTTCAGCCGATCATCGCGCCTTTCGCACTGTCCGGCCAGCCGCGCGGCTTCTGCCGCCGCCAGCGCCTCTTCTATTGCAGCACCGGCCCTGTTCAGCCGACCCAGTACGGTGGTCCCATCCATTTGCGCAAAGGCCGGGTCCGCCCCGATAACCAGCAGAGCTATGGTCGAAACGGTCGCCGCAAAACGAAGCATCACGCTGCCCTCCATTGATCATGGTCTCGACGGGCAGGCCTAATTGGTGCGGGAAAGCCCCGCATGATACGAACATACTATGCGCAAAAATTATCTCAGAAATCGGTGAGCAACTTGACCAGTTCGGCCTGGCGCCGCACTCCGACCTTTTCAAATACCGTCTGCAACTGGTTGCGCGCGGTGTTGCGCGACACGCCGCGTGCCGCCGCATAGCCGCCAAGATCGCCACCGTCGGCGATGTGCAGCGCCAGCTGCGCTTCGGTCGCGGTCAGGCCAAATTGGGCCTGCAGCCGTTCGGCGCGCGCCGATGGTGCATCTGGCACATCAAAAATCAGCGTGACCCCTTCGGCAGCATAGTCGGCGGCCATCCCGGTAACGATGTCCACGGTCCGCCGTAACGCTGAGGGATAAAGACGCGCATAGTCGGTCACCACTGCCGAGGCGGCGACGTGTTTTTCGACGGCGTTGCGGTCGGTTCCCTTGAAGCGCATTGCCAACCCCCAGCTGAGATGCCAGCCTATGGCAAAACAGGGTTTGAGGAAAGCCATCGGTGACCGCGACCGCGTTGAACCTGCCGGGGGTCCAGATAGCGGCGATGCCCCGCGCTGAGCCGCTGGCCGCACATTGGTTGGCCGATGCCCGCTGGCGGTTCGACCGGGCGCTGTGGTCGCCCTATATCGGTTTTGCGTTGCGGCGGGCCACTGCGATCGCTGATCCGGTGGATCGGGCCGCCCGCTATGCCCGTATGCGCGAAGCTTTCCGATCCGTCGAGGCGAAGCATGCGATGTTGATGGAGGCGGCGGTGCTGGGGCTGCGCGTGGAGCGCGCCTGGCCGTCAGGGCCCGCGTTGTCGCGTATCGCGGGGCCCGGCTGGCGCGATGATGCGCTGCTGCTTTATGTTCCCGGCGGATCATTTGTGGTGGAGCGCAGCCCGCAATTCACCGCGATGATTGCGCGCATCGCACGCGCGGCGGAAGTCGATGCACTGGTGTGCGACTATCGACTGTCCCCAGAACATCCTGCGCCTGCTGCGATTGAGGACGTTGTGGCGGCCTTTGCCGTGCTGGCAGCACAGGGCATCGCCGCGAACCGCGTCATAGTGGTCGCCGAATCGGCGGGCGCTTGCATCGCACTGGCGGCGGCGCAGCGTATGACGGCGCGAGGGGAGGCACCGGGCGGACTGGCGCTGCTATCGCCATGGGTCGATTGCAACCCCGCCTCGGCGCAGCTTGACGCCGCGTCCCGGCAATGCGCGCGTCTGTATCTGGCCGGGGCCGATCCGTGCGACCCTGCGATCAACCCGGCACATGGGGTCATGCGCGGGCTGCCGCCCATTGCCATCCACGCCAATCGCGGTGACCCGCTGTTTGCCGATGCCGAATTGTTGGCGCGGCGCGCGGCGGCGGCGGGGACGCGCGTCGATCTGCGCCTGTGGCCCGGACGGATGCACGTGCTGGAGCGGCACGACAGCGCCGATGCGCGCCGGTCGGTGGCTGAACTGGCGACCTTTGTCCGTCGCCAACTGGTGCCGCTGCGCGACGTCGGGTGACGCTGGACTTTCGCTGGAGCCGCCCTTAACGGCCAGCCATGTCCATCCAGCCATCCGAAACCATCCTGATCGTCGATTTTGGCAGCCAGGTCACCCAGCTGATCGCGCGCCGCGTGCGCGAGGCGGGCGTCTATAGCGAGATCGCTCCATTCAATTCCGCCGAGGCCGCGTTTCGGCGGATGCAGCCCAAGGGGATCATCCTGTCGGGCGGCCCCGCATCGGTCACCGCCGAAGGCAGCCCGCGCATCCCGCAAGTCATCCTCGACAGCGGGCTGCCCATCCTCGCCATTTGTTACGGCCAGCAGGTGCTGTGCACACAGCTCGGCGGTACGGTCGAGGGCGGTCATGCCGCCGAGTTTGGCCGCGCCGATGTCGAAATTCACAAGGCCAGCCCGCTGTTCGACGGGTTCTGGAGCGTTGGTAACAAATATCCGGTGTGGATGAGCCATGGCGACCGGGTAACGGTCGCGCCCGAAGGGTTTGAGGTTATTGGCACCAGCCCGAACGCGCCCTTCGCCATCTGCGTAAACGAGGCGCGACGCTATTACACCACCATGTTCCACCCCGAAGTGGTACATACCCCCGACGGCGCCAAGCTGATCAGCAATTTCGTGCACAAGATTTGCGGGCTGGCGGGCGATTGGACTATGGCCGAGTTTCGCGCGACGAAGATCGCCGAAATCCGCGCGCAGGTTGGTTCAGGCCGGGTGATTTGCGGCCTGTCGGGCGGGGTCGACAGTTCGGTTGCAGCGATTTTGATCCACGAAGCGGTGGGCGAGCAGCTCACTTGCGTCTTTGTCGATCACGGCCTGCTGCGGCTGGGCGAGCGCGAACAGGTCGAACGCCTGTTTCGCGACCATTACAACATCCCGCTGGTGGTGGTCGACGCCGAGGCGCGGTTCATGGCCGGGCTGGCGGGCGTCACCGACCCCGAGGCCAAGCGCAAATTCATCGGCGCGGAATTCATCAATGTGTTCGAGGAAGAGGCGGGCAAGCTGGGCGGGGCCGATTTCTTGGCGCAGGGCACGCTCTATCCCGATGTCATTGAAAGCGTGTCCTTCACCGGCGGGCCGAGTGTTACCATCAAGAGCCATCACAATGTCGGCGGGCTGCCCGAACGCATGAACATGCAGCTGGTCGAACCCTTGCGCGAACTGTTTAAGGACGAGGTGCGCGCACTGGGCCGCGAGCTCGGCTTGAACGACGCGTTCGTGGGCCGCCACCCCTTCCCCGGCCCCGGCCTGGCCATCCGCATTCCGGGCGAAGTAACGCAGGAGCGCTGCGACATATTGCGCAAGGCCGACGCGGTGTATCTCGAAGAAATCCGGAGCGCTGGGTTGTATGACGCCATCTGGCAGGCGTTCGCGGTGCTATTGCCCGTGCGCACCGTCGGCGTGATGGGCGACGGGCGCACCTATGACTGCGTCTGCGCGCTGCGTGCCGTGACCTCGACCGACGGCATGACCGCAGACATTTACCCCTTTGAAGCTGCGTTCCTCAGCCGCGTCGCGACGCGCATCATCAACGAGGTGAAGGGCATCAACCGCGTGGTTTATGACTATACGTCAAAGCCGCCGGGCACAATCGAGTGGGAATGAGGCGCCATCACCCAGGCAATTTGCGAACTGCCTAGGGCCGAAAGTCGGCCGGTTTGATCGCATATTTGGTGAGTTTATCGTAGAAAGTCTTGCGCGGCACACCAAGCCGGGCGCAGGCGGCGGAAATGCGCCCGGCTTCGGCGCGAAGCGCGGAGCGGATGGCTTCTGCTTCAAACGCGGCAACCCGCTCCGGTAGCGAAGACATCGCGCCCCCCGCCAATTTGGCGTCAGCGGACGCCAGATTCAAAATGGTCTGATCGGCAAAATTTTGCAGCTCGCGCAAATTGCCTGGCCAATCATGATCGGTCAGTCGCGCCAACATTGCATCCGAAAGGTCGGGGACCGGCCGCCGATATTGTTCGGCGGCGGCTGACAACATGCGCATGAACACCATCGGGATATCGCCGCGCCGTTCGCGCAGCGGCGGCACAACCAGCCGAACCGGTGCCAGCCGGAAAAACAGGTCGGCCCGAAAAGTGCCTGCCGCGATGCGATCGGGCAGATTGGCCGTGGTCGTAGAGATGACCCGGACGGACAACTCCGCGCCGGCTTGCGCGGCGGCAGCGCGGGCCGCGCCGCCAGCCGCATCGATTTCGCGCGGCGTCAGGCCGTGGAGCAAGCGCGCCTGAACCGCCAGCGACAGACACTCAACCCCGGACAGCAGCAGCGTTCCGCCACGGGCCGCGGACACCGCTCCTTCGCGTTCGCGGCCCCGGCGCGGCACCGAGGTAGCCGAATGGCCAAATAATGCGGCGTCCAGCAAATGTTCCGGCAATGCCTCGCACGCAAAAGTTATCGGCGGCGGGCGCCGCTCGCCTTCGGCGCGCGCCAGTAGCTGGGCGACAGCCTGCTTCCCCGTGCCCCATTCGCCTTCGATCAGCACGTCGATACCCGTTCCGCCGATTTGCGCGACGGCGTGCACCAGTTGCTGGATCGCTGGCGAGTTGCCCATGAGCGGCAATTGCTGCTGTTCCGACTGTCGCGCCACAACGGCGCGCAAGCTCCGGTTTTCCAACACCAGCTGGCGTTTGCCGATGGCCCGCTCAACAGCTTCGATCAGCCGTTCGGTCGCAAAGGGTTTGGCAAGGAAATCATATGCGCCCTGCCTTAGCGCGGCCACGGCCTGATCAATGTCGCCATGACCCGTCATCAGGATGACGGGCATTTCGGCATCACGTTCCAAAATGCGTTGCAGCAATTGGCGACCATCCAGCCCGGGCATGCGGACATCGCTGACGACGACTTTGATCGGGTGACGGTCCAGCACCGCCAGCGCTTGCGCGCCGTCCGCCACATTGACGGTCGGCAGGTCCGCAAGCGCCAGCGCCGCCGCCAACGCTTCGCGCAGATCGTCGTCGTCATCGACCAGCAGGACGGCAGGCGGGGCCGTCATGGCGCGGCCGCCGGCAGGCGGAGCTGAAAGGTCGCTCCACATTCGCCCGCTGAAGCGGCCGGCAACAAATTGAGCTCGCCGCCCATGCTGGCCGCAATGTCGCGCGAAATAACCAGCCCCAGTCCCAAGCCTTGTGCTTTGGTCGTGCGGAACGGCGTGAAGAGCAGCGCGGCAATGTCGGGCGCGATCCCGGGGCCGTTGTCGGTTATGCGGATTTCCGTGAAGCCTGCTTTGCTGCCGGTTTGAATTGTGATCGTTGGATCGGCTGTTTCGGCCAGCGCATCAACGGCGTTACGCAGCAGATTGACGAGTATCTGTTCAACGCGGATCTTGTCTGCCCAGATTTTGGTTTCGGAATCACGCGGCGGACGGTGTAGCGTAATTTTGGCCTGGCGCAGATTAGAGCCCACCAATTGCAGGGCTCCATCGAGCGCGGCATCGATGCTGAGCAAGCGGGCGCCGCCTGCTCGCTTGGCGGAAAAGGCGCGCAGTTCTCCGGTAATGGCCCCGATGCGTTCCGTCAGCTTGGCGATGCGCGCGATCGCCGTTCGCGCCGGGGCCGTCTGGCCTTGCCCCAGCAACACATCGGCATTGTCGGCAAAGGTGCGGATCGCCGCCACCGGCTGGTTGATTTCGTGCGTGACGCCAGCCGCAATCTGGCCAAGGATGGCGAGGCGATTGGCCTGTTCCAACTCCTCATGCACCAGCCGCGAAGCCTCCTCGATCCGGTGGCGTTCGGCCATTTCCTCGACCAACCGCGCGTTGGTTGCGCTGAGTTCGGCGGTGCGCGCGGCGACCCGATCCTCGAGCTCGGCACGGCTTTTTTCTGCCTCGAGCGCGCGAACCGCAATCCGCCGCTGGCGCAGGACCAGCCAGAACAAGACCCCACTGACCGCGAGCAAGGTCAAAGCGGTTACCGCCGATGCCGCCGTCACCGCGCTAGCGACGCGGTCATCGGTGGGCAGCAAGGCATGCAGTTGCCAGCCCGGCAAAATAGTGCGGGTGGTGGCACGGCGAAAAACCTGTGCCGATGGGCTTTGCGGCAAGGCCAGGCGATGGAGCGTGGCATTGGCCGATACGCCAGGTACCACGTCGGCGATCTGGCGAAAGCGCCACGCCGGCTCGGTGGTTATCAGGACCTCGCCCCGCGCATCGGTGACCAGCGTAATCGACCCGGCACGCTTCCAGTTGCCTTCCAGCTTGTTGAACTCGACCTTGACGACAATCACGCCAATGGCTTTGCCGCCGCTGTCGACGCGTTCGGAGATAAACAAGCCAGGACGGCGCGTGGTCGAGCCCAGCGCAAACTGAAAGCCCTGGCCATCGCGTATCGCTGCGCTGAAATAGGAACGGAAACGATAATCAACGCCGACAAAGCTGCCGGGTTCGCGCGCATTGCTCGCTGCAATGGTGATGCCGTCGGCCCCGATAAGATAGACGGCCGCAGCACCAATTTCGCGCGACAGCCCCGCCAGCCGGTCGCTGAGCCGCGCCCGGGCAGCGGCGTCGGGCAAGGTCAATGCTTCAACAACCTGTCCATCACTAGCGAGCGCCAGCGGCAGCGCCCGATAATGTTCGATTTCGCTGGCCAGCAGGGCTCCGAGCAAGTCCGCCGACTGCGCCGCCTCGGCTGTCAATTGGGCATGCGTTCGATTGGCGGCAATGCTGGCGGCTGCCGCGACCATCGCGCCGCCGATGACCAATAGCGCTGCAAGCATGGCCAGCGACAGCCGGTTGAACGTGTGAATCGACGCCATCACGAAAGGTGTGGGCGGAAATCCGCCATGCTTCAACCAATTTGAGCGGAAATCCGCACATTACGGATCTTGCTCTGTGCCTTATGGCTTAATTTTCGGATAGTTATGCCGACACATTTTGTGCTTGCGCTTCGCTAACCCGCCTCCACGCTGTCAACAAACGCCAAATAATGGCGACGAAGATTCAGGGAGAGGGATAATCGCTGCGACGCTGCTGGCCGCTGATGCGGCCCCGATGCCTGCCAAGCGCAAACCGCTTTATGCCCAGCTCTATGTGCAGGTGCTGGCCGCAATTCTGCTCGGCGGCCTGATCGGCCATTTCTGGCCCGAAACGGGCGTGGCGATGAAGCCGCTTGGCGATGGCTTCATCCGTCTGGTCAAGATGATCATTGCGCCGGTCATTTTCCTGACGATCGTCACCGGCATTGCCGGAATGCGCGACATCGCCCAACTTGGCGGCGTGGTGGGTAAGGCCTTTGCCTATTTCCTGACCTTTTCCACCTTGGCCCTGATCATCGGCCTGGTCGTCGCCAATGTGGTGCGTCCCGGTGACGGCCTGAACATCGATCCCGCCAGTCTGTCGAATGCCGAGGTTGGCAATTACGTCACCGCGGCCAAGGACCAGTCCGTCACGTCATTCCTGATCAACATCATACCCGAAACCTTTGTCGGCGCATTTGCGCAGGGGAATTTGCTACAGGTGCTGTTCCTCGCCGTCTTTTTCGGACTGGCGCTGGCCGGTGTCGGCAAGGCCGGTGAGCCGGTCGTCCATATGCTCGAATCGATCGGGCACGCCTTTTTCCGGCTGGTGGCTATTTTCATGCGCGCCGCACCCGTTGGAGCGTTCGGGGCCTTTGCCTTTACCATCGGCAAATATGGCATCGCGTCGATCGCCAATCTGGCGGCGCTGGTTGCCACTTTTTACATCACTTCGGCGTTGTTCGTGGTGGTCGTGCTGGGGCTGGTGTGCCGCTTCAGCGGCTTTTCCATCTTCACCCTGATCCGCTATCTCAAGGCGGAATTGTTGCTGGTGCTGGGAACCAGTTCATCCGAAGCGGCGCTGCCCAGCCTGATGGAGCGGATGGAAGACGCGGGCTGCGCGCGCCCGGTTGTCGGCGTCGTCGTGCCGACGGGCTATTCCTTCAATCTGGATGGCACCAACATCTATATGACCCTTGCAGCGCTGTTCATTGCCCAGGCGATGAACATTGAATTGACGCTGTCGGACCAGTTGCTGATCCTGCTTGTCGCCATGCTGAGTTCCAAGGGTGCGGCGGGGGTCACCGGCGCAGGCTTTATCACGCTGGCGGCGACATTGGCGATCGTGCCGGTGATCCCGGTCGCCGGCATCGCGCTGATTCTGGGCATCGACCGGTTCATGTCCGAATGCCGGGCCATCACCAATTTCATTGGCAACGCCGTCGCCACCGTCGTGGTGTCGCGCTGGGAAAATGCCATCGACGAGGAAAAATTTGCAGCCGTGTTGAAGCGAGGGGAGTTCGCCAGCGCAACCAGCATTGCGCGGGCACCGGTGGAACAAGACGCAGATTGAACATGGCGGCGCGACCGCCAAGAGGGAGGACCAAAATGAACACCAAAATAATTTTTGCCAAAGGCAGCAGCCTGGCGGCATTGACCATCGCCCTGCTGGCCGTGCCTGCCCATGCGCAGGATCAGAGCGCTGATCCCGCCGCAAGTCCGACCGAGCAACCGGCCGAACCCGAAATCGTTGTCGTCGGTTCGCAGATCCAAGGCGCGCAGATCAATGACGTGTTGCCGGTCACCGTGCTTGACGAGCAGCAGGTCGAAAATACCGGGGCGTCATCGGGCGACGAACTGTTCCGCTCGATTCCCCAGACAGGGGCCATTGCGTTCAACGAACAAAATGCCACCACGCAGAACAATGTCCGCGGCGATGTCGGCTCGGTCAACCTGCGCGACCTGGGCACCGGCAACACGTTGCTGCTGATCAACGGGCGGCGCATGAACCTGCATCCCGGGTTCCAGACCGAGTTGCTGGTACCGGTGGTCAGCCCCGACACCAACGAGATTGCACCGGGCAGCGTCCGCCGCATCGAGGTGCTGCGCGATGGCGCTTCCGCGGTCTACGGCGCCGATGCCGTCGCCGGGGTGATCAATACCGTGCTGAAGGGCAATATGCGCGGCGGATTCCTTGAAGCCGACTGGCGCGCGTCGACTGGCACCAGCCTTTACAGCGCGTCGATCAGTGGCGGCTATGGCTTTGATTTCGCCGGTGGCCGCGGCAATCTGACCGTTTATGGCGGATATTTCCACGAAAATGGGCTCAGTGCCCAAGGCCGCGATTATTCGAGCGATGACGACCGCACCCGATTGGTAGCAGGAACGGATTTTGCTGGCGATGCCTCGTTCAACAACCGCAACACCTTTGGCCCGTTCGGCCAGTTCGATATTCAAACGTCGCCCAACAGCCGCACGCCGATCAACGATGATGACTTCTATCTGCAGCCCAGCACCTTCACCGGCTGCCGGATGGATTTCCGCAACGGCATTTGCGCCCGCAATGGCGAAACGCCGACCACCGCTGTTCGTTACAACACGATTTTCGGCAACACGCTGATCAGCCGCAAGGACCGCTACAATGCGATGGCGCTGCTGAATTACGAATTCACCGATTCGCTGGAGGCCTATTTCGAGGGAAGCTATTATCGCTCTGAAAATGCCCGGAAGAACGACGCCTCGGCGATATTGAGCGCAGTTCCCGTTGGCATTTCGCGCAATGCCTATTGGAACCCATTTGGCGCAACCACGCTGCCCGGCGGCGCGCCCAATCCCAACCGCCTTCCCGGTACCACCATTCCCGCCGGCGGCGCGGATCTGATCATGGAGCGCTATCGCTTCGTCGATGCCGGCAACCGCGACGTGCTGGTCGATAAGGATAGCTTCCGGCTGGTCGCCGGGCTGCGCGGCGACCTTGGCGCCTGGAACTTCGATACCGGCTTCGTCTATTCCGAAGCAAAGGTGACCGACCTTGAAACCAACCGTGTTTCGCTGACCCTGCTGCAGCAGGCAATCAACCGGACCACGCCCGACGCCTACAACCCGTTTAATGGCGGCTGCGCGACCGGTGATCCAGGCCAGGGAGATTGCACGCCCAATCCGACAGCAGTGATCGACACGTTCCGCATCAACGTGTTCCGCAAGGGCGGTACCAGCCTGGCGCTGGCCGACTTCAAGATCAGCCGCGATGACCTCTTTACCTTGCCGGGCGGCAATGTGGGCGTGGCGACCGGAATCGAATGGCGGCGCGAAACATTCTTCGACGATCGTGACCCGCGGCTCGATGGCACCATCACCTGGACAGACAGCGTCATTGCAGGGGTAACCAACGGCAGCGACGTCGCCGGGACCAGCCCGTCGCCTGACACCGATGGCACGCGCACGGTTTATTCCGCCTTTGCCGAGGTGTTTGTTCCGCTGGTCAGCGAGGACATGAATATTCCGCTGGTCGAATCGTTCAATCTGCAACTGGCCGGACGCGTCGAGCGGTTCGAAGATATCGATGCAACCGCCGTGGTTCCAAGGGTCGCAGCATCATGGACCACCATTCCCGGCGTCACACTGCGCGGTGCCTGGTCGCAGGGGTTCCGCGCCCCCAACCTGGTGCAGGTCAATGACGATGGCACCACGAGGTCCAACACCCGCGATGATTTCGTCATCTGTCAGGCACGCGTTGAAAAGGGATTGCTGTCCAGCCTTGATGCCTGTCCTGGTCAGGGCGTCATCAGCTTTCGTTCGGGCGCGCGGAGCCTGAAGCCCGAAGACAGCGAGAGCATCAACCTGGGCATCGTGCTGGAGCCGGACTTTCTGCCCGGACTGACGCTGACCGCCGACTATTGGCGGGTCAAGCAGACCGGGCTGGTCGGCACCTTTGGCGACGACAACGCGATTGCGCTCGATTTGCTGCGCCGCCTTAATGGCAGCAGCAACCCCAATGTGATCCGCGCCGCGCCCACCGCCGATGATATCGCCCTGTTCACCGGCACCAGCCTTGCCCCCACCGGCGCGATCATCCGCGTGCTTGATCCTTATCTCAATCTCGACAGCCGTGTGTCGAAGGGCTGGGATATCGGGATGGATTATCGCGTGCCCGATTTCGGGATCGGCGATTTCCGCTTGCGGCTGAATGCGGCGCGGCTGGATAGCTTCGTCCAGAGCGCTGGCGCCGATGGCGAGGAACTGCTGGCGGGAATCGCCGACGGCACGCTGCCGGCCGATGTCACCGTTGGCGGCCTTGGCGAGTTGCTGGAAATTGACGGCCGCCCCAAATGGCGGCTGAGCGGATCGATCAACTGGGAAAAAGGCCCGGTCGAAATCGGCCTTTATGGCCAATATACCGGTGAAGTATGGGACACCAGCGTGGTGCGCGACGTATTGCTGGTGTCGGATGATCCCAATGCCAATTTCTTCCGGGTCAGCGATCAGTTTGTGGCCAACCTGTCGATCGCCTATACCATCAAGAACAATACCCCGCTCGACGGCACCCGGCTGCGCGTTGCGGTGAACAATCTGTTCAACGAGGATCCGCCGCTGGCTGACGAAACCTATGGCTTTTACAGCGAGCTTTACACCGCGCGCGGACGGGTGATCCATGTCGAGCTTCGCAAAAAGTTCTAACCTTCTGCTAGCGCTGCTGCTGTCCGGTACAGTGCCGGACAGCAGCGCCGCTTCTCCCACGGAGGGAGCGTGCGAAGGGGCAGGAATTGCCGTTGATCGCGCGTTCGATGGCGGTGCCTTTGCCGCCTGCTCCATTGGGGCCGATGGCACAGTCACCTTTGATATCCGGCCCGAGATCGAGCCGATCAACCCCAGCCCCTGGTATGCTGCCCGGCTGACACAGGCGTCGCCCGTAATGCGGCGGGTCACGCTGTCCTATTACGGCGCGCGGCATCGCTATTCGCCGTGGTTGTCAGTGAATGGCGGCGCGTGGCAGCGGCTGGATGTCAGCGCCGCGGCGCCCGATGGGAGCACCATTGCCATCGCCATCCCGGCCTTTGCCGGGTCGGCCGTTATGGCTGCCCAGCCGATCCGGCCACTGGCCGACGTGCAGCGGCAATGGGCGAGCCAGCAACAGGCGGGCAGGGTCGCGCTGGCCGGCCAATTTACCAGCCGCGACGGTCGGCCGGTACCGCTGTTCCGCCATGGGCCTGTGGACGCGGCGCATATCCATTTTTTCGCAGCGCGCCAGCACCCGCCCGAAACCACCGGCGCGGCCGCATTTGATGCCTTTGCCGAGACCCTGCTCGCCGCCGATCCGGCCACGCGCTGCCCCGGCCATGCGTTCGTCTTTGCGCCGATGATCAACCCCGATGGCATTGCGCGCGGTCATTGGCGCACGAACGCTGGGCGGATTGATCCCAATCGCGATTGGGGCCGCTTTAGCGAGCCCGAAACCGCCGGAGTTGGCCAGTGGGTGGTCAAGGCATCGGCGGGCGCAAAACTCGTCGCGGTGCTCGATTTCCATTCGACGCGGCGCGATGCGCTGTATTCCAGCAAGACCGCAAGCATCGCCGCGCGCCAATTTGCCGATGGTGTGGGTAAGGCAACGGGGCTGGCCGTCATCCCCACGCAGGCGGCGGAGGGCAATACGCTCAAAAGCTGGGCCGAGAGCCGCCTTACGGCCGACGCCTTTACGGTCGAGCTCGCCGATGCGCACAGCCCCGCGCGTGCCGCAGCCATCGGCGAGGCCGTGGCGAAGCTGTATTTGGAAAAGCTGGCATGTCCGTCAGCAGGAGAATTGGATTGAAGAGATTGTTGGTCGCGGCCACCGGCGTGCTTTATTTGACCGGTTGCAGCCCGGTGTCAGCACAGGCACCGGTGACATCGGCACCGGCGCCCGCGACCGCCACGACCGCTGCCGATACTCCCGGCAAGTTGGCTGCGCGCGGGGTCCAGCGTTTCACCTTATCGGGCTGGGGCGGACCAGCACTGCCGGTGTGGTATTTGCGCACCGCCGACACGCCCGCCGATGCGCCCATATTGTTCGTTTTCCACGGCGTGCGCCGTGATGCTGACCGGTACATCAGCGAATGGATCGATATTGCCGCGCGCGAAAAGCTGGTGGTTGTAGTGCCCGAATTTACCAGCGCCAGCTTTCCCGGCGCGCGCGGCTATAATCATGGCAACGTGCTCGACGAAGCCGGGGCAGCCACGCCGATAGCGCAGCGCAGCTTTGCGGCCATCGAGCCGCTGTTTGACGCAATGCGCGCGCGCGAGGGGCTGACCCGGCCGCAATATTGGCTGTTCGGCCATTCGGCGGGCGCACAGTTTGCGCATCGGTTTGTAATGACCGGCCATGCCAAGCGGATGGAGCGCGCGGTATCAGCCAATGCCGGGTCCTATATGTTTCCCGATACGCGCTATCGCTGGCCGTTCGGCACCGGGGGCCTGCCGGACGGGATCTGGGCGCCCGAGGCGGCCTATGCCACCCGCATGACGGTTTTGCTGGGGACAGCCGACAACGACCCCAATTACCCCAGCCTGCCGCGCGACCCCGAGGCCATGGCGCAAGGCCCGCACCGCCTGGCCCGCGGCCACGCCTTTTTTGCCGCCGCCCGCGCCGACGCGGGCAAGCGGGGGATGACCTTTGCCTGGAGCTGCGCGCTGGCACCGGGCATCGGCCATGACAATGGCGGCATGGCGCCCTTTGCGCTGGCCGTGTTGAAAGAGCAGTCGTCGGTCATTTCCTGTCCCGATTAGGCAAACCAGATCGTTGTCGCCAACTCGCTTGATTTGCCGCGCGCTTGATGTCATGCCTTGGTGAGAACGTTCACAATAGTTCATCATGGGTGAGGGACAGATGCGGTTTGGCGCTTATGCGGCGTTGCTTGCCTTGGCATTGGCCGGGTGCGGGATCGGGGACAAACAGGCGGGCAAAGCCACAGGAAGCGCCGATGCCGACGCATCGCTGTGGCCCGCTGCGGCCAGCCCCGCCGCTATCACCTCGCCCGCGACCGAAAAGGCCATTGACGACATATTGGCGCGCATGACGCTGGAGCAAAAGGTCGGCCAGATAATTCAGGCCGATATCGGCAGCATCAAGCCCGGCGATCTGGCCCAATATCCGCTGGGATCAATATTGGCGGGCGGCAATTCGGGGCCCTATGGCAATGAACGCGCGAGCGCGGCGCAATGGGCAAAGCTGGTCGGCGAGTTTCGCGCAGCATCGTTGCGGACCGGAGCGGGTATCCCCATATTGTTCGGGGTCGATGCCGTGCACGGCCATTCGAATGTGCCCGGCGCGACAATTTTTCCCCACAACATCGGCCTGGGCGCGGCGCGCGACCCTGCGCTGATCCAGCGCATCGGCGTTGCCACCGCCGCCGAAATCGCGGGCAGCGGCATCGAATGGACTTTCGCGCCGACGCTGGCGGTGCCGCAGGATGTGCGTTGGGGTCGCACCTATGAAGGCTATGCCGCCGATCCGGCGCTGGTGGCCCGCTATGCCCGGGCGATGACGCTAGGGCTGCAGGGCGAGCTGGTCGCTGGTCGCCCGCTCGATCCGCTGCGCGTGGCCGCAACGGCAAAGCACTTCCTGGCCGATGGCGGCACCGCCGATGGGCGCGATCAGGGCGATGCACGCATCACCGAGGCCGAACTGATAGCCAAGCACGCGCAAGGTTATCCGCCCGCCATCGACGCAGGGGCGCTGACCGTGATGGCCAGCTTTTCCAGTTGGAACGGCGTTAAGCACCATGGCAACAAGACGTTGCTGACCGATGTGCTGAAGGACCGCATGGGCTTTGCCGGATTGGTGGTGGGTGATTGGAACGGCCATGGCCAGATTCCGGGCTGTGCGGCGACCGATTGTGCGGCGGCGATCAATGCCGGGCTCGACCTGTTCATGGCACCCGACAGCTGGAAGGGCCTGTATCAAGCGACGTTGGCCGCGGCCAAGGACGGTCGCATCAAGGTGGCGCGCATCGATGACGCGGTGCGGCGCATCCTGCGGGTAAAGTTCAAACTTGGCCTGATGGGCGATATGCCAACGATGCGCGGCAATCCGGCGTTGATCGGCGCGCCCGCGCATCTGGAACTGGCGCGCGAGGCGGTGGCCAAATCGCTGGTGCTGCTGAAAAACAATGACGCGGCGCTGCCCATTCGGGCGGGCAGCCGCGTACTGATCGCGGGTCCGGGCGCCGATGACATGGCGATGCAGGCAGGCGGATGGACGATCAGCTGGCAGGGCACCGATACCAAGGCGGCCGATTTCCCCAACGGCCAGACCATCGGCCGCGCGATCGCCGATGCGGTACAAGCGGGCGGCGGACAGGCGACCATCTCGGCCAAGGGGGACTATGCCGCCAAGCCGGATGTCGCCGTAGTCGTCGTCGGCGAGCGTCCCTATGCCGAATTTGAGGGCGATGTCCCCCACTTGGCTTTTGCCACCAGCAATGCCGACATGGCGCTGATCGCCCGGCTGAAGGCACAAGGCGTCAAGGTGGTGGTCCTGTTCCTGTCTGGACGCCCGATGTTCACCGGCAAGCTGATCAACCAGGCCGATGCCTTTGTTGCCGCCTGGCTGCCTGGCACACAGGGGCGCGGCGTTGCCGATGTGCTGGTGGCTGCAGCAGACGGCAAGCCAGCGCGCGACTTTGTTGGCCGCCTGCCATTTGCCTGGCCCGCCGATGCGCGCGCGCCAATCGATAAGCCACTGTTCGCGGCGGGTTATGGCTTGTCCTACGCCAAGCCGGCGCGGCTGGCGGCGGTGAACGAAGACCCACGCGTCGATCTCGCAGCGCAGGCGCGCACGCAGGCGACCAATTATATTGTGCGCGGCAAGGTGCCCGCACCATGGCATCTGGGCATCGATGGTTCGGTCAGCACGCGCGCGGTCGACCTGTCGGCGCAGGAAGATGCGCGGCAGTTCCGCTGGAACGCCGATGGGCAGTTTGCCGTCAATGGGCCGGTGGTCGATTTGCGAGGGCCGCTGGGCGAAGGGGCATCGCTGCTTATCGACTGGCGCATCGACCAGCCCGCGAGTGGGCCAGTGCTGGTGTCGTTCGGCGAAGCGGCATTCAACCTGCGCGCCGAGGCAAGCCGCAAGCCCGCCGGCACCATCTTGAAAACATTGGTCCCCCTGCGCTGTTTCCGCGACGCGGGTACCAAATTTGGCGCAGTCGGATCGCCGCTGCGCATCAAGGCCCCCAAAGGCTTTGTTGCCACCATCCGCAATGTGCGTATTGAAGCGGGTGGGGGGAACGGCCCCTGCCCGGTCGCAACGAAATAGAAACAACGGAGAGACGGATGGCCTTGCAAGTTGGCGCGCAACCCCAGTCGCAGGGTGACGCAACGCATATCGACGCCCCGCAATTGCAGCTGTTCGTCATGGGGCTGTTCTTCATCTTCGGCGGCATCACCAGCCTGAACGATGTCATCATTCCCAAGCTGAAAGAGCTGTTCACGCTTAGCTACACGCAGGCGTTGCTGGTCCAGTTCTGCTTTTTCACCGCCTACCTCGTGATTGGTATACCGGGTGCCGCGCTGGTTAAGCGCATTGGCTATATGCGCGGTGCCGTGGCCGGATTGCTTATCATGATGGTCGGATGCTTGCTGTTCATTCCTGCGTCGCAAAACGCCACCTATGCCTTGTTCTTGCTCGCACTCTTTGTGTTGGCCAGTGGTGTGGTCATCGTGCAAGTGGTTGCAAATCCGCTGATCTCGCTGCTCGGGAAGCCTGAAACGGCACACAGCCGCCTGACTTTTGCGCAAGCTTTCAATTCGCTGGGCACCACCGTTTTTCCCATTGCCGGGTCGATCCTGATCCTTGGCAGTTTGGCCAGTGTTACCGCTGCGGATTTATCAGGGGCAGAGCTCGATGCTTATCGCACGGCAGAAAGCCAAGCTATTGTAAATGGCTATGTCGGCATCGCCATTGCGCTCGCCATCGTAGCGGCGGCGGTGTGGATGTTCCGAAACCGTCTGAAACAAGAGATTGTCACCGATGAACGCGCGCTGGTAACGCCAGCACGCTATGGACTTGGACTGGCGCTCGTTATCGGCGGAGCTGTCCTAGCGACGCAAGGTCAAGCCGTGATCGGGCTGGTCCTAATTCTCTTGGCCCCAGTTTTGTGGTTGTTTGACAACGACTTGCTACGCCGTAAGCGCTTCAGCTTTGGTGCAATGTGTATATTCCTTTACGTCGGTGCCGAGGTCGCCATAGGGTCGCTGATCGTCAACTATCTCATGCAAGACCACGTCCTTGGACTGGAAGAGCAAGCTGCTGGCAAGCTGATCGGGCTTTATTGGGGCGGGGCCATGGTTGGACGCTTCATTGGGTCGGCCCTGTTGCGCGTGGTCAGCCCGGGCAAAATTCTGGCATCCGTGTCGGTCGGTGCGATTACCCTAATCGCGCTATCTGTCTCCACCTCTGGCGCGGTCGCAGGATATAGCCTGCTGGCAGTCGGGTTGATGAACTCGATCATGTTTCCGACGATTTTCAGCCTTGCATGCGAACGGCTCGGCGCGCGCGCAGCCGACGGATCAGGCATCATCAACGTGGCTATCTTTGGCGGAGCAGTCATCCCCCTGATAACTGGCATCATCGCTGATACGACCGGCAGTCTGGGCACAGCGTTTCTGCTTCCTGCCGTGTGCTATGCGATCATTGCCGCCTTTGGCCTCTACGCGCGTCGCCCGGCGGTTGACGAGACAACGTTCGCCTGACTTACTTCATCGTCGCCAGCACCAGGCCCGCCACCCCCGCCAGCCCGGCCAGCACAATGAACAGCGCGCCAAAGCCGTAATCGGGCACCAGCGCCAGCGTTAGCCAAGGCATGACCAACGAAGGCACGGTGTTGGTCAGGTTGAAGACCCCCAGATCGCGGCCCCGATGCTGCGGGGCGGGCAGGACGCGCAGGGTCTGGCTGCTGTGCAGCGCAAGAAAGATGCTGCTGGCGAGGCCGAACAGCGCATAGCTGGCGATGGCCGCCATCAAGCTGGTCGCCGCGGCCATCGCGAGCAGCCCGGTAGCGACCAGCGCGGCACAGATAGCAAGCGGCACAAAGGGGCGACCGGCGCGGTCCGACCAGCGCCCGATGACCAACGTGCATGGCACGGCCACCGCCAGCACAAGCGTGAAAATCATCGCCACGCGGTTTTCGCCAAAGCCTGGCTCCACGCTTTGAAACCACAGCAGCATGAAGGCAAATAGCGACGCTTCGGCAATCTGGACCAAGAGGCGCGCCAGCCACATGCGGTTGGCCGATGGACCCAACCTCAAGCGGCGTGGGGTCGCGGCCGGGGCCATCAGCAGCGGCATGGCCCGGGGGGAGCCGGCAAACAATAGCGGGCCGACAAGCAACAACGTCATTACCGCCACCGCCGAGTGGCGCTGCCCGTCAAGGCCCAGCGGAGCGAAGGTAACGACAATACCGGCAAAGGCCCCCAAAGCCGGAGCAAAGGCGAGCAGGCCGCCGAGCAGCCCCTTTTGCCCGTCCGGAACATAGTCGCCCGCCCAGGCCCCAAGCGGCGCGAGCATCATGTTCAGCGCGAATTGCCAGGCGATGATCAGCGCGATTAGCATTGGTCCGTTGCTGGCCTGCGGCATGGCGACCATCAGCGCGCTCGACAGCAGCAAACCCCCGGCAATCCATGGGCGGCGGACGCCGCTGCGGTCGCTGGCCCAGCCAAACAGAATGTTAGCAATGCTAGCCGTCACGGCTCCAGCAAGCGCGGCATAGGCCAGCAGCGTAAGCGCGCCGTCGCCCGCCAGTCCCCCCGCCTGCAGCGGCAAGATAATCGTCAGGAATGGCACATAGGCAACCGCGCCGCCCGCCGCCGCAGCAGCATAAAGCATCAGGAAGCGCAGGTCCTGTCGGAGCGTACCTTCCGGGTCAGCTGCCGGCATGGCCGCCCGGCGGTGCGGTGCTGCCCCGTTCGACCAAACTGCCCGTGATGACCACCGGCTGTTCGGGTGGCGGCGCGGCGCCGTTGACGATCAAGAGTTCCACCGCTTTCGAAAAGGTACCGGCGATGGGCTGGTCGACGGCGGTCAGTTGCGGGTCGGTAAAGCGGGCGGCCGGGCTGTTGTCAAAGCTGACGAGCGACAGATCGTGTGGCACGCGCAGTCCGCGCAGTACGGCCGTATCGAGCGTTGCCAGCGCCATTTGGTCGCTGCTTGCGATGATGGCCGTTGGCGGCGCGGCGCTGCCCAGCAGCGCGGATGTCGCGATGGCGCCGCTGGCATAGCTGAAATCGCCTTGCGCCAGCAGCCCGTCGGTAGCGAGGCCCGCTGCCGCCATGGCGTCGCGCCACCCATCAATGCGCCGCTGCGACAGGCTATATTCGCCCGACCCAGCGATGAAGCCGATGCGCCGGTGCCCCAGCCCGAGCAAATGGTCGGTCGCCAGCCGCGCCGAATGTTCATCGCCCATGGTCATCGCGATACCGGGCCCAGCTTCCCGCGATCCGATCCGCGCAAAGGGGATTTTGTGCGCAGCGAGCAACCCGGTGATTTGCGGATTTTCCGAATGTGGCGGAGTCAGGATCACCCCGTCGGGTTGCAACGCCGCCAGCGCCGCGCCCAGTTCGCGCTCGACATGGTCGCTGTGGGTATCAACCAGCTCGAAAATCATCCGATAACCATATTCGGCACATTTCAGCATGCCGCCAAGCAGCATCTGGTCGACCCAGTCGCTGCCCTGGCGCGCCTGCCAGTCAGCGATGGTGCGGTCGCGGTCGTTGATGGCGAGGATCAGATAGCTGCGCGACCCACTCATCCGCTGCGCGGCGAGCGAAGGAACATAGCCCAGCTTATCGATGGCAGCCTGCACCCGCGCCTGCATGGCCGGGCGGACATTGGGTTCGTTGTTGATGACGCGGCTGACCGTTTGCAGCGACACCCCCGCTTCGGCCGCAACATGCTTGATCGTGACCGCCTGGCGGCGTCTCGCCATCTGCGCCTAGTCCCCTGTAACGCCTTTCATACAGGCCAACCCCGTTTCAGGATCATCCTTGCACTGATAAATGCGGACCCAGTCAATCAGAAATTCAGCGGGCAGCGAGTTCATAATGATGCCCTTGTCATTATTTTCTTCGGACAGGCGCCCGCCGATGGCCAGATTGGCCATGATGTAAAAGGGCTGGTCGAATGGCGCGACGGGATTGCCTTTGGCGCGCTTAGAGGCCGTGTTCCACTGGTCAGCCGTGACCTGCCAGTAAAGCCGCCCGTCGAGGTAAAAGCGCATCAGCCCCTTGCCCCATTCCAGCGTCCAGACGTGAAAATCGTCAGACGGCAGCGCCTGATCGGGCAGCGCGACGCGTTGGTGGACATGCTCATTCTTGGGCGCAAGGTCGCCATAATGCACCGCGCTCAGCGTGCGATTTTCGCCGACGCCGCCGGTGCAAACATCACAGCTGGCGCCGATGTTGACCGCCTCCAATATGTCGATCTCACCCGACAGCGGCCAAGGACCATAATGGTCGTCCGCCGGCATCATCCACACCGCCGGCCAAGTACCCTGCCCTGTTGGGATTCTGGCGCGGAATTCAAACTTGCCATAGCGCCAGCTGGCGAGGCCGCGCGTGCGCACTTTTCCCGAGGTGAAGGGCTGCGTAACCTTGGGGTTGGGCATCGAGGCAATCTCGGGCGGCCGGTCGGGACCGGTGTGGCGCTCAGTCCGCGCTTTCAGCCGCAGCATGCCGCCTGACACTTCGACATTGGCGGGTCTGCCGGTGTAGCATTGCCGTTCGTTGTTGCCGCCGCCCCAGCAGGATACTTCCGGCTTCCATTTTTCTCGATCGAGTTCGGACCCGTCAAATTCGTCGGACCAGACAAGCTGCCAGCCGCCATCGGCGCGCGGTGTTTCGGCAACAGCCGTCCCCGACACCAGCAGCGCCGCAAACGCGGTGGCACCTATCATTTTTTGCATCACGCCATACTCCAATGCTTGCGCCCCCGTGCATCATCGATGCGCGCTTGCGCAAGCACCCGGCCGCGCCGGTCAGAAGTCGAAGCGCGCCAGAAAGGTGAAGCGCCGGTCGTTGCGGAAGGCCGAACGGCGAACGCGCGTGCCATCGAAATCAATGACCTGGCTGGTCTGCGTCACCTCGTCGAGCAAGTTCACGCCCTGCACCCCAACTTTGATATTGGGGGTCACCGCGAAGAAAATCGACGCGTCGAGCTGTCCCGTTGCCTCGCCATAAATGGGTGAGAAGGGGAAGATCACGTCGCGCGGCGTCTGGAGGAAGTCGGACCGCCAATTATAGGCAGCACGCGCCGACAGCGGCCCTTTTTCATAGAAGATGGTGGCGTTGACCGTGTGCTTGGAAACGCCCGCCAGCGGCAGCCCGCCTGCAAAGGGGCTTTGTTCGGCGCCGAGCGAACTGTTGTTGAAATCGCCCGCATCGACATAGGTATAGGTCAGCTGCGACCCCAAACCGCTGAGGAACCCGGGGAGGAAATCATAGGTTTGCTGGTAGGCAACCTCGACCCCCTTCAATGTGCCACCGTCGCTGTTAACCGGCCCGTTGACCAGCACATCGGTGGTCACACCGCTGGGGCTGGTAAAGCTGCGCACATTGGCACCGCCGTTCACAATGCCTTGAATGTCTTTCACAAAACCCGAAACGGTTATCGAGCCGACACGGTCGAAATACCATTCGAACGACAGGTCATAGTTCCACGATGACGTTGGCCTGAGCAGCCGGTTGCCGGTGAATATCTGGAACAGCGGGCCAGTCTCTAGTGTGCCGCCCGACCGCAAATTGGTGGTATTGTCGGAAATGCCGCCGCCGGTCGCGAAGGCCGAGAGATCGGGGCGCGAAATCCCCTTGGACACCGCCGCGCGGACGATCATCCCGTTGCCGAAATCGACGCGGGCGTTGAAACTGGGCAGCCAATTGTCGAACTTGATGTTCGCGCTGTCGTCGATCACCTCACCGGTGAAAACCGAGGCAAATTGCGCCTGCCGCGCGGGTGACAGGCTGCAATAGCCCGGTGCCACCTGCCCCGGCTGGACCGCGCCGCAAGCGACCAATATCTCGGCGACACTTACCCGACCATCGCCGTTGCCACCCGGCGGTGTGTCGAAAAACTGGCCGGTCGGGAAGCTGATCGCACCGCCGCTGCGCACCGTCGTTTCAACGTAACGCAGGCCGATATTGCCAACCAGCTCGATATCGCCGCCCAGATTGGTCCCGAAATCGGCGCGGGCATAAGCACCGAAAGTGCTTTCCTCGACATCCGAAATTTCCCCTGCAGTCCAGGGTCCGCCGGGCAGCGCGTTGGTGCGCGCCGAAATCGGGAACCAGGCATTGGGGGTCAGGGTAAAGGCGGTAATCGCCGACGCCTGCGTCTGGATCGCGCCGCTCAGATAATCGGCGACCAGATTATCACCGCCAAAGAAAAAGGCCGATCCATCGCCGAACGGCACCGGCGCGTTGCCGCGCTGGAAATTGCTGCCGAACGGATTGCGCAGTGCTGCCGAATTGGGGAAGTCGCGCACATAGGCGCCGCCGCATCCGAACGCTTGGAAATCGGCGCAATTCCAGTTACCGCCACGTCCCGTCCACGGCGCGCCCAAATTGCCCCAGTTGGAGAAATTGGCGTTGCGCGTGACGCGGCTGCGATCACCCCAACGGGCCCCGAAGCGCGCCTTTTTGAAGAAGCCGTCATCGCTGACATCATATTCGACATCGGCGCGCATTGACGTCAGGTCGCCTTCGTTGCGCACGCGATTGTCGATCAAGAACCAGTAGAAGGTCCGCGCGGGATCATTGAAATAGCCCGCGGGAGACCCCGTGGTGCCGGGTTCCAGAAATTGCACCTGCGGCGTGCTACCGCTGTTGTCGATGGCGACATCAGTGTAGGTCTGCATCGCCGAAATGAAGCCGTCCTCGGTGCGGTCACTGTTGATATGCTGCACCTCGAAGTTGAAGCGCAGCCGATCGGTCGGATCGAGCTTGATGTGCAGCGAGAAATCTTCGGTCTTGGCTTCATCCTCGCGCTGGAAACGGAGCAGCTCGGTCGGGATGCCGCGCCCGCCGGTGAACGGCTGGAGCTGAGTCAGTGTGCCCGCGACAAATTGATTGCCGTCATAGGTCGCCGTGGTGCCAGGCGCGAGCACGGGGAAAAGCGCGTCGTCGTTGACGAGCGCCAGCGCGGCGAATTCATTCAGCGTGGCTTCGGTTTCGGCGCGCAGATATTCAAACGTCACCAGCGCGCGGCCATCGGTGCTTTCCCATTGCGCCACCGCCGAATAGGCGTTGCGATCGCGCGTCAGGTCGGTGGTGCGGACACCTGCACCCTTGGGTACGAACACGGCGTTTGCGGGCGGGAAGGTCGACGGATCGCCCGGCGTGCCGCCAAAACCGCCCGAACCCACAGGCCGGATGCGGATGCACGGCTGGTCGAGCGTCGGGGCGCGATAGCACGGGTCGGTAATTTGCGACGCGTCGGTGCGCGTCACCAGCTCCGACTGGGCATAGGCGAGCTGGATGCCGAACGTGCCTGCACCCGTCTCGAACGTATTCGATGCCAGCACCGAGAAACCGGGCGACCATTCTTTGGCAAGGTCGCCATAATTGCCCTCGATCGTGCCAGCGATATTGAAGCCACGCTTGTCGAGCGGCTTGCGGGTAACAAGGTTGACTGTGCCCGAAATGCCGCCGTCGATCATGTCGGCGGTCGTGTTCTTAAACACCTCCACCCGGCCCAGCAGCTCAGGCGAGACATCGTTGAACGACAGCTCGCGTCCGCCATTGGCCGAGAAAATGTCGCGGCCATTCAGTTCCGAGCGAACAAACGGCAGGCCGCGGATAATGACCCCCGACCCTTCGACCGAAAAGCGGTCGGGATCGTTGCGCTGTTCAAAGCGTGAAATGTTGATGCCAGGCACGCGTTGCAGCGCTTCGGCCACCGAGCGGTCGGGCAGCGCGCCGATATCTTCGGCGGTAATGACGTCGACGAAAGTGTCGGCATCGCGCTTGATGCCCTGCGCGCTTTGCAGCGACGCCTTGAAACCGGTGACGACGATTTCGTCTTCCTGTTCGGCGGCAGGCGGCGTTTCTTCGGCTTCGGCGGCGTCCTGCGCCAGCGCCGGTTGCGCAGCAAAAGCGCACAATGCCAATGTCGATGCTGTGGTCAGTGCCGCCAGACGCGACGCCCCTGCTGCTGCTGTGCGAGCCAAGCTATCCTCCCTATAATCCCTGTTGCGGCAAATTTTTTATCCACCGTCGTGCACAACATTATCATAATTGAGAGCGTTCACAAGCAGGAAAATGAACGTTCACATTTGACAGTGTTGCGATAAGGTGATGCGTGCAGCATGACTGCAGCAAGGGGTGCACCATGGCCATTGAGCAGATCATCATTGTTGGCGGCGGGACAGCGGGCTGGATGGCTGCAGCCGCGCTGTCGCGGCTGAGCGCGCAGCGTCAGGTAGCAATCACGCTGATCGAATCCGAAGTGATCGGCACCGTGGGTGTCGGCGAGGCAACGATCCCGCCATTTCTGGATTTCAACAAGCTGCTGGACGTTGACGAACGCGAGATGCTGGCTGCCGTGCAGGGCAGCTTCAAACTGGGTATCCAGTTCGTCAATTGGGGCAAGCTGGGCGACAGTTATATTCACCCTTTCGGTGCCTATGGCTATCAAATGGAAGGAATCTCCTTCCATCATGTCTGGCACAAATATCGCACCAGCGGCGATCAGCGGCCCATCCAGCTGTTCAATCTGGAAACCATGGCGGCCTTTTTCGGGAAATTCGCGCGCACCGAGGATTACCAGCGCGAAGATCTGCCACCCGTAAACTATGCCTATCATCTCGACGCGGGCCGCTATGCCAAATATCTGCGCGGCTATGCTGAAGCGCGCGGCGTCGTGCGGGTTGAGGGTAAGGTCGCCGATGTCGCGCTGGATGGCGAAACCGGCTTTGTAACCAGCGTCACCATGGACAATGGTTCGGTGCTCGCCGGCGATCTGTTTATCGACTGTTCGGGCTTTCGCGGCTTGCTGATCGAACAGGCCCTGAAAACTGGGTATGAGGACTGGACCCATTATCTGCCGTGCGACCGCGCCGTCGCGCTGCCCTGTGTGCGCGAGGATGGCAGCGGCCCCCTCCCCTACACCCGCGCTACGGCGCACAGCGCCGGGTGGCAGTGGCAGGTGCCGCTGCAGCACCGTAACGGCAACGGCCATGTCTATTGCAGCGGCTTTATGGAGGATCAGGAGGCGCTCGACATTTTGGTGCGTAACATGGCGGGCAAGCCGGGGGCGGAGCCCAATTATCTGCGTTTCGTTACCGGCCGCCGCAAGAAATTCTGGAACAAGAATGTCGTCGCGCTCGGGCTGTCCGCAGGATTTATGGAGCCGCTGGAGTCCACCTCCATCCACCTGATCAATACTGGCATAAACAAGCTGATCGCGCTTTTGTCATTGGACGGCGTGACGGCGGTACAGGAGGAAACCTTCAACCGGCTGACCGCCAAGGAATATGCGCGCATCCGCGATTTTCTGGTGCTCCACTATAATGCGACGACGCGCGACGACAGTGATTTCTGGAACCATTGCCGCACAATGGCGGTGCCCGATAGCCTGACTGAAAAGGTCGAACTGTTCCGCCACAATGGCCAGATTTTCCGTGAGGATGACGAGCTGTTTACCGAGACCAGCTGGGCCGCGGTCATGATGGGCCAGGGCATTATGATGGGCGGCCACAATGCAATGGCCGATGCGCTGAAGGAGCCATCAACGGGCCGCGAAATCGATGCGATCCAGCAATCGATCCAATATGTGGTCCAGCATATGCCCGCCCACGGCGACTATCTGCGGCAGTATTGTCCGGCCGCGGCCTGACCCGTCAGCTCAGCAAGCGAACGTCGCTGATGTGGCGGCGCCCCGCTTGCCGCGTCATTTGCACGACAATATCCACCATCGAGCGGGCATAATCGACGGTCTCGCTTCGCGTCAGGCCCAGCCCGGCCTGCATGCACATCAGGGCGATTTGTTCGAAGGCCCCGTCCACCGAGCTGGCGTGGATGGTGCTGAGTGACCCCGGGTGGCCCGTGTTAATCGCGCGCAGAAAGGTGACGGTTTCACCGCCGCGCAGTTCGCCCACCAGCAAGCGATCGGGCCGCATCCGCAGCGATGCGCGCATCAGATCGTCGACTGTAACCCGCGCCTCACCCTGATCGCCTGCGACCGCCACCAACCCCACAGCGTTGGGGCGATCCAGCCGAATTTCGGGCGTATCTTCGATGGCAATAACCCGCTCATGCGCCGGAATTTCCTTAAGCAGCGCGTTGAGGAGCGTGGTTTTGCCCGATGAGGTTCCCCCGGATAGCAAGATGGTTTTGCGCGCCGCAACCGCGCTGCGCAAGAAGCCGGTCAGATCGCCGTCGAGCAGCTGCGCCGCCAATCCCGTATCGGCACCGGGGTTGGCGACTGGCGCGGTGCAGCCCGCCAGGCAATCGTCGAGCGACATGTCGTGGACGATATGTTTGCGGATGGCGAGCGCCACCGCACCGCGCGTCGCGGGCGGCAGCACCATCTGCACCCGTGCGCCGCCGGGTAGCGTCGCGGCTAGCAGCGGCGTCTCGCGGCTGACCCCCTGGTGGTTGATGCGTGCGATCTGGTGCGCGAGGCGTTCGAGCAATTGCGCGTCGATTGCCGGGATAAGGTGGCGCTCCATCGCCGCCGCGCCGCTGCGTTCGACCCACACTTCGCCGGCACGGTTGACCAGTATCTCGGTCACGTCCGCTGCCTCCAACCATTGGCCGAACGGCGCGAGATATGACCTTAAATAGACATTGGCGTCGTCCGCCGCGACGGCGCTCATCATGTTCATGGCGCGCCGCCGTCGGTGCCCGAAAAATCAAGATCGCGCGCCAGAAAGATGCGGATCGCGGTGCCCTGCGCCACTTTTACCGTTGGCGGAATGTTGATGTCGTTCTGCAGCGCGGTTCCAGCCACCGATTTGGCATCGTCGGCAGTGCGCACCACCACTTCATTGTTGTTGTTTTGAAGCAGGCCGAGCCCCGATTGCACCACCGACAAAAGGATCGCCGAGCCAAAGCGTTTCAGGAAATGCGTATCAACTTTGCCGCCCAGCCCAGCGCGGCCGAGCGTGTCGGTGGCGGGCGAGCCGAGCGAAATGGTTACCCCGTCGGGCCGCGTCAGCCGCGTCCATACGATGAAGGCGCGCGTCTGCCCCGCCGCCAACCCGCTGCGATACTGGCCGATCAGGCGGCTTCCCGCCGGAATCAGCACGCGGCGCCCATCAAAGCCCATGACATCGCGGCTGACCACCGCGCGGACGTATCCGGGCAGGTCGCTGTTAATCGCGGTTTCGAGCACGCCGGCGATGATTGCGCCTTCGGGTACGGTATAGCTGCTGTTGGCGATGCGCACCGCGCGCGCGGGCGCATTTTCGGCGCGCGCGACGCGGTCGGCAAAGCGGTCTTCGGCGCTCAGTCCGTCCTCCTTCGTCCCTGCCAGTCCAGGGGTCGGTGGCAACGGCGCCGCACCGCCCTTCGTGAGGTCGACCACCACGCCAGGCGACTGGAAGCGGCTTACCGTGCCCGCATTGTTCGGACCGACAATGCCCAGGACGGGCGCCCCGTTGGGTGGGGGCGGCACCAGAACCGGTGGCGGCAGTTCAGGAGGTCCGGGCTTCAACGTTGGTGCGGGGGGAACGAAGCCGCCTTTTGGCACTGCCGTCGGCACCGCCGCCGCACTTTGCTGCGCCGCGGTCCGCACATTGGCGTCGCTGCGATTGGTTGCGAGCGTAGTAAAGGTCAAAATACCGAGCAGGCCGATGCCGACAAATCCTAGCTTCAGCCCCGGCGAAAGACCCGGCGGCATAGCGACAGGCGAGGCAAGTTGCGCATTGGCAGCCTTCAGATCGTCCACTTCCATGGCGGCGCGCGGATCGGTGTTGGCGGATTTGAGGAGCGTCATGGCTGGCCTCCGGTCGGGCTGACAACCGCGGCGAAGCCGGGGCGATGTTCGGCTTGCCGGCCACCGAGCAGGCCACCGAAAAGACCGCGCTTCTTCTTTTTCTCGCGCTTTTTCGGCGCGTCAGCACCCGGGGTTGGTGCGGCATAGGCATCGTTGAAAATGAAAGTCACATCCTTGCCCGAGCGCAGCACAAATTGCGGTGCGATCTGTTCGACCACCGTATAGGGGCCGCGGATAGCGAAATTGACGATGCTTTCGCCAGCATCGGGCGTGATGCTGAAAATCGCCGGCGCGGGCGCGCCTGCGGCAAAACGGAAATAGGTTGCCTTGCCATCGTCGAATACCTGTTCGGGCACGGTGCCGATCGCGCCGTCATAGCTATAGGCGCGGTTCCATTGTTCGGGCGGCGTCGTGATTAGCGGTGCGGCGGCGGGCTGAACCAACTCCGTCGGCTTGGCCGGATAGCGAAAGCGCACCGCATAGGTGATCTGATGCTGCGGCACCTTGGCCCCCGACCGTGCGACCAGTTCCAGATTATAGCGGCGCCGATTGGTAACGATGGCCAGATTGGTGGCCTGCGGCAGCCCGACGGGCTTCAGGAACATCACGGTCCCTGCGCCATTGGGCGTCACCTGCCACCCCGAGGCATCGCCGATGCCGACCGTTTCAATGCGCTCGCCGGGTTCGAACTCCAGCATCATCTGGTAACCGGTGTGGCCGGTCAGCCGGACGACGCTGTCGGCGTTGTAATCGACATAGCGAATGTTGGGCGACACCGGTGCGGGGTCGACCTGCTGCGCGGCGACCGGCAAGGCCGCGGCCAATGCAACGAGCAGGAGAAGGGAGCGATGGGGCGTCATGCGGCGTTCCTCGCTGGTTTAATCGGCGCGCGGACGGCGGCAACGCGGCCGCGCGCGATACGACGGTCGGTGCTAGCCACACTCGCAGGCGTTGGCGTCGCGGCGAATTCGCTGCGCTGCGGCAACAAAATCTGGCGCTGCGGCGCGGCTGCAACCGACCCGGTGGCAACCGCCGCACGCTCGATCGACCCGACCAGCGCCTGCATGCGTTCGTTGTAAATGGTGGGGGCACCGCCCTCGCCCGCCATCGCAGGCGCCGCGGCGGCGGGTGATGGCGCGGCCGGTGCGCCGCCCAACTGGATCGTCCAGCCACCGACAATGGTGCGGCCGATGCGGAATAACTGCACCGCGACCGCGACCATTACCAGCAGCACGACCAGTATCGCCAGCGCCGAGCGCAGCGAGAATATACCCTGCCCGGCAGCGACAAACATATCGGTCAAGATCGGTTCAAGCAGCGCCACCGCCCCCGCCGTGGTCATGGTCGCCATCAGCGGCACGAGCGCCATCATCAAGGCCGCGCGCGCCCAGCCCAGCGTCAGCCCGCGCGTGCCAGCAAACAGAGCCAAGATGGCAAACACTGGCCCGAGCAGCAGCAGCAAACCCAAAATAATCTTGGCAATTACCAGCACCCCAGCCGAAACGAGCACCAGCAGCAGCGCACTGCCCAGTAGCATATTGGGACCCAAGGAGTCGCGCGGCGCAATCAGGCCAAGTGCGCCGCTGGACGCTGGAGACAGCGTTTCCGGCGTCGGTACGGCGGTGTTGGGCGCGGTACCCGGTTGCGCATTTGGTGTCGCCGGTGCCTGCGCCATGACTTGAGCGTCAAACTCGGTCCAGGCGTCGGCCAGATCGACCATGCGTCCCGCCAGCACATCGACCCTTTCATTAAGGTCAGCGGTGGATGCGCCAGGGGTGATCGCGCTGGCGATCTCCTCGGGGCCGTCGGTCAGCACGTCATAGACCAGCACCTGATAAGTCGCCCAATTGCTCGACAGCGCCAGCACTGTCCCGATCAGCAGCATTCGCGGCGCCATGTCGCCCATGCTGAGGCCAGCGCGGCCAAAGATAAGGCGATAGCCAAGGAAGGCGACATAGAGCGTCAGCGCGATGGTCATCGCCGTGCCGAATGGGCTGCCCGGGCCCATCAGGCTGGCATAGCCCGCCTGGACATTCGATTGCACATAGCAATCGACGGTCGCGACCATCGTTTCGGCGCTGCCCGCTGCGGGGTTGATAGGGGCGCAGGCAGACATCAGCGGCGCCCCCCCGCCCACAAGACGGCCGGCCCATCGTCGGCAGCGGCCAGCAGCTGCGGCATCCAGGCATCTGGCGCATCGCCATGTTCGGCGCGGATGGCGTCCAATTGCCGGACGCTGGTTTCGCGGCCGGACAGGATGGTGATCGCGTCGGGCATGTCACCCATGTCGAGCCACGCGACCACGCTGGTGCCGCCCTGTTTGATCAACACGCAGCGCAGATGCTCGGGCAGCGAACGGACGAGGTCGAGTTCATGTTCGGTGAGACCGAAACCGCCGCAATAGTCGCTCGCCTGCGCCTTGGGATTGCTCATGAACAATTGCGTGGCCGATTGTTCGATGATGGTGGCGGCGATCCGGCTTTCGATCGCGTCGCTGGCGCTTTGCGTGGCAAAGCCGACCACGCCATTGCGTTTGCGGATCGTCTTCATCCAATCCTTAAGCCGGTAGGCAAAGGCTTCGTCGTCGAGCGCCTTCCACCCTTCATCGATCACAATCATCGCCGGATGGCCGTCGAGCCGTTCGTCCACACGATGGAACAGATAGAGCATCGCCGGGGTGCGCAGCAGCGGATGATCGAGCAGCGCGGTCATGTCGAAACCGCAAGTGCGCGCGTCGAGCGTCAGCCGGTCGGTGGGGTTGTCGAACAGCCACGCATGTTCACCCGCGCCATACCAGGGCGCGAGCCGCGAGGCGAGGTCGCCGCGCACCGGGCGCGTGCCGCCGGCAAGCAGCTCGACCAGATAGCGCAGCTGGCGATATTCAGTGGGCTGGTCGAAATTGGCATCGACCGCGCTGGCGATGATGGCATTTTCGTCGGCCGTCAGCTGGCCGCCCGCTGGAGTGAGCAGCTGCGCCAGCCATTGCCGCAGAAACGCCTGATTGCCGGCACTGCGCGGCAGTTGCAGCGGGTTAAAGCCGCTGGGCGTGCCCGGACGCAGCACATCATAATGGCCGCCGATGGCACGAATGAAAATCTCTGCGCCGCGATCCTTGTCGAAGAAGAAGGTGCGCGGGGCGAATTTTTGCGCCTGGGCAATCAGGAAATTGAGGACCACCGTTTTGCCCGACCCCGATGGCCCGATCAGCGTAAAATTGCCCAGATCGCCAACATGCAGATTGAAGAAATAGGGAGTGCTGGAGGTGGTTTCGAGCACCGTCATCGGCTCGCCCCACGGCCCGCCGGCCGGCATGCCGATGGGGAAACCGTGCAGCGATATCAGCCCCGAAAGATTGGCCGTGGACACCAATGCCTTGCGCGCGATGAATTCAGCATTGCCCGGGAATTGGCCCCAAAATGCGCTTTCCAGATTGATGTCTTCGCGGACCGCAACCGCGCCAATATCGGCGAGCGCGGCCTGCACATCGGCAACGGCTGCGTCCAGCGCAGACAAGCTGTCGGCACGGACATGGACACTCAAATGATGTTCGCCATAAGCGGCCGCGCCGCCGGTCAGTTCGTCTTTTGCACCTAGCAACCCCTGGCGCAATGAAGTCGTCTCGTCCGACGCTGCGCGCAGGCGGCGTAGCGCGAGGCCAATGCGTTCATCGGCAATCTGGCGGTCAACAAAAGCATAGCTTTCCGTAAGCGTCAGTTCGTGCGGCAGGCGCAGCAGATTGTCGAGCATACCGGGGCTGGTGCTGGCCGGATAATCCTTGATCGACACCATGGCGCCGAACCGCGAGACTGCTTCGTTCGCGCCTTTCAGATGCAGCGCATCGAGACCAAAGCTGATGCGTTTATAGGGCAGATATTGCCCCGCATCGCCGCCGGGTTCTAGCACTGGCTGCATTTCCCCGTTGAACAACGCCGAGAGGATTTCGAGCGGTTCGGAACACACACCTGCCACACCTTCGTAGCAGCCCAGCAGACGCGGACCATAGCGGTTGAGCGCCGAAAGGAGGTTGACCCGTGCCGCATCAAGTTCGCGTAAGTCACGCGCCTGTTCAGCCAGTTGCTGCGCGCTGCCCGCCTTGCCGCTGCCCCATTTGGTCAGCCGCTCGACCAGCCCGACCTTGCCCCGCGCCGGGCGCCGCACCAGCGTCAGCACGATGTCGTTGACGTAAAGTTGTTTGCGCGCCAGCCGATATTGCCATGCTTCGTCGAGGTCGCGGGCAAAGCCCGCAGGCTGTTCGCCGGACAATTCCGCCGTGACCCGCCGCCGGTTGACGTGGCAGTATAGCATGAGGTTCGCATTGGCGATGCCGCGGAGCACCACGTCGCGCACTGCAGCCATATGGTTGAGCGTTTCGCTGTCCGCCGTTTCGAACGCCAGACCGTCGATCTGGATCATCTGCACCAGCGCGCCGTCACGTGTCGCCAGCGTATGGCCGTTGATATGCCCGGCATAGGGCAAGCGATCCCCGGCGCGGGGATCGAGCGTGGCAACTTTGCTGGCGGCGGAGCGGCGCATCGGGGATCAGGGCCGGTAACTGTTGCAGCGCCACAAATCGTGGGTGCGGGTGCGGCCACAACGGCTGACTTTGGTAATCCACAAGTCGAAAATGCGGGGTTCCTTAAGGCACGCCAGATAGCCGATGGCATGGATCACCGCCGCCGCCGGGATCGCCCAGAAAGACCGGGTAATCAAGAAAATCTCTGTCGTCACGACAAGGTTGATGACGAAATAGCTGTAGGTCACCCCGCCGAACATCTGCGGCTGAGTCAGTGCCCGGAAGATGGGGGTGCGGTTGAGCGGGGTCATGGTCTACCCACCAACGGCGGCAGCTTGGATCCCCGAAACAATCGCCGTCGCACCGAACAGGATAAAGCAGCCGATGATTACGGTTGCACCAAAGCGCCAGTTCATCCGGCCGGTCAGCATCATCAGCCCGACCACCGCGACTGCAATGACCGCCGCCGTGGTCGCGACATTGCCCAGCAGCGTACCCTGCATCCACGCCATTGCGTTGATGATTGGGCCCGAACCCTGCGGGTTGGCCCCCGCAACCTGCGCCAGCGCGGGCGATGGCATCGCGGCGGCAACAGCGATTAGGGCCAGAATAGAGCGGATAAGGGCTGTCATGACGACCTCGTTCATTCTTCGCCGCGCCGTGCCATGGCCGTCGTCAAGCGACCCATGATCGTGCGCACATAGGCTTGGGTTTCGGGATAGGGCGGGATTCCCCCATATTTCAGCACAGCGCCCGGCCCGGCATTATAGGCCGCCAGCGCCAGCGGAACATTGTTGTCAAAACGCAGCAATTGCTCGCGCAGATAGGCCGTGCCGCCCGCGATATTCTGGTAAATATCGTGCGGGTCGCTGACCCCCAGCTGCCGCGCGGTCCCCGGCATCAGCTGCATCACACCCATCGCCCCGGCTGAAGATTTGGCGCGCGCATTGTAGCGCGATTCCTGCCACGCCACGGCATCGACCAGAGCCCCGCTAACCCCGTAAAGCTCGGCAGTTGCCTGAATTTTCTCGCGAATACCTTCGGCACCGGGAGCCAAACCAATGCCGGAGGACGGTGCGACCGGCGATGCGACCTCGGGCTGCCAAACGGGCTGCGAAACTTGGACGAGCTCGCCGCTGTTGGTTAATTCGAACACGTCGGCATGCGCCGCCGCGGGCAACAAAAGTGCCCCGAAAAGGGACATGACTTTGGCACAGGCGGGGCTTGACGGCATACAGAACGCCTACGCCCCAGTAGTTGAAAATCGGTTAAAAATCTTAACCACAACGACCCTGCGCCGCCATGGCTAATCGGGCTTAACCATTTGCCGTAAGACTAATTTCAAGCGTCGTTGCCATCTCTCCACGCTGATGAAACCGAATCCGTTGCTGACGGAGGCGACTGCAGCTTCGTCAAGGGGGCCAGAATGAAGGACGCATTGCATCACGTGGGTACCGAGGACGCAACCGAAGTTGCGATGCCCGATGATGTTGCGGTCATCGCCTCTGATCTGGAAAACACGCCATCGCTGGGCAGCAAGACGGCGCCGGCCGCAGCGCTCCTGCTGGCCGCATGCGGCGGCGGTGGCGGCGGAGATAGCGGTGGCGGCGCGCCTCCGCCAGCCGCTACCGTGCTCAAACCAGCGACCGATGCCGAAGCGGCGCGCTTCATCCTGCAAGCCAGCCTTTCGGTATCGACTGCCGAAATTGCAAGCATCCGTTCAATCGGGTTTGAACCCTGGCTCGACGAACAGATCAATGCGCCCATCGCCCAGACCGGTGTCGCCTGGCTGGCGTCGCGCGGCTATGATCAGGTAACGTCGGCCAACTTCTTCGACAATGAATATCCTGGCGATTACATGATTTGGAACCAGTTGCTGTCCCAGCCGAACGGTGTTCGCAAGCGGGTAGCGCTGGCCTTGTCCGAATTTTTCGTGGTTTCGCTGACCGGGCTTGATTTCAGCTGGCGGTCACAGGCCATCGCCTTTCATTGGGACCAGCTCAACGCCAACGCGTTTGGCAACTTCCGTAAGATGCTGGAAGACGTAACGCTCAACCCCGCGATGGGGTATTATCTTAGCACCCGCGGCAATCGCAAGGAAGATACCCGTACGGGCCGGGTGCCGGACGAAAATTACGCGCGCGAGGTGATGCAGCTGTTCACCATCGGCCTTACCGAACTCAATATCGACGGCACGCCGCGGCTGGGCAGCAATGGCCAGCCCATTGAAACCTATACCAATAATGACGTGACCAATTTGGCGCGGGTGTTCACTGGCTATGACTGGGATTTCACCGGCAATGTTCGTACCCCGTCAACCGGTGATCCCAACCGGCTGATCAACAACACCCGCTATGTCACACAGCCGATGACGCTGGACCCGACCAAATGGGAACGCCCCTCGACCACCAGCCAGCATTCGACGCTGGAGGTCAATTTCCTTGGTACCAACATCCCCGCCAACACCGACGGTACGGCGGCGCTGAAGACCGCGCTGGACGCGCTGTTCAACCATGCCAATGTGGGCCCGTTCTTCGCGCGCCAGATGATCCAGCGGCTGGTGACCAGTAACCCCAGCCCCGCCTATGTCGAGCGCGTAGCACGGGTGTTCAACAACAATGGCAGCGGAACCCGCGGCGATCTGCGCGCGGTGTTCAAGGCCATTTTCATGGACAGCGACGCCCGCAGCGCGGCCAGCCTGACCGCGCCCACATTTGGCAAGGTGCGCGAACCGATGCTGCGTTTCACCCAGTGGGGCCGGACCTTTGGCGCGACGTCGACCAGCGGCAACTGGACCATCGCCAACACGTCGGACGCTGCGACACGGCTGGGGCAAAGCCCGCTACGATCGCCGTCGGTTTTCAATTTCTTCCGCCCCGGCTATGTGCCCGCGAACACCGCTATCGCCACCAATTCGCTGGTCGCGCCCGAATTCCAGATCGTCAACGAAACCAGCACATCGGGCTATGTCAACTTCATGGCATCGTCGATTGGCACCACCAATGGCGTTAACAACGATGTGCGTCCGAACTACACGAACGAATTGGCGATCGCGCATGACAGCACGGCGTTACTCGACCGCCTGTCGCTGTTGCTGACGGCCAATCAACTGTCCGACGCCAACAAAACGGCAATCAAGACGGCGCTTGACGCCACCACCGTCACCCAGACCAGCAGCGATACCGACAAGCTGCGCCGTATCCATGCCGCCATCACGCTGGTGATGGCGTCCCCCGAATATCTGGTTCAGAAATAGAGGCGTCCGGTCATGCATATCAGCCGAATGGATGAAATTTCGCGTCGCGCCTTCCTTCGCCGCAGCCAACAACTCGCCATTGCCGGAACGGCATCGGCCTGGGCCACCGGGCTGGTCGGCATTGGTGAAGCCGCCGCCTTCAGTGCCGGCAATGATTACAAGGCGCTGGTGTGCATATTTCTTTATGGCGGGAATGATCACAACAGCACGCTGATCCCCTTTGATTCAACCAATTATGATCTGTACAGCGCCATCCGCGGCGGCGGACCGGGGCAAACGGCGGGCGGCATCACCCCGGCGCGTGCATCGCTGGCGGGGACGGCGCTGACCCCGGCGGGCGGCCAAGTGCTGACCAACAATCTGCAATATGCGCTCGCGCCTGAAATGACGCGGATGAAGGCACTGTTTGATGCCGGGCGCATGGCGCCGGTGCTGAACGTAGGACCGCTCATCGCGCCGCTGACGCTGGCGCAGTACAACAGCTCGAACCACGCAGCCAATCCGCGTCCGGCGAAGCTGTTTTCGCACAATGACCAGCAATCGACGTGGCAATCATCGAAGCCCGAGGGCGCTACCGACGGCTGGGGCGGTCGCATGGGCGACCTTGCCCTGTCGAGTAACGCCAACAGCCTGTTCACTTGCATATCGGCGACCGGAAACGCGGTGTTCCTGTCGGGCCAGCAGGCACTGTCTTATCAGGTATCGAACAGCGGCGCGATTGCGGTGAACAGTCTGCGCAACAATTCGCTATTCGGCTCATCTGCTGCCAGCGCCGCGCTGCGCAATTTGATGACCCAGACCAGCAATCATGTTCTGGAAGCCGAATATAACCGGATCGCCAAGCGGTCGATCGATGCCGAAAGCGTCGTCTCACAAGCGTTGCAAGGGGTAACGCTGACCACATCCTTCCGCCCCGCGGTTGGCAACAACGGCCTCGCTAACCAATTGCAGATCGTCGCGCGGATGATTGCAGCGCGACAGGCGCTGGGCGCGCGTCGACAAGTCTTCCTCGTCAGCATGGGCGGGTTCGATTTGCATGACAATCTGATTGCCAATCAGGGCAATCTGATGGGACAACTCGATTTCGCCGTGGATGCGTTTTACCGTGCCACCGTCGAAATGGGCATTGCCGACAAGGTGACAACCTTTACCGCATCGGATTTCGGCCGCACGCTGCAATCGAACGGCGACGGGTCGGACCATGGCTGGGGCTCGCACCATTTTGTTATCGGCGGCGCGGTCAATGGCGGGCGCTATTACGGCGTGGCGCCGCAAATTTCGGTGCGCAGCGACGATCAGGTTGGTCAAGGCCGCCTGCTGCCGACCATCGCCACCGATCAATATGCCGCCACGATGGCCAGCTGGTTCGGCGTGTCGGCCAGCGAACTGCCCAGCGTGACGCCGAACATCGGTCGTTTTGCCAGCGCCAATCTGGGCTTCTTGGCCTGATCTGACAGCAACTGGGCGCAGCCTTCCGTCATTGTTTCACGGCGGAACAATCACGGCCTCGAGCGGTTGACATGGCGTGGCCGCAAAATTGGCCGCGCGATGCGATCGGAACAGCCATGCATGACCCCAACCCCAAGCCGGTGGTCCCAAACGAACTTCCTCCAAACCAGCCCGATGAGATTCCTGGCGAGGGCGGAGAAGTGGACTATCCCGGCGAAACGCCAGCCGAGACGCCTCCGGTCAAATAGTGAACCGCGATTGTCACTCCAGCGGCGGCAGAAACCGCCAACTACCCGAAACATTTTCCAGGGTTTGGGCCAATGCTGTATAACAGTGACCAGCCATGGCAGCGCGTGGAACAGGACCATGACAGCCCATAAAGAAGGCGATACCACCGTTGTTGACACCGACGAGGCGCGCGCGGGCAAGACCGGCGTCGGTTTGCGCTATGTCCTTGCCATATCTTTGGTGATTGTGCTCGGCGGGATGCTGTTCGTCCTGCTGTTCCAGTCGGGGGCGCTGCGCCTGCGACCCTGATGTCGGACGCCCCTTGCTGCTATCGCATTGGCGCTATAGGCCAACGCGCGGAGGAAGGGCAGGATGATGACGACGGCAATCGAGGCAGTAACCGGCGGATGCCAATGCGGCGCGGTGCGATATCGCGCGGTGCCAAAGGCGGAAACGTCGCACATCTGCCATTGCCGCATGTGCCAGAAGGCGGCGGGCAATTTTTTTGCGGCGCTGGTCAGTGTTGACCGCGACCAGATCGACTGGACACGCGGTGCACCGGCCGAATTTGCCAGTTCCGCCGATGTCACGCGCGGCTTTTGCCGCGATTGCGGAACGCCGCTGACCTACAGCTATCGCACCAGCAAGCATTTGTGCGTGACCACCGGCTCGCTCGACCAGCCCGCCGCCTTTGCCCCGCAAATGCAGTTCGGGATCGAGGCGCGGTTGCCGTGGATCGCCAGCCTGCCCGCGCTGCCCGACGAAGGCACCACCGAGGAAACCATGGCAGCACAGGTCGGCAGCATCAGCGCGTCGAACCGCCAGCATCCCGATCACGATACGACAAGCTGGCCAGCATGACTCCGACGGCCAAAATCCTGCTGCTCGGGTCGGGCGAGTTAGGGCGCGAATTTGTGATTTCGGCCAAGCGGCTTGGCTGCCATGTCATCGCCTGTGACAGCTATGCCGCCGCGCCAGCGATGCAGGTGGCGGACGAGAGCGAGGTTTTCTCGATGCTCGACGGCGATGCGCTGCGCGCCGTCATTGCTCGGCACCGTCCCGACCATATTGTGCCCGAGATAGAGGCGATCCGCACCGAGGTGCTGGCCGAGGTAGAGGCCGACGGCTTTCACGTTGTGCCCAGCGCCCGCGCGGCGCAGCTGACCATGAACCGCGATGCGATCCGCGACCTGGCGTCGGGCACACTGGGCCTCGCTACCTCACGCTTCGAATATGCGACGACCCGCGACGAATTGGCGGCGGCGGCAGGGCGGATCGGCTTTCCACTGGTTGTCAAACCAGTCATGTCGTCGTCGGGCAAGGGACAAAGCACCGTGCGCGACGCTGCCGGAATCGGTGCGGCGTGGGACTATGCCGCATCGGGCATGCGCGGTGACCGGCTGCGCGTGATTGCCGAGGCGTTCGTCGATTTCGATTATGAAATTACGCTGCTGACCGTGCGGCACAAGGATGGCGTGACCTTTTGTCCGCCGATTGGCCACCGGCAGGAACGCGGCGATTATCGCGAAAGCTGGCAACCCGCCGCCATGTCACCCGTCGCGCTGGCCAGCGCGCAGGCGATGGCGGCCAAAGTGGTCGATGCGCTGGGCGGACACGGGATTTTCGGCGTCGAATTTTTCGTGAAAGGCGATGCGGTCATTTTTTCGGAACTCAGCCCGCGCCCGCATGACACCGGCATGGTGACGCTGGTGTCGCAGACGCTGAGCGAGTTTGATCTGCACGCGCGCGCGATATTGGGATTGCCCATCCCCGCCATCGCGGTGCCCGCTGCAAGCGCCAGCGCGGTTATCTTGGCCGACCGCGATGCCGATGATTTTTCCATTTCCGGCCTCGCCGCCGCGCTGGCACCGCCTGATCCGGCGACGCACATCGACGTCCGCATCTTTGGCAAACCGATGACCCGGCCCTATCGCCGCATGGGCGTAGCGCTGGCCCGCGTCGATGGAGGTACGCTGGACGACGCGCGCGCCGCAGCGGTTGCAGCGGCCGCGCAGGTGCGCGTCACCTATCGCTGAGGCGAGGCGGAGCCGCGACGACGGGATTTTCCTTGCCGATCAAGGGCGTTGCATCGGTGCTGGTGTGCGATAAGCTGAGCGACTGGCCGACCCCCTCCCACCCGGCCGAAGGAAATGTGCAACAGCATGCAGTCTTGGCTTCTTCCGCTTGCCTTGCTGGTCGCCGAGCCGGTGGCCGAACCCGTCATCGCGCCCGCGCCCGCGCCGACGGCGACCACCCAGACGCCTGCCCCCCAGCCGCCGGGTGACAGCGAAATCATCGTCACCGCTGAGCCAGCGCCGCCGCCCGAAGACCCGCTGCAAGCGGTCAATGTGCAGAGCTTTGAGGCGGTGCAGGAGATGGACGAGGCGCTGGTCGCGCCAGTGGCACGCGCCTATGAAAAGGCCGCACCGCGCGGGGTGCGCAAAGCGCTGCGCAATGTGTTCCAGAACCTGCGCGAGCCGATTGCGGCGGTCAATTATCTGCTGCAATTGAAGGTCGGCAAGGCGTTCGAGACGGTCGGGCGTTTTGGCATTAATTCGACCATCGGGCTGGCTGGCATCATCGACGTCGCGAAGAAAAAGCCCTTCAACCTGCCACGCCGTCCCAATGGCTTTGCCAACACGCTGGGCTTTTATGGCGTCAAGCCGGGGGCCTATTTCTATCTGCCGCTGATCGGATCGACCACGGTGCGTGACCTGTTCGGCGGCACGGTCGATGCGCTGTTTCTGGGGAGCATCCTGCCACCGCCGATCAACGAGCCAATCGTTGCCATCCCGGCGGGCACGCTGAGCGCACTGGATTACCGCATCGAGAACGACGAGGCGATCCGCGCGCTCAACGAAGACAGTGCCAACCCCTATCGCGCGACGCGCGAGCAATATCTGGCGCGGCGGCAGGCCGAGATTGATGCGCTGCGCGGGCGCACGACGACGCCGGTGATCAGCGAGGAGGCGGCACCCAATGACGTTCCCGATCCAGCGCCTCGGCCCGAATGACATCACCCAAATGCGCGGCATCAACGCGCTGTTCGCTGATGTCTTCGAAGATCCCGAGCATTATGCCAGTACGCCGCCCGCCGACGAATGGCTTCGCGCACAATTGGCCAATCCCACGGTCATCGCGCTGGCGGCGCTGGACGGTGAAGCAGTCGTTGGCGCGCTCACCGGCTATGTGCTGGCGAAGCTGGAACAGGAGCGCAGCGAGATTTACATCTATGACCTAGCCGTTGCCGTCAGCCACCAGCGGCGCGGCATCGCCACCGCGCTGATTGGCCATTTGCAGGACATGGCGCGCGAAATCGGCGCGTGGGTCATCTATGTCCAGGCCGACCATGGCGATGACCCCGCCATTGCGCTCTATACCAAGCTCGGCACCCGGGAAGATGTGATGCATTTCGACATCGCGCCGAAATAAATTCGACGTCCTGTCGAATCTGCCGGACCGTGCGCGTCTCCAAGGCAAGGGTCTGCAACTCCCTGCACACCCGCCCCTGAGGAGTTTTGCATGTCCGAACAAGTGACCTTTGCTCGCACCCCCGTCTGGTTCCGCGCCGTGATAGGGCTGAGCATCCTGTGGAACGTCTTTGGCGTTTACCAGTTCGCAACTCAGACTTTTGCCGACGAGACCATGCTGTTGAACGGCGGCATGACGGCGGCACAGGCCGCGCTTTATGCCGGGCTGCCGGTGTGGATGCCGATTGCCTTTGGCGTCGGCACGATTGGCGGGCTGATCGGAACGCTGCTGCTGCTGGCAGGGCGCCAATCGGCAACGCCGGTGCTTGGGCTGTCGCTGGCGGGCTATATCGTCCTTTACATCGGCGACATGACTGAAGGCGTTTTCGCCGCATTCGGGACCCCGCAGGTGGTTATCCTGTCGAGTGTGGTAGCGATAGCCGTCGGCCTGTTGATGCTGGCACGCCTCGCCGCGCGGCGCGGCTGGCTGAAATAGGGTTGGCAGCGGCAGTTGGGGCGGCGATCATTACCGCCCCACCTTCGCCGTCAATGCCAGACCGGCCGCCACAAAGCTCAACAGCGCCGCTGCAGTCAACATGGCTGGGATGCCGCCAATGCCGTCGAGCCAGCCGAGCATCAGTCCGCCAAGCACCGAGCCCAGATTGAACACCGCCATAAACACCGCAAACTGCGTCGCGGCGATTGCGGGCGTGCACAAGCGCATCGCCAGCGCGCCGCCCGCAACGAGCCGCATGGCGCGCACAATTTCGGTGGCAAAGATGAAGGCAATGAAGACGGTCGGGCTGGCCCACTGTGATTGCAGCGCCAGCATCACCAGCGCGCAAAGCCCCGTCATCAAAGCAGCAAAAATGAAGGCCTGCCGCGCTCCCCGCCGCGCAGCCACAAAGCCGAACACGAGCGCGGTGGGCAGTCCGGCAAGCAACTGCGCCTGGCTCGACCAGGTGGTGAAGGTATCTTTCTGCCACCCTAGCACGTCGGTAGCGAACATCGGTTTGACCCCGTTCAAAATCCCGGGTGCCGACAGCGCCGTCACGAAAGCCAGCATCAGGAACAGGATTTGCCGCTGTGACATGGCCGCAAAGACGTTGCGAATGATCGGCCACAATGCGCCCAGATGGATGTCGAGATTGCGCTGCGTGGCGTGTCCCTCCGTCCACGGCAGCAGCCGCTCGCCCGCGCGTTCGCGCACCGCCACCACGAGCGCGAGGATCATCACCAGAATTGCGGCCAGCGCGAGCGCAGCGGTCGGCACACCCTGATAGGCGATCAGGGTGCCGCCCAGCCCGGTGCCAACGGCGATACCGGCCATCTGGCCGCCGAACATGACGCCATTCACGCGCTCAATCTCGTTTTCGGGCAAGATGTCGGCGGCGAGTCCGTCCACCGCAACGTCCTGAATGGCTGACCCCATGCCAAGCGCGAAGGCAAAGGCGGTGACCAGTGCAATGTCTGCTGCGTCGGGGTTCATCACCGCCATCACCGCAAAAGTGCCTATCATGCCCAGCTGACCGGCAATGATCCATGGGCGCCGCCGCCCCATCGCCAGGAAGGCATAGCGGTCCATCACTACGCCATAGGCAAGCTTAAACGTCCATGGCAGATTGGCCATCGCCAGCAATGCGCCAATTGCCGCCGCCGACGCGCCATTTTGCGCAAGCCAGCCGGGCAACGCGAAGTTGATGAGGCCGAGCGGCAAGCCCTGCGCAATGTAGAGCAGGAACAATGTCGTGACACGCAGCGTGCGATGCTCGCTGAGGGCAAGCTGCGGTGCGGGCATCGGCAGGGCAAGCGTGCTGGCCATGGCGGCACTCCTTTACAGGCGATGGCTGGGAAAATGGGTGTGGCGGGCGGCGACCAGGGATGACTGCCGCCCGCCATTGGTTCCGAATGGGTCGCTTATTTCAGAACCAATTCCTGATATTCGGTCGAGCCAAGGCTCTCGCGCATCTTCATGCGCTCGGCATTGCCGGCGGCGGCCGTGCGATTGTCCAGCGCCAGCGCGGCTTGCACCTTTTTGCGCATCGCTTCCTGCTGCGCGGTGGTCATATAGTCCTTATACTCGATCAGCAGGATCAGGTCGGGCTCACCGGCGCGAGGATTATTGACCGCGAGCACGCGGTAGCTGACCACCACGCCCTCTTTCTTGCCCATTTCCTGAATCTTCTTCCAGGTGGTGGCGAGGTAATCCATGTAGTTTTCGAACTGGCCGGGCATCACGTCGATGCGGCTGGCTTCCCAGACCGTGCCGGGGGTGTAGCTCGATTCCTGCGCCACGGCAGGCGCGGCGAGCGCGGCGGCAACCATCAATGCGGCCCCGGCAAACAGTGTTTTCAAAGTCTTCATCGTATCTCTCCAAATTTGATGAAATCAGCGCGGCTCAACGAACCTTATATTCGCGCAGGAGCATGCTGCTTTTGATCGTGCGATATTCGGCGCGGTTGCCGGACTCTGCCTGGCGCTGCGCGATGGTGCTTTTCGCCCATGCGTCATAAACCTTGACGCGGCGCTGTTCTTCGGCGGTGTCGGGCATGCTGGCGAAAGTCGTCATCAGATAGACATTCGGTTCGCCATCGCGGGGATTTTCGTTGACCCAGATGCTATAGCCGGTGATCCAGCCCTGCGATTTGGCGAATTCCTGGTTCCTTTTCCATTCGCCGGCGAGGTGCATGGCATATTTCAGCGTCGCACCGTCCTTGACGTAAATGCCGCCAACTTCGGCATAGTCACCCGCCACAAGCGGCGATTCCTGCGCCAATGCGGCGGTAGGCAGGGCCATCGGCACCGTGATCATCATGGCCGCAGCCATCATGATGTTCTTCAGCATCGTCATCGTCTCTCTCCCTCAATGCCGCCTGCTCGGAACCAAGCGGACGGTAGCGTTGCAGGAAAGCGCGCCGCACCCGCCGCAAAGCGGACACAGTGTCCTAGCCTTCGGAATCCCATTGCTGCGATCCGTCCAAACCGTTGATTTTTGGCTTTCCCTGTGCCCTGCATGATGCTGGCAAAGGTGCCGCAGCGTCAATCGGCCGCGGCGTCAATAAAGCGTCAATAAAGCGTCAGGAGGAGGTTAAACGCCGTTCGTGGGCACCGCCAGCAGGTCGGGCCAGCCATATTTGTCCCACGCCGCCGCCATGCCGATGCGCTGGGCGAAAGGGATAAATTCGGGGTCCTGCCAGATGCGGCACATTGGTTCGACCTCGGTCCACAGCGGCACCAGCCCCATCAGGTTGGACGGCGTGATACTGAGTCCATAGGTCCGGAAAACCAGGCCGACATTGCCGATCATAACCGCTGGACCGCTGATAGCGATGTCCGATTTGTCGTGCAGCACGGCAAAGAGCATTTCGAGCACTTGGCCATATTGCTCGCGATACTCCTCTTTCCCGCCGCAGATGCCCTTGGCCGCAAGCATCCAATAGGCATCCATCGCCTCGGGCGTCTGGATGCCGATGCCGACGGGCGGCAGGATCATGTCGTTCACCATCGACTGCGTCTGCAGATATTGTTCGATGGCGCGGTCATGCTGCCCCTGTACCGCCGAATTGAGCCCCTGGTGAATGGACGGCATGCCCAGATCGACCATACGCTGCGCCGATATGGTCGCCGCCTCTAGTTCGCCCATACAGAATTGCACACACCACAGCAGCGCATATTTGCGCCCATCGACCGGATCCTGGTCGACTGCGGCCTTGATGTAAGGCACGGCATCGCGCGTCCGGCCGATAAAGATCAGGAAATAGGCGAGCCGCATCTGCACCGCCGGATCATTGGGGTCTAGCCGATACGCCTGATAACCATAATCAAGCCCGCCGGTAAAATTGAAGCGGGTCAGTTCATAGACACCCAGCAGCGAATAAGCATAAGCCAGCCCCGGCGATAGGGCGATGGCGCGGTGCGCGCATTCGGCCATTTTTGCGGCCTCACCATTGCGGTCGGGGCACTTGGTATAAACCGACACCAGCTGGTGCGCCTCGGCCAGCGCGACCCAGCATTCGGCAAATTCGGGATCAAGCGCGAGCGCGCGCTTGAACAGGGTGACCGCCGTATCCAATACGCCCTCACCAAAACGTTTGGCGCAGAGCGATTGCCCCTGCAAATACAGGTCATAGGCCTCTTTGCTGTGCGTCATGCTGCGCACTTCGGGGTCCGGCATCTCGATTTTGAGCGCGGCAGCAATCGCGCGCGTCACCGCCTGCGCGACATTTTCCTGCAGCTGGAAAATGGCGTCGAGCGTGCCGTCATAGCGTTCACCCCAACGTTCAAAGCCGTTCGATCCGTCGATCAACCGGACGAAGATGCGCACGCGTTCGCCCTGTCGCTGCACCGACCCTTCGACCAGATGCTCGACCCCCAGCGTCTGTGCGATAGAGGCGGGAGCCAGCGTGCTACCGCGAAAATGAAACGCCGAAGCGCGGCCAGCCACGCGCATCTGCTGCACCTGCCCCAGTGTCGTAATCAGTTCATCGACAATGCCATCGGCGAAATAATCCTGCCCTTCCGGCGCACCAAGTGCGTGGAAAGGCATCACGGCAATGCGAACGCGGTCGTCGCCCGCGCCAGGCTCTGGTCGCAGTCCCTGCGCGCCGCGCACGGCCCAGGCCTGCGCCAGACGGTTGGCGGTCGGCGCATTGCCGGCACGCTGTAGCCGGTCCACCGCTTCGCCGATGCTAACGCCGATCCGCGCATCGACCTCGGCGCGGCGCGCGCTCAGCCAGCGGGCGAATTCATCGCCGAACTGCATCGGGCCAAGCAGCCGTTTGGCACCGATGCTACCCAACATGCAGCGCACCATCTCCACATCACCCACCGCCAGCGCCATATCGAGTTCGGCGAGGTCGCTCGTGACCCTGCCGGGGTTCAGCGCCACCGCGTCGCGCGCAACGGACAAGATGGCACAGCCATGCATTTCGAGAATTTTACCCAGTTCGAGCAGGCACTGGCGCAAGCTGGCCCGCGCTTGCGCCTCGAACCGTCCGGGCCAGAGGAGCCCGGTAATGGTCTCACGCGCGAGCGATTGGCCGGGTGCCAGCGCCAAAATGGCCAGCAAGGCGCGCGCGCGGCGGTTGGGCAGCGCAATCGCCTTGCCGTCCGGCCCCGCCAATGCAAATTCACCGAACAGGGTCAGGCGCGCTGGAGCCGCGCCCGCTGGCAACGACCCGTCGCAATCATCCAATTGCTTTTCGGCCATTCGCGCCAAGCTCCCCCGTATGTGAAGCTAGTGCGAACGGCGGACAAAGACCAGAGGTCGATTTTGTACGCTTTCTGCAGCGCTAGGCCGCCCGCGCGTGCGCTGCTACACCGCGCCACATGTCCCAAAAGAATCATCTCTATCTGGTCGATGGCTCAAGCTATATCTTTCGTGCCTATCACCGCTTGCCGCCGCTCACCAATCCGCAAGGCGTGCCGGTCGGCGCGGTCTATGGTTACACCACCATGCTCTGGAAACTGGCGAAGGATTTGCATGAAGCCGACGGGCCGACGCACCTTGCCGTTATCCTCGATCATTCGAGCCAGTCGTTCCGCAACCGCATTTACGACCAGTATAAGGCGAACCGGCCCGAGCCTCCCGAAGATCTGCGCCCGCAATTCCCGCTGATCCGTGATGCGACGCGCGCCTTTTCGCTGCCGTGCATTGAACTTGAAAATTACGAGGCCGACGATCTGATTGCCACCTATGCCGAGACGGCGGTGGCGGCCGGGTGGGACGTCACCATTGTGTCGTCCGACAAGGATTTGATGCAATTGGTGCGCGAGCCCACCGATGGTCCGCACGTCGATATGCTCGACACGATGAAAAATGTCCGCATCGGCGTCGCCGGGGTCCAGGAAAAGTTCGGCGTCGAGCCTGAACGGGTAGGTGATGTCCTCGCGTTGATGGGTGACAGCGTCGACAACGTGCCTGGTGTCCCTGGCGTCGGGCCCAAAACTGCAACCAAGCTGGTCGTCGAACATGGCAGCATGGAGGCTGCGCTCGCCGCCGCCGAGGGCATGAAGCCCGGCAAATTGCGCGACAATCTGATTGAACATGCCGACATGGCGCGGCTGTCGCGGGTGCTCGTCGATTTGAAGCGCGATGTGCCGCTGCCCGATCCGTTGGATGCGCTGAAGCTGGGCGCAATCCCGCCCGATCCGCTGCGCGCGTTCCTGACCGAGCATGGCTTTCGCTCGTTGGCCGCGAAGCTCGACAGCGGCGCTGCGCCGCCGGGTCCATCGCCGCTGAAGACGCAGGGTAATGGCACATCCCCCTCGCCTGCCCCCGCCCTGTCCGCCAGCGCGCCGATTGACCGCAGTGGCTATGCCTGCGTTACCACTCTGGCCGAGCTTGAGCAGTGGGTCACGGACGCGCGCGCGGCGCATGTCGTCGCGGTCGACACCGAAACCGCCAGCCTCGACAGCGTTACCGGTACGCTGGTCGGGGTCAGTCTGGCCACCGCGCCGGGCAAGGCCTGCTATATCCCGCTCGGACATGGCGGCAGCGACATGTTTTCCGAAAAGCCGCAGCAAGTTCCGCTCGACGACGCGCTGGCGTTGCTGCGCCCGCTGCTCGCCGACGATGCGGTGCTCAAGATCGGCCACAATCTCAAATATGACATGGGCGTGCTAGCCCAGCATGACATCCACATCGCTCCCTATGATGACACGCTGGTGATGAGCTTTGCGCTCGACGCCGGGGCGCATGGGCATGGCATGGACGAGCTGGCGAAATTGCACCTCGATCACACATGCCTGTCGTTCAAGGAGGTGTGCGGGACCGGCAAGAGCCAGATCAGCTTTGCTGAGGTCCCCCTGCCCCGCGCCACCGAATATGCCGCCGAGGACGCTGACGTCACGCTGCGGCTGTGGCAACTGCTGAAGCTGCGCCTGCCGCGCGAAGGCGGGACGCGTGTTTATGAAATGGTCGACCGACCGCTGGTGCCCGTGGTCGAGCGCATGGAAAATGCCGGGATCATGGTCGACCGCGATTATCTGGCGCGGCTGTCGGGCGAGTTCGCGACCGAGATGGCGCGGATCGAGGCGGCGATCCATCTGGAGGCCGGCCAGCCCTTTGCCATCGGCAGCCCCAAGCAATTGGGCGAAATCCTGTTCGACAAGCTGGGCCTGAAGGGGGGGCGCAAGGGCAAATCGGGCGACTGGTCGACCGACCAAAGCGAGCTCGAACGCTTGGAACGCGACGGCGTGCCGATTGCGCGCATGATATTGGAATGGCGCCAGCTGGCGAAGCTCAAATCGACCTACACCGACGCGCTGCAGCAACAGATCAATGCGAAAACGGGGCGCGTCCACACCAGTTATAGCCTGGTCGGCGCGCAGACCGGGCGCTTGTCGTCAACCGACCCGAACCTCCAAAACATCCCGATCCGCACCGAGGTTGGCCGCCAAATCCGCGACGCCTTCATCGCCGCGCCCGGCCATGTGCTGCTGGCAGCGGATTACAGCCAGATCGAGCTGCGCCTCGCCGCGCATATGGCCGATGTGCCCGAGCTGAAAGAAGCCTTTGCACAGGGGCAGGACATTCACGCCGCGACCGCGATCGAGTTGTTCGGCGAGGTCAACCGCGACACGCGCGGCAAGGCCAAGACGGTCAATTTCTCGATCCTCTATGGCATTTCGCGCTGGGGTCTTGCCGCACGGCTGGAAGTGACGCCCGACGAGGCGCAGGCGCTGATCAGCCGCTATTTTGAACGCTTCCCCGGCATTAGCGACTATATCCGCGACACGCTGGAGGGCGTGCGCGAGCGCGGCTACACCGAGACGCTTTTCGGTCGCAAAACCTGGTTCCCGCGCATCAAGGCCCCGAACCAAACCGAACGCCAGGGCAGCGAACGCGCCGCCATCAACGCCCCCATCCAAGGAACCAGCGCCGACCTGATCAAACGCGCAATGGTGCGGATGCCGGGCGCGTTGGTTGAAGCGGGACTGGGCGATGTACGCATGCTGCTGCAAGTGCACGACGAACTGGTGTTCGAAGTCCCCGAAGGCCGCGAGGAGGCGGCGGGCAAGGTCATCCGCGAAGTAATGATGGGCGCAGGCGCGCCGGTGCTGACGCTGTCCGTGCCGCTGGAGGTGGAGATTGGGACGGGCAAGAGTTGGGGCAAGGCGCATTGATTCGCCTTCTCTCCCAGCCGACCCCGCCGCTTTGGATTTGTACCACATGATCGCACGCCGACCATTTGTCGCTCTGCTTGCGGGCGCAGCTTTAGCCGGATTGACGGGATGCATATCGCCTCCCAAACATCGTTATCGGTTCAAGATGATGATTGAAGTTGAGACGCCCGACGGCATCCGCTCAGGTTCGTCAGTCTATGAAGTCACTGCCCAAGACCTACAAGCGTTGTTGCCGGATGAGGCTGACAGAAAGTGGTCGACAAAGGGCGAGGCTGTCGCCGTGGATTTGCCGGACGGCGTCACCTTGTTTGCCCTGCTGAAAACCGGTGCGATGCACGGCGACATGGCTTCACTTTCAATGGCGGCGCTTGATCCGGCGTTCAACAATGATGTTGTCGAAAGTGCGGAACGCATATCCACAGGTCATGGCATCATCTCACCTGCAATAGTGAAACGGTCTGACTATCCGATGCTCGTTTGGTTTCCCGACATCAACGACCCACGCAGCGTTGCCCAGGTTGACCCCGGCGACTTGCAGAAAAGTTTTGGCGCCGGCTATCGGCTGAAGGCAATAACCGTGCAAGTGACGGACGAACCGGTGTCGACTGGAATTGAAAAGCGGTTGGACGCCATTGGTTTCAAACCTCATGCTGGCCTAGATCCGTCTTTGGGCGTCACAGCTAGTCCGACATTGGCCCAACAGCTAGGTAAAGATGATTTTGTCTGGAGATGACCTCGGGACCAAGCATTAGCAGGCCCCGAGCCTAAACCCCCTGCGGTCTCTGTGGACCTCTGCGCCCTCTGCGTGAAACCGCTTTCCTACATCTCGGCCGTTTGCAATGCTCGGAGGAAGGGCTCTTTCCACCGTCAAACCATGTCCACCAGCGGCGCCGAAACGCGGACCGGCCGATCCTGGCAAATGAAGGATATTTCGACGTCGCTCACGGCAGTCCTTACCGAAATCTGAAGCACCGAGGCACCGTGCATAGTTTGTGAAGTTGCGCAGTTTTCCGCGCTTTAACCGCCGCTCATTCATCTCGACGATTCTCGCTGAGCCCGCACGGCATGCGGCGGTGCATTGACTTGATAAGCTCCCGCTGTATTAATGCACCAATACAGTGGGAGGGAATTTCGATGCGACCAGTTTTCTTGTTCGCGGCTTGCTTCTCAGGGATGCTTTCCGCCCCGCTTGCGGCCGCACAAGCGCAGGCCGCACAAGCGCCGGTCGCGCAACCGGAAACCCCCGTTGCTGCCATCGAAATTCTCCCCATCGATTTTGCCGGCGGCACGCTGGGCGGCGCGGGCGGTGACCGGCTGCGCGGGGCTTTGACCGATGCCCAGTTCATTGCGCTGGGCGAAGATCATGGTCTGGCCGGGCCGCCCCAATTGGCGCACGCGCTGGCCAACGCCGCGCAGGCGCTGCCAAATGCCGATCCCTTGTTCCACGCGGTCGAAGTCGGCCCGATCACTACAAAATGGACGCAAGATTTGCTGGCGAAGGGTGGCTTGGCCGCGCTCGACCGCGCGCTCGATGGCCGCGCGCTGACGATGCCCTTTTTGTCGAATGTCGAGGATGCCGCGCTCGCCGCGCCCTTTGCCCGGCAGGGCCGCCTGTTCGGGATTGATCAGGAATTTGTCGGCGCTCCAATCCTGCTGCTCGAAATGCTGGCCGCGCGCACGCGCGATACTGCGCTGCGCAAGCAGCTGGAGGCCGCCACCAAGGCCGATATCGCGGCCATCGCCGAGGGACGCTTCAACGACCTGTGGCTGTTCAAGACCGACGCCGCCGCAGTTGCGGCGCTACGCCAGCGCTTCGCCCGCGATACCAAAGCGCAGGCGATATTTGACGCCCTCGCCGTCAGCGCTGAGGTTTACCGGCTGAACAATGTCGGACGCTATCTGGAGAATAATGAACAGCGGACAGCGCTGATCCAGCGCTATTTTCTGGACGCCTGGAACAATGCGTCGCCTCGGCGGCCGCGCGTGCTGTTCAAAATGGGCGCATCGCACATGGGGCGCGGCACCACCCCGCCATGGATTTACGACATCGGGTCGCTCTTGCCCGGATTGGCTGCAAGCGAGGGCAAGCGCTCATTGCATGTATTGTATCTGCCCTTGGCTGGCAAAACCCGCGCCATAAGGCCAAGCGCGTCCGGTTTGACCGCGGTCACCGATGTGAACGACCAGATTGTTGGCCCTATGCTATCGGCGGCGGGGGTGGATCCCGCCGGCCTGCCCGCGACAGGCCATGTGCTGATCCCCCTCGCCCCGCTGCGCCATGCCGTGGCCGCGAACAAAAAGCTGCGCGATCTGCCGCACGATGTCCGCTTCATGCTGCTGGGGTTTGATTATCTGGTGACGACACGCGACGCGGCTGCGGCCACCAGCTTCGAGGCCAATTAGGTGCTGCGGGGACGACTAATCCCCCCGCCCCTCATACGCCTCGACAATCCGCCCCACAATCGGGTGGCGCACCACATCGGCGCTGGAGAAGCGCGTTACCGCAATGCCTTCCACGCCTTCCAGCCGCTCGACGGCGTCAGCCAACCCTGAACTCGCCGGTATTGGCAAATCGACCTGCTTGGGGTCGCCGCACACCACCATGCGGCTGTTCTGGCCAAAGCGGGTGAGGAACATCTTCATTTGCGGGATAGTGGTGTTCTGCGCTTCATCGAGGATCACAAACGCATCGGCCAGCGTGCGGCCACGCATGAAGGCGAGCGGCGCAATTTCGATTTCGCCGCTCGCTATCCGCCGCTCGACCTTTCGGCGGGCAAGCAATCGTGGAGCGCGTCGTACAGCGGGCGCAGATAGGGGTCGACCTTTTCCTTCATGTCCCCGGGCAGAAAGCCGAGCTTCTCCCCCGCCTCGACCGCCGGGCGTGACAGGATCAGCCGCTGGACGCTGCCGGTGATCAGCTGCGCCACCGCCTGCGCCACCGCCAGATAGGTTTTACCCGTCCCCGCCGGACCGAGCGCGAAAATCACATCCTCGCGCGCCAGCGCGTGCATATAGTCGACCTGCGTGTTGGTGCGCGGCGCGATGACCTTCTTGCGGGTGCGGATGACGATGCTCGACGTCTGCGTCGCCTCGTGGCGGATGATGCCATCCAGCGTCGGCTGCGCGGTCATCGCAATCGCGCCTTCGACGAGGCCGAGGTCGACCTCTTGCCCATGGCTGAGCTGATCATAGATAGTGGAGAGCACGTCGCGCGCGCGCGCCGCGCTTTCGGCCTCACCCTCGATCTGCACGCGGTTGCCGCGCGCCGAGATATAGACGCCGAGCCGGTTTTCGATGGCGACCAGATTGCGGTCAAATTCGCCGAACAGCGCGCCCATCAATTGGGTGCGTTCAAATTCCACTGTCAGGCGGACGCGGTCGCCGGGGGCCGCAGGCGTGTTCGACAGTGGCTTTTTTGACATAGGCTTTTAGGCATCCTGCAGTTGGAGAGGCTCCGCAGTCAGGCTGTTTGGCCCGGCGGCAGTCAAGGTCACATCAATCATATCGCCGATCGAGAGACCCGGTGCAATCACGTGCGCCGATTGCAGCCACGGCGTTTTGCCGAGCAGCTGCCCGTCGCGCTTGCCATGGCGTTCGAGCAAGATTTGCGTACGGCGGCCGACGCTGGCGCTGTTGAAGTCATGCTGGTGGCGGTTGATCCCGGCCTGCAAGCGTTGCAGCCGGTCGTCCATCACTTCGTCGGAAATCTGTCCGTCCATCGTCGCGGCGGGGGTGCCGGGGCGGCGGCTAAATTTGAAACTATAGGCCTGCGCGTAGCGAACCGCGTCAACAATGTTCAGCGTCGCGGCAAAATCTTCCTCGGTTTCGCCCGGGAAGCCGACGATAAAATCGCCCGACAGCGCAATATCGGGCCGCGCCGCGCGCACGCGCTCGAGCAACCGCAAATAGCTGTCGGTCGAGTGGCTGCGATTCATCGCCTTCAAAATCCGGTCGCTGCCCGATTGCACCGGCAGGTGGAGGAAGGGCATCAGCTTGTCGACCTCGCCATGCGCCGCGATCAGCCCATCGGTCATGTCGTTGGGATGGCTGGTGGTATAGCGAATGCGCGCCAGCCCATCGATGGCGGCGAGCGCACGGATCAGGCCGTCGAGACCAACGCTGCGCCCGCGATCATCCTCGCCCTCCCACGCATTCACATTCTGCCCCAGCAGCGTGATTTCGCGTGCGCCGGCCTCCACCAGTGCGCGGGCTTCGGCGATCAAGTCGGTAAAGGGCCGGCTGATCTCTGCACCGCGCGTATAGGGTACGACGCAATAGGTACAGAATTTGTCGCACCCTTCCTGCACCGTCAGGAAAGCGCTGGGGCGCTGGCCCGCCGCGCGTTTGGGCAGGGCACCGAATTTCGAATCGAGCGGCATATCTAGGTCGATCGCGCGCTTCCCGTCCGCCACGACACCCAACATTTCGGGCAGACGGTGATAAGCCTGCGGGCCGACGACGACATCAACCATCGGCGCACGCCGCGCAATTTCCGCGCCCTCGGCCTGCGCTACGCAGCCCGCCACGGCAATTACCGGGCGCGAGCCATCGTCACGGCGCAGGCGGCCGATGTCCGAATAAACCTTCTCCGCAGCCTTTTCGCGGATGTGGCAAGTGTTCAGCACCACAACATCGGCAACGGCCGCATCGGCAGCGGGGACCATCCCCTGCGCGCCCAACAGCTCGGCCATGCGGTCGCCGTCATAGACGTTCATCTGGCAACCGAAATTCTTGACATGATAGCTTTTGGGGGCGGTGATGCTCATCGCGCGGCCCATAGGCGAAGCGACACGATTCAGCAAAGCCCAACCGCAACCATGCGATGCAAGATCGCGCTGCGACACGCCTCTGCGATTGCTTTGCGGTCGTGGACGGTGTCAAAGGGCAGCGGGTCAAGATAATGAATGGTCAGCGGAATGTTGCGCAGCCGCGCGAGCACGCGGAAGAAATTGGCAAGGCCGGTTTCCTCGCCGATCCAGCAGATTTCGGGGCCCACGTCGCCATAATCCAGCAGCACCGGCTGGATTCGCACCCCGGGCGGCGGCGGCGCGACCGCTTGGAACAGCGAGGCACGAAAGGGCAGGATTTCGCGCCCGGTCCAGGTTGTGCCCTCTGGAAACAGCGTCACGGGGCGGCCATGATGCAGCGCACGATGCAGCGATTGCGCCTGGGCATGCGCGTCCCGCTTGGCAGCGCGTTCAACATAGACGCTATGGTTCTGGTCGGACAGCCAACCAACCAGCGGCGTATCGCGCACCTCGGACTTTGCCACAAAGGAAGAGCGCGCGGCGCCCCCCAACGCCATGATATCGAGCCAGCTGACATGATTGGCTGCGAACAGCACGTTGCGTTTGAGCCGTTTGCCCGTCGTGCGAATGCGCAGGCCGCCAAGCCAGCCGACCGCGTTCAGAAACGCCATCACCATCGGCGACGGTCGCCCGACCGCCCGATAGCAAAGGTGCGGCACAATCAGGAACAAGAGGACGCCGAGCATCCCCAAGAGCCGCAGCACCCCCTGCGGCGTGATGCGGACGCGATCAGTCGCGCTTGCGATCGAGGGCGACGCCATAGAGCTCCATGCGGTGGTCGACCAGGCGATAGCCCAGCCGTTCGGCAATTACCTTTTGCAAGGCTTCAAGTTCGGGATCGACGAATTCGATGACCTTGCCGGTTTCGACGTCGATCAGATGGTCGTGGTGCGCCTCGGGCGCGGCCTCATAGCGCGAGCGGCCGTCGCCAAAATCATGACGGTCCAGTATACCAGCCTCTTCGAACAGTCGGACCGTTCGATAGACGGTGGCAATCGAAATGCCGCTGTCGATAGCGGAGGCTCGCTCATAGAGCGTCTCGACATCGGGATGGTCGGCCGAATCCGAAATCACCCGCGCAATAATCCGGCGCTGCTCGGTAATGCGCAGCCCCTTTTCGGCGCAGAGAGCTTCAAGATCGATGGCACCGGGCATGGACGGCTTTCAAACAAAGGGATTGTCGCCACCTCTATAGGAAGCTGCGTTGCAACCGACAAGGGCGGCACCTTGCTGCACCGCCCTTGTCTGATTTTTGATTGTTAAAGCCGTCAGACCTTTTTCTTCCGGCGCCCGCCACCGCGGCCCTTGGTGCCGAGGCCAATTTGCTTCGCTAACGTCCGGCGCTGCTCGGCATAATTGGGAGCGACCATCGGATAATCGGCAGGCAGACCCCATTTCGCGCGGTAATCATCGGGGGTCATGCCGAACGCGGTCATCAGGTGACGGCGCAGCATCTTTAGCTTCTTACCATCCTCGAGGCAGACAATATAGTCGGGCTTCACGGACGCACGCACTGACACAGCAGGCACCAGCTTTTCCGGTTCGGGGATCGGCGCACCGCCCAGATTGCCGAGCGCGCTATGCACGGTGTTGATCAGCAATGACAAATCGGAAATGGCCACACTGTTGTTGCTTACATGCGCAGCAACAATGTCCGCCGTCAGCGTTACCAGCATTTCGGCGCTTTCGGATTGTTCGGTCATAATGCAATTCCTCTGTTATTGGACCCGTCCGATGTCATTTTGACTGACATCTTTTTATGTTGCTGCGCCATTGCATCTTAGCTGTGCAGTATCAAGTCTATATTCTGTTATTTGCGTCAGAATTGTAACCGCATGGTGACCGCATCACGTTTTTTCCCGTCAAGGCCATGATAATAGTCGCGGCGAAGGCCGCATTGCACAAATCCAGCGCGAACATAGAGTGCGCGCGCGTCATTATCGGCCCGCATTTCTAGGAAATAGTCAGCCGCTCCGTGCGCGCGTGCCCATTTTAGCCAATCGTCGAGCAACAATTGACCGACCCGTTGGCGGCGAAACGCCGGAACGACGCCCAATAACAATAGTTCGGACTCGGGACCGGCCAGCCGCGCCGCATGAAAACCCACCGCCGTGCCCTCACACGAAGCCAGTGTCAGACGTGTCCCTGGAACAGCAAACAATGTCATCAACTGCGCCTGCGTCCACGCCTCGCCAAAGCACGGGTCGAACGCCGCGTGCATGACATCCATGACGGCGCCAGCATCTTCCGGTCCGGCGGCGCGCAGCGTTACGTTCAAGGCTGTGCTCATGCTGGCATCCGGGCGTCGGGCGCACGGGCATAAACAGGGCGTGGCGGCCAATTTGCCTGTCCGGCAGCGATGTTCAGCGCGTCGCGTGCATTGGGCAGCGCCGCGACGGGCGCACCGCCAAAACGCTCGGCATAGGCGATGGCGCGATTGCCGATGATAACGCCGGAAAAGGATTGTTCCGCCTGATCTGGCGTGAGCGAAACATGGTCCGCGCGGGGCACTCCGGCCGGACCAAACGGCTGGATCAGCCATTCCCCGTGACCGCCGTCCATCACGACCAAGACGTCGCCGTCAGCCGCCGCTGCCACCAGCGCCAGACTGTTGAACCCGCGCACTTCGCCCTGCCAGCCGAGCGCCAATGCCCGTGCGGCGGCAATGCCAACGCGCACGCCGGTAAAGCTGCCGGGACCGCAGCCAACCAAAATCGTCTGTGCCCTGCCACCCCCATCGAGCTCGGCAATCATTGACACCAGCCGCTCGGCATGACCGCGCCCAATCTCCCGGTGCGCCGCATCAACCAGCTGGTCACCGACAAACAGAGCAACTGAGCATGCTGCGGTCGACGTATCGATGGCCAGCGTACGCAACAGCGTTAAACGATGCGGTTGAACCGGCCGAAACCGGGGCGCGGGCTGCGCTCGAAAATCGTTGCTGGATCGCCATAACCCAGCGTCGAAATGAAATTGCTCTTCACGCTGGGCTGATCGGCAAAAAAGGCCGCATCGACCGCGTCATTGTTGAACCCCGACATCGGCCCAGTATCCAGCCCCAGGGCGCGCGCGGCCATTATGAAATAGGCGCCTTGCAGGCTGCTGTTGCGGAACGCGGTCTTCTCGATCAGCACGTCATTGCCGACAAACCAGCTGCGCGCATCGGTGTGCGGGAATAACTCGGGCAGATGTTCGTAAAATGCCATGTCCATGCCGATGATGGCGGTGGCCGGAGCTTTGACGATTTTTTCGCCATTGGCGGGCATCGCACAAGCGGCGAGCCGTTCTTTGGCCGCATCACTGGTGCACCAGATAATGCGCGCGGGCAGGCAATTGGCACTTGTCGGCCCGAACTTCATAAGCTCCCAAATCGCTTCCAGCTGCTCGGTGCTGACCGGCCGGTCCTGATAGCCGTTAAATGTTCGGGCGGTGCGGAACAATTGATCGAGCGCAGCAGCGTTCAGCGGTTCGGCCATGGCTATTTCTCCGGTCCGATTGGGGATCAAACGGCGTAAACCGCAGTCACTTCGGGCACATAATGTTTGAGCAGCGATTCGATGCCGTTCTTGAGCGTGGCGGTCGAAGACGGACAGCCAGCGCAGGCACCTTGCATCTTCAAGTAAACATTGCCCTTGTCGAACCCGCGATAAATAATGTCGCCGCCGTCGTTGGCGACCGCCGGGCGGACGCGCGTTTCAATGAGCTCCTTGATCTGGGCGATGATGTCGGCGTCGGCGGGATCGTCCGTCGACATGACGGCATCTTCACCCGGCACAGCGAAGCCTGCCGTTGGCGAGTTGAAGAGCGGCATATCGGCCAGAAAATGGTCCATCAGCACGTTCAGCACATCAGGCTTCAGATCTGCCCAATTCACCCCGGGCGCGGCCGTGACCGAGATGAAGCTGTGGCCAAAGAACACGCCAGTCACATCGCCCAGCATGAACAGCGCCGTTGCCAACGGCGAGGCCTCCGCCTCTTCGGGCGTCGCGAATTCGCGCGTGCCCATCTCCATCACTACCCGACCGGGCAGGAATTTCAATGTCGCCGGATTGGGCGTTGATTCGGTTTCAATCAGCATGTCGGCCATGTGGGCTGTGCGCGCCCTTTGTGCAAGGGTGCGGCAGCGGCTATGCACCTAGTCAATGCGGCAATTTGCGCAATTTGTAGCGATCGACTGGTCGGGGGCGAAGGGCGAGCGTCATGGCGGCATTGCGCTGGCCATCGCGCGCGGCGTTGCGGCGCCCCAACTCGTCCGACCCGGCCATCGCTGGTCACGGGGCGAGGTCGTGGCTTGGCTTGCAGAGCGCGCCGAGGATAGTGCCGACATGCTGGTCGGGTTCGATTTTTCGGCTGCATTTGCTCATCGCGACACCGGGGCCTATTTCCCGGGCTGGGCCGATAGCCCGCCCGATATGCCGCATTTATGGGCCGCCGTAGAACATATCTGCACCGCCGACTTACATCTGGGCGTCGGCCAATTTTTGGCGCATCCGCAAGCGCGGCGCCACTTTCGCCATGCCGCAGCCGATGTCGGTGACTGCTTCGGCACCGGGGTCGGGCGGCTGCGCGTGGTGGAAGCACATCAACGCGCGACTGGCCAAGCCGCCAGCTGGAGCAATTTCAACCTGGTCGGCGCCGGTCAGGTGGGCAAGGCATCGCTGGCGGGGATGCGCCTGCTCCACCGGCTGCACCCGGCCCTGCCCTTCTGGCCGCTGGACCCGGTGCCACCGCGCGGTCCGTTGATGGTTGAAATCTATACGAGCGTCGCGGCGCGCGCCGCTGGCATGCGCGCCGGCACCAGCAAGATCCGCGATGGCGCCGCACTCGATGCGGCGCTGGCCCAGCTTGGATCAAGACCGGCAAAATTGCTGGGTCCCATCACCGATCACGCCGCTGACGCCTTGCTTACGGCCGCCTGGCTGCGGGCCGTTGCCCATGATCCTGCGCTCTGGTTACCCGCGCCGCTCGACGATGCTCTCGCCCGCACCGAAGGCTGGACCTTCGGCATCATTTGAGGCAAAGGCGCGCGAGGTACCAGAGCCGGTATAGCTCAGCTGGTAGAGCACCTGATTTGTAATCAGGGGGTCACGGGTTCGATTCCTGTTGCCGGCACCATTTCCCGCGCTGCAGATGGGAACCAACTTCGTCGATCAAACGTCTAGCCTTCGCTGGCGCACAATGACTTGCCTTTGCTGGTCGGTGCCGTGAAAGGGACATATGCGTCAGATACTTCCCACCCTCGCTTTAATGATGCTCGCAGCCTGCGCCGATGCGCAGCAACAGCGCGAACGTCCGCCGCCATTGGTCAAGGTCGAGGCTGTGGCAATACAGGATTTCGCCGACCGCTATGAAGCTGTCGGCACCGCTACCGCCAATGAACAGGTCACTCTGACCGCGCCTGTAACCGAGCGCATCGTTCGGTTGGGGTTCAGCGACGGCGTATTCGTACGGCGCGGACAGGTGATTGCCGAGCTAGCGCAAGGGCAGGAATCGGCGGCGCTGTCCAGCGCGCAAGCACGTGCGCGTGAGGCCGAGCAGCAGCTGAAACGCATCGAAGCGCTGAAAGATCGCGGGTTTGCAACCAAGGCCGCCTATGATGCCCAAGTCGCCACCGCCGCCGCCGCGCGCGCCGAAGCCAGTGAAGCCCGTGCCTCAATCGGTGACCGCGTAATCCGTGCGCCTTTTTCCGGCGTCGCATCGCTGCGCCAGATTTCGGTGGGTGCGGTGGTGACCGGCGGTTCCCCCATTGCGACAATCAGCGACATCAGCACCATCAAGCTGGATTTCACCGTCCCCGAAACGATGCTTGCAGCATTGGCAGTCGGCCAGCCGATCAGCGCGACGGCCGCTGCCTTTCCCGAACAGCGCTTCAATGGCCGCATCAGCGCCATCGACCCCGTGCTCGATCCGGCGACCCGCGCGGTCAAGCTGCGCGCGTTGCTACCCAACCCCGGCGGACGCATCAAACCCGGAATGCTGATGAACGTGGTGCTGGAATCGCGGCCGCGCCGCGCGCCCGCTGTGCCTGAACTCGCTGTCGTAAACGAAGGCGAGGCGCGCTTTGTCTATACCGTTGGCGCCGACGGTGCCGCCAAGCGTTTGTCGGTCCAGACCGGCGGGCGGCGAGGCAATATGGTTGAAATTCTGCAGGGGCTGACGCCCGGCACGCGCATTGTGACTGAAGGCGTGGTCAAATTGTCCGACGGAATGAAGGTGGCCGTGCAGGGCGCAGCACCGCCAGACGGCGGCGCGGCCACCAAGGATGCGGCAGCGACAAAGTGATTCTCTCCGACACCTCGGTCAAGCGGCCCGTCTTTGCGGCGGTTATCGCCATCTTGCTGGTGCTGGTCGGGCTAGTTGGCTTTTTCAGCCTGTCGGTGCGCGAGTATCCTGACACCGAACCTCCGGTTGTATCGGTGCAGACCGTTTACACCGGCGCGGCGGCTAGCGTGGTCGAAACCCGCGTCACGCAAGTGCTGGAAAATGCCCTCGCCGGCATTGAGGGGATCCAGACGATCACCTCGCGCTCACGCGATGGCCAATCCGAAGTTACGATCGAATTTTCCCCGGGGCGCACGGTCGACGATGCCGCCAACGACGTGCGCGATCGTGTCGGCGGCGTCGTACAGGACCTGCCCGAAGAGGTAATTGCGCCGGAGGTGCGCAAGGTCGATGCCGACGCGTCGCCTATCTTGTTTCTGGTCGTTTCGCGCCCGGGATGGTCGCGGCTGGAACTTAGCGATTATGTTGACCGCAATCTGGTCGACCGCTTTTCCTCTATCGACGGCGTTGCGCGCGTTTTTGTTGGCGGTGAAGCGCGTCCAGCCATGCGTATCTGGTTGCAGCCGAACCGCCTCGCGGCGCTCGGCCTTACCCCTGCCGATGTTGAAGCCGCGCTGCGTTCGCAGAATGTCGAGCTGCCCGCCGGGCGCATCGAGGCACCCGACCGCAACGCCACCATTCGCGTTGACCGGCCGTTCGGCGACCCCGAACAATTTGCCCAGCTGGTCGTCGCGCGCGGCAACGATGGCTATCTCGTGCGGCTCGGCGATGTCGCACGGGTCGCGGTGGAACCCGAAAATCCCTATGCGGCCTTTCGCCTGAACGGCGGCACCGGGGTAGGCATGGGCATCGTCCGCCAGTCCGGCGCGAATACGTTGGCGGTCGCGGACGCGGCCAAGGCGCTCGCCGACGAAATCCGCCCCACCTTGCCCGAAGGCATGACCATGGTCGTGGGTTCCGACGATTCGCAGTTCATCAGCCGCGCCATCGACAGCGTGTGGGTGACGCTCGCCGAAGCCGCCGTGCTGGTTGTGCTGGTCATCTTCCTGTTTCTGGGCAGCTTACGCGCGACGATCATTCCGGCGGTGACCGTACCCATCTGTTTGCTCGCGACCTTTGCCGTGCTGTGGCTTTTGGGCTTTTCGATCAACCTCCTGACCCTGCTCGCCCTGGTACTCGCTATCGGTTTGGTGGTCGACGACGCTATTGTCGTGCTCGAGAATGTTTATCACCGCATTGAGGAGGGCGAGCCGCCGCTCGCGGCCGCCGTCAATGGGACACGGCAAGTGGCGTTCGCGGTGATTTCGACCACCATCGTCGTGTGTGCGGTGTTCGTTCCGGTGATGTTTCTGGCCGGGCAGACGGGGTTGCTGTTCCGCGAGCTGGCCGCCGCGATGATTGCCGCCATCGCTTTTTCCGGTTTCATCGCCCTCAGCCTCGCGCCGATGCTGTGCTCCAAACTGTTGAAACAGGAAAAGCGCGGCCGCTTTGCGCAAGCCGTCGACGACCGCTTTGGCCGGCTTGAGCAAAGCTATGGCCGCATGCTTGACCGCGTCATCGCGCGGCCGTTGGTATCCATATTGGCTATCGTCGCGTTTCTGGGTGCCGCCGGATTTCTGTTCACCACGCTGGAAAATGAACTCGCGCCGACGGAGGATGTCGGTATCTTGCAAGCGAACCTGTCGGCGCCCGAGGGCACCAGCTTCGAAGCGATGGACCGCTATATGCTGGATGTCCAAAAGCCGATGTTGGAGCTGCTCGAAAAAGGCACCGTTCGCTCGATTATCCAGCGCACCCCCGGCAGTTTTGGTCCCAGCGATGACTTTAACAGCGGCGTCTTCATCGTCTTTCTCAAGCCATGGGAAGAACGCACCGAAACCACGCAAGATGTGGTCGGTCAGGTTAATCGCATCTTTTCGCAAGTTCCCGCGCTCCGCGGCAACGCCTCGCCGCGCAATAATCTCAGCCGTGGGCGTGGGCAGCCGCTGAACTTCGTCATAGCCGGCAACAGCTATGAAGCGCTTGCGAACGCGCGCGACCGCATCCTTACCGCCGCCGCCGAAAACCCCGGCATTATCAACCTCGATGCAGACTATAAGGAGACCAAGCCCCAGCTGCGCATCGCGGTCGACACAGTGCGCGCGGGCGATTTGGGCGTGTCGGTGAGTGCGGTGAGCGAGGCACTCCAGTCGCTTTTGGGGTCGCGCCGCGTCACAACCTATATTGATCGCGGTGAGGAATATCGCGTTATCGTGCAGGCCGAGGCCGCTGACCGTGCCTCGCCCGAGGCGCTGGCCTCGATTCAGGTGCGCGGGCGCGATGGCAACACCATTCCACTGGCCAATCTGGTGACGGTCACCGAATATGCCGGTGCGCGCGATCTGGGCCGCTATAACAAGTTGCGCGCTATCACCCTGTCAGGGGCGCTGGCTGAGGGTTATACCATGGGAGAGGCGCTGGCCTTTCTTGAGGATGCCGCGCGCACGTCGCCCGAAGTGCTGGCAGTGGGCTATCGCGGCGAGAGCCAGGCGTTCAAAGAGACCGGCGGCTCGATCGTCGTCATCTTCCTGCTCACCATTGTGTTAGTCTATCTGGTTCTGGCAGCGCAGTTCGAAAGCTTCGTCCACCCGCTCACCATCATCACCACTGTGCCCCTGGCAGTCGGCGGAGGGATATTCGGCCTCGCGCTAATGGGGCAGACGCTCAACCTCTACAGCCAGATCGGCATTGTCATGCTGGTGGGGCTCGCGGCGAAAAACGGCATTTTGATTGTCGAATTTGCCAACCAGCTGCGCGACGAAGGGATGGAGATTGTTGCCGCGACCCGCGCTGCTGCGACGCGCCGCCTGCGACCGATTTTGATGACCTCGATCGCGACGGCGGCAGGCGCGGTGCCCCTGATGATCGCCTCGGGTGCGGGCGCGGCGGCGCGGTCGGCGATCGGTGTGGTAATCGTGTTCGGGGTTACACTGGCGACACTGATTACGCTGGTCCTGATCCCTATCATCTATGCCAAGCTGGCCCGCTACACCGGATCGCCGCTGGCGGTCACGCGCAAGCTCGAGGCGCAGCTCAACACCGCACCGCAACCGGCGGAATAGAGTGACAAATGGGAAAAGTGGGACGATTCTGTTGCCCGGCTCGTCCCCAGCCGCTGGTATCCGATTCTGTTGCCCGGTTCGGTCCGAACCGCGCTCTATTTGCTTAACCTTGGGCCTTGCGGCTTTATTGGTTAGGCAGCCAGAGCGAGTGCTTCATTGTCATTGGCACTTGTGAGTTTTGAGCCTTTAACGGGTTACTCAGCCCGGAAGAAACCACCGTCTTTGAACGCACGTCGATCCTAGTTCGGCCCCATCAGAACCCCGCAATTTGCGGGCTTATGGTGGAGCCGCCGGGTACCGCCCCCGGGTCCATTACGTCTATTTCACGGCACCATTTATCCTCATAGCCGGATTGCTCCGGCGCCTTGGATATAGGGACGGTGGGTTAAGATTGCAAAGGGAGACCAATTACGTCCCCGGCTTTTTGCGCAATTCATCCCGGATTTCGGCAAGCAGATCGATCTGCGTCGGCCCGGCTTGCGGCATGTTGATGATCTTGTTCGCTTGTCGCACCAGCAGGAATACGACGAAGGCCAGCAGGATGAAGTTGATGATCGCGGTGACGAAACTGCCCAGCGCCAGTACATTGGCCCCCGCGGCTTTCGCCGCCGCCAACGTCATGCCTGCTGTGACCTTTTCGTGCCCGGCCAAGACCAGATATTGGTTGGTGAAATCCACCCCGCCGCCGGTAATCCAGCCAATGAAGGGCATCAGCACATCGTCGGTCAGCGACGATACAATCTTGCCGAACGCGCCGCCGATGATCACGCCAACGGCCAGGCCCATGACATTGCCCTGATTCAGAAAAGCTTTGAAATCCGAAACCATAGTCTGTCCCCGCCGATGCCTGCGGCTCCATCTGCCGCTTCGCTTTTTCTGCGCTAGCGATTGCAGTCAGGCAAGTGCCAACCTATGTGTATTACGCGCATAGCGCAGCCATTGGAGGGAGTGACTTGCCATGCCGTTTCGCCGCCTGATTGTAGTCGCCGCCGCTGCCAGCCTGCTCGCCGGGTGCGGAATCAACAGCGTGCCCACCAAAGAAGAGGCCGCCAAAGCCAAATGGGCCGACGTCCAGGCCGCTTATCAGCGGCGTGCCGACCTGATCCCCAATCTGGTTGAGACCGCCAAGGGCGCCGCGCAGATCGAACAATCCACACTGGAAGGCGTCATTCAGGCGCGCGCCTCCGCCACGCAGGTCAAGCTCGACGCCGGCGAACTCAGCGACCCTGCCAAGGTCGAAGCCTTCCGCCAGGCACAGGGCAATGTGTCCAGCGCGCTGTCGCGCCTGCTCGTCACGGTCGAACAATATCCCCAATTGCAAAGCCAGCAACGCTTCGCCGACCTGATGACCCAGCTCGAAGGCACCGAAAACCGCATCACTACGGCGGTGGGCGACTATAACCGCGCGGTGCAGGATTATAACACCACCATCCGCACCTTCCCCGACATCATCGGCGCCAAGGTCATCCACGGCGCCGAGCCGATGAAGACGTTCGAGGCCATCACCCCCAACGCCAATGTCGCGCCTAAGGTGGATTTCGGGACCAAATAAATGCGCATCGCGCGCCCGATCACGGTGTTGCTGGCCTTCGCGCTGTTCGGCGCGGCGGCGGCAGCACAAGACTTTCCTCCGCTCAGCGGGCGGGTGGTTGATCAGGCCGACCTGCTGCCGCCTGCCGATGAGGCGGCGCTGGCGGCGAAGCTCGAGGCGTTCGAGGCGCGCACCAAGCAACAGCTGGTTGTCGCTACCGTGACCAGCCTGAACGAC
>JANRIY010000004.1:0-97630 GCA_033764495.1 Sphingopyxis sp. | reverse complement strand
GGTTCGTCCTTCAGGCGCGCGGTCGTGGCGAGCAACGCGTCGATCACCGTATTGCCGGTGACATAGATTCGTTCGTCAGGCACATTTTCTGCCCGCAAGGCCGCCGCCGCCGTTTCGGTCGGAGCAAAATGCAGATCGGCCACTGCGCCCGCGACTTTGCGATTCACCTCTTCGGGCCAGGGGTGGTAGATATTGCCGCTGCGCAATCCCGCCTCGATATGCCCTACCGGAATCTTGCGAAAATAGGCGGCCAGCGTCGCCGCCATGGTGGTCAGCGTGTCGCCGTGGACGAGCACCCGCGCTGGCCGGTCGCGATCAAACACTTCGCCCAGTCCTGTCACCAGCCGCGCGAGCAGCGCGTCGAGCGACTGGTTCGGCGTCATGACGTCGAGGTCGATGTCGGGCGTGATGCCCGCGATGGCGAGAACTTGGTCAAGCATTTCCCGGTGCTGCGCCGTGACGATGACGCGCGTTTCGACATTAGGAGTTGCGCGCAGGGCGTGGACGACCGGAAGCATCTTAATGGCTTCCGGGCGGGTGCCGAAGATGATGGCGATGGGAATAGTCATTTAAGCTCTGCCATAAATCATCGTTTGCAACGGCGTATCAGGAACCCGCTCACTTGTGGGGCGATATCGTTTCTAGTCGATTAATCATGGCGCTAACTTTGTTGACGACTTGTAACATAAGAATTTCTTGCTCGTTTAGCCAACTTTCGTTTCGGAAGCGACCTGCCAACGAAATCGAGAGCCTGGGCACCTAATTGGTAGGTCCGATAGCTTCCAATTTTGAAGAATAGTCCCTATAGCGACCCGCGCTTAGCGTCGGTCTGGACGTACGGCATGGTTGCGAATTTTTGCCATGTCGGGCCAAAGCATGAAGGTGAGTCTCCGTTTGTCTCGACATTCTGACTTAGGCAAATTGGACCTCTCGTCCTTGCTGGTGGCGAATTTGCGTAAGCTGGCAGACCTGCCAAGACCAATTCGAAGAATTACGGCACTGCTTGTCGATATGTGCCTTTGTGCCTTGTCGGTCTGGTTGGCATTTTCGATCCGGATGGGTAGGTGGGATCCCGAACAATCGGCCATCGCGTTGGTTTTGGTAGTGGCAATCCCGGCTTGGCTGGTTGCCGCCCGGTGGCGTGGGGTTTACCGGTCAATCATTCGTTTTGCTGGTAGTCAAGCGATGATCGACCTTGCCGGGGCCGTTGTGCTCATGGCTTTGCCGATGGTGTTCGTTTTCATGTTTGTGGGTATCGAGGGCATTCCTCGTACCGTGGGGCTACTTCAGCCCATGATTTTCCTTTTGCTATTGGCGCTTGCCCGGATTGCAATCCGATACGCATTGGTGGACATTTTGCACTTGGTACGCAGCCGCGGCGGTCGGCGGGTTGCGATTTATGGTGCTGGCGGTGCCGGTCAGCAGCTAGGAGCCGCAATTCGCCAAGATGGCAACACTGCGTTGGTCGGTTACATTGACGATGACACCAGGCTGACCGGCCACAGAGTGGATGGAATACCCATTCACGGCACACAGGATCTTGGCAATCTGTGCGCCGAATTGGATGTTGATGAAGTTTTGCTGGCCCTGCCGAGCGTACAGCGGTCGCGGCGCGCTGAGATTGTCGAGACATTGAAATCGCATCACATTCGCGTTCGTTCGTTGCCAAGCATAGGCAACATCGTCGACGGAAAGGTTTCGGTCCGCGATCTTCGCGATGTTGGCGTCGAAGAACTTCTGGGCAGGGATCCGGTGCCGGCGAACGAAACACTCCTGAAAGGTGCCTTTGCGGACAAGATCGTGATGGTTTCGGGCGCGGGAGGCTCTATCGGCTCGGAGCTTTGCCGTCAGATTGTTGCCCGCAATCCCAAGCGGCTAATATTGGTCGATCATTCGGAATTCGCGCTTTACTCGGTCTTTGAAGAGCTGAAAAATCTCTCGAAAACGTCGTCCGAAATTGAGATCGTGCCACTGCTTGGCGATGTATCCCAGCAATTGTTTACAGCGCGCATAATGACCGTGCATCGTCCGCATACGCTGGTTCATGCTGCCGCGTACAAACATGTGCCTTTGGTTGAAGCCAATCCGAATTCCGGACTTCGGAACAATGTCTTCAGCACATATAATCTTTGCCTGGAGGCAGAGCGAAACAGGACTGAACGGTTCATATTGGTCAGCACTGACAAAGCGGTTCGACCTACAAATTTGATGGGGGCATCGAAGCGCATTTGCGAACTTGTCCTGCAGGCAAGGGCTGCATTGAACACGGGTCCAGTCTTTTCGATGGTGCGTTTTGGCAATGTTCTGGGGTCAAGCGGTTCCGTTGTTCCATTGTTCCGGGCGCAAATTGCCGCAGGTGGACCGGTTACACTGACCCACCGAGATGTGAATCGGTTTTTCATGACAGTCCCCGAAGCCGCCCAGCTTGTCATGCAGGCAGGCGCCATGGCCAAGGGCGGCGAGGTTTTCGTGCTCGATATGGGCCGGCCGATCCGCATTTATGATCTGGCGTGCTCAATGATTCAGCTATCGGGATGCTCGGTGCGTAGCGAGGCAAATCCAGATGGCGACATTGCCATCGAAGAAATTGGGCTGCGACCGGGCGAGAAAATGTTCGAAGAGCTGTTGATTGGGAACAATCCCGAGCCGACCGAGCACAGCCGAATAATGCGTGCAAGAGAAGCAATGTTACCCTGGCCTCAGCTTACCCTGTTGCTGGCTGACTTGTCCGAAGCCCTCGAAGCCGATGATTTTGCGAGGACGTTGGCAGTTGTTCGACAGCTGGTTCCTGATTATGTGCAGCCCGAAACTTCGGCTATGCTGGAGGTTTCTGGCACCAGCTTGGCCAAGGAGTAGAAGGCGCGTGCCGTTCCGAATGATACTGCGAAAGCGCGACGACGGGGTGCGCGCACCTCAGAGAAAGCCCGACTGGTTTGTGGCGAGCATGACGCTTGGCAGCATTTGTTTGGCATTTGCGATGGTTGGCGGTTCGCGCGATGATTTGCTGTCGCTTCTGCTGTGGCGCCCCGTTTCAATGCTCTTGCTCGTATTGGCGGTTGTCCTGTGCGGACGCGATGCTTGGATAAAGGGCCGCGCGCTCATATTGTTTGCGCTCGCTGTGATCGGGCTGGTCGGCGTTCATCTGATTCCTCTTCCGCCGGCGGTTTGGACGCAATTGCCCGGACGCGAACTAATCGCTGACATTTTTGCCAGCGCGGGGATGTCGTTGCCGTGGCAGCCGTTGTCCGTGGCGCAAGCGCGGACATGGAATGCCCTGTTTTCATTGGCTGCACCTCTGGCATTTCTATTGATGGTGCTATGCCTTGGCATCGATCGGCAACGTCAGCTACTGCTGCTGTTGCTTGGGACGGGCATTTTGAGCGGCGCCATTGGACTGCTTCAAGCCCTGGGGCCAAATGATGGCCCGCTCTATTTTTATCGCATTACCAATTATGGCAGCAGCGTTGGTCTATTTGCCAACCGCAACCATCAGTCCTTGTTTTTGATCACAATGTTTCCGTTGCTGGCTGCCTATGCGGCGTTGTTCCAGGGCCGCGCCGACCGATTTGCCTCAGTGCAGGCCACCGCAACGATCGTGGCGGCCGCAATTGTTCCGCTGGTGTTGTCCACCGGTTCGCGAAGCGGACTGCTATTGTTGCCGGTAGCGCTGATCTTGAGCTGGTGGGTATATCGGCGGCCCGCCAAGTCAGATGCACGCGTTGTCCAGGGCCAGAAATCAAAGGTCATTTTCTTGGCGGGATCCGCGGTTGCTGTAGGCGTGATCGGTACAGCAGTCGTGCTGCTGCGCACACCGGCGCTGGAGCGTCTGCTTACGTCAGATGCCGGGGCCGACCTTAGGTTTCAGGGCTTGCCGGCGATTTTTGACGCGATGCGTTCATTTTTTCCGTTGGGCAGCGGGATTGGAACCTTTGTCGAAACCTACCAGATTTTCGAACGAGACGCTTTGGTCACCAACAGCTACTTCAACCATGCCCACAATGATTATGTCGAGCTTCTATTGACAGGTGGCGTGCCTGCACTCCTGCTTCTTTTTTGGTGTTTCGGCCTTGGTCTCGCCGCTTTGGTCACGTTGGTTCGGCACCGGGTAACCGCGACCCGCGAGCCGCTGCGCTCCAGCCATATTTTTGGCCGCGCTGGCTTTTCGGTGTTGGTCTTGCTTGCTCTTGCCAGCGCAACCGACTATCCCTTGCGGGTCCCTTCACTCTTAGTTTTTGCAGTGATCGCGGCGGCATGGTGCTGCAATGCCTATCACATTTCCAGAAAGAGCCACGGCTGATGTTAAGAAAATCCCGCCAATTTCCTGGCTGGGTCGTTGCACGTGCGGCTTTGGCTTCAGGCGTTTTGTTGATGACTGGCTGTACACAGAGTTTGGTGGGTAATGGCCTCGGCGGGCCGACAGTTACCCGTGTCGAAGCTAATGAGCTTCCTGGACCGGATGGCCAGACCGGCGACCAGCAAGTGTATCGCTACACAATCGGGGGCTCCGATAAGCTGGTGGTGGACGTGTTGGAAATCGAGCAGCTCAGCGATCGCCGCGTAACGGTTGATGGGTCTGGCAATATTGTTCTGCCAATTGCTGGGGTGATTGAAGTTGGCGGACTGACCATCGGCGAAGCAACGGAACGCCTTGCGGAACGATTGCGCCAAGGTTTTGTTCGAGCTCCTCAAGTCTCTATCAACCTTGAAGAAGCCGTTAGCGATGTGGTGACAGTCGACGGCCAGGTCGAACAGCCCGGCAACTATCCTGTCAGCCAAAACACCACGCTGATGCGTGCGGTAGCCAGCGCCCGCGGCGCAACCGATTTTGCGCAGCTTCGGGAAGTCGTCATCCACCGCACGGTCAACGGTCGGAAACTTATCGCTTTATATGACCTTCAGGCCATTCGACGCGGGGCTTATACAGACCCGGTTTTATATCCGGAAGATATTGTGGTGGTCGGCGACTCGCCAGGTCGACGGCTGTTACAACAAATTGTTGCTGTCGCACCCCTGTTTATTACGCCGCTGATCGCAGCAGTTGATAACAACTAACACCATATTCGTTTAAGAGAAAATCACTTGGATATTTCTTCTGCCCTCAACGGCTCCAGTGCCAGCCCAACATTGCCGTCGGCAAAAGGGGATTCATTTTTGTCAGCTCCAGCGCTGCTCGAATATTGGAACGCGATTAAGCGCCATGCATGGTTGGCTGCATCAATAGTTGCAGTGGTCACTCTCATCGGACTTATTGTTACCCTGCTGATGACCCCGCAATACACTGCGACGTCGCGAATCGAAATCGCCCGGGAGCAGGCAAATGTAACCAATGTTGAGGGATTGCAGCGAGAAGACGCCTCGCCTGATCTTGAATTTTACCAAACGCAATGGTCACTCTTGGGCGCACGTTCGCTTGCCGAGCGCGTCGAACGCCGATTGAAACTGGCTCGCAGCGAAGAATTTTTTGATGCGCATGCCACCACGCCGGAAGGCCAAAGCCTGTTGGGCGTATCATCTGGACCGCTGTCCGCCGCGGATATTCGTTTGAGGCAGTTGCAAGCGGTCGAGCTTTTGTTGGACCATGTCGGTATTGCTCCATTGCGGGGATCAGCGCTGATTGACGTTTCCTATACCAGCGCTTCGCCAGAAATTTCGCGCAAAGTGGCGGATGCATGGGTAACTGAATTTGTTCAGCAAAGTATGGATCGACGGCTCGCTTCAACGGCTGATGCGCGTATTTACCTTGAATCCCAGCTGCAAGGTTTGCGGACACGCCTGGAACGTTCGGAGCGGGATTTGGTCAACTACGCAGCACGGCAAGGAATTGTAAGACTTGCGGAAACCCGGACGGAAGATGGCCGCACTAGGACCACCCAAACGCTGGCATCCAGCGACTTGGAGCAGCTTAACCGGATGCTGGTGCAGGCTTCGGCTGAGCGTTTGGCCGCCGAGTCGCAGCTTAAATCGGCGCGTTATGCTGGGAGCACGCAACTAGCGCTTGGCAATCAGTCCCTGAACTTGATGCGTCAGCGCCGCGCCGAGGCCAACGCTGAATATCAGGAACTGCTGGTGAAGTTTGAACCAGCTTATCCGCAAGCTCGTGCTGCGCAAGAAAAAATCGCTGCTTTGGACAGAGCGATTGCGGCAGAGGAGAACCGCGTCCGATTAGCTTACTCGAGCGAATTTGAAGCAGCTGCCGTTCGGGAAGCTGGACTTCGTGCCCGGGTCGATGGCTTGTTAGGGCGTTTGGATTCCGAAAATCGATCCAGCATCCAGTATAACATCTATCAACGGGAAGTGGACACCAACCGTCAACTCTATGACGGATTGTTGCAACGCTATAAGGAGATAGGCGTCGCGGGCGTCGGTACCAACAATATCGCCATCGTCGACCCGGCTTTCTCGCCCGAGGACCCGTCATCCCCCAGAATTTTGCTCAATCTGGCGCTCGCGCTGCTGGTTGGTTTGGCGCTGGCCGGTTCGACGGTGGCCGTCCTTGAAAACATCGATGAAAGCATCCGAGAACCGCATCAAATTGCGGATCGCCTGAACGTGCCGCTGCTGGGAGCCGTGCCGACAGTCGATGAAGATGCGATGACGGCAATCGACGATCCCAAGTCGATCCTGTCCGAAGCCTATATGACGGTACGTACGAACCTGAACTTTTCCACTGACCATGGTGTGCCACGGACGCTCGCATTTACCAGCACCTCGCCTTCGGAGGGCAAGTCTACTTCGGCGTATTCGCTCGCTCAGGTATTGGGCCGCACATCCGGCTCGACAGTGCTCGTGGACGTCGACATGCGTCGGCCGGTGGTGGCTTCGCGACTGGGCCTCGACAACGGTCGCGGCGTATCCAACTTTCTGGCCGGCGACGACAATTGGCAGGCGCTGGTGCAAACCGTCGGCAAGTCGAATGTCAGTTTCATCAGCGCCGGACCGCGTCCGCCCAGTGCGTCCGAATTGCTGACCAGCGACCGTCTGGCAAAATTGGTCAAGATACTCGCCGAGCAATTCGACCATGTCATTCTTGATGGGCCCCCGATGCTTGGTTTGTCTGATGCTGCCTTGATTGCCCGGGCGGTGGAAGGCGTTATCTACGTTGTGGAGGCTGATCGCACGGCAGTGCGCGCATCCCAAGCCGCGCTTGCGCGCCTGCGCGAATCGCGCTGTCACATTCTTGGTGCCCTGCTAACCAAATATAGCGCTCGCCAATCCGGCTATGGCTATGGCTATGGCTATGGCTATGGCTATGGCAAAGACGCCGATACCGTGACAAATGGCTGAGCTTCATTCCGATGTCGTTGGCGCACCGCTTCGTCGCCACAAACTTCAGCCGACAATAATCTTGGGCTTGTTCGTCGGAATGTTGCTCGCTGTCCTTGCGTTCTCGCAAGCTGCGGCTTCCGTAGGATTGACGATTAACAGCCTCCGACCGCTTGGTGGCGCGTTTTTTTCATCGCGTAGCAATCAGGATCGCTTGATTGTCGATCTATTCAGCAAGGCAGGCAGAGTATCGGCGAAGCAATTGATTGCTGGCGGACAGACGGCATTGCCTCATGCGCCGCTGAACGGACGCTCGTTGTGGCTGGTGGGTACCGGCATGGAAATGCAGGGCAATCGTGACGGCGCTTTGCGAGCAATGCGGCAAGCCACAAAGATAAGTCGCCGCGACAGTTCTGTGCAATTGTGGCTGGGCACCGACCAGTTGAAACGTGGTCGCATTGCTCCTGCGTTACGACACTTCGATTTGATGATCCGGGCAAACAGGGATGCATCGGGCGTAATTATCCCCCGCATGGCGCAAGTCATCGCTGCGCCCGAGGGGCGTCAATTCCTCCAACCCTATCTTCGGGCATCGACGCCGTGGATTGGCGATTTGTTGCGTTCGGCAGTTGAAACGCTACCGCGAGCCGCGCCGCTTGCGTCACTATTGCTTGAAAACAATGGTCCCGCCCCCGCGGTCGCAGGCGTGGAAGCGACCTACGCTCGCCTGATCGAACGATTGATCGAAGAAGGCGCGTATCGCCAAGCGCTGCTTGTGTATCCAAAACTCCCTGACGCCAACCCGACGTCGCTCCGCACCGTCAATGGATTGGTCGACGGAAAAGTCGATGCCGCCTATCCGCCATTTTCGTGGCAGTTCCCAGCGGGAGCGACGCAAGGCGGATCGTTTATTGGCATAAATGATGCAGTCGGGCTGGACGTTTATGCCGATGCCGGCACGGTCGGGATTGCAGCCACGAAACTAGTCGTTCCGGGCGCGCACAACCGGCTGCAATGGCGAGTCGCAGAGCGCTCCGCTAATCTTCAGGCCGAGGCAAACTGGTCTGCAACCTGCTTGTTGGGCTCGTCTGCGGGTCGTCTGATCCGATCCGTTAATTTAATGACAGACAATGTTGCGCTCGGCCGACCCATGTCGCTTGACCTTCCTGCCAATTGCGAACTGATTCGGTTTGATGTTCGGGTCGCTGGCGGGATCGGGCGAGTCCCATCCAACCTCGTCTTAACCGAATTGCGGTTGGTCCGCGCCAGCGCCCCCTGACACCTGTGCTTAAGCGCCTATTTGATATCATCGTTAGTGCGGCCGCCATTTTGCTGTTGTCGCCCGTGCTTGTGTTGGTGGCGTTGCTGGTGCGCAATCGACTTGGCTCGCCGGTTTTGTTCCGCCAGCACCGCCCAGGAAAAGGCGGCAGAGCCTTTGAAATGGTCAAGTTCCGGACAATGACCGACCAACGGGGCAATGATGGCCTGCCCTTGTCCGATGCGCAGCGGTTGCCACCATTCGGGCAATGGCTGCGGGCAACCAGCCTCGACGAGTTGCCGGAATTGTGGAATGTTCTAAAGGGCGACATGAGCCTTGTCGGCCCGCGACCCTTGCTCATGGAGTATCTGCCGCTTTACTCGGAACGCCAGGCACGGCGGCACGAGGTCAAACCAGGGATCACCGGCTGGGCGCAGGTAATGGGCCGAAATTCCCTGAATTGGCCGGAGCGGTTCGAACTGGATATCTGGTATGTCGATAACAGGTCTTTTTGGCTGGATATCCGGATATTGGCACTGACATTGAACGCCGTCATCAGCCGCAAAGGGATAAATTCTGCCGGGGAAGCAACGATGTCTGCATTCATGGGCAATGATCAATTACGTCGCTGACACGATAGTCTCGTTGGCGGGACTCTGACCCGACGCTTGTGCATGGGTGGCGATTGGGGTGTATAGGCGCAATGGCTGTCCGGCGTTGGCGTGTGGGCGACAGGGCGAGCGGTGGGAACATCCAGGGATGGAGAAAGGACGCAAAGTGGGTGAGGAACGGATAATTTTGCTGGGTGGCGGAGCATTTTCCCGCGAACTGCTTTCATGGATTCTTGATGTGGCCGACACCACCCCGCTGCCAAAGGTCGCGGCCTTTCTAGACCAAGATGCAGCAGCATTTACCGGCTTCGCTGGCATAGAGCTGAGCTGGGCGGGTGATCCGGCTCAATATCAACCAAAGTCAGGGGACCTTTTTGCAATTGCGCTGGGCGACCCGCACGTGAAGGCAAATGTTTGTGAAGGTCTTGAGGCACGTGGTGGCGAATTCTTGACCGTAATTCACCCCAGCGCATCAATCTCGCGGACGGCAATTATTGGGAAGGGCGTTGTTATCGGCCCTGGAACCTATGTTGCAACGCACGCTAGGCTGGGAGATTTTGTCTGCGTGAACAGCCTTACCGGAGTTGGACATGACGCCGTCGTTGGCCCGTCCTCCACAATCAGTTCGCAGGTCGATGTTATGGGTGCGGTGACCTTGGGCAAATCGGTGTTTGTTGGGTCGGGCGCACGACTTTTGCCAAAGATCTCGGTCGGTGATCGCGCAAAGATCGGTGCAGGATCTGTGGTCGTGCGGTCTGTAAAGCCGGATACAACCATGTTCGCAAAGCCCGCAGGAAAGATTTAGCTCCGATGTCAGCGATGGTGCAAAGCTGGCTTTGGGAGGGTTATTGGCATTTGGCGTGCCACCGTAGCGAGGTTGCGAAACCAAGAGATTTTGTGCGTTTCGACGTAGACGGCAAGGAATTGGTCGTTTTTCACGATGGCGCGGACGTGATCGCATTCGATAATCTCTGTCCGCATCGGGGTGCCCGTCTCTTTACCGAGAGTGCAGGGAATGCTGCATTTCTGTGCGCTTACCATGGCTGGTCGTATGCCAAGGGGCGTCTCTTCTATGGACGCAAGGATCAATTTGCACATTGTGCCGGCCAAGAACCACAGCTCAACAAGCACCATACCGCTTGGGTGGGGGACTTTCTGTTCGTTGCGATTGCGCCGCGCCATACGGTTGAACAGCAGCTTGGCGGGATGCGATCGGTTGTGGAACGTATCTCGCGCGCCATTGATTATCGCTATGACCTCAACAGCTATACCTACGATTGTATCTGGCAGGTCGCTATCGAGAATGCGTTGGAGCCTTACCACGTGTCTGCAGTCCATCCTGAAACGCTGGGTTCTTTGGCATTGGAGCGGGGGACAGACAGCTTTTATGGCGTAAATTCAATTTGGGAAACTCCGATTGGAGACAAAAGAATTGATAGAAATGTTGAAAAACTATCCAGCAAGATTCAATTTCCCGAACGATTTCCTGGGTATCAAAATATATATCTGTTCCCATATTCAATGATTTCTTCGACATATGGAATTTCATTCTCCATTCAGAATTTCTTTCCATCTCACAGAGAGAATGAAGCAAATTTTTACAGCAGGCTCTTTCCAGCAAAGTTGAATCCTGCAGCAAACAAGACTGTTTTTGACCATTTTTTCAGCTCGACGGCCGAGATGAACCGTAGAATCTTTAAGGAAGATGCAGAGATTTGCCGCCGCGTTCCAGCGACAAGCTGGCATTCCGATGACCCAGCATTCTACGCGGAATCAGAGGCGCGGCTGGTTCATTTTCGTCAATGCTATCGGGCTGCCGCGGCAGCTTGGCGCACATGTTGATGCCACATTCGCGCTTTCCTTGAAACCGCCCCTTTGCTATGGCCCGCCGCGCCGCAGAGCTCGGCAGATTTAACGCTTCCAAAGTGGGGCGCGAGGTAGATTTGGTGCTTTCCACTCCCCGCATTGTGCCGGCAAAAATTGCTGCGATTTCAACCTATTTGCCCCAGCGAGTGCTTGGCAACGACGAACTGGCTGCGGTTTTTGAAGGTTGGTCGGCCGACAAGATATTTGACAAAACGGGCATCGCTCGCAGGCATATCGCTGCCCCGACTGAGACGGCGCTCGATATGGGCACGGCTGCGGCAAATCGTCTCATTGCGGAGAGTCAGGCCGATCCTGCGTCAATCGACTTCCTGATATTTTGCACACAGGCGCCGGACTATGTACTGCCTACATCTGCTTGCATCATGCAACATCGGCTTGGTCTGCCCAAATCAGTCGGGGCTTTGGACATAAATCTGGGTTGCTCAGGCTATGTTTACGGCCTCTCGCTTGCCGCTGGCCTGATCGCGGGCGGTATGGCTCGCCGAGTACTTCTGGTCACCGCCGATACCTACTCCAAATTTATCAACGACGGTGATCGAAGCGTTCGGACTCTGTTCGGCGATGGAGCAACCGCTAGCCTAATTGAAAGTGGCGAGAGTGCGGAGGGCGGGTCACTCGGCCCTTTCGTTTTTGGTACCGACGGCAGCGGCGCACGGGAACTGATTGTCGAGACGGGCGGATCGCGAGTGCCGAGGTCTGCCGCGACCGCTGTGGGGCAGATCGATGAATTTGGAAACGTTCGGTCGGCCGATAATCTTTTCATGAACGGCGCGGCCGTCATGTCGTTCACGCTTCGTGAGGTACCCAGATTGCTGTCGCAACTGCAGTCGCTCGGTCAGGTCGAAGATGGCGATGTGGATTTTTACGTCCTGCACCAAGCAAATCGATTCATGCTCGATGCCTTAGTGAAGAAAATGAAAATCGCTCCCGAAAAGGCACCCTATTTTTTCGAGGACATTGGCAATACGGTATCTTCAACCATCCCGTTCGTCATCAGAAATTTGATCGATGAAGGGCGGATCAATTCAGGGACCACTGCAGCGCTGCTTGGCTTTGGTGTCGGATTGTCATGGGGCGGTGCCATAGTTCGGTTTTGAACGGCAAGAATGATTTAAAGGATAGCTTGAATGAACGAACTTTATGTTGGTTTGGCTGAAATCTTTGAGATTGAGCCAGAGGAGATCTCGGCGGCAACAGTGCTGGAAGAACATGCCTGGGATTCCCTTGCCATGGTGTCGCTGATCGCATTATTCGACGAACTTTACGGAAAAGAGGTCAACATCGACGCGCTAAAAAAATGTGAAACGGTGGCCGATATTGAAAAGCTGGCGGCCGCCTGACCATGGCTGAAGGCAAAGCCAATATTTCCAGAAGTTTTCGCGGAAAAATCTCGATTTCTGCAGTCGTCGCATGCGTCCCTAAGCAACGAGCGACCAATATGGACTATGTCGAAACATTTGGTGCCACTGCCGAGCAGATTATCAAGATGACAGGAGTCGAGAGCCGCCCAGTTGTTGATGAAGTTACCACGACGAGTGATCTTTGCGCGGCTGCTGCGCGGCACATGCTGGCAGATATTGGTGAATTGGCAGAAGATATTGACGCACTGATATTCATCAGCCAGACGCCTGATTATCGGCTACCCGCGACCGCCTGTCACCTCCAGGATCGCCTTGGACTGCGTCCAGGCATCATCGCGTTTGACATCAATCTGGGCTGCTCAGGTTACCCCTATGGCCTTGCTCTGGCATCGATGATGATCAGCTCGGGTGCGGCTCGGCGGGTTCTGCTTTTGGTTGGGGATACCATCTCCCGCATTGTATCGCCCGACGATCGCGCGACAGCGATGCTGTTTGGCGATTGCGGGACTGCCACATTGGTTGAATCGGGGCCTGACGAAGCAACGTTTGTGCTTGGAACCGATGGGCGCGGCGCAGCCAATCTAATTGTGCCGCAAGGCGCATTCCGTGCATTGCAAGACGATGCGCGCAATAGCAATCCACCTAATACTTTGTTTATGGATGGAAGCGAGATTTTCAACTTCACGCTCTCGGCGGTTCCAGGTCTTTTCAACCAGCTTTGCGAGGAATCCGGCGACAGCGTGGACGATTTTGACGCAGTGCTGTTTCATCAGGCCAATGCTTTCATGATCAACCACCTTCGCAAGAAAATTAAGGCACCGGTCGAGAAGGTTCCCGTGAATATTGGTCGGTTCGGCAACACCAGTTCGGCAACTATACCGTTACTTTTGGCGACCGATTGCAGCGCGATGGTGTCCGGCGCAGCGTCGGCCAAATTGGCGATGCTCGGCTTTGGTGTTGGTTACAGTTGGGCAGGAGCCGCAATGGTTGTTGGCGGACTAAGAATGGCAAGGTTGATCGAGCTATGATTTTCCGCGACGATGCTTTGGCGGGTAAGACGATTCTGGTGACTGGCGCTTCATCGGGAATTGGTCGGCAAACCGCCGTCGATATGGCGGCTTGCGGGGCACGGTTGGTGTTGTGCGGGCGCAATGAGGACACACTTCAGGCAACACACGCGCTGCTAGCCGGCAAAGAACATCTGGTTCTGCAGGCGGACTTTGCCAAGTTAGACAGCGCCCATGATGCTATTGTTGCTGCCAGCCGTGAAGCCGGCTTATTGCACGGTGTTTTCCACGCGGCTGGCATAGCCTCGCTTCGCATGGCAAAGCTCTATAATGCCGATCATCTGAATGCAGTGTTCGCAGCAAGCGTCCACGGGGCATCAGGTATTGCCAAGGCATGCGCCAAACGCAAAGTAATGGACGATGGTGGTTCGATCATCTTTATGTCATCGGTCGCGGGCATCCGCGGACGCGCTGGCATGGGGGCTTACGCCGCATCAAAGGCGGCAATTGGCGGAATGACACGTGCGCTTGCAGCGGAGTTTTCCGGCCGACAGGTGCGTGTCAATGAAATCATCTCTGGTGCCGTTAAGACGGCAATGCACGATGACATCGTCAAGACGTTAGATGAGAGTGGGCAGCAAGCTTACGCCGATTTGCATCTGCTGGGCTTTGGCAATGCAGCTGATGTTTCAGCCATGGCTATCTTTCTTGCAAGCGATGCTGCCGATTGGATTACAGGTGCCTCAATTGCGGTCGACGGGGGTTATTCGGCAACGTGACTATCGGCTTGCCGCAGTCAAAATGCGGTCAAGAGCGTCACAGGCTGCACCCAGTTCGTCATCGGTCATCGTTGGATGACACAGAAATGCCAAGCTCGTTTCGCCAAGCTCGCGGGCCACGGGCAAGCGGTGCGCCGGACGCCAGGGCGTGCCATCAAAAGCCTTTTCCCTGTAGATTTCGGAACAGCTGCCGTGCATCACGGCCACGCCCGATGCGCTGCAATCAGCGACGATCCTGTCTCGCGACCATTCGCTGCGTAGACCGTCGAGCTGAACATAGGCGTAAAGCCGGTAGTAGGCATGAGTCATGTCCTTGCTTGGCAACGGTGCGCGCACGAGCGCTGGAAACCGTTCAAGCACTTCCAAATAGCGTTTGGCAATTCGTGTGCGACGCTTTGACCATTCCGCCATCCGGGTGAGTTGGATGCGACCCAGAACGGCCTGCATTTCCAGCATCCTCCAATTTGTGCCAAATTGCTCGTGGACCCAGCGAAACCCAGGGGGATGGGCGCGATTGTAGATCGCATCCCAACTCTTTCCATGATCCTTATAGGACCACATGGCTCGCCAAAGCGCATGGTCGTTGGTGGTGACCATCCCTCCTTCACCGCCGGTGGTCATGATCTTGTCTTGGCAAAAGGACCAAGCGGCAACATGCCCAAATGTTCCGACACTTTGACCGGCAATGCGCCCGCCGTGAGCCTGTGCGCAGTCTTCGATCACAAACAGGCTATGGTTCGCGGCGAGCGCCATGATCGCATCCATATTGCAAGGCCACCCAGCGAGATGGACAGGAATCACGGCCCGCGTGCGTTCGGTCAACACCTCGGCGATTGTTTCAGCGGTCATGTTTCCGCTGTCGCGATCGACGTCGGCAAAGACCGGGTTGGCGCCCGCATTGATGACAGTTGAAACCGACGCCATAAAGCTGCGCGGGGTGACGACAACTTCGTCACCGGGCCCAACGCCTAGCGCTTTCAGGGCAATGTCCAGCGCCAGCGTGCCGTTCGCCAGTGCAACGGCATGGTCCGCACCACACCAGCGGGCAAATTCGATTTCAAATTCGCGGCATTCAGTCCCTGTCCAATAATTGACTTTGCCAGAGGCCAGAACTTTGGCGACGGCGGCGACTTCGTCGTCCGAAAAGTCCGGCCAAGCGGATTTTGCGCTGATACTCATTTCCGACCGCCTAGCGTCGAGCGGTTGCGCTGTCTATGCCCGAGTAAACGACGCAAATCAGGTCAGCACCACACCTACAAGATTGTATCCGAACAAGATACCAGAGAAGGCAATCAGCAGCATTGACACCAGAAATCGAGGTTTCAGGCGCGACCATGGAAAGGTGAAAAGCAGCGGAATTATCCAGAACAGCGACTGGCGATAGGCAGTGACAGGATTGATGTTCAAAACAAGGAAAACCGCAAAACTCGCGATTGCAAATAGCCGATAAGGAAACTGCTCTTGCGAACCCAGAAAAATGTATACAGAAAATACCATTGTGGCTCCAGCAAGGAAAAGCACATGGAATAGCGAGTTTTCAAGATCAATATTAGTATTGACGCCGGTATTTGTCTCAACCGAAAAATATACCAAATATTTTTGAATTGATCCGGGGGTTGATGCAATCAATGTTTCCACGAATGCAAACAAGTCCCCACGAAAATAAAGCATGACCATTGAAAATACTGCCGCGATAACAATGATGCTGATTCGCGACTGAAATGGCCGAATCAGCGTAGGATAACGCTTCTGCAACAATATTAGAAGGATAGGCGGTAGCGCTAGCGCCGCGCTGTTGTGAAACAGGATGGAAAGCGCGACCAGAGCTACACTCGAAAGTCGACCTCGGGCCGCGATCATCGCGGCTGCTGCGCATAGCAGATAGGCGGGCGTGGCGCGGATCGTCACCATGGCCAAAAGGGGGCCGAACAACGCAATCGTAACGAGCGTTCCTTGCCAAGGCACTTCGAATTTTCGGGCGAGATATAGGATTAGAAGCGGCGTAGAGATGCCGAGCAGCCAGTGCGCGAGCTGGATTGCACCGTCGGTGGAGCCGGCGAGGTTCCGCAAAACCAGGAGCAACCCCCATCCCAGCGGTTCGGACACCAGCCAGCTGCGGTCGAAGCCCGCCCAGTACACATCGGTGAAATAGGCGTAGGCGGGAAAGTCCGCGATATCGGGGCTGTCGAACCGATATCGGACAACCAAAAACGCGGCAAAGAGAGCGACTGCAGCGCCCACCGTAAGCGTTTTGTCAAAGGGAGTTCGCGCCTTTACGGGAGCCATAGGATAATTCCATACCCCAACGCAAAAACTGTCGCAGCAACAAACAGCCCAACGGTCCGTGACAAGGTATAGGCCTCGTTACTTTCGGCAATCACCCCTGCATCCCAATCGCGATATAGTTTTGCATCCACCAGCAGCAACAGGATCAGCATGCCAATAGAATTAATGATTTGACCTAAGTTATTGAATGTCATCCGAAAATCTGGATAAAATGCCGCGACAAAATAGGGAACACTAATGCCGAGGGAGAAAACGAAAGTGGCGAGCGCCGATTGCACAAAGAGTTTTTGAGCTGAGGCTGATTGTCGCAGGACGGCGCTAGCGACATTGGCTTCTGCTGGCGGACGATGTGGAAGAAAGAGACCTGTTGCGGCCAATGCGACAAAAACACGGCGGTTCCGCTGGATCCCCAGAATGACGTGATTTGTGATTGCAGCTATGCCGAAACCAATCGCGCTGACAAGAATAATATCAGCAGGCATTTTCCCTATATCGACAAAATATGCCAATATCGTCATGTATAGCAGTGAGAAAAAACGTCCACCATAAAGAAATATGTTTGTTTTAGAAATAAACAATCCACGATCTTCGATAACGGCAAGAGCTCTAATGTGCCATGCTGTACTGTCAATTAGCATAGCAATTGTTAGCCCGGCAACGCATAAAAGAAATAGTGTTGATTCTATAAACATACTTATCCTGTTGGGACAATGTGGCCCGAGGTGACAGCGCCAAACGTTCTGCGTTAAAAAAACTGCTGTCGGGGCGGCACCTAGGTCAACGCTCCCTGTGATGAAACCGAAATCGACAAGAAGCGAAACGGGCGCGAAGCCAGCCTGCACCGCATTTAGCGCACATGATGGCGCATCGGAACTGCAATCTTGATTGCGCACGCGCACCGGCGTTGTCGAACACGAGCAATTTGGATCATCCGCGCGTCCAAAGCGGGTGGACGAATTGCTCTTCCTTTTGCATAGAGCGCCGATGACAAAATCTTTGGCCGCCCCGGGGTCAGACGTGGGCCAGTGGCCCGTATGCGCAGTTCTTCTCGCGACCTACAACGGCAGCAATTTCCTGAGCGCCCAGATTGACTCGATTTTGGCTCAGCAAGAAGTCCGGACAATGATTCATGTGCGCGACGATGGATCATCTGATGCCACCCGAGAGATCTTGTCAGCATATGCGTCGAAATTCCCAGAGCAGATCCGAATCTTGCCTACTGCGTCCCGCCGTTTTGGAGCTGCTTGCGGAAACTTTTTTAGCATTTTGCATTCTGTAGCTCTGGATGACTTCCATTATATCGCATTTGCTGACCAAGATGATATCTGGCTGCCACGAAAGTTATCGCGCGCTATTGCTTGTCTTAAAGAAGAAAAAGCAGATGGTTACGCATCAAATCTGACTGCCTTTTCCGAACATGACGGTAGCGAATGGACGATTCGCAAGGCGACTAAACAGCGCCGTTTCGACCATCTTTTTCAATCGGCCTCTGCAGGATGCACCTATGTGATGTCGTGGCGTGCGGCCAGGTTGGTCGCCGAGCGAATCGGCCCAGTTGAAGCCAGTGACTGGCAGGGCATGTCACACGACTGGCTTTGCTATGCTATCTGCCGCTCGTTTGGGATGAAGTGGTTGATCGATGATTGGTCAGGAATGCGTTATCGCCAACATGCCCATAATCAGTTCGGCGCGATGCCCGGCTGGAGTGGTACAGTGGCAAGATTTAAGCTTTTGTCGGAGGGATGGTACCGAGCCACATTTCTGAAAAACCGGAGATTTCTCAATCCTGACAATGTTGCTGAACAGGAGATTTGCGACCATGTGGAGTCGTTGCTCTGGCGCGATCGTCTGTGGCTCTCGCTGCGCGTATTTGAATTTCGGCGCGAGTCAAAGCATCGATTAGCGTTGCTTGCTGCTATCTTGACAGGGCGGTTTTGAAGCTTGGATATCTTTTGGCGTCACAATTGGCCTTGTTGCCAAATCCGATACCAGTCGACGAACGCCGGCACTCCCGCGCCAATTGATATTGCCGGCGCGAATTCCAGACTTTTGGCAATGTCGCCAATATCAGCATAGGTTTCATACACATCGCCGTCCTGCATTGGCAGCAGGTTGAGCTGCGCCTTGCGCCCACACGCGCGTTCAATCTCGGAAATCAGGTCCATCAGCGCCTCGGGGCGGTTGTTGCCGATGTTGTAAAGTCGGTGTGGGGTGGTGAAGCCACCGGGCTTGGCTGCGCCGTCGTCAGCAGGCGGGCGGTCGAGCGCGACCAAGACTCCCGCAACAATATCGTCAATATAGGTAAAATCGCGGCGCATGTTGCCGTGGTTGTAAACATCGATAGGGCGTTCGTTCAGCACCGCTTCGGTGAATTTCCACACCGCCATGTCGGGCCGCCCCCATGGACCATAAACGGTGAAGAAGCGCAGGCCGGTCTGAGGGATGCGGAACAGATGAGCATAGGATTCGCTCATCAGTTCGTCGGCGCGCTTCGTGGCCGCGTAGAGCGAAATGGGCGTGTCAGTGCGATCTCCCACTCGCAGCGGCATATCTTGGCGCAGCCCATAAACTGATGACGAGGATGCATAGACTAGGTGCTGCACGGCACGGTGCCGGGCGAGCTCAAGGATGTTTAAGTGGCCCGTGATGTTCGAATGAACATAGGCGAGCGGGTTTTCCAGGCTGTAACGTACCCCCGGCTGCGCGCCGAGATGGACGATGCGGTCGAAGGCGTGGGTCGCCAGCGCGGCATCCAACGCCGCGGCATCACCAAAGTCGACCGTCAAGAAGTCGAGCCGCCCTTCGGCCAGTGTTTCCAGATGCGCCACACGTGCGTGCTTCAGCGCCACCGAATAATAGGGTGTGAAATTGTCGATGCCGACCACACGCTCACCGCGGGCGAGCAACGCGGCGGCAACATGCATGCCGATGAAGCCCGCCGCGCCGGTAACCAGCACGGTCATGCTGCGGCATCCCCTGTGCCGCCGTTCGAATATCCCTCTGGATTGGCGCTCTGCCACGCCCAGCTTGAGGCGCACATGGCGTCAATGTCTAATCGCGCGGTCCACCCCAGCAGCTTGGCTGCCTTGTCGGTGGCGGCATAGCTGCTGGCGACATCGCCTGGGCGGCGCGCCACAATTTCTGCAGGGATCGTCCGTCGGCTCGCGCGCTCAAAGGCGGCAACCAATTCCTTCACTGTCGTTCCGGCCCCGGTGCCGACATTGATTGCTTCGCACCCCTTGTTGGCGGCCGAAAAGTCCAGCGCCGCGAGGTGTGCCTCGGCCAGATCCTCGACATGGATATAATCGCGCTCACCGGTGCCGTCGCGGGTGGGGTAATCGTCGCCGTAGATCGCTAGCTTGGGCCGCCGCCCCACCGCCACCTGAGCAACAAATGGCATCAGATTATTGGGGATACCGCGCGGGTCTTCGCCGATCTGGCCCGACGGGTGCGCGCCGACAGGGTTAAAATAGCGCAGCAGCACCGCAGAAGCGTCTGATGATGTCGCGCACCAATCGGCGATCATCGCTTCGACCATTGCCTTGGTCCGCCCATAAGGGTTGGTGGGCGCGATTGGATGCGCCTCGTCAAAGGGCAGATATTGGGGCTCGCCGTAAACAGTCGCGGACGATGAAAAGACTATGCGGCGGCAGCCGGCCTGGTCCATTGCTTCCAGCAAGCGCGCTGATCCGGCGACATTGACGTCGTAGTAGAGTAGCGGCTTTTCGCTCGATTCGCCCACTGCCTTAAGCCCGGCAAAGTGAATGACCGCGTCGGGGCGGAAATCGGCAAACACACGCTCGAGATCAGGCTGGCTGCGAATGTCTCCAGTGACTGAGCGCAGATCGCGATTGGATAGCGCGCGAACACGATTGAGCGCGATAGGCGAGCTGTTGACGAAATTGTCGAATACGCAAACGTCGTGCCCGGCAGCCAGCAATTTGAGCACGGTGTGGCTACCTATGTAGCCTGCTCCTCCGGTGACGAGCACCCGCATGCCGCTTTCCTGTCCCATTGCCGGACGCCTAGCGCCAAAAGGGTTGCAGGTCGATGAACTAATCCCAGAATAGCAAGCGGCGGGCGCGGGGACCGAGTGCGTCTGCCTTGTTCGCGCCGACATGCATTGCTAGGGGGCGGCGACCCCGTGCTGTTCAGCGAGTTTCTGCGTGACCGATTTCGCACTTGCCACATCGACCAACGCCCGCCGCATTACAGTGGTTGGTACCGGATATGTCGGCATTTCCAACGCTGTTCTGCTGGCGCAGCACAATCAGGTGGTGGCGCTGGACATTGATCCGGCGAAGGTCGCCAAGCTGAATAGTCGCCAGTCACCGATCGAAGACGCCGAAGTTCAGGATTATCTGGCCAACCGACCGCTGATGCTGACGGCGACAACGGACAAGGCGGCTGCCTATGCTGGGGCCGAATTTGTGCTGGTGGCGACGCCAACCGATTATGATCCCGACACCAATTATTTCGACACGCGTAGCGTCGAATCGGTGATTGCCGATGCCCTTGTGCTGGCTCCCGATGCGCTGATCGTGGTCAAATCGACGGTACCGGTGGGTTTCACCGACCGCATGCGCGCCGAATTTGGCAGCAACAATATTGTGTTCTCGCCCGAATTCTTGCGCGAAGGGCGCGCGCTTGCCGACAATTTACATCCCTCGCGCATTGTTGTCGGCAATACCCACCCCCACGCTGCGGACTTCGCGGCGTTGCTCGTGGCGGGTTCGCTGAAGCCAGAGGTGCAGGTGCTGCTAACCGGCAATACCGAGGCGGAGGCGATCAAGCTTTTCGCAAACACCTTCCTTGCCATGCGGGTGGCCTATTTCAATGAACTAGACACCTATGCCGCCACGCACGGCATCGACCCCAAACCGATTATCGAAGGTGTGTGCCTCGACCCGCGCATCGGCCATTTCTATAATAATCCGTCCTTCGGCTATGGCGGGTATTGCTTGCCCAAAGATACCAAGCAGATGCTGGCGAATTACCGCGATGTACCCCAAAATCTGATCCACGCGATTGTGGAATCGAACACGACGCGCAAGGATTTCGTCGCCTCTGAAATCGTCAAGCGCAATCCGCGCGTTGTTGGCATCCACCGGCTGGCGATGAAGGCGGGGTCGGACAATTTCCGCGCCAGCAGCATCTTGGGCATTATGAAGCGGGTGAAGGCCAAAGGGATCGAAGTTATCGTCTATGAACCCGGCATAGCGGAAGAAGAATTTTTCCGTTCGCGCGTGATCCGCGACCTAGCCGCGTTCAAGGCCGAGGCCGATGTCATCATCGCCAACCGTATGTCGGACGAAATCGCCGATGTAGCGGACAAGGTTTATACCCGCGATCTGTTCGGCGGGGACGGTTAGGGGCAAATCATGCGGAAAGGTATCATTCTTGCCGGAGGGTCGGGCACACGGCTCTATCCGCTGACGCGCGGGGTGTCGAAACAGCTTATGCCCGTCTATGACAAGCCGATGATCTATTATCCGCTGGCGACGTTGATGCTGGCTGGCATCCGCGAGGTGCTGATCATCACCACGCCGCAGGATCAGGCGGCCTTCCAAGCGGTGCTGGGCGACGGAGCGGACTGGGGCATGCATCTCGATTATGCGGTACAGCCCAAGCCGGATGGTCTGGCACAAGCCTTTCACATTGGCGCCGATTTCGTAAGCGGTGGACCTAGCGCGCTGATACTGGGCGATAACATCTTTTACGGGCACGGCTTACCCGAACTACTCATTAGCGCCGATGCGCGCCAAAGCGGCGCCACGGTTTTTGCCTATCAGGTGCGCAACCCGGGCGACTATGGCGTGGTATCCTTTGACGCGCAGGGCCGAGCCGAGACGCTGGAAGAAAAGCCCAAGGTGCCGCGCTCCAACTATGCGGTCACCGGCCTTTATTTCTATGATGAGACGGTGGTGGAGCGAGCCCGCGACCTCAAGCCCTCAGCGCGCGGAGAGCTCGAAATTACGGATCTCAACCGGCTCTATCTCGATGACGGCGCGCTTGGCGTCGAGATGATGGGGCGCGGATTTGCCTGGCTCGATACCGGAACCCATGGCTCGCTGCTTGATGCGGGCACCTATGTCCGCATTACCGAGGAAAGACAGGGTCTGAAAATCTGCTGCCCCGAAGAAATTGCCTGGCGGCAGGGCTTTATTGATGATGTCGGATTGGAACGCATCGCCGCGCCGCTCGTCAAATCGGGCTATGGCGATTATCTGATGCGGCTGCTGGAACGCGCATGAACATCATCGAATGCGCGATTCCCGGGCCACTGATCATTGAACCCAAGGTCTTTGGCGATGATCGCGGCTTTTTCATGGAAAGCTGGAATGCAAGCACCTTTCGTGCAGCGGGCCTCGACTTCAATTTTGTTCAGGATAATCACAGCCGCTCCCAGCGCGGCGTGCTGCGCGGGCTGCACTTCCAGAACCCCGAGCCGCAGGGCAAGCTGGTGCGCGTGGTCAGCGGCGCGGTGTACGATGTGATTGTCGATCTACGTCGTACCTCGCCGCATTTCGGCAAATGGGTCGGGGTTGAACTTTCTGCGGCCAACAGGCGCATGTTTTGGGTACCCGAAGGCTTTGCCCATGGCTTTCTGACGCTCGAGGACGGCACCGATTTCCTATACAAATGCACCAGCCGCTACGCCCCTGAGCATGAACAAACGCTCGCCTGGAACGATCCCGAAGTTGGCATTGTTTGGCCGCTGGAGGGGATTGAGCCGCAACTGTCGGCAAAGGATGCGGCGGGCGTGCGGTTGGCCGATGCAAGGGTCTTTGCATGAAGGTCGTGGTCACCGGTGCAGGGGGGCAGCTCGGCAAGGCGCTGGCAGCGACTGCACCTGAAACCATCGAGGTCAGAAGCTTGTTACGGGCCGAGTGCGACCTGTCCGCTCCCGCGTCGATTGCCGATGCAATCACGGCCCACCGCCCGGACCTGCTCATTAATGCCGCTGCCTATACTGCCGTTGACCGCGCCGAGGCAGAAGTCGACCAGGCGATGCGGGTGAATGGCGAGGCCGTGATGGTGATGCGCGAAGCCCTGGCAAGGTACGGCGGCCGCCTAGTCCAAATCTCTACCGACTTCGTTTTCGATGGCACCAGCAGCCGCGCCTATGCCCCCGACGCGCGGCGCAATCCGCTGTCGGTCTATGGCCTTAGCAAAGCGGCGGGCGAAGATGCAGCGGGGGAGGATGCGCTGATCGTCCGCACCAGCTGGGTTTATGCGGCAGGCGGCGGAAACTTTGTCCGCACCATGCTGCGGCTGATGCGCGAACGCGATTCGCTTAGCGTCGTCCAGGACCAGATTGGCGCGCCAACGCTGGCCAGCGGGTTGGCCGCGACCATCTGGGCGCTGGCGGGGCAGGGAGCGACGGGCATTTTTCACCACCGCGATGCCGGGGTGGCGAGCTGGTATGACTTTGCTGTCGCCATTCAGGAAGAGGCACTGGCGCTGGGCATGCTGACCTGCGCCATACCCATTCGCCCAATCCCGTCGAGCGCTTATCCCGTTCCGGCACGGCGCCCGGCCTTTTCGCTCCTCGACGATAGTACGACGCGCGCGCTATTGGGCGACGCGCCGCCGCACTGGCGCGCCAATCTCCGCACCATGCTGAAAGAGGAACAGACGCTTGGCTAATTTGCTCGTGACCGGGGGCGCTGGCTTTATCGGCGGCAATTTCATGCACTATTGGCGGGCACGTCACCCGGGCGACCGGCTGATTGTACTCGATGCGCTCACCTATGCGGGCAACCGGTCGACCATTGCCGATGTGCCAGGTGTTGAGCTGGTCGTTGGTAACATTTGCGAGACGCCGCTGGTTGAGCGGCTACTGCGCGAACACGACATCGATACCCTCGTCCACTTCGCTGCCGAAAGCCATGTCGACCGCTCGATCAGCGCCCCCGATGCCTTTATCGAAACCAATGTCGTGGGCACTCACAGCTTGCTCAAGGCGGCGCGGAGCGTGTGGCTTGATGGGTCGGGGCGGTCGCACCGCTTCCACCATGTTTCGACCGATGAGGTCTATGGCTCGCTGGGCCCCGATGATCCGGCGTTCAGCGAAACCACCGCTTACGCCCCCAACAGCCCCTATTCGGCCTCAAAGGCAGGGTCGGACCATTTGGTCCGCGCCTATCACCACACCTTTGGCCTCAACGTCACGACCAGCAATTGCTCGAACAATTATGGGCCCTATCAATATCCCGAAAAGCTGATCCCGCTGTTTCTGATCAACGCCCTTTCGGGCAAGGCGCTTCCCATTTACGGCGACGGCATGAACGTGCGCGACTGGCTGCATGTCGAGGACCATTGCCGCGGGATCGAAGCGGTCATCCAGCGCGGCCGCGCGGGTGAGACCTATAATATTGGCGGCGGGCAAGAGCTGCCCAACCTCATGGTCATTGAAGAGATCTGCAAGGGCGTCGACGCCGCCTTCGCCGCTGACCCAGACTTGGCGCAGCGCTACCCTGATGCGCCCGCCGCGAAGGGCCAGCCCACCGCATCTCTCAAAACCTTCGTCGAAGACCGCAAGGGCCATGACCGCCGCTACGCCATCGACGAAACCAAGTCGCGCGAAGAGCTGGGCTATGCGCCCACGCGCAACTTCACCGAAGGCTTTACGCAAACGCTCGCCTGGTATCTGGCGAACGAGGGCTGGTGGCGACCATTGATGAAAGGTTGATGGTGAGCCGAGTTTGGCAAATCCAGCGTGGTTTGCCACTTTCAACCCCCCCGCTTGCTGGACGCCATGGCTTTGCCGTCCCCTGATCATTGGGAGCAGGAACCAACCTCGCCGCAACCGCGAAACGTTCAATCGCCGGCAGTTCATTATCTTGGAGCAATAGCGCGCGCGCTTGGTTATGCCGGTTGCATGAAGTTGCGGCTTATGTGCATCTTTGCTGTTCTGCTGGTCTGTCTTCTGACTGCACAACCGGCGCTGGCGCAGGAGCCGCCGGCCAGCGGATCTACCCCGCCGGCAGCCAGCGAATCGATCATCACAGACGATGAATTTGCGCGCGAAGTTCCGTCGCTCGACGCGCCGCCGCTGGAAAGCATCGCCGAATGGACGGCCGCTGAGGATGCGCGAGATGCCGCGCCGCCGCCCGACGCTGTCGACCGGCTGACCGACGCGCCGACACTCGACCCATTGCTCGAACAACCGCTGCCGCCCATCGGCGAGTTTAATGTTGAACCACCTCCGGGCAGCGCCGACGGCAGCGTTGACGCGGCGGCGCAGCAGGTCCGCTTTGCCTATCGGGTTGAAGGACTGTCCGGCGAGGGTGACACCGGCAACGCCCTGGGGCGAGCGCAGCGCCGGTTTCGTGCCGTGTCCGCGCTGAACGATCGCAATGGCCGCGCCGAAAGCCGTGCCGACCTGGCGGCGGCGACGCGCGGTGATCGCCAACTGCTCATCGACGTGCTGGTCAGCGAGGGGTTTTTCGATGCGGGCGTTGAGGTGCGCTTCAACCGTGACGCGGCGGCCGGCGAGACAATTGACATCGTGTTGGCGGCGGTGCCCGGACGGCGCTATTTCCTCGGCGAAATTGCCTTCATTGCCGCGTCGACCATACCGAGTGACCTCATCCGGCGCCATTTTCCGCTGGCATCGGGCGATCCGATCATCGCCGACGATGTGATCGCGGCGGAAGCCAATCTTTCGCTGAGGCTGCCTGAAAATGGCTATCCCTTTGCGGCGGTAGGCGAGCGCGATATCGAACTCGACGAAGCCACCGGGCTTGGTGATTATATGTTGCCGGTCAACACAGGGCCGCGCAGTTATTTCGGCGAGATTATAGCCGAGGGCAATCTGGCGTTCGATACCGAACATGTCGCGCTGTTGCGCCGCTTCCGCACCGGCGAGCTCTATGATGCGCGAAAGATTGATGATCTGCGCGCGGCGATGATTGCCACCGGGCTGTTGTCGTCAGCATCGGTCGAGCCAGTCCCGAGCAGTCGCGTTGCGCCTGACGGCACGCCCTATGCTGACCTTCGCGTGCGGCAGGAGGCCGGGCCGCCGCGCACGCTGGCGGCGAGCGCGGGATACAGCACCGGGCAGGGGTTGCGGCTGGAAGGGAGCTGGACGCACCGTAACCTGTTTCCGCCCGAAGGCGCGCTGACGGCAGCGATGGTGGTCGGCACACAGGAACAGTCGCTGTCAGGCACCTTCCGGCGCAACAATGCCGGCAGCCGCGATCGCATTGTCGAGCTGACGTTGGCCGCCGAGCGGAGCGATTTTGATGCCTTCAACGCCTACACCGGGCGACTTAGTGGTATGATTTCGCGGGTTTCGACGCCCATCTGGCAGAAGCGCATCACCTATGCCTATGGCTTTGAATTGCTCGCATCATCGGAGACGCGGTTCGATGTGCAGCGGGCGGCACGCGACCGCCAACTTTACTATGTCGCGGCGCTTCCGTTGCAAGGGGGCTTTGATACCTCCGACGATCTGCTTGATCCCAAGCGCGGTTATCGTCTGACGCTGCGCCTGTCGCCCGAAACCGCGCTTGGCGACGGTTCGCGCTTTTATCTGCGCGGGCTGATGGAAGGCAGCTATTATCAGCCCATTGGTGACAATATCGTACTGGCAGGTCGAGCGCGGGTAGGGGCCATCAGTGGGACAACGCGCGCGTCGCTGCCGCCGTCGCGCCGCTACTATGGCGGCGGCGGCGGATCGGTGCGTGGTTTTGGCTATCAGCAGCTGGGTCCGCGCGATATCGAGGGCAATCCGCTTGGCGGACGCAGCCTGAACGAGGCGGCCGCCGAGGTGCGCTATCGCTTCGGCAATTTTGGCGTCGCGGGCTTTGTTGATGCCGGGCAGGTTTATGCCAGCAGCCTGCCGCGCTTTGACAATTGGCGCTTTGGCGTCGGCATTGGTGGCCGTTTTTACACCAATTTTGGGCCGATGCGGCTCGATGTGGCGACGCCGATCAACCGCCAGCCAGGCGAATCGCGCTTCACCGTCTATGTCTCGTTGGGCCAGGCCTTTTGAGCGTATCTGTGCGCCTTATCAAATGGGTCACGGCGCTCGCAGCGACTGTGTTGATGCTGCTCGGCGCGGCCTATCTGTGGCTCGACAGCACCTCCGGGCGGGCATTTGTGGCACGGCAGATCAGCGGTTATGAGCTGGAAAATGGTCTGCGCTTTGAGGTGGGGCGGATCGACGGGTCCCTCTACCGCGCAGCAACGCTAAAGGATGTGCGCATCCGCGATCCACAGGGTGTGTTTGCCCGGCTTCCCGAGGTTGAGCTTGACTGGCATCCGCTGCGCTATTTGCGCGGCATTGTCGCAGTAAACCGGCTGACGGCGCGCGAGATGCGCGTTCAGCGGCTGCCCGAACTCAGGATTGTGCCCGATCGGGGCGAGCCATTACTCCCCGATCTCGATATCCGCATCGGCGAGCTTGCCATCGAGCGCATTGTGTTGGCTGCGGGTATAGCAGGCGAAGAGCGCGTCGCGCGGCTGACGGGGACAGCGCATCTTGCCGACCGGCGCGCGGTGGTCGATGCGGCGCTGCTGTCCGATCGCGGCGACCGCTTATTGCTAAAGCTCGACGCGGTACCCGACGATGATCAATTCGACCTGGCCCTTGCCGTCAACGCCCCAGCCGACGGCCTGATTGCAGGGCTGAGCGGGCGCGCGGTGCCGATGACGGCGCAGTTGAGTGGCAACGGCACCTGGCAGCGCTGGGACGGGCGGCTGACCGGACGTGCGGGAACTGAGCCGATAGCCGATGTCGCGCTTACTGCGCGCACCGGGCAGTTTTCGGCGAAGGGTTTTGTCACGGCGGCACCGATCATGGCAGAGGGGGTGGGCGTGCGGATGTTCGGCGCGCGCACCGACATTGATCTGACTGCCGCGCTGGCGGGACGCGTGGCCGATGTCAAAGGCAGCCTCGCTTCTTCCGTCTTCGTCGTGGGCGCTGACGGGGTCATTGATCTGGGCAAGAGCCAATTTGGCAATCTGGCGCTGGATATGCGTGTCGCGCGGCCCGCCGTGTTGGCACCCAATGTCAGTGGCCGCGACGTGCGGGCGCGGCTGCTGCTCAATGGCGATTTCGCCGCGCCAGTGGTGCGCTATAATCTGACCGCCGCGCGCCTCGCCTTTGACGCGACGATACTGGAGGGACTGGAGGCGAGCGGCAAAACGCGCAGCCGTGTTGACCGCATGATCATTCCGGTAAACGCGCGCGCGCGCCGGGTATCCGGCATAAATCCCGCCTTTGGCGAGTTGCTCACAAATGTGCGGCTCAATGGAGATCTCGCTTATGCAAATGGTCGAGTGCTGTCGGACAATCTGAAGGTCAAATCGGACCGTATCGACGCGACGGCAGTGTTGGTCGGTGATTTTTCTACCGGGGTGTATTCCGGCGGCTTAAAGGGACGTGTCGGGGCGTACCGCGTCGAATCGGTCGGGCTATTCAATATCGACGCCGACGTTGCACTCAGGTCGCAGTCGCGCGGCTTCGTGCTGGACGGGACGGTGCGGGGCCGATCAACCCGCTTGTTTAGCCCGGGGGTAAAGAATTTCCTGGGCGGGCAGTTGTTTGCGACCGCTGCTATCACCTATGGCACCGACGGCGTGCTGCGCATACGCAACGCCGATGTCGTCGCGTCGCAGTTCCGGCTGAACCGCGGTAGCGGCACCTATGTCCCGGGCAGCGGGCGGGTGGTGTTCGACGGCAGCGGCTTTTCGAACGCCTATGGCCCGCTGTCAGTCGCGCTGACGGGCAGTCTTGACCAACCCCGCGCGCGTATCACCGCCGCGCGGCCCGGCTTTGGTGTCGGCCTCGCCAATGTTATAGCCGACGTCCGGCGCAGCCGCACTGGCTATGCCGTGGGCTTTACCGGCGAGACCGATTACGGTCCGGTGCGCGGAGACCTTGACATATTGGCGGGCGACGGGCCGCTCACCATCGACATTTTGCGCGGCGACATGGCCGGTATCGGCGTTGCCGGACGCGTGCGGCAGGCGGCGGCCGGGCCCTTTGCCGGGACACTGAAAGCGGATGGGGCCGGGTTCAACGGCACCATCGCGCTGTCGGCCGAAGGGCAATATCAGCGCGCTATCGTCGCGGCGACTGCCACCAATATGGTATTGGAGGGCAACCAGCGGCTGGCGGTCGGACGTGGCATCGTCGATGCCGAAATCATCCTGTTCGACGAGCCGCAGATAACCGCCGATGTGCAGGTGGAAAATGCTCTGCTGGCGACGACTGAGATTGTCGCCGGACGCGGCAAAATCGCTTACCGCGGCGGCAACGGCACGGTGCAGCTGTTGGCCGAGGGTCGCGCCGCAGACACACCGTTCCGCGTGGCAGCCAGCGGCGCGCTGACGCCAGCGTTGTGGCGCTTCACCGCGCGCGGTCGCGCCAATGGCATTGATTTTGCCACTGTCGAGCCGCTGCGCATCGTGCCGGAGCAGGCGGGCTATCAGATAATGCCGGGCGCGATCGCGGTGGCCGATGGCCGGGTGCAGTTGGCGGGCCGCTATGGCGAAGGGCTCACGCTGGAAACGCGGCTCGACCGGGTCAATCTGGCGGTGCTGAACCCACTGCTGCCGGGGCTGGGGCTAGGCGGGCGCGCCAGCGGCAGTCTGGATTGGGAGCAGCCGTCGTTGGCTGCACTTCCGCGCGCCGAAGCGCGGCTCAGCATAACGCGCTTTACCCGCACCAGCGTGGGGCAAATGTCGCAGCCGGTCGATGTCAGCCTCGTCGGGCGCCTGTTGCCCGAAGGTGGCAGCGTGCGCGCGGTGGTGCAGCGGCGCGGGGCAACGTTGGGGCGGCTGCAGGTTGAGCTGAAACCGCTACCGCCGGGCGCGGCGAACTGGACCGAGCGGTTGATGGGCGCGCCGCTGTCAGGTGGTCTGCGCTATAATGGTCCCGCTGAAATGCTGTTTTCGCTGGCAGCGCTGCCCGACCAGAGCCTGACGGGAAATATCGGGGTGGCGGCCGACTTCGCCGGACGACTCGACAGTCCGCAGCTTACCGGCGTGGTGCGCGCCAACGACCTGATTTATGAGAATGAAAAATACGGCACGCGGTTGACTCAGATCCGGCTGCGCGGCCAGTTTACCAACGATCACCTCGATGTCAGCGAAATGACTGCGCGCGCAGGCGACGGGACCATCAGCGGCAGCGGCTTCGTCAATTTGAGCTCGGCCAGGGGCTTTCCAGTGCAGCTCAATCTTGATCTCGATCGCGCGCGCATTGCCCGCAGCGAGATGATCGACACCGCCGCGACCGGGCAGATCAGCGTAACCAACACTCCCGGCGGCGATGCGGTGGTCAGCGGAACGCTGCAACTGCCGCGGACACGTTTCAAGCTGATCCGCCAGCAAGCGGTCGAGGTCAGGACGCTGACCGGGGTGCGGCGCAAAAGCCCGGCGGGGCGGCCGCGCGAAACCGGCGATGCCGACCCAATCAACACGCTGCCGAGCAATTGGAAGCTCGACATCCGGTTGCAGGCCGACGACGAGCTATATGTCAGCGGCATGGGGTTGGAGTCCGAATGGCGTGCCGATCTGCGTATTACCGGCACCTCAAGTGCGCCGCGGATTTCAGGCGACATGGTGCTGGTGCGCGGTACGTTGGGGTTTGCCGGTCGATCTTTCGCGCTGGAAAGCGGGCGGCTGAATTTCAACGGCGGTGCAACGACCAACCCCTCGCTCCGCATCGCGGCGGCAAGCGTCGTTGACGGAACCACCGTCCGCGTGTTGCTCGAAGGGACGGGCGAGCGACCCGAAGTCACCTTTGCCTCCACCCCCGCGCTGCCGCAGGACGAAATTCTGGCGAGGATCCTTTTCGGCAATTCGGTGGCTGAACTGTCGGCGCTCCAGGCGGTGCAACTGGCCGCATCACTGAACAGCCTGCGCGGCGGCGCTGGCGGGCTCGATCCGGTCGGCGTGCTGCAATCGGCGGCCGGAATCGACCGGCTGCGTGTCCTTGGCGCGGACGAGGACAATGGGCGTGGGATTGCCGTAGCGCTTGGCGAATATATCACCAACGATGTCTATGTTGAAATCATCACGGACGCGCGCGGCTATACCGCTAGCCAGATCGAAATCAGCCTGACGCCGGCGTTGTCACTGCTTAGCCAAGTCAGCTCACTGGGCGGGTCGAACTTCAACGTGCGCTACCGCAAGGATTATTGACTATGCGCTCCATTTCGCTGCTGCTGATCTTTGCGCTGGCCGCCTGTGCGCCCAGCTTTGACGAGCAATATGCCGATACCGAAAAGCAGCTGAAGGCCGATGCCGAGCGGCTGGACCGCGACATGGCGGCCGAGGCCGCAAAGGAACCGGGCGCGGATTGAGCTGCCAAGGATGATGGCTAGGTCTCCTGGCATCGAGCGAACGAACACCAGTGGCCGCTCTCGCCATTGATCGTCACCTTGGGGGCAGGGCCCGGGTTATGCGTTGCCACTGCAATTGGTTGAAGCCTTTGTTGTAGACCACCCCATTTACGCGCAGTGCATCCGCTCTACCAACGCCACGCAGAAAGATTGCCCCGGTCGACCGTTCGACCGGGGCAATCGGTGTTGCCGCGCGGCGCAAGTGGCGGCGTTGGTAGCCACCACTCGGACTGCTTAACGCAGCAGGTTCAGAACGCCCTGCTGGCTCTGGTTGGCCTGGGCGAGCATCGCGGTCGAGGCCTGCGACAGGATCTGGGCCGCCGCAAGCTTGGTCGATTCCGCCGAGAAGTCAGCATCCTGGATGCGCGACTTGGCTTCCGACAAATTGGTGGCAGTCGACGTCAGATTGTTGACGGTGGCTTCCAGGCGGCTCTGCGCCGCACCAACGTTGGCGCGCTGCGTTGCAACCGTGTCAATTGCGGTGCTGACCACCGCCAGCGCGCTCGATGCGCCTGCTGAGGTCGACAGATCGACGGTGCCGACCGAAAGGCCCGTTGCGTTGAGCGACGTGAAGGCGATGGAAACGGTCTGGCCGGTATCAACGCCCGTTTGGATCGAAAACGTCGTTGCTGCGTCAAACAGGTTCACGCCGTTAAAGTCGGTGCGACCGGCGATGTCGTTAATCTGACCAATCAGCGCCGTGACTTCGGTCTGGATCGCAGTGCGATCCGACGCGGCGTTGGTGCCGTTGGCCGACTGGACGGCCAGTTCGCGCATCCGCACCAGAATGTTCGAGATTTCGCCCATCGCGCCTTCAGCGGTCTGCGCAAGCGACAGACCGTCGTTGGCATTGCGAACGGCTTGGTTCAAGCCGCGCACCTTGGCATCCATGCGGGTGGCAATGGCCAGGCCGGCGGCATCGTCTTTGGCGGAGTTGATGCGCTTGCCGCTGGCAAGGCGTTCCATCGCCATGGCCTGCATCTTGTTGGCAGTGCGCGAGCTGTTCTGGGCGCGAAGCGCGCTCACATTGGTGTTGATAACAGTCATTTTCAATCCTTTCCGGCCAACCGGCCTGTGACTTGGGATGGCACGGCGAGCGGCCACGACATCGTTAACGACCGTCGCGCAGCTGGATTAAGCAAAGATGCGTCAGAAACTTGGCGGATCGGTTCAATGACCACGGCGAACGGAGGATAATTCTATATAAAACAATATTTTATGATTTTGGCACGGTCTTTGCTGAACTTCCTGCGACGACAACAAACGACATGTTGCTGAACAGGGTATGCCGCAATGAACACGATCAGTCAGAACCGGTTGCTGGAAATGCGCAGTGCGATCGTCGACCAGAATCAGGCGCTGCAGCGCGCAGCCGGGCGATCAGCGGACTCGCTGACATCCACGCCGCATGGTGCGACAGACTTCACGGCGGCTATTCAGTCGGCATTGCAACAGGTCAGCGCCCAGCAGGCCAAGGCAAGCGCAGGGAGCGAAGCCTATGAGCGCGGCGAAACGCATGACATCGTCAGCGTAATGATCGAGCGGCAGAAAGCGTCGCTGGGCTTCGAAATGACGCTGCAGGTCCGCAACAAACTGCTGACCGCCTACCGCGACATCATGAACATGCCGGTTTGATCCGATGGCCGATAGCCGAGCCTTGACCGTACCAGCGACGGATCCGCACCCCGCCACCGGTGTCACGCCGCTGCGCGACCGCGTCGCCAACCTTGGCGGTGTGCTGCAGCAGCCGGCGGTCCAGCGCGCGATGCCGGCGCTGGCCATCATAGCTGCGCTGGCACTAGCTGGCGGCACTTACATGGTTTTCAGCAGTCCCGCCCAAACGCCGCTCTACGCCGGCTTGGCTGAGACCGACAAGGCAGCGATCAGCGAGGCTTTGCAGGCTGCAGGTATTGCCTATTCGATAGATCCGCAAAGCGGATCAATAAACGTAGCGCAGGATCAGGTGCACCAGGCGCGGATCGCTCTGGCCGGACAAGGACTGCCCAAGGCGCAGCCAAGCGGAAATTCGCTGATGGCCGAACTGCCGATGGGAGCCAGTCGCGCGGTTGAAGGAGAAACGCTGCGCGCCGTTCGTGAAACCGAGCTTGCCCGTACCATTGAAGCCATTGATGCTGTTCAGGTTGCCAAAGTGCATGTTGGCACGCCAGAACCGTCGCCCTTTGTTCAGGAAAGCCGACCAGCAACCGCATCCGTCATGCTGACGCTGGAAGGTGGACGCAGCCTGTCCGACGGGCAAGTCCAGGCGATCCGCTTTCTGGTTGCGTCGTCGGTCCCCGGACTCGATGCGGCAAATGTTTCGGTTATCGACCAGCGTGGTGCCTTGCTGTCCGAAACAGCTGCCGATGCGGATCTGGCGATATTCCAGCTCCAATCGCGCATCGAAGATCGACTGCGCGCGTCGATTGATCGCCTCATCAGTCCGATGCTTGGTCAGGGCAACTATACGGTCGAGGTCCGCGCGGACGTGGATATGTCCGAATCGCAGGCTACACGGGAGAGCTTTCCCGAAGCCGACCGCGCCCTGCGCAGCGAACAAGTGGAACGCTCGACCAGTGGACAGGCTGGCAGCGCTGCTGCCGCCGGCATTCCCGGAGCAACTTCCAACACGCCGCCCGCACCCGCCGTAGTGACCAACACCGCGCCAACACCGGTGACGGGCGCGCCGTCGGCTGGCGCGAGCCAGAGCAACGAAAACATGACCCGGTCCTATGAAATTGGCCGTGAAATCTCTGTGACGCACCAGCCGCAAGGTTCGCTGCGCCGCGTGTCGGTTGCAGTCGCGCTCAATCAGGGCAAGAAAGCGTTTACCCAAGCCGACCTCGCCAAATTTGAAGGGCTGGTTAAAGGCGCCATTGGCTTCAACGTCGAGCGCGGTGATCAGGTTGCGATCAGCCAGAGACCGTTCGCCAAGCCCGAGCAGGCCGAGCTGGCTTTCTGGGAACAGCCGTGGTTCCTACCGCTCGCACAGCAAGTAGGCGGACTGCTCGCGGCACTGCTGGCGTTCCTGTTTATTGGGCGGCCGCTGATCCGCGCAGCCAAAGCGCGCGCGGCGGCCCGCGCTGCGCGCGAAGAAGCACTAACAGAAGAATTGCTCGCGGTGACCGGCGACGGCGCGGGTCGGTCGCGTCCCGCCGCTTACGGCCCGATAACCATCGACATGATTGAGGCGGCCCCCAGCTACGAAGCCCGCGCCAATCTCGTCCGCGATTTCGTTCGTCAGGACCCGGCCCGTGCCACATTGGTCATCCGCCAGCTGATGCAGGAACGCACCAATGGCTGATGCGACAGTTCCCGAAACGACAGGTCCGGTGCGCAGCTTTCGCCAGCCCGACGGTGCTGACGCTGCCGCGATCCTGCTGATGCTGCTGGATGAGGCCGACGCCGCTGCAGTCGTCCGCGATCTGGATCAGGATGAGGTGCGCAGGCTGGCGAAAGCGATGTACGGTGCCGCAGATGCCGACGAGCACGCCGTGGAAATGGCGCTCGAACAATTCGTCGGCCAAAGCCGCAACGTTAGCGCACTGGCGGTGGGCGCGGATGCGCGCATACGCACCGTTATGCATCAGGCGCTCGGCAATGTCCGCGCCGACAATATTCTGGCTGAACTGGCCCCGCAAAAGAGCGCGACGTCGCTCGCCATTTTACGCTGGATGGACGTCGCCCAGATCAGCGAAATTCTGGTGACGGAACATCCTCAGGTGAGCGCTCTGATCCTGTCGGTTCTGGTCCCGGAGGTCGCTGCCGAAGCGGTAGCCCCGCTTGAAAGCCGGAAACAGGCTGATCTGATGATGCGCGCCGCGCAATTGGACGGTGTTGCGGCGGCGGCCATCGAGGACCTGGAAGCGGTGCTGGCGGCCGCAACCTTGGCCGCGCCGCAAACGCCCCGCCACGCCCTTGGTGGCCCGGGTGAAGTTGCCAAGATTATCAAGTTAATGCCCAAACCGCTGTCGGAACAGACCATCCGCGCACTGCGCAAAATGGACAAACGGCTTGCCGATGCGATCGAGGAAGAAATGTTTGTCTTCGAAAATCTGCGCGAACTCGATGCGCGGACGCTTGGTAATGTGCTGCGCAGCGTTGACGCACAGACGCTGGGCTTGGCGCTGAAAGGTGCCGACGAGGATATGGTGCAGCTGTGCCTTGCGACCATGTCGAAGCGTGCGGCGGAGACCATTGCCGACGAAATGGCCGAAATGCAGCGCGTCAAACGCAGCGACGTCGAGGAGGCACAGCGCAGCATCATGCTGGTCGTTCGGCGCATGGTGGCGAGCGGCGAAATCGCGACCGCCGGTGGGAGCGGCGAATATGTTTGACACAGCTGAGCCACGGACAGCCAAGCATGTTGACCTCGCCACAGCGATGCAGCGCGACACGGCCTTTCGTCCGCACTTGCCGGTCAATGCTGGCCGAAGTCATTCGGCTGCAATTGCCGGTGAATCGGTCGAAACGGCCTATGAGCGGGGTCTTGCCGAGGGCGAGAGACTGGCCCGGATCAGCTTCGATACCGAACGCCAGGCCCTGTTGCGGCTGTTAGCAAGCGCCGAAGTGCTGCAGGCTGAACCGTGTCCGCAGCTCGGTCAGCTGATTTCGACAACCGTCGAGAATCTGGTCCGTCAAATTGTTGGCGACGTTCCGGTCGACCCGGCTTGGTTACAACTTCGGGTAACCGAAGCGAGCGCCATTCTGGCTGATGCCGACCGCGATCGCATCCTGTTTTTGAACCCCGCCGACCTCGCCAGCATCGCGGGCGTGGATCTTGGCATGAAGCTACGCAGCGACCCGCAAATCCCGCGCGGTGGCTTGCGCATTGCGGCTGGCGAAGGTTGGGTTGAGCACGGTCGGCCCGTTTATCTCGACGCGCTGCACCAGGCCTTGAATCCGGTGGGCGGTGCAGCATGAGCAACCGACTCTTGGCAACGGCCGAAGCCGTGCTTGGCAACGCCGCGCTGGCGCAAATTGCGCCGCGCCAGTTGGGTAAAGTTATTGCCAGCGAGGGGTTGATGCTGGAAGTTTCCGGGCCGCCGCTGGCAATAGGTGCGGGGGTCAGCATTGATTTGGCACATGGCAGCGCCATGGCGGGCGAAGTGGTCGGATTCCGCGATAACCGCTGTTTGGTGCTGCCTTTTGCCAACGACGCCTCTCTGGCGACCGGCGCTCCGGTCCGCCCCAAAGCCGACACCAACGAGGTCGCCGTCGGCGAGCAACTGCTCGGCAGGATTATTGATGCCAACGGCGATCCGCTCGACGGCGGGCCAGCGGCCACGGCCACCCGCCATTGGCCGCTGGGTGGAAAGCCTGCCAATCCCCTAACACGCGGCCGGGTCACGCGGCCGTTCGATGTTGGCGTGCGCGCGATCAATGCGCTGCTGACAATTGGCGAGGGTCAGCGCGTTGCCATTGTCGCCGGGTCGGGCGTCGGCAAATCGGTCCTGATGGGCCAGATGATGGCAGGGGCCGAATGCGATGTCATCGTCGTAGGCCTAATCGGCGAGCGCAGCCGCGAGGTGTCAGATTTTGTCGAAACCCGCCTCCCGGCCGCAGTCCGGCGCAAGGCCGTGGTCGTCGCGGTTCCGGGCGATCATGCTCCGGTCCTGCGGCTGCGTGCCGCCCGCCGCGCCACGGCCATTGCCGAGGCTTTCCGCGCCGAGGGTCGCCGCGTTCTACTGCTGATCGACAGCCTGACTCGCGTGGCGCATGCCCAGCGCGAAATTGGGCTGGCGTTGGGTGAACCGCCAACGATGAAAGGCTATCCGCCGTCGGTTTTCGGCCTCATCCCTGCATTGGTCGAACGGGCTGGCATTGACCGCACGACAGGCGGATCGATTACAGCTCTGTACACGGTGTTGGCCGATGGCGGCGATATGAACGACCCGGTGGTCGATGCCGCACGGGCCATCGTCGATGGCCATATCATTCTGGCGCGGTCGATGGCCGAACAAGGTGTCTTTCCGGCCATTGACCTTTCGCGCTCGCTGTCGCGCACCATGACGGATTGTGCGACGCCAGAACATCGCAAAGCCGCAACCCGCTTTCGGCGGCTCTGGTCGCTTTACGAGGAAAATCGCGATCTGATGCTGATGGGTGCCTATGTGCCCGGCAACGACGCCGAAATTGACGAAGCGATAGCCCGGCACCCTGAACAGCGGGCGTTCATCGGCCAAGCCGCCGACGCTTTGGTACCGCTCACCAACTCGATTGACGAACTTCAGCAAGGATTCAGCGCATGACAAACCGGATAAGCCGAAAACAGCAACTCGTTCGGCTGCGCGGCTGCGAGCATCGGCGCACCCAAGCGCGGTTGGCGCAGGCGCAATCCGACCTGTCGCGGCTGATCGACCTGTCCGCGCGTCTGGACCGGTTGCGCCGGGAACTTGCCGTCTCCGAACATCAGGCAGTGGGCAGTGATTTCAGGATGGTTGGTGAAATGGCAGATCGGCTCGATCTCGCCCGGGCGGCGCTGGAGCAACCGGTGCAGGCGGCCGCAGATTTGCACGCAATGCTGGCGCGGGACACTGGAATTGCGGCCGCGCGCGAAGATGCTGCCACACGCCAACTCGCTCTGGAGGAACAACAGGCCGCGAGCGCGGCGGAGCACTTTCGCGACGCCAACCGCATCCACCGCCCCGCCGGTATGCGGCTGCGCTTGATTGCCGGGGGTGCGCAATGATGACCGCGGCATCCGGGCTGAACGACATGCGCGGGCTGGCGCGGCCGTTGCCGCTGCTATCGCCGACCGTAACGCCGACCGAGTTCGCCGGGCTTTTGGACGCCTCAAGCCTTGCCCCGGAGGTCGCCGCGGAAGGGGCTGCCGCCGTCCCCTCGCTGTTGCCGTCGGCGACGGCGACGACGGCGACGACGGCACCGACCGGCCAGGGTGACATGACCCTGATGCCCTCGGTCCCAGGACAGTTGCCTGGCGCGGCGTCGGTTCCGCTGCCGATGCCGAATGGCGGCGCGCCGATCATTGCTCCGGCGCCTGCCGTGACATCAGCGGCCGTTCTCGCTACGCCCCCGGTGGCGCTGGACACCTCCTCTGTGCCGACCGCCGCCTGGCTTCCGTCGCGCGCTTCCTGGTCAGGCAAAGCTACGCCAGCCGACGCGCCAGGTCATGTCATGCTGCCCGCGGTCGCGCCGACCGACGTCCGTCTCGATTCCGCTGCGGCTGGGCCAGCCGCCGGGGACGCCGCAGCGTTGGGCCAGATTGACCAGCCAGTGCTGGATGTCGCCGCGTTACAAACAACGCAACCCGACACGCCGGTTCCCGCGGCTTTGGATGCAGCACGCGCCGCTACGGCCGATGTTTCCGATGTTGCAATCGCGGCGCGCTCACCGGCCGTGATCACAGCTGCCGCGGCTACCGTGTCTGCAGATCATCCCGTGCTGCGGCGCAACCTTGTCGCGTTGCCCGACGATCTGGCGCCGACAAAAGCGGTCGAAGCCCCGATTGCGGCGGTGCCCTTGACCAGCCCCTTGCTGCTCTCCGACAGCACGGGTGTCGACCAGGCCGGAGGGTCTACGGAATTGATGCTTCCGCAGGCATCGGCACCGCTGTCATCCTCGCCCGTGATGACAACCCAGTCCGCCTCTTTGGCTGGCGATGTGCCGCTTAGGTTAATTGATCTTGGCACTGACGACCGTTGGATCGCTTCACTGGCACAGGATATTGCCGCCCTGCAGGACGAAGATGGCTTGCTGCGGTTCCAGTTGCTGCCGCGTCATTTGGGCCGGCTCGAAGTGTCGGTGCAGACCGGCAGCGAAGGTATATCGGTTCGCGTCGCTGCGGAGAGTGCTGCAGCGCAGTCGATGCTGGCGGGCGCCCAGGCCCGTCTCGTTGATGATCTGCGCAATAATGGGGTGCGGATTGCTGCGGCTGAAGTCGGCATGCAGGCCCAAGGCTGGACCAATGATCGCCGCGATAACGACCGGTCGCATCCAGACCAGCGTTGGAGTTTTGTTGAAACCGGCCATGCGGCCGACCCGGTGCCGTTGCGCACCCGTGGGTCGGGCACGGACCGACTAGCCTGAAACAGGAGCTAAGCGATGACCAAGGAAAAACAACCCGTCGAGGAGGCCAAAAAACCCTCGAAGCTGAAACGCTTGATGGTGTTCGGCGGCCTTATGTTGGTGCTGGTCGGCGGTGGTGCCGGTGCGGGGCTCTATTTTGGTGTCAACGTGATGGGCGCTGAGCCCAAGGAGCAAAATCACAACCCCAAGCTCGTTCTGCGTTCCGAGGGTGCAGAGGACAGCGAAGGTGAAGAGGGCAAAGAGGCGCCCCGTGTCGGAACGGTGAGTGTCCCGAATGACCGGCTGAAACCCGATCCGAAAAAATATGCGGTGGCCTATCATGCCATTGGCGAAAACTTCACCACCAATTTGGCCGACGGATCCGGCTTCCTTCAGGTCGGCATCAGCCTTTCCACCTATTATGATGACCAGGTCATCACCAACATTAAGCGGCAATCCGTGCCGATCCGTTCGGCTGTACTGATGGTGCTGGCCGAGCAGGACCCGGCCTATTTGTCCACTTCGCAGGGCAAGCAGCGGCTGCAAAGCCAATTGACCGCTGCAATTAACGATGTGTTGCGCAGCAAGGAGGGCTTTGGCGGCATCGACAATGTCTACTTCACCAGCCTGGTGATCCAGTGACTGTGATGAACGCGTCGGACCCGCCCAAAATGGCCGCAACTGATGCGTCGGTGCCATCCGTCGATGGTCCATTGCTGCTGCGCAGCGCCAATGACGGTAAAGCGGCTGCATTGCTGCAAGGCATCGGCCTACGCCTGGCCGCCGATTTGCAGAAACATCTGCGCCAGATGGGCGCCGCACAGTGCAATGTTTCCGCCAAGCCAGTGGATGCGATGACCTCGCTGGGCTGGGGCGAGGCTGCTGGAGGCCACCTCTTGTGGAAGTTTTCGCACGTTGGACGATCATCGCCAATGGCGCTGGCCATGGTGCCTGCGCTGCTGGGCCAGCTGGTGGACATTTTCTATGGCGGAACGGGCGCGCGCGTCCAAATGAACAAGGAATTGTCCTTCGCAGAAGACCGCTTTGCCCACCGCTATGGTGAAGAGCTGGCAAAGTTGCTCGCCTTTGCATGGCGCGACGCAGCGCAGACTGCGGCGCCGCTGACGTCGCAATTTCTGGTTGCTCGCAATCCGCTCGCATCCGACGGCGATAGCGGTGTACTGGTGCAGCCGCTGGTGCTTTCCGGCGCGCCGTTCGGAAATGCGACGCTGTTGCTTGCCTGTCATTCCGACTGCATGACGGACGGTACCGGAACCAGCGAAAATGCCTCTGAACCAGCGTCACCGCCAATGGACCGGCGCTGGCTTAACGCGCTGCACCATGCGCTGGGCAATGTGTCGTTGCCCGTTTCGTCGGTGCTAGCCCGCCCCGAAATAAGCGTCGGTCGTATGCTGACGCTGTCCGTCGGTGACATCATCCCCTTCACCTTACCGCGCCAGGTGCCGGTGGTTGTGGCCGGCCGGACGCTGGCCACCGGAACGCTTGGCGAGGTCGATGGCCGCGTCGCCATCAACATCGAAACTCTTGGGCAAAGGAATATGTGATGAGTGATATGAGCAACATGCCAAAGGGCGCGCCGCGGCCGGCCGGTCCGGAAACCGATTTGCGCACCACCCCCAATTTTGACCTGCTCGCGAACGTCCCCATGCGGGTTTCGGTGGAGGTTGGCACGACCGCGCTGCCGCTCGCCGAACTGTTGACGCTGGGCGAAGGGTCGGTCGTCGAGCTCGATCGCAACGTCTCTGACCTGTTCGACATATTGGCCAACGGCACTTTGGTCGCGCGCGGCGAAGTGGTCAGCGTGGGTGACAATTATGGTATCAAGATTGCCGAAATCGTTGCCGCCGAACGCCGTCTTGCTGGCCTTGAGCGGAGGGCGTGATGGGCGAATATATCCTCCGCCTGTTCATTCTGTTGCCGCTGCTTGGCGCCATGGCTTGGGGCAGCCTGTGGTTCTGGAAGCGTCTTCAGGAAGGCACACCGCTCGTTGGTCCCAAACGGCCGCGCGCAGTCGATCTGGTCAGCGTGCTGCCGCTCGGGCCAGCTGCCAAGCTGGCGGTTGTCGAATTTGCCGGACAACAAATTCTGGTCGCCGTTTCGCGCCAGGGCATCAGCCGGATCGCCTCCGATGCACAGGGAGAGTTCCATGTTGATTGAACGGCGCGCCGTGCGGCGCCTCGCGGTAGCTTCTGCTGCGATGGTGCTGGCGCTTGGCATTGCCCCGGCGGTGGCGGCGCAAACTGGTGGAGGGCTCGATCGGGCGCTCGGCGAACTGGGCGGTTCCGGTCAGCCCTTGTCGCTTTCGCTACAGATATTGCTGATGATGAGCTTGCTGACGGTTTTGCCGTCGCTGCTGCTGATGATGACCAGCTTTACCCGGATAATCATTGTCCTATCGATCTTGCGCCATGCGCTAGGGCTGCAACAAACCCCGCCCAACCAGGTGCTGGTGGGCCTTAGCCTGTTTTTGTCACTGTTCGTGATGCAACCCGCGCTGACTGAAATTAACCGGGTTGCCGTCGAACCCTATGGCAGCGAACAAATTGAACTGACGGAAGCGGTCGAACGCGCTGGTGTCGTCATGCACGGTTTCATGTTGAAACAGACGCGCAAATCCGATCTGGCCATGTTTGCAGAAATCGCCAAGGCGCCGCCGATAGCGAGGCCGCAGGACACGCCCTTTTCCATCCTGTTGCCAGCATTTGTGACGAGCGAGCTCAAGACGGCCTTCCAGATTGGATTCCTCATCTTTCTGCCGTTTCTGATTATCGATTTGATTATAGCGTCCGCATTGATGTCGCTGGGCATGATGATGCTGTCGCCGACGATCATTTCTATGCCATTCAAATTGTTGCTGTTCGTGCTTGTTGACGGCTGGGCACTGGCGATGGGCTCGCTTGCCGCCTCTTTTGCAGGATAGGCGGTCATGGAGGCGGATTTCTTTATTGGCATCGCGCAAAGCGGCTTGTGGGTGTTATGCCTAGCTGCAGCCCCGATCCTGCTGCCCATACTCGTAACCGGCGTGCTGCTTGGCATGGTCCAGGCCGCAACCTCAATTAATGAACAGACGCTAACTTTTGTGCCCAAACTGGTGATTGCGGCGGTGTGCCTGGCACTGTTTGGCACCAGCATGCTGGTTTTGCTGACGGATTTCACCCGCGACCTGTTTGCCCAAATCCCGCTGCTGGTGCGTTGAGCCGGCGCATGGACACGCTCGTCCCGCCCAATGTCGAGGCCATGTTGCAGCTCGTACTGCTGGCGGCACTGCGACCCGGTGCTGCGCTTCTCGCTGCGCCGGTGTTCGGATCGGCCAATATCCCGGTTCAGTTGCGCCTCCTGCTCGCAGTGGCCATCGGCCTGCCGATGACCGGCACTGGGACGGTGGGGCTGCCCGCCGACGGCCTGATCAGCTGGACGGGCTTCTTCCTGATTGGCGGTGAAATTGTGCTGGGCCTCGCCATCGGCTTCACGCTGCAAATGGCGCTCGGTGCGGCGCTGATCGCCGGAGAAACGATCAGCAACACCATGGGCCTCGGTTTTGCGATGATGGTCGATCCATACAGTGGGCGCATGAATACCGCCGTTGGCCAGTTTCTGGCGCTGTTGGCTACGGCGCTTTTCCTTGCCGCAGACGGACACTTGATGCTCATCGCTTCCATTGCTCAGAGCTACACGGCCTTTCCCGTGGGCAATGCCTGGCCTGCCCGCGATGCCATAGGCGCGATCATCGCCTTTGGCAGCGCCATGTTTCAAGCGGGCCTTGCCATCGCTTTGCCCGTCGGTTTTGCGCTTGTGCTGGTCCAGCTGGTGATGGGGGTCATTGGCCGGTCGGCACCGGCACTTAACCTGTTTTCCGTCGGCTTGCCCGCTACCTTGCTGTTTGGCACGGTGCTGATGGCCATGGCGGTTCCTACGATGGCTGATGCCATTGCCTTGATCTTGGGTGATGCCCTTGCACTCGCTCGCTCGGTAGCGGTCCCCTGACCATGGCGCAGGACAGCGACCAGAGCCAGAAAACCCAGCAACCGACTGCCCAAAAAATTGCCAAGGCGGTCGAGGAAGGTGACGTGCTGTTGTCGCGTGAGCTTATGACGGCGCTGGCGGTGCTCGCCGGTGCCTTCTGGTTAGCTGGGGCGGGCAGCTGGCTTATCCATGCATGCCGCCAATTGCTGCTCAAGGGGTTGAATTTCTCTCGCCCCGACATCGAAGAGTTTGCCCCGGCAAGTGCGTTGACCCGCGAATTGGCCGAGCTGGGCCTCCCGATGCTGTTGTTGTTCTGCGCCACGCTGTTGGTCAGCATCCTCGGCACGGCAGCGCTGGGCTCGCTCGGCTGGCGGAACAAGGCATTTCAGTTCAAAGCCAACCGGTTGAGCCCGGTGGCAGGCGTCAAGCGCATGTTCGGAACGCACGCCTGGGTGGAACTGGGCAAGGCAGTGGCTAAGGTCCTGTTACTCGGCACGATTGGCTATGTCTTTTTGGCCGGCCAGTTGCCGGCGATTATGGGCTTGGCGGCCGCTGACGTCGTCGGTGCCAGCCGCATGGCCGGGACGGCCGTTATCAATGCCCTGTTTGCTCTATCGGTCGGACTGGTGGCCATTGCGTTGATCGACGTGCCCGCGCAGTGGCAGCAACGCCGTCGCCGCCTGATGATGACCGTCGATGAGCTACGCCGGGACACGCGCGAGAACGACGGCTCCCCTGAAGTGAAGGGGCACCAGCGCGCCCGGCAGCGCGAGATTTTGACCGGATCGGCGCGGCGGGCAGTGTCCGAGGCCGCCGTGGTGCTCACCAACCCGACCCATTTCGCCGTGGCACTGCGCTATCGCCCGGGGATTGATGCGGTTCCGCTTGTTGTTGCCCGCGGTCGCGGCGAAACTGCGCTGGCGATCCGTCAGCTTGCGGCGCATGCCAATGTTACCGTGCTGGAATATCCCCAACTGGCCCGCGCGCTCTACTTCAGCGTACGGGCAGGACGGACGATTCCTGAGGAGCTTTTCGTTGCCGTGGCGATGGTACTGGCGTTCGTCTTCCGGCTGGATGCGCAAGCTGCCGACGCGTCACCGCCGCCGGTCGATGTTCCGCCGTCGCATCGGTTTGACGCTCATGGGCGGCGCGAGGCTTAAAGTCGCTCAATCGCGACCGTTATGAACAGGGATCGGAGCCAATATGCAAAATAACATCGTCTCCAGTTTGGGCGCTGGGTCCGGCCTCAACGTGCCGCAACTCGTGCGCGATCTTGCGGCGGCATCGCGCGAACCCAAGGTAGGTCGCATTACGGCGCTAGCCGAACAGAATCAGGCGCGCATCAGTGCGGTCGCCCAGGCGCGTTCCGATCTCGACGGTCTTGCCAACTCGCTCGCCGAAATTGTCAGCGACGGAACGCTGCGTAGCGCTCCGACGGTGTCCAACACCAGCATATTGGATGCCGTGGCCAGCCCAGGTACCAGCGCATCTGCATTTGCAGCGACGGTCGAAGTCATCGAACTGGCGCGCGCACAAAGCGCGGCATCGGGGGTAGTTGCGTCGCGCACCGCACCCGTCGGGCAGGGTACGCTCGACATCGTCGTCGGCGCGACCAGTTTTGCAGTGACCATCGATGCAACCAATGACAGCCTTGATGGCCTGGCCACTGCAATCAATGCTGCGGGCCGCGGCTTGCGCGCGTCAATTGTCGGCGACGCCGGCGGTTTTCGCCTCATCGTAAAGGGCGAAACCGGTGCGGCCAACAGCTTCACCGTTGCGCTAGGCGCAGGCGCCGATCCAGCTTTGGCGGCCTTTACCACGGGTGGCGGACTTGCCATTGCCCAAACAGCCAGCGACGCCAGTGTGCGGATCGACGGGGTTACCTTTGCGCGCGCCAGCAACACAATCACCGATATCCTGCCCGGTATCACCTTGAACCTCAAAAAGGCGGCGGCAGGCGAAAATGTCGGCATCGGTGCTAGCCGCCCGACGGCCGCCATTCGCCAAGCGCTGGGCGACTTTGTTTCGGTATTCAATCAGCTAAAGAACAACGTCACGGCGGCCGCGCGGTTATCGGGCACCGGTTCAGACCTGCGTCAGCTGGGCAGCCAACTTCAGGCAATTGCCGGGACCGTACTGACTAGCCACCCCACCATCAACCGGCTGAGCGACGTTGGCATCAGCACCACGCGCGACGGCACATTGCTGCTCGACAATGCCAAACTGGAAGCCGCCATCGCGCTTGATCCGGAAGCTGTCGAGGCACTGTTCAACCCGCCGCGCAGCGCCACCCAAACCGCATCGACCGATCCTGGCTTAGCTGGGGTAATGGATGCATTGCGGGACCGCGCGGTTGGCACTGACGGGGCGATCGACCGCGTGGCGAAATCGCTCGAAAACCGTCGCAGACAGCTGGAAGAAAGTCTGGCGCGGGTCGAAGAGCGCGAGGCCGCCTACGCTGCGCGGCTCGAACGGCAATATGCCAGACTGGACATTCAGGTGGGCGCGTTCCGGGCAACCCAAGCCTATCTGGAGCAGCAAATCGACATCTGGAACAACAACAACAGCAATTGATCCTGACCATCCATGCCCCTGAACGCTGTCTCTGTCCGCGCCTCCAGCGCCTATCGCCAAGTCCAGCATGAAAGCCGTGCTGCTGCGGCCGATCCAGTGGAATTGGTGGCAATGTTGTATGAGGAACTGGAAACCGCACTGGGCGTGCTTCTGGTCCTTGCCAGGCAACGCCAGCCGATCGCGACGACTGATCCGGCGCACCGTGTGCGGATGGTGCTTATTGCGTTGGACGCGGGGCTGGATCATGCCGCCGGCGGCACGTTGGCACAGTCGCTATCACAGATCTACAACAGCATGCGCCGTCGTTTTGATGCCGTTGCCGCCACAAATGATATCGCCGGCCTTACCGAAATTGCCGATGGTGTCGCGTCGCTTCGTGCCGCGTGGGATCAAATTGGGCGCCCCGCTGGCTGAGCCGTTTCTTGGTCAGGCGGCCTGCTGCTGCAAACCATATTTGCGCATTTTTTCGATGAGAGTCGTGCGCTTCAGCGTTAGCAGCCGTGCCGCATCGGCAATGATTCCATCGGCAAGGTCGAGCGCTGCATGGATTTGTTCCAGCTCAATGGCCTCAATCTCGCGCTTCAGGTCAATTGGCCGGCCCGGCTGTGGCGTGCGTGCAGGGCCCGCTGACCGCTCGGTGCGCGCGGAGACGGCGTTGTCTTCGATTTGTGCACAATCATCGGCAAAATCTTCGGCCAGTGAGGCCGCCGGATTGAGCAGGATGCGGGTGTCGCGCTGGCCGATAGTTTCGCCGGGATGCAGGGTATTGGCGCGTTCGACCAGATTGCGCAGCTCGCGCACATTGCCTGGCCAGTCGTGCTCCATCAGCAACTCCATCGCGTCGGGGGCGAAGCGGCATTTGGCCGCCGGGTCGACATTGCGCTGAAAATGGCGGATCAGCGCGGGGATGTCCGAAATGCGGCTTGCTAGCGCAGGTACCCGGAGCACAACGACGGCAAGACGGAAAAACAGATCCTCGCGAAACCGGCCAGCAGCAATGGCATCAGGCAAATCCTGATGCGTGGCCGAGATCACCCGCACATCAACTGCGCGCGTTTCGCTGCTGCCGACGCGTGTGATATGGCGTTCCTCTAGCACGCGCAGCAGTTTGACCTGCATGTCATAACGCATGTCGCCGATCTCATCCAGAAAGATGCTGCCGCCATTGCTGGCTTCGAAATGACCGGTGCGGCGGGCAATGGCGCCGGTAAACGCGCCCTTTTCATGTCCAAATAACTCGGATTCAATCAGCTCGGCGGGAATTGCGCCACAATTGACAGCAGAGAAATTATTCTTTGCTCTGGAGCTGGCATCATGGATGGCACGCGCCACCAATTCCTTGCCCGACCCCGAAGGTCCGGTCAGCAACACCGAGGCATTGGTCCGCGCCACCCGCACAATCATTGAGCGCAAGCGTTGCATTGCTTCACTTTGGCCAATCAGAGCTGCCTCCACCCGCACATCCACATCGCTGATCGACGAACTTTGCATTTCCGGCCCCTGCTGGTTTCCATACCCGAACGCCAGCAGATATCGGGCAAGGATGGTAAATGGCGGATAAGGCAAGGGTAAGTGAAAGCCCTAAGGGCTAGACCGCAGAACGCGCAAAAGGAACCGCCAGTCAGCCGCCGCGATCGCGGGGTCAATTCCCAGAATATTGCCAACCCAATGTGATCGACATTCGCCGATTGCGCGGGTCGAATTTGTCCCCCGGTACAAAAGGTTCAAGTTCTGCCGCACCCTCGATGCGCTGGAACCGGCGCGGCGCTATGCCGCGATATTCGAGCAGCGCCCGGGTGACTTCGGCGCGTTCGGCGGACAAGCGCCAATTATTTGTTCCTGATGCCGTTGAAAAGGGCGTGGCATCGGTGTGGCCGCGGATGATGATCTGGTTGGGAACCTGCGCAACCACTTCGGCGACAGTTTGGAACAGGCGCGCGCCGCTGGCGGTCAACTGGCTGCTGCCGCTGGTGAACATGGCAAACTCGGCGTCATCAACGATATCGATCCGCAGTCCTTCGCTGGTCTCGGTAAAGCGCAGGTTACGGGCAAGTCGGCGCAGCTCGTCGCGCTTGCCGACACTCGCCACCATGTTTTTGGCAACGATCCTGAATTTTTCGCGTTCCATTTCGCGCTCGCGGCCCGACGCTTCTTTTGGTCCCCCCGTCACGTCGCGCGGGATGGTGATTGACCGCGTGCCGGTTTGACCGGCCCGGTGCGGATAATTGTCGGCTGACACGATAGAATCGCCGCCAAACATCCCATTCGACCCAGCGCTTTCCTGTTTCGTTTTGACGATCGTCGGGGCGAAATAGTCCGCCAGTGCCTTGCGCTGTTTTTCGGTGGTGGCACCCAGCAGCCACATGAGCAGAAAAAACGCCATCATGGCCGTGACAAAGTCGGCATAGGCGACTTTCCACGCGCCGCCATGGTGACCACCATGTCCGGCGACGGTGATCTTTTTGACGATGATGGGGCGAACCGGCTGGTTTGACAGTTGCGCCATCAGCGGCCTCTCGCTGCATCAAAGACTTCCGAAAAGCTCGGCTGGTTGCTGTGCGCAATGCCTGAACGCGCTGCCTCGATGACCAGCGGCTGGGGATGGCCGTGCAACGATGCGATGATCAATTGTTTAACTGTGTGGTAAATCGCCCCGTCCGCCTCGGCGATCTGTTTGGCGCGGTTGGCGAACGGCCCGACCAGACCATAGGCCAGCAAAACGCCCAGGAATGTCCCGACCAGTGCCGAACCAATCATCCCGCCCAAAATTTCGGGGGGCTTGTCAATCGATCCCATCGTTTTGACGACCCCCAGCACGGCCGCGACGATGCCCAGTGCCGGCAACGCATCGGCGAGCCCTTGCAAGCCCTCGGCGGGCTTGATGGCGTGATGATGGTGGGTTTTGACGGCATTATCCATCACCTCTTCCACCGCATGCGGGTCAAGCGTTCCCGACGATACCACGACCAGGCGCAGCGTGTCGCAAATCAGGTGAACCAGCGTTTGGTCCTTCAGCAGCTTCGGATATTGCTGGAACAGCGCCGAGCTTTCGGGCTGTTCAATATGTGGCTCGAGCGCCACCGGCCCGTCGGTGCGCATGATTTTCATCAAGGTCGACACCAACACGATGCAATCCAGATAATCCTGCTTGCCATAGGACGGGCCCTTGAACACCTTGCTCATCCCGCCGCCGAGCGATTTGAGTTCGCTCACCGAATTGCCAATCACTAGCGAACCCAGCGCCGCACCGCCGATGATGAGCATTTCGTGCGGCATGGCATGCAAGACGGGCTCAAGATTGCCGCCGGTCAGCGCAAAGCCCCCGAATACCAAAACGATCAGCAGGATGATTCCGATAACCGGCAGCATGCGTTAGTGTCTCACTTTTTTGGCAGTGGGGCACCGCGCTGCCCATGCAGTATGATTAACGGTCCACAGCGCGATGCCTAAAGGGGCGTTAGCGCAATAAATCGAACAAGGTCTGCCGGTTAATCCGGGCGAAGGCTGCTTGCGCCGCTTCCAGCGTCAATGTTTGCGCATTCAATCGGGCAATTGCTTGGGACAAATTCGTGTCCATCAGCTCAGATCGTTCCGCCGCCAGTTCGATATCGCGCGTGGCAAGCGCCTCGCCGATCCGTTCGAGCCGCGCGCCAGCAAGGCCCAGCTGCGCGCGCTGATCGGCAAGGTGGGCGATCGCCCCGTTGGCCTCGTTGCCTGCAGCGGCGATGAGCGCAGCGTCGCCGCCGCGGACCGCAGCGGCGGCATCAGCCACAATCACTGCGATACTGCGCCCGCCGACGGCCATGGCCGTATCGCGTCCTGGCAGCGCCGCAAAAACTGTATCACTGCCGAACCGCGCCATGCGGCCGTTGCTGCCTGGCAGAAACAGCGGTTCGCCATTGGGAGCGGTCGTTGCACCCAGACTGGCCAGCTCGTCCGCTATCGCACTGATCTCGTTTGCAATTGTATTGCGATCAGCGGCGTTGACGGGGCCACCGGCCGCCAGCACAAGTTCACCAACGCGCGCCAACAAATCGCTTGAGGATTCCATCACGCTATCGGCTTGGGCCACGCGCGACATCGCTTGGTCCACATTCCGGCTCCATACTGCAACTGCAGTTTTTTCCTGTTCAAGGCGGGACGCCCGCGCAAAACCGGAAGGGTCGTCCGAACGGCGCTGGATACGCTGGCCGGTTGAAACCTGGATTTGGGTTTGCTCCAATTGATCGGCCAGTCGCGACTGGCGATTAATTTCACGGGATAGCCGGTTTCCGACTGCATTGATCATGTCATGCTCCCCTAAATCGCGTTGAACAGGGCTTGCATCGTTTCGCGCGCCACCTGAATTGTTTGCGCGGCAGCCGTATAGGCCTGTTGGAACCGCAACAGGTCGGCCGCCTCGCGATCAAGATCGACTTCGCTGACCGCGTCACGCGCGGCGAGCGCGGCTTCGCGGCGTGACGATCCGGCAATGCTCTGCGCCTTGGCGCTTGCCGTTGCTTGCCCTTGCCGCGATTGCAAATCGGCCCAGATGGCTTCGGGGCCTGCACTGGTACGCAATTGGCCAAAGCGAATCATGTTGCCGCTGGAGCCGGTCCCATCGGCGGCCGCTACGGCGTCAGGCGTCAGCGGCGCTGCAGTCAAGGTGACGGCGCGTGCCGTTCCGGTAAACAGCGCGCTGCCCGCCGCGCCATTCGCGTCGAAGCCGGCCTGATGGGTGGCGTTGAGGGTGCCTGCAATGGTCGCGGCGGCGGTATCTAGGGCAGTGCGTTCGCTGGCGATGCGGTCGGCGGCATCGGCGCGGCCAGCCAAGGCCCCGCTGCCCGCCACCAATGCTTGTCCTGCCACCGTATAGGATATGCGGCCATTGGCATCGGCGGTCATGCTGACCGTTTGAAAGGCCCCGCCACCGACCAACAGATCACCGCTGCTTGCCGCGCGCAGTGTCACGGTGCCGCGATTGCCAAAGCTGGCGGCGATATCCAGACGTGATGCTAGTTGCTCCAACAACCGGTCGCGTTCATCCAATAACGCGGCTTCGTTGCTCGACCCCGGGCGCGCCCGGCGCAGCCCCGCATTTGCCTTTTCCAGCGCCTGCAGGTCCGTGTTAAACTGGCTGACATCGTCATTGGCAGCCGCAAGATTGGCGCTGCCCACCCGTTCAAGCTGTTCGCCCGCTGTCCGAAATCCCCCGGCGACGGCGCCAACATTATCCAGAAACTGACTGCGTAGAGCTGGATTCGCGGGGTCTATGGTCAGGGCATCGGCGGTGCCAAGCAGCGCGGTTATTGCCGTTGCGACACCATTGTTGTTATCGGCAAGTGCGGTTTCGATGCCCTGCATGGCATCAAACACCAGTCGGCTGCGTTCACCATCGGATGTCGCCAGTCGGGCCTCTTCGGCCAGCCATTGGTCGGTCGCGCGTACCACGCCCACCACTTCGACCCCGCCGGGACGAACATGACTGCGCGTCAGCAAAGTGTCGCCGGCGCCAATTGTTTCCTGCAGCGCCAAAGTGCGCCGCGCATAGCCGGGGGTCTGGGCGTTGGCGATGTTGTCGCCCACGGTTGCCAGCGCCCGAGAATAGGCCCGCAGACCGCTGGCGCCGATGCCTAGAATGTCGCTCATGGCTTGCTCCCTTGGCCAGTACGCAACTGGCGCTCGACCATATCGGCAATCCCGAAGCTACGCTGCGCGGCCAAAGTGTCTGCAAGCCTGGCATCGGCTACCTCGCGGAAATTGTCGGTCGCGCTGGAACCGAACACATCGTCGGCAAGCCGGCCTTGCCGGACTGCGGCGAGCATCTGACGCAGGATAATTGCCTCAAATGCCTCTGCGGCCTCTCGCACTTGGGCATCATTTGCCGTTGCCGCTGTCGATGGCGCGAGCGGCGGGGCCGTGGCTGCGGTGATCGGGGGCAGGGCGGGCGTCATATCACCACCAGCTCTGCAGTCAGCGCTCCTGCCTGATGCAGGGCCTCCAGAATCGCGACCAGGTCACCTGGCGGTACGCCAAGCCGGTTGATCGCATCGACCAACTCGGCCAGCGATGCGGTCGGCTTGACCAGCGCGACCTGCGCCTGAGCTTCATCGACGGCGATGCTGCTGTCGCGTTCCACCGCCGTTTCGCCGCGACTGAAGGGCGCGGGCTGGACGATGGTCTCGCTTTCCTTGATGGAAACCGTCAGCTTGCCTTGAGTGATAGCCGCAGCACCCACCTGCACTTTGCCATTAATGACCACCGTGCCGGTGCGCGCGTTGACGACCACCCGCGCGGGTGGGTCGGCGCGCTGGATTTCCAGGTTCTCGATGCGCGACAGCAATCGCATGCGTGTATCGCTATCGCCGCTCACCTGAATTGCGATGCTGGTGCCGTCGACCATGCGGGCGAGGCCGGGGGCAACGGATCGATTAATCGTGTCGGCGACGCGCTGCGCATTGGTGACATCGAACTGGTGCAGGTTGAACATCAACTCGCTGGCCGATGCCAGACCATTGCTGACAGCCCGCTCCACTGTGGCGCCCCCAGCGATTCGGCCGCTTGACGGGACATTGACGGTCAGCTTTGAGCCATCGGCAGCATCGACGCCCAGTCCACCGATCGCTAGGTTGCCCTGCGCCATCGCATAGATCTGGCCATCCGCTCCATAAAGCGGGGCCAACACCAATGTGCCGCCGCGCAGCGATTTCGCTTTGCCAATCGCCGATACCGTTATGTCCAGCCGTTGCCCGGGCTTTGCGAACGGTGGCAGTTCGGCAGTGATCAGCACGGCCGCAGCGTTTTTGAGCGAGGGATTAACGCCCGGGGGAAGCGTCAATCCAAAGCGGGATATGGCGCCGCGCATACCCAATGTTGAATAGTCCAGACTATCGTCGCCGGTTCCGGCCAGACCGACCACCAGGCCATAGCCGGTCAGCTGGTTGGTTCTGATCCCCTCGATTTGCCCCATGTCTTTGATGCGCGCGGCATTGGCCGACGACGGGACCCAGGTTAATCCCAGCAGCAGTATCAGGCACAGACGAAACAGGACAAAGCGGTTCATGGCAAAATTCCGTTCAAAACGGGCTGATCATGGAGAAAAAGCGCTGCAACCAGCCTGGTCGGCTGGCGCGGGCAACATCGCCCTTACCAGTGAAGCGGATGGTGGCATCGGCGATGCGGGTCGAAGCAATGCGGTTGTCGGGGCCAATATCGATGGCGCGGACCAGTCCTGAAATCTGCACCCACTCGTCGCCGCGATTCAGCGTCAGTTGCTTTTCGCCGCGCACCAACATTGTGCCATTGGGATATACGGCGGCCACGGTGACCGTAATTTCGCCCGACAGGCTGTTGGCCTGGGCGGCATTGCCCTGGCCATTGAATTGCTGTCCGCCGCCCATGCCAATGTCGGACGGGTTGAAAAAGGACAGTGGGCCCGTGGCAGGCGGCGTAAGGCTGATATCGCCTTCGCGCTGGGTTGCCGACCCGCTGCTTTTGCTTGCAGCGGTGCGCTCGACCAGCTGGATGGTCAATATGTCGCCGACCTGACTGGCACGGCCGCCCGAAGTCAGCGGCGTGTAACTGCCGCTGAAAATGCTGCCACTGGCCGGCGCGGCGGTTGGCGGCGGCGGCGCGCTTGGCGCGAAGGCATCCGGGGCGACCTTGTCCTTCGCCGCTGCGGGTGCAGCAGACAGCGCCAGTGCGGCCAGCGCAGCAATGGCCCGGCCGGCCACGTCAGAGCGTCTGTGTCGCATTGCTCATCATCTCGTCTGCGGCCTGAATCATCTTGCTGTTCACTTCGTAGGCGCGTTGGGTCTCGATCATATCGACCAGCTCTTCGACGACATTGACGTTCGATCCTTCAAGCATCCCGGAACGCAGCAATCCGCGGCCCTCTTCGCCGGCGACGCCAACTTGCGGCGCGCCTGAAGCGGCGGTTTCGACGAGGATATTGTCGCCGACTGCCAGCAAACCCGACGGGTTGGTGAAACGCGCCAGCTCGATCCGGCCCGCTTCGGTCGCCTCGGCCTGGCCCGCCACCGTCACCGAAACCGTGCCGTCCGGCGCGATGGATACATTGGTGGCGTCGTCGGGGATCTGGATCGCAGGCTCCAGCGGCTTGCCGTCACCGGTCACCATCACGCCTTCGGCCGAACGACTGAAATTGCCAGCACGGGTATAACCGATACGGCCGTCAGGCAGCTGCACTTGGAAAAATCCGGCGCCGTCGATGGCTAGGTCCAATGCGCTGCCGGTGGGATTGATCGTCCCTTGGGTTTCGATGCGCGATGTGCCGGCAATTCGCACCCCGGATCCGAGGTTCAGACCAGTGGCATAGCGGTTTTCGGCCGATGCCGACGCACCGGGCTGGGTCATCAACTGATAGCCCAGCGTCTCGAAACTCGCGCGGTCGCGCTTGAATCCCGTGGTGTTCACGTTGGCCAGATTGTTGGCAATCACCTGCATGCGGAAATTTTGGGCATCGAGCCCGGTGCGTGCGACGTGCAATGCTCCGAAGGTCATGATTTTGCTCCTTTAACTTGGCAGCTGCATCAGGCTGGCGCTGGCGTTATCGAGGTCGCGTGCGCTGCCGATCAGTTTCAACTGAGTGTCCCACGCTTTGCTGGCCTCGATCATTTCGACCAGCGCCGACGTTGGGTTGACGTTGGATCCTTCCAACGATCGCGCGACCAGCCGGGCATCGGGGTCATCGGGCAACACGCCGCCCCCGCCAGCGCGAAACAGGCCATCCAACCCCTTCAAAATCTCCAGCCCCGCCCCGCTCACCAATCGCAGGCGAGCCGCTTCCTGCGGCAGCGATGGATCGCCGCCGGTCGGAACGACCAGAATGCGGCCATCGGCCTCGATCGATATGCTGTCGGCCGGGGGCAGAGTGATAGGACCGCCATCCCCCTGAACCGGGTGGCCGTCGCCCGTGGTGAGCAGGCCGCTTGGCGATAGCTGGAGGTCGCCGCGCCGCGTGTAGGCATCGGATCCGTCAGGTGCCTGCACCGCCAGCAGTGCATCGCCCCGCAGCGCGATGTCCAGTTCCCGTCCAGTGGCTGTCACGGTACCAGGGCGCATGTCGGCACCGACCACTTCCTCGACGCCAAAGGCGCGGCTGTCCATGCCGGTACCATCCAGCCACAACGCTTGTGCCCGCGCGATTTCGCTGCGGAAACCGGTGGTTTGGGCATTGGCCAAATTGTTGGCGACGGCGGTTTGGCGCGCCATGCTGCCGCGCATTGCCGTCAGACTGGTATAGATAAGGCGGTCCATGATCACTCTTCCGTTAACGGTCGCATCCCGTCATCAGTTAATGTTGATGATGCTTTGGGTAATGTTCGACGCGCTTTCGATCGCCTTGGCATTGGCCTGGAAATTGCGCTGGGCGGCGATCAGCAGGACCAACTCTTCCGTTATGTCCACGTTTGATCGCTCCAGTGCGCCCGACCGGATGGCGCCCATGGGGCCATTGGTGGCACCGTCAATGGTCGGAGGCCCGCTGTCGCCAGTCGACTGCCAATGGGCATCGCCTACCGGCCGCAGCCCTTCCATCGCGGGAAAGGTGGCCAGCGCCACCTTGCCCAACGTCTGATCGGTTCCGTCGGCAAAGGTTGCGACAACCAGCCCTTCGAGATTGACCGAGACATTGACCATGGCCGCAGTGGGGTCGGTCGGCGAAGCGACCGGCAGGACCAGGTCGTACATACCGCCCAGCGTCCGGTCGGTCACATTGCCATTGGCATCGACCGGCAGCAGCTGAAGCTTTGCGCCCGTTGAATCGAGCACCTCGCGTGCCGGGTTGACGGAAAAGGATCCGTTGCGGGTATAGGACACGGCATCGCGCGGCGGATCGCCCTTGACGATGAACATGCCTTCGCCGGCGATCGCCATGTCCAATGTGCGGTCACTCGCCTCGGGCGTGCCTTGGGTGAACTGTTGGTTGATGCCGATCAGACGCTGGCCCTGTCCCGCGATCGTCTTGGTGGACTGGGTAGGCGAAGCGGCGAACAGGTCGCCAAACTGGGCGCGGCTGCGCTTGAAGCCGGTCGAGCCTGCGTTCGCGATATTGTTCGAAATGACCGACATGTCGGTCTGCGCGCCTTTCAGGCCCGATAGGGAAGTGTAGAAAGTCATGATCTTATCCTTTCGCTTGGTCGGAAGTAGATTTGGCCGCTCCGGCTGCAAAGCTGGCGGCCAGTTCGCTGAGCTGCTTGAGCAGGTCGGTCTGCGCCTGCAACTGGTCGCCGATGGCACTCAACTTGTCGTTGGTTTCGGATACGCCGGCGAGGCTGGAGAACTGTGCCATCTGGGCCACCATTTCCTGATTATCGACCGGGTTGAACGGGTCCTGCTGCGCCAACTGAGCAGTCATGAGGCGCAGGAAATCTCCCTGGCCAAGCTGTGTGCCTTCGGTTTTTGTGGCCAGCGGCGCGGTGGCAAGGTTGATAGCGGTGGATGAACGAAGTTCCATGTCACTGTCCCATTCTCAAGGTTTCGTTGATCAAGCCCTTGGCGGTTTCGAGCGCCTGGACATTGCTGCGGTAGTGCTGTGCCGTTTCGACCATCTCGACGAGTTCAGCGGCGGTATCGACTGCGGCGACCCATACATTGCCCTCGGCATCGGCCATCGGACTGGTGGGGTCATGGCGTTTGGAGGGGGCCATGCGCGAATGGACTACTTGATCAATACCAACGGTTGCGCGGCCCTGTTGGTCCACCAGCGTCCGGAACACGGGCTTCATGGAACGATAGGCGCTGGCTTCACTGCCCGAAACCGAACCTGCGTTGGCGAGGTTGGAAGCGGTGGTGTTCAATCGCACCATCTGCGCCGCCATGGCGCGGCCACTGATGTCGAAAACAGAGTATCCGGCCTGCATCCTCATTCTCCCTTGATCGCGCGGCTCAGCGTGTTGATGCGGCCATTCAGGAAGGACAGGCTGGCACGGTACCCCATCGCGTTCTCGGCATAGGCGGTTTGCTCGGTCCCCATTTCGACCGTGTTTCCGTCCAGTGAGGGTTGAACCGGAATGCGATACCGAACCGCAGCTTCGATCGGCCGACCGCTTTCCGCTGCCGCAAGCGCAGCCGAGAAATCGAGGTCACGCGCCTTGAATCCTGGTGTTGCTGCGTTGGCGATGTTGGAGGCAAGCAGCATCATACGCTGGTTGCGCAGCTGCAATGCGGTGGCATGAATGCCCAAAGCACGGTCAAATCCCATGTCGCTCTCCTTTCTCCCGTCCTCGATGCCGGCGGCAGCGTCAGGCGGGTTGAACATACGACAGGGTGTGCGATGCAGTTATCGTGCCATTTGGAGTAAAATGTTTATATTCATACCGTTAACACGGTTGGATTGGCGCAGGCCCTTCACGCAATGGCGCAGCGCCAAAAATTTGACGCCGATAAAGTCAGGCTCGCGGTACCGCCTGTGAAACGACCGATTGGCACAGTTCCTGCTTTGCGATTTGGTGACCCGGTGGCCGAAAGCTGCTTCCGGGAAATCGGAATAGGGGCATCGCTATGCGAACCGACATCATGATGGGTCTATTTATGGGGCTTGCGCTGACTGCGACTCCCGCAAATGGACAGGAATTTGAAAATCTCGATTTGTTGAACCAGCGTGCGGCCACTTTGGCAGCAACGCTTGGCCAGCAAGCGATAGCAGTAGATCACCGCATAAAATTGCCGCGATGTCCTGAGTTGGCCATAATTGAACCGCAGGACCGCCATGCAATTGCCGCGCGTTGCCTGCCGCTCGGCTGGCGCATGCGCATTGCGCTCGCTCCAGCTGAAGGACCGGACCGCACCGTCGCCTCGCCGGCTGCGCCAGTGATCAAACGAGGAGATCCCCTGCGTCTGCGTGTGCAGCGCGATGGCTTTGTGCTGATCTATGATGTGGTGGCGGCGGCCAACGGCCGGGTCGGCGACATGATCCTCGCCCGGGCTGAAGGCAGCAAGGCAATGCTGCAGGTGAAGCTGCTCGGGCCGGGACAAGCAATGCTGGCCGAATAGGCTTGCACCCGCGTCAGGAAAGATTTTTGACCGTGAGCGCTTAATCAATCGCTTTAGAAGTCGTTAATGGTTGCCATGATGATGGGCGTTTGTTCGTCCCATATGCGATGGAGGCCTGCGATGTTGGAAAAGAACGCCAGGATAGATGCGTTAAGCCCGGTCGGCAGAACGGTAAGGCAAACTGCCGCCCCGGCGTTGGCGGCTGGCGCGCGCGTCGCAGCCGTGGCCGCCGACACGAAGGAAGTCGCTGTTCCGCAATCCGATGTGCTGGCAATGGCAGCCAGTATTGCCAGTGAGGCACCGCCAGTCGATGCCGCTCGGGTCGCGGCGCTGCGCGAAAAGATCGCCAATGGTGACTATTCCATCATGGTTGCGGCCACCGCGCTGGCAATTGCAAATGTACTCGTAGATCCGGACGAAGCATGAACCCGCACTTACCGGCAATGGAAACGGCGTTGGAAGGGCTCGCCACGGCTATTCGCACATTTGATGCGCCGGCCATTCATACCGCCAGCGAAGCCCTCGCGGTTGCTGTTAGTGGTATAGATGGCGCTTTCGTAGACCGGCTGGGCCGCCCTGACCTTGATAAGCTCGCCGATTTCATCGCGCGACTGCAAACCTTGTCGATGGAGGTCAATCTTCACAGCCAATGGACGCGTCAGCGTATTGACAGTCTGGCCGATTTGCGGGGCCAGCGTCACCTCAAGTCAGGTCTATATTGTTGAAAATATGAACAAATAAGTTATGGAGCGCGATTTGGCACGATGATTGCTGGTGGTTTGCCACAACCGTGGAAAACCTATCAATGTCGAACCTTGCGTTGCCCATTACTTCTGCCAACAGGCTCCCCCCGGTCGCTTCGATTGTAGCGGATGTGGCGAGCCGCACCGGCGTCGAATTTGACTTCCTGATCGATGTTGCCCGCGTGGAAAGCAATTTCGATCCATCTGCACAAGCGCGGACCAGTTCGGCCCACGGGCTCTATCAGTTCACCAACCAGACCTGGCTAGCGACGCTGCACCGGCACGGTGCTGCCCACGGCTATGGCTGGGCGGCCGACTCCATTCAGCGCAATGCCGCGGGTCGCTACGACATTGCAGACCCTGCAATGCGTGCGTCGGTCCTCGCTCTGCGCGGAGACCCGGCAGCCTCCGCCAGCATGGCGGCCATGCTGACGGCTGATAACCGTGACCTACTGACGGCCCGTACCGGGACCACGCCAGAGAACGTCGATCTTTATCTCGCCCATTTTTTGGGAGGGGCGGGTGCTGTCAAATTTATCCAGGCATGGCAGGACAATCCGGACCAGGCAGCGGCGCCCTTGCTACCCGACGCAGCGGGGGCCAATCGCAGCATTTTCTATTCTGCCGTCGGCGTCCCGCGCAGTCTGGGCGAAATCCGTGAACTTTTTCGCCAAAAACTTGATGATGGCAACGCCGCAACCCTGCCGGGCGGGACTGCGATGTCGGCTCCGGCATTTGCCCACAGCGCGGCACGTCGCAACATGCCGGCCAACGACCGGGCAACGCTCCCGCTGCTCGAAATGCGGCCGATGCCGGAAAAACTGTCGCTCGCCTTTGCCGCTGATACGTACCGACGGTTGGCGGCGCTTGGCCCAACGGGTCGCTCGGTATGATACCCGCCGATCTCTCCGGCGGCCGCATGGCCAGCATGCTGCTGTTGCCTGCCGCCATGTTGTTTTTGGTCGGCCTGATGGTCGTGCCGGTGTCGCCGACCATTTTGGATATCGGTTTTGTCGCCAACATTATGATCAGCCTAGCGGTGCTGATGGTCGCGCTGTCGGCGGCACGTCCACTCGACTTCTCCGCCTTCCCAACGGTGCTGTTGCTTGCGACTTTGTTCCGTCTCGCTCTCAATGTGGCCTCGACCAGAGTCGTGTTGATGCATGGGCATGAAGGCACGGCAGCCGCGGGCCATGTGATCGAGGCCTTTGGCGAAGTGCTGATTGGCGGCGATTACATTGTCGGCCTGTTCGTGTTCTTCGTACTGATGATCATTAATCTGATCGTCATTGCCAAAGGCGCCGGGCGCGTGTCCGAAGTGTCTGCCCGCTTCACACTCGATGCCTTGCCAGGCAAGCAAATGGCGATCGACAGCGAACTTGCTGCAGGCCTGCTCACGGCCGACGAAGCCAAAGCGCGACGCCAGGACGTCGCGACTGAGGCCGATTTCTATGGGTCGATGGACGGTGCTTCCAAATTTGTGAAGGGCGATGCCATCGCTGGGGTGCTGATATTGTTCGTCAACATAATCGGCGGCTTGCTCCTTGGGATTTTCAGCCACGGCCTTTCGCTTTCCGAAGCTGGCAGTGCTTACATCACGCTGGCAATCGGCGACGCGCTGGCGGCCCAGATCCCGGCGTTGCTGCTTTCTATTGCGGCGGCATCTATTGTAACGCGCGTGGCCTCGCCATTCGATCTTGGTGGCCAGATCGGCCGCCAGTTCGCGTCGGCGCAGGTGTGGTTCGCGGTGGGGGGCATCTTCCTGCTGCTCGCCATGATCCCGGCGATGCCGCAAACGGTCATGTTGCCTGCCGCCGCTACCTCACTGGCGTTGGGTTGGCATTGCCGCCGCCTGGCCAACGCTCCCGAACCGGTGGCCGAAGAAGTTTTGCCTCCCGAAAATCCGCATCTGATCGCTTGGGACGAAGTCAGTGCGGCGGCTCCGTGCCAGCTTGACGTTGGCTATGCACTTGTCCCTTTGATTGATGAGCGCAAGGGTGCGCCATTGATGGCGCGCGTGACCGGCATTCGCCGTCAACTGTCCAAAGCCCTTGGCTTCGTGGTGCCCCCAGTACGCGTCGCTGATGATCTTGCGCTCCCGGGCAACGGCTATCGCATTTCCGTTGGCGGGGTCGTGATCGGTGAAGATGAAGTTTTTGCCGGCGAGCTGCTGGCACTTGATTCTGGTGCCGCAACTGGCCCGATTGATGGTCGGCCGTGCAAGGATCCGACCTTTGGTATCGACGCGTTGTGGATCGCGCGGAGCGCCCAGAGCGAGGCGATAGCGGCAGGCTACACGGTGGTCGATCCTGCAACGGTGGTGGCCACACACCTCAACCATTGCATCACCCGTGCGGCGGAGGAACTCTTTGGCATAGACGATGCGCAGGCGCTGGTTGATCATCTCAAAACCTCCTATCCGCAACTCGCCCAAGCCTTGACGCCGCAAGCCTATAGTTTGCCGCGCATCGCCGCCCTATGTCGTGCGTTGCTCGCCGAACGGGTCCCGCTGCGCGATTTCCGCCAGATTGCCGAAGCTATGGTTGCCGTCGCAGGCGTCCCCCTTGCCGACGGCGAACTGGTGGAAGCGGTGCGGCAACGCATCGGGGCCTTGATTGTACAAACGATCGTGCCGTCGCGCTTGCCACTGCCGGTCGTCACGCTTCAGCCTGAACTCGAAATGCTGCTGGTTCAGGGGGTGCGTACCAATGCGGGCGCTGAAACACCGTTCGAACCTGAACTCGCGCGCCGCATCATGGACCAGATAGGCCAAGCGGTGGCGCCCTTGATGGTGTCCACAGGTAGCTTTGCGGTGGTGGTGTCGCCGCTTTGCCGGGCCGCATTGGCGCGGCTGGTCCGGTCCGCATTTCACGAAGTGACGGTGCTTTCCTACCTCGAATTGCCGCCATCAAAACCCACCGAAATCGTCGCGACGATCGGTACGGCAGAGCGTCATCTTCTGCCGCAAGAATCCTCGCACGCCGGGAGCATGCATGATGAAACATGAAACTGCCGAACAATATCGGCATGCCGAAGCCGGGCTACGGTCGGCATATGGCACATGCGCGGAGGACTTGGTGCGTACGCATCGGGCGCTGGTACGCAAGCTAGCTTGGCTGGTGCATGGCCGCGCGGTTCGATCGGCTGAATTGGACGATCTGATCCAAGTCGGAATGATCGCGCTGATCGAAGCGAGCCGGACCTATCAGGACCAGGGTCACAGCTTTGCAACCTACGCCACAATCCGGGTGCGCGGGGCGATGGTCGATCATGCGCGGCGCGAAACGCCCGTGGGACGCGCGGCAGTGTCGGCGGCGCGGCGTCTAGGACTGGCGCGCCAACGGCTGGAACAGATGTTGCACCGTGCGCCAGCGACCAGCGAAATCGCCGAAGAATTGGGCATGACAGCGCACGACTTCCTCGCTTTTGAACAGTTAGGCAGCCGCACATCTCCCTCGTCGCTCGACGATGCCGATGGGCTGGCCGCACAGCTTGTTGACACGGATCAGCTTGGGGCCGACGCCAGCTTGGAAAAAGCTGATTTGGTTGCCCTGCTCGAACAATCACTAGCCGCGCTTAACACGCGCGAACAGCTCGTGCTCCAGCTTTTCTTTTACGAAGAGCTTAATCTTGCCGAAATTGGAGCCGTTCTTGGGGTGAGCTCCGCTCGCGTCTGTCAGATCAAGTCAGCCGCGCTAACCAAGTTGAGTGCCCAAATGGACGCAGCAGGTTGACGCGCTACGCCTCAGACAGAACCATAACTTTGTAAAGAAGGCGGCCCGCAAAATGTCAACTGCCGAATCCTTTTTCATAACAAGTGCTAAGCGACTGTTCGGGCATGGGCAACGTCATGCCGACGGCATTGCAGTTGCGGTCGACCCAACCAACAATCGCAGCGGACTGGCCGCACAGGCTCGACAATTGTTGCTGGAAGCTATCAGCGGTTTTTTTTCGGCGCACGACCTGCACCTCAATGGTCGCCGTCTGATGTTGGTGCATGAGTTGCTCGACGGGCGCGATAGTTGGCTAAATGATCGGTACGCCGAACGTAAACAGTCGGGCCTTGCCGTAAATGACCAGTGGCTGGACCAGATTGACATTGATTATGCCCAGCAAAATCGCTCGCAGCTTGACCAATTAATGGCCGAATTCGAATGTCAGGTCGGTCAGTTCGCTACCAACGCGCGCGACACCCGGCTTGCTGCAGAGGGGTATGAAACCAAATTGACCGATGTGGCAGCGGGCAAACATGGCAAGGCAACGTCGCCTGAAGGCTTGGCTCGCCTGGCCCAGCAGATGGTTGAACAGACGCGCGACCTCGTGCTGACTATGAAGAGCAGCGAACAATATACCCAGGGGCTGCAACAGCGCCTCGAACAGGCTAAGCTTGCCTCGGAAACCGATACGTTGACCGGCCTGCCGAACCGACGAGCGTTCGAGGAACACTTCGGGCGCCAGATCCAGCGCGCGCGAAAGGGAGGATATCCCTTGTGCGTGGCCTTTTGCGACATCGATAACTTCAAGCGCGTCAATGATGTGCATGGCCATGATGCAGGCGACCGCGTTCTGCGCAAGGTTGGCTCGGAACTGGCGAGTCTTGCCTCGACAAGCAGCTTCGTTTCGCGTCATGGCGGCGAGGAATTCGTTGTTCTCTTTTCCCAGTTGAATGTCGCAGCTGCCAAGAAGCGCTTGGATGATGTCCGGACGCGCCTCGGTTCAACGCCGCTTTGCAACCGTACCAATGGTGAAAGCATTGGCTGCATCACGTTTTCTGCTGGGGTGGTCGACGTAATGGGCTACGCCAACCCACGCGATGCACTCAGCGCCGCTGACAAGGCGATGTACCTCGCCAAACGCGCGGGTAAAAACCAAGTCCTGTGTGGTGATGCGTTAAACTGACCATGCGGCCGTTTGGCGCGCAACACAATCGAAGACCGCATTCTGATTCCCAGCGCGGCGGGAATGAATGTCCGACATGAAGGTGCATGGCTGCCTTAACGCGAATAACTGATAACGGATCGATTGCTGACTGACGGCTTTCAGCTGAGAAAGCTGGGAAAGCCGACTTTCAGTTACCGACCCCGTTGCGGAAATGCGTATGGCTAATAAGCTCTGTCTATGTCGACCCGCTTTCAACAACTCCGGCAGTCGGTTTCCAACCTCGCAGCGCCAGCAGATGAGCAGGCCCGGTATCTCGATCGGCTTTTCACATCGCTCACTTGCGGAGGCAGCGCCTCAGGCTACGGTAACGACGAACTCGCATTGGAGCTCGAAGATATATTTCGTGCTGCCGACGACATGGTTGATCATGGCGAACTAACTGAAATGGAGAAAGAGGCGGTCCAGCCGCTGGATGAAATGCTGGCAGAATGGAGCAGTCAGGACAACGCAGATTTCTGGCGGCGCGACGCTCTCTTCGTTGATCCGCGTTGGGCAGAAGTTCGTTCCTGCGCGAGCAGGGCTTTAGCGCAATTGCCCGATGAAGTCCGATCCGTTGGCAGGTCTGTTTGATGTCCGCATTCCACCCCGAAGCTGACGCCTCCTCAACACATTGCTGTGCCTGATTGCTGGCTGGCAGCGTCCAGGCAGAATGGTGCCAAGGCAGAATGCCAAGGTAGAGCATCTCGTTTGCACCGACAGGGCTGCGATTGGTCCGGTGGCGGACAGCCGAGTTTGCATGTCAGTCGGTCGTCCGCAACCATCCGGAGAGGTTACGGATGTTCATGATCGAACCGGGGGACTCGCTTGGATTTGCCGAGAGCAGATGATAGGGGGCAGGCCATGTCTGCATGCGAAACCTGCCTCGTCCGCAATCGAGCGATCTGCGCCGTGCTCGATGCCGACGAAATCGTCACGTTGAACCGCATTGGAAGGACGCGAACTATCAGCGCGGGGCAGGCGCTCATTTGGGAGGGGGACGACTCGCTGCTGGTGGCGAATGTTGTCGAAGGCGTTCTCAAACTATCGACCGGCACTAGCGATGGGCGCGAGCAGATTGTCGGGATTGTCTATCCGGCGGATTTCATCGGTCGCCCGTTCGGTGCTCGCAGCCAGCATACGGTGACCGCGTTGACCGAAGCCAGGGTCTGCACCTTTACACGCGGTGACTTCGACGCCTTTGCCCGCGACCATCCCGAGCTCGAGCATAAATTGCTGCAGCGTACGCTTACCGAACTCGACCGGGCTCGGCACTGGATGCTGCTGCTCGGGCGCAAATCCGCAACCGAGAAGATTGCGACCTTCCTGCTCGAAATGTCCGAACGGCTGGTCGATGCCGGATGCGGCGAAGACGATGGTCCGGCGGCGGCCTTTACATTGCCGTTCGGGCGCCAGCAAATTGCCGACATATTGGGCCTGACCATCGAAACAGTGAGCCGCCAGCTCACCCGTCTTCGCGCCGACGGCCTGATCGATTTGCCGTCGCGGCGTGACATAGTCATTCGCAATCGGGACGCGCTCGCCGAGCTCGCTGGATAGCCCAGAAAGCGGCCGCCGCGCCACTCCGTGCGATGCGGCGGCCGGCTCGCTTGCTGCCGGACTCAAAAGCGGTAGGCGAGCCCTGCGCTCAACACCCATGGATCGATGCGATGGCGGGTGGCGAGCACTTCTGTTCCCGCCGCGTTGAACCAATGCGCGCTAGTGCTCAGGAAATAGCGCTTGGCATCAAGGCTGACCGACAGGCCGGATTGGTTCACGGGAATGTCGATGCCCGCCTGAAGGGCAAGGCCGAAATGATCGTTCATCCGCTGACTGGTGGCGCCCAGTGCGCTGGCGGTGGCACCCGGCTTTTCGTCGATGAAGATGAAATAGGTGGGTCCCGCACCGACATAGGGTCGTACGCCGCCATCCTCACCGAAATGAAATTTGACCGTCAGCGTCGCCGGAATGATGTTTGCATTGGAAACAAGACCTGCTCCTGCCAGACCGCCACGGCCTTCCACATCATGCTGGGTGACGCAGCAGATCGTCTCCACGCTGACATTGGGGGTGACGAAATATTCGATGGCCAGCGTCGGCACATAATTGTCGTCGGCCGCCGTCTGCGTGCCGGCCGGTAACCCTATGCCATCGACCAGCACCTCGCTGATCTCACCATTGGGCAGCACGGCGCTACCCATCAGCTTGACCTGGAAGCGGCCGGGCTGTTCCTGCGCGCATGCTGGCGCGCCGAAGCCCGCGGCGGCAGCGATTGCAAGAGCGGCGGCGGAGAGTGTGTTGCGTGTCATGCCTTGTCCTTCTGTCAGTCCCACCGCTGCATTCCCTTGACACATGATGGTCGATCAGCGGGTTCGCTCGCGCCTCTGCGCGCTCCGGCGGGACGGGGCATTGATGGCGGACAAGAAATTTATTGATCTGGCGCAATGCGGCACTGGGATCGCAATGTCAGGCTTACACGATGTGGCCCTATTATCCCGACCTGCTCGCCCGCACCGTGCCGCGCTACACCAGCTTTCCGACAGCGGCGGAATTCACCCCCGCTGTCGGATCCGATGCGCAGACAGAGGGCATCGCGCAGGTGGTGGAGCCGGTGTCCATCTATCTGCACATCCCTTATTGCGAGCAGATCTGCTGGTATTGTGGCTGCAACACCGGTGCCGCCAACAAGGCGCACCGCCTCGCCTCCTATCTCGATGCGCTTGGCCAGGAGATCGATCTTGTTGCGGCGCTGATGCCGGATAAGGTCGGCATCGCCCGTATCGCCTTTGGCGGTGGCAGCCCCAATGCCATTCCTCCGCTCGAATTCGTAAGACTGCTGGACCGGGTGCAGACCGCCTTTGGTGCGGGCGCGCCGGTTCTGTCGGTGGAGCTCGATCCGCGCGGATTCACGCCGGCCTGGGCCGCCATGCTGGGTGCGACCGGGGTGAGCCATGTCAGCCTCGGTGTGCAGACTTTCGCTCCGGCGATTCAGGCGCGTATCGGACGAATCCAGCCCGAGCCGATGATCCGCGAAACCGTTGACAGCTTGCGACGGGCGGGCGTTTCCTCAATCAATTTCGATCTGATGTATGGCCTGCCTGGGCAGACCGCCGATGAGCTTACCACGACACTCGATGTAACGCTCGACCTGTTGCCGGAACGCATCGCGCTGTTCGGCTATGCGCATGTGCCGCACATATTGCCTCGCCAGAAGCGCATCGATGCGAGCGCATTGCCCGATCAGGCGCAGCGTTTCGCCATGGCGGAAGCGGGCTTCGCGCGCCTGACGGCGGCGGGATATGTACCGGTCGGTTTCGACCATTTCGCCCTGCCGCACGACAGCATGGCCAAGGCGAGCCGCAATGGCATGCTTAGACGGAATTTTCAGGGATTCACCGACGACTTGTCGGAACATCTGATCGGGCTGGGAGCAAGCGCGATCAGCGTGTTCCCCGATCGAATCGTCCAGAACGAGAAAAATGCAGGTCGCTACCGCATGCGTCTGTCGCAAGCGCAACTCGCAGGCGCGCTCGGCATCTTCCGCAACCGCGCCGACCGCGAGCGGGCGATGGTCATCGAGGATATCCTCTGCGACCGCCCTGCTGACCTGTCGCTGCTGGTCGATCCGCGAGAGGCGAAGGCGCTGCTCTCGCCATTCACCGAGCGCGGTCTGGTGCGGCTCGACGAACTCATCCTGTCTCCCACGCCTTGGACGCGGCCTTATGCGCGCAGCGTCGCGGCACTGTTCGATCCCTATCGCGCACAGGTGCCGGACAGATTCAGCAGCGCCGTCTGACACGCACCGCAAACATTCATTTCGCGCTCGCACAATTTGACACGGGTCAATGTCGCCAACTGCGCCTCGCGCCAAGGCGGCAACAGAAAAACCGGGGAAGAAAGCCATGACACTCGAATCAACCGTAATGCGCGCTGGGATCTGGATTCTGATCATGCTCCTTGCCTTCGTCGCTGCGGCGACGACCGTGGATGGGGCCTTCGCCATTCATATGGGCATCATTGGACTTGCGGCGCTGCTCGGCCTCGGCTGGACCGTTGCTGGACCGGATTATGCCGCCATGGGGCGCCGCCCGCTCCACATGCCCGACGAAAGCAAATATGATGACGACCCGATCCGCTGGGGAGTCATCGCGACGGTCTTCTGGGGCATGGCTGGGTTTCTGGCCGGGCTCTATATCGCTTTACAGCTGGCCTTTCCGGTGCTCAACCTCGGCCTCGAATGGACCAGCTTCGGTCGGCTGCGCCCGCTACACACCTCGGCGGTCATCTTCGCCTTTGGCGGCAATGCGCTGATCGCCACCAGCTTCTATGTGGTGCAACGCACCTGCCGCGCGCGGCTGGCCTTCCCGGGCCTCGCCCGTTTCGTTTTCTGGGGCTACCAGCTGTTCATTGTGCTGGCTGCAACCGGCTATCTGCTCGGCATCACCCAATCCAAGGAATATGCCGAGCCCGAATGGTATGTCGACCTGTGGCTCACCATCGTCTGGGTCGCCTATCTGGCGGTGTTCGTCGGCTCGCTGATCAAGCGGCGCGAACCGCACATCTATGTCGCCAACTGGTTCTACCTGGCCTTCATCCTGACTGTGGCGATGCTGCACGTCGTCAACAACATCTCGATTCCGGTCAGCCTGGTCGGCGCCAAGAGCTATTCGGTGATGGCGGGCGTGCAGAGCGCGCTGACGCAATGGTGGTACGGCCATAATGCGGTGGGCTTTTTCCTGACCGCCGGTTTTCTGGCCATGATGTATTACTTCGTGCCGAAACAGGCGCAGCGGCCGGTCTATTCCTACCGCCTGTCGATCATCCACTTCTGGTCGCTGATCTTCCTCTACATCTGGGCCGGCCCGCACCACCTCCATTACACCGCGCTGCCCGACTGGGCGCAGACGCTCGGCATGGTGTTCTCGATCATGCTATGGATGCCCAGCTGGGGCGGGATGATCAACGGGCTGATGACGCTCAACGGCGCGTGGGACAAGGTCCGCACCGATCCCATCATCCGCATGATGGTGATGGCGCTCGCCTTCTACGGCATGAGCACTTTCGAAGGGCCGATGCTGTCGATCAAGGCGGTCAACAGCCTGTCGCACTATACCGACTGGACCATCGGCCACGTCCACTCCGGCGCGCTCGGCTGGAACGGCATGATCACCTTTGCCTGCGTCTATTATCTCGTCCCCCGCCTGTGGGGTCGTGAGCGGCTCTATTCGGTCCGCATGATCAACTGGCACTTCTGGCTCGCGACCGTCGGCATCGTCTTCTACGCCGCCGCCATGTGGGTCTCGGGCCTCATGCAGGGGTTGATGTGGCGGGAGTATGGGGTGGACGGCTATCTCGTCTGGTCCTTCGCCGACACCGTGTCCGCCATGTTCCCCATGTACATCATCCGCGCCTTCGGCGGCCTGCTCTACCTCTCCGGCGCGATAGTCATGGTGGTCAATGTCTGGCTGACCATCGCCGGCAGGCTGCGTGACGAAGCACCGATGGGCGAGACCCGCCACGACGCCTCGCGCGATCACCCGCTCCCCGCTCCCGCGCTCGCAGCTGCCGAATAAGGACACATGTCATGGCCAATCTTGCTGAACGCCACAAGAAACTGGAACGCAACGTCACCCTGCTGGCGGCGCTTGCCTTCGCCGTCGTCACCATAGGCGGCATCGTCGAGATCGCTCCTTTGTTCTGGATCGACAACACCATTGAGAAAGTGGAGGGCATGCGCCCCTACACCCCGCTCGAGCTGGCCGGGCGCAACATCTACATCCGCGAAGGCTGCTACAACTGCCACAGCCAGATGGTGCGCCCCTTCCGCGACGAGGTGGAACGCTATGGCCATTACAGCCTGGCGGCAGAGTCGATGTACGATCACCCTTTCCAATGGGGCTCCAAACGCACCGGACCGGACCTCGCTCGCGTCGGCGGTCGTTATTCGGACGAATGGCATGTCCAGCACCTCACCGATCCGCGTTCGGTGGTGCCCGAATCGAACATGCCCACCTATGCCTTCATGCGGACCCGCCCGCTCGATGCCGGCGACATGCGCTCCGACCTTATGGTCCATGCCCGCATGGGTGTGCCCTATACCCAGGCCGCCATCGACGCCGCCAATGACGACCTGCGCGCCCAGGCAGACCCCAGTGCCGACGCCAGCGGCCTGCGCAGCCGCTACGCCAAGGTTCAGGTGCGCGACTATGATGGGGACCCGGCGCAGGTCACCGAGATGGATGCGCTCGTCGCCTATCTGCAGATGCTCGGCACGCTGGTCGATTTCGACAGTGTCCGCGCGCAGGAGGTCGAACGGTGAACTCGACCTATGATGCCCTGCGCCACTTTGCCGACAGCTGGGGGCTGCTGGCGATGACCCTAATCTTCCTTGGCCTTGCCGCCTGGCCGTTCCGGCCCGGATCGGCACCGCGCAACCGCGATGCGGCCAATCTGATCTTCGACGAGGATGAAAGCTATGGCTGACAGACAGCGCATCGACGAGGCCACCGGCACACAGACCGTCGGCCATGAGTGGGATGGCATCGAGGAGCTGAACACCCCGCTGCCGCGCTGGTGGCTGTGGACCTTTTACCTGACCATCATCTGGGCGCTGGTCTATGTCATTGCCTACCCCGCCTGGCCGCTGATCGACAGCGCCACCAAGGGCGTGCTCGGCTGGTCGAGCCGAGGCCAGCTCGAAGCGGAGCTGGCAGTCGAAACCGAGCGGCGCGCACCGATCATGCGGGCGCTGGCGGCGACCGATATCGCTGCGCTGCCCGCCAATCCAGAATTGATGCAGGCGGCTATCGAGGGCGGTCGCGCCGCCTTTCGCGTGCATTGCGTGCAATGCCACGGCACCGGCGCGGCAGGGGGGCCGGGCTATCCCAATCTCAACGATGACGACTGGCTGTGGGGCGGCAATCTGCAGGCCATCCAGTTCACGCTGGAACATGGCATCCGCAACCCGGACCATGACGCGACCCGCATGTCCCTGATGCCGGCGTTCGGACGCGACGGCATCTTCACTGCCGCGCAGGTGCAGGATGTGGTCAGTCATGTCCGCACACTGTCCGGCGCGGAGCAGCGCAGCGCCTCCTCTGCACTTGGCGCCCAGCTTTACGCCGACAATTGCGCGGTCTGCCATGGCGCGGCGGGCGAAGGGATCCGCGCCCTCGGCGCTCCCCGCCTCAACGATGCCATCTGGCTCTATGGCGGGGATCGCGCGACGCTGACCCAGACCGTCACCAACGCCCGTCAGGGGGTGATGCCGCGCTGGGGCCACCGTCTCGATGCCACGACCATCAAGATGCTGACCGCTTATGTCCACTCGCTCGGCGGCGGGGAAGCGACGCCCGCACCCGCCGCACCGGCAACCGCGACAGGGAATGAAACGGCCGGCCAATGAGCGCCATAGAGGACATTACCAACTCGCCGCTCGGCCAGTATCAGAAGCGCAAGGGTGTCTACCCCAAGGCGGTGGACGGCCCCTTTCGTCGCCTGAAATGGGCGATCATGGCGGCAACGCTGGCGATCTATTACATCACACCGTGGATCCGTTGGGATCGCGGACCCTATGCGCCCGATCAGGCGGTGCTGGTCGATCTCGCCAATCGCCGCTTCTACATGTTCGGCATAGAGATCTGGCCGCACGAATTCTATTATGTCGCTGGCCTGCTGATCATGGCCGGGGTCGGACTGTTCCTCGTCACCTCGGCCGTCGGGCGCGCCTGGTGCGGCTATGCCTGCCCGCAGACGGTGTGGACCGATCTCTACCAGCATGTCGAACGCTTCATCGACGGGGACCGCAACGCCCAGGTCCGGCTCGCCCACGCCCCTTGGGGTCCGGCCAAGCTCGGCAAGCGCCTGTCCAAGTGGGCCATCTGGCTAGTCATCGCCTTTTGGACCGGCGGCGCGTGGATTATGTATTTCGCCGACGCACCGACGCTGGTGCGCGATTTCTGGACCGGCAATGCCGCTCCCGTGGCCTATGCGACGGTCGGCGTTCTGACGCTGACCACCTTCATTCTCGGCGGTTTCATGCGCGAACAGGTGTGCATCTATATGTGCCCCTGGCCACGCATCCAGACGGCGATGCTCGACGAGCGCTCGCTGACCGTCACCTATAAGGACTGGCGCGGGGAGCAGCGCGGCAGCCTGAAGGCCGCGCAGGCGCATCCGGGCGACTATGGCGACTGTGTCGACTGCAACCAGTGCGTGTCGGTCTGCCCGACCGGTATCGATATTCGCGAAGGTCCGCAGATCGGCTGCATCACCTGTGCGTTGTGCATCGACGCCTGCGACAGCGTGATGGCGCAGGTCGGCCGCCCGCGGGGGCTGATCGACTATGCGACGCTTGCCGATGCCGATAAGGAAAAGCGCGGAGAGTCGCCGACTCCGGTGCTCAGGACGCTGCTGCGCCCGCGCACTTTGATCTACTTCGGCATCTGGGCCGGAATCGGCCTCGGCCTGCTGTTCGCGCTGGGCAACCGCACCCGCATCGACATCAGCGCCAGCCATGAACGCAACCCGGTCTATGTGCAGCTGTCGAACGGCGATGTCCGCAACAGCTACACGCTGCGTCTGCGCAACATGGAAACCCGCCCGCGCCGCATGGAAGTCGGCCTGACCGGACTGGAGCAGGGTCGCATTTGGCTGCGCGAGACGCGTGCGGAAACCGCCGCCCGTGCACTGCGCGTGCAGGTTCCTGCCGACTCGGTCGCCAAACTCTCGGTCTTTGCCGTCGCCCCGCAGTCCGGCCCGCCGAGCGAAGGTTTTGCCTTCACCGTCCGCGCACTCGATGCGGAGGGCGGAGCAGACAGCCACAGCGTCAGTTTCGAACGCCCGGAGCGCCAGCCATGACCATGCCGCAGACCCGCCCCTTCACCGGACGCCATATCGCCATCATCCTTGTTGCCTTTTTCGGGGTAGTGATCGCCGTCAACCTGCTGATGGCCCGGCTCGCTATCGGTACCTTCGGCGGCACGGTGGTCGACAACAGCTATGTCGCCAGCCAGAATTTCAATGACTGGCTGGCAAAGGCGCGCAGCGAACAGGCGCTGGGCTGGCGGGTTGCGGTATCGCGTGATTCCGCCGGGCAGGTGATTGTCACCGCCTCCGATGCGCAGGGACAGCCGCTTTCGGGTGCCATCGTCACCGCCGTAGCCCGTCATCCACTCGGACGCCGCCCCGAACAGGCGCTGACTTTCGCTCCGGCAGGCACCGGCTTCCGCTCGACGGCCCCCTTGGGCTCCGGACGCTGGCAACTGCTGGTCACCATTCGTCATGGGAAGCAGGCGATGCGCGTCGCCGCCGATCTCGCATGACCCGTCTCGCGCTGGAACCTGTTCAGGCGGAGCCGTCCGCCGAAACCCGGCTCGCCGTGCCCGGTATGCGCTGCGCCGGCTGCATTGCCAAGCTGGAGCATGGGCTCACCGCCGAGCCCGGCATTATCGCCGCGCGCGTCGATTTCGGCGCGAAGCAGGTGCGGATCGCCCATCTGGCCAATCTGGCCGTGCCCGATCTCGTCGCCGCGCTCGACAGGCTCGGCTTCGAAGGGCATCCGCTGGCCGAAGCGCCAAAGGCCGATGGCGAGCATAAGCAATTGCTCAGCGCCCTTGCCGTCGCCGGCTTTGCCGCGATGAATGTCATGCTGCTCTCGGTCAGCGTCTGGTCGGGCGCGGCAGAGGCGAGCCGCAGCTTGTTCCACTGGCTGTCCGCTGCCATCGCCGTTCCCACCATCGCCTGGTCTGGCCGCCCCTTCTTCGCCTCGGCAGGGCGTGCGCTGAAACGTGGGCGCACCAATATGGACGTCCCGATTGCAATCGGCGTGATCCTCGCCACCGCCATGTCGCTCTACGAGACGGCGACCCACGGCGAACATGCCTGGTTCGATGGCGCGATCATGCTGCTGTTCTTCCTGCTCGCCGGGCGTGTGCTCGACGGGATGATGCGCGAACGCGCCCGCGCCGGAGCGGCGGCGCTGATGCAGGCCAGCGCGCCGGGCGCGATGCTGCTTGATGCCCATGGCACCGCCCGCTGGCACACCGCCGAGGCGATCCTGCCGGGAGCGACCATGCTCGTCGCCGCCGGAGAGCGGCTGGCCGCCGACGGCGTCGTGCTGACCGGAGAGGGCCGCTGCGATGCCGCCATCCTCACCGGAGAGAGTGCCGCAGTCCCGGTCGCCCCCGGTAGGCGCCTGCTGGCCGGGATGCTGGCGCTCGACGGCCCCTTCACCGTTCGAGTCGATGCGGCGGGCGATGCCCGCGCTATCGCCGGGCTCGCCCACGCCATGGCCGATGCCGGGCAGCACCGCTCACGCTACGTTCGCATCGCCGACCGCGCCTCGCGACTCTACGCGCCCGCCGTGCACACGCTCGCCGCGCTGACCTTTGCCGGCTGGATGATCGCGGGTGCGGGCCTCCACCAGTCGCTGCTGGTCGCCATTGCCGTGCTGATCATCACTTGCCCCTGCGCGCTAGGCCTTGCCGTGCCGGTGGCGCAGGTCGTCGCCTCGGGCGCGCTGATGAAGCGGGGCATTCTTGTCAAGGACGGCAGCGCGCTTGAGCGGTTGTCCGAGGCCAACCGCTTCATCGCCGACAAGACCGGCACGCTGACCCTCGGCCGCCCGGTGCCGCAGGATCTGGCCGGTTTCGACGCGCGCCAAAAAGGCTTACTGCTCGCTCTGGCGCAGGCCAGCCACCATCCGCTCAGTCGCGGCCTTGCCCAGGCGCTGCGGCAAGAGGGCGTGGAAGCATCCCCCCTGACCGATATCACCGAGATCGCCGGAGAAGGCGTGCGCGGCCGGCACGCAGGGCTCGATGTCGCGCTGAGCCGCCCGCTCGGCTCCAAGGCAGAGGCGGACGCTCTGACCGTTGCCTTCAGCGAAAGCTGGCAGCCCACGCACATCATCCGTTTCACCGATCCGCTGCGCCCCGATGCCCGCGCTGCACTCGATGGGGTCTACGCCCTCGGCATTACCGGCATGATCGTCTCCGGGGACAAGGCTCCCGCCGTCGCCAGCGTCGCCCGCACGCTCGACCTCACCGCCGTCCCCGATGCGCGCCCAGAAGACAAGCTGGCGCTGATCGAACGGCTGCAGCGTGCGGGGGCGCGGTTGCTGATGGTGGGCGACGGACTGAACGATGGCCCCGCGCTTGCCGCCGCACATGTCTCGATGGCACCTTCCAGCGCCAGCGATGTCGGCCAGCAAGCTGCCGATCTCGTCTTCATGGGCGACAGCCTGCTCGCCGTTCCGCGTGCCATTCGCGTTGCACGGGCAACCCAGGCGGTGGTGAAACAGAATTTCGCGCTCGCCATCGGCTACAACATATTGGCAGTGCCATTGGCGATGGCCGGGCTGGTCACGCCGCTGATCGCCGCTGCCGCCATGTCCGTTTCCTCGCTGATCGTGGTTGCCAACTCGCTCAGGCTGGCAGGAGCGGCAAGGTGACGGGCCTTGCTATCCTGATCCCCATCGCGCTGGGCATGGGACTCCTTGGCCTTATCGCCTTTCAATGGGCGCTGCGCGACGGCCAGTTCGACGATCCCGATGGCGCCGCGATGCGTATCCTGATCGATGACGACCAGGACGTCGCGCCATGAACCGGGCCTGGCCCCCCTTGATCGGCGCATTGGCTTTGGCGGTTCCGGTCGGCCCCGCCGCAGATCGCATTCTCAAGGTTGCGGTGTGCAGTCGCCCGGATGCCTTTGTTGCGATACCGATTGATCAGACGCCGATCGACAGTCATGACTGGTGCAGAGACAAACTTTGTCATTCGGGATGCGAGCGGAAACGACGTCAGCTTTTAGGGCAGTGATCGAAACAGCCGAAGGACCGGGATGCGCCTTGATGACAGTCATTGCGGCTCGCCGAGCGTTCGCCTGAAAGCGGACAAGCTTACCAACTGGCCGGAGTGATCTCTCAGAACGGTCACGCCGCGAGTAGTGCCAAATGTCCCGATGACGAAAAATAAACCGGACGGATAGGACTCTCCATTTCAAGCAGCGAGGCGGTTCGGGACGGATGGTGCAGGTTCGCACAATTTCGCTGCTTTATGGCTCCTTTGGCATAGCGCGGAAAAATTGCCCGCTTACCGGTCGGCTTGAGACGGGCAGCTGACTAAACTCCGGGTCGCATCGGTTTACTGGCAGCCCGTCTTTCCTCTCGGGGCAACTCGCTGTGCTCCCCGGCGCAGCGGGCGGGAGGGGTCAAATTCAAGACCGCATAAGCGCTCGCGAAAGGAACCTATGCCCCAAGCCAATCTCTTTGCTTGCCTGGATTAGCCAGGCGCCGCGGCGAACCTCTTACCTCCGACTATTCGACATTCTCCCAACTGGCGCGCCGGCAGGTTCTTGACGGTTTGTGGGCGCGCCACCTTTTTGCCCAAGGAAAACAGCTTTGATCAAACCCACCCTTCTGACTGGAACCGCTAGCGTTACAGCTCTGATTGCGATCGCAAATCCGGCCCTGTCTCAGGCACAGACGACCGTTACGGGGGAGAGTGGGACGCCGCTGACGACCTCCACTGCAGGCAATGTCGTTTTGAAGCCCGAGGCCGAATTGGAGGTCAACACTCCAGTCGCGATTACGATCAACAGCAACAATGACGTAACCATCGAAACCGACGAGGAAGGGGACGACGAGGACACTCTCGATAGCGATGATGATGTTGAGCGCGGCCGGCTGACTGCCGGCGAGGTCAATGGCGCGGTTGGAATCCGCATCAACGCCGGGGTCACAACTACCATCACGGTGGAGGGTGACATCATCCTCGATGAAGATTTCACCCCCGAAGATGATGACAATAATGGCGTCGCCGATGGCGTGATTGCCGAACGCAGCGGCCGCTATGGTATCTATGTCGCACCCGGTGCGGCGACGCGGCTCAACCTCGCCCTTGAAGATGGCTTGATCCGCGTTGAGGGGTTGAATTCGGGCGGCATCGTTGTCGACAGCAATTTGTCGGGCAACTTTGCCAAGGAAGGCACAGTTCAGGTTTACGGCGACAATGGCATCGGAGTGCGGCTGCAGGACGTTGCCGGCGATGTCGTGATGAATGGACTGACACAGGTGGTCGGACGCGGATCGACCGCGTTTCGCGCAGAAGGTGACATCGCTGGTATATTGCGCGTCCAGGGGTCAATCGAGCAGGGCACAACGTTCACTTATGATACGGAAACCGGCGCCGCGATCACCCTGTCGCGCTTCGACCTGCGCATCGAGGCACCGGCCGCAGTGGTGGCAGGAAATGTAGCCGGCGGGATCATCTTGGCCCGGACACCCGACATCGACATCGATGACGACGACGATGATGAAGACGATGATGGCATCAAGGACGAAGATGACGACGACTTTGACAATGACGGCATCGATGACGCCGACGAAGGCACGGGCGGCATTTACTCCTATGGAAATGGTCCGGCGCTGCAAATCGGCGGGATCGACGATATCGCCATCGGCATATTGCCGCCAAATGCCGATAACAGCCCAATGCTCGGCGGCAATTATTCACTGCTGATCGAAGGCACGATATCGGGCACCGCGACCTTTGGCCGCACGGACGCTTATGGTCTAGTGCTCGGCGGTGAGGGCGGTAATGTCAATCTGCCGGGCGGTATTGGCATTTCAGGATCGGTGCGTGCCTCGACGGCCGATTCCGCGGCAACAGCCTTGCTCATCAACGCTGGGACGACGGTCGGCCGCATCGATAACAGTGGCACAATCCAAGCCGATATCAGGTCGCAGGGCGAGGGCGCTGCCTATGGTATCCGGGACCTTTCGGGGTCGCTGACATACATCGAGAATACGGGCTTTATCTCGGCTAGCGGATCGAGCACCGATATTGCTCAAGCGATCGACCTGTCGCGTACCTCCTCCGATGTGACCATCACCCAGTATATCAACGCCGACGACCTCGAAACGCGCGAAGAGATTGAAGAGGATCTCGACGACGACGAAGAAGATGCGACGGTCTACACCGCCATCACGGGCGATATCGTTACGGGATCGGGCAATGACCGGCTTGCGGCATCGGGCGGCCAGATTGTTGGCGATGTGTTTTTTAATGCAGGCAACGACCGGTTGGAACTAAGCGATGAAGTGGTGATGGCCGGTGATGTATTCTTCGGCGCCGGCACTGGCACGATCAGCCTCGCTGGTGACGCCGAATATTATGGCACCGTCGATTTCGCGGGCAATGGTGGATCGATTACCATCAACGATGCGGGACAATTTTTTGGTGCCGTCACCAACGGGCGCGCAGCGTCCGTGGTTGTGAACAGCGGCACTTTCGGCGCGAACGAAGTGTCGACATCGACCATCGGGTCGCTGACCGTCGGGGCCAACGGCGAGCTGAAGGCCTATATCGACGGCGATACGCAAGAAAGCTCGCTGATTATCGCCAACAGCGCGCGTTTCGATCCCGGCGCCACGATATCGGCCACGGTGACGACGCTGGTGGGGGCGGAGGGGCGCTATACTATTTTGCGCGCTGACAGTCTGGTGGGTAATCCGACATTCGACGCCGAAACCACTAACCTGCCCTTCATCTTCGCGGGTGACGTCGACATTGTCGGCGGTGAGGTGATCCTCGACATCCGCCGCAAGGAGGCCATCGAACTGGGCGTGCGCGGGTCAGCCACCAATGCCTATGACGCCATTCTGACAGCGGCAATCGAGGACGATACGATCGCTCAGAGCTTTTTGGAAATCGAAGACGGGGCGACGCTCCAGGCCCAGCTTGACCAGATGCTGCCCGATCATGCCGGGGGTCTCCTGGACGCGGCGACGACGGGTACGCGACTGGCCGCGCGCAATCTGATGGACCGCGATTCCATCTTCAAAGTGACCGAAAAGGGCGACCGCGCCGCATGGGTCCAGCCGCTTTATTGGAAGGGCAACCGCGATGCCGGTGCCAATGTCGGCTATGATCATAGCGGCAGCGGGGTGACGCTGGGCATGGAGTGGCGCACGAACCTCGGCTATCTTGGCGGCTCTTATTCCTTCATCACCGGAAAAGTGCAAAACAACCCGGTTGAAGACGATGGGCCGACGCAGACGATCAATACAACGCAGCATGATTTGGGGCTGTTCTGGCGCACCGCGGACACCGGCCCGATCCACGCGTTTGCGCGGCTGGGCGGTGCCTATACCGGTTATTCTAGTGCGCGGAACCTGACGGTCACCATCAACGATGATACCGACATTGCCTATCAAAGTGAGGGTGACTGGAATGGCTGGCTGTTGTCGGCGATGGCCGGGGCATCCTATAATTGGCAACCATCGAAGCAGCTCACCATCCGTCCGCGCAACGTGATTGAATGGTTTCAGCTGCGCGAGAGTGGCTATGAGGAAGACGGCGGCAATCTGGCAACCGACCTGATCGTGGACAGTCGCACCAGCTCGTCATTGGCGGTCCATAACAGCCTGAACATCACATGGTCCATCAGCCCGCGCGAGCGCGACTATCGCCCGATCACTTTTGAATTCGGCGCAGGCAGGCGCACCATATTGTCGGGCGACACCGGCCGTACCACCGCAAATTACGAAGATGGCGAACGCTTCACCATCGACCCCGCCAAATTACAGAGCGCATGGACGGGCGAAGCAGCCGTGTTCGCGGGTGGCTGGGATTTCACCTGGAAACTTGGGGTGAGCGCCGAGAAGCCGAAGCAGGGCGACATCAACTATTCGGCCCGCGCCTCGCTCAGCGTCGCTTTCTGAGGGGGAGGCAAATGATGCAGGATTGTGTCAACGCCGACACATTGGCGCGCGTCCGACCAGCTAAAGTCCAAAAAACAGGCTGGAAACGGAGCATTGCCTTGTGTGGCTGGATGGTAACAGCGATGACATTTGGGGCGGGGTATCTGTCCCCCGCTTCGGCGCTGGCAGACGAGGGCCCGGCCGTGGCGCCGACGCTGCTGCCCTTTATTTCGCCGGTCGGCAAACCCTATCGCAGCGCACCAGATGAACCCTATGCCCGTGCTGAGTGGTTTGCCTCGCTTGATCGCGACGCCGATGGAGCCCTGACCGTGGCTGACTTCCTTGCCGAAGCGGAAGCCTTCTTTGCCGAGCTCGACACCGACCGCGACGGGCGCATCAACGGCATCGAAATCGCCCATTATGAACAAGTCGTCGCGCCCGAAATCCAGACTAGATATCATCCACCGGGCGCGAGAGGCTTGGGGCCTCCTTCGGCTATGCCGCGCCCAGGCGGCAAGGGCGGGGGAGGCCCGCCCGGTGGCGCGCCGCCCGGGGGTATAGGCGGTCCGCCCGGCGGTGGCGCCCCCGGCGGCGCACGTCCGCCAAACGCGGCGATGCTAAAACGGCTCACGAATATGCCGCAAGGGGCAGCGCGCTTCGCCATCTTGGGCATGCCGCAACCTGTCGCGGCAGCCGACAAGAGCTTTAACGGGTCGGTCAGTCCCGACGAGATGCGCGAGGCGGCGGTGGAACGCTTCGGCTGGCTCGACCAGCTCGGCAATGGCGATGGCCGCCTGACTTGGGACGAGTTGCCGCAAACACCGATTGAAGAAATGCTGAGCTTGACCAAAGCCGACAAGAAAAAAGGGAAGAAGAAAGATGCCGAAGCTCCCCCGCCTGGCAAGCGCCAGCCTATTGACTAGTGTGATGATTGCCGGGACGGCAAGCGGATCGACCGCCACCCCATTCAAGCCCGGAGCGTGGGACATTACTCGCGAAATGAAGGGCAGTCCGCGCGCGCAAGGGCCGCAGACGGAACGCTATTGCTTTACCGAAGCGCAGCTCCAAGCTGATCCGGCGGCTCCGCTCAATGTCCCGCCGCGTCCACGCGAAGGGCGGCAAGCGCCGCAATGCACCGCTGGTCCCACCACGGTGACTGACGGAAAAGCGAGTTTTTCCGCCACCTGCAAGGGACCGATGGGCAGCGTGAAGGCCAATTGGTCCGGCACCTACAGCGCCACCAGCTTTGCGATGACCGGCACAATGAAAATGGGTTTTATGTCGGCAAGAATGATTTCGACGGGACGATATCTGGGAGCATGTAGCAAGCAATGACCCGTCCCTGCCGATTGCCCCTTGCCCTCCTATTGCTCAGTTCCGCCGCGTGCACCTTCGGGCCCGACTATGCCCCGCGCAGCGCGTCCGAGCTGGCTGTGCCTGCTGGTTGGCAGGGTGCAACCGTGGGCGAAGCCGCCGATATCACTGCCTGGTGGACCGGGTTTGGCGATCCGGTTTTGACGAGCTTGGTCGAGCGCGCTTTGAGTGGCAATCCCGACCTTGCCCAGTCGTTCGCTCGCGTGGCGCAAGCGCGCGAATCGCTGGCGCAGACACGTGGCAGCACTTTGCCCCAACTCGACGCGACCGAACGCAGTGGGCGCAATCTCAATTCTGACCTGCCTGACACCTCCTCTTTTGCCAGGTCGATCGATGCCCGCTGGACGGTCGACCTGTTCGGCGGCCAGCGCCGGTCGGTTGAGGCCGCGCGGGCATCCTATGAAGCGGCTGGATTTACCTTGGCCAATGCGCAGGCGTTGCTCGCCGCGGAAGTGGCCAACACCTACATCGATTTGAAAACGACGCGGGACCGGCTGACGGTCGCACAGAGCAGCATGGCAGTGCAACGTCAGAATGAGCAGATCGCGGGGTGGCGCGGACAAGCCGGGCTAGTCTCCTCGATCGACGTCGCGCAAGCGCGCGCGCAGCGCGCACAAACCGCCGCCAGCGTCCCGCCGCTTGAGCAAGCCGAGGCGCAGGCACGGTACCGCCTCGCGGTTCTGACTGGTGAAGCTCCGGGCGCGCTTGATGCGCTGCTGGCCGGGACGGCCGCGCTACCCGACGTCTCGGATCCAATAGCGGCGGGCGCGCCCAGCGACTTGCTACGCCGCCGCCCGGACATCCTTGCCGCCGAACGCGATCTAGCAGCCGCCACGGCGCGCATTGGCGTTGCTCAGGCTGAGCTTTATCCGGCGCTAACGCTGACTGGGTCGGTCGGTACTAGTGCGGCCAGCCTGGGCGATTTGTTCGACGTCATCACGGGCAGTCTGTTCGCCACCGTAGCACAAGTTATCTTTGACGGTGGCCAGCGCAAAGCGGCGGTGCGATCGCAGCAAGCCGCAGCAGAAGGAGCGTTTGCGGTCTATCGCAGCACGATATTGGGCGCGCTCGAAGATGTTGAGAGCGCGCTGGTGGCGCGCAGCCGCGCCGAGGCGCGCATCATCGCGCTGACCGAACAGGAAGCGGCGTCGCGCGATGCGGCGCTGCTCGCTCGGACCAACTATCGCGCGGGGCTGACGGACTTGCGCGTCTTGCTCGACGCCGAGCGCAGCCTGCTGGCCGCCGAAGATGGGTTGGCCAGTGCGCGCGGTGACCGGGTGAGCGCAGTGATTCAGCTCTATCTCGCGCTAGGGGGCGGTTGGGCGGCCGACGGCGCAGACCTTCAGGCGAAAAGATGATGACGGAAACAAAGACGGATAAGCTTGATGAATTTCTGGGCGTTAGGCCCGAACCGGTGTGGCGGCGCTATGGCCGCTGGATTTTGGCGGGGCTCGCGCTGCTCTTGCTGCTGTTCATTGTCAGCCGCTGTTCGGGCAGCGATGCCGCGACCGAATATGTCACCGCCGAGGTGCGCCGCGGCGATATTGCCGTCAACGTCGTCGCGACGGGCAATCTGGCTCCCACCAACCAGGTCGACGTGGGGTCCGAGATTTCGGGCATTGTCGACCGCGTATTGGTCGAGGTTAACGACCGGGTCATCAAAGGACAGCCGCTGGCGATTATCGACACCGATCGGCTGCGCGATGCCGTGTCACGGTCGCGGGCGACGCTTGCCGCCAACGACGCGGCAGTCGCCCGCGAACGCGCGTCGTTGGTCGAAGCGCAGGCGCAGCTCGACCGACTGGAAGAGGTGTACCGCTTGTCGGGCGGCCAAGTGCCCTCGCGCACCGAATTGGATAGCCAGCGTGCTGCGGTTGCGCGTGCTCGCGCATCGCTGCGATCAGCAGAGGCCAACGTCGTTGCTGCGCGAGCGCAGTTGTCGTCCGACGCGACTCAGGTTGAACGTGCCGTCATTCGCGCTCCCGTCACCGGGGTTGTCCTCAAACGGTCGGTCGATCCTGGCCAGACGGTGCAGGCATCGTTCAACACCCCATCGCTGTTCATCATTGCCGAGGATCTGCGCCGCATGCAGTTGGAGGTGTCGGTGGACGAAGCCGACGTCGGTCTCGTCAATGTCGGACAACAGGCCAGCTTCACCGTCGACGCATGGCCCGGCCGCGTCTTTCCGGCGGTGATCGAGCGGGTTGATCTGGGTTCGGAAAATTTGTCCGGCGGCAACAACAGCGCGGCGGCCAATAGCGCCGCGTCCAATGTGGTATCCTATTTGGCCAGCCTGTCGCTGACCAACGACGCGTTGATCCTTCGCCCGGGCATGACCGCCACCGCGACCATCGCTACCTCGGGCGAGCGCAATGTGCTCGTCGTGCCCAATGCCGCGCTGCGCTTCACTTCGCCCGAAGGTGCGGCAGCGCCCCCAAAAAGGGGATTCCAGTTCCGTCCACCCAATTCCGGGCAAGGGACCAAGGTCACGCGTGAACGCGAAATCGGCGAGGGCAGTGAACAGCGCATCTATGTTTTGGGAACTGACAACACCATAGAGCCAGTGCCCGTCACCACGGGACAGACCGATGGCCGCGACACGGCGGTGCGTAGTAACGAATTGAAAGCCGGGATGAAGGTGGTCACTGGCGTCAAGGCGCAGGCCGGCGAATGAACCACCCGCTGATAGTGCTGGCAGGCGTGACCAAGACGTTCGGCGAGGGCGATGCCGCATTTCGGGCACTGCGCGGCGTCAACATGGCGATCGAAAAGGGCGACTTCGTTGCTGTTATGGGTGCCAGCGGTTCGGGCAAATCGACAACGATGAACATTCTTGGCTGTCTCGACACACCAACCAGCGGCGAATATCGCTTCGATGGGGTCAATGTCGAACGGCTGGACGTTGACCAGCGCGCGCTGCTGCGGCGGCGCTATCTGGGCTTTGTGTTTCAGGGATTTAACCTGCTTGCCCGCACGTCGGCCATCGAAAATGTCGAACTGCCGTTGCTCTATCGCGGCGAGCCGCCCAAGCTGCGGCGCCAAATGGCACTCGCCGCGCTTGATCGGGTTGGGCTGGTGCCTTGGGCCAAACATACCCCCGGCCAGCTGTCGGGCGGCCAGCAGCAACGCGTCGCCATCGCACGCGCCATCGTCACCGAACCGGCGGTGTTGCTCGCCGACGAACCTACCGGCAACCTCGACAGCGAACGTTCGGTTGAAATCATGCAGTTGCTCACCCGGCTCAACCAAGACATGGGTATCACCGTGCTGATGGTGACACACGAAGCCGAAATGGCAAGCTATGGTCGAACCACTATCCGCTTCAAGGACGGCGTCGTGGCGGACGCGGAACGGCGCTGATGCTCGGTACCACCTTCTTGCTCGCCTTCCGTGAAATTCGCCGCCATGTGCTGCGCTCGTTCCTAACCGTATTGGGCATCGTCATCGGCGTGTTTTCGGTGATCACCATGGTGACGCTGGGCAATGGCGCGACCGAGGCCATCAAGACGTCCATTTCAGCACTCGGCTCGGATGTGCTGCAGGTGCGTCCCGGGCAGAATGCCGGGCCAGGCGGCAACAGCGGTGAGGTTCCGCCACCGTTCAAATCCGCCGATGTTGAGGCGATCGGCGAACAGATTGGTGGAGTGACGGCGGTCGCGGGGCTGGCTCAGACCAGCGGCTCGGCGATCCGCAATGCGCAAAACTGGACCACCACCATCAGCGGCACCAGCAACGGTTATTTCATCGCGCAGAAATGGGGCGTCGCGCGCGGCCGCGTGTTCGCGCCAGAGGAGGAACAGGCGGGCAAGAGCGTGTGCGTCATCGGCCAAACTATTGTGGACAACCTGTTCCAGACCGTTGATCCCATAGGGCAGGCCTTCCGCATCAAGGGCATCAGCTGCACCGTCGTCGGCGTGCTCGAGGCGCGCGGCCAAGGCAGTTTCGGCAATGATCAGGACGACACCGTCATCATGCCGATCAAGGCGGTGCAGCGCCAGATGACCGGCAATCAAGATATCCGCGCCATCATGGTTGGGACCGATCCCGCGTGGGACGGCGCCACGATCCGCAAATCGCTGACCGCATTGCTTCGCGAGCGGCGCGGCCTGCGCGATGACCAGAGCGACAATTTCAGTGTGCTCGACGCCAAGCAGATTTCGGATACCGTGTCGGGCACCGTCGGCACCTTAACCGCCCTGGTCGGCGCCGTGGCCGGGGTCAGCCTTCTGGTCGGCGGCATCGGCATTATGAATATCATGCTGGTCAGCGTCACCGAACGCACGCGCGAGATCGGCATTCGCCTGGCCATCGGTGCCTTGGGGCAGGAGGTGCTGTTGCAGTTTCTGGTCGAGGCGATCGTGCTGTCCTGTCTGGGCGGGGTGATGGGCATTGTCCTGGCCCTCATCGCCTGCCTTGTCGCGGCACCGCTGCTGGGCTTGCCGTTCATCTTCGATCTTCAGATCAACCTGCTCAGCTTCTTTTTCTCGGCGATGATCGGCGTTATCTTTGGATATTTCCCCGCTCGCCGTGCCGCGCGCCTCAACCCTATCGATGCACTCCGCTATGACTGACGACCTGCCCGACAGCGGCGGCATCGCGCCCACGCATGTGATCGTCGTCGACGACGATGCCAAATTGCGCGCGCTCGCTGCCGACTATCTTCAGCAGCATGGCTTTCGGGTCTCAACGGCCGAAAATGGCTGGGCGCTGCGGCAAATTTTGCAGCGCGAAGGTGCCGATTTGGTGGTGCTCGACATCATGATGCCGGGCGAGGACGGGCTATCAATTGCCCGCAGCCTCGCCGGGTTGCCCGATGTCGGTATTATCATTGCGTCGGCTCTCGGCAGCGAAACCGACCGCATTGTCGGACTCGAGGTGGGTGCAGACGATTATCTGCCGAAACCGTTTTCGCCGCGCGAATTGGTGGCACGCATCCGTGCAGTAATGCGGCGGCGCCAGCTGACCCGCAGCACTGCTCGATCTGGGACCACCTATGTGTTCGAAGGCTGGCGTCTCGATCTTGTGCGCTCGGTGCTCATAGACCCCGACAATGTCATGGTGTCGCTGTCACATGGCGAATTCGCGCTGCTTCGCGTCTTTGCCGAGCATCCGCAGCGGACACTTACAAGGGACCAGCTGCTTGAACTATACCGCTCTTCTGAAAGCGAAGCTTTTGATCGCGCGATCGATTCGCAGGTGAGTCGATTGCGCAGAAAACTCTCGGACCGCAGTAGTGTCGAATTTATCCGGACGATCCGACAAGAGGGCTATATGTTTGTGCCCAAAGTGATGTTGCGATGAAGGCGTTGGCTACCGGGTCAATCTTCCGGTCAAGTTTCTTGCTTGCGTTGAGTGGCGCCGTGCTGCTGGCCGTTGCCAGCATGGCGGTAGTGGCTACGACTGCGGTTCCGTTCGATTTCCCTGTAACCTCTCTGGACGTTGCCCGCGCATTGACGGGTCAACCTCATGCCCCGCAAGGTGCGCCCATTAAGGTAGTAACGCTCAGCGAGCCTGGATTTGTTGCCGAGGACAGCGAAACAGCGAGGTTGGTGAGTCGCAGTATTGCCCGGCAGACTAATGTCAATGTTGCTGACGTTCGCCTGCGCTTTGGAGAGACTACCGGTGACTTTGCCGGCCGTCAGCTCGATGTAGCACGGCGCAAATATGAGACTGATGTCCTGCGGTCGGCTGCCCAGTATGAAAATGATATTCGCTTCAGTCCATTGATGTTTGGCAAATTTCGCGCGGCAATGCGCTTACCGGATGGGCGTTGGCGCGTTGCGAGCCGAAGTCCGGAAGTGCCGCGATGGTATCTCAATATAGCCAAGGGCATATTTTTGGCGCTGGTGCTGATGCTGCCGCTAACGTGGTGGTTTAGCAGGCGTTTGGCGGCGCCAATTAGCGCACTTGGCGAAAGCGCGAACCGAATTGGTGACGGCGCCTATGAAGAAGTTTTAGTCGGGGGTCCGCGTGAAGTGCAGCAAGCTGCGCATGCCATGAACCAGATGCAGGCACGTATCCGATCACAAATCAATGAGCGTACCGCAATGCTTGCAGCCATTGCGCACGATTTGCGGACACCGCTTGCGCGACTGTCATTTCTGCTTGCCGACCAGCCAATCACCAACCGCGACAAAGTGGCGGCTGAAATTGCCGAAATGGATGCGATGATTGGCTCCACCATGGATTTCGTTAGCAGCGAGACGGCGCAGCCTGTCCGCGTGAAAGTTGACCTACGCGCCTTGCTAGAAAGCATCGTTGATGACTTTACCGATCGCGGCAGTGAGGCAGTTCTGCATGCCGGCGAGCCCTCGATCATCTCAGCGGATCCGATCTTGCTTCGGCGTGTGCTGACAAATGTCATTGGCAACGCTGTAACGCATGGCAAAAAGGCCGAAGTGTTTTTGCGCGCCGACGCGACCGCTGCGCAAATCGAAGTGGCTGACGAGGGGCCAGGAATGAGCGATGCCGATATTGCACGCGCATTCGAACCCTTTTTTCGAGCTGAACAGTCGCGAAGTCGTGAAACCGGCGGCGTAGGCCTCGGACTCGCTATTGCCAAGCAGGGCGTAGACGCGCATCGCGGCCTGATAAAGATAGCGCGGCGAATGGACCAATGCGGATTGGTTGTGCAAATCACACTACCACAGAAATAGCGCACGTCGAGGTCATGAACCCGAAGGGTGCTGTCATACCAAACTGAGACGCATTGCGATTGGTCTCACAGCACCCGCTCGCCGAATGTAGCGACCTTCACCGGATCGAAGTTCGCGAATGCGGCACGAAAGCCGTCTCTCATGCGTAGAATGGTGATCCAGGAAAGGCCCGCCTGGAAGCCCTCCAGCATGAGCACTTCCCGGAGCATCCGCGGGTCCCGCCGCGGAACGCCCCACTCGGTATTGTGGTAGTCGCACATCAGCGGGTCGCCCTCAGCCCAGCTGCAGCGCGCGCGGAATGAAGTGTCGGGCATCGCCAGGCCGTTCCTGTATGGGCCGCAGTATCAGACCGTTCGAACCGTCCCGCCGTCGATAATGAACTCGGCGCCGTGAATCGCCGCGGCTCGATCGGACGCCAGATACGCGATAAGATCGGCGACCTCTTCAGACTTGGCACCCCGCCCAATCGGTATCCCGCCCAATGCGTCGAGCACCGACTGGCGAGCATCCTCGATGGTGCCGCCACTTGCATCCTGCAGCAACTTAAGAAAATCCGCAGTCGAGTCGGTTATGATCCAACCCGGCGACACGGCGTTGACCCGTACGCCCTTGGGTCCAATCTCCTTCGAGATCGACTTGCTGTAGGTTCGCAGTGCGGCCTTGGCAGACGCATAGCCGGTCGTGGATTCTGGCAGCGGGAGAATCGATTGGATCGAAGTGACGTGCACTACGTTACCGGCGCCGCGTTCGATCATCTGCGGAATTAGCAAGCGATCGAGACGGACCGTCGCGAGTAGGTTGAGGTTCAACTCGGCCAACCAATGCTCGTCGGTCAGCGCAGAAAAGCCGCCCGCAGGGGAAGAGGAGCCACCGACTACATGCGCGACGATGTCGATGCCACCGAGGCGCTCGATCGCCGCTTTAGCCAGCGCTTCACTCCCCTCTACGGTGGTCAGGTCCGCCTGAACATATTCGACGCCCTTGATTGTATCCCTGATCGCGCGGGCGGCTGTGATAACACTGGCACCGCCAGCTAGGAAGCGCTCGACCGTAGCACGGCCTAGGCCCTTTGTGCCGCCGCTGACGAGGACACGTTTGCGGGCAAACTCGCTCGGATCTGCGGTCATGCCCATACCGTTGTCTCCAATGTCTGGATAGCATTCCCTACCATCTTGAAACGATAGGTGAAGCGGAGTGGGCTGCCGGGAAACTCACCATGAGCTGGCCCTTCGAGTACGATGTCGCCTTTCACTTCCCGGGAAGTGTCGGGCTCGAAGATTGCCTTCACGGCGATGGCTTCCTCCTTTAGCATTTTGCAGATCGCGGCCTTACCCACGAAATCCTTGCCGTTGTCCGTGAAGACGGCGTCGGGCGCGAAGTGCTTCATCATGTCATCTAGGTCGAGGCGTTTGTTGGCCTCGATATAGTCGGCAATCGGCGCAGGTAGTTTCAGTGACATGCTCATCTCCTCGGCTTTGTGACGAGGACAATTTAGCAATGGACTTTTCGCCTGATAATCGAGACAAATCGAGATAGTGTGTCACGGAAGGCGGGACAATGTTACGGCATTCCTTGATGGAGCTCGAGGCGGTTCTGGCCATTGTCCGATGCGGTTCGTTCCGTGCAGCCGCGCTTGAACTCGGTATATCGACCACGGCGATTAGCAACGCCGTACAGAAGCTCGAGCGCGAGCTGGCAGTCCGGCTGTTCAACCGCACCACGCGCAGCGTCTCGCTCACCTATGCCGGCCGAATCTTCGTGGCTCAGATCAAGCCCGCGTTCGAAGGCATCCAGAAGGCGATGGATGCCGCGCGATCACAGCAGGAAGCGCCATCCGGAACTTTGCGCATCAACGCATTCGCGACGGCCGCTCGCGAGATCATGGCGCCGCTCGTCCTGACCTACCTGGAATGCTACCCGCAGGTTCATATCGATATCGTCACTGAAGGACGCCTCATCGATGTCGTAGCCGCCGGTTTCGATCTGGGCGTGCGAAGCCGGGATCTGGTGCCGAGCGATGCGATAGCGATCCCTCTGAGTCAGGAGCGCCGCATCGCGGTGGTCGCGTCGCCTGCGATTTTCGAGAATAGGGCAATCCCACAGGTGCCTCAGGAGTTGATGACTTACCCCTGCCTTAGGGTGCGGCTCCCAAATGGCGCGTTACTGAGGTGGCGGTTCGCGAAACGCGGCGATGAATTGCAGCTCGATGTTGACGGCCCTATCACTCTCGATGAGGCATCCCTAGCTCGGATCGCGGCCATAAACGGCGTGGGGATCGGCTACTTCATGGAGTCTGACGTACGGGAGGATATCGCGGCGGGACGGCTCATGCGCATCCTCGAAGATTGGACACCGCCGCTGGACCCGCTGTGCCTCTATTATTCCAATCGCCGTAATTCTTCTGCAGCATTTCAAGCCTTCATCAGGCTCGCTCGTGATTTCGCGGCCGGATGACTTTGACCGGACGTGGGCCGGTAACAGACTGACTGCTCTCAGCTCAGATGGCCGGGAAAGCCGACTTTCCGCAACCGACCCCATTGCGGACATTTGTTGGGTCGAGCATGTTGAGCCGATGAGAACACCGATTTTCCTATCAGCGCTTCTGCTTTTCGGATGCTCGCCAAACGGCACGTTCGACAGTGATCGGTGGAAGAATGCTGACCTATCGACCAGAGACCGCGTAGGGATGGTGGACACTCTCCTTGCTCAACATTCGCTTAAAGGCATGCACCGCGCGCAGGTGATTGAGTTGCTCGGCGAACCTACACCTACTGACAAGTGGGATGACTGGGACATGATTTACGTTCTAGGCCCAACGGAATACATGCCGATCGATCACGAGTGGCTCGTAATCGACTTGGATGAAGCGGGCCGCGTATCGGATTACGATGTGACTGCGGACTGACGGCAGCTTTCCACCCCCTTACGGTCGTTCGACATGGTCATGCGGAACCCTAAAACTGGAATGGCAGCTATCGCGCCAATCTGGCCGAAAGCGGAATTTCTCGAAACGACCCCATTGCCGACATTCCGTCATTGGCGTTTAGTGTCTCAATGCGACCGATGGAGAAGCTCCCGCCCGCCTTCAAGCGCTATCGAAAGATGTTGGGCGCACTCGATTTTGCTGTGTTCGAAGACGCAGGCAGCACAGAGGAGGATGTCCTCTCAGCGATGTCGCAGGCATTGTTCGACGCTCGCCACTTCGACGCTGAGAGACTGCGCACATTGGGGTGCAGGCGGCTGCGAGAACGGTCATTTTTCGGGGAGTGGTATGATCTGGAAAGCGGAATGCTGCTGAAGATCGGCGACTACACGACCGCTGACGGGACCCAGTTGCACAACCCGAAGCTCAAGGAGCTAGACCGCGTGAAGATCATGTCAGGAGGAGCCCCGGTCCCAGAGGCTGGTGCGGGAGGCGAGTTTGCTTATGCCTTCTCAAATTCACCCTACGGGCTTAACGGGCGGCCAAGCGAGATTCAGTCCGTCTTCGAGGAGGTAAGAGACTTCATCCTCCCGCCGACGCACAAGGGCGACATATGCGATTGGACTAGCCCGAAGCTTCCAGAGGTATCGGATTACTTTGAGGCAGGAATGGAATGGTGGGGAGTCTTCCTGTTCAGCATCTACATCCCGGCCCAACAGAAGCTCACCATCATTGCCGGTTCGACCAGCGACTAGGTGTGAACGTCCGCTTTCCACCCAATTGCGGCCGTTCCGAGAGCGGCTACGGTCGCCTCATACCTGTCGGACAGCTTCGGCAGGGTTTTCGCTGAAAGCCGAAATTCTCGCTTCAACCCCATACAGACATCAAGCTTGTGGAGACTTCGAGGCAGTCCAAGTGACTAAACACCTGGCAACAATCGGCCTCGCTGCTTCAGGCGACGACGAATTCGGCTCAAGGCCACTGGGGTGATCCGAAGGTATGCAGCGATTTCCTGCTGCTCGAGGCGAGCGGCAAGCGCAGCTTCTCCTTGGACAAAGGCGAGATACCGCTCTTCAACGGCACGGCATAGCAAGTCCTCTTCACGCTGGCGTTTGCGCTCGAATAGCCAAGTCTGGAATTGGCCCAACGCGCCCAATAGGGCAACATCCTCCCCCAATTGCCTAGCAAGCCAGGTCAGGCGGACCATTCCAATGCAGCAGTCTTCGATCGCTTTTGCGCCGAATTGAATGACCGGTGCCTCGATCGACGTCGGGCCGAACACGCCACGATCGGCGATGTAGCTTTTGGTCCATTCTTCGCCATTGGCGACAGGATAGTAGAGTTTGACGAGGCCTGCTGTGAGGATGAATACCCGGACGTTTTCGGCCTGAGGTTCGAACACACCCAACCCGGCCACGACACTTCGCTCGCGCCATTCTCCGAGATTGCGGGCGCGCTCTTCCAGCATCGCGGCAAAGCGGCTTGCGGAACTTTCGTCGGTCACTGAACCTCGGTCAATTGCTCAACCCTGCGTTTGGGTCATCAGCAGTGCATACTGAAAAAGGATCAGACGCAATGCAGTTTCGTGGACGGACAATTTGCATCACAGGCGGCAGCCGCGGAATTGGGCGCGCATTATGTCATGAGTTTGCACAGCTTGACGCAGCAGCCATCATTGTCGCCGGCCGAAGCAGGGGCGACCTGCCCGACATGATCGGGAGCGCCTTGGTAAATTTCATCAGCGTTGATCTTGCCGAGCCCGACGGTGCCAAGATGCTGGCCCATGTGCTGACCGCCGAGCATCCGGACTGTTCGGTTCTGGTCAACAACGCGGGCCAACAGATGCTTGGCGATTGTGTCGCGCCAGATGCCAAGGAAAACGCCCCAGCCTTCGAACGGGAGATACAGCTCAATTTCACCTCGCCGGTGCTTCTTAGCTTGTATCTGATGCCGCTTCTGCTGCGGCATCGCCATGCGGCAATCTGCAACATCACGTCCGGTCTGGCCTTGGCACCCAAACAATCATCTCCGGTTTACTGCGCAACCAAGGCAGGGCTCGGCAGCTACACTCGGACCCTGCGGTATCAGGCGGGCAGCCGAGCATCCAATCTGACAATCTTCGAAGCGCTTCCGCCAATGGTCGATACGGACATGACGCGGGGGCGAGGTAGCGGCAAGATCACTCCAGAAGAATGCGCAAGGCAGATCGTGCGGGGTATGCAGCGCGATCGCCCCATCATCGATGTCGGCAAAACCCGCCTGCTGCGCGCCATCATGCGCGTTTCGCCCAGGCTGGGTTACGGCATCATGCGCAATGGATAAGGTGCCCCGTCCGGCGCTGCGTATGCGATTGAGCCAATGGGTAGTGCGCCATGCCGATCGTTCCTGGCTACCTCCCGTCGTCGCGGCCTTTCCTGCTGCCGACTTCTTCGTGCCGGTCATGCCGAACCAGCTGCTGCTTGCCGGCCTGTCGGCCCTATCACCCCGTCGTTGGCCGATCTTTGCCTTGGCCTTCGCGGCAGGCACAGCTTCGGGCGGAATGGCAATTGCTTACGCGGTGCAGTTTATCGGGGTTACAGCGGCCGGTTTTGCTGGAGCCGACGAGGCGGTCGATGCTGTGTCGGAGATTACTCGTTACCTTCGCCTTCATGGACTGTGGTATCTTGCGGCGATCGCGCTTCTGCCATGGACCCCGCGACTGACCGTCTTGGCCTGCGCCATGGTCGAGATTCATCCGCTCGCCATTCTCGTAACGCTCTTCTTCGCGAGGCTTGTTCCCAGCGCGGCCTTGGGAATCTCAGGCGCCTTTGGGCCGCGACTAGCAAAGCGATTTGTTCTGTTGCAACGGCTGTCCGTTCGCTTGCGCAAATTTCTGCATAGTTGAGAAGCTACGCGGTCGATTTCTGACGACAGCACCCCACCCCAAGCCCGGCCATTCCCAGCAGCGAGGCGCTCACCTGATGCTTATCAAGCAGCTTTGGCCAGTTTCGCGCTAAGGGCCGCCTTTCTGCAACTAACCCCTTCTCGGACTTCCGGTTGGCCGTTCAAGGCGCAGACAAGGGGACAATCCCATACGAGCGGATAAAATAGGTCGTGCTCTTTTGCGCTGTTAAGAAATCTCTTAGTGTTGCTCACATGGCGATTGCTTTTCGTTCAATCCCGGAGCTGCTCGCTGACGTGCCGGTTGGCACGTCGAAATGCTTTCCAGCTGTCGTTTCTGAAACCTCACAAACCCCGTTCGTCGATGTACATTACAATCATGATTATGGCACATCGATTGAATGGAAAAATCGTCCGGCGTTTCAAGAGCTTCCGTGGTCCGGATCTCGCGAAAAGCCCCGCATTGGCGTGTGGGACGTCGTCGAGCCGGACCTAGCCTTCAGCCGCAAGGCGGGCAAACTGGTCGATTTCTACTCGACAGGAACTGGCGCATTCATTCTGTCGGACGGCCTCGCATCGTTGATCGAGACACTCGACCCAAATTCTGTCGAGAGTAGGCCTGTTTCCGTGCGCGCGCGAGATCGGAACGTAACTTTTTGGTTTTGTATGCCGATGAGAAGCTTATCGGTTATAGATACATCGCGCACAACCGTGCGGATAACTGATAAGCGATTTGGCTCGGATTGGTTGAGATCAGTCAAGTTTGATCAGCCGGTGTGTTTTGACGAAAGCGTACTTGAAGCTATTCATAATTTCTCTGACGTCGACCTGGAAAACAGGTGGATGTGGTCACAACACCTTGTAAATACTGCCAAACTCGCGAACATGCGCGGCCTGTACACGAGTGCTCCTGGCAGCGTGGCTGGAGAGATTGATCGCCTATGAGGGATTGCCTCGGAGCCGCGGCTCACGCGTCCGGAATGTAGAGAGTCGGCTCACCCTTGCACAGAAGCCGGGAGGCTACTTTCAAACGAAATTGGCAGCTACTGCTACAGCTCGAGCTGATAGCAGACAGTCAGTACCCCACCCACATCCGGCCACGAGCGCGGCCAGTGTGAGGTCCCGAAAGCGGCATGGCAGCTTTGCCCGGCTCGCAAAAATTTCCTGCCCTTCTGGAACCGACCCCAGTTCGGCCGTTCAGCTTAATCGGGGAAAGACCCCAGAAGCTGTCATTCCAGCAAGGGCGAGGAGCCGGTTAAGCACGGCCTCGACAAAGGTTGCCATACCGACTATTTCGTATTTATGCGAAATAGCGAATCGGAATTGCTGCAGCGATTGAAGGCTATAGCCAGCCCGGTCAGGCTGGCGATCCTTGCCGACCTGAAGAAGCCTACCGAGAATTTTCCGCCACAGGTCGATGGCGATCCAATCATGGATGGGATTTGCGCCGATTTCATCCGTGATCGCCTCGGCATTGCTGCTGCAACAGCCTCGCGCCATCTGACGCTTCTGGTTGATGCAGGCCTGATCATCGCAACGCGCAAGAAGGGGTGGACCTTTTATCGCCGCGATGAAGACGCGCTGAGGCGCCTCGCGACCGACCTTGCGATCAATCTTTAGGACCAGATATGCCCAGCCTCGATTATCTGCACGTCGATGTCTTCACCCCTGCGCCTTATGGCGGAAACAGCCTTCCTGTCTTCTATGACGCGCCGGATTTGTCGGCTGCGCAGATGCTGACGATCACGCAGGAGTTGCGGCAATTCGAAGCGATCTTCTTGCAGCCGACTGGAACCCCTGGCTTGGTTAGCGCTCGGGTGTTCGATTTGTTCGAGGAACTTCCCTTTGCCGGGCATCCACTGATCGGCGCTGCGGCAGCGCTTGAACATCTGCATGGCGCATCGGACCCTGGGGCATGGACACTCGATCTTTCAGGCCGCCATGTTTCCATCAATGTAGAAGGTGCTGGGGGGCAATATGCGGCACTACTCGATGCCGGCTCGGCCGACTTTCTCGGGCTTGCGGAAGACCGGACGCAAGTGGCGCGTGCCTTTTTGCTGGCTGAGGCCGATCTCGATCCCGCTATTCCGCTCGAAGTCGCAAGCACCGGCCTTCGATATCTGGTCGTCCCACTGCAAGCTGGACGGATCGGCAAGGCACGCATAGCTCATGATCTGACAGGCCTGCTCAACAGCTTAGGCGCGCAGTTTGCCGTGTTGCTCGATCCGCACGCAAGGGAAATCCGCCACTGGAACAATGACGGCGTCATCGAGGATGTTGCAACCGGAAGCGCGGCGGGCGTGGTGGCAGCCTACTGCATCAAGCACGGCCTTGCGCCTGCCAATGAGACTTTCACGCTAGCACAAGGCCGTTTTGCCGGGCGGCCAAGCGCGCTCGATGTCCGTGTCGACCGATCTCATGCCGGCGGTCTGTCGGTCAAGATTGGTGGTCGTGTCGCTGTCGTTGGTATGGGCACGCTGAACCAGGCACCGGTGATGCAGTCATGATCGTACGGACTTGGACAGGCCGCGTTCCTGTGGCCAATGCGGAGGACTTTCATGCACATCTTCTGGCAACCGGTGTTGCGGATTATCGCAAAAATTCAGGATGCTGCGATGTTCGCCTTTGGCGCAGGGACGATGCCGATGTGGCGGTTTTCAGTCTCGTTTCGCTCTGGATCGATATGGATGCGATCCGCGCCTATGCTGGGGAAGCGCCGGAAACTGCTGTCCTCTATCCAGAAGATGAAGCGTTCGACCTGGATCCTGATCGGACCGTCCAGCATCATCAACTGCTGCTTGCAGACCCAATGGTCAAAGTATGACTGCGCCGCGCATGATTAGCGCAACCGAATTGCGCGCTGTCATTGGCTTTCAGGACTTGATCGATCCAATGGCCGAGGCGTTTCGCCAATCAAGCGCGGGCGAGGCGCAGAACGGGCTCATTGTCATGTTTCCCGCCGACACACCCGAGGAGGGTGATGTTTATGTGAAGACCGGCGCATTGCGCGGGTTCGACATCCATATCGTCAAGATCGCGCCATGGTTTGCGGTCAATGCTCGCGAAGGCCGACCACAAGGCGGTTTCGTTGCCGTGTTAGATAGTCGCACCGGCCATGCACGAGCGATCATCGCCGACGAGCACTATCTTTCGGATATTCGCACCGCGGCTACCGGTGCGCTGGTTACAAGGTGGCTCGCGCCGGAAAGGGTGGAGACAGTTTCGGTACTAGGAACTGGGACGCAGGCATATTTGCAAGCGCTGGCCGTTCATCATGAGCGACCCTTTAAGCGATTGTCCATCTGGGGGCGTGATCCGGCCAAGGCGGCGGCATTGGCGGCGCGATTGAAGATCGAATTGTCGCTGAATGCTTGCGAGGTTGCTCCTGACGTCGAAACTGCAGCCCGTGCTGCCGATGTGCTAGTTACCGCTACGCTTTCGCGCCTGCCGATCGTGCAAGGTGAATGGCTGAAGCCGGGCCAGCTGGTTATCGCCGTTGGCGCTGATGATCCGACGAAATGCGAGCTGGACCCTACCGCTTTGTTGCGCGCGCGTGTTTTTGTCGATGCTCGCGAAACCGCTGCAGCCAATGGTGACGTGTTTCATGCGATCAAGGCTGGCCACAGTCTTGATCAGCTTGTTGCCGCCGAGCTTGGAGAGGTCATTTCGGGGAAAGTCCTCGGTCGACGGTCACAGGATGATATCGTCATCGCAAAACTTGTCGGAATCGGCGCGCAAGACGTCATCGCAGCGCAGTGCGCTATCAGCAGATTTGCCAATTCCTTGGTTTGAAACCGGACATTCCGCAAACCACCCCAATCGCGGTCGTTTATAGAGCGGTTACGGTCGCCTGAAAGCCGCCGCAGTGCGTATCAGGGAATTCGTCTCGTCATAATGGCTGGAATTGGGCCGGAAGCGGAACGTCCGCTCTTGGCCTCACCTTTGGCAATATAGCCATCCACGGGCCCATAAGTCGGTGTGAGGCGTTACCATTACATGACAATGCACTACACGCGCACGGGGCGCGGAAAACCCCTCCTCCTTGT
>JANRIY010000003.1:0-65643 GCA_033764495.1 Sphingopyxis sp. | reverse complement strand
GTGGGGAGGCGGTGCAAAGCGGATTCACGTCGCCCCATCGCGCCGCGCCTGCGCTGCCTTGGTCATCGTCGAAGCCCGCGCGTTCGCCGGGTCATCGGGCCAGCTATGCTTGGGGTAGCGCCCCTTCATCTCGCGCTGCACGTCGCGCCAACTGCCCAGCCAAAATCCCGGCAGGTCGCGGGTCAGCTGGATGGGGCGATGCGCGGGCGAGGTCAACGCCAGCACGAGGGGCACTGGCGGCTGGCCAACCGTTGGATGGGTCGCCAGCCCGAACAGCTCCTGCACGCGAAGGGTGACCATGGGCCCGCCTTCCGCGCCATAGTCGATAGCATGGCGTGCGCCCGTGGGCGAAATGAAATGCGAAGGCGCGATTCGGTCGAGTGCCTGGCGCTCGCTCCAATCCAACCGCCCCAACAAGGCATCCGCCAGCACGCTGTCAGGCAAATCGCGCAATCCGCGCGTGCGCACGAGCACTGGCGCGAGCCAGTCATCAAGGCCATCGAGCAAGGCTGCATCGCTAAGGGTTTGGATTCCAGCGAAATGCCCGCGCTGACACAGCGCCAGCGCGCTTTCGCCCCAACCAATCACCGTCAGGCCCTGCGCGCGCACAAAGTCGAGCCGCGCGGCAACATCCTCAGCCAACACCGCCGCATTGCGCTCGGCCCGGCGCGTTGCCAATCTGATTGCACCCAAGCGGCGCTCGGAGACGATATCGACCCGGTCAGCAGCCGCATCAAAGCGGCAGATGGTTTGCTCGGCAACTCGATTAGCGAATATGGCTTCGACTTCCGCCGCCTCAATTGCTGCTGCTGCCAATATGCGCGCACCATCGGCGCGGCCTTGTGCATCGGCAACAACCAGCCATTCTTGGCCGGCGAGCGGATCAGTGGGGTCCAGGCGAAAGGCACGCCCGCCGACGCTAAGATAGTCGCCGCGCGAACCTCCTCGCCGCTGGCTCACACGGTCGGGCCAGGCCAGCGCGAGCAGCGCACCAACGCTCCAGTCGCAAGCATTTTGGCTCGGCGCATTGCCCGATCTGCTATGCTTCGCAATCCGCTTGGCCAGCCGTCGCGCCCCTTCAGCACGTTCGCCGCGTGTGGATTTCCAGCTATTCCAGCGCTGCTCCAGGTCAACGTTGCGCCCGCCCAATCCTGGCTCGGTCAGCATAACCGCCAACTCTGCGGCACGTTCATCCTTCGAAATCGCCAACATATGCGCCAATGGCACCGGCAACGGAATGGCCGCCAATCCCTTTCCGTGTTTGGTAATGCGGCCATCGGGTCCAAGTGCACCGATCGCCTCCAATCTGCTCCTGGCATCGTCCACCGCCGCTGGGCTGGGCTGGTCAAGCCAAGCCAATTGACGCGGATCAACAATGCCCCAGCTGGCGCAGTCGAGTACGACCGGCATCAGGTCGCTCTCATGGATTTCAGGCGGGTCGAACGGCGGCATGCCAGCCGTCGCTGCTTCTTCCCACAGCCGATAGGCAATCCCCATAGCTTGCCGCGCCGCACGTCCTGCGCGTTGAGTGGCGGCAGCCTGGCTCGCCCTCTCGGTTACGAGCCGCGTCATCCCGGCGTCGCGGTCGAGCCGCGGCCGACGCGCCAATCCGCTGTCGACAACGATGCGCACCCCGTCAATGGTCAGGCTGGTTTCGGCAATGCTGCTCGCCAGGATTAGCTTGCGCCGACCGGCACCATCTGGTGCCAGTGCGGCACGCTGTATTGCCGGATCAATCTGCCCATGCAGCCGGTGCACGACCAGCCGCAACCCTGCCGCGTCCACACGCTCCGCCGTCCGTTCGATATCCGCAGCACCGGGCAGGAAGGCGAGTATATCGCCTGGCTCGCCATTAGCGAGGACCTGCCGGACGGCCCCCACCATGGCTTCGGGCAGTGGCTGCTCTACCCGGCGCCCAAGATAACGCAGTTTGAGCGGAAAAGACTGCCCCTTGCTTTCGATCACGCTGGCCCCGCCTAGGAGACCGGCAAAACGCGTCCCGTCCAGCGTGGCCGACATTGCCAGCAAGCGCAAATCAGGCCGCAGCCCCTGCTGCGCATCGATTGCTAGCGCCAGCGCAAAATCACTGTCGAGGCTACGTTCATGGATTTCGTCGAACAGCACTGCCGACACGCCGGTCAACTCGGGGTCCGCCAGCAAACGGTTACGAAACAACCCGTGCGTCATCACCAACAGCCGGGTATCCGCACCCACTTTGCTGTCGAGCCTCGTCGCATAACCAACGCGCCCGCCAACTGCCTCGCCCAATTCCTCGGCAATGCGCTCAGCAGCAGCGCGCGCCGCAAGGCGACGCGGCGAGAGCAGCCAGATTGCACCGGCGGCCCATGGTTGGTCTAGCAACGCGGGCGCGACGCGCGTGGTTTTGCCCGCGCCGGGCGGCGCTATCAGCACTGCATTGGGACGGATCGAAAGCGCACCCAACAATTGCGGCAGCACCGCCATGATCGGCAGCTCTGCTGCAACGCTGGTCATCACTCAATAAGCGCGTGCAACCGCGAAGGCGACGGCCTCAGTCAGCGCCGCGCGCGCCTGACTCGGGCGGAAGCCGCCGAGCGCATCCACTGCGCGCTGGCCATAGTGGCGGGCCCGTGCCAGCGTGTCGGTCACGGCGTCATGTTTGGTCAGTAACGCCTTCGCATGCGCCAGATCGGAATCCGATGCCTTGTGACCGATCATCGCCTGACGCCAAAACTCACGTTCCTCGGCATCGCCTCGTGCATGCGCCAATATAACCGGCAGCGTCACCTTGCCGTCGCGGAAATCGTCACCAACGCCTTTGCCCATAGTGGCGGCATCCGAAACATAGTCGATGGCGTCGTCAACCAGCTGGAAAGCGATCCCCAGATTGCGGCCATAAGCATCGAGCGCCGCCTCGGTCGCCTCATCACATTCGGCAACGACAGCCGCAATCTTGCTGGCCGCGGCGAACAGCTCGGCGGTCTTTGCACCGATAATCGCCAAATATTGGTCCTCGCTGGTTTCAACCCGGCGCTGCGCTGACAGCTGGTTGACTTCGCCCTCGGCGATCACCGCCGAGGCGCGAGAGAGGATTTTGAGTACTTTGAGCGAGCCGTCCTCGACCATCAGTTCGAACGCGCGGCTAAATAGGAAATCACCGACCAGAACACTGGCGCTGTTACCCCAGATCAGGTTGGCCGTTTGCTTGCCGCGCCGCAAATCCGATCCATCAACCACATCATCGTGCAGCAATGTCGCGGTATGGATAAACTCGACAGCAGCGGCCAATTTACAGTGGCGACGTCCGGGATAGTCAAGCAATTGCGCGCAGGCGAGCGTCAACATCGGCCGCATGCGTTTGCCGCCACCTGCAATCAAATGACCTGCAAGCTCGGGGATCAGCGGCACCTCTGACTGCATGCGGTCAAGAATGACGGCGTTAACCTCGTGCATGTCGTTTGCCACCAGCGCGAGCATCGGGTCAAGCGACGGTGGCCGGTTGGCGTGCAGGCGGTGGACTTCGGCACTCATAGGCTTCGCCATTGCCTTGAGCGGTCTTGTTTGGCAACGACAATCGGGACAAGGGAGGGTTTCAATGAATGATGACCAGTTGGGGCGTTATCGCCAGAGCATCGACAATATCGATGCCGCACTGGTCTTCATGCTCGCCGAACGGTTCAAAATTACCCAGGCTGTAGGCGAGCTAAAAGCGCGCCTCGACCTGCCCCCGGCCGATCCGCAGCGCGAGGAGCGGCAGATCGAGCGTCTGCGCCAGCTGGCCCGCGATGCCAATCTGGACCCCGAGTTTTCCGAAAAATTCCTGCGTTTTGTTATCGACGAAGTCATCCGCCACCACGAAAGGCTGCGCGATACCTAGCCCGCCGGCAATCGCAGCCGCACCAGCAACCCGCCCATATCCTCGCTATCTTCAAGCAGGATGTTTCCACCGTAGAGCTCGGCAACATCGCGCACGATGGCAAGGCCCAAACCGGTGCCAGGCTTGGCACTGTCAAGGCGCACGCCGCGATCAAAGATGCGTAGCCGGTCCGCTGGGGCAATCCCGGGACCGTCGTCTTCAACAGCGATTTCGGCCATGCCTTCCGCTCGGGCCACGGTAACGAAAACGCTGCCACCACCATATTTAGCAGCGTTTTCGAGCAAGTTGCCGAGCAGTTCGTCCAAATCCTGTCGCTCTACGCGCGCTTCAAGCCGCTCATCGCCGGTCGCATCAAGGCGCAAGTCCGGGTAAAGTCGGGCTACCGCACGTTCGACGCTCTTTACACTTTCCCACACATTACAGCGCGCCTGCGCCGAACCGCGACGTCCAATCACGCGCGCGCGGGCAAGGTGATGGTCGACCTGCCTTTTCATCGTGGCAGCTTCGCGCTGCACCGTTTCGGCAAGCTCGGGGGTCGCCGATGTCGCGCTCGACACCAGTACCGCCAGCGGCGTTTTCAGCGCATGCGCCAGATTGCCCGCATGCGTTCGCGCTTCTTCGGCTTGCTTCTCGCTGTGCGCCAACAACGCATTGAGTTCGTCAACAACTGGCTGCACCTCAAGGGGCATGGGCCTCGCCAAGCGCGCTGCCTCTCCTCCCCGCAAGGCTGCAATTGCTGCCCGGAGGTGCCGCAGTGGCCACAAACCGTAGATTGTCTGGAGCGCAGCAAGAACGATAAGACCCAATCCCAACGCGCCGAGGCTGGGATAAAGTGTTCGCCGCACAGCCCGAATTTGCTCATCCAAGACGCTACGCGACTGCGCCACCTGAAACCGCCAGCTGGTGGCGCTGCCCGGCAATTGTACATTGCGTTCCAGAATGCGCAGTTCCTCGCCGATAAACTGGTTGCTGTCGTATACATGCAAGCCATCGTCCCGGTGCTCTTCCGGGGAAACCAGCCGCCGGTCCCACAATGACCGCGATGGCCAAGGTTCATGGCCCTTACCGCTGATTTGCCAATAAAGCCCGCTATAGGGTTCCAGAAAGCGTTGGTCACCCAACGGCTGGATCATCCGTACCTCGCCATCGGGCCCGATCTCTGCGGAACGGATCATTGCCAGCAGAACATATTCGAGCCCGCTATCAAAATTTCGTGTGATGGCCCCGGTCAGGACCCGATCCAAAGCGAAGCCTCCGCCCAACAGCAACAGGCTGATCCACAGCGCCGCAATACCGATCATTCGGCGGCTGAGCGACCCTGTGGTCTGCCCGGTGACGCGGCCCAGGACTCCGCTATTGGTGGAGGTGCTTTCGGGCATCAGCCCTGCGGGTCGTCAAGCTGATAACCCAGACCACGAATAGTAGTGATGATATCGGCACCCAGCTTTTTGCGAATGCGCGTTACAAACACCTCGATGGTATTCGAATCGCGATCAAAATCCTGATCATAGATATGCTCAATCAGCTCGGTACGTGAAACCACCTTGCCTTTGTGATGAAGCAAATAGGACAGCAACTTGAATTCCTGCGCGGTCATTTTCACTGACTGGCCCGCTAGCGTGACCCGGCCCGACCGCGTGTCGAGCCGTACGTCGCCTGCCACCAATTCGCTTGATGCATTGCCGGAAGCGCGCCGGATCAAGGCGCGCAAACGGGCAATCAGCTCTTCGGTCTGAAACGGTTTGGCCAAATAATCATCGGCGCCGGCATCTAGCCCGGCCACCTTATCCGACCAGCTGTCGCGCGCGGTCAGCACCAGTACGGGAAAGTTGCGCTTCTCCTTGCGCCAGCGGTCGAGAACGGTAAGCCCATCAACCTCGGGCAAACCCAGATCGAGAATTGCCGCGTCGTAATTCTCCGTTGACCCAAGAAAATGGCCATCCTCGCCGTCGGTTGCGAGGTCGACGGCATACCCCGCCTGCTCCAGCGTCGATTTAAGCTGGGGGCCAAGCGTGGGTTCGTCTTCGACAATCAAAATGCGCATCGCTTCACCTTTCGCACCGCCACTGGCGGCTTGTTGCTGATTTCACGGGTAGCATCGCAGCGCAGGCGGCAAAAGGGGCGCTGTTTCAGGGCTGGCGTCCGACAATCTTGCCGGTGCGCGCATCCACGAACACCACAATCACTTTGTTCCCATCCAAAAACTTTAAGCCATACCGCATCGTACGCTCGTCAAACTTCGGCCCGCCAAGATAGACCATATCGCGATAGGGGGCGCGTGCCTGCACCATCGCCACCAGCCGGCCCAGCGGCAGCACCTGGCCCTGCTCTGCCGCGGCGCGTGCCGACTCCGCTTCACGATCATCACGTGCAGCGGCGGGCGCGGCGATCAACGCAACTCCGCCCAAGGCAGCAGCAAGCAGTATAGGTCGGTTCATGCGCGGGATTTGCCAGCAGCGCATTGAATGGCCCATGAATAGGTAACGCAGCTTTGTGACAGTCCAGCCGGACATCGGCACGATCCGCATTCAGGATCCGGGAAAATCCCGGCGGGGATGGTGGGCGCGACAGGGATTGAACCTGTGACCCCTCCCGTGTGAAGGGAGTGCTCTACCGCTGAGCTACGCGCCCGTCGCAGGCCAGAAGCGCTGCAGGCGCGCGCCTTAGGGTTATGGCGAACCAATTGCAATGCCCAGTTTGCCCCCGACAACGCGGATTCAAAAAGGGGGCCGCAGCTTGGTGACCGCGACCCCCCTTTTTCATTCCTTTCGGACTTCGCCGATCAGATCAGTTGACAGCGTCTTTCAGCGCCTTGCCAGCCTTGAACTTTGGCTGGGTCGAAGCCGGGATCGTCATCGTTTCGCCGGTGCGCGGGTTACGACCGGTCGACGCCTTGCGCTTGCTGACCGAAAAGGTTCCGAAGCCGACCAGACGGACTTCGCCGCCCTTCTTCAGCGCGGCAGTAATGGCATCAAACACGCCTTCCACCGCTTTGCTCGCATCGCTCTTCGTAAGGCCGCTGGCGTCAGCGACAGTGGCGATCAGGTCTTGCTTATTCATCCCTTGGGAACCCCCTTATTGGCGTTGAATCTGATTCATGACATCTTTGTCATGGGCGCGCACTAACGGCCTTTCCCATAGCTTTGTCAAAGCAAAAAATCGCCATTTCGTCGCATAAATGCCATTTTTCCTCTTGTTGCATCGCAGCAAAAGCAAGCGCTTAGTGACGAATCGGAATGTCGCCTTCGCTAGGCGACCCTGCGACAGGCGATGCCGCCAGCTCGTCTGCCTCAGTCCATTCGATGGGGACCATCGGCTGCACCAAAGCCAGCGCCAGTACTTCGTCGACATGGCTAACGGGAATGATTTTCAAACCTTCGCGGATATTGGCCGGGATCTCTGCCAGATCCTTTTCATTCTCCTGTGGAATCAACACTGTGGCGATCCCGCCTCGCAATGCGGCCAGCAGTTTTTCCTTGAGCCCCCCAATCGCTAGCACACGCCCACGCAGCGTAACTTCACCGGTCATAGCGACATCTTTGCGCACCGCTATGCCGGTCAGCGTCGAAACCATTGCCGTGACCATCCCGATGCCCGCTGACGGACCATCTTTGGGCACTGCGCCCTCGGGCAGGTGGATATGGAGATCCTTGCGCGCAAAGACGCTGGGACGGATGCCATAGCTGGGTGCGCGCGCCTTGATAAAGGAGAGCGCGGCCTGCACTGATTCGGTCATCACCTCTCCCAGCTTGCCGGTGGTACGCACCTGACCCTTGCCAGTCGCAGTAACGGCCTCGATCGTCAGCAACTCGCCGCCAACTTCGGTCCACGCCAACCCCGTGACGGCACCGATCTGGTCTTCCTTGTCGCCCATGCCGTGCCGAAATTTTTGCACCCCGGCAAAGTCAGCCAGATTTTCGGCAGTGACCGTAACCGTTTCGGCCTTGCCTTCCAGAATGCGGCGCAGCGCTTTGCGCGCCAAACGCGCGATTTCGCGTTCCAGCGTACGCACCCCGGCTTCACGGGTATAGTGGCGGATCAACGCCCGCAACCCGTCTTCGGCCAGTTCAAATTCGCCTGCCTTTAACCCATGTGCCTCGATCTGTTTGGCGATCAGGTGGCGCTGCGCAATTTCGACCTTCTCGTCCTCAGTATAGCCTTCGAGCCGGATAATCTCCATCCGGTCTAGCAACGGCTGCGGCAGATTGAGGCTGTTTGCGGTCGTCTCGAACATCACGTCGGACAAATCGATGTCGACTTCCAGATAATGGTCCTGGAATTTGCCGTTCTGTTCAGGATCCAGCACTTCCAGCAGCGCCGATGCTGGGTCGCCGCGGAAATCCTGACCCAGCTTGTCAATCTCGTCGAGCAGGAACAGCGGGTTCATCGTTCCCGCCTTTTTAAGGTTGGTGGCAATCTTGCCCGGCAGCGAGCCGATATAGGTGCGCCGGTGGCCGCGGATTTCGGCTTCATCGCGCACGCCACCCAGCGACTGGCGAATAAATTCACGCCCCGTCGCCTTCGCGATGCTGCGACCGAGCGAGGTCTTGCCCACACCCGGCGGGCCGACGAGGCATAGGATAGGGCCCTTCAACTTATTGGTGCGCGCCTGCACAGCCAAATACTCAACGATCCGGTCCTTGACCTTGTCGAGGGCATAATGATCGGCATCAAGCACCGCCTGCGCCGCGGCAATGTCCTTTTTGAGCTTGGACTTCTTGCCCCACGGCAGGCCAAGCAGTGCGTCGAGATAATTGCGCACCACCGTGGCTTCCGCCGACATCGGGGCCATGGCGCGCAGCTTTTTAAGTTCGCCCAGGGCCTTTGCGCGCGCTTCCTTCGACAGTTTCAGCTTATCGATTTTCTCCTGCAACTCGCCAAGGTCGTCTCCGCTCTCGCCGCCGTCATTGCCGAGCTCGCGCTGGATCGCCTTCAATTGTTCGTTGAGGTAATATTCACGCTGACTCTTTTCCATCTGGCGTTTCACACGGCCGCGAATTTTCTTCTCGACCTGCAACACGCCAAGTTCACCTTCCATGAAGGCAAAAACCATTTCTAGGCGCTTCGCCGGCGAAGGCTCAACCTGCAACGCCTGCTTATCTGCCACCTTGATGTTCAGATTGCCCGCGACCGCGTCGGCAAGGCGCGAGGCATCTTCAATCTGCGACAATTGCACCGCCGTTTCCGAGGGCATTTTCTTGTTGAGCTTCGCGTAATTTTCAAACTGATCCAGCACCGAGCGCATCAGTGCCGCAGTTTCTTTGCTTTCGTCAGCGACGTCGTCCAGCAAGGTCACCGTCGCCATCACTGCCTTGTCCGAGGCGTCAAGCGCCTCGAGCTTGGCCCGCTGCTTGCCTTCGACCAGCACACGCACGGTGCCGTCAGGCAGCTTGAGGAGTTGAAGCACTGAGGCAATCACGCCAAGGTCGTAAAGATCGTCGCGCTCGGGATCGTCCTCACCCGGGTCGAGCTGCGCAACGAGAAAAATTTCCTTGTCGCTCTCCATCGCTACCTCAAGCGCAGCGACTGATCGATCGCGGCCGACAAACAGGGGCACGATCATTTGCGGGAACACAACAATGTCGCGCAGCGGCAACAGGGGGAATGTCTGGGTCAAATCTGGCTCCTCGCGCGGTCGCGGCATTGTTTTGGGCCGCCCGCAATTTACACGGTAACGCCTAATATGGCATTCATCCGCACGGCTTCAACCCGCCGCGCCCCCGCTTCAAAACGGCAGCTTGAATCCTGGCGGCAATTGCAGCCCCGATGTCGCCTTGCCCAGTTCTTCACCGCTCGCGGCATCGGCCTTTTCGCGGGCATCATTAAATGCAGCGGCCAATAAATCCTCCAGCATTTGCTTTTCGTCGGCGACCATTAGACTGTCATCAATACTGATGGCGATGATGCGTCCTTTGGCGGAGGCACGGATGCGGACCAATCCGCCGCCCGACACGCCTTCGACCTCTACGCTGTCGAGCTTTGCCTGTGCTTCGGCCATTTGCGCCTGCACAGTGGCCGCAGCCTGCTGCGCCGCTTTCATCATTTCCTCAAACGAATTCATGATGCCTTCCTGCTTTCAGTTTCGGGGGGGAGGATCCGCGCTGCCGGAAATGCCGCTAGGGCTGCCTTGACCACGGGAAGTTCTCGGATGGCGTTTTCGCTGTCCCGCATCACGGCAGCTTTGCTGTCACCAAGACTGGGCGTGCCCTCGCCATCGGAAAGTTCGACACGCCAGCGCTGGCTGGTCGCTGCGTGCAGCGCATCAGCGAGTTCGCGCGCGGCACCATCGTCGATGCCTGGTGCGCGCGCCAGCGTCAACACATTGTCTCCCAGCCCAATCACGCGGCCGTGGTCATGAAATTGCACCGCAAGCCGATGACGCTGCGCTGACTCGAGAAGTGCATGGATTGCGGCTGCGTCGGACGTCCCTTCGGCAACCGTGTGTGATGACGCCGCGATTGCAGATGCTGGTGCAGGCACGCCGTTCGTAAGCATTCTTGCCAGCTCGCCGGGATCGGGCATTGCGGCCGCATGCACAATGCGAAGCAACAGCATTTCCAGATGATCGAGCGGCGTATTGGCCCGCAGCACCTCGTCATGGCCGCGCGTCAAAAGCTGCCACAACCGGTGGAGCTGGCTGTGCGTCAACCGATCCGCCCAGTCACCCATGCGCGCGCGATCCTCGTCGGGCAAGCCGCTGTCTTCGTGCCTAGCGACCTTTGCCAGCGTGACCGCGTGCACCAGATCCATCATCCCGCGCACCAGCGCGATGGGTTCAATCCCCAGCGCATAGTGCTGGCGCGCCTGATCGATCGCCGCGCCGGCATCGCCAGCCAGCACCGCGCCGAGCAGGTTGAGAATGCCCGACCGATCGGACAAGCCGAGCATCGCGCGCACCTGCTGCGCGGTAACCCGCCCGCCGCTTTCCAAGTCGGCATGGGCGATCGCCTGATCGAGTATCGACAGCCCGTCGCGCACCGATCCTTCGGCAGCATTGGCAATCAACCAAATGGCGGGCGGTTCGGCCTCGACGCCTTCCCTTGTCAAAATCGCCGCGAAATGATCAAACAACATCGCGGGAGTGATACGGCGCAGATCGAAGCGCTGGCAGCGCGACAGCACAGTCACTGGCACCTTCTGCACCTCGGTTGTGGCGAACAGGAATTTGACGTGCGGCGGCGGTTCCTCGAGCGTTTTCAAAAGGGCGTTGAAGGCATTCTTTGACAGCATGTGTACTTCATCGACGATGTAAATTTTATAGCGCGCTGACACGGCCGCATAACGCACCGCCTCGATAATCTCGCGTACATCGTCCACCCCGGTGTTTGACGCGGCGTCCATTTCGATGACGTCGATGTGCCTCCCCTCGGCAATGGCGCGGCACGGCTCGCACGCCCCGCATGGATTGATCGTTGGCCCACCTTGCCCGTCAGGGCCAATGCAGTTTAGAGCTTTGGCGATTAGCCGCGCGGTCGATGTTTTGCCAACGCCCCGCACCCCAGTCATCAGAAACGCATGCGCCAGCCTGTCGCGGGCTATGGCGTTCGCCAGCGTTGTAACCATCGCATCCTGTCCAATAAGCTCGGCGAAAGTCTGCGGTCGATATTTGCGCGCCAGTACGCGATAGGCACCGCCAACAGCTTCGGTCTTGGGTTGCGCCGGTTCGTCCAGCCCCAAACCCATCATGGGCATATCATCGTCGGCGGAATCGCTCATGGCATGGGTCTTTAGACCCGCTGGGCGCAATAGCGATAGTGGAAAGGGTGGGAGCCGGAACGACCCGCAGCGAAATTCGTTACGGCTGCTTCCTTCCGGACCTGACCGGGTTGGCGAAAGCCACGTCCGCCCGACTCCCGGCGCGCATATGGCGGGGGCGCGGCCGAATTGCAAGACAGGCAGCGAACTGCCGTCGCTACAGTTGTTCTGACGGATCAGTGCCGACGCCGTCGACGTTGTTAACCATCTGTTTACCTGTTTCGGTCAGCTTTTGCTGGCGAGCCGCGCCATGAAATTCACAGTAGCCCTTGCCGCGAAAATCGCCGACCGCCGTGCTAGCCGGGGCCGCCGGGCTTTGCGGCTGGAAATTGAGCTGCGAGACGCCGACGGGCGATTGGTCAATGTTCGCGTTCGCAATATTGCCGAAAACGGATTGCTTCTGGAAACCGACAGTCAGCTCCTTTCCGTTGGCGATGTCATTGAGGTGGAGTTACCTGACAAGGGTTTGGTTTCGGCTGAAGTCAAATGGGCGGCACCGCCATTTTTCGGCTGCCAGTTGGACACCTTGCTGACCGCAGCGCAGCTGGCTGCAGCGCTGTTAAAGGCTGATCCTGTGCCCTACCGCCTAACCCAGGAAGGCGAACCCGTTGCGCAAGGAACCGTGCAGCATGTTCGCAGTGATCCGGTTCCTGACTTTTCCAAGCCATTCATTATTATGGCAGTTTTCTGGGCGGCTGTCGCAATCGGGCTGCTGGCTTTGGGTTAGGCCATCAGCGTCCCTGCATATTCCGGCTTTCGGCGGGAATATGCACGGTCAGCCCGTCCAGCGAATCTTCCAGGACAATCTGGCATGCCAGTCGGCTGGTGCGCCTGGCGCCCGCTGCGAGGTCGAGCATATCTTCCTCCATCTCGCTGGCATGCGGCAGGCGGTCAAAGTCTTCCTTGGCGACAATGACGTGGCAGGTCGAACAAGCCATCTGGCCTTCGCATGTCCCCTCAAGCGGGAGCAACTGTGCTTGCGCCAATTCCAGTAGGCGGGTGCCAGCTTCGGCCTCGGCCTCGATACGATTCTCGCCGTCGGCTTGGATAAACGTCACGCGCACCATGTTCAGTTCAGCCCCTGTAGCTTTGCCGCCGCCAACAGCGCGCCGAGCGCTGCGTCCAATTCGGCTTCGGTGGTATATCGTCCCCAGCCGAGCCGGATGGACGATCGCGCCTGCACTTCCGACAGACCCATAGCGCGCAGCACATGGCTGACTTTGCCAGATCCGCTGCCGCAAGCGCTTCCCAGCGAAAAGGCAACCCTTCGCGCGTCAGACAACAATCGCGCGGCATTAATGCCGTCGCGCCTTATGTTCAGATTGCCGCGATAGCGATCCTTGGTGGCGGTCGTGCCATTGATCGTCCAGCCATTGAGCCGGTCGGTCGCTATGTCCCACAGCCGTGCCACATGCACCGTGTCAGCATCGATCCGTTCCGCCGCCAACGCTGCTGCTGCGCCGAAACCCGCGACCAGTGCAGGCGAAACCGTGCCCGACCGCATCCCTTCTTCTTGCGCACCGCCAACCAGCAAGGGGGGTAAATGCACACCGTCCTTAACCCACAAGGCACCGACGCCCTTGGGGCCATGGATTTTGTGGGCTGTCACGGCAATGAAATCGGGACCTTCGGGTATCACCATGCGACCAAAACCCTGCACGGCGTCACACAATAGCAGACCGCCAGCGGCATGAACGGCATCGGCGAACATCATGACTGGCTGAATAGTCCCGACTTCATTGTTGACCAGCATGCAAGCGCCAATCGTGCCGGGTGCAATTTCATTAGGCATCGCAACTATGCCGGCATGATTGACCGGCCACAGCGCGCCGTTCAACCGTTCCAGACATTGGATTGCTGCGGCATGTTCGATGGCAGTACCGGCCACGGGTGCACTATAGTGGCGCTGCGCTGCAAATAGCGCCCAGTTGATGGCTTCAGTGGCACCACTGGTAAAGTAGAGGCGGCCACCTGAAGGGAGCAGCGCCGCCACCTGATCTCGTGCCACCTCTACCGCCGCCGCCGCCGCGCGACCGGCGCGGTAATTGCTCGCGGGATTCGCAAAACCGTCGCCTTCGCCCGGTCCGGCCAACCACGGTAGCATCGCCGCGCGCGCCTCTGGAGCAAGCGGAGTGGTGGCCTGGTAATCGAGATAAAGCATGCCGGGCAATAGACCTTGTTGCGAGCGATTCGCAAAAGTTGCGTTCTGCAACCAATTCTCTATATAGCGCGTTCCCTGCCCTCGCCAGCCCCCGCTGGCGCCTCCGGTTCGCAGCCCACAAAAGAAAAGGTCAGCAATGCCCGACGTGATTTTTCCCGGTCCCGAAGGCCGGATCGAAGGCCGCTTTTCTCCGCCGCCGCGTCCACGCGCGCCCGTTGCGCTCATTCTGCACCCCCACCCGCAAGGCGGCGGCACGATGAATGACCGCATCACTCAGGCAATGTACAAAAGCTTTGTAGCGCGCGGCTTTGCGACACTGCGGTTCAATTTTCGCGGGGTCGGGCGCAGCCAAGGAACATTCGACAACGGCATCGGCGAACTCAGTGACGCCGCCTCGGCGCTTGATTGGGTGCAGTCAATTCATCCCGAAGCGCAGACCACCTGGGTTGCCGGTTTCAGTTTTGGCGCATGGATCGGGATGCAGTTGCTGATGCGCCGTCCCGAGATTCGTGGTTTCTTGTCGGTCGCGCCTCCCGCCAATATGTACGACTTCAGCTTCCTTGCCCCCTGTCCATCGTCGGGCATCATCGTTGCGGGCTTGCAAGATGAAATTGTCCCGCCTGCGTCGGTGCAGAAACTGGTCGATAAGTTGCGCACGCAGCGCGGGATCACCATCCACCATGACGAAATTCCGCGCGCCAATCACTTCTTCGAGTTCGAACTCGAACAATTGATGAAGTCGCTCGATAACTATCTGGATATGCGACTCGCGCCGGATTCGCCGATCAAATAGGAGGCAACGGGGCCAGCCAGATCGCGACATTGGCAAACATCACCAGCGCGGCGAGCAGCATCAGCAGCGCACGCCGATTATCGCCGCGCCGGAAGATGATGGCTGCGCCGAAGCCGAGCGCAAAGCCAGACAACATCAAGATTGCAAGGATGGTATCCGTCATTACGCCGATTTAACGCGCCGAAACAAAAGTGCCACCTTCGCTTATGGTCAAGGTGCAGCGCTTCGCCTAAAGCCTCGCCAGACGATTCTCGCCCAGTGTGACGGAGCCACCATGCGCCTTGCCATCGCCTCGGACCATGCAGCAGTTGGCTTGAAGGCCGAGCTGACCGCATGGCTGCGCGCTAGCGGCCACGAAGTGACCGATTTGGGCCCGGAAAGCACCGACAGCGTCGATTATCCCGACTATGGCTATAAGCTCGCCTTGCATATCGCGGCGGGTGAATCCGATTTCGGCATTGCCTTATGCGGATCGGGCATCGGCATTTCCATCGCCGTCAACCGTCACCCCGCCTGCCGCTGCGCGCGCGTGTCGGAACCTTTGTCGGCGCGGCTCGCGCGCGAGCATAATGACGCCAATGTCATAGCGCTTGGCGCAAGGCTTACGGGCAGTGACATGGCGCGCGCCTGCGTCGAGACTTTCCTCACCACCAATTTTGCCGGCGATCGCCATGCGCGGCGTGTCGGCAAACTTACCCATCCCCCTGCGCTGGAGACGCCCGCATGACCACCGCTACACTCGATCGCCCCGCCATCCGCGCTGCGGGATTCTTCACCGACGGTTTAGCCGCCACTGACACTGCCGTGGCTGCCGCGCTGGCGAGCGAACTCGACCGCGAGCAATATCAGATTGAGCTAATTGCGAGCGAGAATATCGTGTCGAAGGCGGTGTTGGAGGCGCAGGGCAGCGTTTTCACCAACAAATATGCCGAAGGTTATCCGGGCAAGCGCTATTATCAAGGTTGCGCCCCGTCGGACGCGGTCGAAACGTTGGCAATCGAGCGCGCCAAGACGCTGTTCGACTGCGGCTTTGTTAATGTCCAGCCGCATTCTGGGGCGCAGGCCAACGGCGCGGTGATGCTGGCGTTGACCAAACCCGGCGCGACCATTTTGGGGATGAGCCTTGATGCCGGTGGCCATTTGACCCATGGGGCAAAGGCAGCGCAGTCGGGAAAATGGTTCAACGCCGTTCAATATGGTGTGAAGGCCGATGACCATCTGATTGATTTTGAACAGGTCGAACAGCTCGCCCGCGAGCATCGTCCCCAATTGATCATCGCGGGCGGCAGCGCTTATCCGCGCACCATCGATTTCGCCCGTTTCCGCGCAATTGCCGATGATGTCGGTGCATTGCTGATGGTCGACATGGCGCATTTTGCCGGCCTGGTCGCAGGCGGTGTCCACCCTTCGCCGCTGCCGCATGCCCATGTAGTGACGACGACGACGCACAAGACGCTGCGCGGGCCGCGCGGCGGGATGATCCTGACCAACGACGAAGCGATTGCAAAGCGCATCAACTCAGCAGTGTTCCCGGGCCTGCAGGGTGGCCCGCTGATGCACGTTATCGCCGCCAAGGCGGTGGCGTTCGGCGAAGCGTTGCGCCCAGAATTCAAGGATTATTCGCGCGCTGTTGTGGCCAATGCTCAGGCGCTGGCGGCGCGCCTGCAAGCGCGCGGGGCCAATCTGGTCGCGGGCGGCACCGACACGCATCTCGCGCTGGTCGACCTGACCCCGCTAGGCGTCACCGGCCGCGATGCCGACGAGGCGCTGGAGCGCGCCGCGATTACCTGCAACAAGAACGGCATTCCCAATGACCCGTTGCCGCCGATGAAGACCAGCGGCATCCGCGTGGGGTCGCCGGCCGGCACGACGCGTGGCTTTGGCATTGCTGAGTTCGAGGAAATTGGCGACATGATCGCCGATGTGCTCGAAGCCTTGCGCGTTCATGGCGAACACGGCGATGCAGCCGTCGAGGCCGATGTTCGCGCCCGGGTGCGCGCACTGTGCCAACGCTTCCCCATCTATCAGGGCTGATCTGCATTGCGTTGCCCTTACTGCGGACATGACAACAGCCAGGTGAAGGATAGCCGCCCGACCGAGGATGGTGCGGCAATCCGGCGGCGGCGGCAATGTGAGGATTGCGGCGCGCGCTTCACCAGCTTTGAACGCGTCCAGCTGCGCGAAGTGGCCGTCATCAAGGCAGACGGACGGCGCGAGCCATTCGACCGTGAAAAATTGTTGCGATCCGTTGGTATTGCCTGCCGCAAACGCCCGGTCGATCCCGCTCGTATTGAACGATTGGTCTCAGGCATCCAGCGTCAACTGGAAACCAGCGGCGAAACCGAGGCCACCGCGTCGCAGATCGGCGCTATGGTGATGGAAGCGCTCAAGGGTATCGACAGCGTCGCCTATATCCGTTTCGCCAGCGTCTATCGTGACTTCGCCGATGCCCGCGATTTTGAGGAATTCGCCGCGAGTATAAGCGAAGCCGCACCGCGCAAAACCTGACGTATGGGTGTGGCCCCGCCCCCCGCCATCGTCCTTGTCCGCCCGCAACTGGGCGAGAATATCGGCAAGGCTGCGCGTGCGATGCTCAATTTTGGGCTGACCGATTTGCGGCTTGTGGCGCCGCGCGATGGGTGGCCCAATCCCGACGCCGGACCTGCTGCTTCGGGCGCTGACAATGTGTTGGCGGAAGCAAAGGTTTATCAGACACTGGCCGATGCAGTCGCTGACTGCGCGCATATCTATGCGACCACGGTACGACGGCGCGGGGTGACCAAGCCGGTGTTGACACCCGAGGCTGCCGCAAAAGAGATCCACGCCGAAGCCGGGCAATGCGCACTGGTGTTTGGCGCCGAACGCTCGGGGCTTGAAAGCGACGATGTCGCGCTGGCGCACAGCATTGTCACGATCCCGATCAATCCAGAATTCGGTTCAATCAATTTGGCGCAGGCTGTGATCATCAACGCGTATGAATGGTCCAAGCATGTCAGGCTGGCGCAGCCAACGGTCGTGGACCTCGATCCGCCCGCCCCGCACGGCGAGATGGAGGATCTGATTGGTCATTTTGTCGCTGATCTGGAATCGTCGGGCTATTTCTTCCCCGCGGACCGCAAGAAGGTAACGTTGCGCGCGCTTCGTACGATGCTGACCAAGACCGGCTGGTCCAGCAACGATGTGCGGATGATGCATGGCATTATTTCAATACTTGGCCGCCCGCGCAAACGCGGTTAGGCTGATGCCATTGCCGTTAGGCCAATTTCCGCAACGGAGCCCCAACCATGATCACCGCCGCCCTCGCTCTGCTCTTCGCCGCGTCCGATGCCCCCGCCCCAACCCCGCCCGCAGCGGTTCCGGCAAAGCCCAAAAAGATCTGCCGCGATATCGGACGCACCGGCACGCGCATGAGCAAACGAAAATGCCTGACCGCTGATGAATGGGCAGTGGAAGAGCGGAGCGACAGCGGCAAGCTTGATGTGCAGAATCAGCAGTTTAAGCAGAATACCCACGATCCACTTGGCGGCGGCTGAAGCTAGGCCGATCCGCGCAGCTTGTCCCAGCGCACTAGTTCGTGCGCAATGGATTGCTCGATAAGCACGTCCCATACTGCCGTCAGCCGGTCGGGATCGAGCCCAGCCGCCGCTGCATGGCGGGCGACATTGGCCAGCACCTCTGCCTTACGCGCCTCGTCGCGCACCGTATCGCGGTCTGTCTTGATACGCGCAGCGGCGTTCATATAACCGAAGCGCCGGGTAAGTAGCGCGACCAGTTCACGGTCGACAGCATCCACGCCAGCGCGGACTTCGGTCATGGTGGTGCAATCGGCGGGCGCAAGCGGCTCTGACATGGCGCGCGCCATAGCCGATTTTGCTTCGCTGTCGAGGGGGTGGGCTTTCTCCGCCGCCACGCTTGACTTTGTAGGCACCCCCCGCTAACCGCGCGCCTTCGCATTTGACCCCGCACACCCGGTGCAGCGGCGGTCGCGCTTTTTCTCCCATGAAATCGCGGGCGGGTCCGGGTCGTAGGCTGCGTTCCAATGGTGGCGCGCGGCACAGCAAATGGAGTGACATATGTCAAAGCGCCAGAGCGCCAAGTATAAACTCGACCGCCGGATGGGCGAAAACATCTGGGGTCGTCCGAAGTCGCCGGTCAACCGCCGCGAATATGGCCCCGGCCAACACGGCCAGCGCCGCAAAGGCAAAATGTCGGACTTCGGCATTCAGCTGCGTGCCAAGCAGAAGCTGAAGGGCTATTACGGCGACATCACCGAAAAGCAGTTCAAGAAAAACTATATCGAAGCATCGCGCATGAAGGGCGATACCGGCCAAAACCTGATTGGTCTGCTCGAACGCCGCCTCGACGCGCTGGTCTATCGTGCCAAATTCGCACCGACCATCTTTGCCGCGCGCCAGCTGGTCAGCCACGGCCATGTCTATGTGAACGGTGTGAAGTGCAACATTGCCAGCCGCCTCGTGAAGCCCGGCGACGAAATCAGCCTGGGCAAGAAGGCGCAGGATATGGCACTGGTGGCCGAAGCGCAGAGCCTGCCTGAGCGTGACATTCCCGACTATGTCGCCGTCACCGATACGGCCAAGGTCACCTACACCCGCGTACCCACGCTGGACGAAGTGCCCTATCCGGTAAAAATGGAACCCAATCTGGTCGTCGAATTTTATTCGCGCTGATCCGGATCAGGCATCAACGATACAAGAGGGGCGGTCTTGCGGGGCCGCCCTTTTTCGTTTGGCTTCCTGCCGAGCCCTCTACTCCGCCTGCCCAGTGCTTGTTGAGGCGCTGGCATTGCCTTGAGCGGGACGAAAGAAAATGCGCTCCTTCGACAAGCTCGGGACAAACGGTTTGGGAGAAGCGTGCTGGTTCATCCCCTCTCTTGCACGAACCCCTCCCCACTGGCAGGAACCACCTTCGAATTTCCCGATAGGAAGCGTCCCGATGAAATTTCTCGCGCCTACCCTGGCATCTGCCGCACTGCTTACCGCTTGCACCACAGGCGGGACCGACGCCTCCGCCATTCCCGACGTCACCGTTCCCCAAATCTCGCTCAAGACCATGCAGGACGTAACTGGCCAGCTCGCGTCCGACGAATTTGAAGGACGCGCACCCGGCACGCCGGGCGAGGAAAAGACCGTCGCGCTGCTAATTGAGCGCTTTAAGGCAGCGGGACTACAGCCGGGCAACAAGGGCAGCTGGACGCAGGATGTCCCACTGGTTGAAATGACGGCAAAAAATATTAGCCCGCTCACCTTTGCGGGCGGCAAGACCCCGATCTCGCTCGCCTATGGCAAAGACTTTGCCGCGTTCAGCTACCGCGTCCAGCCAAGCGTCGAAGTGAAGGATAGCGACGTCGTCTTTGTCGGCTATGGCATCAACGCCCCCGAAAAAGGCTGGAACGACTACGCCGGGATCGACGTAAAGGGCAAGACCGTCATCATTCTGATCAATGATCCCGACTGGCAAACCAAGGAAGCCAAAGGCGAATTCAACGGCCGCGCGATGACCTATTACGGCCGCTGGACGTACAAATATGAAGAGGCCGCACGGCAGGGCGCGGCGGCAGCCTTGATCGTCCACGACACCGAACCGGCCGCCTATGGCTGGAATGTGGTCCAGTCGAGTTGGACCGGCACGCAATATCTGGCTGCTTCCGAGAACAATGGCGCAAACGAGACTGCGGCCAATGGCTGGATCCAGCTTGACAAGGCGAAGGCGTTGTTCGTCGGTGCCGGACAGGATTTTGCCGCGCTGCGCGAGGCAGCCAAGAAAAAGGGCTTTAAGGCAGTGCCGCTTACCGGCGTCAAAGCATCGCTGTCGCTCGACAACGACATCACCCGTAAAATGTCGAAAAATGTTGTCGGTGTTCTGCGAGGCGCGAAACGCCCCGACGAACATGTGCTCTACACCGCGCACTGGGACCATTTGGGCCGGTGCGAAGCAGTAAATGGCGATGATATCTGCAACGGCGCGATCGATAATGCGACCGGAACAGCCGCGCTGGTAGCGCTAGCCGAGGCACATGCGAAAGCGGGTGCGCCCGACCGAAGCCTGGTTTTCCTCGCCGTCACCGCAGAGGAATCGGGGCTGCTGGGGTCCAGATATTATGCCGAAAATCCGGTGTTTCCACTCGCCACCACGGTCGGCGGCGTCAACATGGACGCGCTGACCGGCGCGGGCGCATCGCGCGACGTAATCGTCATCGGGCGCGGCAAGTCCGAATTGGACGCCTATCTCGAAAAGGCTGCGACCGGCGACAAGCGTGTGCTGGTTACCGAGCCTACCCCTGAAAAAGGCTTCTATTACCGCTCCGACCATTTCAGTCTCGCCAAACTGGGCGTGCCGATGATCTATTTCGATGGCGGAGAAGATTTGCTCGAGGGCGGCACCGCAGCAGGCAAGGCATGGGCAGCGAATTATACAGAAAAACAATATCACGCCCCGTCGGATGACATGAGCGCGATTACCAGCTGGGACGGGATGATGGCCGACTTGCGGCTCTACTATGCTGTCGGACGCATGCTGGCGATGAGCGAAGCATGGCCCAACTGGGTGGAAGGCGACGAATTCCGCGCGGTGCGCGACGCCAGCCGGAAATAGGCCGGTGACGCTGCGTATGCCCGCTGAATGGGCACGCCATCAGGCGACCTGGATCGGCTTTCCGCATATTGCCGAGGAATGGGCGGGACATATGGACGCGGCGCGGCGCGATTTGGCCGCCTTTGCCGACGCCCTCGCCGATAGCGGGCGCGGCGAAGAGGTGAGGCTGGTGGTGCGCGATGCCGACAGTATGCGCGCGGCGGCGGCGCTGGTGTCAAACCATGTGCGGCTGGTCCAGCATCCGCTAGGCGATATCTGGCTGCGCGACACCGGCCCAATTATCGTCGGTACAGGCGGAAGCCGCGAGGCGCGCGACTTCGATTTCAACTGGTGGGGCGGCAAGTTCGTGATGCCCGGCGACCGCGAAATTGGCGCAAAACTGGCTACCGATACGGGCCTGCCCATCCGCAAATGCCATTGGGTGCTCGAAGGTGGCGGGATTGATGTGGATGGCACCGGCCTTGCCGTCACGACCGAGGAATGCCTGCTCAATCCCAATCGCAACCCGCAACTCAGCAAAGCCGACATTGAAGCGCGACTTCGCGATGACCTCGGCATTGATCGTATCCTGTGGCTGGGCAAAGGTCTGGTCGGCGACCATACCGATGGCCATGTCGACAATCTCGCCCGGTTCATTGGCGAAGGACGGCTGGCCATTCCGGTAGCGGCCGGCGGCAACGACCCCAACGCCGCTATCTATGCCGACGCCCGCGCGCGCGCCAGGGCGTTTGGCATTGAAGTGGTGCCCATCCCTTCCCCCGGCCGCGTCGTCATCGACGGGGAACTTGTCGCCGCAAGCTATATGAACTTCTACATCGGCAACCGCGTTGTTGTGGTCCCCACCTATAATGTCGCCAATGACGATCTCGCGGTCGCCGCACTCGCCGATCTTTTCCCAGATCGTCGTACTGTCGGCGTATCGGCGCGCGGGATTATCATGGGCGGCGGCAGTTTCCATTGTTCGAGCCAACAGCTTCCGGCATAGCGGTATCCGCCTTGACCGACCGCACCATTACCGTTGCCGCGCTCCAGCTCCCGCTGCCGGGCCCCGAGGCTGCGAACATCGACACCGTGTCCGATCTGGTCGCCCGCGCGGCAGCCGAAGGCGCACAGATTATCCTGCCACCCGAATTGTTCGAAGGCCCCTATTTTTGCAAGGTCGAGGATGAGTCGCTGTTCGCCACCGCGCACCCGACTGCCGAGCACCCGAGCGTGCGCGCCATGGCCAAGCTCGCCAAGCAATTGGGCGTCGCCATCCCGACCAGCTTCTTCGAACGAGACGGGCCGCACCATTACAATACGCTCGCCATGATCGGACCCGACGGCGAGATTATGGGTATCTACCGCAAAAGCCACATCCCCGACGGGCCGGGCTATGAGGAAAAATATTACTTCCGCCCTGGCAACACCGGCTTCAAGGTCTGGGATGTTTTTGGCACGCGCATCGGCGTCGGAATTTGCTGGGACCAATGGTATCCCGAATGCGCCCGCGCGATGGCGTTGATGGGCGCGGAACTGCTTTTTTATCCCACCGCTATTGGCAGCGAACCCTATGACGCCAGTCTGGATACCAGCCGGATGTGGCGTCGCGCCATGCAGGGACACGCCGTATCAAATTGCATGCCGGTGATTGCCGCAAACCGCATCGGTGACGAGGAAGGCCAGCATTTCTATGGTCACAGCTTCATCGCCAACGAATGGGGCGATCTGATCGCCGAATATGGCGAAGCGGAAACTGGCGTGCTCGTCGCTTCGTTCGACCTCGGAATGGCCGCCAAGCACCGCGCGGGCATGGGCTTTTTCCGTGATCGTCGTCCTGATCTATACGGCCGTCTGGCGCAGGATTTTTAGCGCGGCGCTGCGTTGCGCTTCTTCTTTGCTGCCGGTGCAGCCTTTTTCTTCGCAGGAACTTCCGGCGGCTCCTGGGTTAACGGCAACCCTTTAGGCTGCGCCGCAGGTTGAAGGTGGCGCACGCTTTCCAACAAGTGTCGCTCCAGCGGTTGGGTCAGCCACAGCCCTGCGCGGCCGTCCCGTGACCAACGCACCACCGCCTCGCGCCTGATACCGCCCGGCAGCATAAGGTTGAGGCGCATTCCCGTCTCTACCGAACCGTCATGGATGATGCCCGCGCCATGCTGCGACAGATTGACGACTTCGATTGGGCGCATGCGGTGATTGACACTGGCCAGCGCATGCGCATTGACCTCAACGCGCAGCGGGCGATGCCAGCCATTGTCTTTGTCCTCGGCCAGCTGGCGCAAAACAAGCTCGCCGTCGATCTCGTCGGTGAATGCGACGCCGCATCTGCCGTCACGCACCCACGCCACTTGGCCGTCCAGTGAGATTTCCTCTGACAACATGATTGTAATGTCTTCGCCGACCGCAACTGGAACATTGGTGGTCAGCATCATGCCGCCGTCGGAGATATTGCGGACCATCCACAGTCCGGCATCGTCGATACGCACAATCTTGGCGATGCGGCAGACGGTGCGGAGCCGCGCGCCGTCGCGGCGGTCATCTTCAGCTTCCGCTATGGGCGGAGCGGAATAGAGGCGTGGTTCTTCCATCGCGGCCTTCCGTTTCCCTTCAACGTGACAAGGCGCCATGATTGAAGGATACTGTCTGTGTCATGCATGAAAGCGGTAAACAAAGAATTGGAACTGGCGCTGCGAAAACCGCAGAAACACCAACGCCCCCGACAAGGTCATAGCGCGTGGAGGCCGGGCAGCAGGCGTACGGCCCTTTCAGTCATCTCGCGAAATAGTGGCTTGCGCCCCAAGTTCCCGAACACCGGTTCATAGTCGCACATCAAGGCCGTCAGTTTATGCCAGTCGGCGCCGGCCAACTGGGCAATGGCGGTCAGACATTCCGCATGTGGATCTTCAACGTCACCAGACGTGCAATGTAGCATCCACGCGGCCACCACAGCCGCCGCTGGCTCAGCGGACCGACCAAGCCGCAATGCGTCCGCGATAGTAGGCAGGATTATTTCGCGGATTTGCACTGACCCGTCACAAAGCAAGCCCGCCAACTGCAAATTCAGCGCCGGGTTGGCAAATCGCCGCGTTAATTCAGTGCAATATCGTTCGGGATCAAATCCTTTGAGCGGAGGCAGCGCGCCAGCAGTCTCCACAAAATAGCTATCGAGCAACATGCAGATTTCAGAATCCGCAACGGCGCTATCAAGGCGATCATGCCCTCGCAACCGGCCGCATAGCGCCAACAGCAGCAATCCCCCTTCCAGCAACCGGCGTCGGACCTTTTGAAAGGGCCGCGCCTCGGCCACAAAACTCACCCCAATCGCGGCAAGTGGCACACGTTCAGGCCCCAGATTGTCTTCCAGCACCCATTGCGCAAAGGGCTCGACGGCGACATCGGCACGCCCGATGGCGGTCGAGGCAGGCAAATCGTTGATCAAGAAACGGTCACCAAACACCGCCGGAAAGCGAATGTTCGCGGCAATCCAGTCGGCAAAAGCCACATCATGGGCAACGGCGGCTTCATCAATCAAGCTGGCCAGAATGACGTTGTTCTGATCCAGATTGTCGCAAGCCAATATCGTCAGGCCACCGCTACCAGCGTCGCAACGCGCAGCCAGCCCGGCGACGATCTGGCCAATGGGGTCGATGGCACGATCCCGCCCGGTCGCCCCAGCCGCAGGACTGACGTCATGACAACTGTCGGTGGCTGCAGCGCTCTGTCGATAGGCACTCTCACCAATTGCCACGGTAATCAACTGCGTGCGCGGATCGGCGATGGCGGCAACAATCGATTCGCCGTCGTGGCGCGCATGCAGCAACCGATGTATCGCGTGGATCGAACGCCGGGTCAGCATCCTGCCGTGGGCTTCCACCAACACATAGCTGGCATCATTGGCCGCAAGAGCCTGATGGATTGGCCCATCAGACTGGGACACAGCGACAATGCCCCATTCCAGATGCCCCATTGCCAAAATGCGATCGACCAGCGGGGCAATGGCGGTACGAAAGCGGCGCCCCGTACCAAAGTGCACAATACCTGGCGTTACCGTCGCGCGGTCATAATCACACGGCATAACGGCCGGCAGATCGGGTTGCCATGACATGTCCATACCTGAGGGACGTAACGCGGCCGGGTAAAATCGGCGTTACCGGTGAACTATCGGATCCACCGACCATCCGCACCGGCCAACGCTGCGGTTGCGTGGAGGCCTCCAGCGGCGGTGTCCAATAACGCGGCGCGAGCTTGCCAGCGCAATTATTTGCCAAATGGGCCGTTTTCAGGCTGTCTGCGCTCAGAAACATAAAATAGGGAGAGCGATTCGGGGATGACGACGCCATCGATCGCACCAGCTTCAGCGGACGTGGCCGCCATTTCTGTTCGTTCGAGCGCGGATTGGCAGCGCATGCGCGCCGATGTTATCGCTGATCCCGGCACCTTTCACGGGCAAATGGCCGCGCGCAATATCCACTGGCTGGTTTCGATCAACCATGGAACAAGCGCCTGGTTATCACGCGATGCGCAGGGTCAATGGTCAGGATGGGATGCGGTTTCGGGCGAGGCTGTGACCCCCAATCTTCCGACTGGCTTTGTGCCTTGGATGACAGCATTTGACGCGTCCGACCCGCCACATTGGCGCTGGTTCACGGGTGGGCGCACCAATGCCGCCTTTAACGAGGTCGACCGCCATGTGCTGGCCGGACACGGTGATGAAGCCGCGCTAATCTTCGAAGGCGATCGCTGGGACATGGCCGCAAATGGTGGTCGCGGCGCGCCAGTCGATTGTTTCAGCGTATCGCGGAAACAATTGCTGCTGGAAGTTGCGAAATGCGCGCTGGCACTGGAATCATTGGGACTGAAGGCGGGCGATCGCATTGCGCTCAACATGCCCAGCATCGTGCCGCAAATCTATTGGACCGAGGCGGCTAAGCGGCTGGGTATTGTTTATACCGCTGTCTTCGGCGGGTTCAGCGACAAGACATTATCTGATCGCATTGCCGATGCCGGCGCGCGCGTGATCGTGACGTCCGACGGCAGCTACCGAAACGCGCAGGTCGCAGCATTCAAGACCGCCTATACCGACCCTGCACTCGACAATTATGTCCCGGTGTCCGCCGCCCTGACCGCTATTGCCGAGGCCGATCTCGGACTATCCGACGCCGATGCCAGCTTGCTTGGGGAAACCGTCGCAGCAACAGTTGCCGGAGAGGTAACCGTCGAGCGCTCGGACATCATGCGCGGCGTTGGACGCGCGCTCACCATCCTTGGCAATCAGGGCAGCATTGACTCTGCCGACGCTGCACGCATCCGCATTGCCGCTGCCTCGGCTTTGGTCGCACTGCCGCAACGCGTCGATACGGTAATCGTTGTGCGCCATACCAACCAGCCAGACATCGTCTGGCGGCCCGAGCGCGACCGCTGGAGCCATGAACTGACAGATGCTGCTGCGACAAAACTGATCGAAAATGCCGGTGCAGCAGGTTTCGCAGTGACCAGCGAGGCCGACTTGCTCGCTCTGCCCGACGCAGATTTTGTCCGCGCCATATGGGCATCGACACGCCCGCTGCCCGTCGATGCCGATTATCCCCTATTCTTCATTTACACGTCGGGGTCGACCGGCAAACCCAAGGGCATCGTCCATGTCCACGGCGGCTATACCGCCGGAATTGCGCAGACCATGCGCGACGCTTTCGATGCGCGTGCTGGTGATACTATTTATGTCGTCGCCGACCCAGGCTGGATTACCGGACAAAGTTATCTCATCTCGGCCTCATTGCTCACGCGGGTGACGTCGGTGATAGCAGAGGGGTCGCCCGTCTTCCCGCATGCGGGCCGGTTCGCGTCGATGATCGAACGGCATCAAGTGAGGATATTCAAGGCCGGGGTCACTTTCCTCAAATCGGTGATGGCCGATCCGTCGAACCTTGCCGATCTAGAGCGCTACGACATGTCAAGCCTGCGCGTGGCAACCTTTTGCGCCGAGCCCACCTCACCATCGGTGCAGGCATTCGGAATGGCGCATGTCACCCCGCGTTATATCAACAGCTATTGGGCGACCGAGCATGGTGGGATCGCGTGGACCTATCCCTATGGCGACCATGGTTTCGACCTTAAAGCCGATGCGCACGCTTGGCCCCTGCCCTGGATTGCAGGCGATGTGTGGGTCGAGGACGAAGCAGGGATTGGCGACGCGCCCATTGCCCGACGCGGTGGCGACGGCGTTGGCTGGCGTCAGGCAACAGCTGGCGAAAAGGGTGAGATCGTCATTACCGTGCCTTACCCCTACCTGGCGCGGACGGTGTGGGGGGACGCCGCCAATTTCCGTGTCGAGAATGGCAGCGTCACGGGCAATTGGAAGGGCGACGCAGTGCGCTGGACCGATGGCTATTGGCGGCGCTGGCGCGGCGCCTGGGCCTATACTCAGGGCGATTTCGCGATCCGCCATGACGATGGCTCCTTCTCTTTCCACGGCCGCAGCGACGATGTCATCAACGTTTCAGGCCACCGCATGGGCACCGAAGAGATTGAGGGCGCAATCCTGCGCGACAAGACGCTCGACCCAGACTCCCCCGTCGGCAACGTGCTCGTCGTCGGCGCTCCGCACCGGGAAAAAGGGCTGACCCCGCTCGCCTTTATCGTGCCGGTTGCGGGCCGAAAATTGACCCACGAAGACAAAAAAAGGCTGTCCGATCTGGTCCGGACGGAAAAGGGCGCGGTCGCTGTGCCCGCCGACTTTATCGAAGTCGCCCAATTTCCCGAAACCCGAAGCGGCAAATATATGCGGCGCATGGTCCGCGCGCTGGTCGAAGGTGAAGCCACCGGCGATACGACGACGCTACGCAATCCCGAAAGCCTGAGCGAACTCAAAACGGCTGTCGACGAATGGCAGCGCAGGCAACGGCTGTCGGATGAACAGCAATTGTTTGAACGCTACCGCTATTTCCTCATCCAGTACAATGCCGTCGCGCCGGGCAAGCGCGTCGCCACCGTCACCGTCACCAACCCCCCGGTCAACGCGCTCAATGAACGCGCAATCGACGAGCTGATGATCGTCGTGGAAAAGCTGGCCCGCGCCGATGATGTGGTGGCGGTGGTGTTCACGGGCGAAGGCACGCAGAGCTTCGTCGCGGGCGCCGACATCCGGCAGTTTCTCGACGAAATCCACACTGTGGAGGAAGCACGCGTCCTGCCCGCCAACGCGCAGCGCGCGTTCAACATGATCGAAGCAATGAACAAGCCGTGCATCGCCGCCATTCAAGGGGTGGCACTTGGCGGCGGCATGGAGTTCGCGCTCGCCTGCCACTATCGCATTGCCGAGCCGACCGCGCGATTTGGGCAGCCCGAAATCCGGCTGCGGCTGATCCCCGGCTATGGCGGGACGCAGCGGTTGCCGCGATTGCTGGTGGAAAGGAACGACGCCGAAGGGGTGCGCGACGCGCTGGACTTGATCCTTGGTGGCCGATCAATCGACGCGGCCGAGGCCGAGCAGATCGGTTTGGTCGATGTCATTGCAGGTCCGGAACGCAGCGCACTCGAGGACGCGCATTCGCTTGTTCGGCACTTTATACAGACAGACGGTGGCGAAGTCCTCGGGGATGCGATGGCTCGGCAGGCCACCTTGGTTGCGCGTCGAGAGAGCAGTGTCAATGTCGACGTCGATGCTGTGCTGGCCGACGCGCACTTGCAGCGCATTATCCGACAGTCGGAATGGGCGGGCCGCGGGCCAGCTGTTAAGATGGCGCTGGATGCGGTTCGCATTGGCTTGACCGAGGGCATGACTGAAGGGTTACGCCGCGAAGCCGAACATTTCTCGACAGCCGTTGTCGATCCCGCGGGCGGCAAGACCGGCATCCAGCAGTTCCTAGATAAAGTCGCGCCGCCGCTGCCAACACGTCGCGAGCGGTATGACCTAAGCGACCCTGCAGCTATGGAACGAGCCGGCGTGCTGTTGCCCGTCGGCGCTCCATTTTTCCCAGGCGTCGATGCGCTGCCCGGTTGGCAATATGCCTTCGGCATCGAGCGGAATCCCGAAACCGGCGAACCCGGCTTCGGTCCGCCAGCCACGCACGAGCGCGAATTGATCGTACCTGTCGAGCGTCCTGACGCCAACGAAGCGCTCGTTTACATGTTGACCAGCGAGGTCAACTTTAACGATATCTGGGCGCTCACCGGTATCCCGGTGTCCCCGTTCGATGGCCACGAGAATGACTACCAGACGACTGGATCCGGCGGTGTCGGCCTGATCGCCGCGCTTGGCAGCGCGGCTCGAGCGGAGGGGCGTCTGAAGGTCGGCGATCTGGTCGCGGTCTATTCGGGGACCAACGATCTGCTGTCGCCGATGGTCGGGCGCGACCCGATGTACGCCGACTTTGCTATTCAGGGCTATGAGACCCCGACGGGCAGTCATGCGCAATTCCTCGTGACGCAGGCCCCGCAACTGCACCCGGTCCCCGCCGACCTGACGCTGGAGGCGGCGGGGAGCTATATCCTCAACCTCGGCACGGTTTCGCGCTGTCTGTTCACCACGCTGAAAATCGCCCCGGGGCGAACCTTATTCGTCGAGGGCGCGGCAACCGGTACCGGCCTCGATGCGCTGCGCAGCGCGGTGCGGACTGGACTACAGGTGACGGGCCTCGTTTCCAGCCCGACGCGCGCGGAATTTATCGCAGCGCAAGGCGCGACAGGCGCGCTCGACCGCAAGGATGCTCGTTTTGCTGGCTTGTTCACCGTTATCCCGGAAAACGCCGATGAAGCGCGCGCGTGGGAAGCAGCGGGCGCGCCGCTGGTCGCCGAGTATGAGCGACTGAATGGCGGCAAGCGCGCCGATTATGTCGTCAGCCATGCCGGTGAGACCGCCTTTCCGCGCAGCTTCCAGTTGCTGGCCGATGGCGGCACGCTGGCATTCTACGGCGCATCATCGGGCTATCATTTCAGCTTCATGGGCAAAGCGGGGAGTGCCAGCCCCGAGGAAATGCTGCGCCGCGCTGCCTTGCGCGGCGGCGAGGCCGTATTGATCCACTATGGCCCGTGTTCGACAGAGCTGCTGGACGAAACTGGCCTCGAGATGATCGAGGCGGCGCGACGCCTCAACGCCAAAATTGTGGTCGCCACGGCCACCGACGGACAGCGCGAATTCCTCCAATCACTGGGTCTTGAGGATGCGATCGAGGGCGTGATCAGCCTGGAAACCCTCTCGCGGCGAGACGGCGACAATTTTCTGTGGCCCGACACCATGCCGCGTTTGCCCGATGCCAAGTTGGATATCGACGCATTCAAGGCGGCGGTGCGCGATTATCAGGAACGGGTCATGAAGCCGTTCGGATCAGCGGTGGGCAAGATTTTGCGTTCGCCCGACAATCCGCGCGGCGCGCCAGATGTCATCTTTGAACGCGCGGGGCATGACACGCTCGGCGTCTCGACCTCGCTTGTGAAGCCCTTCACCGGTCGTGTCGTTTTTTCCGAAGATCTTTCGGGCCGTCGCTTCACTTTCTACGCGCCGCAAGTGTGGACGCGGCAGCGCAAGATATTGATGCCGACCGCGTCAATCCTCGGCACCCATTTGTGCAACGCCTATGAAGTGACGCGGATGAACGACATGATCGCCGCCGGCCTGCTCGAAGTGACCGAACCACAGGTGGTTGCTTGGCATGAATTGCCCGAGGCGCATCAGGCGATGTGGGAAAACCGCCATTCGGGCGCGACCTATGTTGTCAATCATGCCTTGCCGGAATTGGGACTGCGCGGACGTGATGCGCTGCTCGAAGCATGGGCGGCGCAATCGAGCTGATCAACGGAGAAAGATGCGATGGCGAAGGTGAAGACGCAGACAGGCAACGATGCACCCCGGACATCGGGCCGGCTTGCCGGCAAAATCGCCATCGTCACGGGCGCCGCTGGCAATATCGGCGGGCATATCGTGAGCCATTATCTGGCCGAAGGTGCCACGGTCGTGATGACCGGAAGGACCGAAGCACGGCTAAACGCTGCGGCGGATGCAATCCGCGAGGCAACCGGCGTTGACAGCGAACGACTGGCTACAGTCGTGCTCGATGGCGGCGACCCGCAATCGGTGCGCGACGGCATTGCTAACGTCGTCAAAAAGTTTGGGCGGATCGACATATTGGTCAACAACGCGGGATCCGCCGGGCCGAAACAACCGATTGAGGCCTTGCCGTTCGATGCTGACGAGCTCGCGGCGCAGCAAAAGGACGGATCGACCGACACGGAAACCGTTGGCGATGCGATGCGCAACATATTGGGCGTTGCGCTTAATTTGGCGCGCGCGGCAGCGGCGGCGATGAACGAGGGCGGGTCGATCATCAATGTGTCGACGATATTCTCGCGCACGCCATACTATGCACGTGCCGCCTATGTGGTGCCAAAGGCTGCGATGAATGCCTGGTCGCGTGAGTTGTCACTGGAGCTTGGCCCGCGCGGAATTCGCGTCAATCTGGTGTTTCCCGGCCCGATAGAAAGCGAACGCATTCGTACGGTTTTTGCGACAATGGACAAACTGCGCGGTGACGATCCGGGGACAACCGCAGAGCAATTCTTTGGCATGATGTCGCTGGAACGTAGCACGGGCGGAAAGCCCAAGGCCAAAACCTATCCCGTGCCAGACGACATTGCGGCGACATGCGTTTTCCTGGGCAGCGACGAATCAGCTGCCTTCAACGGGCATGATTTTGAAGTGACGCACGGCATGACCGTGCGGAAAGAGGCCCGCTCAACCTATTTGGCGCGCCCGACTATGCGATCGATGGACGGTGCCGGTCTGGCTGTGCTGGTGGCGGCGGGCGACGACTGGGAAGCGGCGCTAGAGATTGCCCGCATCCAGATCGCATGCGGGGCGAATGTATTGCTCGGGCTGTCTCGGCAGGCCGATGTCGCCGTCGCCCAGTCGCGCGCCAGGGCCGAAGCGATTGGCGATGCCCTTACAATTGTCCGCTTCAACCGCACCCAACCTGCCGCAATGGAGGAAGCGCTTGCAGCCTACAGCACGGCCAATCCGCCCATCACCGGAGCCATATTCATGCCCACCCACGCGGCGGGAGAATTTGTCGGGACGCTGGTCGATGCAAGTGATGAAGACATTACCGATTTTATGGACAAGGAATTGGTTGGCGCGATTGCGCTGGCCCGCACACTCAGCCGCTATTGGAAGCAGCATGATGATTTGCTGCAAGCGCCGCGGTTCGTTTTCATGTCGAATGCCAGCGACGGCAAAGGCGACGTCTACGCCAACGTGCTACGCGCGGCGACCGAGCAGTTGGTTCGCATCTGGCGCGAGGAATCCGAAATCGACGTCGCACATGGTCGCCGAAAATACGCCGAGTGGGGCAACCAGATTGTCCGTTTCACCAATAATGAGGCCGAGAATATCCGCTTCGCTGCAGGACATGCCGCGCGCATCCTGATTAAGGAAAGCCGGATAGCGGACGTCACGCTCTATGTGCCGCCAAGCATCGAAGCAGCGACCGGGGCGCGCAAGGCGATGCCGGGGTTCAGCGAAAACATCACCGGTCTGCATCTGGGCAAGGTCGCGCTGATAACGGGCGGATCGGCGGGCATCGGTGGCCAGGTAGCGCGCCTGCTCGCCCTTGCCGGTGCCAAGGTGATGATGGTCGCGCGGCGCGAATCGGAACTTTCTGCCGCGCGGGCGCGAATTGTCAGCGAGCTCGAAGATATTGGTTTTGCCGGAGTGGAACGCCGCGTCCAGACGATGGCAGGGCTGGACGTCAGTGACCTCGATTCGTTGAAGTCAGCCATCGATGCTACCGTCACGGCCTTCGGGCGGATCGATTATCTGATCAACAATGCCGGGGTGGCCGGGGCCGAAGACATGGTTGTCGATATGAACCTCGACGCTTGGAACTACACGCTCGATGCCAATCTCATCTCCAATTATACGCTGATGCACCACGCCGTACCTCTGATGAAGGCGCAAGGCGGAGGTTATGTGCTCAACGTCTCCTCCTATTTCGGCGGCGAAAAATATCTGGCCGTCGCCTATCCCAACCGCGCCGATTATGCCGCATCAAAAGCGGGACAGCGCGCAATGGTGGAGGCGATGGCGAGGCATTTGGGTCCCGAAGTACAATTCAACGCTATTGCGCCCGGGCCGGTCGATTGCGATCGGCTATCGGGCGTTGGCGGCAAACCCGGCCTGTTCGAACGCCGTGCAAAGCTGATCCTGGTCAATAAGCGGCTGAATGCAATCCATGCGGCAGTGGTGAAATCGCTGCGTAACGGCGCCAAAGTAGAAGCAGTGCTGGCGCGCATCGCACGCAATGACACCATCAAGATGTCGCACGACACACAGAACCCCAAGGAAATCCGAGACCTGGCGCTGGATTGCGCGCGCGAGGGCGACGGCAAATGCAGCTGGGACCGGTATTTGATGACACCGCAAATTGCCGCCGCGCTGGTTGGGCGGCTGCGCGGTGGTGGCTATTTCCTTGACGCACCGGATTGGCAGGATCGTCCTGACAACGCGCAAGAAAACAGCAACTGGCTGCTCAAAACACCGCCGGATGATGTGCCGTTCCTTCCCGCCGACCGCATCGCTATCGAAGCCAAAAAGGTCGGCACCGGCGTCCTTTCGCAGCTCTATCTCGGCAAAATGCCGACCGAAAGTGATGTCGCGCAGGCCACCGTATTCTTCCTGGCGGATCGCGCCGTTAGCGGCGAAACCTTCATGCCCTCAGGCGGCCTCAGCGTCGAACGCTCTACCACCGAACGCGAATTGTTTGGCAGCCCCAAGCATGAACGGCTCGAACAGATGCGTGGTCGTACTGTTTGGCTTATTGGCGAGCATCTCCACGATTATTTGGCCGAGGCGGTGCGCCAATTCGTTACGGAATGCCATGTCGCGCGGGTCGTGCTGCTGACGCGCACCAAGACAGCCTTTGTGGCCTTGCAGGAAATGTTGACCGACCTTCCCGAGGCGCCAATCAGTTCCATCCTACTCGACAAGGGCGTGGAAAGCGCAATGGACGCCGCGATGCGGCGCTGGGGGCGCCCAACAACGATCATTTCTACCCCGCTTGACGCATTGCCAACACGATTGTTCGATGCCGACAAGCCGTTGACCCCGCAAGAATTCCGCCAGGTCGTTGCGGACAATCTTACCGTCCATTTCCGCGTCGCGCGCAAGGCATCACTCTATGATGAGTGCCAGCTCGTGCTGGTTTCGCCCGATGTGCCGATGGGCGACAAAAGCGCAGCTTTCTCGCTCGCCAATTTCATCAAGACGACGCTGCACAGCTTCACCGCTACATTGGCAGTCGAAAACGAACGACTGGTCCATGACGTACCGGTCAACCAGATTAACTTGACGCGGCGAGTCCGTTCGGAAGAACCGCGCGACATGGACGAGCATCTAGAGGAAGTGCGCCGCTTTGCCCGTGCGGCTCTGCTGCTAGGTGCGCCGCTGCCTGATGCCGAAGATTCGCGTTACCGCGCGCGAATTTATCGCGGCATGTCGATGACGGTCTAGAGCTTGTCAAAACGCCGATAAAGGATGGTGCCCCTGGCCGGACTCGAACCAGCACGCCTTGCGGCACTCGATTTTGAGTCGAGCGCGTCTACCAATTTCACCACAGGGGCAGTTGGCGGTCCCCTAATGCCAAGCGGCGCGGCTTGCCAAGCTATTTCTTAAGTTCGCGCGCAAGAGTCTTGTGCGTCGCCGCGCCATAGGGCGGCTTGAATCCGCCCAGTCCTGCCACATCCAGCTTGGGCTGGCGATAAACGGCCTTGGCATGGCTAAACGTCTTGAAACCGTCAAAGCCGTGATAATTGCCCATGCCCGAAGGGCCTACCCCGCCGAAGGGCAAATCTTCCATGGCATTGTGAAACAGCACATCATTGACCGTCACCCCGCCAGAGATGGTGCGAGTCAGCACGCGTTCTTCCTCGCTCTTGTCGGTGCCGAAATAATATAGGCCGAGCGGGCGGTCGTGGGCATTCACATAATCGATGGCGTCATCGATGTGATTATAGGTTTTAACGGGGAGAATCGGCCCGAAGATTTCTTCCTGCATCACCTTCATATCGTCGGTGGGATTGCGGATGATGGTCAGCGGCATTTTGTTGCCGTTGCTACTGGCGAAATCCTCGCCGCCCGGATTGACTTCAATCAGATCAGCGCCCTTGTCGCGCGCGTCATCCAGGTAGCTTTGCAGCCGCGCACGGTTTCGCCCGTTAACGACGGAGGTGTAATCATCGTTGGCGAGCAGCGTCGGATACAGCTTGGCCGCACCCGCGCTGACGCTGTCGATCACCGCGCTTTCCTGATCCTTCGCCACCAGCAGATAGTCAGGCGCAAGGCAGATTTGCCCCGCGTTCATAAGCTTGCCCAGCGCAATGCGCTCGCCAGCCTGCGCCAGATTGGCCGACTTCCCGATGAAGGTCGGCGATTTACCGCCCAGTTCCAGCGTCACCGGGACCAGATTGTCCGCCGCCGCGCGCATTATGTGCCGCCCGACGCTGGTCGCCCCAGTGAAAATCAGATGGTCAAAGGCGAGCTTGGAAAAAGCGATCCCGACATCGGCGTCACCAGTGAACACCGCCATTTCGCTTTCGTCAAAATATTTGGGCACCAACGTCGCCATCAGCTCGGACACGCCTTCGGTAAACTCTGACGGCTTGATCATCGCGCGGTTACCCGCCGCCAATACTCCCGCCATTGGCACGAACACCATGCCCACGGGAAAATTCCATGGTGCTACGACGCCGACCACGCCTTTCGGCTGATAAACCACTTCGGCCTTCGCCCCCAACAGCCCTAGCGGAAAAGTCGGCTTGCGCCGCTCGCCGCGTGACCAGCTGGCAAGATGCTTTTTGGCATGTTTGAGCGCACTGACGGACGGCATGATGTCGGTCATCAGCGTCTGCTCCGTGCTGCGGTGACCGAAATCATTGCTGACCGCTTTGGCAAAGTCATCCTTATGATCGATCAGCAGCGCGATGGCACGGTCAATGCGGTCGCCACGCACGGCAAGGCTTTCGGGCAGCGCTGCGGTAAAACTGGCACGCTGGGCGGCCAGTATGCGTTGCATGCGGTCGGCTTGGTCGATGGCGGCCACGGTCGTCTCCCGATTGTGTTTGGTATGACCGCGTTATGACCACGGCGGCGGCCGAGTTGCAAGATGAAACCGGATTGCCAAGGCTTTGCTGGATTGCGAGAGCGCTGGCGCGGGCTTATAAAGAGCCAACATCAAATCCCCTGCCCTAAGGAAACCCGCCATGACCGATCCGATCGTCTTCCTTTCCTATGCCCGTACGCCGATGGGCAGCATGCAGGGCGCGCTGTCCGACGCTTCGGCAACTGACCTCGGCGCGACTGCGGTAAAGGCAGCGGTCGAGCGCGCCGGGATCGACGGCGGCGATGTCGAACGCATCTACATGGGCTGTGTCCTGCCCGCCGGTCTGGGCCAAGCTCCGGCACGGCAGGCGGCGATCAAGGCGGGCCTCCCCAAATCGGTGCAGGCCACCACCGTCAACAAGGTATGCGGATCAGGCATGCAAACCGTTATCATGGGTGCCGAGGCGCTGGCTGCGGGCAGCGTCGATGTCGTCGTAGCGGGCGGAATGGAATCGATGACCAACGCGCCCTATTTGCTGAAAAAGCACCGCTCGGGCGCGCGCATCGGCCACGATACGGCCTATGATCATATGTTCTTGGACGGCCTAGAAGATGCCTATGACGCGGGACGCGCGATGGGGACGTTCGCGCAGGATACGGCCAACAGCTACCAACTCACCCGCGAAGCGCAGGATAATTACGCCATCGAATCGCTAAAGCGCGCGCAAGCAGCTATAGCGGAAGGCGGCTTTGCCAAGGAAATCGCGCCCGTCACGCTGGCGACGCGCGGCGGCGAGGTGGTGGTCGATACCGACGAAGCCCCCGGCAAGGGCCGCCCCGACAAGATCCCGGCACTGAAGCCCGCCTTTGCCAAGGACGGCACGATCACCGCCGCGACATCCAGTTCCATCTCCGACGGCGCCGCCGCAGTCGTGCTGACGCGCGCCAGCGTGGCTGCGGCGAAGGGCAAGGCGCCCGTCGCGCGCCTCGTCGCCCATGCCGCGCATGCGCAGGAACCCAAGGATTTCACCACCGCCCCCGTCGGCGCAATTCAGCAGTGCTTGGCAAAGGCCGGCTGGACCATCGCCGACGTTGATTTGTTCGAAGTCAATGAAGCCTTCGCCTGCGTCGCCATGTTCGCCATGCACGATCTCGGCATTCCGCACGACAAGATCAACGTCCACGGCGGCGCGACCGCGCTCGGCCATCCCATCGGCGCGTCGGGCACCCGCATCATCACCACGCTGATTGCCGCGCTCGAACGGCATGGCAAAAAGCGCGGGGTGGCCAGCCTGTGCATAGGCGGCGGCGAGGCGACGGCAGTGGCGGTTGAGCTGATCTGACCGCGCCGGCGCCGCGGCAGTTTGCGACAATTTGCGACACTAATGTCCTGAAAATAAACGTCCCGTTCCGGTTGGGTTCAAAGCGGATCGCCTAATCCCTTCCTTGTCACCGGGCTTTGCCCCTGACTGACAAGGAAGGAATAGCACGATGAAAAAAACTGTGATTCTCGGCAGCGTAATGGCCGCCATGCTCACCCCCGTCGCTGCGCAGGCGCAGAACCGGGAAATTCGCGAAGAACGCCGTGATGTGCGCGAAGAGCGCCGCGAATATAATCAGGCGCTCCGTTATGGCGACCGCGGTGATGTGCGCGAAGAACGGCGCGAGTATCGCGATGCCCAGCGCGACCTGCGCGATGCAAAGCGCGATTGGCGTCAGGACCGGCGTTACAGCAATTATCGCGCGCCCTTTGCCTATCGCCCGTTCGTGGTCGGCGTGACGCTGCGTCCCAATTATTACGCTGCCGCTTATCGGCCGGGCTGGGACGCACGCTGGGGTCTGCCGCGTGCCAAGCGCAATCAGGTGTATGTCCGCCACTATAACGACCTGCTGCTTGTCAACGAGCGCAACGGCCGCGTGGTGCGGGTCTATCGCAACCACTTCCGCTGGCGCTAAGCCTGCCGGATGGGGGAGGAGGGCCGGGTTCTGGAGAGCGCCCGGCCCTCCTTTTTCCACCAAATCAATCGCCCCAAATGGCGTCGGTGGAAATCCAACCGCGTTTGCCGCGCACATCAAATAGGCACCAGCCGTCATCACAATCGGTGATGCGTCCGACCACGCCGGCTTCGGCCCGGTAAGCAACAGTCGCGTCACTCCGCGCCTCGCTACGCATCGCGGCGGGCCCGATCGTCACAATGGCCGTCCGCGTCCGACTCAGCAGCCGCGATGCCATCCAGCCGGTGGTGCCATCGGGATCCTCCACCTTGCGCCACGTTTCATAGCGCGCGACCACCCGCACCGGCAGGTCGCGGCGGCGATATTCCCAGATAACCGGCACATCGGGCGACGGCCCCTTGCGCATGCGCGCTTCGTCAACGGCAATCGACGCCCAATAGGGCAAATCGTCGGACTGGGCGCCGACCGGCAATGCCGTGCCGATCGCCACCACCAACCCCAACACCCCAAAAATTCCCGCCATCCGCATGGTTAATCCCATGCCAAAGCGCTGGCGCGATGACAACTGCCACGCAGCGGACCGCGCAGCATTATCCACCGCCGCGCGCACATGCTCTTGACCCGCGCGCAGGCGGGCGCTCTATCGGCGCATGGCCGACCTCAACCCCCGCCCCAAACGTCCGCGCGTCATCGTCACCCGCCAACTGATGCCTTCGGTCGAGGCACGTATGGCCGAATTGTTCGACGTCGTCCTGTCCGCTCACGACGCCGCCTTCAGCGCCGAAGATCTGAAGAGCGCGGTCGCCGACTGTGACGTGTTGGTGCCAACGGTGACCGACCGGATCGATGCCGACATCCTCGCGGCAGCAGGCGAGCGCTTGAAGCTGATTGCCAATTTCGGTGCCGGGGTCGATCATATCGACCTCGCCGCCGCACGCGCCAAACACATCATGGTGTCCAACACTCCCGGCGTGTTCACCGAAGATACCGCCGACATGACAATGGCGCTCATCCTGTCGGTGCCGCGCCGCCTGGCTGAGGGCGAGAAATTGATGCGCTCGGGCCAGTGGCAGGGCTGGGCGCCCAGCGCGATGCTGGGCCACCGCGTCAACGGCAAATTGCTCGGTATCATCGGAATGGGGCGCATCGGCCTTGCGGTGGCGCGCCGCGCGCGCGCATTCGGGCTGTCGATCCATTACCACAACCGCAAGCGCCTGCCCGAGGCGATTGAGGCCGAGCTGGGTGCCAGCTATCACGCCAGTGTCGACACGCTGCTGCGCATCGCCGATATAGTTACGCTGCACTGCCCGCACACCCCCGAAACGCACGAGCTGGTCAGCGCCGCGCGCATCACCGCGATGAAGCCCAGCGCTTACCTCATCAACACCGCGCGCGGCGAGGTGGTTGATGAGGACGCCCTGATCAATGCGTTGACCCACGGCGGCATCGCCGGTGCCGGGCTAGATGTTTACAACCATGAACCGGCGGTCGATCCGCGCCTGCTCGCGCTCGACAATGTCGTGCTGCTGCCGCACCTCGGCTCGGCAACGGTTGAAGGGCGCGAGGCATCGGGCGAACGCGTCATCGCCAATATCCGCGCCTGGTGCGACGGCCACCGCCCGCCCGATCAGGTGATCGAGGGCTGGGCTTAACAAGCATTGAACCCTTACTGTCGGGCGCCCTAATCGGGACCAAGCGCACATGCGGTTTCTCGTTTCACAGCAAGCCCCGAAAACGTCGAACCAACGACATTTAATCGTCGGAAATTGGAAAGCCGTTTCGCATCTGCTCCCGCTAGCTGCGCTGAAACGCGACCAGATTGTGCTGAGTTGGAAATAAACACGAATATGGGCTGCGGCGTTTGCCAACGGCGATGCGCGGGTGCGTCAACGAGGGTGAGTTGTCATGACTGAACGTCCAACCATAGCTCTGACGCAATTTGTCGGTACCGACCAGGGCCAGTGGCGGATCACATCCATCGCCGCCTTCCGCGGCGAGTCCCTGCCCCAAGCTCAATTTTTGGCAATCGATGGCGATATTGGTCGGCAAGCTGCCGCCTGGGCGCTGCGCGGGGCGGGCAGCAACCTGCGCTACACAACCGCGCACGAACGTTCGATGCTGCAAGCCAAACAGCAAGGATTGGGGCGCCCGTCGGCAACCCGCGCGGCGCTCATCCCAATCCGCAAGACGGCCGAATGGTGGGCCATGGCGCAAGACGAGCGGCGCGGCGTGTATGAACGCGGCTCGCATTTACCGATCGGGCTCGATTATCTGCCCGGCGTTGCGCGCAAACTCTATCATTCGCGCGATCATGGCGAGCCGTTTGATTTCCTCACCTGGTTCGAATTCGCCCCCGACCAAGAGGCAGCGTTCGACCATATGCTCGAACGGTTGCGCGCCTGCGCCGAGTGGGACTATGTGGATTGGGAAGTTGATATCCGCTTGACCCGCGCTGACGCTTGAATGGCGGAGTTGGGGACGCTCAATCTCCCGTCAAAATCCGCTCAACCAATTGCTTCACCGTCGGGGTGAAGTTGTTGGAATAAAATGGGTCAGTCTTGAAATTGTAGGCGACATGCCCGGCGAACATCAGATTGTCGTCGATGCTTCCGCCGTGCGCGATGTTCTGCAGCCCCTTTTGAATGCAGAAACTGCGCGGGTCGGCGAGATAACCGGTCGAAAAATCATCATGGTCCTTCCATGACGAAAAACCGCAATGCGACAGGCAACCCATGCAGTCGGTCTGGTCCTTGTGGATCTCCGCTTTCATTTCCGGAGTTTCAAATACCAGCGTATCGTCCGGCGTCTTGAGCGCCGCAGTGTATCCTGCATTCATCCATTCGCGCGCCTTGGCCTCGCCCGCTGCACAGACCCAGTATTTCTTGCGATCAACCTCCAACCGCACCGGCGTTTCCGGGCTTTCCTGCTTACCAAAGGCAATCTGGCGCTGGGACCGCGCCTCGAGCATGCGCAGAAATGGATTGCGCACCGCGCTGGAATAAAAGCCAGTGGGCGAAAATTTCTGCAGCAGCACGTCATCTTCGTCCAGCGTGCGCAAATGGTCTTTCCACGCCTGGGGGATCGGGCTTTCGACGGTCAGCAGCGGGCGGGTGCCAAACTGGAAGGCGATCTGCCCCAGTTCCGGATTGTCGATCCAGTCATTCCAGTCGCGCAAGTACCAGACGCCCCCGGCCATCACGATGGGCAGGTCGTCCGATATCCCCTCGGCACGCATGACCTCGCGCAGCGCCTTGACGCGGGGATAGGGGTCTTCGGGATTGCGCGGGTCCTCGGCGTTGGACAAACCATTGTGACCGCCCGCAAGCCAGGGGTCCTCATACACAACCGCCCCGAGCAGATGCGGCACCTTGTGATAGGCGCGTTTCCAGAGCGCGCGAAAGGCGCGCGCCGAGCTGATAATCGGCAGGTAGAGAACATTGTGCCGCGCCGCGATTTCGGAGAGTTTATAGGGCATACCAGCGCCGCAGGTGACGCCAGTCACCAGCCCGGGGCAGTTTTCCAGCACACCTTCCAGCACGCGCTGCGCCCCGCCCATTTCCCACAGGACGTTGATGTTGATCGCGCCCCGGCCGTTCGCCATTTCATGGGCGCGCTTGATCTGTTCGGTCCCGCCCGCGATGGCGTAGGCGATCAGTTCCTCGTGCCGTTCGGCGCGGGTCTTGCCATGATAGGTTTGCGGGATGACATTGCCATCGGCGTCATAGCTGTCGGCGTTCACGGCGGACACAGTGCCAATTCCGCCTGCCGCTGCCCAGGCCCCGCTCGACATATGGTTCGTCGCCGACACCCCTTTGCCACCTTCGACCAGCGGCCAAACCTCACGGCCGCCGTAAACAATCGGCTTCAAACCCTTGAACACAAATGACCTCTTGATGTCGGGCCTGCTTTCTCTCCCCCGGCGCAGACCGAACCGCATACCCGCGTTAGCGCGCCTTGCCGCAATATTGAAACAGATTCGCGCCAAATGCGTCAGGCGGTGAACAACGACCGGCCCCCAAGCGCGCCTGCGTAGAGCTGGTCATAGGCGGCAACCATGGTCCGCTCATCGAACAATTGGGCGGCTCGCACCGCATTGGCCGCGCCGATCCGCTGGCGCAGTTTGGCGTCAGAGGCGAGATGGTCAAGGACCGTCGACAGCTGATGGGGGTCACTGACGATGAAGGGCTGATTTTCCTCTGAAACCATGGCCTTCACATCGCCAACATCATAGCTGGCAATCGGCTTGCCCGCTGCCATCGCTTCGATGACCGCAATTGGGGCTTGTTCGCTCAACGAGGACAGCGCCAAAATGTCGAAATCACCAATCCAGCGGTGCGGCTCTGCCATGAAGCCGGGCATCACGAAACGATTGTCCCAGCCGCAAGAAATTGCGCACGCGATAATCTCCTGCCGTTCCGGACCTTCACCCACAATGGCCAGCTTGACCCTTTTCTTGACATGACCGGCAGCAATAACGAGCGCGGGCAAATTCTTGACTTTTCGCAACCCGGCCACCGTGCCAATCACCACATCGTCAGCGGTGCGCTCAAGCTGCGGTATTTTCACATCGGGCGGGCCAGCATAGCGCGCGACGTCAATGCCGTTGCGGATCAGGGCCGCTTCCCTGCCCCACTCGGCGCTTGATATCCGCGCCAGCAATTCCGACGGCACTACCAGCGACTTTGCTGTGGGCAGTGCTAGCCGCCTGAACGCATTGCGCTGCCAGTTGCGCTTGACCGCTTCATCCTCGTTGAACCCGTCTTCATGGTGGATGAGCGGCGGTAACGGCATGAAGGGCGACAGCAGGCGGTGCGCCATCACCCCGTCCATCGCGCCCCAATTATAGCTGAGCACCAAGTCGAAACCCTGCATGTAGCGGGCGAGCGCACGGTATCGGTGCAGCCCGGGCCTGCCGTGCAAAGCCGGCGCCGCCGTCCCTGGAAATTCGACCGCAATATCCGACGCGATCGCCGCGCGCGCGCCTAGTGCGTCGGGGGTCGCCGACAAGACGACATGCTCGGCCCGCGGCCCCATCAGGTTCATCAACCGCGTCGCCCGCGCCTCCTTACCGCCGAGCGTAAAGCTGGAATGGAGGTGCAGAATGCGCGCGGGCGCCGTCATGCGCCCAGTTTGGCCAGCCATGCGGTAATCGCTGTCCGTGCTTCGGGTTCATCGAGCGTCGGGGCATGTCCAACGCGCGGCACCGTACACAGAGCGCCACCGTGCGCGCGCGCCAGCATTTTCTTGGCGGTCGCCGCTGCCAATATGTCCGACAATTCCCCGCGCACAATCAACAAAGGGTGCGCCGCCAGCGCGTCGAAGGCAGGCCACATATCGATCCCCGCCTCACCGCCGGGCAGGCGAAACGGCGCAGCGATCTGTTTGTCATAGTCGGCGACGATCCGGCCCTCGGGGGTCAACCGGTGGGTGCGGTGCACCATGCGCAACCAGTCGTGGATGTCGTAATCCGGAAACACGCTGGCGTTGATTTCGGCTGTCTGACGCGCGGCGTGAAGCCACGTCGGCTGGCTTGGCGCACTGCCGACATAGGTGCGAATGCGATCGAGCCCAGCTGATTCAAGCTCGGGCCCGACGTCGTTAAGCACCGCCCCGGAAAAGCGCGTCGGCATCGTTCCTGCCAGCAGCATCGCGACCAGTCCGCCCAGCGATGTCCCAATGACGGCGAAGCGATCCCACTTCAGGCTGGCAAGCAATAAGGCGACATCCTGCACATAGGTGAGCGGCACATAGCTCATTGCGTCCTTGGCATAGCCGCTGTCGCCGCGCCCACGAAAATTGACCGTCGCGACCGGACCATGTTGCGCCAGCTCCGGTGCCAGCAATTCGAAATCACGCGCATTGCGCGTAAGGCCGGGCAGACACAATATTGGCAGCGCGCTCTGATCAGCGCCATACAGGCGGCAATGCAAACGGATTCCGTCGCCCGACCACCAAAAATGATCGATCCAATCGGTTGGAACTGGCCGGAGCTGCGCCGTCAAATTCAGTCCTTCTCGCTGCGGGACACCAGAAACGTCTATCGCGGCAAGGCGCGGGTGACGCAAGCGTTGCAGGCGACGGCTTTCGCGGCTAGGGACAAGCGCATCGCCGGTCGCCCCCCAGTCTGTTCGACTGGCGCGCGCTTGACTGGCCATCGTCGGCACGGTCCGAACGCTGGGGGATTCAGATAGCTTTATGAGCGGCGAGATTGTTTCATTCGAACCAGCCACTGGCAACGAGCTGTGGCGGGGCAACATCAGCAATGTTGACGATGAGGTTATGGCGGCGCGCGGGGCATGGGCCGAATGGGCCGCCAAGCCGCTGACCTTTCGCGTCGAGACGCTGCGGCGCTTTGCCGACCGGGTGAAGGCTGAAGGCGACAGGCTTGCTGACCTCATCGCGCGCGAGACCGGCAAGCCGCTTTGGGAAGCCAAGACCGAAGTCGACTCGGTTGCCAATAAGGTCGATATTTCGGCACAGGCCTATGGCGAGCGCACCCCCAACCGCCGTATCGACGGGGCCATGGGCATGCGCAACGCGCTGCGCCACAAACCGCACGGCGTGCTGGCAGTGCTTGGTCCCTATAATTTTCCCGCGCATCTGCCCAACGGGCACATCGTTCCCGCGCTGATTGCCGGCAATGCAGTGGTGTTCAAGCCATCGGAAAAGACGCCTGCGGTCGGCGCGATGCTTGTCGATCTTTATCGACAAGCGGGCGTGCCGGAGGGCGTGGTACGGCTGGTCATCGGCGGCCCCGACGAAGGCAAGGCGCTCGCGGCGCATGAAGGCATCGACGGCCTGTTGTTTACCGGATCAGCGCGGACGGGCATTGCGCTCAACCGGCAATTCGCCTCGCGTCCTGACAAGATGCTGGCGCTCGAGCTGGGTGGTAACAATCCGGTGGTGGTGTGGGACACCGCCGAACTCACCGGCGCCGCCACGCTCGTCGCGCAATCGGCATTCCTGAGCGCCGGACAGCGCTGCACGGCTGCGCGCCGCCTGATCGTCCATGAGGATCTGGCCGACCGCTTTATCGACGAGGTGAAGGGTATTGCGGGCCGTCTAATCATCGATGAACCGCATGCCACCCCCGCGCCCTTCATGGGGCCTGTGATCGACAACGACGCCGCCGACAGCTTGACTGAGAGTTTTCTCGAGCTGATGTCCAACGGCGGCAAGGTGATCAAGCATTTGGCGCGCCCGGTAAAGGGGCGTCCCTTTCTGACCCCCGGCATCATCGATGTGACCGGTATCAAAGAGCGTCCCGATGCCGAGCTGTTCGGTCCGGTGTTGCAGGTGATCCGCGTCGGATCGTTCGAAGAGGCGATCATCGAGGCCAACAACACCAAATTCGGCCTTTCCGCTTCACTCATTGGCGGGACACCCCAGCTGTATGATCAATTCTGGGCCAATGCGCGCGCCGGGGTGATCAACTGGAACCGCCCGACCAATGGCGCGTCTTCGGCCGCCCCCTTTGGCGGCATTGGCCTTTCGGGCAATCACCGGCCAAGCGCCTATTATGCCGCCGATTACTGCGCCTATCCTGTCGCAAGTTCGGAGGCGGAATCGGCGCGCGCCAGCATCGGCGTGGGTCTGCGCGATCCCGAAGGCGATGGTGACCGGCCCAATCTGGTGCGCAAGGGCGCATAGCTGACCTTTAGTCTGGGCAATTATCGCTGATTTGCGCCGATCGGCCAGACGGCCCATCTTGCTGCCATGCATGACGCTCCCCTCCCCCTGCACCGCGCGGGCAAAATCTGGCTGGTCGGTGCAGGGCCGGGCGACCCCGACCTGCTGACAGTGAAGGCGGCCCGCCTGATTGCCGGTGCCGACCTGATCGTCCACGATGGGTTGGTCGATGCCGCGATTTTGGCGCTGGCTTCGCCGCACGCCGAGCTAGTCTCGGTCGCCAAACAGCGCAGTCGGCACACCTTGCCGCAGGATGGCATTAACGCGCTGCTGGTCGATGCGGCGCGCGCCGGACGCGATGTGGTGCGGCTGAAGGGCGGCGATCCGTTTATATTTGGGCGCGGCGGCGAAGAGCTGGAGGCGGCACGCGACGCTGGCATCGCATGCGAAATCGTCCCTGGTATCACCGCCGCTACGGGTTGCGCGGCTGCCGCTGGCCTCCCCCTCACCCACCGCGACCATGCGCACAGCGTCAGCTTTGTCGCGGGGCAGTGCAAGGACTTGACCGATCAGGACTGGTCGGGCCTCGCCGGCCATGGCCGAACGCTGGTTGTCTATATGGGCATCGCCACGGCAGCAGCGATCGCTGACAAGCTGATGGCCGATGGCGTTGCGCCCGATCTTCCCGTCGCAGTACTAGAAAAAGGAACGCGCGCCGACCAGCGCGCGCTGCGCACGCTGCTCGCCGATCTGGGCGATATGGTGGTGCGCGAGGGTGTTAAGAGCCCTGCGCTGATTGTTATCGGTGCGGTCACGGCGCTTGCCGATGCCGACGACCGGCTTCACGCACTGGCCGCCGAAGCGGAGAAGACTCTATGAAAATCCTGACCGGAAACGACCTCGCCAGCGGAGCGGTGACCTGGTGGACCGGCAGCGGCTGGTCGCGCCATGTCGAAGATGCCGTGGACGTCGGCGAAAGCGGCGACGCTATATTGGCCGCCGAGGAAGGCGCGCGCCGCGTCAATGCCCCCTATATCATCGCCGCCGAAGCCACCCCGCAAGGCCCGCGCCCCGCGCATATTAAGGACCGCGTCCGCGCGCTGGGGCCCACCGTACGCCCTGACCTTACATTAAGGCCCGCCGATCCGGCCGCGGGCGACTGGGTGATTTGATGCGCGCCCTGCTGCTCACCCTGCTGCTTGCGGCAGCCGTGCCGGCTATCGCTGCGCCGCAACCTGCCAGTCCGGCGGCTACCATGGTGGTCGAGCGGACCTATTTGAAGGCCGCGCCGGGCGTTCGCGAAGCACTGGCCAAATTCATTGTGGCCAACTGGTTTGCAATGGACCGCACCGGTCTCGACCAAGGGCTCTTCACATTTTACCGGCTCTCGGAAAATCTGGACCCTGTCGCCGATTGGGATTTTGAGGTCGCGGTCGGCTATCCAACCGCTGAGGGCTATCAAAACCGCGAAACGCAGGGCCGGTTAGAGGCGATCCGACAGGCGCACACCATCATCTTGATCGACGGCAAGGGCCTCAGAGAGCTCGGGCGCATCGTTCGCACCGACCGCATTCGCCCGCGCGAAGGAAGCTGACTCATGTATAAATATGACACTTATGACCAAGCCATGGTCGATGCACGCGTTGAGGAATTCCGCGATCAGGTGCGCCGCCGCATGGCCGGTGAGATCACCGAGGACCAGTTCAAACCGCTGCGGCTGATGAACGGTCTTTATCTGCAACTCCACGCCTATATGCTACGCGTCGCCATTCCCTATGGCACGCTCGACAGCCGCCAGATGCGCATGCTCGCGCATATCGCGCGCAAATATGACCGCGATTACGGCCATTTTACCACGCGCCAGAACATCCAGTATAACTGGATCAAACTGGAAGAGTGCGGCGACCTGCTAGCCGATTTGGCCAGCGTCGAAATGCATGCCATTCAGACCAGCGGCAATTGCATCCGTAACATCTCCTCCGACCAATATGCCGGGGCCGCTGCCGACGAAGTCGCCGACCCGCGCCCGTGGGCCGAGCTGCTGCGCCAATGGTCGAGCTTCCACCCCGAATTCAGCTTCCTGCCGCGCAAGTTCAAGATTGCCGTCATTGCGTCGGACGAGGATCGCGCGGCCATGCGGCTCCACGACATCGGTATCCAGCTGGTCGAACGCGACGGCAAATTGGGCGCGGCCTTCTACGTTGGCGGCGGGATGGGCCGCACCCCGATGATAGCACCGCTGATCAGGGATTTTGTGCCGATCCAGGATTATCTCAGCTACACCGAGGCGTGCCTGCGCGTGTACAACCGCTATGGTCGCCGCGACAATATCTACAAGGCGCGGATCAAAATTCTCGTCCATGAAATCGGTGCCGACGAATATCGCCGCCAGGTCGAGGAGGAGTTTGTCCACGTCAAGACGCTGGGCATCGATCCGCCCGCCGCCGAATTGGAGCGCATTGCGGCCTTCTTCGCACCGCCGGCCTTCGATGCCGATGCCGCCGCGCCGCTGGATCGTAGCGACCCCGATTTCGCCGTGTGGCTCGACCAGAATGTGAAGCCGCACAAGGTGCCGGGCTATGCCATCGTCAATATCAGTCTGAAGCCCGTCGGCGGCATTCCCGGCGATGCGTCCTCGGCGCAGATGGACGTGATGGCTGACCTCGCCGAACGCTACAGCTTTGATGAGCTGCGCGTTACGCATGCCCAGAATATCGTCCTGCCGCATGTGGCCGAACGCGACCTGCCTGCAGTGTGGTCGGCGCTGCGCGATGCCGAGCTGGCTGATGCCAATCTCGACCTGATCAGCGATATCATCGCTTGCCCTGGCCTCGACTATTGCAGCCTCGCCAACGCGCGCTCGATACCGGTCGCGCAGAAAATCGCGCGGCGTTTCGCCGATTTGGATCGCCAGCGCGAACTGGGCGAGCTCAAGCTCAAAATCTCGGGCTGCATCAACGCCTGCGGCCACCACCATGCCGGGCACATCGGCATTTTGGGCGTCGACCGCAAAGGCGTCGAAAATTACCAGCTGCTTCTCGGCGGTTCGGGCGCGGAGGATGTGTCGCTCGGAACCATCACTGGCCCCGGCTTTGACGAGGATGGCATCGTCGATGCCGTCGAACGCGTCACTGACAAATATCTCGAGCTGCGCGCGGACGGCGAACGCTTTGTCGACACTTATCGCCGCACCGGCATGGCCCCGTTCAAGGAGGCGATTTATGGTTGAGCATCTGACCAGCGGCGAAGAACCCTGCGTCACCCTTGACGCCTTCCTAACCCAGTCGAATGCCACCGCCGTGCGGCTGGAGCCCGACGAGGATGCGCGCGCACTCATCCCTTTTCTCGATCGGCTCCAGCTGATCGAGATCGCCTTTCCCAAATTCCGCGACGGACGCGGTTATTCGGCGGCGCGCATCTTGCGCGAGTCGGGTTTTACCGGCGAATTGCGTGCGCAGGGCGACGTGTTGGTCGACCAGATCGCTTTCCTGCAGCGCTGCGGCTTTGACAGCTTTGCCCCCGAAAAGCCGCTCAATCCCGCCGATGTCGAAGCGGCGCTCAAGCGTTTCCCGCACGCCTATCAGCGCGCAGCTGATGCCGCTGTGCCGATCTGGAAGCTGCGGCATGGCTAAGGCCGCGCGCCAGCTTGACGTCATCGACACCGCGCCGCCGTTCATGGCGTCCGACGCTGCACAGCTGAATGCACGCTATGAAGGCGTCGATACGGCGGACATGCTCGCCAACCTACTTGCGACCCGGCCCTTCGCAAATGTTGCGGCGGTATCCTCCTTCGGCGCAGAGTCGGCAGTTTTGCTCCACCTGATCGCGCAGATCGACAAGTCGGTGCCGCTGATCTTCGTCAACACGCAAAAGATGTTTGCTGAAACGCTGCTCTACGTCGATGAACTCAGCGAGCGGCTGGGCTTCACCGATTTGCGCGTCTATCGTCCCGACCCGCTGTTGCTCGCAGCGCGCGATGCGACCGGGTTGCGCTGGTCCTATGACCCCGACGGCTGCTGCGACTTGCGCAAGAGCGAGCCGCTGCGCCGCGCGCTCGCAGGCTTCGACGCATGGATTTCGGGGCGCAAGGCGTTTCAGGCCAAAACCCGCGCCGCGCTGCCGCGCTTTGAGATTGATGAGGGTCGCCTCAAGATCAACCCCCTCGCTGATTGGGACAAGGCACGGATCGACGCCTATTTCGCAGAGCATGACCTGCCGCGCCACCCGCTCGAAGCGCAAGGCTATCCCTCAATCGGTTGCTCGCCCTGCACGTCCAAAGTTCTCCCCGGCGAAGACCCGCGCGCGGGCCGCTGGCGCGGGTGGGACAAGGTCGAATGCGGCATCCACGGCGAAGTGACGCCGCTGCCGGGCGGGGACGATCCGGCAAATGATCCGATTTTCTGACGCAGTGCTCCCAATATCTGCGCTAACGTCATCCCTGACTTGATCCGGGATAACATGCCACTGCCGCTTGTTATCCCGGATCAAGTCCGGGATGACGAAAAACTTGGTTCATCAATGATTGCGCACGCTGCTCCGGATTGCTTCGCTACGCTCGGAACGACGGCAAAAAATCACTCATAATCCTCATACGCCTGACTACTATCGGCCAGATCGGTGAATTTCGTCGTCCGCGCCTCAAAGTGCAGGCGCACTTTACCGGTCGAGCCGTGGCGCTGTTTGGCGACGATCAGTTCGGCAAGGCCGAAAACGCGCTCCATTTCCTGTGCCCAGGCTTCGTGCGCGGCGTGCACCTTGACATCGTCGCCTTCGACCGGCCGCTTGGGTTCGCGCGCGGCGACATAATAATCCTCGCGGAACACGAACAACACGATGTCGGCGTCCTGCTCAATCGAGCCCGATTCGCGCAGGTCCGACAGCTGCGGCCGCTTGTCCTCGCGCTGCTCGACCGCACGGCTGAGCTGGGACAGCGCCATCACGGGAACGTTGAGCTCCTTCGCCAAAGTCTTAAGACCGCGCGATATCTCGCTGATTTCCTGAACGCGATTATCGCCGGCTTTGCTCGTTCCTTGCAGCAATTGCAGATAGTCGACGATGATCAGGCCGATGCCATGTCGCCGCTGCAGCCGCCGCGCGCGGGTGCGTAGGCCAGCGATCGTCAGCCCCGCCGTATCGTCGATGAATAGCGGCAATGTCTGCAACCGCTGCGCCGCGCGGCTCAGCGACTGGAAATCATCCTTGCTGATTTTCCCCATGCGCAGCGCCTCACCCGAAATCCCCGATTGTTCGGCCAAGATGCGTGTCGCGAGCTGGTCGGCGGACATCTCCAAACTGAAGAATGCCGTTTTGGCGCCCATGTTCTTCTCGGGCGGGATGCCGTCTTCCTCGTCGCGGCGATAGCGCTCCGCCGCGCTGAAGGCGATGTTCGTGGCGAGCGAGGTTTTGCCCATACCGGGACGTCCGGCGAGGATAAGGAGGTCGCTGTCATGCAGCCCGCCAATCTTGGCATTCACGCTGGCGAGTCCCGTTGTGATGCCCGACAGGCTGCCGCCCGAATTCAGCGCGCGTTCGGCGATGTCGAGCGCGGATTTGGTCGCCTGCGCAAAATGTTTGACCGTCCCGAGTTCGGCCTCGCCGCCCGCGACGCGATAGAGCGCGGTTTCGGCTTCCTCGATCTGTGCCTGCGGGTCAACGCGCTCGCTGGTGTCGAGCGCGTTTTCCACCATCACCCGCCCAACGCCTGCCAGCTCGCGCAGCAGCGCCAGATCGAAAATCTGCCGCGCAAAATCACGCGCGCCTATCAACCCCGCACCGCTACCCGTCAATTGCGCGAGATAGGCCGGCCCACCCACGGACTTCATCGCCTCGTCGGCGTCGAACATAGGCTTCAGCGTCACCGGGTTGGCGACCATATTGCGCTCGATCAGCGCGGTTGCATGCGCGAAAATGCGCCCGTGCAATGGCTCATAAAAATGTTCGGGCGTCAACGCGACCGGCAAGTCTTCGGCGACTCGGTTGTCGATCAGCAACGCCCCCAGAAAGGCGGCCTCCGCCTCAATATTGCGAGGTAATTGCGCGGCTTCGCCATTGTTGGCGGGCATAGGAAAGGGCAGGACGTCGACCATGGGCCTACCATGCGCTGCGCTCCCGTGCGGTGCAATGGCGGTGCGACGCTCTGCTGCGCACAGCCCTGTGGATAACCCCCTTGCCCTTCCCCGCAGCGTGGGCGAAGAGGCTGGGCGTGAACGAAGACCGCCGCATCATCTCTGTCGATCTCGACGAAACGACCATCGTCTGGCGCAATGCCGACGTCGAGCAGGAGCGGCGCGTCGCAATTTTTGATTTGCTCGAGGAAAATAGCTTCACCCCCGCGCGTCAGCATGACGATGGTTATGCCGGTCCCTATCGCCTGAAACTGCGCGTCGAGGAAGGACGGCTGGTCTTCGAAATTGCCCGTGAAAATGGCGAACTGCTGGAGGTGTTGATTTTGGGCCTCGGTCGCTTCCGGCGCCCGATCCGCGACTATTTCGCCATCTGCGACAGCTATTATCAAGCGATCCGCACGTCGACCGCGCAGCAAATTGAAACGGTCGACATGGCGCGCCGGGCGCTGCACAACGAAGGCGCGGAAATGCTGATTGAGCGGCTGGAAGGCAAGATTGCGGTCGATTTCGATACCGCGCGGCGGCTGTTCACGCTGATCTGCGTGCTGCATATCAAGGGTTGAACCGGTGAAAACTGTGCTGCGCCGGGTGACCGCATGGGCGGTCTTGTTGCTGATTGCGGGCGGCGCGGCCCTCTGGTGGGCAGCGCGGTGGAAACCCGATCTGGATCTCTATCCCGAACAAGGCGTGTCTATCAGCGCCGCCAATGGCGATGTGCCATGGGGCCGGGTCAAGGCCGCGGGCGCGCGTTTTGCCTATCTCGCCGCCACGGACGGCGCGCGCGGCCGCGATGGCCGCTTCGCTGCCAACCGCGAAGGCGCAGCGGCGCAGGGCATCCGCAGCGGCGCCATCCACCGCTATCGGTTATGCGCCTTTGCGGCTGATCAGGCGGCCAATTTCATTCGCAACGTGCCGCGTGATGCCACCGCGCTGCCCCCGGCGGTTTGGCTGGAACTCGATGATGATTGCGCCGCCCGCCCCAGCCGGGCGCTGCTCCTGTCCGAACTCACCACTTTCCTTGCCCAGATTGAAGCCCATCTGGGTAAGCGCAGTATCATCGCTCCCAGCGCCGCGTTCGACGCCGAATATGGGGTCAGTCAGGACGTGGCGCGAACCACGTGGGTACGCGGATTTTTCTTCGAGCCCGATTATGGCGCCCACGACTGGACCCTGTGGCAGGCGAGCGACTATGTCCGCATCACCGGGGTCGATGGCACCGTCGGCTGGAATGTGGTGCGTGGGGAGCGATGATGGCGGACGTTGAGTCAAGAAAGGCGCTGATCGCAGCCGCGCGCGAAGCCGCTGCCCGTGCCTATGCCCCTTATTCGGGCTTTCATGTCGGCGCGGCATTGCTGCTGAGCGACGGCAGTATCGTGACCGGGGCTAATGTTGAAAATGCAAGCTACGGCCTGTCACTCTGCGCCGAAACAGTGGCCATCGCCAAACTCGCCAATATGGGCGCGCTGGCACAGGTGCGCGCCGTGGCAATCATCGGCGGCCGGCCCGAAAGCGGAGCGCTTATCGGCACAGAACCGGTGCATCCCTGCGGTCGCTGCCGCCAGATGCTCAACGAAGCCGCCGAACAGGCGCGCGCCGACATGACGGTCATCTGCATGTCGGGCGACGGCGGCGCGACAGCGACTTACCGGTTAAGCGAGCTCTTGCCGCACAGTTTCGGGCCGAAAGACTTGGGGCTGGCCTGAGGGGCTTGCGCTCGTCCGTCGCCGCCGCCACACCCACAGTCATGGCAATTCTTTCCGACAAATGGATTCGTGAACAGGCTCAGACACGCGGGATGATCGAGCCGTTTGTTGAGGCACAGCGGCGCGACGGCTGCATCAGCTATGGCCTCTCGTCTTATGGCTATGACGCACGCGTCGCGCCTGAGTTCAAGATTTTCACCAACGTCCATTCGACCGTCGTCGACCCCAAGAATTTCGACCCGCAAAGCTTTGTCGACATGCAAACCGACGTCTGCATCATCCCGCCAAACAGCTTTGCGCTTGCTCGCACTGTCGAATATTTCCGCGTGCCAGAAGATGTGCTGGTCATTTGCCTGGGCAAATCCACCTATGCGCGCTGCGGCATCATCGTGAATGTCACCCCGCTCGAGCCAGGGTGGGAAGGTCATGTGACGCTGGAATTTTCCAACACGACCCCCCTACCCGCCAAGATTTACGCCAATGAAGGCGCGTGCCAGTTTCTGTTCCTGCAGGGCAATGAGCGCTGCGAAACCAGTTACGCCGACCGCGCGGGTAAATATATGGGGCAGCGCGGAGTGACGCTGCCGCGGCTTTGATTTTGTGCCCCGCCCGCCCTGAGCTTGTCGAAGGGCTGTCCTTTACTTTGCAAAGGCGGAAAGAAAGAACGGCCCTTCGACAAGCTCAGGGCGAACGGTTGAGGAGAATAAGGTGGCTGCGAAGAACCGAGAATTCGATATCATCGTCTATGGCGCCACCGGCTTCACTGGCCGCCTCGTCGCCGAATATCTGTCCCAGCATTATGCTGGCCGCAAGGATGCTCCCAAATGGGCGATGGCGGGGCGCAGCGACGCCAAGCTCGCCGCCGTTCGCGACGAAATCGGCGCACCCGCTGATACGCCGCTGGTCGTCGCGGACGCCAGCGATCCTGCCAGCCTCGACGCCATGTGCGCACGCACCCGCGTCGTGCTGACCACCGTTGGCCCCTATCAACTTTATGGCAATGAACTGGTCGCCGCCTGCGTGAAAGCGGGCACGGACTATGCCGATTTGTGCGGCGAGCCGGGCTGGATGCGTGAGATGATCGATCTGCATCACGAGGCGGCGAAGGCGTCGGGCGCGCGCATTACATTCAGCTGCGGCTTTGACTCTATCCCCTTCGATCTCGGCGTCCTGTTCCTGCAGGCTGAGGCGGTGAAGCGCCATGGCTCCCCCGCCCCGCGCGTAAAGGGCCGTATGCGCAAAATGGCGGGCGGGGCGTCGGGCGGAACTGTCGCCAGCCTGACGGAGACGCTCAAAGCCGTAGCAAGAAAGCCCAGCCTCGCGTTGCTGCTCAAATCCAGCTTCGCATTAACCCCCGGGTTTGAAGGGCCGTCCCAGCCGTCGGGGCTCATCCCCGAATATGACAGCGCGACCGGCACCTGGACCGCGCCCTTCATCATGGCGCCGATCAACACCAAAAATGTCCACCGCACCAATTTCCTGCTCGGCCATCCGTGGGGGCAGGATTTGGTCTACGACGAAATGGTGATGACCACCATTGGTGACGCCGGCAAGGCGATGGCAGAAGCCATGGCCAAGGCCAATCCGTTCGGCGAGAGCAAACTAAAGCCCGGTGAAGGGCCGAGCAAGGAAGAGCGCGAGAACGGCTTTTACGACATTCTTTTCATTGGCGAATGGCCTGACGGGACAAAGCTGACCGCCAATGTCACTGGCGACCGCGATCCCGGCTATGGCTCGACCTCGAAGATGCTGGCGGAAACGGGCATCGCCTTGCTGGCGAACAAGGGCGGCGGCGGCGTGTGGACGCCAGGCGCGCTGCTGGGTGACGCACTGATCGCGCGGCTGACGACGCATGCGGGCTTGGCGTTCAAAATCGAGGAATGATCGTACCAAATAAAACCGTGGTGCTGAGCTTGTCGAAGCACGTGGTGCAGGAAAGCACCGCTGGTGCCTGACTTAGACACGCCCTTCGACAGGCTCAGGGCTTCGGTGATTAATCGAACGGCTAGGGCCCGGACACACGGGAAATGAAATGACCCACCCCTCCCCCCTCGATACCCTCCTCGCCACGCTCGCCGACGATGGCGACGATATCGCCGCCACAATCGACCCCAGCTGGATGCAGGGCCGCACCGCCTATGGCGGAATCAGCAGCGCCGTGGCGTTGGCGGCGGTGTTGCGCAAGCACGAGCCCGAACAGCCGCTCCGCTGCGCCCAGATCAGCTTTGTCGGGCCCGTCGGGGGCGATTGCCGCGTGGCGACACGCGTGATCCGCCAATCGAAATCCAGCCTGTTCGTCGATGCCGGCGTTTCGGGTGCTGACGGGTTTGGCACGGCGGCGTTGTTCACCTTCTCCCGCGCGCGCGCCTCGCACCTTGACCACGATCGGCTGGCGATGCCGGAAGCGGCAGCGCCCGAAATGCTGGAACCCGTCCCGGCAAGCAAATATCGCCCCGAATTTACGCGCCATTTCGACATGCGCCCGACGACCGGCCCGCGCCTCCTGACGCAGCAGGATCATGCCGAGATGCTGACCTGGGTGCGCTTCAATGAAAATCCGACCTGCCATCCGGCCGTTGCCCTGCTGGCGCTCGGTGACGCGCTCCCCCCAGCGGCCCTGCATTTGTTCCATGAATTTGGTCCGATCAGCTCGATGAACTGGACCGTCAATATGCTCGTCGACACCCCCACCACTGACGCCGATGGCTGGTGGCTGCTTTCGGCTACAAGTCGCTATGCCCGTGGCGGCTTTTCGGTGCAGGACATGATGATCTGGAACCGCGCAGGCCAGGCGGTGGTTTCGGGCAGCCAGGCGGTGGCGATTTACTGTTGACGCGGCAACTTGATCTGTGCCTCCAGCCCACCTTCGGGCCGGTTGGCCAGCAACAACGACCCGCCCTCGCCCTCGGCAACCATTTTGGCGATGGCCAAGCCCAGCCCAGATCCACCAGTGGCACGGCTGCGCGATTCCTCGCCGCGCGCGAATGGTTCCTGCAGCGCGTCAATTTTGGCCGGGTCAATGCCAGGGCCATTGTCGGCGATGACGATGGCTATCGCACCAGCTGCCATATCCAACCGCACCTCGGCGCGCGTCGCATAAGCCAACGCATTATCGATCAAGTTGCGCACCGCGCGCGCCAGCAGCATTGCTCGCCCGACAAAAGCGGCGTCGTCGGCCCCGGCGATCCGCGACACGGCCAGCCCACGCTCAGCATATTCCGCGACCAGCGCATCGAGCCAAGGCCCCAGGCGGATGCGCGCCGGTGCCTCGACGCCCGCCCCGCTGCGCGCGACCGCCAATATGTCGTTCAGCATCGCCGCCAGTTCGTCGATTGACGCAATCATCTTGGTGCGCAGCGCCTCGTCATCCACCTGTTCCACGCGCACGCGCACGCTCGCCAGCGGCGTGCGTAAATCATGCCCCACCGCACCGAGCATCCGGTCCTTATCTGCCAGCATGGCATCGATGCGCGCTCGGAACAGATTGAACGCACCCATCAGGTCGCGGACATCGGCGGGACCACGCGGCGCCAGCGGTGCAGCGCGGTCGCCCGGCATTGCGCCGCGCACCGATTGCGTCAGTTCGTTGAGCGGACGCGACACGCGCCACGCAATCAGCACAATCGGCACCAGCAGGCCGAGGTAAAGCAGCAGAGTTTGTCCGATCAACAGCGCCGACAACCGGTCGCCCGTCTGGGGGGCGCGCCCTTGCACGCTGATCCAACGGATGCCGTCGAACACAACGACGACAGCGCGCGGCGGGATATAGGGTTCGCCCTCTGCCTGTCCTTCAACCGCCGCTCGGCGACCCGACCCGGCCATATGCCATGCCCGCACCGAACGCACAGCCACCCCATTTTCCGCCAGCAGATCGCGTACATGCTGCGCCAGCCGCGGGATTTCGCGCGCTCGGGGCGGACGCTCCGGCGCAATCAACGCGATCGACACGCGGCCGCGCTGATGGTCGCCTGGGCCAAGAATCGAATCTTCGCGCCGCTCGCGTTCGACCAGGTCATAGATGCGGGCAGCCGCAACACCGCCAACCTGTGCGACAAATTGCTCGCGCTGCGCCCGACCAAGCAACCACAAATTGGCCGATTGCGCCACAAACAGCGTTATCGCGACCGCCAGCAACAATTGGCCGACCAGGCTTTTGGGCCACAGCCGCACGCGCATCACCTCGCCTCGCCCACGCGTCGCACGTCGCACGCCAACGTATATCCGCCGCCCCAAACGGTTTTGACCAACTTGGGATGCGTCGGATCCTCCTCGATCTTCTTGCGCAGGCGACTGACGAGATTGTCGATGGCACGATCAAAGATATCCGCCTCGCGCCCGCGCACCATGTCAAGCAACCGGTCGCGGCTCATCACCTGGCGCGGATGGCGCACCAACGCGTGCAACAAAAGATACTCGCCCGTCGACAGCTCGATCACTGATCCGTCTGGGCCAAGCAGCGTACGTTCGGCGTCGCGCAGCATGTACCCGGCAAAAGCATATCCGCTGGCGTCACCGCCAATGGGCACGCCCGCCGGAGCGGCTCGGCGCAGCACGGTGCGAATACGCGCCACCAGCTCGCGCGGGTTAAAGGGTTTGGCGAGATAATCATCAGCGCCCATTTCGAGCCCGACGATCTTCTCGGTATCCTCTGCCCGCGCGGTCAGCAGGATCACCGGAATATTGGTGGTAGCGCGCAGGAAACGCGTAAGCGACAACCCGTCCTCGCCCGGCATCATGATGTCGCTGACCACCAGATCATAGGCATTTGCAGCCACCATAGTCCGCGCGACGGCAGCCGAAGCTGCTGTATCGACCGCAAACCCCTGTCCTGCAAGATATTCGCCCAGCGGTTCGCGGATCGACGGTTCATCGTCAATCAACAGCAAGCGACAGGAAGCAAAAGCGTCAGACATGGCGTCCATGGCGGGTCGGCCAATAAGCTGGAAATTGCAAGAGGCGGCGCGCTGCCAGAGGGGAAGAGGGAAGCAGCGCGCCGCCACTGTGCCGCAGGGTTCGCGGCACGAGGGGTTTATTCGCCCCTAGATGTGGCAGCAGCCCCGCCACGGCGACCGTCGCCGCGCATTCCGCGCATGGCAGCACGTTCCTCGGTGGTTACCTGACCATCTTTGTTAGCGTCGATACGGTCAAAGCGCGCGAGCGCAGCGGCGCGCATCTCTTCAAGCGTGATTGCCTTGTCGCCATTGCTGTCGACCATGCCCAGCATCCGGCCACCATGGCCGTGGCGTCGGCCGCCATGCTTGCCGCGCATTTCTTCACTAGCGTTCCCGCGCTCCACGCGCTGCGCCCGACGTTCAGCCCGCTTGGTGTCGCGCGCTGCGGCGGCGGCGTCGAATTCGGCGCGGCTAACGCTGCCATTGCGGTCGGAGTCAAGCGCCGCGAACATAGCGTTCTGCCGCTCGGCGCGGTGCGCAGCGCGGTCGCCGTCGTCAACTTTGCCATCCTTGTTGGCGTCAAGCTTGGCAAATCGCTTGGCAACATCGGCCTCAACCTCCGTGCGCGTGAGCACGCCATTATCGTCGGAATCGACATTGCCGCGCGCGCCGTCGGGTGCGCCCAGCGCCGGAGCGGCAATTGCGGCAGCAAAAGTGCCGAGCAGAAGTGAAAATTTCTTCATCACTGTGGTCCTCGATTGGGAGCTAACAGCTGGTTCGCTGTCGAGTGATGATGCAACTAGGCTCAAAATGTACCGCACTTATGCCAGCCGCAAAGAAAGTTGTCGCAAATTGTCGCGGAAACGGGTGTAGCAAGCTCGCTAAGGATTTTTGACGGCAACGCGTTTTTGGCCAAATCAATCGACAATCCTCATCAAAGGAATCGCGGCTTTGGCCTTGGAGGGTAGGAAGTACCGGCCTTGATGGCCCTGCGAATGTTCAAGCGTTAGGGCCGATCGTTGGCTATGGCGCTGGCGGCCATCGATGCCGTTACAGCGCAGCAATGAATCATGCTGGACCAATATTCGCCGAAGACCAGTGGATATGCGCAATCCGCCAAAGGCCATCCACTTGGCGAAGCATCATGGTTTCAACGGAGCGGCTGTTGATAGGTCGGTCGCGGTAGGTGCCGGTGACCTGCTCGATGCTTATAACCCAAGCCATGTCACCCGCCTGACCGCTTTGCCTGCTGACGAGTTTGCGGGAAACGGCGGCGCTGAACGCTGCGTCCGCCTCAAGGTGATGCGCGGCATATTCTGTACGGTTCTGCTCGACGCCGCCGGATTCAAAGACCACGACATCCTCAGTCATTAATGCCAGCGCTGCTGCGGTGTCGCCTCGCGTTAGGGCGGCGTGAAACCCGTTCACGACATCTTCTGCCGTGGACGGATGTGTCGCAGCAGCAGGCTGAGCAGGCTCTAGCGCTGCGGACGGAGTATGCGGGGCCGGATGGACTGCTGCCACGAGCAGTGGCGACCAAAGCAACACAACTGCTGCGCAACCTAATCGTGCCAACCGATCCTTCCCGGTATTTGTTATCGCTCGCATGTTTCCCCCTTAATTTTGCTCTTGATCAACCGCCCATGCGCTTCAGTCGCCCATTGGCGACATCATGGTAATGGAAGCAACAAGCGCCACAATCAAAATACCAACCGCAATCTCTGCTCCAAGGCTCATTCGTATCGATGCCAAAATAGTGGTTGTGTCTGCGTTGGAATGGCCGACGGATTCTGCGTGACGCCTTCCGATCAACGCGTTCCGCGCGCCGAACAGCAGCATGAAGCCAACCAAAACCACTTTGGCAATCAGCAACCGGCCATAAGATGTGTCAAAAACCGACTGGCTGTTTTCCAGCCCAAATATGAGCTGCGCATTGACGATGCCGGTGCCAATGATGATTGCGACCAACAGTAGCCCCAAAGCGGCGAACCGGTGCATCGCCAACAGCAAAGGTCCGGCGAGCCCATGGCCCGCAGGACGATGGGCTATCACCGTTAAATTCAGGAACCAAAGGATCGCACCGATCCACAACGCAGCGGCCATAAGATGCGCTGCATCAGCCAACCGATGCAATATGCCAGCCACCCCCTCGCTCGCAGCCGCATGTCCGCTCCAGGCGAGCGTCGCAAGAACGACGGCGTAGAGCGACGCGGCGCACGGCAAGGCGAGCCGATAGCGTCGGGCCGACAACAGCATTGCTGCGGCAACCACTAGCAAGGCCAGTCGCAGCAGGAATGCCCAGCCCAGACTGGTCTCGGTCAACAGCGCATGGACGGTTGGCCATTCCAGCTGCCAAATGCTCTGCCCCATCATCGCCGCAATGCTGGCGAGCATTTGTGTGGCCGAAACAAAGGGCGCGGCTATGGCCAAAACAAGGATCACGGCACCGATGCGGCCAGCAACCGTGTCCAAATCGATCTTGGTCAATCCGATAAGCCGGAATGCGGTCAACCCGAACAGTCCCAGCAACACTGCATAATGAGCAAATCGCAGTGCCAGATGCAGCCAGTCGTCCACGCCGTGCTCAGCTGACCTTAAAGCCTACTGTGCCTTTCATACGGTGGCCGTCGGCCCCGGCCGCCTGCCAGCGGACTTCGTAAGTGCCTGCACTCAGCGGTTTGCGAAGCGACAGCGTCATGGTGCGATTGCCATCAGACCAGGTGGTCGTGAAATTGCGGATGACCATCTCGCCATGGTCCTTCACGCCCGGCATTGCCGTCATCACAATGCTGGCTGCGGCGGTCGGCGGCAGGAGCGCTTCGCTAAAGGTCAGTGTCACGACCCGCGCCGTTTTGACCGTTGCCCCCTCGGCCGGGGTTGAGGCGACAACGCGGCTGTGCGCTAGAGCGATTGGGGCGGCGGTTACCGACGCGGTCAATGCGGCGATAGCGATAAATATTGGAGCAAGTTTCATCTTGATGTCCTTAGCATTTCAAAACCAGAAGCGGATTCCGACAACATAATTGGTGACGCTGGCATCCTCGCCAGCCGCGCGGGCAAAGTCAGCACTATTGCCCACCCGCCAGCTTTGTTCGATGCCGATGTATGGGGCGAATTCGCGAATGAACTCGTAGCGCAGGCGCACGCCTGCCTCGACGCTGTCGAGCCCCTCGCCGATGCCCAGGCGCGGTACGTCTTGCGCAGCGAGATTGAGCTCAGCGCGCGGCTGCAAAATCAGTCGCTGGCTAATCCGCTGGTCAAGCTCGGCCTCGATCCGCGCGGTCACGTCGCCGCGGTGCGATACAAAGAGCGCCGCATCGACCTCGAACATATAGGGCGCGAGCCCTTGGATGCCGACTACGGCATGCGTTGTGGCGGGTCCGGCAAGGTCCTGTCTTACGCCGAGCTGGACATCCCAAAAGGGGGCGGCGGCACGCGACCACAGCGCCTGCAACTCGGCATCTTCGACGTCTTCGCCGAACGCGCCTTCGCCCTCGCTCTTGAACCACAGGCGGCTGGTCGGTCCGCCATAATAGCCCTGAACGTCCCACAGATAGCCATCGGCCCCATCACGCACTTGCGCCTCCAGCCGGTCGCCCTGAAACCAGAAGACTGGAAAATCGCCGTGGGTTCGGCGCAGCTCTTCACGCGAACTGGACATCGCGTCGGCACCCCAGATCGCGTCCGCAGCACGCGGTGGGCCTGCGCCTGCCTCGGCCGGCGGCGGCGTTTCCATATCGGGTCCGGGGGACACCGATCCAGCCGCTGTACCATGGTCCATTTTGCTGTGGTCCATATCATCTGCCGTCTGCGCAGGTTCAGCCATGACATGTCCGGCGTGCGGATCGGCCTGATCGGGCTTCGCAGCGGGCGATTGCTGATGCGCGCCATGGTCCTGCGCCATCACCGCTACCGTTGGCCAGAATGTGCCGATCAGCAATGCGCCGAGAATGAAATACCTGCTCATGCCGCGTCTTCTTGTCCGACAACGGTCACGGTCTGCATCATGCCGCCGTGCATGTGGTAAAGCAGATGGCAGTGAAACGCCCAGTCGCCCGGCTCGTTGGCGGTGAGGTCGAACTGCGCACTCGCCCCCGGCTGGACAATCACAACATTCTTGCGCGGCTGGTGCGCGGCATCATGACCGTTGACGAGCTCAAAGAACATGCCGTGTAGATGGATGGGGTGCGCCATCATCGTGTTGTTGACGAGCTTCACGCGCGCCCGCTCGTTCCAGGCAAAGCGAATGGGCACATCGTCGACAGCGCTGAACATGCGGCCGTCGAACGACCACATATAGCGCTCCATATTGCCGGTCAGATGGATTTCGAGCAGCCGCGACGGCTCGCGCGTATCGCGGTTGGGCTCGAGTGCAGCGAGCATCGTATAATTGAGCACCCGGTGCGGAACATCGCGCAGGCCAAGGCCCGGATCGCCCATTTTGTCGACCGGCGCCATCGATACCATGTCAACGCCGGGTCCAATCGCCACATCGGGCGGGAGCAGGGCGGTATCGCGCATGCTCATGCCCTCCATGCTGTGGCTCGGTTCGGCTTTGGGCGTCGTATCGCTGCCATGGTCCATATGTCCGTGATGCCCGTGGCCGCCTCCATCAGCGGGCCCATGGTTCATCCCCATATCGCCCATCGTGAGCAGCGGCGCTTCGCGCAGCGCGGGAACCGGCGCGCGCGCGCCCGGCCTGCTGGCCAGCATCGCCAGCGCCATGCCCGACCGGTCCATCGATTCGGCAACGATGGCATAAGCCTCGGCACCCGCCGGTTCGACGATGACATCATAGGTTTCGGCAGTCGCAATCTGCAGCTCGTCGACCTCGACCGGACGCACATTTTGGCCGTCGGCCGCAATCACCGTCATCGGCAGACCGGGGATGCGCACGTTGAAGAAGGTCATCGCCGACCCGTTGATGATGCGCAGCCGAATGCGTTCTCCGCTGCGGAAAAGATATTCGAGACCCTCTTCAGAACCGCGCCCGTTGGCCAGATAGGTGTAGGTCGGAGCGCTGACATCGGCGATATCAGTCGGCAGCATCCGCATCTCGGCCCACATGCGGCGTTCAGCGCCGGACCTCGGATATTTGTCGGTCCAGCTCGACAGCTGCTGGTTGAAATAGCCCTCACCCGTGCGGAGCCTGCTCATGATGAAATGCGGGTGAAGCGGCGTAAACTCGCTTAGCAGGAGGATATACTCACGATCATAAGGCACCGGCTCGGTACTTGCCGGATCGATAATCAGCGGCCCATAATGACCCGACTGTTCCTGCAACCCCGAATGGCTGTGATACCAATAGGTGCCGGATTGGCGGATCGGAAATTCATAAGTGAAGGTCTGGTGCGGCTTGATCCCGGGAAAGCTGATCCCGGGCACGCCGTCAAATTGGAACGGCACCAGCAGGCCATGCCAGTGAATGGAGGTGTCCTCCTCCAGGTGGTTGGTCACGTTTAGGCGAACATTCTGCCCCTCGCGCAGCCGGATCAGGGGACCCGGCACGCTGCCGTTGACCGCGATGCCATGGCCGCTGCGCCCCTGCACCGACCGGCGTCCGCCGCGCACCGCAAGGTCGATGACCTCGCCGCTGACTTCGTCAAAGCCGACGCGGATCGGCGGGCCGCCGTGTCGCCGCACATTGTGGCCCTGCGCCCAGGCAGGCATAGCTGCGAAAGCTGCGCCTGCGCCCAGTCCGGTAAGAATTCCGCGCCGTGAGAATCTGGTCAAACTCATTTGCACTTGCGTTCCTGCATCTTTTACCCATATAGGATACCCCAGTAGGGTATATCAAGAGGGAATTTTCAGATGGTTAAGGACCGGACAGACACCATCAACCGCTTGAAACGTATCGAAGGTCAGGTTCGCGGCATCGCCCAGATGGTTACCGATGACCGCTATTGCATCGACATCTTGCACCAGGTGCAGGCGGTGAAATCGGCGCTGGCGCGCGTTGAAAGCGGCATTCTCAAGGATCATGCCGCCTGCTGCGTTGCCGAAGCCATCGCGTCGGGCGATGTCAACGAGCAGCGCACAAAGTTCAGCGAGCTCATCGACCTCTTCGACAAAGTGAAACGCTAACTTTCTGCGTTTCCAACGAACAGGATGATAAGATGCCTAAGACTGCAACGCTGCACCGCATGGTGCTGGACGACCACATCTGCCCATGGGGGCTGAAGGCGCGACATTTGCTGCGCTTGCACGGCTATGCGTTAGACGAACATCTGCTCACCAGCCGCGAAGCGGTTGACACTTTCAAGGCAGCGCACGGCGTCAAAACTACGCCGCAGATCTGGATCGATGGCGAACGCATCGGCGGTCATGACGATCTTTTGCGCTTCCTTGGCAAGCCTGTCCGCGATCCCGCCGCGCTGACCTATGCGCCGGTGATCGCCATATTCGCGATGGCCGCAAGCATGGCCGTCGCGGCCAATTGGGCGGTGTCGGGTGCGATATTCTCCATTCCCGCCGCCGAATGGTTCGTCGCCTTCACCATGTGTCTGCTCGCCCTGCAAAAACTGCGCGATGTCGACAGCTTTGCCACCCAGTTTCTGGGCTATGACCTGCTCGCGCAGCGCTGGGTGCCCTACGCCCGTCTCTATCCGTGGCTCGAGGGCTTGGCAGGTGTGCTAATGATCGCTGGTGCATTGCACTGGCTCTCCATCCCCGTTGCCCTGTTCATTGGCGGCATCGGCGCAGTGTCGGTCTTTTATGCGGTCTATGTCCAGAAGCGCGACTTGAAATGCGCCTGCGTCGGCGGAAATTCAAATGTTCCGCTGGGTTTTGTCTCGCTGACCGAAAACCTCATGATGATCGGGATGGCGGTCTGGATGCTGATGAGGTAACCTAAGTGAGCATCCGGTACTCATCCGTAGCCCCGCAATGTGCTGCCGATTGACTTGATTGTTGAACCGGTATCCATCATCTTGGCTGAGCAACGCAATGACTGGATCTGGGCCGGAAGCGGAACGTCCGCTCTTGGCCTCACCTTTGGCAATATAGCCATCCACGGGCCCATAAGTCGGTGTGAGGCGTTACCATTACATGACAATGCACTACACGCGCACGGGGCGCGGAAAACCCCTCCTCCTTGT
>JANRIY010000053.1:0-12699 GCA_033764495.1 Sphingopyxis sp. | reverse complement strand
ATGCTGTTCGGCGATGGGGCCGCCGACATGGCCGCCTTTGCCGAGGCCAAACCGGCGGTGGCCAAGGCGGGCGAGCAATATAATTACAGCTCGGCGACCAGCGTCATCCTGGCCGACATCATCGCCGACACGCTCGCCCCCGGCGCGAGTCCCGCGGCGCGGCGCGATGCGGTGCTGGACTTTATGCGCGGGCGGCTGCTGGAGCCCACCGGCATGACCAGCCTGACGCCCGAATTTGATGCCGCGGGGACGATGGTCGGCGGCTCGATCATGCACGCCACCGCGCGCGACTATGCCAAATTCGGTGAGCTGCTCCGCAATCGCGGTGTCGTCGATGGCCAGCGGCTGCTGCCCGAAAGCTGGATGCGCTTCATGCTCAGCCCGGCGCCGTCGGACGGCGGCTATGGCGGCCATATCTGGCTCAACCGCCCGCGCCCGCCGGGTTCGGGGGTCGCGCTATGGCCGGGGCGCGGGCCAAACGACATCTTCGCCTGCCTGGGGCATCAGGGGCAGTTTATCATTGTGTCGCCTTCGCAGCGGTTGACCGTGGTGCGGCTGGGGATTTCGCGCGATGGCGATCAATTGCCCAATGTGCGGGAAAAGCTGCGCGCGATTGTGGCGGGGCTTTAGCATTTGCAGGCACGCCCACCCCGCTGCGACTAGCGAGCAAGCTCGCAAGTCTCACTGCCCCTCCCGCTTGCGGGAGGGGTTGGGGTGGGCCTGTGCAATTGCGTGATACAGGTGCTGGCAGGCACTTCTAAGGAAACAACAACCCCTCGTCCCATCCGGCATCCCCCCGCACAAACACCCGCCGCTCGTGCAGGCGGAACGCCTGATCCTGCCAGAACTCGAACCGGTCGGGGACCAGCCGAAACCCCGACCAGTGCGGCGGGCGCGGCACCTCGCCGACGGCATAGCGCACGCCAAATTCGGCGACGCGTTTCAGAAAATGGGCGCGGCTGGGCAGCGGACGTGACTGGTCCGAAGCCCAGGCCCCGATGCGCGAATCGCGCGGACGGCTCGCGAAATAGGCATCGGCCTCGGCGCTGCTAACCGGTTCGACCGCGCCCTCGATGCGGATCTGGCGCGTCAGGCTTTTCCAGTGGAACAACAGCGCGGCTTGGCGGTTGGCGGCCAGCGCCAGCCCCTTGCGGCTCTCCAAATTGGTATAGAAGACAAAGCCCGCCGTGTCATGCCCTTTGAGCAGCACCATCCGCACCGATGGCCGCCCGTCGGGGTCAACCGTCGCCAGCGCCATGGCGTTGGGGTCGTTGGGCTCGCGCGTCTGCGCCTCGGCAAACCAGGCGTCGAACAGGGTAAAGGGGGTGTCGGTCATGGATTCGCCCTAGAGCGATATCCGCGGAATATGAATCGCCAATTTTTCGTCATCCCGGACTTGATCCGGGATAACAAGCGACCGTGGCCCGTTATCCCGGATCAAGTCCGGGATGACGAAAAGATAGATGATTGTCTCGCCGTCCCTAGCGCGCATGCACGCTTGCGCATCAACTGGCTTGTCGGCGCCGCCATGTCTCCCTAGCTAGGGGGGCATGGCGAAAGACCCTTATTCCATACTCGGCGTCGCCCGCGGCGCGAGCGAGGCTGAAATCAAGTCGGCTTATCGCAAGCTGGCGAAACAGCTGCACCCCGATGCCAATAAAGATAATCCCAAGGCCGCCGAACGCTTTTCTGAGGTGACGCGCGCCTATGACCTGCTGTCGGACAAGGCCAAGCGCGCCCAGTTTGATCGCGGCGAAATCGATGCCGACGGCAACCCGGCCATGCCCTTTGGCGGCGGCGGGTTCGGCGGTGGGGGTGCCGGCAACCCCTTTGGCGGGGGCGGGGCCGATTTTTCAGACCTGTTCGCCGACCTGTTCGGCGGGCGCGGCGGCGGGGGTCCCTTTGGCGGGCAGCGCAGCGCTCCGCCCAAGGGCGGCAACATCGCCTATCGGCTGGCGGTCCAGTTCATCGATGCCGCAACGCTCGCGCCGCAACGGATCACGCTCCAGGGCGGCAGCACCATCGACCTCAAACTCCCCGCCGGGGTCGAAAGCGGCACGCAGATGCGCCTGCCCGGCAAGGGACAGGCGGGTCCCGGCGGCGCAGGCGATGCTATCGTCACCATCGACGTCAAACCGCATCCGTATTTTACCCGCGATGGCGAAAATATCCGCCTCGATCTGCCCGTCAGCCTGTCCGAAGCCGTACTGGGCGCAAAGGTAAAGGTGCCAACGGTCGACGGCCCCGTCATGCTGTCGGTGCCGCCGGGCACGACGTCGGGCAAAGTCATGCGGCTCAAGGGCAAAGGCTGGAGCATCAAGGGCGGCGGACGCGGCGACCAATTGGTGCGTCTGTTGGTCGATTTGCCCGCCGATGATGCCGCGCTCAAGGCCTTTGCCGAAAGCTGGAACGGTTCCGCCAATCCGCGCGCGGCATTGGGTGTCTGACAGAGAGAAATTGGGCGGCTGGCGCGGTTTGCTGGTCCGCGCGCAGCGCTTTGACCATTGGCTGCTCGGCATCTTTGGCCGCGCTTTGAGCGGAACCTATAACGACGGCTTCATGCACGCCGGCAATCTGGCCTATTTGTCGCTGATTGCGCTCTTTCCCTTCTTTATTACCGCCGCCGCGATTGCCGGGTTGATTGGACAGGGCGAGGCCGGGCGCGAAGCGGTCGAGGCGGTGCTGGCGACCATGCCCGCTGGCGTGGCCGCCGTCGTGCGCGATCCGGTCAATGACGTGCTCAATGCGCGCACCGGCAATTTGCTGTGGATCGGCGCCATCGTCGGGCTTTGGACCGTGGGCAGCCTGATCGAAACCGTGCGCGACATCCTCCGCCGCGCCTATCACGCCAGTTACGAACGCAGCTTTTGGCAATATCGGCTTGGCTCCATCGGCCTGATTATCGGTGCGGTGTTCCTGATGATGCTGTCGTTCGCGGCCGAAGTCGTCTTTGTCGCGCTCGACCAGTTCATCGACCGGGTGGCGCCGCGCATGGGGGCGCTGGTGGGCGATATTGGCCTGTCGCGCTATATTCCGCTCTTCGGCCTGTTTTTGGCAATTTACCTCTTGTTCCTGTCGCTCACACCGGCGCGATACAAGGGGCGCCGCTATCCCAAATGGCCCGGCGCGCTGGTGACGGCCTTGTGGTGGGTAACGACGCTATGGGTACTGCCCTTGGCGCTGGTCTATATGTTCAGCTATGACCTGACGTATGGCAGTCTGGCGGGGGTGATGGTCACCTTGCTGTTTTTCTATGTCGTTGGGCTGGGATTGGTTATGGGGGCGGAAATCAACGCCGCGCTGGCGCACGCCGCCGACGAGCGCGAAGCCGAAACGGGGGCGCAATGAGTGGATTGATGCAAGGAAAACGCGGGCTGATCATGGGGCTCGCCAATGACAAATCGCTGGCTTGGGGGATTGCCAAGGCGCTGCGCGAACATGGTGCCGAGCTCGCCTTTTCCTATCAGGGCGAAGTGATGGAAAAGCGCGTGCGCCCGCTCGCCGAACAACTGGGCTGCGATTTCCTGCTCGATTGCGATGTGTCGACCGAAGAAGAGCTCGACAAGACCTTCGCCGCGCTTGCGGCGCGCTGGCCGACCATCGATTTCGTCGTCCACGCCATCGGCTATACGAATAAGGAGGCGCTGCGCGGCAAATATGCCGACGTCACGCTCGACGATTTCCTGCTGACAATGAACATCAGCGTGTACAGCTTTACCGCCGTTGCGAAGCGCGCCGCGCCGATGATGGCGGCAGGCGGTTCAATGCTGACGCTCAGCTATTATGGCGCCGAAAAGGTCATCCCGCACTATAACGTCATGGGCGTGGCCAAGGCGGCACTGGAAACCAGCGTCAAATATCTCGCCAATGATTATGGCCCCGACGGCATCCGCGTGAACGCCATTTCGGCGGGTCCGATCAAGACACTCGCCGCATCGGGCATTGGCGATTTCCGGCTGATCCTGAAATGGAACGAGCATAACGCCCCGCCGCGCCGCAACGTCACTATCGACGATGTCGGCGGCGCCGCGCTCTACCTGCTCAGCGATCTGGCCAGCGGCGTGACCGGCGAAACCCACCACGTCGATGCGGGCTATCACACCGTGGGCATGAAGCAGGAAGACGCGCCGGATATTGCGCTGGTATGACGGCGCTACCCGACATCACCAAATTGCTGTTGATCGGTGCCGTCGCGCTGATTGTCGCTGTCTATGCCTATTTTCATGCGCGGGCTTATCGTGAAGGGCTGCCGCCGATTCATGACGCGTTTTTCTCCGGCACCGCTTTTGTTGGCATGTGCATCGCCTTTGTCATGGGTGGCCGCATTGGTGAAAGCTATGGCATGGTCACCGAAGGCCGCGTTGCCGGGCTGGGCATGGCTGTGTTGTTGATCCGCTGGATGCGCGCGCGGCTAGGCATCGAACTGGCGGACTGGCGCAAATGAGCGTAAACAGCTTCGGCCACCTCTTCCGCTTTACTACCTGGGGGGAAAGCCACGGCCCCGCCATCGGTGCAATCGTCGACGGTTGCCCGCCGGGCCTCGCGCTCACCGAGGCGGATATCCAGCCCTTCCTCGACAAGCGCCGCCCCGGCACCAGCAAATATACGACGCAGCGGCAGGAGCCCGATGCGGTGCGTATCCTGTCCGGCGTGTTCGAAGGCAAAACCACCGGCACGCCGATCTCGCTGATGATCGACAATGTCGACCAGCGCTCGAAGGATTATAGCGAGGTTGCGCAGGCCTATCGGCCGGGCCATGCCGATTACAGCTATGACGCCAAATATGGCTTTCGCGACTATCGCGGCGGCGGGCGATCGAGCGCGCGCGAAACCGCATCGCGCGTCGCGGCGGGAGCGGTCGCGCGGCTGGTAATCCCCGAAGTCAGCATCCACGCCTGGGTCGCCGAAATCGGCGGCGATGCGATTGACCGTGATAACTTCGATTTGGAAGAAATTGATCGCAATCCCTTTTTCTGCCCCGACCCGGTGGCGGCGCAGCGTTGGGAGGCGCTGGTCGATGCCGCGCGGCTCGCGGGCAGCTCGCTGGGTGCCGTGATTGAGTGCGCCGCGACGGGCGTGCCCGCAGGCTGGGGTGCGCCGCTCTATGCCAAGCTCGATGCCGAACTGGCGCACGCGATGATGGGCATCAATGCGGTCAAGGGTGTTGAGATCGGCGCGGGCTTCGAGGCCGCCCGCCTGCGCGGTGAGGACAATGCCGACCGCATGCGCCCCGCCAGCGACGGCAGCAACCGCCCCGAATTCCTGACCAACAATTCGGGCGGCATCGCTGGCGGCATTTCGACCGGCCAGCCGGTGGTGGTGCGCGTCGCCTTCAAGCCGACCAGCAGCATCCTCACGCCGGTCGAAACCATCACGCGCGGCGGCGAGGCGACCGACATCATCACCAAGGGTCGCCACGACCCCTGCGTCGGCATCCGCGGCACCCCGGTGGTTGCGGCGATGATGGCGCTGGTGCTCGCCGATCAGAAATTGCTGCATCGCGGGCAATGCGGGTGACGCAATCAACCATAGGCATTACGTCATTGCGAGCGCAGCGAAGCAATCCAGGGCTTGCGTAAACCGCTCTGGATTGCTTCGCTACGCTCGCAATGACGGATAAAGGGACGGGACGCGCGTGGACAAGAAACTGACCTGGTATATTTTTGTTGGAATGGTCCTCGGCGTCCTCGCGGGCTATCTCGTGTATGTCTTTGTCCCCGAAGGCACTGTTACGGTTTGGCCATTCGGCGTCGAAGCGGACCTGAAACAGCTTTATATCAAAAGCTTCAACCTGCTTTCCGCAATCTTTCTCAACCTTATCAAACTGCTTGTCGCGCCGCTCATCCTGTCGACCATCGTCGTCGGCATCGCGCATATGGGCGACAGCGCCGCGCTTGGGCGGATCGGCACACGGGCCATTATCTGGTTCATCCTTGCCAGCTTTATCTCGATCGGCCTCGGCCTTGTCATGGTCAACCTGTTCCAGCCCGGCGTCGGTGTGCCGTTGGGCGCGGCCGCCGATGCAGCGGCAACCGTTGGCGAGGTCAAGAAGCTCGATTTCTTCGAATTCATCCTCTCGATTTTCCCGAAGAACGCGGTCGAGGCGATGGCCACGAACAATATCCTCCAAATCCTCGTCTTCTCGCTGTTCGCCGGGATCGCATTGTCGGCGCTTGGCGAAAAAGGTGCGCCGCTGGTCCGCGGGGCCGATGCGCTCGCAGAAATGATGCTGCAGATCACCCATTATGTCATGCGGTTCGCGCCGTTCGCAGTGTTCGGTGCGCTGGCCAAGGTGGTGGCGACAAGCGGGCTTGGCATCCTCGCCACCTATGTAGAGCTGGTGACCGAATTCTATCTGTCGCTGGGCATATTGTGGGCGATCTTGCTGTCGATCGGCGCGCTGTTCCTCGGTCGCCGCATCTGGACGCTCATCCGCTATATCCGCGAACCGATGCTCATCGCGTTTTCGACCGCCTCATCCGAAGCTGCGCTCCCCAAGCTGTTCGAACAACTCGACCGCTTCGGTGTGCCGCGCCGCATTTCGGGTTTCATGCTGCCGTTGGGGTACAGTTTCAACCTGGACGGTTCGATGATGTACATGAGCTTCGCGACGATTTTCATCGCGCAGGCCTATGATATTCCGCTCACCGTCACCGAACAGATATTGATCCTGCTCACGCTGATGATTTCCTCAAAGGGTGTCGCCGCCGTGCCGCGCGCCTCGCTGGTGGTCATCACCGGCACGCTCGCGATGTTCGGCCTGCCGGTCGAAGGGGTCGCGCTGATCCTCGCCATCGACCAGTTCCTCGACATGGGCCGCACGGCGACCAACGTCGTCGGTAATGCGGTGGCCACCAGCGTCATCACCAAATGGGAAGGCATGCTCGAAGCGCCCGAGCCCGACAGCGGCGGCTATCCGCACGCGCCCGCGCATACCGTGGCGAGCGGCAAGGCCGGGCTCGATCTCGCCCCTGACATGGTCGAGGATGAGCGGAGCAAGCCTATTTAGCGGATGGCCGCAACCTCCCCCCACTTTCGTCATCCCGGACATGATCCGGGATAACACGCCCCGGTCGCCTGTTATCCCGGAACAAGTCCGGGATGACGATCCATTGGTGTCTTGGCGCTTTGTTTTTTGCTTCCCCCCAACAATGTGAAAGGGCCGCCGGGGCAATCCCGGCGACCCTTCCTGCATGGTCAGCGATACGGAGGTTTCCCTGCCGGAACGCTCAGGCGCGCCTTAATTCAGGCGCACGCATCCCGATGGAGCCTGACCGACCTCAAAACTGAACCATGAGACATCGGATCACCTCCTTTCGCTAGTGAATATGGCATGTGCGCACTCCTTGGCTGCGTCGCGGCACGGGCACACCATGAATCACCGTGAATCGCAGTTCAAGTCTTGATTTGCGCAAAAAAATCGACGATTCTTTTCGCCCGCCCAAAAACCAGCCTCAATCCTCGCGCACGCGCCCACCGGGGTCGCGTGGCGGCGGGGCTGGACGTGCTGCGGGTGGCGGCGGCGGCGCCGTACGCTGCGCCGGGGCCGAACGCGGTGTCGTTGCCGAGCGACCGTTGCCAGCCGGCGGCGCGCTGGTGCGCGGTGCACGCGGCGTGGCCGCGACCGATCCGTCTCCGGCCGGGGGCGGGGTCCAGCTACCGCCACCGGTGCGGCGCGGGCGGCTTTCATTACCGTCGCCGCGGGGACGGCCACGCGGCGCCTCGCTGCCATCCTCAGCGGTCCAGCCACCATCGCGGCGTCCTGCGGGGAAGCCCGGTGGCGGCGCCGCGCCGCTGCCGTCGCCGCGCCCTTTGCCCGGACGCCAGCCGCTATCGGGATAGCCCGGCCGATCCGCCCGGTCATGGTCGCGCCCGCGGTGATGGTCCCGGCGACCATGATGTTTCCACCAGGCGCGGCGACCGCCCCAATAGGTCAGATAATTATGGTCCATGCCGTGGCGGCGGCCATAACGGTCATAAAGGAACAGGCCGTATCCCGGGTAATAATAATTGTCATACCAGCCGCCACCGAAGCCGATCTGCACAAAGCCCGAATGATAGTCGGCGATCTCATAGCAATCATAGCCATAGGTCGCATCGTCATAGGCATAGGGATCGTTCGACCAATATTCGTCGCCGTAACGCGCCGCGCAATCATTGGCGGCGAACGACGAGCTGCCATAGATATCGCCATAATAGCAGCCGCCGAGCATCGTGCTGGCCAGCGCGGCAAAGCCCAAATTGCGCAGTCGATTTGAAACGGTCGTCATCATCCATCCCTCGGGCGCAGCGACTCGTCGCGCTGTGCTGCCTTTCGTCGGCATGGCTGCACGCTTCGCCTTGAATTGGAAATGAATGATGTGCGCCGCAACGTCACCAAGCTTACTTGCATTGTTGTCAGTAACGTTTTAGCCTGCTGGTAACGCATCGGCTGCTAGCCGCGCGTCAGGGAGAATGAGACCAATGAACGCCCCCGCCAAAGCGACGAGTTTCAACCCGCTGCGCGCCGAATGGGAAGCGCATTGGCTGCCGATGCCGGATCCGGCGACGCTGGACGATATCCCCGGCGACGATGGCGCGCCGATCATCGGCAATACGCTGAAAATGCTCAAAGACCCGATGGGCTTTGCGCAGAATATGGTCGCGGCGCACGGCAAGGTCTATCGCAACAAGGCCTTTGGCGGGCGGCAGGTCGCGCTGGTCGGGCCTGAGGCGAACGAGCTGATCCTGTTCGACCGCGACAAGATTTTTTCGTCCGAACAGGGCTGGGGGCCGGTGCTCAACCTGTTGTTCCCGCGCGGGTTGATGCTGATGGATTTCGAAAAGCATCGCGCCGACCGCCGCGTGCTGTCGGTCGCGTTCAAGCCCGAACCGATGCGGCTTTACGCCGATGCGCTTAACGACGGCATTGCGCGGCGCGTCGGGGAATGGAGCGGCCAGCGTCTGCTCTTCTATCCCGCGATCAAACAGCTGACACTCGACCTTGCTGCGACCAGCTTCCTCGGTATTCCATGGGGCCCCGAAGCGGACCGCATCAACAAGGCGTTTGTCGACATGGTGCAGGCGTCGGTCGGCGTCATCCGCAAACCATTGCCCTTCACCGCGATGGGCCGCGGGGTGGCGGGCCGCAAATATCTGATCGAATATTTCTCGCCCATGGTGGCCGAGCGCCGCGCGTCGGATGGCGAAGACATCTTCACCCAGATTTGCAAGGCCACTGACGAGGATGGTCGGTATCTGGAAGTCGACGCCATCGTCGACCATATGAATTTCCTGATGATGGCGGCGCACGACACCATTACCAGCTCGGTCACCTCGATGGTGTGGCTGCTCGCCAAACATCCCGAATGGCAGGACAAGCTGCGCGAAGAAATGCTGCGCGTCGCGCCGGCGGGGCAAGGGGTGGGCCACAATGCGCTGGGCGAGCTCGAACTTACCGAAATGGCTTTCAAGGAAAGTCTGCGCCTGATCCCACCGGTGCCCAGCATCCCGCGCCGCGCGCTCAAGGAATTTGAATTTGGTGGCTATCGCATTCCGGCCGGAACCATGGTCGGCATCAATGTGAACTACACCCACCATATGGCCGAATATTGGCCCGAACCCAAAAAATTCGATCCCATGCGTTTCGCCCCCGTTGCCGTGCGCGGGCGCCACAAATATGCGTGGGTGCCCTTTGGTGGCGGCGCGCATATGTGCCTGGGGCTGCACTTCGCTTATATGCAGGCCAAGATTTTCATGCACCATGTGTTGACCACGCACCGGATCGTGCTGGATGACGGCTACACCCCCGACTGGCAGGCTTGGCCGATCCCCAAGCCGAAGGACGGCTTGCCGGTCCGCTTTGAACGGCTGGGTTAGGGCGGCGTGCCGCTTATCCTCATTATCGTCACTCCGGCTGCGGCGATGGCCTCGCTGATCCGGGACAACACGCCCCTGTCCCTTGCTATCCCGGATCAGGTCCGGGGTGGCCAGAATTCTGGGGTTCTGACGTTGCGGACGACGCGCTGATGGCTATCGCGGTCCAGCTGGCTTGGGCGCTGCTGGCACTCATCCATGTCATGCCCGCCCTTGCGCTGTTCCGTCCGGCGATGATCACCAGCCTTTATGGCATAGCCGCAGGCGACCCCGCTTTCCTGCTGCTCCAACACCGCGCGGCCTTGTTCCTTGGCGTTTTCCTGCTGTGCATTTGGTCGGTCTTTGACCATGGCGCGCGGCCAGTGGCCGTCGTGGTGGCGGCAATCAGCATGCTCAGCTTTCTGTGGCTGTTCTGGCAGGCGGGTAGCCCGCCCGCCTTGCGCACGATAGCCATCGCCGACCTGGCCGGATTGCCCGCGTTGGCACTGGTGGCTTGGGCGGCGTTTCGATCCTAGCCAATTTGGCCGCAAGACACTGCTGCAATTGGCTCCCGAGACCTTACCGCATCCAGCCCATAAACTAACCTGGTGTTGCCGCGACTCGGCAACCGCTTGCCGGGGACGATTCGTCCTATGAAGATGTTGCGAGGGCTTGGGCACGCCAATTATCGGCCGCAGAGTCTGTTTCATAACGAAACAGGTTTCGCCGTCTCCTGGCTCCAGATCGCCAGAGGCGGCAAACATGTATCGGATTTACTTATATAAAACCCGATCACCCGATGACTGCAACCTGGCTGCAACAATGCGTCCGGCGGCAAAAACATGTTTACGAAAATGTAAATCGTTGAGACAGTCTGGGCATCAACGATTTGGGGAAAAGTCCATGATTGCGAAACTAGCCGCCTCCGCCGCTCTGCTGGCCTTTGCCAGCCCGGCGCTTGCCGTGACCGTCATTACCAACGCGCCTGGTGCGCCTGATCCGGGTGCGCCCGCGGGCACGACCGTGGTTGCTGATTTCTCAAACCCGCTGGCAGCTGGCGTGAGCAATGCGACATCAGGATCGGTAGTGACTGTGTCGGGTACGATTTCGGGTCAGTATGCGCAGCCTGCGCCGGTATCCCCGCTCAATGCCTATCAGGCAATCCAGGGCAATGGGGTCAGCACTTTCACTTTCACCAATGCCTTGAGTGTTTTCAGCTTTTATTGGGGTTCGATCGACACGTACAACAAGATTGAATTCCTTCGTGGCGACGGCTCGCTGGTACAGACGTTTACGGGCGCTGCCTTTGCTGCACCAGCCAACGGCAACCAGGCCGCTTCGGCAACTAACCGCCGTGTCACCTTTGGTTTCACTGGAGCCGAAGCCGTGAAGAAAGTCCGTTTTTCCAATTCGCCACAAACGAATGCTTTCGAAATCGACACGCTGGCGATTGCTGCTGTGCCCGAACCCGCCACTTGGGCGATGATGATCATGGGCTTCGGCCTGATCGGCGGCGCGATGCGCAGCCGCAAGTCGGTGACCACCAAAGTCGCCTACGCCTGATTGCGTCGGGATAAAGAAACAAAGGGCCGGGGCGAAATCCCCGGCCCTTTTTCGTTAGACCGTGAAACTCTCACCGCAGCCGCATGCGCCTTTGGCATTGGGGTTGGCGAAGACGAAACCGGCGGCGAAATCATCCTCGACCCAGTCCATCGTGCTGCCGATCAGATACAGCACCGACGCGCCGTCGATGAAGAATGTTCCGCCTGGCGTTTCGATGCGCTCGTCGAACGGCGCGGCTTCGGTTACATAATCCACTGAATAGGCGAGCCCCGAACAACCGCGCCGCGGCGTCGACAGCTTGACGCCAATGGCGCCTTCGGGTGCCTTTTCCATCAGCGCGGCAATGCGCGCTTCGGCTGAAGGCGTCAGAGTGACCGCGGCGGGCATCGGGCGACGGGTTTTGACTTCGGTCATTACAGCATTCCCAACTCTAACCGCGCTTCGTCGGACATATTGCCCGGAGACCAGGGCGGATCCCACACCAGATTAACCTCGACATCGCCTACGCCCGGCACCGCGCCGACGCGCAGTTCAACCTCGGCGGGCATGCTCTCGGCGACGGGGCAGTGCGGCGTCGTCAGCGTCATGTTGACGACGACATGGCCTTCGTCGATTTCCACCCCGTAAATCAGGCCCAGATCATAGATGTTCACCGGGATCTCGGGATCGAAAATTTCTTTCAACGACGCGATCACCGCCTCATACAGGTCGCCGCCCACGCCGTGTGGATCGACCGCTTTGGGCTGTTCGGCCAGGAACCCCGCCAGATAGTCGCGCTTACGCTCAAGTTTGGCGGCAGCGGTTTCGGGCGCAGCATCGTCCACCCGCGCGCGCGGGGGGGTGGGGACGCTGGTCACTTCTTCAACTTTGATTGGTTCGTCCATCACAACTCCTCGTCGTGCTGAACTTGTTTCAGCACAACAAACTGCTGTTGCCCGTTATCCTGAAACAGGTTCAGGATGACGATAGATTTGCGGCTCATCCGAAAATCCCATTCACCCAAAAATACGAGTCACGCGGTGCAGTCCCTCGACCAGCGCCGCCACATCGCTCTCATCGCTATACAATCCGAAACTCGCCCGCGCCGTTGCGGGCACACCCAGATGCGCCATCAACGGCTGCGCACAATGGTGCCCGGCGCGGATCGCGACCCCGGCTTCGTCCAAGATAGTGGCGATGTCGTGCGGATGCACCCCCGCCATCGCAAAACTGACGATGCCCGCGCTGTCAACAGGGCCGAAGATCGTCACGCTGTTGAACGTGCGCAGCCCCTCCCGCGCCGCGGCGACCAGCTGGGCCTCG
>JANRIY010000052.1:0-86145 GCA_033764495.1 Sphingopyxis sp. | reverse complement strand
GCTGAAGCGGCGGCGATCGCCCGATCCCCTGACCTGACATGCAATTAGCACAAGGTGGGGGGGTCAGTCACCCTCGGGTTGCGGGAGCAGCAGCGCCAGCAATATCGCCCGGCATTCGCCGTCGATCGTCCCGTCGATCAGCTCGGGACGGAAGCGCCGCTGGAACGCCACCGTCGCGGCAAAACCATCAGTGACATCATAGCCAAAGCGTTCGAGCGCGAGCAGAAAGCCCGCGTCTGTCCACATCGGGTCGGTCAGCTTTTTGGTCGGACGCGGCAGCGCGAGGCGGCGGCGGGCCAGTTCGTGCCAGGGGAATAACTCGCCCGGATCCTGCTTGCGCGTCGGGGCAATGTCCGAATGGCCGACAACATTGCCGCGGCTGATCTGGTAGCGGTCCTTGATTTCATGAACGAGGCGCACGACCGACGCGACCTGCGGGTCGGGAAAGGGGCGATAGCCGAATTCATGCCCCGGATTGACAATTTCGATGCCGATGCTGGCCGAATTCAAATCGCTCATCCCGCGCCAGTGCGAGCGGCCGGCGTGCCAGGCGCGTTTATCCTCTGGCACCATGCGGACGATCTGGCCATCCTCGGCGACGACATAATGCGAAGACACTTTCGACGCCGGATTGGCGAGCCAGTCGATCGCCGCCTCGCCCGTTTCCATTCCGGTATAGTGGAGCACGATGATCGACACCGGCATGGTGCGCTCGTCGAAATTGGGGGACCAGCGGTCGATGATCTCGCTCATGCCTGCGTGCTTGCGTCAGCACAGAGCGCTTTGCAAGAGGGGGGCGTCACGCGCGGCGCGCGGCAAGCTGCACGGCGGCGTCGGCGGGTTCATACAGGCCCCGGATGCGTCGGCTGGCGACAAACTGGTCGGTTTGTCCGAGCACCGTTTCGCCCGCGCCGAGCACCAGAAAGGCATCGCGCGCCGCAAAGCTGCGCAGCCGAATGAACGCCTTGTGCCGCGTCTGCGGCGAAAAATAGAGAAGGACATTGCGGCAGAATATCAGATCGGCTGGGCGCGATAGCGGCGGCCGGTCAATCAGCAAATTTTGCACCGAAAATTCGATGCGGCGGCGCAAGTCGGCCTTCGCGAGCCAGCCAGTGTCGGTCTGGTCGAACCAGCGCACCATGCGCTGCACCGGCAATCCGCGCTGGATTTCAAATTGCGAGTACATCCCCGTTTTGGCTCGAGCGATAGCGCGGCGGCTCACATCGGTGCCCACAATCTCAATCTGCCAGCCCACCCAGCGGTCGCCGTCCTCGGCCAGTTGCATCGCCAACGAATAGGCCTCTTGCCCTGTCGATACGCCGCAATGCCAGATGGTCAGCTGACGCGTCGCTGCGTTGATGCGACGCAGTTCTTCCAATGCCTGTGTTGCAATATCATCGAACAGCAAATGTTCGCGAAAGAAAAAGGTCTCGTTGTTGAGCATCGCGTCGATGACATCATCGAGCAAAGTGCGATCGGTGCCGTTGACCAGCGCTGCGACCAGCTGGTCCATATCGTCGAGTTTATGCTGCTGCAGCACCGGCTTTAGCGACATTTCAATGCGCCAGATGCGCCCCGGTGACAGCGTCTGGCCGGTGCGCGCCTCGAGCAGGCCCATCAATATCCGGTAAGCGGAATCGGTCCCGCTGCTCATGACGCGGCCCGCAGCGCGGGCGCATTCCGGCTAAGCAGCACCGCCATCGCATCGGGGTTCAGCACTGCATTTGCGCACCCGCCGTTGGCGACTGCACCGGGCATACCCCATACGACGCAGCTTTCTGGAGCCTGGGCCAAAATCATACCGCCAGCACCGTGCAATTCGGCGGCACCTTCTGCTCCGTCGCGGCCCATGCCGCTGAGCACGATGCCGACACCCTGAGCGCCAAAGACCTCTGCCACCGCGGCAAACATCGGGTCGGCGGACGGGCAACAACCATTGGCCACAGGGTGATATTCCAGCAGCACTTCGACATGCCGCCCCACCCGGACCAGCGACAGATGGGCATCGCCAGGCGCCAGATACACAACTCGCGGCTGCAAGCGCATGCCCGGGCGCGCAACATGCACTGTGCGCTTGCTCGCCGTCGCAATCTGCTGCGCATAATATGGGATGAAGGCGTCGGGCAAATGCTGGGTCAGCAAAATCGGCGCTGCAATGCGCGCGTCGAGATTGTTGAGGAAGCTGGCAAAGGCCGGAATACCACCAGTTGAAGCGGCAACGGCAATGCAGGCAACCGGCCCTTCGGGTGTGGGAGCCAGCGCAGCCGGGTCCAGCCGCGCCTCGGCGGCTAGTGTGGATGGCAGCGCCACCGGCGCAGCGGCCAGCGAACGCACCCGCTGGATCAATATCTCGGTAAACTGCCCGGCAAAGCTCCCCCTGCCAGGCTTGGCGAGCGTGTCGCTGGCACCGCGCGCCAGCGCCTCGATGGCTGCCGGGCCGCCCTCTTCGCAGTTTGAGGACAGGATCAGGATACGCGCATGCGCCGCTTGCTCCAAAATGTGCGGCAAGGCCGTGATGCCGCTCATTCCCGGCATTTCAATGTCGAGGATGATCACATCGGCGCGGTCGACCGCCAGCCAATTAATGGCATCGGCCGCCGAAGCGACCGAAGCGCAGACAGCCATGCCCGGCTGCGTGTCGATAATCCGTTCGAGCACGCTGCGAACGACCAAGCTGTCATCGACCAGCATGACGCGGATCGACCGGTCCGCAGTGCGCGGGGTCAGGGCGCGGTCAGCGCGTCGGTTCGCCTGCGCGGACACAGCGCTCAGAGCCTGCCCTGACGAACTGGAAGCGCCGTGACGGAGTCAATTTTGGCTCGGTGCGAGGCGCGAGGAAGGAGCCATGCTGTAGCATAGTGACTGACGAGCAACGCTGCACCGGGCCAAAATTGACCCGCCCCGAAGGGGTTGCGCTGGGAAGTACGCCGAGCTGCGTCGCGTCCCTTGGACGGGCAACCTGCCCGCCCGGCGGGCTGCTCCTTGTCGGCGCACTTCCCAGCGCAATCACGGTGTTTCCAGTTCATCAGGGCAGGCTCTAAGCAACGCCGACAAGCTGCAATTTGCCTTCGAGCGTTTCGCGGTCAAAGGGCTTCATGACATATTCGTCGGCACCTGCCTCGATGGCGGCGCGGATATGGTCGATGCTGTTTTCGGTGGTGCAGAATACCACGCGCGGGCGTTCGGCATCACCGAAATCGAGGTCATTGAAGGCGTGCAGAAATTCCATCCCGCTCATCACCGGCATGTTCCAGTCGAGCAGAATGACGTCGGGGCGATTCGCGCGGCAATGGGTCAGCGCAACTTCTCCATCGCACGCCTCTTCGACCGAAAAGTCCATGCTTTCAAGGATGTGACGCGCGACTTTGCGAATGACCTTGCTATCATCGACGATCAGGCAGCTTTTCATCACCAGTACACCTTCGGAAAACCTGTCATTTGAATAGACGCAAACATTGGCAATCGGGTTAACCGCATGGTTCAGGCAGCCCGCGCCAGTGGCTGCGTGACAAGGCGCGCAGGATCCAGCACCAACAGCGTTGCGCCGTCATGTTCGACCACCGTGTCGGACAAGCGCGCCCAGCTGGCGGCAAGGCGGCCCTTAGCCGGTTGTTCCCCGGCATCGATGAAGCATACATCCTCGATCAGATCGGCGAGCAGGGCATAGCCATGGCCACCAATCTCGATGACGATGACGCGCTGCCCGCGCGCAATGCTGGTTGGCGCAAAACCAAGCACGACATGCGGATCGATCAGCGTCAGCACGCGGCTGCGCAGCGCGAACAGCCCGGCGACATGCGGCGGCGCACCGGGGACCGCGATGGTTTCGCCAACAGGCACCACCGATTCGATTGCCGCCGAGCGTAGCGCCACGCGCGTGTCGGCAATGCGTGCGATGAGATAGAGATTTTCCATCGCTTAGCCCCCTATCCTGTCTTTTTGGTCCGCTGGCCCGCCGCCAGCGCAACCATCAGCGCGGGGCGATCATAGCGATAAATGCTGGCATCATCGGCGCGCTGCGCCGCGATGGTCGAGCGCAGCCGCACGACGGGAACCTCGGCATCGGCAACTTCGGTAGCATCGTCGCAGCACAGCAGTATGTCGCCAGCTTCATCGCCCTTGGCGGCAGGACCATGCGCGACGCGATATCCTGCAAGCTCCAGCATTGGTGCAAGGAAGCTGCGCGCCCAGCTGTCGGCATCGCCGAGTACACGGCACAATGGCTTGGCGAGCGCAGCCTGAATATCGCCGCGCGCAACCTGGCCCATCAGCCAGAAACAATCGATCAGTTCCACCGGTTCGTCGCCGATCAGGATTGTGCCAAGCACCAGCCCCGGCGTAGCCGCTGGTCGTACTGCTTGCGGACGGCGGACGATGTCGAGCACAGCGGATACCGGGTAACAGACCAAGCAGTCGCCATCGGCGATACGCAGCAGTTTCACACGCTCGTCGGTGGCGGGCGGTTCGGCGGCAAACACCGGTAAGATGGCGCCGTCGATGCGGACATGAATGCCGCCCGCCGCCGCAAACAGTGCATCGGCAGGCACATCGTCGAGCCGGTCGATAACGGCCAGCGGTACAGCTCGGGTCAGGCCGCTGCCATCGCGGAACAACAACAGCTGTTCACCACTTTGGACGTCCTTGTCGGCAGCAGCCGCCGCGGCGACGGCCACGTCTTCGGCATTGGCCTCGATATCTATGCCCAGAACCTGCGGCAGCGACGTGGTGTCGAGCAACAGCACCGGCCGCCCGCTGTCGGGCAGAGTGGTCCCGGCATAAAGGCCGGTCGCCAGTACCGCCGGTGCCGCGGGCTTGATGACCAGTTCTTCATGGTCGTGCACTGCCGCCACGCTGAGCGCGAAGCAGCGCTCCTGCCCCAGCCGGACCAGAATCAACGCGCGGTCATCGCTGCTGTCGGCATCCGGCAGACCAAGCGCCGTTTCCAGGCGCACCAGCGCCAACCGTTCGCCGCGCACTGTTGCATATTCGCCGCCGCCAACCCGTTCGACACGCACCGCTTCATTGTCTTCAAGCAAAATTTCGCGCACGACGCCGCGTGGCACGGCGAATTGCTGCCCCCCCGCGGACACGAGCAGTCCGGAAATAATGGTCAGTGTCATGGGCACGCGCAGCGTGATCGTCAGCCCCTCGCCGGGGCGGTTGTCCAGTTCGACGAGGCCACCAATGCGTTCGACGTTGGCCTTGACCACATCCATGCCAACCCCGCGCCCCGACAGCGAGCTGATGCTCGCAGCGGTGGACAGGCCAGGGGTGAAGATCAGCGCGAGTTGATCCTTAGCCGACATTCGCGCGGCATCAGCTGCGCCCAGTACACCCGCGGCAACGGCCTTGGCCACCACGCGCTCGAGATCAACGCCGCGCCCGTCGTCGCTCACCGCGATATCGATGCGATTGCCCGACTGGCGCGCACTGATACGGATGATGCCACTCTTGGGCTTACCCGCTGCCGCGCGTGCCTCAGGATCTTCGAGCCCATGATCGATGGCGTTGCGGATGATGTGGGTCAGCGGATCGCGGATATTCTCGATCATCTCGCGGTCGAGCTCAACCTCACCGCCGGCGGTGACCAGTTGGGCTTCCTTCCCCAGTTCTCCGGCTATGTCGCGCACGATACGGGGCAGCGGCGCGAACAGGCGGTCGACGCGCTGCATGCGCATCTGGCTGACCGACTGGCGCATCATTGCAACCGATTCCGAAAGGCGATCGAACGCCGCTGCAACGCTTTGGTCGCGCACCTTGTCGCGCAGCAACCGGGCAAATTCATTGCGGGCGAGCACCATGTCGGTGACACCCGTCATCACGCTGTCGAGCAAGGGCAAAGGCACCCGGATCGAGCGCCAGCTGGCGAGCGTCTGGTTGAGCGCGTCCTCGTCCAGCGCGGCATCATCGAGGGCAGGTTTGGGGGCAGCCAAGGCGGCGGTGCTGCGGGTGACCGCGCGCAACGTGGCGATGACATCGTCGTCCTGGCCCGCCGGTTCCTTGCCCTCCGCGCCAATGGTTTCGGTCAAATCGGTGAGCCGGTCGATAATCGCAAGCACCGCAGACACGAGCGGCCGGTCGGCCGCGCGCTGCCCCCGCCGGACCATGTCGAGTGCATCCTCGGCCGCGTGGGCCAGCGCCGTCACGCGCGGCAGGGTGAGGAAACCGGAGCTGCCCTTGACCGTGTGGACAAAGCGAAAAATCGCGTCGAGCCGCTCCTGATCGGCGGGGTTTGCTTCCCACGCCACGATTGCGCCGGCAATTTCGGCTAGCATCTCTCCGGTTTCGCCAAGAAAATCCGAAAGCAGTTCGTCCATTGCACCTGTCCGCGACCCGTTAACAGCCGGGTTTTGGCGCGGATTGGTTAAGGACGCGTTTACCCTGCGGCCTTTGGTCAGCCGGAAATCACGGCGCCCACCAACAACGAGGTCGGGGTCTCGCGCGCCAGCATCACGCGGCCTTGGTTGGCGGCCGCAACCGCCTGAACCAGCACCGCCGGCGCGGTGCGCGATGTCATGTCATTATCGCCGGCACCATGCGCCAGTATTCGTTCGACATCGCTGTCCAGGAACAGCCGCTCTGCTTCGACATGCAGCGCAATTTCAATGGTGCCCTCGCGCCGCTCGCAGCCAATGTCGAGGCGGCCGCCCCGCACCAACGCATCGACCAGCAACAGCGCTAGGTTGAGGATGATCTTGACCGCCGGCTTGGGCAAAGGAGCATCATCGATCATCCAGTTCAGCGTGATGGGGCGCGTGTCGCCGATGATGCCTTCAATCGCCGACTTCGCTTCATCGGGCGGCACTTCATCGCCGAAACCACCCGCCGATCCAAAGGCCAGCCGAAAGAATTTCAGTTTGTTAGTGGATGTTTTTGCACTCTGTTCGAGTAACTCGATACAGCGCGCGCGCATCTCCGGGTCCTTCTCGTCGGCCAGCAGTTCCAGGCCGTTGGCAAAGGCGCCCACCGGGCTCAAAAGATCGTGGCACAGGCGCGAGGCCAGGATGCTCGCAAAGTCAACGCGGTCGATGGTCATGGATGGTCCCTGTCTCCCCTCGCCCCGCCCTAGGCGAGCCGATTCGGCGGGGCAAGCGCGAACCGCCCTTGAAAGCCGCGCTGCCCGTCCCACGTAATGGTTATGGGGGACGACGACATCATCACCGTGGCGATTGACGCCGATGCGGCCGACGATCGGCTCGACCGGGCGCTGGCAGCCGCTTTGCCCCAGCTGTCGCGCGAGCGGGTCAAAACGCTGATCAAGGGCGGGCGCGTTACCACCAGCGGTGGCAGAATTCTGTGGGACCCGGCGGCAAAGCCCGGCCGACCCGATACCCTGACACTGCGCGTTCCTGCTGCGCTGCCGGCGCACAATGTCGCACAGGATCTGGACCTCGTCATCGCGTTTGAAGACGAACATCTGATCGTGGTCGACAAACCTGCGGGGATGGTGGTGCATCCAGCCGCGGGCAATGCCGATGGCACGTTGGTCAACGCGCTGCTCCACCATTGCAAGGGCCAGTTGTCGGGCATTGGCGGCGTTGCCCGCCCGGGAATTGTCCACCGCATCGACAAGGACACCAGCGGCCTGATCGTGGCGGCAAAGCATGATCGGGCGCACACGGGGCTCGCCAAACAATTTGCCGACCACAGCATCACGCGCCGTTATGTGGCGGTGGTCGCTGGTCGAATTCTGCCGCCGGTTGGTAGCATTGATGCGCCGCTCGCGCGGTCGACCAAAAACCGGCTCAAAATGGAAGTCGTTGGGCCCGGACAGGGCAAGCACGCCATAACCCACTATCGCACGCTGGAAGCGCTGCGCGACGGGACTTTGGTCGAATGCCGGCTGGAAACCGGGCGCACGCACCAGGTGCGCGTGCACCTGACACACATCGGCCACCCGCTGGTCGGCGACCCCATCTATGGCCGGATGCGCAAAGGCGTGGGCGAAGCGGCGCGCAGGCTGGGGTTCAAACGGCAGGCATTGCATGCTGCGCATTTGGGCTTTATTCATCCGGTGACTGGCGAAAACGTCGCTCGCGACAGCGCCCTACCCGCCGATATGCGGGAACTAATCGATGAATTGCGCGTTTAGGTTGCAATTGAAAATCTATCTCGACGCCCGGCATCACGTGGCGCAAAATGCAGGCTCTTCAGGGAAGTTTTGAATATGGCGAACAATGGCAATCTACCGGCGACCATGCCCGCATTGTCGGGCGAAGCCAGCCTGAACCGCTATCTGGCGGAAATTCGCAAATTCCCGCTGCTGACCGCCGAGCAGGAATATATGCTCGCCAAACGCTATCAGGAACATCAGGACCCGGAAGCTGCGGCGCAGCTCGTGACCAGCCATTTGCGGCTGGTTGCGAAAATCGCCATGGGCTTTCGCGGCTATGGCCTGCCGGTCAGCGAGCTGATCTCTGAAGGCAATATCGGCCTGATGCAGGGCGTGAAGAAGTTTGACCCCGACCGCGGTTTCCGCCTCGCCACCTATGCGATGTGGTGGATCCGCGCCTCGATCCAGGAATTCATCCTGCGCTCGTGGAGCCTTGTCAAAATGGGCACCACGGCGGCGCAGAAGAAGCTGTTCTTCAACCTGCGGCGGATGAAGAATAACCTCGAAGCATTTGAGGACGGCGATCTCAGCCCCGAACATGTCGCCAAAATCGCCACCGATTTGGGTGTGAGCGAGGATGACGTCGTCAGCATGAACCGTCGCATGGCGATGGGCGGCGACACCTCGCTGAATGTCCCTATGGGCGAGGATGGCGACAGCCAGTGGCAGGATTTGCTCGACGACGAAGGCCCATTGCAGGACGAACGCGTCGCCGAGGCGCAGGAACGCAACCTGCGCCACGACCTGCTCAACGAGGCGTTGGAAAGCCTGAATGAGCGCGAGCGCCACATTTTGACCGAGCGCCGCCTGACCGACGATCCCAAGACGCTGGAGGATTTGAGCCAGGAATATGGCGTCAGCCGTGAACGTGTCCGCCAGATCGAAGTGCGCGCTTTTGAAAAGCTGCAAAAGGCGATGCTCAGTATCGCTGGCGAACGCCGGCTGCTGACCGCATGACCGCACGCAGCGTCGCCCTGCCCAGCGGGCTGACCCCGCCCGACCGGCTGGCGACGCTCGCCGAACTGCTGCTGCCGCTCGACATGGCGGGCTTTGCGCTGCATCTGCCGTCGCTGGCCTTTGCGCCAAGGGGCGACGGGCGCCCGGTGCTGCTGCTCCCCGGCTATGGCGCGAGCGAAGTGTCGATGGAGCCGCTGGCCCGCTTCCTGTCCTTTATCGGTTACAGTACCCAGCATTGGGACCTGGGCCGCAACCGCGGGCGCGTCGACCAATATGCCCGCGCCATCGCTGACCAGCTGGTCGCGCGCTATGACGCACCCGTCACGCTGATCGGCTGGAGCCTGGGCGGCGTGGTAGCACGCGAAGCAGCGCGGCTGGTGCCGGACAAGGCGCGCGAGATTATCACCATGGGCACGCCGGTCATTGGCGGGCCGAAGTATACCAGCCTTGGTCGCCGCTATGCGCAGGACCAATCGCTCGACCTCGACCATTTCGAACGCCAGGTGCACGAACGCAACCTGATTGGCCTCAACTGCCCCATCACCGCCATTTACACCGACCGCGACGGCGTGGTCAGTCCGGGCAGCAGTCAGGACATCTACAATCCGCAAACGCGCATGGTGAAGGTCGGCGGCGGACATTTCGGCTTGGGCATCAACCCGCGCGTGTGGCGGATTATTGCGGATACTTTGGCGGGGTAAGCGCTTGTGAGGCGCGGTCGAACCACAACACCGCAGTGCTGAGCCTGTCGAAGCACGTGGCGCTGACACGCGCCGTCACTTCGTTTTGCTCCACGCCCTTCGACAAGCTCAGGGCTACGGTGATTGGCGGCAGCACGCCCCCTTGCCCTCTCCGCCGCACCCGCTAATCCTCTCGCCATGGCCAGCCTCGCCGAATTCGAACCCGAACCAGCGCCAGCGCCCTCGGCAAAGGCCCGCAAGAGGGGCGGCTGGTTCCTCACTCTGCTGCGCTGGATCCTTTATTTCATCATCGGCTCGATCGCCTGGGTGCTCATCTATGCCGTCGTGCCGCCGCCGGTGACCTTCACCATGCTGGCCGACCCCCATGGCATCACCAAGGATTGGACCAGCCTCAATAATATCGACCGCAACATGGTGCGCGCGGTCATCGCGGCGGAGGACGGGAAGTTCTGCAGCCATGACGGATTTGACCGCGAGGCGATTGAGCAAGCCATCGAACGCAACAAAAAGGGCAAACGGCTGCGCGGCGGATCGACGATCAGCCAGCAGACCGCGAAGAACGCCTTCCTGTGGCAGGGCAGCGGGTGGACCCGCTATTTGCGCAAACCGCCCGAAATCTGGTTCACTTTCCTGATCGAGAAAATCTGGGGCAAGCGGCGGATCATGGAGGTTTACCTCAACGTCGCCGAAACCGGCATCGGCACCTATGGCGTCGAAGCCGGCGCGCAGCGTTATTTCAACAAAAGCGCCGCGGACCTGACCCCACGCGAAGCCGCCCGCATCGCTGCCATCCTGCCGCTGCCCAAAAAGCGCGAGGCCGTCAGCCCCTCAGGCTTCACCCGTCGTTATGGAAACACCATTACGGCGCGCATTGGGCAGGTGCGGCGCGATGGGCTGGATGGGTGTATTTATTAAGTGGCTTTGTGGATTTGGCGCTGTCCCTTAAGAAGAGACATAGCCCCAAATGCTGCGAGTTCAGCCCATGCTGGAGCGAACACATGATGTGGTTGTCGGTAAGCGAGCTTGAAGAGGAAGGTCCGCCATCTCGGAATGTGATGGTTTGGGTAATGATAGCCGTCCCCATCATCCTAACGCAAATATCGGTATTCCTTTATCGGCTCGTGCAAAGCCTCAATGGCCATCCTTTGGAAATCTCTGAACGGTTAGGCATAGTCGCGCATATTGATGGGCCTGCTTGGGCATATGTAACCGCAGCCTTGTTCTATACTGTTCTAATTGCACTGTTTATGGTGCTTTTGTGGGGTTGCGCATTGAATTTTCAAAGCTGGCTCTACTGGCGCAGAAAAAGAAAAAGTAATAAATTTGAGTAGGATAGAAGCCTTTCTTTAGTCTCACCCCGGCTTCCAACTCTTCCGTTCTTCCGCCTGCCGCAGCACTTCAAACGCCGCCTGCCCTGCCTGAAAGCGTTTTGCCGCTTCGGCGTCGCCCGGTTTCACGTCGGGGTGCGTTTCCTTCGCCAGCGCGCGCCATGCCTTTCTGACCGTTTCGAAATCGGCGTCGGGGTCCAGCTCCAGCACACCCAGCGCGCGCATTTCGTCGGCACTCCGGCTGCCGTCGCCGGGGCCGCCCCAGGCATAATGCTGGGCGCGGGCATAGCTGCGCGCGCCGGCGGCCTCCTCGGCGGCGCGCGCGGCGGCGTCTTCGGCGGATAGCCCGGCGAAATAATCCCAGCTGCGGTTATATTCGGCGGCGTGCGTTTCGCAGAAATACCAGCGTTCGGGGCTGTTGGGTGATTTGGGCGCGGGGTGGTTCGCGGGCTGGTCGCACCCATAGCGGTCGCACAGCTTTACCGCCTGCGCTGCGCTGCCCGCGCCATAGCCGCGCCAGCGGGGCCATCCCCAATCATCGGATCTTTTGGTGCGCGGCATCGTCCAGCCTTAACCCGCCCGCGCGCGCATGGCTAGCCGCGCTTTGACCGGCATCGGTCTGAACAGTAACGCACCTCGTCCCACACCTTCGCCCATTTCTTGCGCCACGTGAACGGGCGGCCACAGGCGGCGCAGTCTTTGGTCGGCAGGTCGGCTTTGCGGCGCATTTTCATGGCGTCTAACAACTACCTCTAACCGTCGTCATGCTGAATTTGGTTCAGCATAACATGCGGACGGTCGCTTGCTGTCCTGAAACAAGTTCAGGACGACGATAGATGGGTTTAACTGCGCCCCAGCGCCGCATTCGCCATTTTGGCGAACTCCGGATCAAGCGGCGGCTCGGTCATCGGCACCTTGGCCTCCAGCGTGTCGGCGATGTGCGTCAGTGCGGCGATACGCGCCGCCTTTTTGCTATTGCCGTCGACCACTTTCCACGGCGCCCAGCGCGTGTCGGTGAACTGAAACATGTCGTTGAGCGCCGCGAGATATTCGGCGCGCTTGGCGCGGTTGCGATAATCGTCAGGGCCGGTTTTCCAGCGCTTCCACGGATTGTCGAGCCGATCAGCAAGGCGTTTGTCTTGTTCTTCCTGCGTCACATGGACGAACAGCTTGACCAGATGCGTGCCGCTACCAACCAGTTGCGCTTCGAACTCGTTGATTTCGTCATAGCCGCGCCGCCATTCGGCCTCGCTGGCATAGCCCTCGACGCGCTCGACGAGCACACGGCCGTACCAGCTGCGGTCGAACACCCCGATTTCGCGCGTGCCCGGCAGCCGCGTCCAGAAACGCCACAGGAAATGGCGGGCCTTTTCCTCATCGCTGGGTGCACTGATCGGCCAGACGTCGAAGTAGCGCGCGTCGAGCTCGGCGGTCAGCTTTTTGATGATGCCACCCTTGCCCGCCCCGTCCCAGCCTTCGAACAGGATCACGCTACGCTGGTTATGCGCGATATGCGCCGCTTGCACGCGTTCCAGCCGCGTCTGCAATGCCGCAAGGTCGGCGTCATAATCGCCCTTATGCTTGGTGCCGGCTTCAAAATCGGCAAGATTGATGGCCATTGTGCGAAATTAGGCCGCACACAGCCGCGAACAAGGCGCGTTAATGGTTAAGCCGGGGGCAATTGCGTGCCAATAAGGGACGCAATTCGCCCCGGCACCTCCATCGGGATGAAGTGCGACTGGTCGGTCCAGTGCAGGTCGGTGCCGTTCGGGAAGGCGCTGGCGGTGCCCGGCCAGGTCGGGCTGATCGAAAAATCCAGCTGCCCCGATCGCTCGGCATTGCGCGCGCGAACGACCGTGACGGGACAGGTGATCGCGGCGGCCGCCATGTGCGGGTCAAACGCAGCATTGCCCAGATAGGCCGATGCCTCGAGCCGCGGCGGACAGGCGAGCTCATAGCCATAGCCTTGCAGGCGCGGCAGCAAGCCATAGGTGCAATAATCCGCCAGCACCGCCGGGTCCCAGCCGCTATAGGGATGGCGTCCCGAAAAATGGGCAATCATTTCCTGCGCGCTGGCCCAATGGTTACGGCGGCGGCTGACAAAATGATCGTCGGGATCACCCGGTGCGGCATGACCGGCGGCATAATATTCCGGCGCGAAGATCACGGGGTCGATCAGATAAAGCTGCCGGAACCGATCGGGCCGCAGCGCCGCAGCGCGCACCACGCACACGGCGCCCATGCTGTGGCCGACCCCCACAAGCGGCCGCGACAAGCTGTCAATCAGCGGTATCAGATCATCTGCCGTCGCCGCCCAATCGCCCAGCGATTCCGGCCGATAACTCCGCCCATGCCCACGCAGGTCGGGCGCGACGACATGGGCGCCCGCCGGCAACGCGGCCACCACCTGATCCCAGCAGCGGGCATGAAAGCCGGTGGCGTGGACGAGCAAGTAAGTGGGTTGGGCTGGCTGCGCTGTCCCCCACTCGAACCAACACAGATCGCCGAGGGGGGCCGTAAGATGATGTTCAACTGGGACGGGCATCGCTTTAGCGCCTACACCACCCCGATGCATGGCACGCCATATCCCAGCATCGACCGGTCACCCGTCATCAGCGCCCTGCCCTCAATTTGCGCCTGCGCCAGGATCAGACGGTCAAACGGATCTTTTTGGTTGGCCCGCTCGGGTAACGCCTCCAGCGCCATCAGGTGCGCGTCGGCGATTTCTACAATCCCGAATTGCTCTTCAACCGCTCGACGATAGGCGACTGAACCCGATGACTGCAGCTTTTCCTGCCGGAACTTGATCGACATTTCCCAGAATGAAGCGACGCTGACCGCCACATCTGCACGTGGATCGGCGAGCAGTTTGCGCGCACCAACGTTAAGCCGCCGGTCGGCATTTTGCCACCAGATCAGGACATGCGTGTCTATGAGTAGCCTCATTCGCGCGGCAACTGGTCCGTGGAAAAAGGCAATGCGTCATAGTCCGGGTCGTCATAGGGCCAGGCTTCGAACGATTTCAGGATATCCTCGGGCCACGCGTCGAAATCATCCGCCATCCACAATTTGCCCTTTAGCGCGCCAGGCTTGCGCGGTTTGCCGTCCTTGGTCCACACCCATTGGCCGTCCACAAAATAGGGCTGGCCTTCAGGCCCCTTAGCCATCGGGGCCGATGCCAAGGGCGCGGGCGCGTCATGATGAAATGGCATTTGCACGTCACGCACTCCGGCAGCGGGATAGGCGAGCGACTTCTCGTTACCCAGACTGGTCAGATAATCCTTCACCAGCGCCGACAAGGACGTCCCCATTTCCGCGGCCTTGATACGGGCGCGGCGATGCGTTTCATCGTCAAGGGCGATGGTGACATTCTTCATGTGAAGCTGTGTAACACAGTTTCACATTTTCACAATCGCTATTTGGCGGGCGCGACCACGCTGATCCCCAGTTCCTTCAGCTGCTTCGCCATCGCGGGCGACGGCGCACCCATGAGCAGGTCTTCGGCGCGCTGGTTCATCGGGAACAGGGTGATCTCGCGCAGATTCTGGACGCCGCACAGCAGCATCACCATGCGGTCGACCCCGGCCGCCATGCCGCCATGCGGCGGCGCGCCATATTGGAAGGCGCGGTACATGCCGCCAAAGCGCTCCTCGACATCGGCCTGGCTCAGCCCGGTCAGTTCAAACGCCCTGACCATCAATTCGGGGTGATGGTTCCGAATGGAACCCGAGGCGAGCTCATAGCCGTTACAGACCATGTCGTACTGAAACGCCTTGATGGCCAACGGATCCTGCGTCGTCAGCGCTTCTAGCCCACCTTGCGGCATGCTGAAGGGGTTGTGCGCGAAATCGAGCTTCTTTTCATCCTCGTCCCACTCATAGAAGGGAAAGTCGATGATCCAGCAAAAGCGGAAGGCGTCCTGTTCGATCAGATCCAGCTGTTCGGCGACACGGGTGCGCGCAGCACCAGCCAGCTTCGCCGCCTGATCGGCCTTGCCTGCCGCAAAGAAACAGCCGTCGTCGGGGCCAAGGCCAAGCGCAGCATAGAGCGCCAACATAGCTTCTTCGCCATGGTTCTTGGCAATCGGACCGCCAAATTCGCCGCCCTTGCGCGTCACATAACCAAGACCCGCATGGCCTTCGGCACGCGCCCACTCGTTCATTTCGTCAAAGAATTTGCGGCTCTTGTCCGCCGTACCGGGCGCGGGAATGGCGCGAACAACGCCGCCATCGCCGACGATGCGTTCAAACAGGCCAAAGCCCGAGGTCTGGAAATGCCCGGACACATCCTTGATGATCAGTGGGTTACGCAGATCGGGCTTGTCGGTGCCGTAATCGAGCATCGCTTGCGCATAGGGGATACGTGGAAATTCGCCTGCGGGCGTCACCTTGCGCCCCTCGGCAAAGCTTTCGAAGATGCCGGCCATCACCGGCTCCATCGTTTCCCACACTTCTTCCTGCGTGACGAAGCTCATCTCCAGGTCGAGCTGATAAAATTCGCCGGGCAACCGGTCGGCGCGCGGGTCTTCGTCGCGGAAGCACGGGGCGATCTGGAAATAGCGGTCGAAGCCCGCCACCATCAGCAACTGCTTATACTGCTGCGGCGCCTGTGGCAGTGCGAAGAATTTGCCCTGATGGATGCGGCTGGGCACCAGAAAATCGCGCGCGCCTTCGGGGCTGCTCGCGGTCAGGATCGGCGTCGAATATTCGGTAAAGCCGATGTCTTCCATCCGGCGACGCGTTTCGCGGATAATCTGCGTGCGCTTCACAATGTTGGCGTGCAGCGTGTCGCGGCGCAGATCGAGGAAACGGTAACGCAAGCGAATTTCTTCGGGATACTCCTGCTCACCGGCCACCGGCAGTGGCAGCTCGGCCGCGGCCGACTGGATGGTAACGCTGCTCGCGCGCACTTCGATCTCGCCGGTCGGCAGCGCCGCGTTCACCGTCGCCGCCGAGCGCGCGATCACCTCGCCATCAACCGTCACCACGCTTTCCACCCGCGCACCGTCGAGCGCGTCGAATGCCGCCGAACCGCTGTTCACCACCAGCTGGGTCAGGCCATAATGATCGCGCAGGTCGACGAACAACAGCCCGCCATGGTCGCGCTTGCGATGGATCCAGCCGGACAACCGCACGGATGCGCCGACATCGGCAGCGCGCAGCGCGCCGCAATTGTGAGTACGATAGCTATGCATGCGCGGCGCTAAGCGCCCTGCGCGCCTGATTTGTCAAGTCTTGGCGGGCCATTTTCCCCCTCGCGCGGGCGCGAATCCTGATTATAGGCATTTCATGGAAATCCATCCGCTGATTACCACCACCGAGTCTCTCAAGGCTTTTTGCGCACTGATTGCCGACGCCGACTTTATCGCGGTCGATACCGAATTCATGCGTGAGAACACTTTCTGGCCCGAGCTGTGCCTGATCCAGATCGCCGACGCGAACCACGCTGCGGCAATCGACCCGCTGGCGGACGGCATCGACCTAGGCCCGCTGATGAAACTGATCACCGGCAATGAAGATATGCTCAAAGTGTTCCATGCCGGGGGGCAGGACGTCGAGATTATCTTCAACATTACCGGCAAGACGCCGCACCCGATATTTGACACGCAAATCGGTGCGATGGCGCTGGGGCAGGCGGAACAGGTTGGCTATAGCAATCTGGTCGAAGCCTGGGCCGGGGTCCAGCTCGACAAGGGCGCACGCTTTACCGACTGGAGCCGCCGCCCGCTCGACAAGCGCCAGATTGATTATGCCATCGCCGATGTGACCTATCTGGCGCAGATTTTCCCCAAGATGCTGCAAAAGCTGATCAAGACCGGACGCGGCCATTGGCTCGATGAAGAGATGGAAAAGCTCGCCGATCCCGCCAATTATGACCTCGACCCGGAACAGGCATGGCAACGCATAAAGCAGCCATCGAAAAAACCCGAAGTGCTGGGGCGGCTTAAGGCGCTCGCGGCATGGCGCGAGCGCGAGGCGCGGTCCAAAAACCTGCCACGCGGCCGCATTGTCAAGGATGAAACGCTGGCCGACATCGCCGCCCACCCGCCGCGTAACCAGGATGATCTGGGCAAAGTACGCGGGCTTTCGGCGACGTGGAAGACCAATGACATCGGCAGCCGGCTGATGGCCGCGCTGGCCGAGGCTAAACCGCTGAGCCGTGAAGCATTGCCCGCAGCCGCGCCGCGTGGACCCGGGCTTGGCAAAGATGGGGTACTGGTCGCCGACCTGCTCAAGCTGCTGCTCAAAATCCGTACGCGCGAGCTCAATATGGCGTCACGGCTGGTGGCACGCAGCGACGATCTGGAGGCGCTGGCGGCAGGCGTGCGCGGTGATCTGCCGTTGCTGGCGGGTTGGCGCTATGATGTGTTTGGCAAAGATGCGCTGGAACTGGTTGAAGGGCGCATGGGCTTTGCGGTCAAACATGGTAAGTTGGTGATGACACGCACGGAGGAGGCAGTGGAATGACCAAGCCCAAGCTGTTGGGTTCGTCGCTGGCACTGGCATTGCTCGCCGCTTGCCAGCCCTATGCCAGCGAGCCTGGCGATGCGGGTTCGTCGCTGGAAACACCTCACTTATGCGGCGCCGCCAAGGTCACCAGCTGGGTCGGCAAGCCCGACAGTCCAACCGCGCGCGAGGCCATCGCCAAAGCAAGCGGGGCAAAGAATATTCGGTGGATCACCCCCGGCATGCCCGTGACAATGGACTATCGCCAGGACCGGCTGAACGCCAAAATAGACGAGAGCGGCAAATATACCGGCTTCGACTGCGCTTAAACCACTTCGGGTTCCAGCCCCAAAGCATTAGCCAAATTGCGCATACGGCGGCTGACGGCTTCGCCGGCCAGCATCGCCCATTCATGTCCCAATTCCAGCCGCAGCTTGCGACCCGCAACCATAAGCCGCGTGCCGGTCAGCGGCGCTTCCAGCCCGCCCGAAAGTCGCTGTGCCAGCCGGATGGCTAGTCCCCACTGCCGGGCGCGTTCCAGCCGCGCGGTGCCGCCATCGCCGAGCAAGCGACCAAAATCATGCTCGTCACCGCCAAAGCCGGTATGCAGCGTTTGTGCGAGCACCACCCGCCCCGGCACATCGACGCCGCGCCAATTGCCATGGAGGGCAATTTCTGCCCCGCGCTCGGCCCGGAAATCCGGGTTCGCGGACCAGGCCACATCGCTGAGCAAGCACGCCGCCAGCCGCAACCGCCGCGCGGCGGCATCGTCATCGGCGAATAGCGGCGCAATCCAGGCATCAACCTCGCGCCCGTGCGCGGCAAAGCGCGCGAGCCGCCGCCCTTCATATTCGGCGGCCACCAGCAAGGGGTCCTGCGCCCGCACCTCGTCGCTGAGCGCGCCATAAAGCAAGCCCTCGCGCAGGCCCGACGAAGAGATGGTCATCGACGGCGCATCAATCGCCCCCGCCAAAGCCGCGAGCAGCGCCACCGCATCGGGCAGTGCCGCCGCGCGGGCCGTCGACATTCCGGGAATCGCGCGCAGTTCATCAAGGCCCAACCGTGCCACCGCGCGCTGCAAGCGGCGCACCGCGCTGCGCGGTAGGTCATGATGGTCCATCACCGGCAACGGCAGATGCACCAATTCCATGTCAAGCCGCGCCAACGCACGCCATGATCCGCCGACCAGATATAAGGGCTGGCCGCGCGCGGGCCCAGGCCATCCCGCCTCTTTCAGCTGTCTGCGGATCGCCCGATCAAATTCTGCCGCGCCATTGGCACGCAGTGCCGGCAAACGCAGCACGCCAAGCGGAAACGAGATGGTGCGCCCCACCTTGCCATCTGCGACTTCGGCAAGTTCAAGGCTGCCGCCACCCAAGTCGACGGCGATCCCCCGCGCATCGGGAATGGCCGACAGCACGCCCAATCCGGCAGCGCGCGCCTCTTCATCACCCGACAGCAGCCTGATTTCCAACCCTTGCTCCGCCGCGCGTGCAACAAAGTCCGGTCCGTTCGCCGCGTCACGCACTGCTGCCGTGGCAACGCACTGCAATTCGTCGACCGCCATCGCACGCGCCAGTGCGGCAAAGCGCCGCAGCGCCGCCAAACCGCGCTCGGCATCAGCATCGGCGATGCGGCCATCGACGCTCAATCCGCGTCCCAGTCCGGCCGCCACTTTCTCGTTGAAAATCACCGCCGGAATCCGGCGCGGCCCTTCATACACCACGAGCCGGACCGAATTGGACCCGATGTCGATCACTGCGGCACGGCGGCGTGGCCCCTGCCCCTGTGCCTTGGCGCGGGCCGAAAATACCTTCATCGCCCCCCGCCAATATCAAGCTGCGGCACATCCTTGCGTTGGCGCAGCGTTGTCCCGCGACCCGACAACGAAGGGTTGGTCATGAAATAATGATGGAGGTTGAACGATTTTGCACTGGGAACCGCGCGCACATAGCGCCCGTCGGGCTGCAAATGCCAGCTTTGCTCGTTATCAAGCAGATTGGCGACCATCACTTGGTCCAGGATCTGGTCGTGCACCGTCGGGTTCAGGATCGGGATCATATATTCGACGCGGCGATCAAAGTTGCGCGGCATCCAGTCCGCCGAACTGATAAACAGCCGGGCTTCCTGATGCGGCAGGGCGCCGCCATTGCCGAACGCCCAAATGCGGCTGTGTTCCAGAAAGCGCCCGACCACCGATTTGACCCGGATGGTTTCGGACAGGCCTGGAACGCCGGGGCGCAAACAGCAAATGCCGCGAATGATAAGTTCGATAGGAACGCCCGCGGCGCTTGCTTCATAGAGTTTGTCGATGATGCCGGGGTCAACCAAGCTATTCATCTTGGCCCATACGCCGCTGGGCCGCCCCGATCGCGCGGCAGCAATTTCAGCGTCAATCAACTGCGAAAGATGCTCGCGCATGTTGATGGGCGACATGGTGATCAGTTCGAGCCCCTGCGGTTCGACATAACCGGTGATGTAATTGAACAGCTGCGCCGCATCGCGCCCAGCGCGCGGATCGGCGGTAAAGAAGCTGAGGTCAGTATAGATCTTGGCCGTTACCGGATGATAGTTGCCGGTACCAAAATGGCAGTAGGTCCGGTAACCCCCGCCCTCGCGCCGCACGACCATCGAAATTTTGGCGTGGGTTTTCCATTCGATGAAGCCATAAACCACCTGCACGCCCGCGCGTTCAAGCTGATTTGCCCAAAGCAGATTCTGTTCCTCGTCAAAGCGCGCCTTGAGCTCGACCACCGCGGTGACAGACTTGCCTGCCTCGGCCGCCTCGATCAGGGCGCGGATGACCGGGGACTGGTCGCCGGCGCGGTATAATGTCTGCTTGATCGCCACCACATCGGGGTCCGCCGCTGCCTGCCGCAGGAAGGACAGGACGACATCGAAACTTTCATAAGGGTGGTGGACAACAATGTCCTTGGTGCGGATCGCCGCAAAACAATCACCACCATGCTCGCGGATGCGTTCGGGAAAGCGCGGACTATAGGGCTGAAACTTCAGGTCGGGCCGGTCGCTGTCGATCAGCGCGGACAGCGCAGCAATGCCAATGAAGCCATCAATCTTGGCGACAATTGCCTCATGCCCCATCACCTCTTCGCCCAAAATGGCGGCAAGGTCGGCCGGCATGTCGGCGTCCATTTCGAGCAGGATGACCCGCCCGCGCCGCCGCCGCCGGATCGCGGTGCGGAACAGGCGCACCAGATCCTCCGCCTCTTCCTCGATTTCAATATCGCTGTCACGGATGATGCGGAACGTGCCCTGCGCCTGAACGGTAAAACCGGGGAACAGCACGTCGCCGAACATTTCGATCATCGTGTCGATGGGCACCCACTGCGGATTGTCGCCAGCTATGCGCACAAACCGGGGCAGTGATGGCGGGATCATCACCAGTTCGCGAACCTTTTCGCGGCTGTTGATGCGCACCAGATCAAAAATCACGCCAAGGCCACGGTTGGCAATGAACGGGAAGGGGTGCGCCGGATCGAGCACCTGCGGCGTCAGGATCGGGAAAATTTCGCTGATGAAATAACTACGCAGATTCGCGCGCAGCGGTTCGGCATCGCTGACCTTGTGGAATACACCCACGCCGGACTCGGCCAACAACGCGCGCAGCCGATGCCATTCGACCTGTTGTTCGTCGACCAGCCGGTTCACCTCGGCCTCAATCTCGGCGAGTTGCTGACCGGGGGTGCGGCCGTCGGCGGAGGTATCCTCAATCCCCTGCAACTGCTGGCCCTTGAGGCCCGCGACGCGGACCATGAAAAACTCGTCGAGGTTGCTGCCCGAAATCGAAAGGAAGCGCAGCCGCTCGAGCAGGGGGTGCGCCGGATTGCGGGCCTCCTCCATCACCCGACGATTGAACCCGAGCCAACTAAGTTCGCGGTTGAAATAGCGCTCACGCGGCTCAAAACCCTGCGTCATTCGGCTGCCCCCGCCTGATCCACCAGATCGTCAAAAATCAGCTTGGCGTCGGTCAGAACTTCCTTCGCAAGTTTCTTGCCAATGCGCCGTCCCTGCGCCAGCGATGCCGTGTCGAGCGCCTCGACAATGCGCGCCAGCGTCGCGTGGCTACGGTGCATGCGTTGCACGATGAAGGCAGCAACATCGGGCGCAATCGCGATGCCGCGCTGGGCAAAGGCCGCCTCGATCAGCGCGTGCGCGTGCGCATCATCCAGCTCGCCGATGCGCACCACTGGCACGGCGGCAAGACGCGACTTGAGATCAGGCAATGACACGCCCCATTCGGCGGGCGTCGCGTCGGCGATGATCAACAGCGGCCTGCCGCTGGCCTGCGCCGCATTCCAGGCGTGGAACAACGCCTCTTCGGACAGGCTGGCCGGATCATCGACCACGGTTCCCCCACTGGTGCGCGCGAAAACGCGGCCGATCAAGCTGCGCCCCGATTTGGCCGGCCCCACCAGCACTGCCGTGCGCACCGGCCAAAGCGCAGGGTGGGCCAGGAAACGCAGCGCTTCGGCGTTGCACGCCCCCACCAGCAATGGCGGATCATTGCTCCCCGCCGCGCTCCAGTCGAGCGGCAGCGCCTGCTGCGCCGGGGCGATGGCCGCGCGGCCCATCAGCGCGAAATGCGCAGCGTCGCGCCGCTGACCTGCACGGAATAGCCGCGCACCGCCAGCGCATCGCGCAGCGCCGCTGCGTCACCGCGATAGGTTACGCGCATGACCGACGTGCCTCCCAACGCCAGACTGTTGGTCGCCGCCGATTGCACGCCGGGAATGGCCTGCACTGCGCGCTCGGTCGCCGAGACCGAGGCAACATCGGGCGAGGCATATTGGATCGAGAAACTCTGCGTCCCCTGCGGCGCTTCGCCTGAAACGCTGTCGTCGGTTTCGGTCGGCGCAGCGTCGCCATCCGCGATTTCGGCGGCTGCCTCTAACTCCTCTTGCTCGACGACGCGTTCGAGCACCAACGATCGGTCAGCGCGCAGCACGCCGCTGGCCAGCGCGTCGGAATAAATCTGATCGATCCGCACCACTGCCTTGTTCATCATATCGGGAATAGCCGCCGGGGTCGGCGCGCGCATGGTGAAGCTGGCTATCAATTTGTTGTCGGGGCCGAAGCGCGCCGAAAAACGCCCGGTCACCGGCCCGCCGGGGTAAGTGTATGTCAGCCGCGCAATCGGGATCAGCACATCGGCGGCGCCATATTGGTCCAGGATATTGCGCCACCAGATGCGGCTGCGGCGGGTTGTCTGGCCCGGGTTGAGCAACAGCGTATCGGCGCCCGTCCCGGCGGTGCGGACATAATCAATGCTGGTATCGCCCGTGTTGAATTCGGCCCAGGCGCGCTGCCATTCGCTGCGCTGCTCGAACATTTGCGGCAGCCCGCCGATCGAAGTGACCGGCATGACCAGCAGCGGCGGTGAACGCAGCACCCGCCCGCTAACCCCCAAAATCTGCCCCGCGCGCACCCGATCGAACAGCACGCCGAGCGTCGCTACATAACGGCGCGGGCCGATCGATTCGCGCTCTACGACGATGGCCGAGACGATGGCATCGAGCGCCGAATCGGACAGCGCCGGACCATCGCTGCCGTTGATCTTGCGATACAGTTGCTGCCAGCCCTTGCGCTGCGCCTCGCGCCAGCCTGCCTCGCGCGCGGCGTTGGGACCGTTGGCGGTGACATCAACGCTGATGCCCGAAGCGACGAAATCGGCGCTGCTGTTGATCGGTGTAATCCCGCGATTGCCGCGTTCGACCTGACTTTCGACGGCAAAAGCGATCAGCAGTGCTGCAAAAGCTATCGCCATCGCTGCCCACCGGCCGCGCAGCGCAAGGCCGCGCCAGCGCAGCATGGGGTCGGGGGCGGGAGCGGTGACAGAAATCATGGTAATGACCAGCTAAAAGCGATAGTCGGCCTGCCCATGGATGCCAAGCCCTATACCTATGCCGATGCCGGCGTGTCGATCAGCGCGGGCAACGCGCTGGTGCGCGCCATCGCCCCGCTCGCCAAAGCCACGCGTCGCCCCGGTGCTGACGCCGATCTGGGCGGATTTGGCGGCTTTTTCGACCTGAAAGCGGCGGGGTTCAACGATCCGCTGCTGGTCGCGGCCAACGACGGCGTCGGCACCAAGCTCAAGCTCGCCATCGAATCGGGGCGGCACGACGGGGTTGGGATCGATCTGGTCGCCATGTGTGCCAACGACCTGATTGTGCAGGGCGCAGAGCCGCTGTTCTTCCTCGACTATTACGCCACCGGCAAGCTCGACAATGACATCGCCACCGCCGTTGTCGCGAGCATCGCCGAGGGGTGCAAACTGGCGGGCTGCGCGCTGATTGGCGGCGAGACGGCGGAAATGCCGGGCATGTATGCCGATGCCGACTATGATCTCGCCGGTTTCTGCGTTGGCGCGGTCGAGCGTGACCAGGTGCTGACCGCCGACAAGGTGGCGGCCGGCGACATCATCCTCGGCCTCGCCTCGTCGGGTGTGCACAGCAATGGCTTTTCGCTCGTGCGGCGGCTGGCCGCCGACAAGGGCTGGAAACTCGATCGGCCCGCGCTGTTCGACAATGAAATATTGCTGATCGACGCGCTGATGGCGCCGACACGCATCTATGTGCAATCGCTGCTGCCCGAAATTCGTGGGGGGCGCATCCACGCGCTGGCGCACATCACCGGCGGCGGCCTTTTGGAGAACATCCCGCGTGTCCTGCCTGCAAACCTGCATGCGCATATCGACGCCGACAGCTGGCCCCTCCCCCGCCTGATGGCCTTCCTGCAGGCGCAGGGGCATATCGAGCCCGAGGAGCTTGCTCGCACCTTCAACTGCGGCATCGGCATGGCCGTGGTGGTGGCTGCGGCGGACGTGGATGCGGTGACGGCATCGCTGACGTCGGCCGGCGAGACGGTGTTCCGCATTGGCCATATCGCCGAGGGCGTAAAGGGCTGCACAGTTTCAGGCAGCGCCGAGACGTGGAGTGCCACAGCGGACTGGCGTGCGGTGCATGATGGCTAAATCCCCTACCATCGTCATCCTGAACTTGTTTCAGGATAACGAGCTAGGTCAGCCCGTTGTGCTGAAACAAGTTCAGCACGACAATGGTATGGTAATGGCATGAAAGCCCCCATCGCCATCTTCATCTCAGGGCATGGCACCAACATGGCCGCGCTCCTCTATGCCAGCCGCGCCGATGACTGCCCCTATGAGGTGGTGCTGGTCGCCTCGAACAACCCCGACGCCCCCGGCCTCGCGCTGGCCATGGCAGAGGGTGTTGCCACCTTCGCCCACCCCCACGCCGGCTTGGGCCGCGCCGACCATGACGCCATCATGGAGCGCGCGGCGCTGGACGCAGGCGCGCAGTTTATCGCGCTGGCGGGCTATATGCGCCTCCTCTCACCCGAATTCGCCGAACGCTGGGCCGGGCGGATGCTCAACATCCACCCATCGCTGCTGCCCAAGTATAAGGGGCTGAACACCTATGCGCGGGCGCTCGAGGCGGGCGACACACAGGCGGGCTGCTCGGTGCATCTGGTCACCGCCGAAGTCGATGACGGCGATGTGCTGGGCCAAAGCGCGGTCGCCGTGCTGCCCGGCGATACGGTGGAAACACTCGCCGCCCGCGTCCGCATCGCCGAGCATCAGCTTTATCCACGGGTGCTGAGCGACTGGGTGAACCGCGAAAACACCCCCGATTATTGGCTGTCCCGCGTGCGCGAATTCGCGATGGCGCAGGCAGAGGCCGACGAGATTCTCAGCCACGGCATGCCCTGCTTTGGTATCATCAAGGGCAAGAAATTCGCTTACTTCATCCACGACCACCACGGCGACGGACGCACCGCGCTGCTCGTGAAAATCAGCGGCGCGGACGAACAGGCCGCGCTGATCGAGCAGGACGCCGACCTATATTTCCGCCCCGCCTATTTTGGCGACGGTTGGGTCGGCATCCGGCTCGACCTGGGCCGCAACGACTGGGACCATATCGCGGGTTGGATCACCCGCAGCTGGCGCGCCGTGGCGCCACGGAAGCTGGCGGGATTGATGGATGTGGCGGATCAGTTCTAGCCCTCAATCATCATAGCTATAATCACGATACCGCTTGCGCCGCTCCTCGCGCTCGCGCTCATATTCGCGCCAATATCGGCGGTCATCGCCGCGATAGCTGCGGCGCGGGGCGTCGCGATAGACGCGGCGTTCGACCACGCGGTCGCAGCCATAATCGTCGCAATAGCTTTCATCGCGCGTTTCGCGGGTGACCCCGTTGTTCGACGAGCTGTTCGAGCTGCTGTTCGACGACTGGCTGTCGGCGTGCGCAGCAGTGGTGGTGAGCAGCGCGGCGATGGCGGTGAGCATGAAGCGATGCATGGGCGTCCTCCCTTAATGATGGCGGGAGGATGCATGGTGGTAGCCGAACCGGAAATGAATGACCTAGCCAAACCCCATGATCTTCGGGGCCACCGACTGCCACCATCCCGTGCCCCACAGCGCGTTGACGACGACCGTTGTCGGCACCCACAGCGCCAGCCACACGATGTAGGCGCGGTGGACGCTGTGTTGCCGGTAAAAATCCCACAAGAACATCGGGGCAATCCACGCGAGCGTGTAGAGGTCGAGCGACAGCGGCGATGCCGGCGCGGTGCTGGGCAGCCAGGTCAGGCGCGCAATCGCCGCGGGCAGCGGGACCACGGTTGCGAGAAACATCATCCGCTTGTGAAAACCCGGGTCCAATTTGCGGGCGCGCAGGGCGAGAATGACGAACGTTGAAAACAGCAAGCCGCCCTGAATCTGCCGCAGCAAGATATTACCCTTACGCTCCAGATCAGCTTGCAAACCGGCCAAATCCGTGCCGCTCGCAACGGCCGCTGCATCCCAATACTGACCGTAAATGGTCGGGACCAGAATGAACCCCGAAATCACAATCGCGGGGGCCAGCACCAGCGATGCGACCCCCAATTTCATGTGGTGCGCCCGGTTGCCCGTCGCCATCAGCGTCGCTTGGACCAGCAAAAGGGTCAGCCAAGCCCCCATCAGTGCAGCATGAACATGCAAAATCATGGGAAATGGCGGGCGCTTGCTGGCCGCGACCAGCTCAACCTTCATCAGCGAGTCGGGCACAAAACCGGCGAGCGCCGTGACAAAAAACAGCGCCGCCATGAACACGAAGATCCAGCGGTCAATGATTGCGGCCCAATTGGAATTGCTGTCGCCTGCCGTTGACAGGCCCGTAGTCGCCTCAGCCATAATGCCCCCAATGCGTGCGACCGCTGGCGGCAGCGTATCATCGGGGTGAGCGCTGGACAAGCATTGCAGCACTCCGGCCAAACAAAAAGCCGCAGGGATAAACCTGCGGCCTTTGCTTGTTTCAATCGCGTGCTGGGTTCGTTACCCGACAATCTCTTCCGGCTTGAAAAAGAAAGCGATCTCGATCGCGGCATTCTCATCGCTGTCGCTGCCATGCACCGTATTCGCCTCGATGCTCTCGGCCAGCTCGCGGCGGATGGTGCCGGGTTCGGCGTTGGCGGGGTTGGTAGCGCCCATGATGTCGCGGTTGCGCTGCATGGCGTTTTCGCCTTCCAGCACCTGCACGACGACCGGGCCACTGGTCATGAAATCGCACAGTTCGCCGTAAAAGGGGCGTTCCTTGTGCACCGCGTAAAAGCCTTCGGCCTGCTCGCGGGTCATCCAGATGCGCTTCGAGGCAACAACGCGCAGGCCGCCGTCCTCCAGCATCTTGGTGACCGCACCGGTCAGGTTGCGGCGGGTTGCGTCGGGCTTGATGATCGAAAAGGTGCGGGTAACCGCCATGGGGATGCTCCTGTGAACCGCGCGTTTGCGGGATTATGATTTGCCGCGCCCCCTAAATGCTGCGCCGCAATAAGGCAAGCCAAGGCTTGCAAGCCTCTTGCCTGCTGTTAAACCACCTAGCGGGTCGCTCTGTCTGGGAATTCGGGGGAGAGCGTAAATGGCGCATGAGAAATTTATCATCACGCGGCGCGGCTTTGCGGGGGCGGCGATTGCGGGTGCGGGGCTGGTCGCCGGGGGCAGCGCGCTGGCCGCACCGGCGCTGACCGCGGGTGGGCCGCTTGGACCCTTTTACCCCGTCGAACGCCCCGCCGACGATGATTTTGACATGACGATGATCAAAGGCAGCAGCGGCCGCGCGCTGGGCCGGGTGATCGAGGTGACCGGGCGCGTGCTCGACCAAAAGGGCAATCCCGTGAACGGTGCGATGCTCGATTTGTGGCAGTGCAATGCCGCCGGGCGCTACGCCCATGGTGCCGATGTCGCCACCGCGCCACTCGACCCCAATTTTCAGGGTTTTGCCCGCCTGAAAACCGGCGCGAGCGGCGAATGGCGGATCCGCACCATCAAGCCATCGGGCTATGATTCGCCCATCGGGCGCCGTACCCCGCATATCCATGTCGACGTGCAAGGACGGCAATATCGCCTCATCACGCAAATGTATTTTGATGAAGACGCCGACCAGAACGCCAAGGACCGGCTTTATGCCAATTTGGGCGAGGATGCGGCGACCGCGGTGGCCAAACTGGCCGCGACGGATCAGTACCGCTGGGACATTGTGCTAATGGAGGGGTAACGCGAGCAACAAACACCGTAGTGCTGAGCTTGTCGAAGCACGTGGCGCGTTGCTGAACTGTTGCTACTTCTCTGCGCCGCGCCCTTCGACAGGCTCAGGGCTACGGTTTTGGTGCCGCCGTCACGGCCCCTCGACCCAGCGCCCGCCCTCCTGTTTCCAGAAATGCCGCTCGACATTGTTGTGCGTGCCAAGCGAGCGCCAGGTGGCGCGCGCGTCGTCGATGCGGCTGTTGTCGAACAACAGGAAACAGCGGGTGAAGGTCAGCGCCTCGTCGCGCCACACCCCGTCGGCCAGCGCGACCATTCGCGCACCGTTGGCGGGGGCAGCATCGATGTTGCTCGCCAGCAGAATCGGCTCGTGCAGCGCCAGCACGCCATCCGCTGTGCCATGGGCAAGGAAGCTGTCGGGTTTGTGCGCCCACAGACCTTCGCTGATCGCGGCGCGCAATTCACCCTCACCTGCCACCACCAGCAGGCGCTCCCCCTGCCCCAGCACGCGCTCGGCAAGCATGGGCAGCACCCGCGCGGCGGGGTCACGCGTCAAGCGATAAAAATCAACGCGGGGCACGGCCACCTCCGCCATCGTCATCCTGAACTTGTTTCAAGATAACGCGCCACGGCAGCCTGTTATGCTGAAACAAGTTCAGCATGACGACGACGTGGAAATGTTCATCACCCCTCAAAATTATCCGCCACGAACCGGTCGAGCAGGCGCACGCCATAGCCGGTCGCGCCCTTGCCCCACACCGGGCCGTCCTTGTCGGCCCAGGCCATACCGGCGATGTCCAGGTGCGCCCATTTGACGCCGTCATTCACAAACCGCTTCAGGAACTGCGCCGCCGTGATCGACCCTGCTTCGCGCGGCCCGATATTCTTCATGTCGGCAATCGGACTGTCGATCAGCTTGTCGTAAGCGGGCGACAGCGGGAAACGCCACACCGGATTGCCCGACGCCTCGCCGGCCTTGGTCAGCGCGCTCGCCAGATCATCGTCATTGGCGAACATGCCGGCATATTCATGCCCCAGCGCAATCACCATCGCACCCGTCAGCGTCGCCAGATCGACGATCACGTCCGGACTGTAGGTGTTTTGCGCCCAGGTGATGCAATCGCACAGCACCAGCCGTCCTTCGGCGTCGGTGTTCAGCACCTCGATGGTCTGGCCCGACAGGCTGGTCACAATATCGCCAGGCCGCTGGGCATTGCCGTCGGGCATGTTTTCCACCAGGCCGCAAATGCCGACGACATTGGCTTTGGCCTTGCGTCCCGCGAGCGCCTTCATTGCGCCCGCGACGGCGCCCGCGCCGCCCATGTCCCATTTCATCATTTCCATGCCGGGGCCCGGCTTCAGGCTGATCCCGCCGGTGTCGAATGTCACGCCCTTGCCGATGAAGACCACTGGCTTGTCGCCCGGATTGCCGCCGTTCCAGCGCATGACCAGCAGACGCGGCGGACGCACCGATCCCTGTGCGACGCCCAGCAGCGCGCCCATGCCCAGCGCCTGCATCGCCTTTTCATCAAGCACATCAATTTCGATCCCCAGCCCCACCAGATGCTGGCAGCGTTCGACGAAAGTTTCGGGGTAAATGATGTTGCCGGGTTCAGCGACCAGGTCCTGGGTCAAACGCACGCCCGCCGCAATCGCCTGCGCGGCGGCAAAGCGGGGTTCCAGATCGCCAAAGGGCGATGCGATGGTCAGCGTTTTCAGGCTGATCTTCTGGCTGTCGGTCAGACGCGTGCGATAGGCGTCATGCCGCCACGCGCGCAGCCGCGCCCCTGCCGCAAGGCCCAGCACGGCACCGTCGTTGTCGAACGCGCCAAAATCCACCGCTGCGCCGGTCACTCCGCTGGTCTGGAGCCGCGCCACCAGCGCCGCGCCGCCGCGCTCGGCATCGGCCACGCTGGCATCGCCGATGCCAACCAGCAGCAGCCGGAGTACGCGCGCCCCGTCCACCGCCGCCGTTTCGGCGACGCTGCCTGCCGCCCCGTCAAAGCGCGCCTGCGCCGCCGCCCCCGCGAGCAGCACGCCATGCGGACCACCGAGCCTTGCCGCGACATCGCCAACCCCGCCTTTGCGTACAGGATAGGCAATGGTGTCGGCGGCTGCTTCGATTTGCGCGGTGAAGCGAATGTCCATGGAACGTCTTTCTCAAGCGGTGATTGAAACTATCGAAACCGCCCGATAGGGGGAGAGGCGAGACGTTGCAATTCCAAGGCTGCGTCCGTTTGCGCCGCGAAGTGGGAAAGAGCGAAAGAATTGAACCGCGCCGTTCCCCTTTTTGCAGTTACCCTGCTGACCGCTTGCCCCCTCACGGTTGCAGCGCAGGACACCGCTGCATCGGCTTCCGTCGAAGCGCAGGAAGAGGTCATCAATTTTTCCGCTGACGCCATCAATTACGACGATGAAACCGACGTGGTCGATGCCAGCGGCAATGTCGTGCTGCGCCGCGACGCCATTGAAATGCGCGCCGACCGCGTCAATTGGGACCGCAAGACCGGCAAGGTGTTTGCCGAGGGTAACATCCGCATCACCAACCCCGAAGGCGACACCGCCTATGGCGACCGCGTCGAATTGACCGACAGCCTGCGCGACGGGGTGATTGAAAATCTGCTTGTCGTTCTCGACAGCGGCGCGCGGCTGGCGGCACAGCGCGGCGAACGCTTTGCCAACGGCGACATCGCGCTCGAACAAGGGGCCTATACGCCCTACCCGGTTGTGCCGGGCGAGGTATACAACCCAACCTGGCAGATCCGCGCGGTCCGGGTCTATTACAACCGTGTCAAAGATCGCGTGCGCTATAAGGGCGCGCGCATCGAATTGTTTGGGCTGCCGCTCATCCCCCTGCCCGGGCTCAGCCACCAGGCCAGCGATCGTTCGGGCAGCGGCGTGCTGGTCCCGCAAATCCGCATCGACCGTGTCAACGGATTCGAGCTGGCCGTTCCTTATTATCTGAAAATTGACGACAATCGCGACGTCACCGTTACCCCGCACGTTTACACCGATGCCGCACCTTTGCTCGAGGCGGAGTATCGCGCCCTTACCAATGTCGGCGCCTATCGCATAAACGGTTATGCCACCTATAGTTCGGTGTTGCCCGTCGCCGCCATTCCGGGAACGGCGCGCGACCGCTTTCGCGGCTATCTGGAAACGGTTGGAAAATTTCAGCTCGACCCCCTGTGGAGCGTCAAATTTTCAGGCCGCATTACCACCGACCGCACCTTCATGCGCCGGTATGACATCAGCCGCGACGACCGGCTGCGGTCCATGTTCGAGGCTGAGCGGATCGGCGGGTCGAGCTACTTGTCGGTCGCTGGCTGGGCGGTGCAGACGCTGCGCGTTAACGACCGCCAGGGGTTGCAACCGGTCGCCGTTCCGGTGATCGATTTTCGCCAGCGTTTGACCGACCCCTGGCTGGGCGGGCAGTTCGAATTGCAATTGAACAGCCTGGCCGTTGCGCGCACTGCGGGCCAGGACACGCAGCGCGCCTTTGCGGGGGTGCGCTGGGACCTGCGGCGGCTGACCGGGCTGGGTCAGGAAGTGACCATTACCGGGCTGGCGCGCGGCGATGTGTATCATAGCGGCGAAAATTTGCTCACCGCCGTTCCCGGCTATCGCGGCGAATCGGGGTGGCAAACGCGCGCCATTGCCGCCGCCGCCATCGATGTGCGCTGGCCATTTATCGGCGAGATTTTTGGCGGCACCCAGCAACTGGTACCGCGCGTCCAGCTGGTGGCAACGCCGCCGATCCGCAATCTTGACATCCCCAACGAAGACAGCCGCGCCTTCGATCTGGAAGACAGCAATCTGTTCGCGCTGAACCGTTTCCCCGGTTATGACCGGTTCGAAGATGGCGCGCGTATCACCTATGGTCTGGACTGGTCCTTCTCGCGGCCGGGCATGGCAATCAACAGCGTGGTTGGGCAAAGCTATCGCTTGTCGGACAAACCTTCGCTGTTCCCGGACGGTACCGGGCTGACCGCGCGCACGTCGGACATTGTCGGGCGCACCACCTTTGCCTGGCGCGATACCATCCGGCTGACCCACCGGTTCCGCCTGGACAAGGATAATCTGGCGGTGCGGCGCAACGAATTCGATGCCACGGTCGGTACGCGCAAAACTTATGCCGTGATCGGCTATCTGCGCCTCAACCGCGACATCACCGATCTGGCCGAAGACTTGCAAGACCGCGAAGAAGTGCGCGTGGGGGGGCGTATCGGCTTTGCCAACAATTGGTCGATATTCGGTTCGGCAATCGTCGATCTAACGGACCGCGCCGAAGACCCGCTCAACAGCTCCGACGGATTCGAACCAGTGCGCCACCGTTTGGGCATCGCTTATGACGATGCCTATCTCTCGCTGGCGGTAACATGGCGCCGTGACTATGAGGACACCGGAGATGCGCGGCGCGGCAACAGCTTCCTGTTCCGGGTGGGTTTCCGCAACCTCGGTTTTTGACAATCGTCAGCCACCGTTCAGCCGCCCACTGCTAGGGGCTGCCAATCGCTTTACACTGGACCAGCGGGCCGGTGGGCTGATACGGAGCCTCCCGACCCCCGGGGATGAAGGACCCAAATGACCAGATTGACCAAGTTCGCCGCCAGCATTGCCGCCATTGCGGCGGCCGGAGCGGCAGCGGCCCAAACCGTTAGTGACACCAGCGTGCCCGAAGCCGCGCTCAACATTCCCGGCAATGTTCAGCTCTATGGCAACGCGCCCAGCAACGTTTACCGGCCATCGGCGACCGTGAATGGTGAGATTATCACTGGCACCGATATCGACCAGCGGCTTGCCCTGGTAAAGCTCGCCAACCGCAACATGGAAATTTCACCCGAGGAACTGCAGCGTTTGCGGCAACAGATTTTTCAGAATCTGATCGACGAAAAGTTGCAGATTCAGGAAGCAATCGCGAACGATATCACCATTGACGAAGCGATTATCGATCAGCAATTTGCGCGCATCGCCGCCAATTTCCGGCAGACGCCCGACCAGTTCAGCAAATATCTGGCATCGCAGGGCAGCTCGGCTGCGGCGATCAAGCAACAGATCCGCGGCGAATTTGCCTGGGACCGACTGCTGTCTCGCAACGTGCGGTCGCAAACCAATGTGTCGACCGACGAGGTTGAGGATGTGGCCAAGCGGATGATGGATGCCAAGGGCACCGAAGAGTTCCAGCTTGGCGAAATCTATCTGTCCGCCACCCCGGAAACTGCCGCGGCGGTGGTCGAAAACGCCCAGCGAATCGTCGATGCGCTGCAACGCGGCGGGTCGTTCCCTGCCTATGCGCGGCAATTTTCTGAGGCATCGACCGCCGTCGTCGGTGGCGATCTGGGCTGGGTGCGCGCCGGGCAATTGCCACCGTCAATGGCCAATGCCGCGCAGCAGATGCAGCCCGGCCAGCTGGTGGGACCGATTGAAGTGCCCGGCGGTTTTTCTATCCTGTTGATGATCGACCGACGGCAGGTGATGATGGCCGACCCGCGCGATGCGACGCTCAGCCTCAAGCAATTGTCGCTGGAATTTGCACCCGGAACCAGCCAGGCGCAGGCCTCTGAACTGGCCGGCCGCTTTGCCGAACAGACGCAGGCGATTGCCGGCTGCGGTCAGGCCGATGCGGTCGCGGCACAATTGGGCGCTACCGTCGTTGCGCGGGACAATATTCCCATGCGCTCGCTGCCCAACCAGCTCCAGCCGACGCTGATGAATCTGCAAATCGGCCAGACAACCCAGCCCTTTGGTTCGCCGACCGAGGGTATCAGCGTGTTGGTGCTGTGCGGGCGCGACATGCCCAACGTCGATCTGACGCCAAACCTCGCCGAAATCGAGGAACGCATGCTGGAGGAAAAGATCAACAAGCGCGCCCAGCGCTATCTGCGCGACCTGCGCCGGGATGCCGTCATCGAGTATAGTTAGAGCGGCATGACGATAGCCGCCCCCATCGCCGTTACGCTGGGCGACCCCGCCGGGGTCGGCCCCGAAGTGACCGCGCGTGCCTGGGAACAGCGCGAAGACTTCGCGCTGCCTGCCTTTTTCGCGCTTGGCGACGCGGCCGCCGTCGAACAGGTGTGGTCTGGCCCGGTCGAGCGCGTCAACAGCATCGAAGGCGTAACCGGCGCCTTCGCCCGCGCACTACCCGTCTGGCAGGTCGAGGATAGTGGACCGCCGCAACCCGGCCACCCTTCCCCGCGCGGCGCGCTGTGCGCGCTGCATGCGCTGGAGTGCGGGATCGGGTTTGTGCGTCAGCAGGCGGCGTCAGCGCTGGTTACCGGGCCGGTGTCCAAGCGCGAACTGCACGGCATCGGTTACACTCACCCCGGGCAGACCGAATTTATTGCCGAACGTTGCGGCATTACGGCCGAAAATGCCGTGATGATGCTGGCCGGGCCGTCGCTGCGCGTGGTGCCGCTGACGGTGCATATTCCGCTGAACGCGGTGCCGGATGCACTCACTGCCGAGCTGATCATAAACAAGGCGCGGGTCACCGCGCGGGGGCTGAGCCGTGATTTCGGTATCGCCGCTCCGCGCCTCGCCATCGCCGGTCTCAATCCGCATGCCGGCGAGGGCGGGCAGCTGGGCGGCGAAGACCAAAGCGTGATTGCGCCTGCCGTGGCGCTGCTGCGCGATGAAGGGATCGACATATCGGGCCCGCTAGCGGCGGACGCTTTGTTCGCGCCGCATATCCGCAGCCAATATGACGCGCTGCTGTGCACCTATCATGATCAGGCGCTCGCGCCGTTCAAGGCCCTGCATTTCCATGACGGAGTCAATCTGACGCTGGGACTGCCGATCATCCGCACCTCGCCCGACCATGGCACCGCGTTCGGTATCGCTGGCACCGGCGTGGCGGATCCGGGGCCGACGATTGCGGCCATTTTGCAGGCAGCGGCCATGGTAGCCGCGCGCCGCGTGGCCGATGGCTGAAGCAGACCTACCGCCCATCCGCGAACAAATGGCACGCCATGGGCTCGTGGCGTCGAAGGCACTGGGACAGAATTTCCTGTTCGACGAACAATTGCTCGACCGCATCGTCGCGGTGCCCGGGCCGCTCGACGGCGCGGCGGTGTTCGAGGTAGGGCCAGGCCCCGGCGGACTGACCCGCGCCCTGCTGCGCGCGGGCGCAAAAGTGACAGCGGTCGAGCGCGATGCCCGCGCGCTGCCGCTGCTTGCGGAAGTCGCCGAACGGCGGCCTGGACAATTGCAAGTCATCGAAGGCGATGCGCTGGCCATCGACCCGCACGAAGCGGTCGGTCGCGTGCCGTTCCACATCGTTGCCAACCTACCCTATAATGTCGGTACCGCCTTGTTCACCCGCTGGCTGGAACCGGACGGCTGGCCGCCGCATTGGCTGTCGCTGACGCTGATGTTCCAGCTGGAGGTGGCGGAGCGCATCGTGGCGGCACCGAACACATCGGCTTATGGCCGCCTCGCGGTGCTGGCACAGTGGCGGACCCATGCCAAGCTCGCGATGAAAGTGCATCGTTCCGCCTTCACCCCGCCGCCCAAGGTTATGTCAGCGGTTGTGCACATTACGCCGGCCGAGGCGCCCGCTGGTGTCGATGCGCGCATCCTGTCGCGGCTGACCGCCGAAGGGTTCGGCCAGCGCCGCAAGATGCTGCGACAGAGTTTGAAGGGAATGCCGGGGGCATTGGACGCGCTTGCGTCGCTCGGCATCGACAGCGCGCGCCGCGCGGAAACGCTCAGCGTCGCTGAATGGGTTGCCGTTGCAGGGGTGTTGAACGCCTAACCCATCTTTCGTCATCCCGAACTTGTTTCGGGATAACAAGCCACCGTGGCCCGTTGTGCTGAACCAAGTTCAGCACAACGAAATCCTGTGCCTAATTCCGCGACCCGTCATCGCCGCCCGTCACCACCGGGCGCGGCATCACGGCTTCGGCGCTCATCGTGCGGCGCGCTTCGCCTTTGGCGATGGCGGCTTCCAGCCCGGCCACTTGCGGACATTTATCGCGGCAGAATTTGCGCGCGTCGGCCAGCTTTTGCCGTGCGAGTTCAATCGCGCCCTTTTCGACCATCGCCTCGCCTTGCCCGGCCAACGCGGCCACATCGCGCGGCTCGATCAGCAGGGCTTCGCGATAGAAACCGATGGCCTTGCCGGGCAGGCCCTGCGTGCGTGCAATCTGGGCGAGGCCCAGAAAGGCGGCGCGGTTGCGCGGATCGACTGCCAGCGCGCTTTCGAAATAGTCCGTTGCGGCATCCAGATCGCCCCGCGCTTGTGCCTCGGTCGCCGATGCGGCGAGGTGCAGCGACAGTGGTTCAATCGCATTGTCGGCGCGCATCGCCCCCGTCGGCGCCGCATGGCTTGCCAGAACCAGACCGGCCACCAGGGCCAAAGCGCTTACCCGCATCGCATGCTCCCAATTTTTCATTTCGGGCGATGCTATCACGCCCTTTGCAGGCGGGCGAGATAGAATCCGTCGGTGCCGTCATGGTGCGGGGTCAGCAGCAATCCATCGCCAGCGCGGCGACCAATTCCCACTGGCAAGGCGCCGAAATCGGCGCTCCACGCCCCATTTTGCGCAGCAAGGAAAGCGCTGATCTGATCGCGCCCCTCGCCCGCGAGCACCGAACAGGTGGCATAGATTAGCACACCGCCCGCCCGCACCAGCGCCGCGCCCAGCGTCAGCAGCGCCGCCTGCTCGGCGCGGTGGCGTGCGAGTCGCTGCGGGGTTAACCGCCAACGCAATTCAGGGCTGCGCCGCCATGTACCGCTTCCCGAACAGGGAGCGTCGACGATGACCGCGTCGGCAGCGCCCAGCAGGTCCGCCAGCATTGCGCTTTCCTGCCCCGGATTGAGCAAGCGCGTTTCAATGTTGCTGGCCCCGGCTCGCTCGGCGCGCGGGGCAAGCTGCTGCAGCCGCGCGCGGTTGATATCGCAGGCGATAATCCGTGCGCCGGGTGCAGCTGCGGCGAGTGCCAGCGTCTTGCCGCCCGCTCCGGCGCACAAATCGATAATCGTCATGCCGTTCGCTGCACCAAGCGCTTCTGCGGCAACTTGGCTGGCGGCGTCCTGCACCTCGAACAGGCCTTCAGCGAAGGCCGGATGCTGGACGGCAGCGAATTCGGCAGGCAGACGCAGGCCACCGGGCGTTCCGGCGATGGGATCACCCGCGCCCAGCAGCGCGGCCAGCTCATCACGATCGATGCGCGCGCGGTTGGCCCGCAAATCAAGCGGCGCACGCGCCAGCATCGCGCCATGCTCGTCAGCTCCGACCAGCGGGTCGAACAAATCGATCAGAGCGGGCGAAGCCAGGCCCGGCTGCGCGCGCGGTTCGTCGGGAGCAATTGGCACGGGCGCATAGGGTGCGCCGTCGAACAGCGCCGCCAACTGCGCATCACCATCTGCCAGCGCGACCATCGCTGCCCGCCCACTCTCCGGCGCCGACCGTACCGCGCGGATCGCGGCATAGACCAGCTCGCGCACCGCGCGCCGGTCCTTCGACCCTGCATAACGCCGCGCGCGCATCGCCTCGGCAAAAATGGCGTCGGCGGGCGCCCCGCCCTCGCGCGCGGCAGCGGCAATCTGGTCCAGGATTTCGATGGCCGTCTGGACGCGCGCGGCGGGGGTCATCCCCGCTCAACCTACCGGATAATTGGGCGCCTCGCGCGTGATCGTCACGTCGTGGACATGGCTTTCGCGCAGGCCCGCATTGGTGATGCGAACAAATTCGGCGCGCTGCACCAGGTCAGGCAAGGTGCGGCTGCCGGTATAGCCCATCGCGGCTTTGACTCCACCAACCAGCTGGTGGATCACATCTTTGGCGGGTCCCTTGAACGGCACCTGCCCCTCAATACCTTCGGGCACCAGCTTCATCTGGTCCTTGATATCCTGCTGAAAATAGCGGTCGGCGCTGCCGCGCGCCATCGCGCCGACGCTGCCCATGCCGCGATAGCTTTTATAGGTGCGTCCCTGATAGAGGAAGGTTTCGCCCGGTGCCTCGGCCGTACCCGCCAGCAGCGACCCCACCATCACGCACGACGCGCCCGCCGCCAGCGCCTTGGCCACGTCGCCAGACGTGCGCAGGCCGCCGTCGCCAATCACTGGCACACCGGCCTTGGCCGCGACGGAGACGCTGTCCATGATCGCGGTCAGTTGCGGCACCCCCACGCCCGCGACAACGCGCGTGGTGCAAATGGAGCCGGGGCCGATGCCGACCTTCACCCCATCCGCCCCCGCATCAATTAATGCGCGCGTGGCATCCGCGGTCGCAACATTGCCCGCAAGCACCTGCACATTAGGGGCCATCGCTTTGATCCGCGACACGGTGGCGGCGACCATCTTGCTGTGCCCATGCGCGGTGTCGACGACGATCAGGTCGCATTCGGCCGCGATCAGCGCCTCGGTCCGTTCAATTCCGGCGTCGCCGGTTGTCGTGGCCGCTGCAACGCGCAAGCGCCCGGCCTCATCCTTCGTGGCGTCGGGATAGGTAACCGCCTTTTCCATATCCTTGACCGTGATGAGGCCGAGGCAGTGGAAACTGTCATCGACCACCAACAGCTTCTCGATCCGGCGCTGATGCAGCAACCGCCGCGCCTCATCCTGACTGACGCCGGGGCGGACCGTCGCCAGATTGTCGGCGGTCATGATCTCGCGCACCGGCTGGCCCGGATTGTCGGCAAAGCGCACGTCGCGGTGCGTCAAAATGCCCACCAACCGCCCCCCGTTTTCGACCACCGGGATGCCCGAGATATTATGCTGCGCCATCAGCGCGGTCGCCTCGGACAACGGCGCATCGGGACCGATGGTGATCGGGTTGACGATCATCCCGCTTTCAAAGCGTTTGACCTGCCGCACCTGCGCAGCCTGCACCGCGATATCCAGATTGCGGTGGAGCACGCCAATGCCGCCAACTTGCGCCATGAAAATGGCCATGTCGGCCTCGGTCACCGTATCCATCGCCGATGATAGGATGGGGATATTAAGCGAAATGCCGCGCGACACCTGCGTCGTCAGCACCGCTTGGCTGGGCAGGATTTCGCTTTCCTGCGGCACCAGCAGCACATCGTCAAAGGTCAGGCCGGTACGGATTTCCATTGGGGTGCCACTTTCTGGTCGCGATTCGTTGGTGGCGGCCCATGTAACCAAGGCGGCGCGGGTGCGCCAGTGGGGGGATGCGGAAAAGGACCCGCCAGCAGGTGGCGGTCGCGTTACATCAAAAAATAGCTGCCAACGCCGACCAGTGCACCCAATAGCCCGGCGTATACGAGCAGCGACAGTCCTGTTCCGGACGCATCTTTGCCCGACCGGCGACGTCCGGCACGGCCCGATTGGCTGGATGCGATCGATCCCGGGTTCCAGGTACCAAGAACATCGGCGATCCGCACCTCCTTGGCGCGCGCGGCGGGACGCCCGCCCTCCCACTTTTGCGCAACCAGCCGCGCCTCAGCATCCTCCAGCGCTTTGGGATCGACTGTCTCGCCGCGCAGGCTCAATACCAATGCCTTGGGTAGCTTCTCCTCGAACTTGACGCCAATCTGCTTGCCCCGGACCCATTGGACAGTCGCAAAGACCCGCACCTTGCCTAGCGCCAGCCACAAAGATTCGCCGACCGGAACCGCGTGATCAATTTTGATCTTGGCACCTCCAAGCGAGACATCGCATATGGTGCAGGAAATGGAGCCCATCGGCATTTCCAAACTGGCGGGCATGGCAATTGGCGCCCGGCCATAGTCACGCTGGCAAGCGTCATTTTGAGAAGCCCCGGCAGATGAGACAGCAACCATCGGAATATGGTAAGCGGTCTAGGTTAGCCAAAATGGCGTTCCGTCCTACGTAGAAACGCTTATGCTTGCGATTGTTTCAGCACCACCCCGGCGTTAGTCGACCCGAACGTGATGCGGGCCGCAGCCGGATCCAGTGCACTTGGAAAAAACGCAAATCTTATTGCCACGCAATGCACAAAGCGCGCTGAACGCGCTCACAATGGCACCTCGGTCGTGTACTTGATCTGCTCCATTGCGAACGAGCTGCTCACATCGGAAAGCCGTGCCGCGCGGATCATCTCTTTGTAGATGCGGTCATAATCGGCGATGTCGCGGCAGACGATTTTCAGAAGGTAATCGACGTCACCGCTCATGCGGTAAAATTCGGTGACTTCGGGAATGGCGCCGATGGCCTGCGCAAATTGCACCAGCCAGTCCTCGTCATGCTGGCTGGTGCGCACTGACACGAACACGGTGGTGCCGACGCCCAGCTTGGCCCGGTCGAGCAGCGCGACCCGGTCGGTGATGATGCCGTCAGCCTCCAACCGCTTGATGCGCTTCCAGCACGGCGTTTGCGACAATCCGACGCGCTCGGCGACGTCGGCGATGGACAATGTGGCATCGCATTGCAGCAGAGCGAGGATGCGGCGGTCGACGTTATCGAGGATATTCATTCTTTATACGCCGGACTAGAGAGAAGATAATTCTACTATATTGCCTTTATGGGGACGAAAAAAGCAATGACTTTCGCCCTCTCCCGCCCTAGACCTCAAACCATCGATATGCGCGAGGATAAAGAAGATGCCCAACCCCTTCACCGACCACCCAAGCCATGTCGGCGAGAGCTATTTCGAGCATCTCCACACCGCGGGCAGCTTTGGCATGACGATGATTGTGGGCGGCATCGCCTGTTTCCTCCACGGCCTGTTTCCCTTTGCCTTCACCACCACGGGCAGCGATGCGATCCGGCGGCTGAACGCGCAAATGGTGACCAAGCGCGCCGACCGGCTGCGCGCCGATCCGACGCTCCAGAATATCGAATGGGTGATTTGACGCTGGCAGCTTGAAATGCGCCGCGCTCCCCGCCAAGTTGCAATCAACAACTGAAACGGAGAGAACCCATGCCCGAAGCCTATATCATCGACGCCGCCCGCACCCCGCGGGGGATTGGCAAACCGGGCAAGGGCGCGCTGTCGCATTTCCACCCGCAGCACCTCGCCGCCACGGTGTTGAAGGCGATCAAGGAGCGCAACGACCTCAACACCGCTGACGTGAACGACGTCATCTGGTCGACCAGCACGCAAAAGGGCAAGCAAGGCGGCGACCTCGGCCGCATGGCGGCGCTGGACGCGGGCTATGACATTCGCGCCTCGGGCATGACGCTCGACCGTTTCTGTGGCGGCGGCATCACTTCGGTCAACCTCGCCGCCGCGACCATCATGTCGGGGATGGAGGATCTCGTTGTCGCCGGCGGCACCGAGATGATGAGCTATACCCAGATCATGGCCGCCGAAGAGGCCGAAAAGGGCATCAAGCCGATGGGCATCGGGTCGGGCAACATGCGTCTCATGATGAAGCACCCGCAATCGCACCAGGGCGTGTGCGGCGATGCGATTGCGGCCAAGGAAGGGATCAGCCGCGCCGATGTCGACGCGCTGGGTTACGACAGCCAGCAAAAGGCTGCGCGCGCGATTGCCGAAGGGCGCTTTGCCAAATCGCTGGTGCCGGTGCTGAACGATGACGGCAGTGTTGCGCTCGACCATGAAGAATTCCCGCGTCCCGAAACGACGCTGGAGGGGCTCGCGGCGCTCAAAGCGAGCTTTGACGCGATCGCCGATTATGATCTGGGCGGGATGACCTTCCGCAAGCTCATCCAGATGAAATATCCCGACTTGAACTGGACCGGCGTGCATCACGCGGGCAATAGCTCGGGGGTGGTCGATGGCGCAGCGGCGGTACTGCTGGCGTCGAAGGATTATGCCGAAAAGAACGGCCTGAAGCCGCGCGCGCGGGTCGTCGCTTTTGCCAATGAAGGCGATTGCCCGACGCTGATGCTGAACGCCCCGGTGCCCGCAGCGAAAAAGGTGCTGGCGCGCGCGGGCCTCACCCCCGACGATATCGACCTGTGGGAAATCAACGAGGCGTTTGCTGTAGTGGCGGAAAAGTTCATCCGCGACCTGCGGCTCGACCGCGACAAGGTGAATGTCAATGGCGGTGCCTGCGCGCTGGGTCACCCCATCGGCGCGACGGGGTCAATCCTGATCGGGACGATCCTGGACGAGCTCGAGCGCCGCGACCTGAAGCGCGGCTTGGTGACGATGTGCGCTGCGGGCGGAATGGCCCCGGCGATAATCATCGAGCGCGTCTAGCCTCCAAAACTGCGATAAATGGCGATCTCCGCCTGCTTCGCCGCGCCGCGCGCGCTGGCGAGCGACTGGCGGGTGGTGTTGAGTTGGCGCTGCGCATCGATGACGCCGAGGAAGTCACTGAGGCCCATGCGATAGCGCTGCATTGACAGCGCCAACGCGTCGGCCTCGATGCGCTGCTGTGCCTCGAGCGCAGCCACGCGTCCGCGCTGCGCCGCCAGGCTGCCGAGTGCGGTTTCGCCTTCGCCGATGGCCGCAAAGACGGTCTGGCGATACACTGCAAAGGCTTCCGCAGCGTCGGCTTCACGCGCGTCAATCTGCGCGCCGATGCGCCCGAAATCGAGCAGCGGTGCTGCAATGTTGCCTCCTAGCGAAGCGGTCAGGCTGTCGCTGCTGAACAAATCGCCGAACGCCAGCGCGGCGAGGCCCAGCGCAGCGTTGATGCTGATTTGGGGAAAGCGCGCGGCGGCAGCGGCAGCGATTTCCTGATTGGCGGCGGCTAGACGCGCTTCAGCGGCGACAATATCGGGCCGTTGGCGCAGCAGGTCGGACGGCAGTCCGGTCTGAGGTAGCGGATGCAAACCGGCGGGTTCAGGGGAAGCAGCGAAAGCGGCGGCCACCTCTGTCCCGCTGCGCGCGGTCAGCGTCACCAAACGGCCGAGCGCATTGGCCAGATCCGCTTCAGCGGGGCCACGCTGTGCAAGTGCGGCAGCCTCGAGCCCTTCGGCGCGGACGAGGTCAAGGGCGGGGACCAACCCGGCGCGCGCGCGTGCTTCAGTCAGCGCCACCAGCGCGTCGGCGTCGGCGAGGTCCTGAGTCACGATATCCAGCCGCGCCTGAGCCGTGCGATAGTCCACTGCGGCGCGCGCAATGTCGCTTACCAGTGCCAGCCGCACCGCGCGGGCATCCGCTTCGGCGGCATTGAGCCGCAATGCCGCTGCCCGCTGCGTCGCGCGAAGCCGCCCGAACAGGTCGAGATCCCAGCTGGAATCGATGGCCAGGCTAAAGTTGCTGGTTGTCGTATCGAAGCCAGGGAAGTCGATGACATTGTTGCGCGTCGAACGGTCACGACTGGCGCTGCCCGACGCGTTGATATTGGGCGCACGCTCGGCGCCTGCGGCGCGCAGGGCGGCCCTTGCCGCCTGCACGCGGGCCAGCGCGACTTGCAAGTCGGGCGCGTCGGCGTCGATCGCCGCGAGCAGCGCCCGAAATGCGGGGTCTTCGTTGGGCAGCAACGCAGTGAGGGGCGCACGCGCCGCCGGATCTGGAGCGTATGCAATGCCAGACGGGAGCGCGACGGACGAGGCTTGCGGCCCCTCCCCCACCGCCGCACAGCCGCTAAGCAATGCCAGCGCGGCTAAAGCGGCGACCCGCTTCATGGCTTTGCCTTTGCGGGCACAAAGCCATCGACCTGCTGCCCAACAAAGAAACCGCGTTCGCCATCGGGCAGTGCGAAGATCAGCTGCAGCACGCGCACATCGACCCGCTCGGTCGCGCTGTTGGTAAGCGAGACTTTGGGAACGATCAGCGGCTCCGCACGCACGAAAGTCGCGGTGACCTGCCGCCGCGCGTCGCCGCGCGGACTGATCACTGCCGCCTTGCCGATGTCGAGTCGCTCGATCTGGTTTTCATCAATATCCAGGCGGATATGTAGCGGCTTGGTCGCACCCAGCTTCAACAGCACCGCTGCGGTCCCCTGCGTGCCTGCAAATTCGCCAGCGCGCGTATCGACCTGCAGCACTTCCATCGCGGCGGGCGCGCGGACAGTGTGGCGTTCCAGCTCGACACGCGCCTGCACCAGTTGTGCTTCGGCCTGCCGCGCTTGCGCGGTCGCCACCGCCAGTTCGGCGCGAGCGTTGGCGACGGCGTCGCGGCGGGTGATAACCTCTTGCTGCGACACGGCGCGCGCGTCATCGATCGACTGGTAGAGCGCATATTGGTTCTGCGCGTCGTTGAGCGCGGTCTGGGCAGCGGCGATGCTCTGCCGCGCGGTGGCGGCTTGCGCTGCCGCCTCGCTCACCGCCGCGCGCGCAGTACGGCTGTCGATCTCGAGCAGCGGTTGGCCCGCTGCAACTTGATCGCCCGGTCGGACAAACACGCGGGCAACCACGCCCGATACATGGGCGGCGATATCGACCGTTTCGCTAGATGGCTCGACTACACCGGTACCGACGACGCTGCCGCTCTGGCGCTGCGCTTCGGGCGTTCTGGCGGGAGTCTCGGGGGGCGTCGCCAACGACCGATCGGGCTGCGACGACGCGATGTAGATGACGGAGCCGACGATGCCGACAACGGCCAGAGTAGGCAGAATCATGCGGGAGAAGCTGGGGCGTTTCATTATGATTCCTGTTTGTGCAGCACGCTGGCGTCGCGGCCATCGTGGGTGATGCGGCCGTCCTCCATCGCGAGGATGCGGTCGGCGAGGTCGAAAATACGGTTGTCATGGGTGACGATAATGACCGCGCGGTCAGCAGCGAGTGCGACTTCGCGCAGCAAGTCCATCACGCGGCGTCCCGATTTGGCGTCGAGCGCAGCGGTCGGCTCGTCGCATACGATCAAGCGCGGCTGGTGCACCAACGCCCGCGCAATGGCGACCCGTTGTTGCTGACCACCCGACAGTTGGCGCGGGAATTTGTCTGCCTGCGCCGTCATGTTGAGCCGTTCGAGCAGCGCGCGCGCCTCATCCTCTGCCTCGCTGCGGCGCATGCCAGCAGCAATGAGCGGGATGGCGGCGTTCTGCGCGGCGGTGAGCGTAGGGAGCAGATTATATTGCTGGAAGATAAAGCCAATGTTGTTCAGACGAAACCGCACCAGATCATTGTCTGACAGATCATAGATCGGCGTGTCGAACACCGAAACCGTGCCCTCGGTCGGGTAAAGAATGCCCGCAATAATCGAGATCAGCGTCGTTTTGCCCGATCCCGATTCGCCAACGAGATAGGTAAGCTCGCCCGCCTGAACGTCGACGCTGACGTCGTGGAGCACGCGGATGCTGCTGTCACCCACGGGAAAATCCTTGGCGACATGGCTGACGGAGATGGCGACCTTGCTCATCGGAACACCGATGCAGGGTCGGTGTTCAGCACGCCGCGCATGGCGATGTGGCTGGTCACGCCAACGATGGCCAAGACCAGCCCCAGCGTAATCAGCGGAATTTCCCAGAGCATATAGAAGCCCTTGAACGCGTCGTTGTTGGCCGCGCCAAGCCCGATGAAGGCCGTCGCCATGGCAAGACCGAGCCCGTAGCCGATGAGGATGACAAGGAAGCTTTGCGCCGCGACCATGTCCATGATCTTACGGTTGGTGACGCCGATGGCCTTCAGCATCCCGAACTGCTTGATATTGTCGCGCAGGAACAGGCTGAGCGTCAGGCCCACAATAGCGACGCCGACGACCACGCCCAAGATAACGGTGATGCCGAAATTGATCGGAATGCCAGTGTTTTCGACGATGAAATTGACACCATCACGGGTAAAATCTTCGCTGGTTCGCGCTTTCAGGCCGGTTTGCTCCGTGATCCGCGCAGTCAGTTGTTCTGCGCTGATCGAGCCATCACTGCGCACCAGCACGAACGACAGGCGGTTTCGCGTCCCTGGAACGTAATTGAGCGCATTCGAATAGCGCGTGTAGAGCGTCACCTGCGCGGTGAAGGTCGGTACGCTATCGACAATCCCCTTCACGATCGCGCGCTGGTCATTCAGCTCCAGCTCGGTGCCCACGACATCGGGGCTGTCGCCAAATAATTTGCGTGCACCGGTATCGTCGATGAACACGGCATTGGGGTCCATCAGCCGCTCGCGCGAGCCCTCGGTCATGCGGCGCGGCAGGCCGATGAGCGCGCTGTCGTCCACGCCAATCACCGTCACGCCTTCCAGATCACCGTCGGGGGTGCGGATGGTGGCGTTGCTGCGCAACATGGGCGAGGCAAAGGCCACACCGGGCACCGCACGCACACGGTCGAGCGCGGTAATCGGCATGGGGAATATCACATCGGCGGTGCGCGATGCTGGATCCATCACCCAAATGTCCGCAGTCGACACTTCCTGTACCGCGACGCCGCCACGGAAGATCAAGTTGACAAACAGGGTCAGCTGCTGGGTGATGAGCAGGGTCGAGAATGCAATGCCAAACACCAGCCCCAGGAACTTCACCCGGTCACCGGTTAACATACGGATGGCAACCCAATTCATGACCCCAGCAACCCCTGTTGGCGCAAGCGACTCGACGCCGCGACATTTAATGCCTATGTTAGTGAACGCAAGCGTTCATTTGAACGCACCCGTTCACTAACGCTGACAACGGCAATAGGTTGCATGCAAAGCAAAAAAGCTCACCGCCCCGTCGATCTGGCCAAGCAACAGGCCATTTTGGATGCTGCACGCGAGGAATTTTTCGATGTCGGCTATGCCGCCGCATCGATCGAACGCATCGCCCAAGCGGCCGACGTGTCGAAAGTCACCATCTATAACCATTATCAGGGCAAGGAGAATCTCTTCTCCGCCGTGGTCGAGGGTCAATGCGAGCGCATGCGTTTCGCGGTTGACCGCGCGCTAGGGGGGTCCGAGGATTTCCGCGCCGAGTTGATCGCGTTTGGCCAATCGATGCTGGGCTTTCTGAGCAGCGAGGAGATTTTGCGCTTTGATCGGCGACTAGCGGGCGAGATTGAACGCTATCCCGAAATGGGTGAATTGTTTCTGGAAGCCGGGCCGCACCGACTGCGTGCGATGCTGACCGCCGCCATGGCCGAGGCGATGGAGCGCGGCCATATCGCACGCGCGGACCCCTATGTCGCGGCCAGCCATTTGTTTGGCATCATCCGTGGATTTACCGAGGTCGAGTGGCGCTTTGGCAACCTCGAGAACACGCGCCTCGACGAAGCGCGGGTTGCCGATGCCGTCGACCGTTTCCTGCGCGCCTATGCCCCCTGAGCGAGAATGTGCTGCGCCGCTTTAAGGTGCGGCGCATCGAGCATTTTGCCGTCCAGGGCCAATGCCCCGGCACCAGGATTGGCCGCGAACAGATCGACGACCGCGCGTGCTCGCGCCACCTCGTCGGCAGTGGGCGTGAAGGCCGCGTTGATCACCGGCACCTGCGCCGGGTGAATCGCAAGCATCCCATTAAACCCGTCGCGCCGCGCCCGAGCAGCGTAGGCAGCAAGCCCATCCAGATCCTTGAACGCCGGATAGACCGTGTCGATGGCGAGCACCCCGGCGGCATGCGCGCCCATCAGCGCTAGTGTGCGCACGACCTCGTAAACCGGCGTATAGCGCCCATCGGCCTCGCGCGCGCTGGTTGCGCCGATGGCGGCGGGCAAATCCTCCGCGCCCCAGCTGAGGCCGACCAGGCGATCCGACACGCCCCCATAGCTGCCGAGGCCGAACAGCGCCTGCGGCACTTCAGTGGCGATGGCGAGGATGCGGCTGCTGCGGTTGCCGAGCGCCGTCAAGCGCTGTGCCAGTTCGGCGACCGATGCGCCGTCGATGGATTTTGGCAGAACATAGCCATAGGGCGTGACAGGAGCCAGCGCCGTCAGATCGTCGTCGACAAGGTCCGTATCTAGTGGGTTCAGCCGGACGAAGATCGCGGGACCACCAGCCTCGCGCGCAACGAAGTCAGCCACAGCCAGGCGTGCCTCCGGCTTGGCCGACAGCGCTACCGCATCTTCCAGATCAAGGATCAGCGCATCAGCCCCGCTGCCACGCGCCTTGTCCATCCGGTCGGGCCGGTCGCCCGGCACGAACAACAGCGATCGCAGTCTCACGCTGGCCGCCGTTTGATCAGCGCGCTGCGCAGGCACTGACACACGAGTTCGCCACGTTGATTGAACATACGGTGGGTAAAGGTGACGATACCCGCATCGGAGCGCGACTTGGATTCGCGCAGCTCGGTCACTTCTGTCTCGGCGCGCAGCGTGTCGCCCAGAAAAACGGGCTTGGGCATGACTAGCTTGTCATAGCCGAGGTTCGCGACCAGCGTCCCCAGCGTTGTGTCGCCCACCGACAGCCCGACCATCAGCGAGAATGTGAAAGTACCGTTGACAAGGATTTGACCAAATTCGCTCGCGCGCGCCGCCTCGGCATCGATGTGGAGAGGCTGCGGATTATGCGTCATCGTCGAAAAGAGCAGATTGTCGGTTTCCGTCACGGTGCGGCGAATATCATGGTCCATCCGGTCCCCGACCTGCCATTCGTCAAAAAAACGTCCCGCCAAGGCGGCCTCCCCTGCAATGCCTGAATGTGACCCGTTTATCTCGCTTGTTTTGCGGAGGGCGTCCAGCAATTAGGGCGATTCCGCTCTGGCGCCTTTCCTTTTTCGGCGCGGGGCGCGCAGAACTCGGCTCGCACTGAACAGGCCAGAACTGGTCATGGGTTCGAACAGGTCTTCGGGCTTTTCCGGGTCAAGCACGGCATTGTCAGCCAGGGCCTGTTCGTCAGATGACAAATCCTTGAGATCAAGACGCACCAATCGTCGTCCTGCGGTCACGCTATCTGCTAATGCGCGCATCGAACCTAGCCGGCACAGCCGCTTCGCCGTGGTTTCTGCGTCCAGCCCGATATGTTCGGCAAGCAGCGATATTCGCAGCGCAGCGATGGTCGCGGCATCGGCATCGTTGGCCGCCTTAATGCTGAGGTCGCATTCGCTGTCGAGCCCTAGCGAGCGATTGTTCATATTGGCCGATCCCACGCGCAGGATGCAGTCATCGACGATCATCAGCTTTGAGTGAACATAGATGGGCGCGCCGCCGCTGGTCACCGGACAATAGATGGAGAAACGGTCGCGGTGGTCCTTTTCGCCGATGGCACGCAGCAATTGCACGCGCGCGCTGTCCATCGCCTTCTGCTCCAGCCAGCCATCGGCAGTCTGAGGCGCGACAATGAAGATTTCGGGCGGGTCGGGTTCGGCCATGTGCAGCGCAATCGCCTCGGCTATCTTGCGCGAGGCGAAATACTGGTTCTCGGCATAGATGAAATGCTTCGCCGCGGCGATCTGGTCGAGAAACAGCCGCTCAATCTCGCGGACCGCGCCATGCTCCTGATGCGCGGCACGGGTGCGGGCAATGCCGATGAGGACATTGCGAAACTCGGCGTCGACATGGTCGGGCCAGGCTGTGGTTGGCGACGGCACGCAGGGTTTCATCGCTTCGCCGCCCGCCACCACCCAGCGGTCGCGTGCCAACTCAGCGAGCGCGGCGGCGGCTTCACCTTCAACCAGCATGGTGGCATCGTGCCATGGGCCATAGGGCGTGCCGTTGGGTCGGCGGCGGTGGCGGTCATCATCCAGATGTGCGCGCGTGTCCCAGCGGTCCTGCGTCATGTCGATGCCGCCGCAGACCGCGAATTGATCATCGATCACCACAATTTTCTGGTGATGGCTGCACCCGAAGGGGTGCGCGCTGTCGAGCTTGAAATCGATATTTTTGCGCCCGGCCCAGCGCGCGACATCAAGGATCGCGCGCCCGCGCCCGAGCAGCTTCATCGCGCCGAAATTCCATTTGAGGATGCGGATTTCCAGCTCGGGCCGCCGCTCGGCGAGCCACAGGATGAACTCGCCCAGCCGCTTGGGCGGATCGCCCGCCGTGCGCCGTTTGAAGGTCAGCGGGATGCGCGTGTCGAAATCCCAGCCGACGAGCATGATGCGCTGTTCGGCCTTCAGCATCGCAGCGCGCATCGCTGCATAATAGTCGGCCGCGTCGATGACGACGTGCGCGCGGCTGGCAATGGCGCTGCGCCAATAAGGGGCCTGATCGTCGCGCTTGCTCATTGGGGCCAACTCCTTGCCGCCACAGCCATCCCGTTTCGCAGCATAGAAAAGAAATCAAGCAACTTGATTGCAGCTTGATAAGAACATAATAAGAACATATGCGAATCGACCATGCCTCCTTGCGCAGTCCTGCGCCACGCGCCGCCGACGGCCGCTGGGCGAGCGGCGTGACGACGCTCGACGCCGCACTGGGGGGCGGGCTGGCACACGGCCATGTGCACGAAATTTACGCTGCCGAGAGGGGCGATGCGGCAAGTGCGGCAGGATTTGCGCTGGCCGTCGCGGCGGGGATGGCGGGGGAGGACCGCGCGCTGCTGTGGCTGCGCGCGCGCCGCGACATCGCTGCGGCAGGGATCGTGCAGGCGCAGGGCTGGCGCGAGCTGGGAGCGCTGCCCGAAAATACCTTGGTCGCCATCGTGCACGATACCATCGCACTGCTGCGCGCCGCCGCCGATGCCCTGCGCTCGGCCGCGCCGGGGGCCGTGGTAGTCGAAGGCTGGGGGCGGATGCGCGAGCTTGATCTGACCGCCAGCCGCCGTCTGGTGCTGGCTGCGGAAAAATCGGGCGTACCGTTGATCCTGCTGCGCATCGATGCCGCGCCAATGCCCAGCGCCGCGCAAACCCGCTGGCAGGTGGCGGCCGCGCCGTCGCGCGCGTTGCCCGGGCAAGCGCCGGGCCTGCCTGCCTTTGACCTTGAGCTGTTGCGCCAGAAGGCCGGACCGTCCGGTCTATCCTGGCGGCTGGAGTGGGACCGTGATCAACGCCAATTCCGCGACGCGGCGTTATCTGGCGCTGTGGTTCGTCCATCTGTCCACCGACCGGTGGCGGATCGAAACGCCGCACCGCGCCGCGCCGCCTGAAGCCCCGCTGGCGCTGGTCGCCAAGGTGAAGGGCGCGCTGCGGTTGCGCGCAGTTGATGCGCGTGCGTTGGCGCTGGGGCTGGTCCCCGGCATGGCGCTGGCCGATGCGCGCGCGCGCGAACCCGCGCTCACCGTCGCCGACATGGACGAAGCCGCCGACCGCCACTGGTTGGCGCTGATGGCGCGCCATTGCCAGCGGTGGACACCGCTGGTGACCACCGCGCCGCCCGACGGCATCACGCTCGACATCGCCGGGGTGGAGCATCTGTTCGGCGGTGAGGCGGGACTGATCGCTGAGGTAGAGGCGGATTTCTCCGCTGCTGGCATGGCGCTGCGCCTCGCCGCCGCGGCTACATCCGAGGGTGCGCAGGCGCTGGCGCGCCACGCCGCATCGCCGGGTAAGGACGAACAGGCAGCGATCGGCGCGCTACCCGTCGCCGCGCTGGGGCTGGAGGCCGAGGCAACAGTAGCGCTGCGACGCGCGGGACTGCAAACGGTGCGCGACGTCATGGTGCGCCCGGCAGCAAGCATCGCCGCGCGTTTCGGCAGCGGTGCAGTGACCGCGCTGCGCCGCCTGACGGGTGAAGCGCGCGCACCCATCGACCCCCTGCCGGCGCCCGACCTACTGCGCTTCACGCGCCGCTTTGCCGAACCACTGGGCGACCAGACGGCGATTGCACATCATTTCCTGAACCTGATGGCCGAAGCGGTACGCGCGCTGGGCGAACGCGGGCTGGGCGGGCGGTGCTTTGCACTGACGCTGTGGCGCAGCGACGGGGCGAAGCACCGGCTCGACATCGAAACGGGTCAGCCGACGCGCGACCCGGCGCTGGTGCTGCGGTTGTTCGACGAGCGCATCGCGTCGCTGGCTGACCCGCTCGACCCCGGTTTCGGCTATGACCAGCTCACCCTGACCGTCGCCGCCGCCGAGCCACTGGGCGTCAGCCAAGGCGCGCTTGATGGTAACGCCGCCAGCGAGGCGGTGCTGGCCGAGCTGGTCGACCGGCTGAGCACGCGGCTGGGCCCCGCCAGCCTGCGCCGTCTGGTCCCGCACAACAGCCATATTCCCGAACAGGCGCAGCTCGCCCTACCCGCGGTCACGTTGCGCACCCCGCAGCGCTGGCCCGCACCGCCGGCGGGTGAACCGCCGCTGCGCCCCTTGTTCCTGTTCGACCCACCGCAGCCTGTCGAGGTGATTGCCGAGGTTCCCGACGGCCCGCCGCACCGCTTCCGCTGGCGGCGCAAGCTGCACGAGGTGCACCTTTATGAAGGGCCCGAACGCATCGCCGCCGAATGGTGGCGCCGCGAAGGGGGTGAGCATCCGGGGCAAGGCGGGCTGACGCGCGATTATTTCCGCATCGAGGATGCACGCGGACGCCGCTTCTGGATTTTCCGCCATGGGCTGTACGACGAAAAGCCGCAGCCCAAATGGTATCTGCATGGGTTGTTTGCGTGAGCTGATGTTCGCCGAACCCGTCGCCGCCACCAATTTCAGCTTTTTGCGCGGGGCATCGCATCCGGACGCGATGGTGCAACGTGCCTTTGCGCTGGGGATGACCGGCATCGGCATCGCCGACCGCAACACCGTCGCAGGCGTCGTACGCGCGCATATGGCGTGGCGCGAAATTGGCGGGCCGGCGGGACCGTTCCGGCTGATCGTCGGGGCGCGGCTGGTGTTCGCTGATGATACGCCCGACATCGTCGCTTACCCCGCCACCCGGCGCGGCTGGGGTCGGCTGACGCGGCTGCTGACACTGGGCAACCGCCGCGCGGTGAAGGGCGATTGCATCCTGCATCTGGGCGATCTGCTCGATCATGCCAAGGATCTGCTGTTGATCGCGCTGGGCGGCGATGCGCCATTGTTACGGCAGCTCAATGACGCTCGCCCCAACGCAGTCTGGCTGGGCGCCACCATGCCGCGCGGCGGGGCCGATGCACGGCGATTGGTGGAAGCAAGGGCGCTGGCTGATGCAGTCGGCATTCCGTTGATCGCCACCAATGACGCGCTTTATCCCGATCCGGACGACCGCCCGTTGCACGATATCGTTACCTGCATCCGCGAAGGCGTAAGCATCGACGCAGCGGGCAAGCGGCTGGCCGCCAATGCCGAGCGCCACTTGAAATCTCCCGCCGAAATGGCGCGCCTGTTCCGTGCCTGTCCGCAGGCGATTGCGGCGACGCAGGATTTGCTCGCACGCATCGCCTTCACCCTCGACGAATTGCGCTACGAATATCCGCACGAACCAGTGCCGGAGGGGTGGGAGCCGCAGGACTGGCTGGAACATATGGTACTGGAGGCAGCGCACGCCCGATTTCCGGACGGCCTACCCGATGTCTGGCAGCGGACCATCGATGAAGAATTCCGCCTGATCCGCGCCAAACAATATGCCCCTTATTTCCTGACCGTGCATGACATCGTCCAGCATGCGCGCAGCCTGAACCCGCCAATCCTGTGTCAGGGACGCGGCAGTGCGGCCAATTCGGTGGTCTGTTACCTACTCGGCATCACCCCGGTCGATCCCGTCGCCAACAAATTGTTGTTCAGCCGCTTTCTGTCCGAAGAACGCAACGAGCCGCCTGACATCGACGTCGATTTCGAGCATGAGCGGCGCGAGGAGGTGATGCAATACATCTATGCCCGCTATGGCCGCGAGCGTGCGGGGATCGCCGCTACCGTCATCCACTACCGCCCGCGTAGCACCATCCGCGAGGTCGGCAAGGCACTGGGGCTGACCGAGGATGTCACCGCGCGGCTGTCGTCCACCATCTGGGGGCAGTGGGGCAAGGAAGTGCCCGAACGCAATCTGGCCGAGGTCGGTTTTGACCTCGCCAATCCGGAAATCGCGCGGCTGAAGACGCTGATCGACCGGCTGCTGACCTTTCCGCGCCATTTGTCGCAGCATGTCGGCGGCTTTGTGCTGACCGAGGGGCGGCTCGACGAGCTAGTGCCGATCCACAATGCCGCCATGCCCGACCGTACTTTTATCGAGTGGGACAAGGACGATATTGACGCGCTGGGGCTGATGAAGGTCGACGTGCTGGCGCTGGGGATGCTGACGTGCATCCGCAAAAGTTTCGACTTGCTGCGCGCACAGGGACTGGTCGATCTGACGCTGGCGAATGTCCCGCATGAAGATGCAGCCACTTATGCCATGCTCCAGCACGGCGACAGCGTCGGCACTTTTCAGGTCGAAAGCCGCGCGCAAATGGCGATGCTGCCGCGCATGAAGCCCGCCTGCCTTTATGACCTGGTTATCCAGGTGGCGATCGTGCGCCCCGGCCCCATCCAAGGCGGCATGGTCCACCCCTATCTGCGTCGCCGCAACCGCGAGGAAGCAGTGGACTATCCCTCGCCCGCGCCGCCGCACGACCCGAATGAGCTGCGCGACGTGCTGGAAAAGACGCTAGGTGTGCCGCTGTTTCAGGAACAGGCGATGAAGCTTGCCATCGTCGCGGCGGAGTTCACCCCCGCGCAGGCTGATGGGCTGCGCCGCGCGATGGCGACCTTTCGCAACCACGGCACCATCCACCGCTATCAGGCAATGCTGATCGAAGGGATGGTGCGACGCGGTTATGAGCGCGATTTTGCCGAGCGTTGTTTTGGCCAGATCAAGGGGTTTGGCGAATATGGCTTTCCCGAAAGCCATGCACAGGCGTTTGGCTGGCTCGCCTATGTGTCGAGCTGGCTCAAGTGCCACCATCCCGCGATCTTCACCTGCGCGCTGCTCAACAGCCAGCCGATGGGCTTTTATGCCCCCGCCCAGCTCGTTCGCGATGCCGAGGAACATGGCGTCGAAGTGCGTGGGGTCGATGTGAACGCGAGTGGATGGGATAACAGCATCGAATCCTCCCCATCGACTTGCGATGGGGAGGTGGCAGTCCGCAGGACTGACGGAGGGGCCGCCGAGGCAGTCGGCGAGCTGCGCTCGCCAGCCCTCCACCATCCCCCGGATGGTCCCCCTCCCCATCGCAAGTCGATGGGGAGGATAAGTTTACGCCTCGGTTTCCGCCAGATCGACGGCTTCCGCGCGGCTTGGGCCGATGCCATCACCGCTGCACGCGCCGCCGGCCCCTTTGCCTCGGTCGAGGATCTGGCCCGCCGCGCCGCGCTCCCCCCACCCGCGCTGCGCAAGCTGGCCGACGCCGATGCGTTCGGATCGCTGGCGCACAGCCGCCGCACCGCGCTGTGGGAGGTGCGGCGTACCCCGGCGGATCAGCTGCCACTCTTTGCCTATGCCGACGCCGCCGAGCTGGGCGACGAGCCCGACGCCGCGCTGCCCGCCATGCCGCTGGCCGAGGAAGTGGTCGCTGACTACCAGACCATCCGCCTGTCGCTCAAAGGCCATCCGGTGCAATTCTTGCGCCGCGTGCTGGCGGCCGAGGGCGTGCTGAGCTGCGCGGCGGCCAATGCCATGCCCGACGGCCGCAAGGTGCGCGTCGCAGGCGTGGTGCTGACGCGCCAGCGCCCGGGCAAGGGCCATGCGGTGTTTATCACCATCGAGGATGAAAGCGGCGTTGCCAATGTGCTGTTGTGGGCGCGCGACATGGAAAAACAGCGCCGTGCCGTCATGGCAGCGCGGCTGATGCTGGTCGAAGGCGAGATTCAGAAGAGCAAAGAGGGCGTCGTCCACCTGATGGCCAAACGCATCATCGACCGGACCGCAATGCTGGGCCAGCTGACCACCGACACCCCGATGACGCCGCCGCTGGCGCGCGGCGACGAGGTGGCACGACCGCAAAGCCCCCGTCACCCCCGCAATGTCAGGATTTTGCCGAAATCACGCGATTTTCACTAATCTCCTCCGGCGGGCGCTAGGGACATTAGCTTGTCGGCGCAATTTTCCCGGCTTGGAATTGCGCAACGAACCGCAACGTTGCTTCGGCATGTTCCTGGCGGCAAATCAACAAGTCCGGAAGATAAGTGTCCGGCTGGTTATAGGCGATTTCGCTGCCATCAATCCGCGAACAATGAAGCCCGTGAGCCAAGGCCACAGCAACCGGCCCACAGCTATCCCATTCAAACTGACCGCCCGCATGGAGGTAAATATCGGCCTCACCTCGCACGATGGCCATGGCTTTGGCGCCAGCACTTCCCATTGGCAGGATTTCCGCATCAAGTGCTCCAGACAGCGCTAGCGCCACTTCGGGCGGACGTGTCCGGCTGACGACCAGCCGTAGCCTGCCGGGCGCAGGCGGAACAACGCACGGCCGATCGCTGCGCAGCACGGCATCGAGCGCTGGCAAGGCGACCGCACCGGCGACTGGCTTGCCGCCTATGGCGAGGCCAACATGGACGGCCCAGTCTGTCCGCTGTTCGCCATATTCACGGGTGCCATCGATCGGATCGATGATCCACACCCGTTCCATCGCCAGCCGTTCCTTTGTGTCTTTGCTTTCCTCCGATAACAGCCCGTCATCGGGTCGATGCTGCCCAAGGGCATCAACAAGAAACTGGTTTGCGGTCTGATCGCCAATATTCCCCAACGCCTTGCCGTCAGCCATGTTGGCGGCGCGCAGCTGCAACAGGATTTTCCCGGCGCTTTTGGCAAGGTGGGCGGCAAGCTCGGCGTCGGTCAACATTGGCCCCCTATATTCACTTTCGATCCCTGCCCAATTGCCATGTCCAATTCTGCCCGCCTATTTCAGCGGCATGATCTTTTTGATGATATGTTCGGCGGCTTCCTCGGCCGTCATCGCTACGGTGTTGACCACAATGTCCGGCTCGAGCGGCGCCTCATAGGGGCTGTCGATGCCGGTAAAGTTCTTCAGTTTGCCCTCGCGCGCTTTGCGGTACAGCCCCTTCACATCGCGTTCTTCCGCAACTTCAAGTGGCGTGTCGACGAATATCTCGATGAACTCGCCTTCCGGAACCATTTCGCGCACCAATTGCCGCTCGGCGCGGAACGGGCTGATAAACGCGGTCAGCACGATCAACCCGGCATCGAGCATCAGTTTGGCGACTTCGCCAATACGGCGAATATTTTCGATCCGGTCGGCTTCGGTGAAGCCCAAATCCTTGTTCAGCCCATGGCGAATATTGTCGCCGTCGAGCAAAAAGGTATGGCGGTTCATCAGCGCCAATCGTTTCTCCACTTCGTTGGCGATGGTTGATTTGCCTGAACCTGAAAGGCCAGTGAACCACAAGATGCGCGGCGTCTGGTTTTTCATCGCCGCATGGCTTTCGCGGCTCACATCGGTCGGCTGCCAATGCACATTCTGCGAACGCCGCAGCGAGAAGTTGAGCATCCCCGCCGCCACCGTAGCGTTCGTTGTCTTGTCGATGAGCACAAAGCCGCCCAGCGTACGGCTGTCGGCATAGGGTTCGAAAATCAGCGGTTTGTCGGCGATAATCTCGGCCACGCCGATCTGGTTCAGTTCCAGCGTTTTTGCCGCCAGCCGATCAAGGCTGTTGACGTCGATCTCATACTTGGGTTGCTTCACCGTGACCGAAACAGTCTGGGAAGCAAGTTTCAGCCAATAGCCGCGCCCGACCAGCATCGGTTCATGATCCATCCACACAATGGTCGCTTCAAACTGGTCGGCCACCTCAGGCGGCGCACTTGCCGCAGACAGCACATTGCCGCGCGAACAATCAATCTCGTCAGCCAGACAGATGGTGACCGACTGGCCCGCAACCGCTTCGTCGCGATCACCGTCCAGCGTGACAATGCGGCTGACCGAGCTGGTCTTGCCCGATGGCAGCACCCGGACTGCATCGCCCGGCTTCACCGAGCCGGCGGCGATGAGGCCAGAGAAGCCGCGAAAATCCAGGTTGGGCCGGTTCACCCATTGCACGGGCATGCGGAATGGCCGGGCAAGGTCGCGCACGTTGTCAACTGCGACGGTTTCAAGATATTCGACTAGCGGCGTGCCTATGAACCACGGGGTATTCGCCGACCGGGCGGTGATATTATCGCCCTTGAAGCCCGAAATCGGGAATGCAACGAAATCTCTGATGCCAATCGACTTGGCAAACGCCGCATAGTCGGCCACGATTGCCTCGAACCGGGCCTGATCATAGCCAACCAGGTCCATCTTGTTGACCGCCAAGACGATATTGCGGATGCCCAGCAAATGGCACAGATAGCTGTGCCGCCGGGTCTGGGCGAGCATCCCTTTGCGCGCGTCAATCAGGATGACAGCAAGGTCGGCGGTCGATGCGCCGGTTACCATGTTACGCGTATATTGTTCGTGCCCCGGACAGTCAGCGACGATGAACTTTCGCTTCTCGGTCGCAAAAAAGCGATAAGCGACGTCGATAGTGATTCCCTGTTCGCGCTCCGCCGCCAGACCGTCGACTAGCAGCGCGAAATCAATGTTCGCGCCTTGGGTACCCACGCGCTTGCTGTCGGCTTCAAGCGCCGCCAGTTGATCCTCGAAAATCATTTTGCTGTCGTAGAGCAGACGCCCGATCAGCGTCGATTTGCCATCATCAACACTGCCACAAGTAATGAAGCGCAACATCGACTTGTGCTGATGCCGGTCCAGATAGGCATCGATATCTTCGGCAATGAGCGCGTCGGCCCTATAAACGGCATCGGGGGGCGATACATCGGCCATCAGAAATACCCCTCCTGCTTCTTCTTTTCCATCGACGCATCGCCGCCATCCTTGTCAATGACCCGGCCCTGACGTTCGGACGTGGTCGTCAGCAACATTTCCTGGATGATCTGTGGCAGCGTCGTTGCTTCGCTCTCCACTGCGCCGGTCAGCGGGAAACAACCAAGCGTGCGAAAGCGGATCCTGCGCTCAGTGATGGCTGGCATTCGGCCCAATATCTCTCCGATTCGCGCCGGATCATCGGCCATGAACAGCCCGCCTTCCCACTCATAAGTCGGGCGCAGGGCCGCGAAGTAGAGCGGCACAATCTCGATATTCTCGAGGTGGATATATTGCCAGATGTCGAGCTCGGTCCAGTTCGATAGCGGAAAGACGCGAATGCTCTCATGCTTCGCCTTGCGGGCATTATAGAGGTTCCAAAGCTCGGGTCGCTGGTTTTTTGGGTCCCAGCCATGGCTGGCGGTGCGGAACGAAAAAATGCGTTCCTTGGCGCGGCTCTTTTCCTCGTCGCGCCTGGCGCCACCGAAAGCGGCGTCGAACCCATATTTGTCGAGCGCCTGTTTCAGCCCTTCGGTCTTCCACATGTCTGTGTGTAGCGGGCCATGATCAAATGGATTTATCCCGCGCTCGGCTGCCTCCGGATTCTGATGGATGAGCAGCTCCATGCCGGCACTCTCGGCAGCCTTCTGGCGCATCTCGTACATCGCCTTGAATTTCCAAGTCGTATCGACATGGAGCAGCGGAAAGGGCGGCGGCGATGGATAAAAGGCTTTGCGCGCGAGGTGCAGCATGACGGCGCTGTCCTTGCCGACCGAATAGAGCATCACCGGCTTGGTCGCCTCGGCCACCACTTCACGCATGATATGGATCGCCTCTGCCTCCAGTCGTTGGATGTGGGTCAGGGGCAATCTGGCTTGGGTATCCGGCATCTGCTTCTCCGCCAATCTCGCGTGGCCCATCGCGGACTGGCAATTGTAACTAATCTCCCATATGGGAGCAAAGCTATGATCGCGCTCTCATCCACTTCAGACCAGCGTGACCTGATATTGTCCGTTGCAGGCGGGATACACGAAGATCCGCCATGGACGAGCCTCGCGCGAAACCTGGCTACCCGCACCCGCGCCGATCATGTTATGATTGCCACTAGACAGGGCAAAGCCGTCCGGCAGGCGACTTTCACGTGGGATGCTACCACCCTGCCGAAGGGTGAGGTCGGACCTGCCCATTGGCCCTCCTTCCTATCGACGTTCATCACCCGAGGCGCACCGCTGCGTGCGGGTCGCGTCTACGCAGCGGATGAATTGTTTGCATTCGATCAGCCCGATGTGTTGGCCGCGCAGCGGAATTGGCTAGCGCGCAACGGCGTCGCCAGCGTCCGCTTGCTGCGGGTTGCGGCGCATGACGATAGCGACGTGATTGTGATCCTTGCGAACCGACGTGAAGAAATTCAGTCAGCGTCCGTGGCGACGCTGTCCAATCTGGCCCCGCACCTGACCGCGGCCTTGCACAGTCTAGAGGTCATTGCGAAGCAGCTTCTGGCGCGGGAACTCGCAGAGTTTGCGCTGGCTCGCCTTGGTATCGGCCAGCTTGCTTTTGATGCCGAAGGCGCGATTTTGTTCGCCGACCGCACCGCACAGGCGCTGCTGGACCTTGCGCCTCACCAAGGCCCTGGAACCCACAGGCGAATGAGGCTGTCGGCAAAGGCGGGGCAAGACTTCAAAGCGCTGTTCGAACAACTGGCCGCCGGTACGGGACCCGACGTTCGCATCCTGTCCCTCGGCGAACCGCGCGACCTATGCCTGCTCCTGCGCCGAACCCCTGTACCAATGGATGAGCTGGCCCACGGTCCTGCCGTAATCGGCGCGGTCCGTAACTATCGGCCGCAGCAAACGCGCGAAACAGCTCTTGCCATCAAGGAGCTTTATCAATTGTCCGACCGCGAGGCTTCACTGGCCAATGCCATAAGCCTTGGCCAGCCGATCATCGACAGCGGTCAAAAGCTACGCCTGACCAAGGAAACCGCGAGAAATTACTCCAAGCGTATCTATTCGAAGACCGGAACAAAGGGCCAGTCTGATCTGGCCCGATTGATCCTCAATGGGCTCGCTCCACTGGCCTGAGCGACCTACGCATGCCATCGATCACGAACAAAAGCAGATTTTGGTAGCGGAGGAGGGACTTGAACCCCCGACCTACGGATTATGATTCCGCCGCTCTAACCAGCTGAGCTACTCCGCCCTACCAAGGCGCGGGCGGCGCGTCGGCGCTCCCGGGAAGCGGCGCTATAGGGAGCGCGTGCGCGGCGGTCAATATCGGCTGCGCGTGCTCCTGCGAAACGGAATGCCTTTCAGCAATTCCCACGGCCCGCCGCGATAATAGTATACGCTGAAGCCGGTAATGGCGAGCGGAGCAGGTTGAAATTCGGCGCGGAGTTCCGCCAGCAACGCCTTGGCCTGAGCAGGCTCGACCTTGTTTTGCACGGTGATGTGCAGCCGCGGCGTTGCCTGATCCTGCGCGGTCAAGTCAGGGGCGAACCAGTCGGCGATGCGCGCGCGCATGGCGAGCAGGTCGCGCGACTCAACCCGGTAAGCCACGCCGCGCCCTAGCGAATAGACTTCAGTGACGTGCGCCACCGGGGCGGCATCGACAGCAATATCCTTCAGCAGCCGCACCAGTTCATCGGCGCGCGAAGGCAGCAAATGGTGGAACAGCGTGAGGTGAGCCTTCAGATAATTGCGCTCAGGCGGAAAATGCGCATGGCGCAGTGCATCGAAACGCCGCTGGTCGGCGGTCCCGAGCGTGGCAGTAACAATCAGCGGCGCTGGGTCCACTAATCCAGCATCGCCCAAAAGGCCTTGAGTGCCGCCGCCACCTCGGCGGGACGCTCGGCAATCGCCCAATGCCCGGCACCAGCAATCTTGTGCAGCGCCACGCCGTGCCGTTGCGCCGCGCGCTCGGCGACAGCGATGTCGACATAAGGATCGCCCTCACCCCAAACCAGTGCGCCCGGCCCCTTGAGCGTCTCCAAATCCTTGGCCCAGTCGACCCCGAAGTTGAGGCCGTTCGCCGAACGATAGAGCTTCAGTATCGCGCGCCGCTTGTCCTTGCTCACCCATTGCGCCGCTTCTTGCGCAGCGACCGCGGCGGGGACGCCCTGTTCCACCAGGCTCTGTTGCAGCTTCTTTGGCCCGCTGACCGCCATGAACAGCTCACCCAGCACCGGCGTGTTCCAGATGCGCGCGACGCGGTGGCCGCGATAATCGGGATCGATGACCGCGTTCGACAACACCCAGCTGCGCACCAGATCGGGCCGCAGCATTGCTACCCGCTGGACAATAATCGCGCCCCAGTCATGCCCAACCAGATCGACCAGGCCGTGCGCGGCAGCGAGCCGCTCGACCTCGCCAATGGCCCAGTCAGCATAGGCCTCTTTCGTTGCGGCAAACCCGGCGGGAAGCGGGTCGGTGAAGCCCGGCATGGCAGGGACGGCGACCGGCGTGTCCCCCAGCGCAAGTTCAGCCAACAACGGCGCCCAGATGGCCGGACTGTCGGGCACGCCGTGGAGGAAGAATTTGGCGGTCACTCAATCTCCCCACGCGCCCGCCGGATGGCTTTCCAATTGGTCACATTGCGGTTATGCTCAGTGAGCGTTTCGGCGAAGATATGACCGCCGCTACCATCAGCCACGAAATAGATATAACGCGTCGGTTCCGGGTCGAGCACAGCCGCAATGCTCGCCTTCCCCGGATTGGCGATGGGCCCGCGCGGCAGGCCCGCCATGCTGTAGGTGTTGTACTCATTGACCGCGTCGATTTCCGACCGGCGGATACGGCGGCCGAGCGGTTTGCCCTGGGTGATCGGATATATGATTGTCGGGTCAGCCTGCAACCGCATGCCAATGGCCAGCCGGTTGGTATAGACACCCGCAACGGTGCGGCGTTCGGCGGGAACCGAGGTTTCTTTTTCGACAATCGACGCCAGCGTTATCGCTTCGTTGCGGTTTTTGACCCCGCTGCGGGGAGAGCGTTTGGCCCATAATTCAGCAAACGCCTCGTCCATAGCGTCTTGCATGCGCTTCACCACAGCCGCGCGCGATTCCCCGGTAACGAAGCTATAGGTATCGGGCAGCAAACTCCCTTCGGCCGGCACCGGGATCTCGCCGGTCAGTCGCTCATCGGCCATCAGCCGTTCCCACACCATGATCGACGGCATGCCTTCGGGCACTGTGACGAAGCGTTGCAGCGTTTTGCCCGACTGGAGCAGTTCCAGCACATCGCCCGCATCCATCCCGGCCTTGACTTGATATTCGCCAGGCTTGATCGGCGCGTCGCCGCCAAAAAAGCGCGCATGGTTGACGAAGCTGGACGCGCTATCGACCGCGCCCGCCTTTTCCAGGATTTCGCCGGCCTTGCGGATGCTCGATCCTTCTGGAATCACCACGGTCACATCGCGCGGCGCGCCGCCCGAACAGGCGGCGAGGAGCAGGGTCAGAATAGCCGCTAGCAGCAGCCGCACAGCGGTTACTCCACCGCCTTCACAATCACGCTGGCATTCGTTCCGCCAAAGCCGAAGCTGTTGTTAAGTGCGGCCTTTACCACCCGCTTTTTCGCGACGTGCGGCACCAGGTCAACCCCGTCGGTGCCCTCGTCGGGATTGTCGAGATTGAGCGTCGGCGGCACAATCTGGTCGCGGATGGCGAGGATGCAGAAAATGGTTTCGACTGCACCAGCGCCGCCGAGCAGGTGCCCGATGGCCGATTTGGTGCTGCTCATCGACACATTGGCGATTTCGTTGGCGAACAATCGCTTAACCGCGCCCAGCTCGATGGTGTCGGCCATGGTAGAGGTTCCGTGCGCGTTGATATAGTCGATGTCGCCGGGTGTCATGCCAGCCTTCTTGAGTGCCATTTCCATCGAACGATAAGCGCCCGACCCGTCGGGATGCGGGGCGGTGACGTGATAGGCATCGCCCGACAAGCCGTAACCCACAACTTCGGCGTAAATCTTGGCGCCGCGCGCCTTGGCATGCTCATATTCCTCGAGCACTACCACGCCCGCGCCCTCGCCCATGACAAAACCGTCGCGGTCCTTGTCATAGGGGCGGCTCGCAGCCTCGGGCCGATCGTTATAGCTCATGTTGAGTGCGCGCGCCTGCGCAAAGCCCGCGATGCCGATCGGGCAAATCGTCGCTTCTGCTCCGCCTGCCAACATGATGTCGGCATCGTCGTCGCGGATCATCCGCGCGGCATCGCCAATGCTGTGCGCGCCGGTCGAGCAGGCGGTGACGACGGCGTGGTTCGGCCCCTGCAGCCCATATTTGATGCTGACCTGCCCCGAGATGAGGTTGATCAAACGGCCGTGGACGAAGTGCGGCGAAACCCGCCCCGGCCCTTTTTCGGCGAGCAGCAGGCTTTCGCTTTCAATCCCCGGCAGACCGCCGATGCCGGACCCGATGCTGCACCCTGCGCGCAATTTCATCGCGTCGGGCATGTCGGTCAGACCGGCATCCTCGATCGCCTGACCCGCGGCATCGATGCCATAGATGATGAAGGGATCGACCTGGCGCTGCACCTTGTGATCGACGCGCTTGGCGGGATCGAAACCATAGGGGTGGTCGGGGCCCTTTACCTCGCAGGCGATGGTGCATTTCTGGTCGCTGGTGTCGAAATGGGTGATGTGCCCAGCGCCCGATTTGCTGGCCAGCAAATTGGCCCAAGTGGTTTCGACGTCCGCGCCCAGCGGCGTCACCAATCCCAAACCCGTTACGACAACCCGGCGCATAGGCCCTCATCCTTTATGATTCTTGCCATGATATATGCAAAAGGGCCTCCCGATAGTCCGACCTAGGCCGGAACCGGAAAGCCCCCTGCATCATGCGGACCCGCTGGTCCCGATCAATCAACCCTTATTGGCGTCGATGAAATCAATGGCGTCCTTAACGGTCGCAATCTTTTCCGCCGCATCATCGGGGATTTCGACGCCAAATTCTTCTTCAAACGCCATGACCAGTTCGACGATGTCCAGGCTGTCGGCGCCGAGATCGTCGATGAAGCTCGCCGCTTCCGTCACCTTTTCGGCTTCCACGCCCAGATGCTCGACGACGATCTTTTTCACCTTTTCGGCCGAATCGCTCATGAACCAATCCTTTTCTGACTGAGCAATGAATGTTGGCGTTCGCACTAGAGGCGCGCGCTGCGGCTGGCAAGAGGGGGAAGCTTGGGCGCATTACAGCTTAGCTTTGTGCTCCCGGGCAGCGACTTGTCACTAACGCCGACTGGCTGCCGCCATCGCTCGGTCGACCAAGAGCTCCTCCTCCGGCCCATAAGCCGATCGCGCGCCAGTGGCCGCCACATCCACTGCCGTGACAAAATAAGCCAGACCCGTCCCCGCCGCGCGGTCGATCCAGAGGCCTGCCCGCAGCCCATAGGCATCGCCCGCATGCCCCAAACGCAGACGGCCGTCGCCGAACAGGCCGCTCTTGCACCCCGGGCGCTTCAAGTCCGCGCCCCCGGTCGCGTGCACCGCGAGGCCGAAGGAGCAAAAGGTGCCGTTGCTGCCCTCACCCCGATCCGGGTAAACCGGCGTCAACCGCTCCAGTCGGGCAATGCTAGAGGCTTTCAAAAAGCCGCGCCCGTTCTGCAGCAACATTACTCCAATGCGCGCCAAATCGGCGGCACTGATCCGCATCCCGCCTTGCGGGCTGAACGCCGCGCCATGGCGGGCAAGCGGGTAGCTGGCCAGATCGCAGCTGTCGTCACTGGCTCGCACCACCGGGCATTCAGGCGGCCTGTCTCCTAGCTCATCGAGCGCTAGCTCGCCATTAAAGCGATAGAGCGCCACTGCGCGCGCAACTTTGTCAGGCGAGCACATCGTCCAGTTGAAGCAAGCGTCGATGTTCAGCGGCGCGAACACCAAGCGGTGGATCAGCCGGTCGAACCGCTCGCCCGTCGCCCCCTCCATCGCTGCGGCAATGATCGGATAGTTGAGGTTCGAATAGGCAAAGGCCCCGCCCGGCGCCCGATCCGCATCGAACGCGCCCTTCTCCTCCAACTTGGCGGGCAATTCGGCATCCAGCGTCAACAGATAGTCAAATTCGCCGCTGACCCCGCTGCGATGGCCGAGCAGCATCGCCAGCGTAATCTTACGTGTTGGATATTCGGGATGGCGCAGCCGCCAGCCAAGATAACGCGACACATCGGCGTCGAGATTCATCTTCCCCGCCTCAACCAGCCGCATGACGCCAAGGCCAACGACCAGCTTCGACACCGACGCCACACGCACCGGATCGTCGATGGTCACACCGCGCGGGTTATTCTTGCTCAGCGGCCCTTCGACAAGGCGCGTTTCAATTTTGCCCGATGTATCAAAGGCAACCGCGACCTGCGCACGGTGGGGGACCGCAACAGTTTGCGCGCCCGCCGGCGAGCAGGCTAACAGCGCCGCCGCTAAAAAAAACCAGCGCATCGGTTGATCAAGCGGGCCCCACCCGGAAAACCGCAAGCTTGTTACCATCCGGATCGCGGAAATAGGCGGCGTAAAAAGCCTGCGGCCCTTCCTCACCGCGGAGGCCCGGGGGACCATCGCAGCTGCCGCCCAATTCCAGCGCCTTGGCATGCAGCGCATCAACCTGCGCCCGCTCCAGCACCGGCAGCGCCGCCATATGCCCGTTGCCCTGATGCGCGGGCTGGCCGTCATAGGGCCGGGTCACCGCGATACCGGGCTTGTCCATGCCAGTGCCCCACAAGGTGAAGCCGCCCAGATCATCACCAAATTCCATCATCCGCTTGGCACCCAGTTCGGCGAGCAAGCCATCATAAAAGGCACGCGCCCGCGCCATGTCGTTGGTGCCCACCGTGATATAGCCGATCATGATTTTGTCGCTCCTGCTGCCTTTGGCGGTGTCGGCGGCGTGATGTCGCCGGGCTTGCATTCGCCGGTGCGCGTGGAGGTAATGCGCATCACCATCTCGCCCTCGGGCTTGCCATCGGCCTTGGTGGCGACCGTCGAAACGGTGAAATCCTGCGACGTCGCGCTGTTGGTGCCGGTTGCCGTCATCTTGGCGGTACCGCCATTGCCCGACTTGCAGGTCGCCGAAAAATTGATGCTGCTGCCCGTGACATCCTTCTTGTCAAACGTGCATTCGCCGCCTTGCGAGCCCATTTGTTCCAGACTCTTGCTGATATCTTCAGCAGCAATCGCTTCGGGCGTCAGACAGATGGACATATTACCCATCATGTTCATCATCGCCTGCAGCTGCTCCTTCTCGCCGCCCTTGATATCCGGGCCTTCCAACTTGACGATTTCCGCCTTGGTCGTCCAGCTGCCCGGCTGACGTTTGACGGGCGCATCGCTCGCACCAAACAGCCCGCCGCCCTCACCGCCTTTGTCGGCACCACCACCGCAGGCCCCCAAAGCGAGCGCCGCCGCACTCGTCAAAACCACCACAGCCCGCATCGCCCAAATCCTGTCTAACCCGCGCGCATTGCCGCGCGAGCGCATCCTGCCCATATTTGCCATCAAGTCCACCGGGATTCGCGCAGCGATGCCCTTGTGCACCTTTCGCGATTGGGACATAACCAGAACATGGCCGACATCATCATCCGCACCTCGCTCGACGAAATCGACACCAGCGGTGCGTTCGTTCCCCATCGCCCGGCGCGGCCGGAGAAGGCCGACGGTGGAAAGCGGTTCGAGCTAGTCAGCGATTATCAGCCTGCAGGAGACCAGCCCACCGCCATTGCTGAGCTGGTCGCAGGCGTGCAGGCGCACGAGCGCGATCAGGTGCTGTTGGGCGTCACCGGGTCGGGCAAGACCTTCACCATGGCGCAGGTCATTCAGGCGACACAGCGCCCCGCGTTGATCCTCGCGCCCAACAAGATTTTGGCCGCGCAGCTTTATGGCGAGTTCAAAAGCTTTTTCCCGCACAATGCGGTCGAATATTTCGTCAGCTATTATGACTATTATCAGCCCGAGGCCTATGTCCCGCGGTCCGACACCTATATTGAAAAGGAAAGCTCGGTAAACGAGGCGATCGACCGGATGCGCCATTCGGCCACGCGCGCGCTGCTTGAGCGCGATGATGTGATTATCGTCGCCTCGGTCAGCTGCCTCTATGGCATCGGCTCGGTCGAAACCTATTCGGCGATGATCTTTGATCTCAAAAAAGGCCAGGTCGTCGACAGCCGCGAGATCATTCGCAAGCTGGTCGCGCTGCAGTATAAGCGCAACGATCAGGCGTTCGCGCGCGGCAATTTTCGCGTGCGCGGCGACTCCCTCGAAATCTTCCCGTCGCACTATGAAGACATGGCGTGGCGCGTGGCTTTTTTTGGTGACGAGATTGAGGAAATCACCGAATTCGACCCGCTTACCGGCAAAAAAATCGCGAACCTCAACAGCGTGCGCATTTACGCCAATTCGCACTATGTGACGCCAGGTCCGACGCTGAAGCAGGCGACCGAGGCGATAAAGTTCGAGCTGGCCGAACGACTGAAGGAACTGGAGGCTGAAGGCAAATTGCTCGAGCATCAGCGGCTGGAGCAGCGCACCAACTTCGACCTCGAAATGATTGCCGCGACGGGCAGCTGTGCAGGCATCGAAAACTATTCGCGCTTCCTGACCGGCCGCCTGCCTGGCGAGCCGCCGCCCACGCTGTTCGAATATCTGCCCGACAATGCCCTGCTTTTCGTTGATGAAAGCCATCAGACGGTGCCGCAGATTGGCGCCATGTCCAAGGGCGACCATCGCCGCAAAATCACGCTGGCTGAATATGGCTTTCGTCTGCCCTCGTGCATCGACAACCGGCCATTGCGCTTCGCCGAATGGGACGCGATGCGCCCGCAAACGGTCAGTGTGTCGGCGACGCCGGGGACGTGGGAAATGGAGCGTACGCAGGGCGTATTCGCCGAACAGGTCATACGCCCCACCGGCCTGATCGATCCGCCGGTCGAGATCAAGCCGGTCGAGGAGCAGGTCGATGATTTGATCGCCGAGGCCAAGAAAACTGCGCTCGCCGGTTACCGCACGCTCGTGACTACGCTGACCAAGCGGATGGCCGAAGATCTAACCGAATTTCTCCACGAAGCCGGGCTCAAGGTCCGCTATATGCACAGCGACGTCGAGACGCTTGAGCGCATCGAGATTATCCGCGACCTACGGCTGGGCGTGTTCGACGTGCTGGTCGGTATTAACCTGCTGCGCGAAGGGCTCGATATCCCCGAATGCGCGCTGGAGGCGATCCTCGACGCCGACAAGGAAGGTTTTCTGCGCAGCGAAACGTCGCTGGTGCAAACCATCGGGCGCGCCGCGCGCAACGTCGACGGCCGCGTCATCCTGTACGCCGACCGCATGACCGGCAGCATGGAACGCGCTATCCGCGAAACCGACCGCCGCCGCGCCAAACAGGTCGCCTATAACGAAGCCCACGGCATCACGCCCGCCAGCATCAAGAAGAATATCGGCGACATTATCGCCCACGTTGCCAGCAAGGATAGCGTTGTCGTCGACATCGGCGAAGGCATGCCCGACCATATGGTCGGCCACAATCTGCGCGCCTACATCGCCGATCTCGAAAAACAGATGCGTGACGCGGCGGCGAATCTGGAGTTTGAAACGGCCGCGCGATTGCGCGATGAAATCCGCAAACTCGAGGCGGATGAATTGGGGATTGGTTCGGGCGAGAGTGCGGCGCCGAGGGTGGGGCGGAGCAACGAGGGCAAGCCTGGGACTAGGAAAGACCGGTTCGGGAAAACGCAGCGGAAGTGGGGGCGGTAACCCCCTACCGCAACACCCCTGCAGCCTTCTGCCGCATCGCATACCACAGCAATAGCGCCGCAATCGCGATGATCACATAAGGCATCACCGCATTGGCGCCCTGCGTCATTTCCGGGATGTCGATGGGGTTCGCGAGCTGATAGCCCAGCCCCGAAATCGCCCCCAGCAGCGATACGGCGAACGCCGCCACCGCATGGCGACTGCGCGCGAGCAACAGCAGCGATCCCGCCAGCGCACCCCATACGCCTAAGGCCCAGCCCGCGCTGGCCCAAACTGGAAAAGAGTCGATATAGGCCATGAATTTGGCGCTATCGACGCCAGGCATCATCTGGTCGATCCACGCCGCGCCGCGCGTCCGCGTCATGAAATAATCGGTCACGCCAAAACTGTTCCACAGCGTCGCGACGACGCCAACGACCCACAGATGGATTGGTGTTTTGGTTGCTGCAGTCATGATTGTCCTCCCCCAAGGCTGTACCAGTGTAGCGCCAACGTTGCGGCAACGCCACGAAAAAGCCCCTCTCGCCTTCTCCAGCATCGCTTGCCATATTCCGCCGCCATGTGCGTCGTTGCCCTTGCCCTTCACCAGCACCCCGACTGGCCCATCTTACTGGTCGGCAACCGTGATGAGTATCATGCGCGGGCCAGCGCGCCGCTCCACCTCTGGGACGATGGCAGTGGCATCGTCGGCGGGCGCGATTTGGTCAGCGGCGGGACCTGGCTAGGGGTGGTGCCCACGCAGCAGCGCATGGTCGTCGTCACGAACGCGCGCGGCGAACGCGGGCCCGACCCCGACAAAGTCTCGCGCGGCGTGCTGGTGCGCGACCTGCTGACGGCGAGCGGCGATTTCGCTGCGCCACGCCCAAATCAGCTGGAATTGTTCAACGGCTTCAATCTGCTCGTGCTCGACGGCAGCAGCGCGCGACTGTTCACCAACCGGCCCGATGCCGCTATTCGCGCGCTAGTTCCCGATGTGCACGCGCTGGCCAATGAAGTGGTCGGCCGCGCTTGCGACCGGTCAGCACGGCTTGGGGCTGAAATGCGCGCGTGGCTGGCAAGCGGACAGGATCCGGCGGCGTTGCTCGGCGCGCTGGAAAATGATGACGCGCCGGCCCTGTTCCTCAACAACCCGGTCTATGGCACGCGCTGCTCGACGCTGGTTGCGGTGGCAAACAACGGACAGGGCATGATGGTTGAACGCCGTTTCGGCCCGGGCGGCAATCCGGCGGGCGAGACGCGGCTAGTCTTCGACTGGGGCGGCTAAAGCGCTGATCGATCCCGTCACAACATTAACCAGCTGTGCCACGCCACCGCGTTCAATCGACAGTGCGATGGCGCTGCCCACTGGCCGTCCGGCGATATAGCGGGTGATTTGGCCTGCTTTGGTAAAGGAGCGGCCGTCGATACTAACAATCCGGTCGCCCACGCGCAGTCCAGCGGCCTCGGCACTGCCATCCGGAATTATGACGGCAACTTGGCACGCGCCTTTGTCGCAGTCGAGCGAGATACCGATATGACTGCGCGCAACGCTTCCGGTCGCAGCCAGCGCCTCGATCACCGGCTGCATACCGTTCAGCGCCACCATGATCGTCGCCGCGCTCTGGCCATAGCCTTCGCGCCCAAAAATCGCGGTGGCGATCCCAATCACTTCGCCGCCGCTGCCCAGCACCGGGCCACCGCCCAAGCCACCTCCCGGGAGCAGATTGTCGATCAGCCAGATGTCGGAAAGCCAGGGCAGATTGTTGCCTTGATCATCGAGCGAAAGCATTCCGCCTACCATACCGCTGGTCGCAACCGTGCTGTCATAGGGCAGCAGACGCCCGACCAGCAGGCTCGCCTCGCCGACCACGGGCGGGCGTGTTGCCAACGGCAGGGCTGTCATGCCGCCCGCCTCGACGCGCAGAACTGCAATCCCCGTCGCCTCGTCACGCCCTGCGATGGTGGCGGCAAGCTCGCGCCCGTCAGCAAGTCTGACTGTCGGCGCGCGCTCACTCGGGACAATATGGTTCGCGGTCAGGATCAGCCCGCGCGCCGCATCGACGACAAAGCCGCTGCCCATTTGCCCGGTATCGCGGCGTGGGGTCGGCGGAAGCGGGAATAGCGTATCGGCCACCTCGCAGCGACGGTCGCCCAGCCACGTTCCGCCGCTGTCGGCACATTGCCCCTCGCTTAGCCGGAGCACCCGCTTGGGTGGTGCAGGCGGGGGTGCAGGCTCAACCCGGATTTCCACCACTGCCGCCTGCGCGCGCGCAACCAGCGCGGTGCGGGTTTCAGGGGCTTGCGCATAGGCTGACATCGCCGCCGGCCAAGCCAGCAGTGCGACTGCCAGCGCCATGCAGCGCATCATTTGGGGGCGATGACCATCAGCATCTGGCGGCACTCGGTGCGCGGGTGCGCCTCGATCTTCGCCACTTCGGCGGTCTGTTCGGCAACGCGTTGCAACACGGCCAGACCCAGCTGGGTGTGGCTCATCTCGCGCCCGCGAAAGCGCATGGTCAGCTTGACCTTGTCGCCTTCTTCCAGAAAATCGAACACCTTGCGCATCTTCACATCGAAATCATGATCGTCGATGTTGGGACGCATCTTGATCTCTTTGATCTCCTGCGTCTTTTGGTTCTTGCGCGCGGCATTGGCCTTTTTCTGGGCCTCATATTTATATTTGCCCACGTCGAGGAATTTGCACACCGGCGGGTCTGCGCCCGGAGACACTTCGACCAGATCAAGGCCAGCCTCTGCAGCCTGTTCGATGGCTTCGGCGGTCAACATGACGCCCAGATTTTCGCCATCTTCATCGATCACACGCACTTTGGGCACGGTGATATACTCGTTAAAACGCGGCCCACTTTTGGGGGGCGGCGGGGCCAGTGGTCGGCGGGTCATTGGCGGCGGTATAGCATTTGCTCCTGTGGTGAATGAACGGTCGCGCTCATATCGTGATTTTTCCAGAAACGTAAAGGGCGAACGGCGTCAACCGTCGCTCTTTTCGGGTCCACTGTGACGCACGCGCCACGCGTTACCACTTGGTCGGCGCCGCCTCAATCACCCGAAATCCACCTGCGCCAATCTCGCTCACCTCCAGCGCACGCACCGCCACGCCGCGCTGATTGAAGCGGAAAATGCCGTCGATCCCGCCGAAACCGTCGCTGGCCAACAAGCGCGCCGTGGGGAAATCAGTGCCCGGTTGCCACTCGCGCGATACCCGCACGGTCAGCAGCACGGCGTCATAACCCAGACTAGCCAAGCGATACGGCGCCTTGCCAAAACGTGTGCGATATTTGGTGGCGAGCTGGCCATAAAGACCATCAGACACACTGGCGAACCAAGCACCGCGCATGACGGGGTTGGACGCCAGCGCTGCGTCGGTGTTCCACAACTCGGTGCCCAAAACCTGTCGTGCGCCCTCCGCGTTGACCAGCGGCACGGCCCGCACCGCGTTTCCGCCGCTGTCTGCGATTAAAACCGCATCCATCTCCCCGCCAGCAGTTAGCCGCCGCGCCGCGCCCGACATGGCGGTCGCGCTGCGGTCATAACCCTCGATGGCAACCAAGGTGCCTCCGCTACCCGTTACCGCCTCACGAAAGGCCGCCGCCGCACGGTCGCCATAGACATTTTTGGGGACCAGCGCGCCAAAGCGGCGCATCCCCTTTGCTCTGGCATGGCCGACGACCCGCTCGACCGACTGGCCGGGGACAAAGCCCATGATGAACACGCCGTTCCCGGCCACGCTGCTGTCGTTGGAGAAGCTGAGTACCGGCACATCGGCGGCACGCGCGATGGGGGCCACCGCGGTCACATCTTCGGACAATAGCGGTCCCAAAATCAGTTTGTTGCCATCGGCCACCGCCTGCCGCGCCGCCGCCGCCGCACCAAGGGCGGTGTCGTAAGTGGTGATGCGCACCCGATCAGCCCTGGTGTCCAAAAGCGCCAGCGTGGTTGCATTGGCAATCGCGCTGCCAACATCCGCGTTGGGACCGGTCTGCGGCACCAGGAGTGCGATGCGGTGCCGGTCGGTATCGATGGGTAGCCCAGGATCAACCGTCGTCACGGGCGGACGCTCGACCGGCGCGGTGGTCTGTGGCCCCGTACTGTTGGGCACAACTTGACAACCCGCGAGCAACAGCAGCGCGGCGGCAGCCGTTAAACCTTGCAGCCAGCTACGACGTCCCTGCGCTTCGCCTTGGCGCTCGCGCGCGCTTTCTGCCATCAGTGTCGCCATGCCGGATTCGTCCATCTCCATCACTCCCTCGCCGGGCCTCTACATCGTTGCGACCCCTATCGGCAACCTTGGTGACCTGACGGTGCGCGCTGCAGCGGTCTTGAAAAGCGCAGATGTGATTGCCGCCGAAGACACGCGCGTAACGGCCAAGCTGATGCGGCATCTCGGGGCCAAAGTGCCGCTTATCGCCTATCACGACCATAGCGACGCCGCCGTGCGCGATGCGCTGGTCGCACGCGCGGCCAGCAAAGTGGTGGCATTGGTGAGCGACGCGGGCACACCGCTGATTTCCGATCCGGGGTATAAATTGGTACGCGAAGCGCGCGCGGCCGGGCGGCATGTCGTCACCCTGCCCGGCCCTTGCGCGGCCATCGCGGCGTTGACGCTGGCTGGACTGCCAACCGACCGCTTTCTGTTTGCGGGCTTTTTGCCATCAAAAGCCAAGGCGCGCGGCGATAGCATCGCCGAACTGGCCAGCATCCGCGCGACGCTGGTCTTCTACGAAAGCGGACCACGCCTGTCGGCCACACTGGCGGCGCTGGCCGCCGGGCTGGGCAACCGCGACGCAGCAGTCGCACGCGAGCTGACCAAGCTGTATGAAGAATGTGTGACGGGACCGTTGGCCGATCTCGCCGCGCTCTATGCCAATTCACCACCGAAAGGAGAGATTGTGGTGGTGGTTGCGCCGCCGCCAAGCGATACGGCAGAGGACGGCAACGAAGCCGATATTGATGCGGCACTGGCCGAGTCGCTCGAGACACTACCTGTTGCCAAAGCCGCCAAAGCCGTTGCCGGGCGCTTTGGACGTGAACGTAGCGACATTTATGCACGCGCGCTCGCGCTCAAAGGCAGCGCTTGAAGCGCCAGCGCGCCGAGGCTCGCGGGCGGCGCGGCGAGACGCTCGCGGCATGGTGGCTGCGCCTGCACGGGTGGCGTATCGTCGCGCGGCGCCAGCGTATCGCGGTAGGCGAAGTTGACCTGATTGCGCGGCGCAGCGGGACGCTGGCCTTTATCGAAGTCAAATGGCGCGCCAAGGCTGCCGACCTCGACACCGCTGTCGACGCTTGGCGGCTAAGGCGCGTGGCCGCGGCGGTACAAATGCTTGCCCCGCGCCTTGCCCGCACGCACGAAAATATCCGCATCGATGTGATGCTGCTTGCACCATGGCGATGCCCGCGCCATCTGACCAACGTCTGGCAGCCGTGAAGCAAGGATTTGGAACATGAAATTGCGCGTCGCGGTGCAGATGGACCCCATGGAGGGTATCAATATCAAGGGCGATTCGAGTTTTGCCCTGATGCTCAGCGCGCAGGCGCGTGGCCATGCAATCTGGCATTATGACGTCCGCTCGCTGAGCTGGGAGGCGGGCAAGCTGACCGCGCTGGCCCACCCAGTGCATGATCTGCAACGCGTGGCGGGCGAGCATTTCCGCTTTGGTGAACCCAAGCGAATTGACCTGGGTGCCGAGATTGACGTGGTGCTAATGCGCCAAGACCCGCCATTTGACTTGGGCTATCTCACCGGAACCTGGCTGCTCGAGCGCATCAAGGACCAAACGCTGGTGGTCAACGATCCGGCGGCGGTGCGCAACGCACCCGAAAAGGTTTTTGTGCTCGACTTCCCGCAATTTATGCCGCCAACGCTGGTCACCCGCGACCTGAACGAAGTGAAGCGCTTTCAGGCCGAATATGGCGCGGTGGTGATTAAGCCGCTGCATGGCAATGGTGGCAAGGCAGTGTTCAAGATCGACGCCGACGGCAGCAACCTGGGCGCGCTGGTAGAGATTTTCGCGCAAATCTGGCCCGAACCCTTCATGGTCCAGCAATTCCTGCCCAGCGTGGCCGATGGTGACAAGCGCATCGTGCTGGTGGATGGCGAAATCGCCGGCGCCATCAACCGCAAGCCCGGCGTGGGCGAGTTTCGCAGCAACCTTGCGGTTGGCGGCTATGCCGAAGCGACCCAACTTACCCCACGCGAGGCCGAAATTTGCGCGGTGCTTGGACCGCAGCTCAAAGAACGCGGTCTCATTTTTGTCGGCATCGATGTCATCGGTGGCGAATGGCTGACCGAGATCAACGTCACTTCGCCCACCGGCATCGTCGCCATCGACGCGTTCAACAACAGCGATGTTGCGGGCATGATCTGGGACGCCATCGAAGCACGGTTGGCGGCATGACCGAGTTCATTCTCGATCTGATTGAAGGCTGGGGTTATGTCGGGATTTTCATCCTGATGTTCCTTGAGAATATTTTCCCGCCCATCCCGTCTGAAGTAATCATGGCGCTAGGCGGCGTTGCGGTTGCGCAGGGACGATTCGAATTTTGGCCGCTCGTCGCGGTCGCGGTAGCGGGCACCACGCTGGGCAATTGGGTATGGTACGGCATCGGACGCTGGGTTGGCTATGAGCGGCTCAAGCCGTTGATTGACCGCTACGGCCGCTGGTTGACGCTCGACTGGGACGAGGTTGAACGGCTACATGCCTTTTTCCTCAAATATGGGTCGGGCATTGTGTTTGTTTGCCGTTTCCTGCCGATTGCCCGCACAATGATTTCGCTGCCAGCCGGCATGGTGCGGATGAACCAAGTCAAATTCCTCATCTGGACTGCGGCGGGCTCGACCATCTGGATCACCGCCCTTGCCGGCGCAGGCAGCTGGTTCGGCAAGCAATTTGCTGAGGTTGATCGCTTTATCGGCCCGCTTGCAGTGGTAGCGATTGGTACCTTGGTGCTGGTGTATTTCTATCGCGTCGTCACCTGGAAACCAAAGCCGCGCAGCTAATCAGCCCGCGGATGCGCGGTGCGATAAATATCGAGCAACTGCGCCGCATCGACCGCCGTATAAATCTGCGTCGAGGCCAGGCTGGCGTGGCCAAGCAACTCCTGCAAACTGCGCAGATCGGCCCCGCCCGCCAGCAGATGCGTGGCAAAACTGTGACGCAGCGCATGCGGCGTGGTGCGTTCGGACAGCCCCAGCGCGCGCCGTGCGCTGCGCACATTTGCTCGCACCACACCCGGATCAAGCGCGCCCCCGCGCGCGCCGCGGAACAGCGGGCCTTGCGGATCGAGGCCAAAGGGGCAGAGGTTGGTATAGGCCGTCACCGCGTCGCGGACCGCAGGCAATATCGGCACTTGCCTCGTCTTGCCGCGCTTGCCGGTGACGCGCAGCACGCCTTCCAGCGGCAACGACGCCCCGGTCAGCGCCAGCGCCTCACCAATTCGCAGCCCAGCACCATAGAGCAGCAACAACAAAGCAAAATCGCGCGCGCCGATCCAGCCATCGCGCGCATTGGCAGCAACGTCCTGCGCCAGTTGAATTGCCTCCGCCGGTGCGACAGGACGCGGCAGCCCCTTCTTGACGCGCGGCCCGCGCAATGCAGGAAGCATCGCATCGGGCCCGCCAACAAAGCGAAGAAAGGCGCGGAGCGCCGACAGCTCGCGCGCCGCCGATGCATTGGTCAGGCCCTCGCCGCGCCGCTGCGCAAGGAAAGCACGAAGGTCACTGGACTCGAGCTTGGCGAGCGCAGCGGCAGTCACCATCCTGCCTGTATGAGCCTCGAGGAATGCGCAAAAGCGCTCAGCGGTGGCAACATAAGCGCGCACCGTGTGCACCGAGCGGCGGCGCTCGTGCGTCAGGTGCGATTGCCAGTTGGTGAGCAACTCTGTCAGTTTTCTTACCCCGACTGCCCTGAGCTTGTCGAAGGGCCGTTCTTCACCTTTTCCGCAGCAAAAGAAAAGGACTGTCCTTCGACAAGCACAGGACGGACCGGGTTAAATTAGTCGGTGCACACCACGTCAGCCAGCACGCTGTCCAACAATAAAATCCCAACGTCGCTCACGGCAAGCCGGTCGCCTTCCGTAATCATCAACCCCTGGCCTTCGAGCCGTCCCACCGCCGCTTCGTCCAGAAACGCCCCGCGCGCCAGTCCGCTCGCTGCCTCAATCCGCGCCAGATCAACCCCCTCGGCAAGCCGCAGGCCCATGACCAGCGCCTCATTGGCGCGTTGCATCGGCGTCAGCGCGCTTTCAACTTTCAGCCCATGGCCGTTGCGCTCAACCGCGCCGAGGTAATTCTCCGGCTTCTTGTGCCGCTCGGTGGCTTGCCCCAGCCGCCGACCATGCGCGCCTGGCCCGACGCCTGCATAGTCGCCGTAGCGCCAATAGGTCAGATTATGACGGCTCTCGCTACCTACCCGCGCGTGGTTCGACACCTCGTAGCGCGGCAGCCCGGCGGCGCGGGTCATCGCATCGGTCGCCTCGAACAAATCGGCGGCGGCATCGCCATCGGGGATGATAAGATCGCCCTTCGCCGCCAAGGTAGCAAAGCGCGTGCCGGGTTCGATGGTCAGCTGATAGAGCGACAGATGGTCGGTGCCGAACGCCAGCGCCTCGGCCAATTCTCGCTCCCATGCGGCGTGGGTTTGGCCGGGGCGGGCGTAGATGAGGTCGAAGCTGACCCGCGCGAAATGTGCCTGCGCGGTAGCGATGGCGCGCCGGGCTTCGTCGGCATCATGCGCACGGCCTAGGAAATCAAGCGCCTGCGGCTCGAAGCTCTGAACGCCAATCGATACGCGGTTGACCCCGGCGGAGGCAAGCGCGGCGAAATTGGCGACCTCGACCGAATTGGGATTTGCTTCCAGCGTGATCTCGCAATCGCTGGTCAACCCCCACAGCCGGTCAGCCTCGGCAATCAGGGCGGCGACCGTCGCGGGCGACATCAGGCTGGGCGTGCCTCCTCCGAAGAAGATCGAGGAGACTTTGCGACCCGGCAACAACGCCGCCTCATGCCGCAAATCGGCGAGCAGTGCCACCTGCCACTCCGTGTGATCTATCTGATCGCGGACATGGCTGTTGAAATCACAATAGGGGCATTTGGCCACGCAAAAGGGCCAATGGATGTAGAGGGCGAGGGGTTCGCTCAGAACACCCCCGCCACCAGCTTGGCAAAGGCATCGGCGCGATGGCTGATTGCGTGTTTCTCTGCTGGATCAATCTCCGCAAAAGTCAGCGCGTTACCGGTCGGAACAAATACCGGATCGTAACCGAAACCCATCGTCCCGCGCGGCGGCCAGGTCAGGCTGCCGTACACGCGCCCCTCGAAAACCTCGTCATGCCCGTCGGGCCAGGCGATCGCAAGGGTGCAGATGAAATATGCGCTCCGGTCGACGTCCGGTCCCTGCTCCGCCAGCAATCCTTCGACCTTGCCCATCGCCAGATACCAGTCGCGCCCGGGCGGTCCTTCGAACGCCTGCCGCTCGGCCCAATCGGCGGTGTACACCCCCGGCCGCCCGCCCAGCACCGCGACGCACAGCCCGCTGTCGTCGGCGAGCGCGGGCAGCCCCGACCCCTGCGCCGCAGCGTGCGCCTTCAACCGAGCATTTTCGGCGAATGTCGTGCCGGTTTCCTCCGGCTCGGGCAAACCCAGCTCGCCCGCCGACACCGGATTGATGCCATAGGGTTCAAGCAGTGCGCGAATCTCGCGCACCTTGCCCGCATTGTGGCTGGCGATCACCAGCTTGCCGGGGGCGAGCTTGCGCGGCATTTACCGCCCCGTCGCCCGGTCCTGCGCCGCGAAAACTTCCGCGCAGCCGATGCGCGCCAATCGCAACAGGCGCAGCAGCGCCTCCTCGTCATAGGTCGCGCCCTCGGCGGTCGCCTGCACTTCGACGATCTGTCCCGACCCGGTCAACACGAAGTTGGCGTCGGCCTCGGCATTGCTGTCCTCGTCATAATCGAGGTCGAGCACCGGCGTGCCTTCGAAGATCCCGCACGAAATCGCCGCCACCTTGTCGGTAATCGGGTCTTCGGCAATCGCACCGCTAGCGATCAACTTGTCGACCGCCAGCCTTAACGCCGCCCAGGCGCCGGAGATCGACGCCGTGCGCGTGCCGCCGTCGGCCTGGATAACGTCGCAATCCAATGTAATCTGGCGCTCACCCAGCTTCTTCATATCGACCACGGCGCGCAGAGACCGCCCGATCAGCCGCTGGATTTCCTGCGTCCGTCCCGATTGCTTACCCTTCGCCGCCTCGCGGTTGCCGCGCGTGTGGGTGGCGCGGGGCAGCATGCCATATTCGGCCGTCACCCACCCCTGCCCCTTGCCGCGCAGGAAGGGCGGGACGCGCTCTTCGACGCTGGCGGTCACCAGCACCTTGGTATTGCCAAAGCTCACCAGCACACTGCCCTCGGCATGGATGGTATAACCGGTTTCAAGGGCAACGGGACGCATCTGGTCAGGCGCGCGGCCGGATGGGCGCATGGGGGAATCTCCTGTAAATGAAGCGGCGCGCTTAGCGGGGATAGAGGGGCTGGGCAACCACTGCCCCATGCTGCTTTCCGGCGAAAGCCGGAATCCAGGGCAGCATGGTCCACAGTTTGCTTGGCGTCGCGCTGGACCCCGGCTTCGCCGGAGAGCGCTTGCTCCCTTGCCCTTGCCCCCCTCCCCCCCTAAATCTTTCGTATGACCCCGTCCCCCATAACCGAACTCACCACGCGTGCGCGCGATGTGTTCCGGCTGGTGGTCGAGGCTTACCTCGAAAATGGCCAGCCCGTCGGCTCGCGCACGCTGTCGAAATTTAGCGCACTCAACCTGTCGCCCGCCTCGATCCGCAATGTGATGCAGGATCTGGAGGAAGCAGGGTTGCTGGCGAGCCCGCACACCAGCGCTGGGCGCATGCCCACCGAATCGGGCCTGCGCCTGTTTGTTGACGGCATGATGCAGGTTGCGGAACCCAGTGCAGAGGACCGTGCACAAATCGAGGCCAGCATCGCCGAAAGCGGCCCCATCGAGGCCGCTTTGGCGCAGGCGACCGCCGCGCTGTCTGGCCTTTCCGCCTGCGCGGGACTGGTCTTGGTCCCCAAGGCCGAGCGCGTGCTGCGCCAGATAAGTTTCGTGCCGCTGTCCGCCGATCAAGCGCTCGTTGTGCTGGTCGCCGGCGATGGGTCGGTCGAAAACCGCGTTATCGACCTACCGCACGGTGTAGGCCCTTCGGCGCTGGTCGAGGCGGGCAACTATATCACCGCCACACTGGCGGGCCACACACTTGCCGACGCCCTCGCCCGGGTCCGCCGCGAGCTGGAGGCTGAACGCATCGCCATCGACCGCGCTGCGCAGGACCTTGTCGCGCGCGGGCTGGCCATCTGGTCATCCGACGGCGCTGACCGCCCGGTGCTGATTGTGCGCGGGCAGGCGCATCTGCTCGACGATGGCGCGGTCGGCGATCTCGACCGCGTGCGGCAATTGCTCGACGAGCTGGAAAGCAAACAGGAAATTGCCGCCCTGCTCGACAGCGCGCGCAGCGGGGATGCCACGCGGATTTTCATCGGTTCGGAGAATAAACTCTTTTCGCTGTCGGGCTCTTCGGTCATAGCCGCGCCCTATCACGGCAGCGACGGGCGCATGGTCGGCGTGGTGGGGGTTATCGGCCCCACCCGCTTGAACTATGCGCGCATCGTTCCCATGGTGGATTTCACCGCCCAAACCCTGTCACGATTGATGCGATAAACGAATGAGCACTGACGAAAAAATCGAAAGCCCCGAAAATCCGGAAACGTCCGAAACCGGGGCCGAAGTGGCTGAAGCCGAAGCGCTGGCAACGCTGAACGAACAGGTCGCCGCACTGCAACAGGACCTGCTCTATGCGCAGGCCGAAACGCAGAATGTGCGCCGCCGCGCGGAGAAAGAGGTCGCCGACGCACACAGCTATGCCGTCACCAAATTCGCGCGCGACATTTTGTCGGTCGGCGACAATCTGACCCGCGCACTCGCCGCAATTCCCGAAGCCGCGCGCGAAGATGAAGGCATGAAGGGCCTCGTTGCTGGACTCGAAGCCACCGAGCGCGAGCTGATGGCGGTGTTCGAACGCCACGGCATCAAACGCATCGCCTCGGTCGGCCTGCCGCTCGACCCCAACCAGCATCAGGCGATGGTCGAAATCCCCTCGGCGGACGCTGAGCCAGGCACGATCGTGATGGAAATGGCCCCGGGCTATATGCTCAAAGACCGCCTGCTACGCGCCGCGATGGTGGGCGTGGCGAAGGCGGCGGAGTAACTTGATCCATTCCCCGGCGAAAGCCGGGGTCCAGAGCTTGCTTAGTCGACGTTCTTGTTGTGACGCGCTGGGCCCTGGCTTCCGCCGGGGAGCAGTTCACGCCGCTTTCCGCACCTTCGCCAATTTCTTCAACACCATCTCGCGCTTCAGCCGCGACAGATGGTCGATGAACAATATCCCCTCCAGATGGTCATGCTCGTGTTGGATGCACGTCGCCATCAGGCCAGTCATGCGTTCGCGGTGCGGCTTGCCATATTCGTCCTGCCAATCGACGGTGATTTCGGCGGGGCGGGTGACGTCGGCATATTGTTCGGGGACCGACAGGCAGCCCTCCTGATACACGCTATGCTCCTCGGTCGGGTCGGAGAACACCGGATTGATGAAAATGCGGGGGTTGCGGATGACTTTCTTGCCTTCCTCATCCTCCGGATCGGGCTCCTGCAAATCGATGACCAGCAGCCGCTTGGGCACGCCCACCTGTATGGCGGCCAGGCCAATGCCCGGCGCGTCATACATGGTTTCAAACATGTCGGCGATCAGCGTGCGCAGCTCGTCGTCGAAGGTCTCGACGGGCTTCGAAATCTGCCGCAACCGCGGATCGGGCGTTTCAATGATGGGAAGGATGGCCATGATGGGTCAGTTATGGATGGCGGGGGGCCGGGTCAAGGGGTGGCACCACAGTCAAGGATCAGCTCATTGGTCGGAATGACATAGCCACCAAAAAGGCAATTGGGTTCGGGACAGCCCCCAGCAATTTCCCAGTCCTCGTAGCGCTGTAGCGATTTTCGGCCGGCCTTGATCGTTTTTCCGTCCGCCCTCTGTAAGGTGAACTCAATCATTCTCCGATCATATTTGTCTGGCTCAAGATCGTCTAGCGACTGTTTTCGGACATAGGCTCGTTCCCATTTATCGAGGTCGCCAACACAGCTATTCCTCGAAAGAGCGATCTCCAGTTTTGCAATCTCTGCCTCTTGCGGTTGAAAATCGGAGGTTGAGGAACAGGCGCATGTCAAAACGAGGATCGCAATTCCAGCTACACTTTTCATATTCTGCTCCTGTCTACCCAACCGGCCGCCTTGCCCGCAATGCCTGCGCCAGCGTCCCTTCATCCAGATAATCGAGCTCGCCGCCCACCGGAAGGCCATGCGCCAGCTGCGTCAGCCGCACCGGCAACCCCTCCAGCCGTTCGGCGAGATAATGCGCCGTCGTCTGGCCCTCCAGCGTCGCGTTCATTGCCAGCACGACCTCGTCGATCCCGCCTGCGCTGACGCGCGCGACCAGCGCGTCGATCGTCAGGTCCTGCGGCCTAACCCCCTCCAGCGCCGACAGCCGCCCGCCGAGCACATGATATTTCCCCGGAAACAGGCGCGAGCGGTCGAGCGCCCACAGGTCGGACACTTCCTCGACGACGCACAGCGACCGCGCATCGCGCCGCGCATCGGTGCAGATGCTGCACGGATCGCGCGTATCGATATTGCCGCAAATGCCGCACGTGACCAGCCGCTCGGCCACCCCCTGCATCGCGGCGAGCAGCGGGGTGAACACGCTCTCGCGCTTTTTCATCAGATGCAGCACCACACGCCGCGCCGAGCGCGGCCCCAGCCCGGGGAGCCGCGCGAGTTGCTGGACCAGCGTCTCTATGTCTTGCGATGCCATGGCACATGGTCTTAAGCGGCAGGCACAAAATGACAATGCGCATCATCTTCATGGGCACGCCGCCCTTTGCGGTGCCGACGCTCGCCGCATTGGTCGCGGCGGGGCATGATGTTGTCGCCGTCTATACCCAGCCCCCCCGCCCGGCGCAGCGCGGGAAAAAGGTGCAGCAGAGCGCGGTGCATGACTGGGCCGAAGCGCATGGACTGCCGGTGCGCACCCCCGCCAGCCTGAAAAGCGCCGAGGCGCAGGCTGACTTGACTGCACTAAACGCCGATATCGCGGTGGTCGCAGCATACGGCCTGATCCTGCCACAGGCGGTGCTCGATGCGCCTACCCACGGCTGCCTTAACGTCCATGGCAGCATCCTCCCCCGCTGGCGCGGTGCCGCACCGGTGCAGCGTGCTATCCTGGCGGGCGATGCCGAAACCGGCGTCACGATCATGCAGATGGACGCGGGCCTCGACACCGGTGGCATGCGGTTGATCGGGCGCACACCAGTCGCGGGCAAAACGGCAGGCGAACTGACGATTGAACTGGCAGAATTGGGTGCGGAACTGATGGTGGAGGTGCTGGACGACCTCGCGGCCTATCCGCCCGAACCGCAGCCCGAAACCGGCGCGCTCTATGCCCCCAAGATCGACAAGAGCGAAGCCAGCCTCGATTTCATGGTCAGCGCCGTGCAGGTCGAACGCGCCGTCCGCGCCTTCAACCCCGCGCCGGGAGCGTGGTTCGAAGTAGCGGGCGAACGCGTCAAACTTCTCACAGCTGACGTGGTTTCCCCCGCCGACGTGCCGCAGGGGATGCCGCCGGGCGTGACGCTTGACGACCGCCTCACCATCGCCTGCAACCCCGGTGCCGTCCGCGCGCTGCGTGTGCAACGCGCGGGAAGGCCCGCGATGAGCGCGGAAGAATTGCTGCGCGGTTGGCCCATCTCCGCTGGGACCCGTTTGGCATGACCCGCTTCGCGCTGACCCTCGAATATGATGGCCGCCCCTATATGGGCTGGCAGCGCCAAGCGCATGGCCCCAGCGTGCAGCAAACGCTCGAGGAAGCCCTCGGGCGCATCACCGGCGCAGAGTCGCTGATATACAGCGCGGGGCGCACCGATGCCGGGGTCCACGCCATCGCGATGCGCGCGCACGTCGACCTCGAATTCCCGCGCGGCCCCTTTCGCCTGATGGAAGCATTAAACGCGCAGCTCCGCCCCGCCCCCGTCGCCGTGCTGGCGTGCGAAATGGTGGCCGACGATTGGCACGCGCGCTTTTCGTGCACGGGCCGCGAATATCTCTACCGCATCGTCAACCGCCGCGCGCCGCTGACCTTTGATAAGGGACTTTGCTGGCAGGTCGGGCAGCCACTCGACGCCGACGCCATGCACGCTGCCGCGCAGTTGCTGGTCGGCAACCATGACTTCACCACCTTCCGTTCGGTGCAGTGCCAGGCCGACAGTCCGGTCAAGACCTTGGACCGGCTCGACGTGGAACGCGATGGCGACGAAGTATTGATCAGCGCAGCCGCGCGCAGCTTCCTTCACCATCAGGTGCGGTCAATGGTGGGCAGCCTGGTGCAAGTGGGCAACGGCCGCTGGACGGGCGAAGATTTGCAAGCCGCGTTGGAGGCAGCGGACCGGCAAGCGCTGGGGCTCAACGCGCCGCCCGATGGGCTGTATTTTGTTGGCGCACGGTACTGACGATTTTAAAGCACACCGTCCCCCGGCCAAAGCCGGGGTCCAGGTCGGCATCCACCGACGGTTCAATCTCGCTCTGGGCCCCGGCTTCCGCCGGGGAGCAGGCTGGATTCAAGTCGTCAGACCGCTTTCTCCGCATAATAAAGCGGCGCATGCTTGTTCAGAATTTCAAGCAACTTCGCCTGCGCGGTCTTTTCGTCCGTCTCTTCCATCGCGGCGAGTTCGCGGGCCAGGCGGCTCGATGCCGCTTCGAAAATCTGGCGCTCCGAATAGCTTTGCTCGGGCTGGTCGTCGGCGCGGAACAGGTCGCGCGTCACTTCGGCGATCGACACCAGATCGCCCGAATTGATCTTCGCTTCATATTCCTGCGCACGGCGCGACCACATGGTGCGTTTCACGCGCGGTTTGGTGGTCAGCACCTGCAGCGCTTCCTTCAGCGTCTTGTCTGACGACAGTTTGCGCATGCCAACGCTTTCGGCCTTGTTGGTCGGCACGCGCAGCGTCATTTTTTCCTTTTCGAAACGCAGCACATAAAGTTCCAGCTGCATTCCAGCGATTTCGGATTTTTGCAGTTCGATTACGCGACCCACGCCATGCTTGGGGTAAACAACATAGTCACCGACATCGAACAGAAAACTGGCGGACATCCGCATTCCTTTCATCTGACAGGCCAGCCTTTTCGCCATGTCGTGCCCTGTGAGCGCCGGATGCTGGATCAGCACCGGTGTGCGCATTGCAACACGTCCATGGTTCAGGATAGCAAGTGAAGAGGCTCCAAAGCGTCTGGACCGTTCACGTCGGTCTCAGCGTTGCGAATGATTATAACAGATTCGCAACAAAAATGCCACCCCCGCGCGAAAGTGCCAGTTTTACGGCCTTTTCATAAGCCTGCTTGACCCGCACGTCACCGCGCCGCACCCTTCGCACGAACAAGGGACAGAGAGGAATTGGGAATGCAGGGACAGGTCTGGTGGATCACCGGAGCCTCATCGGGCATCGGCGCGGCGCTCGCCCGCGCGCTGGCGGGCGAAGGGGCGCGGCTGATCCTGTCGGGGCGCAACGTCGCCGCGCTGGAGGAGGTAGCGGCAGGCTGTGGCGACACACTCCTCCTGCCGTTTGAGGCCACCGACACGGGCGCACTCCCTGCACTGGTCGAACAGGCCTGGGACTGGGCAGGCCGCGTCGATGGCATCGTCAACAATGCCGGCATTTCGCAGCGCAGCTTGGCCGTCGATACTGACTATGCCGTCTATGAACGCATCATCGCGGTCGACCTTCTTGCCCCCATCGCTTTTGCACAGGCCAATCTGGCGCGCATGCTTAGCGCGGGCGGCGGGCATGTGGTGGCGATCTCCAGTGTCGCAGGACTGGCCGGCGTCCCGCTGCGCACCGC
>JANRIY010000038.1:0-100128 GCA_033764495.1 Sphingopyxis sp. | reverse complement strand
GGCATTAGCTAATCTGCCCAGGCGGCATCCTCGACATGCAGTTCGGCAGCCTCGCGTCCGCCCCAATCGTCGCGTTTGGCGCGGCCCGCGAGCCACAGCCGCCGCCCGCGCGAGGCCAGCAGCGCCTGACCCAATTCGGTTTCCGCGCTGCGAAACGCCATTGCCTTGAAACGCGCGCCCTCGTCGCCGCTGGCCAGCGCGCGGACATGGTCGGTGCCGACCACCGACACATCGACAATGCGCACCGGCCCGGTTGCGATGCGCGGAGCGGGCCAGCCGGCCCCGAACGGCCCCGCCGCCTCGATGGCGTCGCACCACAGCGGCGCAATGCCGCGCGGGGCGAGCACCGCGTCGATGGACAGCATGCGGTCGGCGGTCGCGCGCGCCACGGCCTCGGCCAGACGGTCGTTCAGAAACTCGGTCAATGCGTCGATCTTGCCTGCACCGATGGTAAGGCCCGCTGCCATTGCATGCCCGCCGCCTGCAATCAGCAGGCCGTGGTCCTTCGCCGCCAGCACCGCTGCGCCCAGATCAACGCCGTTGATCGAGCGGCCCGATCCTTTGCCCACGCCGGCCTCGTCCACCGCGATGACGATGGCGGGGCGGCCCATGCGTTCCTTCAGCCGCGCGGCGACGATACCAATAACGCCGGGGTGCCAGCCGTTGCCCGATACGATGGACACCGCGGCATTGGCGGTGGCGCTGCCCTTGGCCAGCGCCTCGTCGAGCACGCCAGCCTCGATGGCGCGGCGCTCTTCGTTAAGGCGCGACAATTCGGCAGCGATCGTGGCCGCCTCGCCTGCGTCCTCGGTGGTCAGCAGCCGCACGCCGAGGTCCGATTTGCCGACGCGTCCGCCCGCATTGATGCGCGGCCCCAGCGCAAAGCCCAAATCGCTCGCCTGCGGACTGCGCGTCAGGCGCGAAGCGTCCATCAGCGCGCTCAGCCCAACATTGCCGCGCCGCGCCATCACTTTCAGGCCCTGCGTCACCAGCGCCCGGTTGAAACCAGTCAGCTTGGCAACGTCGGCCACCGTGCCGAGCGCGACGATGTCGAGCAGCTGCTTGAGATCGGGCTCGGCGCGGTTCGCGAAGAACCCGCGCGCCCGCAAAAGGCGCAGCAGCGCCGCGCCGAGCAGGAAAGCCACGCCTACCGCCGCCAGATTGCCATGCACCGCCGCCTCCGGGGCTTCATCCAGCCGGTTCGGATTGACGATCGCATAGCCGTCGGGGAGCGTCGTCGCGCACTGGTGGTGGTCAACCACAATGACCTCGATGCCCGCCGCGCGCGCCTCGGCCAGCGCTTCGAACGCCTGTGCGCCGCAATCGACGGTGACAATCAGCCGCGATCCCGCCTTGCCCAGTTTGACCAGCGCCGCGCCCGACGGGCCATAACCCTCCATCAGCCGGTCGGGGATATAGGCGCCGGGCTCCAGCCCCAATTGCCGTAGCAGGCGGACCAACAGCGCCGCCGACGTCGCACCATCGACGTCATAGTCGCCAAAGATGGTGAGCGGCTCACCCGCCTGAACGGCGTCGGCCAGCCGCGCCGCCGCGCGCTCCATATCCTGAAAAATGGCGGGATCGGGCATGAAGCCACGCAGGGACGGTGCGCGGTGACGCTCCAGATCATCCGGCTCCACGCCGCGCGCGAGCAGCAATTGCGTGACCAGATCCTGCGGGGTCAACCCGTCGCCCCCCACGTCGTTGCTCGCCCGCCGCCAGCGCCACCCCTGCCCGCTGATGCTGTGCGTGATGCCAAGGGCAATTTCGCCGCTCATGCGCGCACCGCCCGCGCCGCAAGAATGCGGGCGCGCAAATCTGCCGCCAGCGTCACCGGCACCGCATCGATATCGTGACTGGCCAGCGCGCTTTCGCCCGGCACGCCCAGCGCCAACCGCACACAGCCGAACCGGCGCAGCAGCGGCCCGTCGGCCAGATCCGCGCTCTGCACATTGGCAAAGGGCAATATGGTCAGCCGCGGCGACCACCAGCCGCGCCAGATATACAGCAGCCGGCCATCATCGGCCCAGCGGTGGCGCATGGCGGGCAGCAACGCGCCGACGACCATCACTGCCGCGACCAGCAGCGGAACCGCGCCCTGCCACAGCCCCAGCAGCACCGCCACCAGCCCCCCGGTCGCTAGCAAGGCCGCAACCATCAGCATCCCCGCCGCCTGCGCCAGCACTGGCACCTGAACCGCATCCGAATCGCCCGAGGGCCGCGCCAGCCGGATCGGCGTCAGCACGCGGTCGATATCGGCCAGCTGCCCGAACGGCACCAGCTGATGGTCTTTCTCCTCGCCGCCGTCGCTGGCCAGGCTCTGCAGGCGCAGCTCGTGCCAGCCCCAGCGCTGGCGGATGATGCCGCTCGCCACCACCGCCGCCTGCACGCGCGCCAGCGGGATCGCCACGTCGGTGCGCGTGGTCAGCCCGCGTACCCGCCGGAACGCGCGCGGCCCCAGCGTCAGCAGGAAATTCCAGTTGACCAGCACCGTGCGCACCACGCCCGTCGCAAAGCCGACGAACAGCAACGCGATGATGGCGCCAATCCCCGCGACCCATTGGTGCGCCTGAATCCAGTCGCCCACGCCGCTGTCTTCGGCCAGGTTCATCCAGAATCGCACGCTGAATATGTCCATGGGCAGCAGGTCATCGAACCACTGCGCCGCCACACCGACCACCGCCAGCGCGGCGAGCGAAAAGTTGAACAGCCCGGCGAGCACCAGCCGCTGCGGCGACATGCTGAACAGTTCGGCATCCTCATCGTCCGAAACTTCGGCCGCCCCGTCGGCCGCCACCACCGCGCCGCTGCGCCACGCGCGGATGGAACGGCGCAGGTCCTCCGCTTCCTCCAGCGCCAGCGCGTCGAGATCGCCCTTCCCCTTTTCCGTCTCCGCCGCGCCGGTTTCGAACGCCACTTTGGCCAGGCCCAGCGCGCGCGCCACCACACCCTGTTCGATGCTGACGTCCTGAATGCGATCATATGGGATGGTGCGGTGCTGGCGGTCGAATATGCCGCTTTCGATCACCACTGCATCCTCGGCAATGCGCCAGCGAAAGCGTGCCCAGGCCAGCCAGCTGAACCCCAAGCTCGCCAGCAGGAACACCCCCATCGCCGGCGCGACATAGGTCAAGCTGCCCGCGATCCCGATGGCCGCCAGCGCGGGCACCATCCGCACCAGCTTCGGCCCCAGCCCGATCACCGCAAGCAGCAGCGTCAGTGGCGACAGCCGCCGCCAGCCTTCATCCTCTTCCACCAGCGTCAGCGCCGCTTCGCTCATGCAAAGTCCGACACGATATGGCGGCGGATCGCGTCGCGCATCTCGGCTGCGTGCCGCGCGGGCAGCCCCGGCAGCGTCACCGTGCTGTTGTGCGTGCCCGATGTGTGCACGACCAGGTGCGACAGGCCATAGCGCCGCTCGATCACCCCCTGCCCCACGTCGATATGCTGCACGCGCACGAACGGCACGATGGTGTCGGTGCGAAAGAAATATCCGCGCGCGACGCGCAGATCCTCGTCGCCCAGCGCAAAGCCCAGCCGCTCATACCGCCGCGCGGGCAGCATCAAGATGGCGATCAGCGCGGCGAACCACACCAGCGCCGTCACCAACCCCACCGGCCCCTCGATCTGCGGCATCACCAGCGCATCGACCGCCACCGCACCGATCATCAGCGGCAGCCAGCTCAGCGCAATGCCGATCCGCATCACCTTGGGATAGGCGGGGTCCACCGGCTGCAACGCCGCGCTGAGCCAAGGGTCATCGGGCGGCGCGGGAACCATGGCTTCGGCGTCGGGCCCAGCGGCATCGGAGTGTTGCACTTCGCTCATACACTTATGAGTAAGGCTTCGTCCGTCCGCCCGCAATGCCTTGGCCGCGCAATTTCTTCATGGTAGCGTGCGCGCCATCACATGGGGTCGCATCCATTTGGTTTAGCGAGGTGCAGCAGCAGGGTTGAATCACGGTCAGCCAAGGCAGCATCGGTTCCCCGGCGAAAGCCGGGGCCCACAGCGGCCTTGCGCCAAGCCGCGCTGGACCCCGGCTTTCGCCGGGGAACAAGTTCGGCGGGACGGATCAATCCCCTGGCTCGCTTGGCCAAAGTTTTGGCAGCCTGTCCGCAAGGGCGCTGTCGGTATGAAAGGATGTCGCCATGATCCCCCGCACGTTCACCACCCGCGCGCTGCTCCTCGCCGCCACCGCCGCGCTGCTGGTCGGCCCGGCGGCCACCCAAAACCCGCAGACCGGCCCCGTCGCGCGCTATGACATGCGCGCCGGCACGACCAGCGGCTTCATGGCAATGGCGGGCGGCGGCATGGGCGGCGCGCTCTCCATGATGATGGGTGGCGGCGGCGGCCACATCCGCGAACTTGAACTGCGCCTCGGCTCGCAGCAATTGCCGACGAAGGGCAAGGCCAAGGCCGACCATTTCATGCCCGCGGGTGCCAAGCTCGGCAAATCGGTGCCGCTGTTCACCCCCGAACCCGGCAAGCCCGCCCCCGATGAGGACAAGCCGCCCGAAGAGCGCGAATTCAAAAAGCCCAAGGGCCGCCTGCTCATCTATTGGGGCTGCGGCGCCAAAGCGCCCAAGGGCCAGCCGGTCGTCATCGACTTTGCCAAAATGGCGGCGGGGCAAGTGCCGCCCAATCTGTTCGCCAGCACCGTCATCCGCGATTACGGCCCGCAAATGTCGAACAGCAAAACCTATGGCTATTGGCCCGGCGCGGACAATAAACGGCTAAAGGGCGACAGCAGCCTGATCGGCGCGCACCGCATCGCGGGCAATTACAGCCCCGAAATCGCCTTCACGCTGGCGCAGGATTTCCTCGATCCGCTCAAGGCCAAAGCCGTTGACGGCACCGCGGGCGTACCCGTCAGCTGGAACAGCGTGCCGCGCAGCACCGGCTATTTCCTCTGGGCGTTCGGCGCCAAGGGCAGCGGCCCCGACGACGCCACCGATCTGGTCTGGTGGTCATCCAGCGCATCGCGCGACTTCTTCGGCGGCCTGACCGACTGGATTTCCCCGGCCGAAGTCACGCGCCTGATCAACCGCAAGGCGGTGCTGCCCCCCGCCATCACCCAGTGCACCATTCCGGCCGAAGTCCGCCGCGACGCCCCCGACTTTCTGATGGGCAATCTGTTCGCCTATGGCCCCGAAGAAAATTTCGCCTATCCGCCCAAACCCGCCGACGCCAAGGCGCGCTGGGACCTGATCTGGACCGCCCGTGTCCGCCACCGCAGCACCACCAGCTTCCTGGTCGGCGGCCCCGACATGGGGCAAATGGGCAGCGCGGATAAGCCGGAGGACAAGCCCAAGTGCAAGAAGGGACTGGGCGGGTTGCTTGGGGGTGCGCTGGGGGCGTGTTGAGGGGGCGCTCAACAAGACTTGCGCTGCCGCATTGTGCCGAATAGGGTTGTGTCATGTCGGCGACACGCAAGGTCAAACCGCTCTTGCTTGGGGAGAGCTCAATAGTTCAAGGTGACGCGCTTGCGTTACTGGACCGAATACCAGATGAGTCCGTGAAGTTAGTCTTGACTTCGCCTCCATATAATATCGGAAAATCGTATGAGCGAGGCATGTTCTCCTCATTGGCTCAGTATTCAGAATGGATGCGCGAGCTAATAGAAAAGATCATGCGCAAAGTTAGGCCCGATGGAAGCATTTGCTGGCAAGTGGGCAATCATGTAGCCGATGGGGCGATAACGCCGCTCGATATGTTGTTTTTCCCTATGTTCACAGAGCATGGCTGCAAACTGCGCAACCGCATTGTGTGGACGTTCAACTTTGGCTTGCATGCGCAACGGCGTTTTTCTGGCAGATATGAGACTCTGCTGTGGTTCACGCGCTCAGATGATTACACTTTTAACCTTGATCCTATCCGGGTCGAACAGCTTTATCCCGGCAAAAGGCACTCTAAGGCAAAAGGTGACCGGGCGGGCCGACCAAGTGGCAATCCACAAGGCAAAAACCCATCTGATTTTTGGGTTTTCGATCCAGAAGGTGCATTCATCAACACGCCCATTTGGGACATTCCAAACGTAAAGGCCAATCACGTAGAAAAGGCGGGGCATCCTTGCCAGTTTCCGAGCGAGCTAGCCGACCGATGCATTTTGGCTATGACCAACGAAGGGGATGTCGTTTTAGATCCCTTTGTGGGTGCAGGCACATCGGTGATCTTGGCGGAGGGACGGTCCCGTATCGGCATTGGGTTCGAGCTGGACAAGCAGCACGCCGCAAATGCCCAAGAACGGCTGGAGCAGTTTGGGCGTGGCGAACTTCCATTGCGACTAGCTGGCAAGCCGCCTGTAACGCCCAATACTGGGGATAAGGTCGCTCAGACTCCTGAGGAGTGGCTGCTGCAAGCGGCGGAGTAGAAAACGATGACAGGGGCAAAGAAGAAGACCAAGCCCAAGAAGGCCAGACTCTCCGTAGAACAGAGAAAATTCAATGCCCGCCAGCGTGCTTTTTATCGGCAGGTAAGGTCTATATTCCAGAAAACGGGGTTTACCCGAATTCCTGATGCGACAGACAAAGAGTTTACTTTCGCAGGCAGGACGGGAGACTTTGATGACATATTCGTCAAGGAGAATGTGATTGTCTGCACGGAGTATACGTTATCCGAAGGTTCAAACCTAGGCGATCATGTCAAAGGGAAGGCTCACCTCTTCAACCTTATTCATAGTGAAAATCAATCATTTATAAAGCTGCTCTTTGAAAAGTTTCCAGCTGTCAGAACTGCTCTCTCAGAGGATTATCACGATAAGCAAATCAGATTGAGGATACTTTACTGTTCACCGACAGAGGTAAAATCAGAACATGTAGATTTGACGTCCCAAACCCTATTTATGTGGCGAGGCACAATACAATATTTCAAATCTTTAGCAGAAACAGTAAGGCTTTCTGCGCGGCACGAACTGTTCAAGTTTCTTCGCCTGCCATTCGACGAAATCGGTGAGAACGGCAAGTTACCTGACGACCAAGGCGAAGGAAAGTTTGAGGGGTCTCTTTTGCCTGAAACGCACTCCAATTTTCCGTCCGGTTACAAAGTCGTGTCGTTCTACGTGACGCCAGCGACGTTACTTGATCGGGCTTATGTGCTTCGAAAAGATGGGTGGAACGATGGCGATGGTCTTTACCAGAGGATGATCGACAAAAAGAAGATAGAATCCATTCGTGCCCACCTGAAGAAGAAGGAGCGTGTTTTTGTAAACAACGTGATCGTCACGCTTCCGGATGGCACACGGCTTGACAATGCCGAAGGCAAGGAAGTCGATCCTTCGCAAATTGACAAAACCACACCTGTGACTGTGAAAATTCCTCATGGTGCAAATACGGTAGGTATAATCGACGGCCAACACCGAATTTTCTCATATTATGAAGATATTAAAGATGACCAGAAAATCCGCGCTTATCGTGGACGCCAAAACCTGCTTGCTACTGGGATCGTTTATCCAAATGGGCTACCTCAGGCTGATCGAAGCCGTTTTGAGGCGAGTTTGTTTCTCGAGATAAACTCAACCCAGAATTCCGCAAAGTCTGATCTAAAGCAAGCAATTGCGGTGATTACAGACCCCTATTCGGCGGACTCGATAGGCAAAAGGGTGGTGACTAGGCTTGGGCAGAAAGGACCGCTTGAAGCATTGGTCGAGAGACATTTCTTCGATAAGGGTGTTTTGAAAACATCCTCTATGGTGTCGTACGCGCTCGCACGGTTGGTTAGGATCGACGGCGATGAGTCCCTAATCAAACACTGGCCATCACCCGACAAGGAATCTGTTTTATCTCAATCAAACGATGAAGCGTTGATTGAGTACGTTGATTACTGCGCCTCTCAGCTTTCTATGTTTCTTAGTGCTATAAAAGCCAATCTAAATGCTGAGCAGTGGGCGATTGCCACAAAGGACGGTAAAGGACTGCTTTCGGTTACGTCTGTCAACAGCTTTATCATCCTTTTTCGGAAAGTCGTCGTTTCCAGCGGACTCAGAGATTTCAGCCATTACAGGTCAAAACTGACAAAAGTCGGCAACTTTGATTTTGCGGCCTATCATTCCAGCCAGTACAACAGAATGGCCGAAGCAATTTTGAAGGAAGTCTACGGAAAGTAAGTGGCACTCTCGGGCGGGCAAACACAATAGGACGTGCCGACCTGCTAGCCTCCGCTCCCCCAAAAACCCCTTTCCTACACGCGCGCAATTTGCTCCATCATGCCCGATGAGCACCGTCCCCTCCCCCGACTCGCCCGCGCCCGACGTTGAGCCCAGCGATCCCGATCTGTCGGGCACCACTTTCGCTTTCACCCCCGTGCCCATGGATCGCGTCCGCGCGGGTGGCTGGTCGCCGCTGGCGCAGCGGCGCTTCATCCGCGCGCTGTCGGTGATGGGCTCGGTCGGCGCGGCGGCGCGCGCGGCGGGTATGGGGCGGGTCGCAGCCTATCGCCTGCGCGACCGCGCGCTGGCCTTGGGCGGCGACGCGCTGGGCTTTGTTCGGGCGTGGGACCGTGCGGTCGATGCCGGGCGCGCGCGGCAATATGATGTGCTGATGGACCGCGCGCTCAACGGCGTGACAACGATCCGCGTAACGCGCGGCGGATCGGTGACGGTCGCGGGCGGCCCCGACATGACGCTGACCAGCGCCGCCATGCGCGACACCGCCGCGCCGCGATAACTTCGCTTAAGGATACAAAGGATACAGAAAAAGTGAAAACGGCGGTGTCTTTTGTATCTTTATCGGCAGCCAACTCCTCCCTGTGGCTGCGTAGCAGACATGGGGAGGTGGCAGCCTGCAAGGCTGACGGAGGGGCTTGGTGCGTCATGGCACCCGTGTCGCATGACTGCTGCAGTGCCGCCCCTCCGACCCCTTCGGGACCACCTCCCCATCGCTTCGCGACAGGGAGGATTGATTACGGCACCACCACCCCGAAGCGCGCGTTGGCGGGGGGGTGCAGCGCGAACCAGGCCAGGAATGCGGCCATGTCGCCCTCCACCTTGACCGCGCCCGACGCCAGCAGCTGGGGAAAGCTCGCCGCGCCCAGCGACACATCGTCCAGCGCTTTGCGGTCGATGGTGATGGTCGCGGTCGGCTGCGCAAAGCTGCCGCCAAAGCGTGGGAATTCCACCCCGCCGCCGACCTCGATTGCCACGCGTTCGCCGCGATCGGGCAGGATGAACTGGAACTGGCCTTTCAGCTTGCGTCCCCGCTCCGCATCGAAGCGCGTCGCCAGCGCGTCAAAGATCGACGCGGTCGGGATGCCTTCGATATAGGCGCGGCTTTGGCCATTGCTCACGCCCCCGCCGCGTTCGGTGCCGCGCAGCGTCGCGGCGGCGGCCAGGTAATAATTGCGCCACGCGCCGCTTTCGGCCTGATAGCCCAGCTGGTCATAGGCTGAAGCGAGCGCGCCTTTCGCGGCCGCATTGGCGGGATCGGCGAACACCAGATGGTTCAGCAATTCGGCCGCCCAGCGATAATCGCCGCTCGCCAGCGCCGCCTGCCCCGCGCTCAGCAGTTTGTCGGGCCCGCCCGCCAGCGCGACATAGCCCTTCGCCGCCGTCTCGGGCGGCACCGGGTTGAAATTGGCCGGTACCCCGTCCCACCAGCCGAAATAGCGCTGGTAGGTCGCCTTCATATTGTGGTTGAGCGTGCCATAATAGCCGCGCGCGTGAAACGCTTGCTCCTGCCCCGGCGCTTCGGCGACGCCGTCGGCCACCTCGTGCAGCGTCGCGCCATTGTTGGCGCGGTTCAGCGTGCGGTCGTGGATATAGCGATAGATGTTGCGCTGCTCGGTCAGATAGGCGGCCACCTGTGGCTGTCCCCAGGTCGGCCAACCATGCGAGGCGAGTTGCACCTGCGCGACATCGCCCCATTTCACCCGCGCCGCGTCGATTACCTTGGACCAGAACAGCGCATCGCGCACCTGCGCCCCGCGCAGGGTCAGCACATTGTGCAGCGTCTTGGTCGCCACCTCCGCCGTATGCAACGCCTTGTAATCGGCGATATAGAACATGAACTCCGACGGCGCTTCGGTTCCCCCTGCGTCCAGAAAATCGAAGCTGATCCCATCGATTTCGCGCACCCCGCCGGTTTCGGGCAGCGTTTCGGTCGGCTCCATATAGCCGATGGTCCCCGCCGGCAGGCGCGGGCCCAGCCCCGTGTCGACCTGCCCCCGCTCGCCGGGCGCAAGGAAGCTGCCGAACATATATCCGGCGCGCCGCCCCATCGCGGTCCCGGCCAGCACATTCTCTGCCACCGCTTCTTCCGAAAAGCCGTGCGGGGCGATGATGCGGATCTTCTCCCGCGCCACCTGGTCGCGCGTCACGATGCCGCCGACGCCGCCGAAATGGTCGCTGTGGCTGTGGGTGAAGATGATCGCCCTGATCGGTAGCCTCGGCAGATGCGCCATCGCCAGTTGCCACGATGCGGCGGCGGTTTCTTCGGACGTCAGCGGGTCGATGATGATCCACCCGGTCTTGCCGCGCACGATGGTCATCACCGAAATATCATAGCCGCGCACTTGCCAGATTTTGCCCGGCACCACTTCGAACAGCCCGTGAATGCGATTGAGCTGCGCCTGCCGCCACAGCGACGGGTTCACGCTCGCCGGGGCTTCGGCAGCGTCGAGGAAGGCATAGGGCCGCCAGTCCCACACCACGTCGCCATTGGCTTTTTTGATCAAGCCGTCAGGGATTTCCGCAATCTTGCCGCGCGCCGCGTCGGCCCGATCCTCACCCCCCGCCAGCGCCAGCCGCGCGGCCAGCGCCTTGTTCGCGGCAATCGTATGCTCGCTCGCGGCGTCCTGCGCTGCCAGCGGTGCCGCCAAGGCCAACGCTCCCGCCGCCCCCAGCAGCGCGCGATATTTGGTGCTCATGCAATCCTCCCTCTCCCAGCTGCGATGCTGCGCTGGGCCGGACGCAATGGCAAGCCCCAGCCTGTCGTCGTCCCGGACTTGATCCGGGACAACGAGCGAACGGGGCTTGTTATCCCGGATCAAGTCCGGGATGACGACGCTGGTTATGAAAACCCTCCTCATCATCTGGCACAGCCGCACCGGCGGCAGCGAAGCGCTGGCGCGCGCAGCGGCGCGCGGGGCCATGGCTGCGCCCGAAGTCGCCATCGATCTCCGCCGCGCCGACGATGTCAGCGCCGACACGCTACTGGCAGCCGACGCCTACCTGTTTGTTGCCCCCGAAAATCTTGCGACCTTGTCGGGCGCGATGAAGGAAATGTTCGACCGCAATTATTATGCCGTGCTCGGCCAGATCGAAGGCCGCCCCTATGCCACCATTATCTGCGCCGGCAGCGACGGCACCGGCGCGCAGCGCCAGCTCGACCGCATCGCCACCGGCTTGCGCCTGCGCCGCATCGCCGAAGGGACAATAGTAATCACCGGCGCACAGACCGGTGACGCGATCTGGGCAACAAAAGTGATTGGCGCGGCGGAGTTGGCAGCGGCAGAGCAATTGGGCGCGGCGCTGGCAACAGGAATGGCCGCGGGGGTGTTTTAGCCGAGGCGGTGTTCGCCTTTGATCCAGCGTACGGTGCCCGACGACGCGCGCATAACAACACTCTCTGTCGTCATCTTGCCGCCCTTCAGCCGCTTGACCCCGGCGAGCAGCGAGCCGTCGGTGACGCCCGTCGCGGCAAAGATCACATCGCCCTTGGCGAGCTCGCGGATGTCATATTGTTTGTCGAGGTCGGTGATGCCCCATTTGCGCGCCCGGCTCCGTTCGGCCTCGTTGCGGAACAGCAAGCGGCCCTTGAACTGGCCGCCGACGCAGCGCAGCGCGGCGCAGGCGAGCACACCTTCGGGCGCACCGCCGGTTCCCATATACACATCGATGGTCGTGTCGGGGTCCGTCGTCGCAATGACGCCGGCCACATCGCCATCGCCGATCAGCACCACGCCGCAACCCAGCTCGCGCAGCTCGGCAATGATCTTTTCATGACGCGGCCGGTCGAGCACGCAGGCTATAATCTCGTGCGGTTCGACACCCTTTGCCGCGGCGATTGCGCGGATATTGTCGGCGACCGATTTGTCGAGGTCGATGACGCCGGCCGGATAGCCGGGGCCAACCGCAATCTTGTCCATATAGACATCGGGCGCGTTGAGCAGATTGCCCTCCTCGGCAATCGCCAGCACAGCCAGACTGTTGGGCCCAGCCTTGGCGCAAATGGTGGTCCCTTCCAGCGGGTCGAGCGCGATGTCGATCTTGGGTCCTTTGCCCGGCGCGTTGCCGACCTTTTCACCAATGAACAGCATCGGCGCCTCGTCGCGCTCGCCCTCGCCTATTACCACCGTGCCGTCCATGTAGAGGCTGTTAAGTGCTGCGCGCATGGCCTCGACTGCCGCGGCATCTGCCGCCTTTTCATCGCCGCGCCCGATCAGCTTGGAGGCCGCTATGGCCGCCGATTCCGTGACGCGCACCATTTCGAGGACAAGTACGCGGTCAAGCGTCTGGCTGCGTTCGGTCATGGTCAAGCGGACTCCGTTGGGTTAGGCAGCGGTCGGGGAATGGTTGCAGCGGGGCCTTAGGAAGGGAAATTGCCCTTGTCGAGTGGTGTGGCGGCGCTATTGGCCACGTTGATGACAATGCAGGCCGAAGCAGCGGCGCCCGTGCAAGGTCCGGTCGATACTCAGGCAATGATCGACAAGGCGAAGGAGGCCTACAGCCCCATTCGCCGTTGCAAACCCGCAGAGGACGGCAACATCGTGGTGTGCGGCAGCGATACCTCCGATAACCGCCTGTCGCCCGAGCTGCGCGACATTGCGGGCGTCGGCGAGTCGACGCGCGATTCGATTCCGCGCGCTCCCGAACCCAAGACAATGTCGTTGGACAAGTTGCCCTATAACTGGTTCGGACAAGATGGCGTTCTGTTCCCACGCGCCCGGCCCAATGCGCTGCTCGAGCATGTCAAGGCGATGGAGGCCGCGCGCGCCGCTGAGGCTGAAGCAGCGGGGGAAACGCCGCCCAGGTGATACCTAGGCAAACACTTGGGCGTCGGTTTCGCGTTGACTCGCCAGATACATCCCGCCCGCGAGCAACGCCTGCACCGCGAAGACGACCAACCAGAACAGCAACCAGACTACAGCCATCGCGGTTTCGCCCCAGCCTTCACCCTGCGGGTCTGCCAATATGATTGCGCTCCCCGCCGCGAACAGGCCGACAAAAGCAAGCGTCGCTACCAACTGGAGAAAGAAGTAAAGGAGGAATAGCTTGCCCCACGACGGTGCCGTTCGCCGCCATGATTCCATCAGCGCGGGTATAGGGTTCATGTCTCCGTTCGCTGCCATAATTGGTCCAGTAAGCCACAACCGCGCACCAATGAACGCGCCCAACCCCAAATTGACCAGCGTCTGGATGCCGGCCGCAATCATCATGCCGTCGCTGCCCGACAAGCGCAGCGGCTCAAGCGCCAGACCCAGTGCCAAGCCGGGCAGCACCGCGATCAGGAAGCTGGCGACGATATAGCAGACCAGATAGGCCACCCCGGCCACCAGTGCGTACATGATCTCACTAACCGGTCCTTCTCGCAGGTCAGGCAGTAAGGCGTTCCACAGCGCAAACTGAGCCGCCGTCCACAGCACGGCAATGATCGCTGCAAGGTAAAATGGTCCAGCAAGCGATCCGCCGAAATAACCACCGCTTGCAACCACGGCGACGAGCGCGCGCAAAGACAGGGTTGGTTCGCCAGCATGCAAAAGATAGGGGACCAGCACCCCCAGCGCGAGATAAAGCAGCAACGCCTGCCAGTCCTTAACCGCCAGTGCCTTCGCGTGGCCGAACGCCGCGCGCAATTGAATTGCTGTCATTTTTCCCCCTTGGTCGTCCCACGCTACACTATAGGTCGAGGATCGGCATGTGCATAGGGGCGCCGATGACGTGCGGGGTTGCGCCCAACGCGGCCAGCGCAGCGGCAACGCGCGATGTTTTGCACCGATGGGTGACCAGCACCATGACAACGCCCTCACCGTCCGAATCTTGACCGCGCTGAATGAAGCTTTCGATCGACACCCCGGCATCGCGCATTGCCGCGGCAATTTCAGCGAGCACGCCGACGCGGTCTTCTACCATCAGGCGGACATAATGCTTGCCTTCGCGTAAGCCGGGGTCGGCCGGTTCGGCGGCGTCGAGCGCATCCACCGGCATCGCAAAGGCAGGACCATATTCATCGCGGGCGATATCGATGATGTCAGCGACGATGGCCGATGCGGTTGGCCCTGCTCCCGCGCCTGCACCCTCGAAGAACAGCCGCCCTACAAAATTGCCTTCAGCGACCACAGCATTGAGTGCGCCGGGAACATAAGCGAGCGGATGGTCGGAAGGCACCAAGCACGGCTGAACCTGCTGGTAAAGGGCATGGCCGTTCCGTTCCGCCATGCCGATCAGTCGAACCCGATGCCCGAGCGCTTCTGCCTCGCGGATGTCGGCGGCAATAAGATCGCGTATCCCCTCAATCCCGACAGCGCCAAAATCGAGGCGCGTGCCGAAGCACAGCGCGGCGAGGATCGACAATTTGTGTGCAGCATCAACCCCGTCAATATCGAACGAAGGATCGGCCTCAGCATATCCCTGCGCCTGCGCCGCCGCCAATGCCTCGGCAAAGTCCGCGCCTTCGCGCTCCATCAGCGTCAGGATATAATTGCAGGTGCCATTAAGGATGCCATACACGCGCGCGATCTCGTTCGCCGACGCGCCCTCGCGTATGGCCTTAATAACAGGAATGCCGCCTGCGACGGCGGCTTCATATTTCAGCGGCGTGTCACGCGCTTCGGCCGCGCCGGCCAGATCGAGTCCATGGTGCGCAATCATTGCTTTGTTGGCGGTGATAAATGCCTTGCCCGCTGCGATGCTTTGCCGCGCCAGCGTCAGCGCCGGACCGTCAGCGCCGCCGATCATCTCGATCACAACGTCGACATCAGGGTCATTAGCCAGCGCCTGCATATCGTCGATCCAGCGATAGCGGGAAAGGTCAATGCCGCGGTCGCGATGCCGGTCGCGCGCACTTATTGCGACTATTTGGACCGGCCGGCCCGCGCGGCGCGCGATCAGTGCAGCATTGGTCTCAAGCAACTTGACCACGCCAGCGCCGACGACGCCAATACCAGCCAAACCAACACGAAGCGGAGCAGCGCTGGTTTGGCTAGGCAAGCGTGGCGGCATGAGCAAAGTCTCCGGTAAAGCACGGGCCAAACGCCGCGCTGCTGCGCCCCTATCGCCTTTTGCCACTCAGTCAACGCACGCCTAGCGCCTTAAAGACGGCGTCCGGTTGCGTCTGCATTCGCCAAGCTGTTCCAGCACGAAGCGATAGTCGGCGATCGCGGCAGCTTGCTCGCGGGGGCCAGCCCCTACCAACGTTCCGGGTGGCAGGGCGCGCGGGAGCTCGCAAGCCAAACGATACCAGCCCAGAGTATCGCGCGCAGGCACTGCTGCGTTGCCATCAACAATCTCGCCAAATGCGGCTGCCCACTGGCGCGCTCGGCCGGGCGCGCTGATGACCGAGAGGGTCAACGGTTCGCCACTCGCTGTTTCGACAAAGAACTGGGTTTCGCCCTCGCCGGGCAATGTTCCAGCCTGATGAAAGGCGTTGGCGATGCCGGTCACCTTCGTTGGCGCACCAGTCTTGACCACTTCGCCAACAACGCGTCGGACCAGCGCGTCGGTCGGATTATCCCATGCCAACTGCGCATCGGGGGCAACCAGAGCGATCTGGCCAGTCGACACCGGGCGCGCAAAGACAAGCAGACGCTGCTTGTTGAGCTTGGGCGGCCTTCCCTTGGCATCGCGGGGTAGGTCCACAAGCCAGGCGATTCGTGCAGCGAGCGGCCCGGCGCCGCGAATCAGCGCGATCACGTCGGCCTCGACATAGATTCGCACTTTGTCCGGACCGATTCCCAGCGCACGCTCTGGCGGCAGTGCGCTCGCCGACCGGACGCGAGCATCGACCACCAGCGGCGCAATAGTCGCCAGATCGGCAACATCGGCATAGCTGAACGGACTGGCGGTCGCTGGAACCATCGCTGCTGGTGGCGCCGGACGTTGTTGCGAATAGGCTGGAATCCCGACGAAAAACATCAGACTGACAGCAACCACGGGGATCGGGAAACGCATCTGTTTACATCCTTGTAAGCGGCTAGATGGACTGGCTGTGCCACTATGGTAGGCCCAATCTTAACCCTTGATAAAGGGTTTGCGAACTCGGCATTGCCGCGATAGGACGTGAAGAACTGACCGGAAAAAGCAATAATAGCTGGTCAGCATTCGCCGGGTGCATGGATTGGGATGGGGAGCTTTTTGGGCCCCGGGTTATTCTTTGCCTCCGTCCGGATTGGTATAATCAGGATGATCTAGCAAGGAGCGTCGTTCCTGAATGGCATATGGTGATTCAGTTGACCCTAAAAACAGGGTAGTCGCCATCGTCTTGGTGGGGCTGTTGACCGCAGCATTGGGCTATGGCCTGGTGACTGGGCTTAACATCCAAATCGTCAAGAAGTTGGCAGAAAAGCTCGATGTTATCGACGTCGAGGAGCCCCCGCCGCCGGAAGAGCCGCCGCCGCCGCCGCCGCCGGACAACAAGCTTCCGCCGCCACCGCCGGTGGTGGTACCACCGTCAGTATTGCCGCCGGTTTCGTCGAACACGTTGCGCGACACCACGCCAACGCCGCCGCCGCCCGCGCCGCCTACTCCGGTGATTACGCCGCCAGCTCCGCCAGCTCCGCCGGCGGTTAATAAGTCTGCGCCGGCCAAAGCTAAGGGCAACCCGGGTCGCTGGGCGACGAATGACGACTATCCGGCACGGGCGCAGCGCGAAGAGCGTGAAGGTACCACCGGGTTCCGCGTTACGGTGGGCGCTGATGGCCGGGTAACCGGTTGCGATATCACATCGTCGAGCGGCCATGCCGACCTCGATCAGGAAACCTGCAAGCTGGTGACGCGCCGTGCGCGCTTTGATCCCGCACTCGACCGCGACGGCAACCCGACCACGGGTAGCTATTCGAACCGCGTTCGTTGGCAAATTCCGAAGGAATGACGTGACGGGCCGATTGGGCCCGATAGTTTAACCGTTTTTGATTTTTGAGAGGGAAGTAAAGCAATGTTCGATCTGATTTCCACTGCTGCCGCTGCCGGTGGCCACGAAGGCGGCTTCGGCCTGATGCCGGCCTCGGCATGCGTCGTGAAAGAAGGCGACAGCCCTTATGGTCTGCTCCCCGCGCTGTGCGAGGGCGGCATCGTGTCGCAGGTGACCTTCTTGGTCATGCTCATTATGTTCATCGGCACGCTGTATATTCTGTTCACCAAGCTGCTCGAGCAGAACAAGGTTATGAAGCAGGGCAAGGCCGTCGCGCAGGGTTTCTGGCGTGCGCCGACGCTCGCCGAAGGCGCGGCAAAGCTGGAAAAGAACAGCGCCTATCGCCAGGTTGTCGAAGATGGTCTGCGCGCCAACGAAGAGCATAACAAGCTGACCGACCCCGTCGAAGCGCATGACTGGATGCACGGCACGCTTGAGCGCTCGCAGAACCACATCAACTCGAAGCTCAACGGCGGCCTGGCCTTCCTCGCCACCGTGGGTTCGACCGCACCGTTCGTCGGCCTGTTCGGGACGGTTATCGGTATTTTGCGCGCGCTGGTAAAAATCGGTGCGTCGGGTCAGGCGTCGATCGACACCGTTGCCGGTCCGGTCGGTGAAGCGTTGATCATGACTGCCATCGGTCTGATCGTCGCCGTGCCTGCGGTGCTCGCGTTCAACTGGCTGCAGAGCCGCAACAAGGCCATTGCTCGCGACCTGTCGACCTTTGCCAATGACGTGCTCGGCTCGATCATGTCAAATGGGCAGGTGAAGCCGTCTATGCCTGCAGCTCCTGCTGCTGCTGCCAAGGCGGCTCCGGCCAAAGCCTGAGGAAAAGCAATGGCAGCGCCCGGTAACACCCCGGGCGCTGCCAGCTTTTTTCGCGTAACTAAGACTATTGAGAACAGGATGCTAAGCCCATGGGCATGAGTGTAGGCAAGGATGGCGGCGAAGAAGAGCCGATGTATGAAATCAACACGACTCCGCTCGTGGATATCATGCTCGTGCTGCTGATCATCTTCCTCATCACCGTTCCGGTGGTGCTGGAAACGGTCGACTTGAAGCTGCCCGACGTGGCTTTTGAGCCAACGACGACAAAACCGGAAAATGTGCTGCTCTCCATTCGTGGTAATTCGTCGAATGCAGCGGCTTGCGAGGTTTACTGGGGTCAAACGCTGATTGATTCGCGCGAATTGCTGACCCGTGGTCAGGACAAGCTGGAAAAGCTGCTCGAAGATATTGGTGGCGTCGAAAACATCACCGACGAAAATTTCCCCGAAGTGCACATCCGCGGCGACATCAATACGCCCTACCAGTGCATTGGCGGGGTTATTTACACGATGCAGTTCGCCGGGTTCCAGAAAATCGGCTTCATTTCCGAACCGGCGCCCGGGTCGGGCACGCTGGGTCGGCTGTAATTTTATTCAAAGGATAGTTCCCCATGGGTGCTAGTGTACGCAAAGACGGTGATGATGCACCGATGATGGACATGAACACGACGCCGTTGATCGACGTCATGCTTGTGTTGCTCATAATGTTCATCATCACCATTCCGGTCCAGACGCACGCGGTGAAAATCGACCTGCCAACGCCGGATCCCAATCCGCAAAATGCAGTCGAGCCAGATAAGAATAAGATTTTCATCGATGCCGGTGGCACGATCATGTGGAATGGTACGCCGGTCGATTTGGCACAGCTGGATGTTTATCTCCAGCAGACCAAGACGCTGCCGGTCGAGCCTGAACTGCAGATCGAGCCCGATCCTTTCGCCCGCTACATCGTTGTCGACCGCGTCATTGCGGTGGTCAAGCGCAGCGGTGTCGGCAAGATCGGCTTTGTTGGTAACGAACGGTATGCCCGCGTTTTCTGACGCCGATACGAATTGCTGAATTTGAACAGGGGCTGCGGGCAACCGCAGCCCTTTTTCGTTGGCGCAATGTCATTGCGCCGCGCCGCTCATCGGTTAAGCTGGGAACGAAACGGTGGATATCCCGTTGACCCTGTAGGCCAAGGAGTGTCGCGATGAAAAGCAATCTGAAAACCGCCATTGCCGCGGGAGTCCTGGCCATTATGTTGACCGGATGCGCGTCCCTGCGCGGCGGTGCTGGTTCAACCGCGGACATTCCAAAGCCTGATGCCGTAGCGCACCTGATGGAAGCCGGCGGCAATGATCGCGGCCGCGTCGACATTTTCCGCGATGGCAAGGGATTAAGGCTGGAAATTGTCGCCCGCGAATTTCAGCCGGGCATCTATGGCATGCACATCCACAGCGTCGGCAAATGCGAGGCTCCGGACTTTATGAGTGCGGGGCCACATTGGAACCCGACCGGCGCCGAACATGGCGCCGACAATCCCAATGGTGCACATCGGGGTGATCTGCCCAATTTGGAAGTCGAAGCTGGCCTGATTGGGCGCGTGACGGTGACCATCCCCGACGCCACCTTGACCGGCAATGGCGGTCTAATGGACGGTGACGGGGCGGCGTTCATTATCCATGCGTCGGCCGACGATTACAAAACTGATCCCACCGGCAACAGCGGCGGTCGCAAGGTGTGCGGCGTTTTCGGGCCAGAATAAGCGCCTAAATTGCCTCCCCTGCCGCGCGGGCGCGATCAATCAGCGTCGCTTCGGCCTGCGGCACGCTGCGATAGGCATAGATGAGCAGCGCCATCGCCACCGGCACCACCCCGATCAGCGACAATATCCCGGCACGCAAATTGCCAACCATCTTGCCGTCGATCATCGTGCCGGTCAGATCGGCAATCTGTCCGACGACATACGGGCCGAAACCTAAGCCGATGAGCGTAGTGGCAAGGAAAAACACCGCAGTCGCCGTCCCGCGCATGCGCGGCAGGACGAGATCCTGCGTTGTCGCCGCCGCCGCACCCAATGCTGCGCTGCCCAGCAATCCGGCGACAAAATTCAGCCCATAGAAAAGCGCTGCGCTGCTGGTCGTGAACGCAACCCAGATCGGGATGACCGGTCCGAGCACGCCAACCATGATGACGATAAGCCGTCCCGCCGGATTGCGCGCGCGCAAATAATCGGCAAGCCGCCCGCCCATGATGACGCCCAAAAAACCACTGAGCGCTGCGAACGAACCCAAGATGAAGGCCAGTTCCTGCTTGGGTAGCTGCATCACCAGCTCGGCATAAGGCGCGGTCCAATAGGCAAGGCCATAGCTCGATAAAGCAATCAGGCCGTAACCCAGTGCCGTACAGAGGAACGCAGGCGTTCCCCAGATGAGCTTGAAAGTCGCAGGATCGCGCGCACGCAAATTGGTTGCCCAGGAAAAAACAGCATAAAAGCCGACCGCCACCGCCGACCATTGCGGCAAAGTGTCTGGCTCTGGCGTCAGTGGACTATCGGTCAACCGGATCATGAACCAGGCAAATATGCCGAGCAGTGCCGCCGCCAGCACATTGATGCCCAGTGCGCCGAGGCCGCGCCTTGACGCGCCGATCAAAGTGAAGGGCGGGACGATGGTCGATAGGTCAAGGACAAAGTCCTTGAACGGTGTCGGCGACATGGTGACAGGAGTGCCGTCCATCGCACCGCGCTTGGGCTCTTTCAAGCTGAACACCCAAAGCGCGACGAGTAGCCCCGGCAAGCCCACCGCGAGGAACGCCGCTTGCCAGCCCACCAACCCCAATGGACCGCCGCCGGGATAGGCTTGATTCCACCCCTCCTTGATAGTGGCACCGATGAATAGCGAGATGCCACCGCCAAGGTAGAGACCTGACGAATAGATGGCGAGCGCGGTCGCGCGCTGGCGTTTGGGGAAGTAATCTGAAATCAGCGAGTAGGCCGATGGGCTGGCCGTCGCTTCGCCGATGCCGACGCCCATTCGCGCAAGGCCCAGCTGTGCACCATTTTTGGCGAACCCCGATAGCGCGGTCATCGCCGACCATAGCGTCAGGCCGATACTCAGCAGCTTAACCCGGCTCCAATTGTCTGCAAGGCGGCCAAGCGGAATTCCGAACAGCGCATAGAAAACGCCAAAGGCCGCACCGCCAAGGAACCCCATTTGCGAATTGGTGAGGCCCAGATCGCGCTGAATATCAACAACCAATATGCTGACAATCTGGCGGTCGATGAAATTGAGGATATAAACGATGACGAGAACGAACAACACATACCAGCTATAGCCGCTGGCCTGCGGCTCGCGCTGGGCCGCAGCCGGATCGTGCTTATCGGTCGCCACCATTTCCACTCCCATATGTTTATGCTCTATTTCCACCCTGCTAGCAGGCTTTGAAGTCAAGGGAAGCGTCGTCAATGCAATCAATCCTGTTTCTGTGCCTCGGCAATATCTGTCGGTCGCCGCTGGCCGAGGGGGCCGCGCGCGCTGCCTTTGCCGACGCCGCTATCTGGGCCGAACTTGATTCGGCCGGGACTGGCGATTGGCACATCGGCCGTGCGCCAGATCGGCGGGCACAAGCAATTGCCAAGGCGCACGGCGTAGATATCGGCGGACTGGCCGCCCGGCAGATTGACCGCGAAGATTTTGAGCGCTTCGACCTCATCCTGGCCGCTGACCATGAGAATCTGGCGGACCTTAAAGCCATGGCCCCGCAGAACAGCCGTGCCAAACTGGCCCTGATGCTGGACATGGTGCCGGGGCGAACCGGAGAGGCCGTCGCCGACCCATATTATGGCGATGCCGATGGCTTTGCCCGCTGCTGGGCCGATGTTTCGGCGGTAGCCGCCGCGCTTGTGGCCGCGCGGCGCTGACCGGGGCAACCAAATGCCACCAAATCCGTTAATGCAGCATACCGGTTTCGCTTGAATGCGAAGGCAAATGCCCCGATATTGCCACCACGGCCGGTATTGGCTGGCTGGTTATGGAGATTGAAACAATGGCTAATTGGAACGACCCGCGCGCTACGGCCGCCGGCTTCCCGACGTCTGCGGCCGAGATGGACGCGGCCGTTGACGCTGGTCTGCGGTCGTACATGCTGTCGGTCTACAACTATATGGCCTCGGGCGTGCTGCTGACCGGCATTGTCGCCCTGCTGGCCTATCAGTCGGGCTTCACCCAGTCGATGATCGGCAGCCCGTTGATGTGGGTAGTCATGCTGGCTCCCTTGGCGTTTGTCATGGTGCTGAGCTTTGGCATCAACAAGCTGTCAACTGGTGCAGCACAGGCGCTGTTCTGGGTCTATGCAGCAGTAATGGGTCTGTCGATGTCGACGATCTTCCTCGCCTTTTCGGGGACGTCGATTGCGCAGACCTTCTTCGCGACGGCGGCAGCCTTTCTGGGGCTCAGCCTCTATGGTTACACCACGAAGAAGGATCTGTCGGGCTTTGGCACGTTCCTGATCATGGGCGTTGTCGGCATCATTGTGGCGATGCTGATTAATCTGTTTGTACAGTCGACTGCTCTTGGATTGGCGATCAGCGTGATCGGCGTGCTGCTGTTTGCTGGCCTGACCGCCTATGACACGCAGAAGATCAAGAGCATGTATTTCTATGTGCAGGGCACCGACTTTGTCGGCAAATCGGTGGTGATGGGCGCGCTGACGCTGTACCTCGACTTCGTCAACATGTTCACCTTCCTGCTTAACCTGCTGGGCAACCGCGAATAAGCGGGCCAGACAGGCAAGGATTTACGGGACCCGGCGGCGCAATCCGCCGGGTCATTTTTTTGAAGGTTGGCGGGCTTGATAACCAAAGGCATATTGGCATTGGCGGCGCTGGCGCTCCCAGCGGCGGCGCAAGCGAACGAAGCCTCGCCCTGCCCTGTGGCGGCCGCTGAGCGCCAGGCAGCGCTCTACGATGCAGCGGCGTTGGTTGCTGAACCCGCAAAACTCGATGCGCTCATCGCTTGCCTTGCTGACTCCGACCCACACGCGCGCGACGATTTTGCCTTTTCGGCGTTGGCAAAGGCGATGCGCAGCGAGGGTTTTCCAGCCGCGCTGGTCAAGCGTGCCCATAGTCAGCTGATGGCTATTCTAGACGATGACAGCGCTGATCCGTATGGAGTGCGGCGGCCCTTCGCGATTATCGCATTGGCCGAGGTCGCTCGCTATGACCGGATCAATATTCTGCTCACCCCTTCCGAACGCCGCGCCTTGGCCGAAACGGCAACCGCCTATCTGCACAGCGTGACCGACTACAGGGGTTATGTTGAAGGCGCAGGGTGGCGCCACGGCATCGCGCATGGTGCCGATCTGATGATGCAATTGGCGCTGAACCCCGATCTTCACCCTGACGATGCCGCCCAGATGCTCGGCGCGATCGCCGTCCAAGTCGCCCCGCACAGTGGGCATAGCTATGTCCATGGCGAAAGCCGACGGCTGACGCGCCCGGTGCTGTTCCTTGCCGCGAGCGGAAAGCTGAGCGACGAGCAATTGGCGGCGTTCTTCAATCGACTAAAGCCTGACGATGCGCCGCGCTGGCGCGAACCCTATGCGTCGCTCGCGGGGCTGGCGGCGCTCCACAACAGCCGTGCCTTTGCCATGCCGCTGCTGGTTGACGTGATGCGTAGCAAGGATGCAGCGGTCCGGCGCATGGAAGCCCCGCTCCTCGACCTGCTCAGCTCCCTACCCTGATTTCTGTCAAAGACGCTTGTGTTGTCATGATGCAGCGATAAGGCCGCAGCCATGACCAACGATCGCATCTGGACCGCCGCCGTGCTGGTAATCGGCGACGAAATATTGTCGGGCCGCACGCAGGACAAAAATGTCGCTCAGATCGGCGTTTGGCTGAACGCGCAGGGAATCCGTCTGCGCGAGGTGCGCGTTGTGCCCGATATCGAAGAAGAAATTGTTGCAGCGGTCAACGCGCTGCGCACGCGCTATGATTATCTGTTCACCACCGGCGGCATTGGTCCGACGCATGACGACATCACCGTTGATGCGGTAGCCAAGGCGCTGGGTGTCGCGGTGGAAGTCCACCCGCAGGCGCGTGCAATATTGGAGCGTTATTATGAAACGCGCGGCGGGCTGACCGAGGCGCGGCTGCGCATGGCACGCGTGCCCGCCGGTGCAGACCTGATCCCCAATCGCATGTCCGGCGCGCCGGGTATCCGCATCGCCAATATGTTCGTCATGGCGGGGGTGCCGCACATTACGGCCGGGATGCTCGATGCGCTATCGGGCCAGCTTGAAGGCGGTGCGCCGCTGGTCGCCGAAACCATCGGCGCGTGGGTACCCGAAAGCGAGGTTGCTGACATGCTACGCGCCGCTGAAAAGGCCCATGTGGGTGTGGCTATCGGCAGCTATCCTTTTTTCCGCGAGGGGCGCGTAGGGGCCAACTTTGTCGTGCGCGCCACCGATGCGGCCACAGTATCGGCCTGCATCGCCGAGGTGACGTCGGGACTTCAAGCGGCAGGTTATCCGGTGACCGCAGGCGGTATCTGATCCGCCGGACGCAATAGCGTCAATATTGCGAGCGCCGATAGCGCCAGCGCGGCCGCGACGAAAAAAGCAATGCCATCGAGCGCGAACGGCGGGTTCGGTCCGGCAAAGCGCGCGTGCAGCGGATTGTAGATGAGCGGCGCGGCTATAGAGCCGAGCGCCATCACCGCAGTCGCAAAACCCTGCAGCTCACCCTGGTTCGACGCGCTGGCGCGACGCGTCATCATTGCGGTCAGGCAAGGGTGCACGAGCGACTGAACGCCGAGCGGCAGGATCATCAGCACCGCGACCAGCGCGCGGTCGGTCCAACCCAGCACCGCCATGATGACGCTGGCAGTGGCGAGCCCCAGCAGTGCGGCGCGGCGATCGCCCAGCGCTGCGATGATGCGCTTGGCGGCAAAGATTTGCGTCCCTGCCATTGTCATGCCGACGAGCGCGAGCGATCCGCCGACTAGGCCCGGCGACCAGCCGTAACGGTCGGCGGCATAATAGCTCCACAGCATCGGATAGATGAGGCTTGAGACCTGCCACAGCAAATAGACAAGTGCGACGCCGCCGATGCCGGGCAGGCGGCGAATAATGAGCAGCGCCCCCACCGGATTGGCGCGCCGCCAGTCAAAAGCACGGCGCTGGTCCAGCGCCAGGGTTTCGGGAAGCGCGACAAGACCGTAGACGAAATTGGCGAAGGCGAGCGCGGTCGCGGCGTAGAAGGGCACCCGCAAGCCCAGTTCGCCGAGGACGCCGCCCAGTGCAGGGCCGAGCACGAATCCAATGCCAAATGCTGCACTTATCAACCCAAAGCGGCGCGAACGTTCGTCCGGAGCGGTAATGTCGGCGACGACCGACTGTGCCGGGCCGTTGATCGCGCCAAAGATGCCGGTCAACGCGCGCGCAACGAAAAGCCAAAAAAGGGTGGGGGCGAACGCCAGAATAAGGAAATCGACGGCAAAGCCGAACAGCGACAGCAGCAGCACCGGACGACGGCCAAACCTGTCGGACAGATTGCCTGCAATTGGCGCGCAAACAAACTGAAACAGCGCAAAAGTGACCGCAACCAACCCGCCAATCGCGGTCGCTTCGGCAATCCCCACGTCAGCCAGCTGCATCACCAGCCGCGGCATCACCGGGATGATGATCCCGAACGACATGGAGTTGAGCAGCAGGGTGACGAGCACAAAGCGCAGCGCGCGCCCTTCGGCGGCGGCATCGAGGGTGACGGGAGAAGCGGGCGCCGCGCTGGTCATGCGCACCCGGCCTATCGCAGGCGGCGCGCGGTTGCGAGCGGTTTATCCTAAGCGGCGCGCAGACGATCGAGAAAGCCCGCGCTGAGCCGCTCGAGCGCCGCTGTTTCCTGCGCGAGCAAGCGCGCGACATCGCCAAGCTGGCTGACCACCGCGCCGCTTTCAACGGTGCGTTCGGCGACCACGCCAATGGCATCGGCGACAGCGCGGCTGTGGCTAGCGGCCCGCGCGGCGCTGCTGTCGATCGCGCCCGTGGCGCTGCTTTGCTGACTGACGGTCACGGCGATCTGCGCCGCGCGGTCGGTGATGGTGTCCACTTGCGTCGCGACATCGGCCATTTTGCGGTCCGCGGTTCCCATGCGTTCGCGCACCCCGGCGACGAAGCCGCCAATGCGCCCGATGGCCTCCTGCGCTTCGGCGGCCAGCCCCTTCACCTCGCGCGCGACGACGGCAAAGCCGCGTCCCGCCTCGCCCGCGCGTTCGGCCTCGATACTGGCGTTCAGCGCCAGCATATTGGTCTGGCGCGCGATGTCGGTGACGACCTGAACGAGATCGGCCATGCCTGCGGCGTCGCTGGTGAGGGTGCGGACGTGCGCCACCCCTGCCCCGGTAGCCGAAGCAGCAGCGCTGGCCGCCTCGCGCTGCGCGGCGACCTCGCTATGGATATGCGCGACGGCATCGCGCAGCTGCGACGCGGCGGCGGCGACCTGTTGCACCGCCTGATTCGCCTCGCCCGCCGACTGGCGCACGGTGGCGACGCGTTCGCCGGTTTCGCCGGTGATGCGCTGCATCGCTTCGGCCGCGCTGGTGAGCTGGTGCATGCCATCGGCAAGCGCGCGGACCACCGCGACAACCTCGGTCTGAAAGCGTTCGGCGAGCGCCAGCATGGCGGCGTGGCGCGCAGCCTGCGCGCTTTCGCGTTCCTGTTCGCGCGCGGCGGCGACTTCGGCGGCGCGCGCCTGTTCGGCCTGCAGCTGTTCCTCCCGCTCGCGGCGGCGCGCGGCTTCGGCTTCGGCGAGCGCGGCCGAATCGCGCACCTGCTGCATCATAAAGCCCGCGAGACGGACAAAGCCGTGGTGCAGCATCGCGACATAAAGGATGATGCAGCCATACATGGCGGCGTTAAATTCCTGGGGCGAGCGCCACAGCCCGAACATCAGCGCGCCCGCGACAATAGCCATGAAGGCAAAGGCATTGTGCGGCAGATAAAGGTTGGACAGGCCGCCGGTGGAAATCACCCCGATCATGGTGGCGATAACGAAGATTTCGGTACTGCTGTCCGCCACCTCCATCGCCGCGACGCCGATGATGCCCCACACGGCGGCGCTGGCGATGGCGAAAATCTGATGCAGCCGCGCCTCCCCCGCGAGGCCGATGCGGCCAAAGCGCGCAAAAGGCAGGCCGGGCAGCGTCAGGTGCAGCGTCGCGAGCAAGATGATCATCATGATCGCCGCACCGCCAATGACGGCGCGCATTTCGGTGTTCCAGAACAGCAGCATGACGCCGACCATCAGCAGCAGGACGACCGGCGTGGTTTCCATGATGTTTTTGCACATTGAACGGAATTGCGCGGCCTGCTGCGCGTCGGCCCATTTGGGGTCGAGCTCCAACATGCCCAGCGAATTACGAAGCAATGTCAAGGCGCCCACGCGCAAATTCCCCCAAATGCGGTTCTTTACGCGGATTGGCATGGCAGAAGAGGGTAAAGGGGGCGTTAACCATGGGGGGGTGCGTTGGACGCTGTTCCCCCGCGCAAGCCGGGGTCCACCACAGGGGGCATGGGCAAAGTCGGTGGGCGACGCACTGGGCCCCGGCCTGCGCCGGGGAACGGAGCGCCAAAAAATGGCGGATTCTTCAGAAAGTATAAACATGCCCCCTATCCCCCCGGTCTGTCCGGCTTGGGAGGGCGGTCGCTCAAAAAATGGCGGATTCTTCAGAAAGTATAATCATACCCCCCTATCCCCTCGCCGCCCCGGTGGCACGAATGCCGCGGCGCGGCGAATCCAACAGGCTGGACGAGCGGAGGCGAAGGGAATGACAGGCGGCGGCGATGTAGGAAAGCCCCCTTGTGAGGGGCGCGCGGGGTTGCCCGGAAAGGAAAGCGGACATCCCCCCGGACAAGCCTCCCCCCCGCTTAAAACCGGAAACTCAGTCCGCCGGTCAGCGAGGTCGCTTCTGGCCCCAGGAAGCCGGCGGTGCGCACGGCGCCCAGTTGCAGGTCAACCGCGTCCGACAGGCCGAAGGCGGCGGTTACGCCATATTCCAGCCATTCGTCGCTGACACCCGGGCGGTCGCCGATGCCGAGTGCGGTAGCGCGTTGGGCATTGGTGCCGTTGTAGGCGCTGTTGTTCGAGCTGGCGAGTGCGGCGGTGTAGAGGCCGATGCTGTGGCGCTGGTCGGGACCGAACAGCCAGAGCGCGCTGGCGCCGAGCGACCCCGTCACGCCATCCTCACGCGATTCTTCGCCCAGGCTGGTACCGCCGGGCAGGGCCAGCGCGCGCGCGATGCTGATGCGGCTGTAATCCCCGGCAATAAAGGGCGCGAGCACGCCGCGGTCGCCGAGGGGGATTTCGTAGCTGAGCGACAGGCCGGCACCGAAGGACGATCCGTCACTGTCCAGCGCAATCGTCTGGCCAGTGCGCGTGGTAAAGGCGCGGCGGTCGAATTTGCGGTCGCCGAGCGAGACATAGCCATCGACACCGACCGCGCCAAAATAGGTGCCCGCGCCCAAAGTGAGCTGGCGCGTCGAGGCGGGAACGGTGGACAATGGCGCGCCATCGTCGCTGCCGCCATCGATGTAGGTTCCGGTCAGGCGGACATAGCTGTCGCCGAAATGCCGGGTGACGCCAAGGCTGGCAAAGGGTTGATCCCCGGCCCCGGCAAAAATGGTGGAGCCGCCGGAGGCAGAGATGCTCCAGTCCTTTGGCGGGGCCGCCGGGGTGTCTTGCGCGGCGGCGGGGGTGCCGATGGATGCAGCAAGGCAAGCGATGATGATAAGGCGCATGGACGTATTTCCCCTGATGAATTGTTTTGGTCCCACCGCCCAACGCACCAGGTGAAAAAATCCTTCATCCGGCGCGAAGGATTTTTTCAGCTGGTGCGTGATAGCATGCAGGGCATCGAGAATTTTCGATCGGGAACCTATGCTGGCGGCACAAAGCGCAGCACCTGTGCAGCGCAACGAGGATGGATTGATGGAGCAGGTGGCGGCGCGCGATGGCGCGGCTTTCCGCCGCCTTGTCGACGCGCATGCCGCCGCCGTGCACCGGATCGCCTATCGCATGCTAGGTGATGCCGCCGAAGCCGAGGATGTAACGCAGGACGCTATGCTGAGATTGTGGGAACATGCGGCGCGGTGGCGGCCCGGCGGGTCAGGGGTGGGCGCATGGTTGCAGCGCGTCACCGCCAACCTGTGCCTTGACCGCCTGCGGCGGCGTCGGTTCAGGAGCGACGAAGAGGTGCCCGAGCGCGCCGACACCGCACCGCTGGCTGACGCGGCAATGGACGCCGAGCGCACCGCCGCCGCCGCGCGCGCCGCCGTGCTGGCGCTGCCCGACCGGCAGCGGCTGGCGATCGTGCTGACCTATTATGAAGGCTTGTCCAACATGGCCGCTGCCGCGACACTCGACATGAATGTGAAGGCGTTTGAATCGCTGCTGCTGCGCGCGCGCGCAGCGCTGCGCGAGGCGTGCGTCAAACGCGGGCTGGTGGCCGACGATCTGCGCGGGGAAGTGGCATGAGCCCCATGGACCGCGACCTCGCCAAGGCGCTCGACGCTTATGCTGCCCCCGCCCTGCCCGCCAACTTTGCCGCGCGGGTGACAGAGCGTGCGTTGGCGGGCAGGCCACTGCCGCCACCGTTTCCCCGCCGCGCCGCGCGGTCGCGCTGGCTGCCCCGGCGCGGGGTGGCGCTGGGACTTGCGGCAGGTGCGCTGATGAGCGCGACGGCGGCGGCGGCGGGCGTGTTCGGCGACATTGGCGTCACCATCCCGGCGCTGCGCCAGTTCGCTGAGCGCATCGCACTGGTCGAGCCTGCAGAACCTATCAATCCGCCGACGCGCCGCACCGCCGCCCCCCTGCCCCCCGCCAGCGCGGCGGCGGGCACCCCGCCCACCGCCGCGCCGATCGGCCCCGCGCTGACCCCTGAGCAGCTGGAAACGCGCTTTCGGGCCGCCGACGCCCGACGCGCGGAACGGCGCGAGCGGGTTACCCAGCGCGTCGAATCCGCTGTCGAGCGCGGCATTGCCCGGCGCGAAGCCGCCGGGCTGCCCGTGCCCAGTCCCGAACAGCGGGCCGCGATACGCGCGCGGGTGGAAGACCGGCTGGTGACACGCGATGCGCTGACGAGCGAGCGGCGCGAGGCCAACCGCGATGCCCTGCGCGCGCGGGTGCGCGAGCAGCAGGCCGCGCCCGCCGATGCGGGGGCCGCGCCAGTGCCCGCGCCCGCGCTGACGCCCGAAACTCCCACGGATCCCGCAGCGACACCCGAAGTCGAGGCTGGTGCCGAATCGACCAAGGCGGGCACCGCCGAGCGCCCGCGCCTGACCCCCGCTCAGCGCGAGACGCTGCGCCAACGCCTCACCGAGCGGCGCGAACGCTTGCGCCGCCAGCGGCAGCAATGATTCCGGCCACCCCCATTTTTCGCGAAGGGTTTTTGCAGCTCGCCCGTTGAAGGGGTGTGACCGGCAACAAACCGCCGGACCTCACGGGAAGATTTGAGCAGGAGTTAAACCCATGAAAGCCATTTATTTTCTGACCGCCGCCCTGTTGCTGACGCCCGCCACGGCGCTGGCCCAGGAAACCAAAGTGCGCACAGGCTCTGGCCCCAACGGCTCGGCTACGCAGACGACCACGATCGATAAGGAAGCCGGCACCGTTGACCGCAACACCGTGGTGACGCGCGCCAGCGACGGCGCCACCGCGACGCGCGACGTCAACCGCACCAAAACCGACACCGGATCGACCGTGACCGTCGATGCCACCAATTTCCAGGGCGAAACCCGCTCGGCCGAACGGGTGCGCACGCGGACCGAGAATGGTTCGACGATGACCGGCAGCGGCACCACCTTTGACGGTCGCAGCTATGGCGTCAGCGGCGAGCGCGCGCGCACCGACAATGGCTATACCGCCAGCCAGCGCCTGACGAACAGCGACGGTGGCACGGTGGCATCGCGTGATGTCGTCGCCACCCGGGAAAATGGCCGCGTCAACCGCCAGGTGACGACCGATCGGCCGCAGCGCGAGCGCCCGCAGCGCTCGTCGCGCCGCGGCCGCGGCGGCCAATAAGCACCAAACCGCACGCCCGGCGCCTCTCCCCTGACCCCTCCGCCGGGCGCACCACCTGACGGGCATGGGCCGGATTGCTCCGGTTCCATGCCCGCTTTGTTTGCTCAACCCGAAAAAGGGGGCGGCCCCCGTTGACATCCCCCGCGCCCGCCCCTAGTGGCGCTCGCCTACCCCGTGCCCAGATGGCGGAATTGGTAGACGCACCAGCTTCAGGTGCTGGCGGTCGCAAGGCCGTGGAGGTTCGAGTCCTCTTCTGGGCACCATTCACTTCTAAGCGATTGATATTGCTCTGAGACAAAGGGAAAACAAGGGGTTAGACCAGACAGCTACTCCAATTGGAGTAGTCCCGATGACCCGTATTCCTTACCTGATTCGCGTTCAATCGACCTATTGGTTTCGCCGTTCGGTGCCGCCTGAATTGCGCGGCCTGATTATCGGGCAGCGCGGCAAAGCGATAACCGAGTGGCGCTATTCGCTTGGCGTCAAGGCGCTGGAGGAAGCGAAGCGGTTGCTACCCGCGCATGTGGCGCACTCCAATGATGCCATTGACCGGGCACGGGCGCAGCTTACGGGCGGCGCGGTGCCCAAGGCGGACCCCGCTGTTGCCTTCAACCCGGACGCGGAGCGACGGGCGCAAGACGCTGTCGATGAAATGGAACGCCTGTCGCTGGAATGGGCGGACATGGCAGCGGACGCAGCGGCAGAGCAAGAGGCGCGGGCAGAGGCTGACCCCATGTTCGCAGCGCAGCTTGCCTTGCGCGGCGCAGCGGCGAAGCTGGACCGCGACCGGGAAGATTTGCGGCTTGCCCGTGACTTGCGGGCAGAGGCAGCGAAGGCCGCGCAGATCGACATTATGACCCTGTTCGACAGATACGCCGCGCAGCCGGGGCGCAGTCCCCGCACCATTGCGCAGTGGCGGGTCTATTTAGAAAAGCTGGTTGCCTTCACCGGACTAACAGATGCGTCCCGCCTAACGCCGCAGCATATCCGCGACTGGCGCAATCACTTGCGCGACGAAGCGACGCACCGGGGCAAGCGGCTATCCGCGAAAACCATCAACCATAGCTATCTGGCGTCGGTGCGCGTGGTGCTGGGCTGGGGGGCCGATGACGGCCTTATTCCGTCCAACCCCGCCGCCGGGGTCAAGCCCGTGCAACTGCCCAAGGTCACAGAGCTGCGCAGCCGGGTGCTGGAGGATGACGAAGCGAAGGTCATCTTGTCGGCGTCGCTGGCGGGGAAGCAGGGCCGGGAAGCGGACCACTTCACCGACGCCAAGCGGTGGGTGCCGTGGCTGCTTTGCTATTCCGGGGCGCGGGTGAACGAGGTGACGCAGCTTCGCAAAGAGGATGTGCAGATCACCGGCGGGGTGCCCGTCATGCTTATCACCCCCGATGCGGGCACGGTGAAAACCAAAGAGGCGCGGCGGGTGCCATTGCACTCGGACCTTATCGCACAAGGCTTTCTCGCCTTCGTCGCTGCCAGCCCGGACGGCCCGCTATTCTATGACCCCGCCAAGCGCCGCAAGGCCGGTGCGCTCAATTCACAAGCGCGCAAGCAGGGCACGAAGCTGGCCGAATGGGTGCGGTCGCTTGGCGTCACCGTGCCGCAGCCTAACCATGCGTGGCGGCACCGCTTCGTTACCTTGGCGCAGCGGCACGAAATGAGCGAACGTGCCAGCATGGCGATTGTCGGGCATTCCCCCGGCAAGCAGCACCAGCGTTATGGCGACAATGAATTGCCGGTGCTGGTGCGCGAGCTGGAGAAGATACCGGCGTTCAAACTGACAGCCCCGTAGAGCCGTTTAGAGGCCCGTAGGGAGCCATCGGGGGCGAAGTGGTAGTTGAACTGCCCCGCACCCGTACCCGAACCAGCCGCTTGCCATCTATTGCCAATTGTCACGCCGCAAGATGCAATACAGGTTCCAGTTGTGTTTGCGCTTGCATCGGTTAATGCCCAGCCGGAATTGACGGCCAATTCGCGGAAACTGTATCAAATCAGATTTGCACTTCCCAGCGCCCCGTCTAGGACAGCGGAACGCAAGACAGGGACATGCGATGGCAACCGATACAGACGACAAGATCGATGCCTTCATTGCTCGCTGGCTGGGGACGCCGGGAGGCGCGGAGCGGGCTAATTATCAGCTTTTCCTGACCGAATTTGCACAGGCGCTCGACTTGCCGATTGCCGACCCAGCGACAGGCGGCGTCACCGGGGACTATCAGTTCGATGCGCCGATACCGGGCGGCTCGCTCAAGGGCGGACCGGGCTTTGCCGACCTGTATCGCAAGGGCAGCTTCCTGTTGGAAGCCAAGCAATCCCAAATCCCAAAGGAACGCCGGAACCAGCCAGAGCTGTTCGACGCCAAAGCCGCTCCTGCAAGCCAACCGAAAGCAGGAGCGCGATACGACCGGCTGATGCGGGACGCGCTGCGGCAAGCAAAGAATTATGTCACGCACCTGCCCGCCTCTCACCCGTGGCCGCCGTTCATCATTGTCTGCGATGTCGGCAGGGCGTTCGAGCTGTATTTTGACTGGGCAGGCAACGGGCGCGGCTATGATTTCTTCCCGGATCGCCAGTCCTACCGCGTCAGACTGGACCAGCTCGCCAACCCGAACGTGCAGACGCTGTTCCGGGAAATCTGGCTGGACCCCGCCAAGCAAGACCCCCGGCAGCGCGCCGCAGAGGTTACGCGGGAGGTGGCAAAGCGACTTGCCCAGGTCAGCAAGTGGCTGGAGGAAGCGCAGCGGCTGAAAACAACCGGCAGCTCTGACGTTGCGCGCAGCATGGCGATTGAAGAAACATCGCTATTCCTGATGCGAATCCTGTTTTGCATGTTCGCAGAGGATGTTGGGCTGCTGCCAGAGGACAGCTTCAAGAACTTCCTGTCCGATGCTGTGCAGGACGAGCGCCACTTCACGACCGGCTTGCAAGACCTGTGGAGCAAAATGGGGAGCGAAACTGTCCAGCCGCGCTACTCTTGGGTGGTGAAGGAGAATGTTCGCTATTTCAACGGCGGCTTGTTCGCAGACACAAAGACCTTTGTTCTCAGCAAATCGGACATTGGCGAGTTGCTGGAGGCAGCGAAGGCCAAATGGTCGAAAGTCGAACCCGCGATTTTCGGCACCCTGCTGGAACAGGCGCTGACGGCAAAGGAACGCGCTAAGCTGGGGGCGCATTACACGCCGCGCCCCTATGTCGAACGGCTGGTGCGCGCTACTATCATGGATGTGCTGGAAGCCGAGTGGGAGGCGGTGCAGAGCGTGGCAGAGAGCGCAGTGGGGGATGATGACACGGCCACTGCGATTGATGCCCTGACAGAGTTCCACGGGCGTTTGCTGGCATTACGTATTCTCGACCCGGCCTGCGGGACCGGTAACTTCTTGTATGTCTCCATGGAACTACTGCTGCGACTCGAAGCGGACGTGCTCGACATGATTGAGCGGCTTGGCGGCAGCGCCGAACCCGCCGTCGGGCCGCAACAGTTTTACGGGCTGGAACTAAACCCGCGCGCCGCCGTGATTGCCGAGCTGGTGCTGTGGATCGGCTGGCTGCGCTGGCGGGTGCGCAATGACCCCGATGCGATTGAAGACCCGGTGCTGCGCCGCACCGATACAATAAACTTTGGCGGGCATGTCGGCTATGACGCAGTACTGCGGCGGACAGCGACCGGCGAACCTGACATGGCCCACCCGATGATGCCCGATTGGCCAGAGGCAGATTTCATCGTCGGCAACCCGCCATTCATCGGTGGCAAGGATTTGCGCGACAAGTTAGGCGGCGACTATGCCGAGACATTGTGGAAGGCCAATCCGCGCGTTCCCAAATCGGCCGATTTCGTCATGCAATGGTGGGATCGCGCCGCCTATACCCTGACCAGACCGGCCAGCCCGCTGCGGCGCTTCGGCTTCGTCACCACCAACAGCATCACGCAAGAGTTTTCCCGGCGCGTCATATCCAGTTATTTGGGGGATGGCGGGCTGTCCCTGATCTTAGCTTGCCCTGACCATCCTTGGACGAAAAGCACCGCCGATGCCGCCGCCGTGCGGATTGCCATGACCGTGGCGGAAACCGGGCAGCATGAGGGGACGTTGCTTGAGGTGACGCGGGAAGCGCGGCTGGATAGTGACCAGCCCGAGTTGGAATATGCGACCACCCGTTCGGCCATTCATGCCGACCTGAGCATCGGGGCAGATGTGGGCAGTGTCGCGCCGCTGCGCTCCAATGAGGGACTTGGCTATCGTGGAGTGCAGCTAATCGGCTCTGGCTTCATAGTTACACCGCAAGAGGCTGCCCACTTAGGGCTAGGGGTGCGGGAAGGGCTAGACCAACATATCCGACCCTATCGCCATGGCCGCGACCTATTGCAGACATCGCGCGGCGCGATGGTGATCGACTTGTTCGGGCTAGACGAAAAAGAGGTGCGGACCCGTTTTCCCGAGGTGTACCAGCACCTGCTGGCGTCGGTAAAGGTAGGCAGGGATGAGCAAGTTCTTAAGTCGCCGACCAACGATGCCAAAGCCTATGCTAAGACGTGGTGGCTGCACGGGAAACCGCGCACTGAACTGCGACCGGCTCTAGAGGGGCTATCGCGGTACATTGCCACAGTCGAAACAGCGAAGCACCGCATATTCCAGTTTCTGGATGCTAGCATTCTGCCCGACAACAAGCTGATACTGATATGCTCCGAGAACGCGTCGGATATGGCCGTCCTGATGTCGCGTATCCACATGCAATGGACCTTCGCTAACAGCGGATTGATTGGCATGGCCAACTTCAATGCAGGCCATGTCTATGTAAAATCCAAATGCTTTGACCCTTTCCCCTTCCCAGACTTGTCGGCCTCGCACGCCGCAACCATTGCTGACTTGGCAGAGGAACTGGAAGAAACCCGCAAGCTCGCACTTGCCGAAACTCCCGGCCTGACCATGACCGAGATTTACAATCTACGGGACAAGCTGCGCAGCGGCGCGACGCTGGACTTTGTAACACAGGATCGCGCCATGCGCGCGCGTGCGAGCATCGTCGCGAAGTTGCATGATGACATCGACCTAGCCGTTGCCGATGCTTATGGCTGGCCGGTCGATCTTGCCCCGGCAGCCATCGTTTCCCGGCTGGTCGAATTGAACAAGGAAAGGGCGGTCGAGGAAGCGGCGGGGCAAGTCCGCTGGCTGCGCCCCGAATACCAAATTCCCCGCTTTGGTGCGAAGCCCGTTACGAGCAATGCCTAACTCGCAGCGCAGCCTACGCCAGCCGGTGCAGGGCATGGCGCAGATTGGCGACATGCCATTAGCCCGTGCTGGAGAAGCCACGCCACCATCGTTGAGTGCGGTGCTGTCGCACTACTCGTCCCAAGGCCGCTGCCCGCCAGCCAGGTCGAAAGGCACGGGCCGTCGCAAGTATGCCAAAATGCCCCCTGTGACCAATGTGACGCAAAACGGATTGCGCATGTCAAAGCCATAGCTGCAAATAGCGGTCAGCAGGAGAGTGAGGATAACGACGCCGGGGATTGAGGCCGTGCGGTAAGCGAAGACTAGCACTGCCGACAACGCCGCGAGATTTACAATAAGGTCCAACGTTTACCCTCACTGTGTGATGGATCGGCGCTTCCTAAATCCAGTTTGCCCACCTTAGCGCGCTAAGCAGCATCGGAAACTCAGCCACAGCAGAAGCTCGCTCCTCGTGGCTCAGCGCCGCTAGGTCATCCTCGTGGTGCCCGTCTGGAAAGATCACCTCTAACCTTCCAGTTGGCCACCGCCGCGCGGTTAGGCCATCAAACACCCGCTCGTCATACTCACCAGCTTTCTCACGCCGCGCGCGCTCGACAGTGTCAAGGTAGCCGTCCCGACTCTGCTTTTTGACGGGTGATAAGCCTGCCTTCATTCGCTCGAAGTTTTCGCCTCCCCGGTTTAGGTGGCAGCGGTAGCAGGACCGGTCGCGCACTCTGCGCTTGCCGCTGTCGCACTTGGGGCAAGGTTGGTCCAGCGTCACATAATATGCGCTTCCCTCAATGAACGCAGCGAAGCGCTCTTCATTCGCAACGCGCTGCCCGAGCGCTTCCCGGAAGGCAGGGTCGGCCAAGCAGATTTCCCTCTGTTTCGCGTCGAGCTTGTTTGCGCGCGGCTGGCATTGATGCAGCACAAAGCGGGCATCATCCCGCCGTCCAACCGGTCCGATCTTGCGTGTAACCGTGTTTCTCCTTGTACAAACTTCGCCCCATGTATGTGGCGCGCGGGGACGGAGGGGGAGATTTGGAAAACAGGGTGAGGTCATTCAGATGACCAAATCCCTATGCTACTACGTAGATAAACAGGATCGTTCGTCAGCGATGGCCTACCACCCTCAATATGGTTGACAGGGCGATTGTTTTGCCATGCCGCTTGATCGATGGCACGTCGCCGTTGCGAAAAATAGAAAAGCGTTTGCCATTCCACATCACATGACTGCCGTCCTTCGAGATACGGATCGTGAGCTTGTATTCATCATACTCGGACGGATAAAAGTGCCGCGCAATGCGGGCTTTGATGGACGACAATGTGAAAAGGTCGGCAGGATCGGTTGTGATGCCCTTTTTGGCCAACAGGCTGCACAAGTGGCCCTTCTGCCATTTGTGAAGGCGGCGGTTCATGAAGTCCTTGCGAATAGGGAACGTGGGGTATTTCTCTTGAAGGCTCTGAACCACTTGCGTGTTTGGTCGAGATAGCAGCCTATCTGGAAGCTCAAGCCACCCCGTGACGATAATCGCTGGCTCCTTGTACAAACCCGGCGGGGCTTTGCGGAACGCCGAAACGCGTAGCTTCACACCATATCCTCGGAGAAGCGGATTGCTCGACTGGGCGCTCGCAAACCCTTGGTCTGCGGCGATAGACAATTTCTCTGCCATAGCATTTGCAACGGCTCGTCCCTCGGCTGCTGCCATCGCTGGTGCGGCGCACTTAGCGGCTGCGGCGATGGCTTTGCTGAATGGCAACGGCGAGGGTTGACCTTCCTCTGAACGATCTTTTTGCATTTACTCAGTTTCCTATAGCCAACTTGCTTGGCGTCCGTCGAACAAGGCGACAGGTCAATGGAAATCTAGCCGATGCGGAGCGCGCGTAGGTGATCCGCTATAGCATCGGGGAGTGAGGCATACACGACCATGGCGGGGACCGGTGCCAGTCCTTTGCATGGCGTTGCTGATGGCGGAGCCGTTGCTTTTTCCTCCGCCTCCACGTCTGACAGCCGGATGCGCCACAGCCTCAACCCAGTAAGCTGTAAGCTCGACCCAAAACCGCCCCTCTGGCCCAGCCCAGAACTGAGCCGACCGACCGGTGTGGCAAAATACTGCCGCGAACTGGCCATCTCGTGCTATCTCTCCCAACGGAGTATATCCCGCAAAGGTAAGTCGGATGCCAAGTTCGAATGGTCACGATGAGTTAAGCCGATTTATCCTGCCCTTGATGACTATAGTAGCGGACGGCGATCCAATCTGCGCTGGCAGCTGTGTTGTAATCGCCACTGCCAAAAAGCACGCAGTCGTGCTAACCGCAAAGCATGTGATCGACTACATCGAGAAACTCAACGGCAGCGATGAGATGGCCGAACTTCGCGTCGCACCACAATTCCGCAAACAACAGTTCGACGCATTGTTCAAGCCAATGCCGATCGAGGAGGGGCCGAGTTTCAACCCTGATGTGTTCGCCCTGATCCCGAACGAACGATCGCTCGCTCGCTTGCGGAAAATCTCCTACTTTCCAGGCGGCGATCTAGACATAGCTGCAATCGGACTAGAGATCGGAATTGGGTCAGCGCCAAGATTTCCTATGCAAGCCCAGATAATGTCTAATGGTCCGGACGTTGGTGACCGCGTGGTCTTATGCGGATTTCCGGTGGGGAATGCTGCATCCTTTAATAAGAAGGCCGGAACGATTGAGTTCAAATACAAGATAAAAACTTTGGAAGGACACGTAACCGAGAGGTTTGGTTGGGGAGAGGACTACTTTGTGAGGAGCCCTGGTTTTCGTATCGATGTTGGAGCGCCATCCGGATTTAGCGGCGGTGCGGTCCTATATCAGCATCCAGAATTTGGCCCTGCCGTCTGCGGTATCGTTTCGGCCAGTGATGAGCAACGCACGACAGCTGCGATAATATATCCGGCACTCGGCCTTGAAAATGTTATACCGCATTCCGCTGAGGTGCCGGATAGCCTGCTAGGCCTGTGCAGCTTGCCTGGGGCGCTACCCGACATCCACGATGCACCTTCATATGTGAAGATCGATAAAAGCAAGGCACATACAAGCCTGCGAGATTATGTAATGTGGAGCGACTGACCTCGTCCGCAACCAAAGCATTGGGCACGACGAACTAGTGCTATTTTCCAATCGAGCTTGGGCGGAGATTAGGACGCTGGCTAACGAAATCCATGAAAGCCTCCCAGCTGAAACGTGGAGACACTAGATGACTTGGCCTTGCGCACGTCAGCTTTTTACCCTTGGCTGACGTACAGCCGTGCAAGCAAATTACGAACACCGGACGGATGCCAACGCCCTCCCCGTCGTGTCTGAATGTGCCTTGCGTTCAATTCAGCGGCGATGGCGGGCAGGCTCGTTGCGCCTCGTGCCCTAATGTCAGCGACAACGGGTGCAAGATCGTTGGCGAAGCTATCGGCCCTCGCCTTTATCTCCGTCACCGCTGCTGCGTTGCCCTTCGCTGCCCTACGGAGAGCCGCAGCGCCGTTCGGATTGCCCAGCCGACGTCCTGCGGCCTTGGCAGCTTGTAGGGCCTCACGGGTGCGCCGCCCGATAGCCTTGCGTTCGGCTTGCGCCACCGCTGCCATTATATGCACGGTGAGTTCGTTCGCCTCTGGCATGTCCGCAGCGACAAAGCGTGTCCCGCTGTCCTGTAGGGCAGAGAGGAAAGCAACGGAACGCGATAGGCGGTCCAGCTTGGCGACAACCAGCACGGCCCCGGTGACCTTGGCGCGGTGCATGGCTGCGGCCAATTCTGGGCGGGCGTCATTCTTACCGCTCTCTATCTCCGTTCGTTCGTCTATCACTTCCCAGCCCCGGCTATCGCAGAGCGCCCGGACGGCATGGCGCTGCGCCTCTAGGCCAAGGCCAGAGCGCCCCTGCCCCTCTGTCGAAACCCGGTAATATGCGACAACCCGGCACATGGCGGCACCCTTTCAAAATAGCGTTACGTTGGTTAGTCTATTTTGTAGGTCGGGATTGCAGCATGTCAATCCCCCCCCCACGGGGGAAATCGTCTTGCACATGGTCGGAGTTGCCCCCTCGCATGGAAACTATGATTTTCGATTTGGGATCGGCGCATTGCCTTGACGTCCAAGTGCGCGGCAGCCACACCTTTCCAACCGCAGGAGGGCACAATGTCTGCCAAGGACCGCTACACGATTTCGTTCCGCTGTCCGTCATGTGGCAGCCAAGGCGCAGCGGATTTGTCTGAAAATGACCATCCTTACGCTCCCCCAGAAACCAGCGTTGAAGCAGTGCGAGGGGGGTTTCGTGCCAAATCGACCGGCCCTCGGGGAAATCCGACTTTTAAGTTTGAATGCATCCTCTGTGGTGTAGAAGCGAGCTGAGTACGACAATGAAAAAGCTCCCTGCCAAAGAGGATGGTCGCAAATATCTTGCGGACAACCTGCCTCACTTGGTGGACTTCATTCCGTTCCTCGCCGTCCTGAACGAGGAGAGCGACCGGGGCCGCGCTTTAGTCGCTGCCAGCTTCCTCGAAAATCAGTTGCAAGACATCATCTCAGCATACCTTGTGCGTGGGACCGCGCAGCGGCAACTCTTAGAGGGCTTCAACGCACCGATCGGAAGTCTCTCGACCAAGATTGTCTTGGCATCGGCATTGGGGCTAATCAGCGATGGTGAGCGCCGAGAGTGTGACCTTATACGTAAGGTACGGAACAAGTTTGCCCACAACGTCCACGCTTCATTTGAAGATGCTGATATCCGAGACATTTGCGGCGGCCTGTCCTTCGCGGCAGCGAACTACGGCAGTGTTGTTGTTCCAGCGGTGGGTCGATTTACGACGTCATCTGTTGCACTCATCTCAAGGCTCAATAACAGGGCGATCTATGCGTCGCGGGTGCGCCTGAAAGTCCGAAGATGGGAGGACTAATAAGTTGAATAACAGCGAGGACATTCCGACGAGGCGACCAAAGAGATTTCTCTACCTCGGGGCAGGCGCGACGGTGATTTATTTGGGTGCGCTCGGGATGTATGCATTCGCAATGCGGGCGAATTTTCTCGCGATGCACCCCAATGAGTTTGGAGATTTTTTGGCCGGGGCGTTTAGTCCACTTGCGTTTTTTTGGCTCGTCCTCGGGTATATCCAACAGGGCGAGGAACTGAAAAACAGCGCCGACGCACTTTGGTTGCAGGGGCACGAATTGCAGAACTCTGTCGAGCAGCAGCGTGAACTGGTGCAGGTGACGCGGGAACAATTGGCGCACGAGCGCCAAGCCACTAAAGACGCGGAACTCCGTGCCATCAGCGAACTTGAAGCCGCGGAGGCTCGTTCTAAGCGAGCAAAGGTGGAAGAGCAAAATAACCTGATCGATCAAATTCTTACGCTAGGATTGATAGCTAAGAACGCAGCAAGAAAGTCGGTAGAACGACAAACAGAGCAGTTATCATCTAATACTGGGTCGATCAGTGGTAACTTAGAGACTAAGCATTTTGCGCAATTGCTTAGCTTTCTCTCGCAGGCAAAGCTAAAGACAGCAGATGTAAGTCTGTTGGTCGGCATCGATGATCTTGAAGTTGAATTGGAGATGCACCCCATTCATGCTGAAGGCGGTGCAGCTTACATCGCGGAACTTAATAAGCGGCTTCACAGGATAGACCGCTCGCTGGAATTTATAGGCAGATTGCGGCAGGAATAGCATTGCCTCCACTACTCCAATCGACTACTCCAAGCGTCGAAAGTAGCTGTCAACAACCCTTGGATTTCCGCCATTTTTCAGCGAGAGGGCAAAATCCTCTTCTGGCACCATTTCACCAATCGCTGGCGTGCAGGCCTTCCCCGGCGGGGAAGCTCCCGAGCGCAAGCGAGGGCTCGCCTCGCACGAATGAAACCGGATTGGCCCGCGCTCCGGCGCGGGCGGCGGGGCAACTATCTTTTGCCGCCTGCCTTGTAACCCGGTGGCCGCAGCGCCATCTTAAGAGCGGTTCCCAGTCTTGATCGACGGTCTCGGGCATTCTTCATCGAAATGCCATCTCCTTCTTTTTCGCCTTTGCGCCGCAGCCATGGCCCATCCCGGGCGGCTGCACTTTTGAGAAGGAAATCAGCATGACCGAATTTGGCAGCATCACCAGCTTTGACAGCAGCGCCGGTCGCGGCACCATCACCCCCGAAATGGGCGGCGCAGCCCTGGCGTTCCGCACGTCGGATCTGGCCGTCACGAGCGTCGCTCCGGTGGCCGAGCAGCGGTATGGCTATGACGTGCGCAAGGCCGGCGACGGCAAAAGCTATGCCATCAACCTGCGCCAGCAGAACAAGAGCGACACGCACAAGGAACAGGCCGAAGCCCAGAAGGGCTGAACGCCGACACCGCAATGACGGCAAAACCCCTGCGGCGTTACAGTGTCGTGGGGGTTGCGCCTTTTCCCTGGAAAGAAAGCAACCGCCGCATGGATATGAATCAACTTTTGCATGACCATCAATGTGCCAAGCTGTTGGCCCAGCATGCGCCCTTGCCCGCTACGCGCGGCGACAACCGCGTGCTGACTGGTCAGATGGCGGCGCGCATCACCGCGTGGCGCAGCGACAAAGGATTGTCGGCGCTTGGCCTGCCTGGCAGCCGTTTGATGCCCAAGAAACCACCCGCCAGCCCTTCGCCACCGTCTGCAGGCGCCGACGCATGGGAAAATGAGGGCGGCACGCCGCGGCAAGCCGCCGCCACTGCGCTGCCCGACGGCATCACGGCAGTGGCCGCAACGCATTACAGCGTTGGGCCTTATCGCTACACCAATCTGGACGATGCGTTGGCCGAACTGGGTCGCCAAACGGCGCGCTGAGTCGAGCATGGCGGCCGCGCCGCGCGTGATCTGATCACGCGCGCGGGCTTGGCATGCGCGCCTTTTGCGATATGCGGGGCGCCTATCCCTTTTTCTTGCGGTGGCTATCGAGGTCCAGCACGGCGCTTTCGCTGCCTTCGCCCTGGAGCAGGCCGAGGCGGCGGGCGACTTCCTGATAGGCTTCAACCTCGCCGCCGAGGTCGCGGCGGAAGCGGTCTTTGTCGAGCTTTTCGTTGGTCTGCATGTCCCACAGCCGGCAACCATCGGGGCTGATTTCGTCGGCGAGGATGATGCGGCTGAAATCGCCCTCGAACCAGCGGCCGAATTCGAGCTTGAAGTCGACGAGGCGGATGCCGACGGCGGCGAACATGCCGCTCATGAAATCATTGATGCGAATCGCCATGTCCTGAATATCGTGCAGCTCTTCCTGGGTGCACCAGTTGAAGCAGGCGATATGTTCCTCGGCCACCAGCGGGTCGCCCAGGCTGTCGTCCTTGTAGCAATATTCGATGAGCGTGCGGGGGAGCGGGGTGCCTTCCTCGAGCCCCAGACGCTTGCTGAGCGTGCCGGCGGCGACGTTGCGGACGATGACTTCGATGGGAACGATCTCGACGCGGCGGATAAGTTGTTCGCGCATGTTGAGGCGGCGGATGAAATGGTGTGGCACGCCGATGTTGCCGAGCAGGGTGAAAACATGCTCCGAAATGCGGTTGTTGAGCACGCCCTTGCCATTGATGGTGCCGCGCTTCTGCGCGTTGAAGGCGGTCGCATCATCCTTGAAATATTGGATCAGCGTGTCGGGTTCGGGCCCTTCATAGAGGATTTTGGCTTTGCCTTCATAGATTTGGCGGCGGCGGGCCATGGCGGCGTCCCTTTTTGCTCTGGTATAAAATCGAAGGCCCCGGCGGCACGAAGCGCTGGGTGAGCGAGTCGGGCTGCCGGGGCGGTTGCGCAGCGTATAGCGCGGAAAAGTGAACAGGTCACGCAATGCGATAATCACCGTAGTGCTGAGCCTGTCGAAGCACGTGGCGCAGGAATTCACCGATTTCGCTGCCCCGCGCCGCGCCCTTCGACAGGCTCAGGGCTACGGTTCTTGGAGGCTTGGCGATGGCGCAGGCACGAACGGTGGATCGCTGGCGAACCGGATGGGGGGCGCGATGTGCGCTTCTTCGCCGGCGCGGACGATGAGGCCGCGTGTCGCGATATGGGGTTGGTCAAAGGCTTCGCGGAAATCGAGGACGGGGGCGAAGGCAACGTCCTTATTGGCAAACCACGCCTCCCATTCGGCGCGGGTGCGGGTGGCGAAGGTTTCGCGGAGGAACTGGACGAGCGGGGCCTGCGCGGGGCCGGCGTCGGCTTCGGCGAGCGGGATGAGGTCGGGGCGATCGAGCGCGGTCAAAAGGTTGCGCGCGAATTTGAGCTCGCGCCCGCCGAGGACGATGTGCCGGGCATCGGACGTTTTATACACTTGGTAAAAGGCTGCACCGCCGAGGCTGCGCTGGGTGGCGGAGGTGGGCGGGTCACCGCCCGCGATGGCGGAACCGGCGGTGTGGACGCACCAGGGCAGCATGGCGTCGAACATGGCGATGTCGACATAATCGCCCTGCCCCGATTTTTCGCGCCCGATCAGCGCCATCAATATCGCCGAAAGCGCGGTCAGCCCTGCGGCCATGTCGGCGCTGGGCGCGCCGGGAACGACGGGGGTGCCATCCGGGCCATCGTTGACGCTGAGGAACCCTGCGAGCGCTTGCACCGCCATATCGTGCGCAGGGTGGTGCGCGAGCGGGCCCGATTGGCCGAACGCGCTGATCGAGGCATAGACAATGCGCGGGTTGATGGCGCGCACGGCGGCGTAATCGAAACCGAGCCGCGCCATGACGCCGGGACGGAAACCTTCGACAAAGACATCAGCGCTGGTGATGAGGTCGGTAAGTGCCGCGCGGCCGGCGTCCGATTTGAGGTCGAGCGTGACGCTGGTCTTGCCGCGGTTGAGGCCCGCAAACCAGACGCTGTGATCGCCGGCGAACGGCGCCATTTCGCGCACCGGATCGCCGCCGGGGGGTTCGACCTTAATCACTTCGGCGCCGTGGTCCGCCATCATCACGGTGAGCATCGGACCGGGGAAGAATTGCGTGAGATCGACAACGCGGATGCCAGAGAGTTTGCCCATGGCCGCGGGCGTAGCATGCGCGAAAGGGCTTGCAATGTTGGAAATCAGATGTTCTATTTCTGTTCCGAGACGCTTGAGGGGGCGAGTCGATGGCAGCAAATGAACAGATTGGTGGCGGATGTCATTGCGGCGACGTTCGCTATACGATGCCGACGGCGGTAGAACATCATACTCTGTGCCACTGTACCGACTGCCGGCGCCATTCGGGCGCGCCAGCGGTGGCATGGGCGATGGCGCGCGCGGATGCCGTGGCGATCGAAGGCAAGATGGTGATTTATGCTAGCAGTGAACATGGCCGGCGCCATTTTTGCGGACGATGCGGTACCGGGCTGTTTTACACCAATGACGCGATTTTCCCGGGAATGATCGATGTCCAGACGGCCACGCTGGATAATCCCGACGCAATTGCATTGGGCGCGCAAATCCAGCTCGCCGACCGGATCGGGTGGATGGCGAGTTTGGACGGCGTCCCGGGGTTCGAGCGCTATCCGCCGATGGAGTAAGCATCGTCATTGCGAGGAGCGTGGCGACGATGCAAGCTCCAGAACGCGAGATTGCGCCATGCCGATGGCCAGAGATAGCTTCGCGGCGCTCGCTGTGGCGATGCGTTAGATTTTTCCCCGCCGCTCGTCCCACCAAGCGAGGCGTTCGGCGATGCGTTTTTCAAAGCCACGGTCGGTGGGCTTGTAGAGAGTCTGCGGGGCCAAATCTTCGGGCCAGTAGTTCTGGCCCGAAAAGCCGCCTTCGGCATCATGATCATAGGCATAGCCCGCGCCATAGCCCAAATCCTTCATCAGCTTGGTCGGGGCATTGAGGATGTGCGCGGGCGGCGCAAGGCTGCCGGTATCCTTGGCCGATTTCCACGCGGCCTTTTGCGCAGTGTAGGCGGCGTTCGATTTGGGGGCGGTGGCGCAATAGAGGCAGGCCTGGACGATAGCGAGTTCGCCTTCGGGCGAGCCGAGAAACTGGTAAGCATCCTTGGCCGCGAGGCATTGCACCAGCGCCTGCGGATCGGCGAGGCCGATATCCTCGCTGGCGAAGCGGGTCAGGCGGCGCAGCACATAAAGCGGCTCTTCGCCCGCCACCAGCATACGCGCAAGCCAGTAGAGTGCGGCCTGCGGATCCGACCCGCGCAGCGATTTGTGGAGCGCCGAGATAAGGTTGTAGTGGCCGTCGCGGTCCTTGTCATAGACCGGCATTCGGCGGTGCAGCAGCGCCGCGAGCGCAGGCGGATCGAGCGGTTCGATCACCCCGGCGGCGAGCAAGGTTTCGACCTGGCCCAGCAGGAAGCGACCGTCGCCATCGGCGCTGGTGATCAGGGCCGCGCGCGCCTCGGCAGTGAGCGGCAGCGCCGAGCCAGTCGCGGCTTCGCCCCGTTCGAGGAGCGTTGTCAGCGCAGCGTCGTCTAGCCGGTGCAGCACCAACACTTGCGTGCGGCTCAAAAGCGCGGCGTTAAGCGCGAAGCTGGGGTTTTCGGTGGTCGCGCCAACGAGCACCACCGTACCGCGTTCGACATAGGGCAGGAAACCGTCCTGCTGGGCGCGGTTGAACCGGTGGATTTCGTCCACGAAGAGCAGCGTGCGCTGGCCCGTGGCCGCGAGCCGATCGGCGTCGGCAAAGGCAGCCTTGAGGTCGGCGACGCCAGAGAAGACCGCGCTGAGCTGGACAAAGCGCAGGCTTACAGCGTCAGCGAGCAGACGCGCGATGCTGGTCTTGCCGGTGCCGGGCGGCCCCCAAAGGATGATCGAGGCCAAGGTCTGGTTGGCCACCATACGCCCGATCGCGCCATCGGGGCCCGTGAGATGGTCCTGCCCGACAACTTCGGCGAGGCCTTGCGGGCGCAGGCGTTCGGCGAGCGGGGCAGCGGTGGGGGATGGCGGGGTGGTGGGGAAGAGGTCGGTCATGGCCGCCTGTTACCGGATCGCCGCGTCCGACACCGGGCCCAGCCCGCGCTTGCGCTGTGCAATCAGGCGGAGATAATTGTCGGCGACGGTCTGGTTGATCGCGTCCCAGCTGAATTCGCGGCTGCGGGCCTCGCCCGCTGCACCGTGTGCCGCGCGCAGGGCCGGATCGGTGCAATAGGCGGCAAGCGCGTCGGCATATTGGCCGATAGCGCCGGGCGGAACGAGTTGACCCGAACGACCGTCGCTGACCAGGCTCTGGCTGCCGGTGGCCTTGGCAGCAACGACCGGCAGGCCGCACGCCATGGCTTCGAGCGTGACATTGCCAAAGGTTTCGGTGACCGACGGATTGAACAGCATGTCCATTGACGCGACGGCGCGCGCCAGATCAATTCCGCCCTGAAAGCCGACGAAGTGCGCGCCTGGCAGGCGGCTTTCGAACCAGTCGCGCGCAGGGCCTTCGCCCACTACCACCACGTCATGGTCAACGCTGCGCCGCCGCAGCAGGTCGATGGTGTCGGCAAAGACATCAAGGCCCTTTTCCATCACCAGCCGCCCGAGAAAGCCGATAACCGGGGTGGTGTCGGCGATGCCCAATTTCTGGCGCCAGGCCAGATCGCGCCGTTCGGGTCCGAAAATGCTGCGGTCGACACCGCGCGACCAGATGTCGATGTCGTAATTCATCCGCTGTTCGCGCAGCAGTTGCGCCATCGATTCCGACGGCGCCACCAGTGCGTCGCAGCGGCGGTAAAGTTTGCGCAGCCAGGCGACCATCAGCGGTTCGATGAAGGCAAGATTGTAGTAGCGGAAATAAGTTTCAAAGCGCGTGTGCACCGATGCCAGCACCGGCAAGTTGCGCTTTGCCGCCCAGCGTTGCGCCCGGCGACTGACACGGTCGGGGCTGGAGATGTGCAGGATGTTGGGCGCAAAAGCGGTTAAATCAGCCTTCACTCGGCCCGACAAGCGCAACGGAATACGGTATTCGGGGCGATTGGGGATGGCCATTGATGGCACGCTGACAAGGTCGCCTTGTGGTTCGAAGGCCGGCTCGTCCACCGTTGGCGAATAAACGCGCACAGCCGCCCCCTGGCGCAGCAGATATTCGACCAGCCGGTTGAGCGCCTGGTTCGCGCCGTCGCGGACGTAGTTATAGTTGCCGCTAAACAGGGCGATGCGCAGGTCGCTGGTTTGCATCGGCGGGATTTAGCGAGCTTTGGCTAGGGGTGCAAATGGCACCCTATTCGACTTCGCCGCGCCCTAGCGGAGCTTCAAAGTCGACCTTGACCGGCGGGTGCAGGCGCATGCGATCAACGCGGCGGGCGTCACCTGCCAATATCTCCAGCCGCCAGCCAGCAGGGTGGGCAATGATTTCGCCCACGCCCGGCACATGTCCCGCCAACACCGCGGCAAGGCCGCCGATGGTGTCGACATCCTCTTCGGTTTCCGCAAGCACAGCAGCGATGGTTTCGGCGATATCATCGAGTTCGGCGCGGGCATCGACATCCCAGCTGCCGTCGGCGCGCTGGACCATCAGTTGTTCGGGTTCGTCGTCGTGCTCATCCTCTATCTCGCCGACGATTTCCTCCATCAGATCTTCGATGGTGACAAGGCCCTCGGTCCCCGAATATTCGTCGATAACCACGGCGAGGTGCGTGCGCTTGGCGCGCATTTCGGCCAGAAGATCAAGCGCGCCCATCGACTGCGGCACATAGAGCGGCTGGCGCATGAGTTCGGCGAGCGGAGGCGGTTTGCGCTGCTCCGCAAGAACCGAAAAGACATCCTTGATGTGGATCATGCCGATGATTTCATCGAGGCTGCCGCGATAGACCGGCAGGCGGCTGTGCCCGGCATCGGAAAAGAGCGCGACGATTTCTGCGAAGGTCGCCGTTTCGGGCAGCGCGATAATCGACGAGCGCGGAACCGCGATATCATCGACCCGCTGTTCGCCGAAATGCAAGAGGTTGCGCAGCATCTTGCGCTCGGCGGGGGCCATATCGCCGACCGAGCCTGAGGCAGCACGGGTGCCGCGATCCTCTTCGGCCTCGTCGATGACCTCTTCAATCTGTTCGCGCAAGGATGGTTCGGCGCCGCCGCCGAACAACATGCCGGTCAGTTTCTTGAACAGTCCGCTACTTCGACTGTCGCTGTCGTCGCTGCGCGATGCGCTCTGCTGGTCGTCCGGCATGGCCCCCGTGTCCCCCGCCCGGTCATTCGGGCAAATGGCTATGCGCTGCATATGGGTCGGCAAGGCCCAGCGTGGCAAGGGCTTTTGTTTCCAGCGCTTCCATCGCGTCGCCGCTGGCGTCGTCCTGATGATCATAGCCGACAAGGTGGAGCGTGCCATGGACGATGAGGTGTGCAGCGTGATCGGCAACGCTGATCCCGCGCGCGGCGGCTTCGCGCTCGCAAGTTTCAAGCGCCAGCACAATGTCGCCGATCAATATCTCGCCGTCATCGGTGTTGGCCAGCATCGCAAAATCCGATGGTTCATATTGCGGGAAGGACAGGACGTTGGTGGGTTTGTCCTTGCCGCGATAGTCGCGATTGAGGCCCTGAACCTCGGCATCGTCCGTCAGCCGCACCGACACTTCGACCAGCGGCGCGGCGTTGGCGAGGGGCGCATGCGGCGTTTGGGCGAGCGCAGCGGCAACGGCGCGCCGGGCCAGACCAGCCCAGTCGGTTTGTGCGTCCCATGGTGCCGCCAAATCTGTTTCGACGCCAAGCATCACGCAGCGCCGTAGACCATGCGTTCTGCGCCTTGCAAGCCAATGACGTTGCGACATGGCGTTGGCAAAGCCCGGTCAATAGCGCTGGTGCAATCTCGATGACAAATGTATTGCACCACGATGACAAGTATCCCCCGCATCCAGCAGAATATCCTTGCCGCCAATGAACGACGACTGCTCAATTGGCTTTGCTGGCGGCTTCCGGCCTGGGTCTCGCCCGATATGATGACGGCATTGGGCTTTGCCGGGGCGTTGATGGTCGGCGTCGGCTATGTACTGAGCGGGCAGCATTTGGCGTGGTTATGGCTGGCGCTATGCGGCTATCTGATCAACTGGTTTGGGGATTCACTGGACGGGAGCCTGGCGCGGTACCGTGGCATCGAACGACCAAAATATGGATATTTCATCGACCACAGCGTCGATGCACTGGCCATTCTTGCGATGCTGGGCGGATTGGGTCTGGGGCCGTTTGTCGAGCTGGAAGTCGCCTTGCTGGGGCTGGTCGCTTATCTGATGTTGTCGATTCACACCTATTTGTGCGCGCAGGTCATCGACGAATTTAAGCTGACCTATCTGGCTGGGGGCCCGACCGAGCTGCGGCTCATGTTGATGGCGATGACTGCAGCGATGTTCTTTATCAGCCCCAACAACCGGCTGGGCACCGATCTGTCGGCATTCGATATGTTCGCGCTGGTGGTGTCGGCGATATTGGTTGCGATCTTTGTGGCGCAGACCGCCAGCACGGCAAGGACATTGGCGAAACGCGAGAGCTAGAGCAGGCTCTAATCCCGCGTCCGCGCCATTGGGTAACTGCCCAGCAGGCGCACCTCGTTGCAGTGGAAGGCAAGTTCGGCGAGCGCGCGATCGACGCGCGGATCGCCCGGCGCACCAGCAATGTCGGCATAAAATCGGGTGGCAACGAACACGCCGCCGACCTGATAGCTTTCCAGCTTGGTCATGTTGACGCCGTTGGTGGCAAAGCCGCCCAGCGCCTTGTAGAGCGCGGCGGGAATATTCTTCACCTCAAAGACAAAGGTGGTCATCATGTCCGCGCCGGGCACCGGTGCGGCGGCTTCGCGCGCGAGCACGACGAAGCGCGTCATATTGTGGTCGGCGTCCTCGATTCCCGCTTCGTGCAGCGTCAGGCCGTATAGGTCGGCAGCCATTGGCGGGGCAATGGCGGCAAGGCCGGGCTCGTCCGAATCTGCGACCCATGCCGCCGCGCCCGCCGTGTCGCTGTGCGCGATCGGATCGATGCCGTTGGCGCGCAGCCAGTGGCGGCACTGGCCCAGCGCCTGCGGATGGCTCATCGCCTTGGTCGGGGGGGTCAAATTGCGGCTCATCAGCCCGTGGCGGATGCGCAGGAAATATTCGCCGGTGATGAACAGCCCCGATTCGGGCAGCAGGAAATGGATGTCGGCGACGCGGCCGTGCAGGCTGTTTTCGATGGGGATAATGGCGCGGTCGGCGCGCCGGTCGCGCACAGCATCGATGGCGTCTTCAAAGGCGTAGCAGGGCAGCGGCAGCGCAGCGGCATCGTATAACTGTGCCGCAAGGTGGCTGTTTGCGCCGGGCGCGCCCTGAAAGGCCAGCGCGCGGGCGGGTTCGGCCAGCGCCGCCGCCGCCATGCTGTCCACCAGTCGCTGCGCCGATGCCGAATAGCTGGCCATAATCCCGTGTTCCGCCCGATTAAGAGCCTGCGCGTTAGCGGGGCGTGGATTAACGCGCAACCGCGCTTGCGCGGGGGTGACTAGGCCTTTATGGGGGCGCGAAATTGCCTAAAGGAACACAAGCGTGAGCGACGACAATCGCATGAACACCATCGCGGGCTGGGTACTGGGCGCAGGCATTGCCGCGCTGGGCCTGTCCATTGTGACCGGCATGGCCGCCAAGAGCCATGCGCCCGAAAAGCCTGGCTTTGCGATTGTTGGTGAAGCCGCCGGTCCGGTCGAATCAGGTCCGCCGCTGGAAGCGTTGCTTGCCGCCGCCGATCTGGCGAAGGGCGAAGCGACATTCGCAAAATGTGCGACCTGTCACACGATTAATGCAGGCGGCGCCAATGGCATTGGGCCCAATTTGCACGCCAAGTTCGGCAAGCCGTTGGCCAGCAAGCCAGGGTTCAATTATTCAGCGGCGCTGAAAGAAGCAGGCGGCACATGGGATTTTGCCAGGATGGACGCCTGGCTCTCCAGCCCGCGTAAATTCGCCAATGGCACGACCATGTCGTTCGCGGGCCTTTCCGACCCGCAAGATCGCGCCAATCTGATCGCATGGATGAACACGCAGGGGTCGAACCTGCCCTTGCCTGCGGTACCGGCAGCACCGGCGGCTGATGCGGCGGCGGCGCCGGCGGATGGTGCGGCAGCGCCTGCGACAGATGCAGCAGCACCGGCCGCTGCGCCTGATGCTGCCGCTCCGGCGGCGAAGTAAGCCTATATCTCGTCATCCCGGGCTTTATCCGGGAAGACAAGCAACGCGGCCTGTTATCCCGGATCAAGTCCGGGATGACTATTAATTGTCCGTATGGGCGGCGGGTTCGCTGCGTTAGCCCTCGACCCCGTAAAATTCGGTCACAATTGCCCACGCTTCTTCCGCGGTTTCGACAAAGCGGAAGAGATCGAGGTCGGGCGCGCTGATGACGCCTTCCTCGACCAGCGCCTCGAAATTGACGACGCGGGTCCAGAAATCCTTGCCGAACAATATGACCGGAATGGGCTTGATCTTGCCGGTCTGGATCAGCGTCAGCAGTTCGAACATTTCATCGAAGGTGCCGAAGCCCCCGGGGAAGACGCACACCGCCCGCGCGCGCAGCAGGAAGTGCATTTTGCGCAGCGCGAAATAGTGGAACTGAAAGCTGAGATCGGGCGTGACGAAGCGGTTGGGCGCCTGTTCGTGCGGCAGGACGATGTTGAGCCCGACCGAATCGACGCCGACATCGTGCGCGCCGCGATTGGCCGCCTCCATGATCGACGGACCGCCGCCCGAGCAGACGACGAAGTGGCGCTTGCCATTGGCGTCGGGCGGGAAGGCGCTGGCGAGCTGCGCGAGTTTGCGCGCTTCGTTATAGTAGCGCGCCTTGGCCTTTAAGCTGCGCGCAATGTTGCGCGCGGTGTCGTCGGTGGCCGCGGCCTCGAGCGCGTCGGCAGCCTCGGGCTCCGGGATGCGCGCCGAACCGTAGATGACGAGCATCGATTCAATCTTGGCCTCGTCAAGCAGCAATTCGGGCTTGAGCAATTCAAGCTGGAAGCGCACCGGGCGCAGATCCTCGCGCAGCAGGAAGTCGGTGTCCTGGAAGGCGAGCTTATAGGCCTCGCTCTGCGTTTGCGGGGTTGAGACGTTAAATTTGGCGAATTCGCGGCTTTCCTGCGCTTTGTGGAAAGCCGAGCGGTGGGGCATTTTGTCGGTCATAAGGGTGCGCTAGCCGCGCGATGCGAAAAAGCCAAGACGGGGAGGCAAAGCACCGCAATCAGCGGCAATAGCCCTGACCGCTCATGTCAAAGTGGAAATGATTGTGATGCGCGGCATTGTAATCGGGACCAAGCACCGTGCCGAAGCGTTTGCAGGCCGAGGCGTGGAGCGCACGCAGAAATTCGCGCTCATCCTCGGCGCCCTTCCACCCGTCGAGCAGCGTGATGCGGCGGCCATCGTCGAGCACGAACGCCGCGACATCGACGGCATTGGCAGTGGCATGCTGTGACAGACGGCCCGACCGGCCGCCATAGATGTTACGGCAGCTGTAGGTGCCGAAGGTTTCGATGCGAACGACCTCGCGCCCCAGAAATTTGCGCGCGGCGGGGCGGACGGCATGCTGCGCCCAGGCGGCAAAATTGCGCGCCAACGGACAGGTCATCGCACCCAAATTGCTGGTGGGTGTGCCGATGTCGAGCAGCTTCACGCTGTCCATCGCGCTGCACCCGCCGCCGAATTCCTGGTTGGCAAGCGGGGTGAAGCGCACGCCCGATTTGCCGAGGTCGGCGATGCATTGCCTGGATTCGGGCGAGGTAAAGGCGGGGACGGCGCTGGTTTGCGGCTTGGCCGCCGGTCGCTGCGCTGGCCGGTCCGCACCGCCAACGCACGCCGCGAGGAGCAGCGGCGCTGCAAGCGCGAGGAGGCGGATGGCGCGGCGTGCGAACATGGTGAAGCCGAGGCTGTCAAATCATGGTTAACAGATGGTTAAGGGCGGGTCGGTAACGCGGCGAGCTGTGCAGCAATTGCTTTGCCTATCGTCGTCCCGGACTTGATCCGGGACGACGATAGGGATGGATATTATTGCGAACGATTATCAATAAACTTGACCGCCCCGACCCCCTGCCCTATCGCCGCCACCATGAATTCGCTCCGGTCCTTGCGTGATTCCCTGCCGCTGTTCTGGCTGCTGCTGGCGCTGCCCGGGCTGTGGCTGGCGGCGCAGTGGGCGCGCGGGGCCATTGAGCCCATCGATCTGATCGCCCCAAGTGGCGAATGGAGCGCGCGCGCGATGATTGCGGCGATGCTGATCGGGCCGCTCGCTGGCGTCATTGGCCAGCGTGGCTGGCTCCGCTGGCTGCTGGCGCGGCGGCGCGCGCTGGGGGTGGCGGCATTCGGCTATGCGGCGCTGCACCTGATGTTCTACGCGCTTGATATGGGCGAGTTGGCCGCAATCATTGACGAGCTGGTGTTGCCTGCAATCTGGACCGGCTGGGCCGCGCTGGCGTTGATGTTGCCGATGGCGCTGACCAGCAACCAGACGGCGATGCGCGCGCTGAAGCGCGCGTGGAAGGCCGTGCAGCGGCTAGCCTATCCGGCGGCGCTGCTGACGCTGCTCCACTGGCTGTGGATCCATGATGGCGCGACTGTCGCGCTGGTTCATTTCGCGCCGCTGGCGTTTGTCTGGCTCAGCCTCGCGGCGAAGCGGCTCTTTTCCTCCCCTCCCCTCAAACAAGCAGGAGCTTAACCCATGAAAACCCTATCCCTCTCGCTCGCCGTGGCGCTGGCCGCCGGGATCGCCGCCGTCAGCGCGACGCCCGCCGCCGCTACCGGCAAGATCACTTGCAAGGCTGGGCCGCAGTCGGGCTGGAAGAGCATGGACGCGCTGACCGCGCAGCTCACCAAGGATGGGTGGACCGTGCGCAAGGCCAAGGTCGATGGCGGCTGTTATGAAGTGTACGCGACGTTGCCGACGGGCGAGCGCGTCGAGGCCTATTTCCACCCGGTGACGTTCGAAAAGCTGTATGTCGAACAGCGCGGCAAGGTGCTGTTCCGCAAGGATGGGTATTGAGCGGGCCGCGCGTTAAGCCGTCTGCCTTGACCACCAGCCATCGTCATCCCGGACTTGATCCGGGATAACAAGCGAACAGCTGGGCGTTATCCCGGATCAAGTCCGGGATGACGAGACGATGTAGGCAACGAAAAAGGGCGGGGGAAGCGTGCTGCTTCCCCCGCCCTTTTTTTGTTCGTTGCCGATCAGGCGTAGGTGACGCGTGCGACCTGTGCCTTGCGGCTGCGAAGCGCGCCGCCGATCAGGCCGAAACCGAGGATCATCATCGCCCAAGTGGCGGGTTCGGGGACGAGGCCAAAGGGAACGCCGCTGGCCGACGTAGCGCCACCTGGCTCTACCAAGCTTTGATAGCGGACGCTAAAGTCCGACAAGGCAATTGATGACTGCGGCTGGCTAAAGTTCAAGGTGAACAAGCCCGCGGTCGATTGGCCATTTGTGAGACCATTGTTGCCGTTGTTGCAATTATTGGTTTGCCCAGAATCCTTGAGGCAGAATGCGATATCGGGAAGCGCATTCGGCTGATTGCCAGATGACAAAGTGTCAAAGACACCCGAGATCCCGCTGACACTCGAAAATCCCGGATTGGCATTAAATCCAAACACAGAAAGCCGCGACGAGACAGGTGCCACCGACGTGTTTTTCAAAATGTAGCTAAAATTGTAACTGTTTCCGACAACGCTTACTAACGTCAGTGCAAGTTCAGCAGTTAAGCCAGTGATCGCCGGAGAACCATTACCGCTGAATCCGTTGAAGTTGAACACAGCCGTGTTCGTGCCCGGTGCAGGCGTGAAGGTGGCGGTGGTCGTTCCCGGCGTCGGGCCGCTCACGACGGTCACGGCTGCCTGCGCCGCCGGAGTCGCAAGCAGGAGCGCGCTAACGGCGGCGGATTTCATCAATTTGTTTATCATTTTCAAACCCTTTGCAACATGTTGCGGCCGTTTACGGCTCTGCTGAACTGTGTTGCGACCCTTGTACGTAAGAATTTCTTTACCTTGCCTGGCACGCTGAGTCGAATCTTGGCCCCCATGTTTGTCCCAGATCGGGACGCCAGATGCGGCTCATCCACTTGCCGTTACGGTATCGGTCGCTGGCCGATTAGTGTTTGACAATTCGCCCCCCGCCCCTAGACGCGGCGACGGGCCACGCGGTCCCAACGCCGCGCGAGCTCTCTGCAAGGAGAGATGCTAGTGACGAATATCGTGAAGCCGCAGGTGCGCCCTGCGCGCCCGTTTTTTTCCTCCGGCCCGTGCGCCAAGCTGCCGGGCTGGTCCCCTGACAAGCTAGCCACTGCCTCGCTCGGCCGGTCGCACCGTGCCAAGATTGGTAAGTCGCGCCTGGGTCTGGCCATCGACCTGATGCGCGACGTGCTGCAGGTGCCCGACACGCACCGCATCGGTATCGTGCCAGCGTCCGATACCGGCGCCTATGAAATGGCGATGTGGACGATGCTGGGTGCGCGGCCCGTGACCACGCTGGCGTGGGAAAGCTTTGGCGAGGGCTGGGTTACCGATGCCGCCAAGCAACTGAAGCTCGATCCCAATATCATCCGCGCCGATTACGGCGCACTGCCCGATCTGGCTGCGGTCGATTGGTCGCATGATGTGCTGTTTACCTGGAACGGCACGACGAGCGGCGTGCGCGTGCCCGATGGCGACTGGATTGCCGATGACCGCGCGGGCCTGTCGTTCAACGACGCGACCAGCGCGGTGTTCGCCTATCCGATGCCGTGGGACAAATTGGATGTCACCACCTTTAGCTGGCAAAAAGTGCTGGGCGGCGAAGGCGGGCATGGGGTCATCATCCTGGGCCCGCGCGCGGTCGAACGGCTGGAGACGCACACCCCCGCATGGCCGCTGCCCAAGATTTTCCGCCTGATGGCGAAAGGCAAGCTGGCCGAGGGCGTATTCAAGGGCGAGACAATCAACACGCCGTCGATGCTGGCGGTCGAGGATGTGATCTTTGCGCTGGAATGGGCGAAGTCGCTCGGCGGCCTTGAGGCGCTGATGGCACGCAGCGATGCCAATGCGGCGGCGCTGGACGCGATCATCGCCGAACGCGATTGGTTGGGGCACTTGGCGGCCGATCCGACGACACGCTCACGCACCTCGGTGTGCCTGACGGTCGAGGGGGCGGACGAAGATTATATCAAGCGCTTCGCCGCGTTGCTGGAGGCTGAAGGCGCGGCATTCGACATCGCCGGTTACCGCGATGCGCCGCCGGGCCTGCGCATCTGGTGCGGGGCGACAGTGGATACCGCCGATATCGTCGCGCTGGGCCCATGGCTCGACTGGGCGCGCGCTTCGCTCAGCTAAACCCCTACCCCGCCTGCCCTGGCTCCCGACGGGTCGCTGTCGAAGGGCCGTTCTTTCTTTCACCGTTCAAGGCAAGGACAGGGCTTCGACAAGCTCAGCCCGGACGGAAAATGAGGTAATTGAAAATGCCAAAAGTTCTCATCTCCGACAAAATGGACCCCAAGGCAGCGGCAATTTTCCGCGAACGCGGGGTCGAGGTCGACGAAATCACCGGCAAGACCAAGGACGAGCTGATCGCCATCATCGGCGATTATGATGGCCTCGCCATCCGTTCGGCCACCAAGGTGACCGCCGAGGTGCTGGCCGCCGCGACGAACCTGAAGGTCGTTGGGCGCGCCGGGATCGGCGTTGACAATGTCGACATTCCCGAGGCGTCAAAAAAAGGCGTCATCGTGATGAACACGCCGTTCGGCAACAGCATCACCACCGCCGAGCATGCCATCGCGATGATGTTCGCGCTGGCTCGCCAAATCCCCGAGGCCAATGCGCTGACTCAGGCGGGCAAATGGCCCAAGAATGACTTCATGGGGGTCGAGCTGACGTCGAAAGTGCTGGGTCTGATCGGCTGCGGCAACATCGGCAGCATCGTCGCCGAGCGCGCTATCGGCCTCAAAATGAAGGTCATCGCCTATGACCCCTTCCTGACGCCCGACCGCGCCGTCGAACTGGGCGTCGAGAAGGTCGATCTGGACGCGCTGCTCGCGCGCGCCGATTTCATCACGCTGCACACGCCGTTGACCGAGCAAACGCGCAATGTGCTGTCGGCGGCGAATATTGCCAAATGCAAAAAGGGCGTGCGCATCATCAACTGTGCGCGCGGCGGATTGGTGGACGAAGACGCGCTGAAGGCGGCGCTCGACAGCGGCCATGTTGCGGGCGCGGCGCTGGATGTGTTTGCGACCGAACCTCCGGCGGCAGATCACCCCTTATTTGGTACGCCCAATTTCATCTGCACGCCGCACCTTGGCGCATCAACCGACGAAGCGCAGGTCAATGTCGCCATTCAGGTCGCCGAGCAGATTTCGGACTATCTACTGACCGGCGGAATCACCAACGCGCTCAATGTGCCCAGCCTGTCGGCGGAGGAGGCGCCCAAGCTGAAACCCTATATGGCGCTGGCCGAACAGCTGGGCAGCCTGGTGGGCCAGCTGGCGCACGACAATTTGACCAATATTTCGATCGAGGTCGAAGGCGCGGCCGCCGAGCTGAACATGAAGCCGATTACTGCCGCCGTGCTTGCCGGGCTGATGCGGCAATATTCGGACGCGGTGAACATGGTCAACGCGCCGCACATGGCGCGCGATCGCGGGCTGGATGTGCGCGAGGTGCGTCACGATGTGCGCGGCGATTACCAGACGCTGCTGCGCGTCACGGTGGCAACGTCGAAGGGCAATCGTTCGGTTGCCGGTACCTTGTTCAGCAATGGCGCGCCGCGGCTGGTCGAGCTGTTCGGTATCAAGGTGGAGGCCGATCTGGACGGCCATATGTTGTATATAGTGAACGAAGATGCGCCGGGCTTTATCGGGCGGCTGGGCACACGGCTGGGCGAAGCGGGGATCAACATCGGCACCTTCCACCTGGGCCGCCGTACTGCGGGCGGCGAGGCGGTACTATTGCTGTCGGTTGATGAGCCGCTGCCGGAGCCGTTGCTGTGGGAGCTGTGCAACGTCCCCGGCGTAAAGACCGTGAAGGCGCTGCGGTTTTAGCTCTTTCTCCCCTCCCCTTTGGGGGAGGGGTCGGGGGTGGGGATTGTCAGCATGGTTCAAGCCCGACCGTCCCCACCTCAACCCCTCCCTTGAAGGGGAGGGGCTTATCAGGCCGCCAGACAGTCGCTAAGTCCCGCAATATGACCAACCCTCTCTCCCTCCTGCCCGAAGGTCTGCGCGACCGGTTGCCGCCGCAGGCGGAGGCCGCGTCGCGGGTGACGCGCGCGATGATCGATGCGCTGCGCAGCCATGGCTATGCGCGGGTATCGCCGCCGCTGGCGGAGTATCGCGAGACGCTAAGCGGTGGTGACGGCGCAGAAAGTGGGCAGGATTTGTTGCGCTTTACCGACCCAGTATCGCAGCGCACGCTGGCGTTCCGGCCCGACATCACGCGGCAGGTGGGGCGGATTGCCGCAACGCTGTTGGCCGGGACACCGCGCCCCCTCCGGCTCTGCTATGCCGGGCAGGTCGTCAAGCTGCGCGCCAGTCAGTTACGCCCGGCGCGCGAGATGCTGCAGATCGGTGCCGAACTGGTCGGCAGCGAAAGCGTGGCAGCTGCGGCCGAAATTGTGGCGATCGCCATCGACGCACTCGAGGCAGCGGGGATCGGGCCGGTGACGGTCGATTTTACCTTGCCCGACGCGCTCGAGCGGCTGGCCGGGCCGAACATTGACCGGGACCGGCTGTCAGCGATTGCGACGGCGCTGGACGGCAAGGATGCGGGCGCGCTGACGGCGCTGGATGCCGCCGAGTGGTTGCCGCTCCTCGCCGCTACCGGCAATTTTGCGAGTGCCCTGACGGCACTTGGCGCGTTCGATACGCGCGGCGTGTTGGCCGACCAGATTGCGGCACTCGAAACCATCGCCGCGCGCATTGATGGGCGCGCCCGATTAATGCTGGATCCGACCGAACGGCATGGCTTTGCCTATCAAAGCTGGTTCGGCTTTTCGCTGTTTGTGCCGGGACAAGGTGATGCCATCGGGCGCGGCGGTACCTATCACATCGACGGCAGCGGCGAGCCTGCGGTGGGATTCTCGCTTTATCCCGATCCGCTAATCGATACCGGGCTGGGCGCGGAAACCGGAGCAGCGCGGCGGGTGTTCCTGCCGCTGGGATATGATGCGGCAGCAGCGGCAAAGTTGCGCGCCGAGGGGTGGGAAACGGTGGCCGCCTTGTCCGATGCCGATAATGCGGCGGAGCTGGGCTGTTCGCATGTGTTGGGTGCTGATGGGCCTGTTCCCCTGTAGCGTCGTCCCTGCAGAGGCAGGGGCCGCTCGAAACAATGCGCAACGTCGCCAGAGGCCCCTGCCTGCGCAAGGGCGATGAAGATTGTTTACCCCACCACCGCCTGCACCAACGCATCAACCTCGGCCTGCGCTGGATAGTTGGTTTTGCCGAAATCACGGTTGGCAGTCATATGATTGCCCACGATGCCCTTGACACTGACCTGCGCCCCGCCGCGGGTTAACGTCGCAGCCAGAGCGTTTGATTGTGCGCGCGCATCGTCGCGGCTGTTGACATAAATCATCAACCAGCGCGGCGCATCGCGGCCTCCGGCATGGGTGATGGGAGACAGCGCCTTTTGCCGTTCGCGATCGGAACCGAAAGCCGGAATGTACGTCCGCTTGGCCATGAACGGCGCAGCCTTAATCTGCGCGGGCACGTCGTAGCAGGCACCGTCGATCGGGATGACCGCCTTGATCGCGGTAAAGGCGTCGCCCGCATATTGGGGGTCGCTCGCCACCAATGCCGCCAGGTGCGCGCCCGCGCTGTGGCCCATGAGGATGATGCGGTTTGGATCATAGCCGTGCTTGGCCGCTTCGGCGCGCGCCTTGCGGATCGCCGCGCCGACGTCTGCGGCCTGCGTTTCCACGGGTGCTTCGGGCAGGTAGCGATAGCCGATGGAGCCGAACCACAGGCCCATGCGGCTGGCCCAGGCGGGTTTTTCCGCGACCTGTTTGTGGCTGCCCATAGCCCAGCCGCCGCCGTGGACGTAAAGGATAAGCGGCTGGCCTTTGCCACCGGCGGCGGGGCGATAGAGATCGACGCGCTGTTTGTCAGCGCTGCCATAGCTGAGCGTCGCATCGACTTTGGCGCTGCCCATCGTTTGGCCCATGCGCCGTTCGACCAGACGTTCGCGCATTCCTTCGCGGCCGTCGCGGTCGCGCAACCGTTCGCGCTCCTGCGCCGCCGCTGTGCCCAGTGTCAAAGCCGTCAGCGATACCAGCAACACCCATTTGCGCATCGATTGTCCTCCATCGCGCGGCCCCGATTCGGAGCTCTTGTATCGCCAAGGAGTGAACTCGCTTTGTCGCAACGCTTTGCCGCCACGCGCAGCAATTGTCGCAGAATGTCGCATCCTATCGGACGGCGGCAGCACGGACGATAGCATCCACCTCGGCCAGGGCCGGGTAATCCGATGCTCCAAATGTGCGGATCAGGCCCATATGGTCGCCCGGCACAGCCTTTGTCACGACATCCAGTTTGGCCTGTTCCAGCGCCGCGCCCAGCAGCACCGCTTGCGCCGCCGCGCCGCCGCGCCCGCGGACATGGATGAGCAGCCAGCGGGGCACATCGCCACGACCCGCTTGCAACGCTGGCGATAGCGCGGCCTGCCGCTTGGCATCGGCGCCAAAGGCATTGCGGAACAGGCGCATCACCTCGCCCTGCCCGCTCGCCAGTTGGACCGGCACATGAAAGGCGCTGCCATCAACAGTGATGACGGCGCGGATCGCGCTAAAGGCTGTTCCGGCATAACGCGGGTCGGTCGCGACGAGCGCCGCAAGGTGCGCGCCCGAGCTGTGGCCCATCAGGATGATGCGGTCCGCGGCATAGCCGTGGCGGCGCGCCTCGCCCTGCGTCTTGCGGATGGCGGCGCCGATGTCGGCGGCCTGCGTTTCCACGGGGGCCTGCGGCAAATAGCGATAGCCCACCGAGCCGAACCAGATGTTGGTCCGGTTCGCCCAGTCGGGCAGGCCATAGACCGATTTGTGGCTGCCCGCCGCCCAACCGCCGCCATGGACATAGAGCACAAGCGGCCGGCCGCGCCCGCCGCGAACTGGGCGATAGAGGGTTATCTGCTGGCGGGCGGCAGGGCCATAGCTTAGCGTGGCCGTAGGCGCAGGGGCCGTTTCCTGATAGGCCGTGGGGGCTGGTGCGGCAGACGCGCCTCGCGATGCGGCTGGACCGGCGGCCAGCGCGAACAACATCAAGGCGAGCAATCGCATTATCATGGCTCGGCAATAGCATGGCATTGCTGGATGCCGACAGCCCCCTTGCCCTTGCTCCGCAATCCGCTAAAGCCGCGCGCGGCCCGATGAGGCCAGCGCAAGCAGGACAATATGATGGCGAATGTCGCGGTGATCGGTGCCCAATGGGGTGACGAGGGCAAGGGCAAGATTGTCGACTGGCTGGCCAGCCGCGCCGATGCGGTGGTGCGCTTTCAGGGCGGGCACAATGCCGGGCATACGCTGGTGGTGGGCGAGCAGGTGTATAAGCTGTCGCTGCTGCCGTCGGGGATCGTCACCGGCACGCTGTCGATCATCGGCAATGGCGTGGTGCTGGATCCATGGCACCTGCGCGACGAAGTCGCCAAGCTGCGGGGTCAGGGCGTCGAGATTACGCCGGAGAATTTTGCCATTGCCGACAATTGCGCATTGATCCTGCCCATTCACCGCGACCTTGATGGGTTGCGCGAAACCGCGGCCGGCGCGGGCAAGATTGGCACCACGGGGCGCGGCATTGGCCCCGCCTATGAGGATAAGGTCGGGCGCCGCGCGCTGCGCGTGTGCGATCTGGCGCACCTCGACCAGCTTGATGCCCAGCTCGACCGGCTGACCGCGCATCATGACGCGCTGCGCGCCGGGTTCGGCCAGCCGCCGATTGATCGCGCGGCGCTGGTGGCCGAGCTCGCCGAAATCGCCGATTTCGTCCTGCAATTCGCCCAGCCGGTGTGGAAACGGCTGAAAAAGGTGCGCAAGGCGGGCGCACGGATTTTGTTCGAGGGCGCGCAGGGCGTGCTGCTCGACATTGACCATGGCACATATCCGTTCGTGACCAGCAGCAACACGGTGAGCGGCACAGCGGCCAGCGGGTCAGGCCTTGGCCCGGGCGCGGTGGGTTTTGTGCTGGGCATTGCCAAGGCCTATACGACGCGCGTGGGCAGCGGCCCCTTTCCCACCGAGCTGGCCGATGACACGGGCGAGCGACTGGGCCAGCGCGGGCATGAATTCGGCACGGTGACGGGGCGCAAACGGCGCTGCGGCTGGTTCGACGCGGTGCTGGTGCGCCAGGCGTGCGCGGTGGCGGGCGTGACCGGCATTGCGCTGACCAAATTGGATGTGCTCGACGGGTTCGAGACGATCCGCATCTGCACCGGATACCGGCTGCGCGGCAAAGTGCTCGATTACTTCCCCGCGCACGCCGCCGATCAGGCCGCCGTCGAGCCGATTTACGAGGAAATGGCGGGCTGGCAGGAAACGACCGCGGGCGCGCGCAGCTATGCCGACCTGCCGGCGCAGGCGATCAAATACATCCAGCGCGTGCAGGAACTGATCGAAACGCCGATTGCGCTGGTATCGACCAGTCCGGAACGCGAGGATACGATTTTGATCCGCGATCCGTTCAGCGATTAACCCGTCTTCAGCTCCGCATTCAGCCGCAAGCTAGCACGCCAGAAGAAATAAGCGGGGATGAAGCCCAGCCAGGCCGCGCCGAACAGCACCCAGCGCACGCTTTCGGTGCCCGCCATCGGGGTGAACAGGTCGGACAATGCGCCGAAGATGAAGGGGCCAAGACCGAGGCCGATGAGGTTCTGGCCGAACAACATCACCGACGCGGCGACGGCGCGCAATTCCCTGCGCACCAGCCCCTGCACGCAGGCGTAGGCGGGGCCATAATAGGCCGCGTTGAGGATGGTCGGCACGAGGATGAGCAAGCCCGCCACCCACCAGATTGGCGCGCCATAGCCGAGGAACTGGATCGGCGCGGCGACCGCCATACCGATGGCGGGCAGCGTCAGGATATGGCGCCGGTTGACCTGGCCAAAACGGTCCGCTGCCCAGCCGCCGAGCCAGGTACCGAACACGCCGGCGAGACCGAGCGAGGCGGCCCCGATCAGCCCGACCTCGGTCGTCGACATGCCGTGGCTGCGAATGAACAGCGACAGCGTCCACAGGCCTTTGCCGTAGGACAGGAAGGCCGCGAACGAGGCCGCGACGAGCAGCAGCACATAGGCACGCGACCGGAAGATTTCGGCCACCGCCTGACGGACCGGTACCTGCGGCGGACCGGCAGGGGCAGCGTCGCCGCGCACCAACCCCAGACGGCGCGGCTCGCGCATGAGCAGCGGCAGGAGCAACGCTAGCAAAATGCCGGGCACGCCGACCAACATCAGCGCATAGCGCCAGCCCCATATATCGTTGACGACCCCGCCAATCACCAGCCCTAGCAGCGTGCCGATGGGCACCCCCATGCCATAAAAGGCAATCGCCGAGGCCCGCTTTTCGGGCGCAACCGCGTCGCTGATCAGGCTGTGCGCGGCAGGGGTGCAGCCTGCCTCCCCCACGCCCACGCCGATGCGCGCCAAGGCCATTTGCCAGAAATTCTGGGCAAAGCCGCACAGCACCGTCATCCCCGACCAGACCGCCAGCGAGATCGAAATCAGCGAAACCCGGTTGGTGCTGCCGCGATCGGCATAGCGCGCAATGGGAATGCCCAGCACCGCGTAGAACACCGCAAAGGCTGGACCTGCGAGCAGGCCGAGCTGCGTGTCGCTAAGCTGCAAATCCGCCTTGATCGGTTCGGCAAGGATGTTGAGAATCTGGCGGTCGAGGAAGTTCAATATATAAACCAGCAACAGCACCCACATCATCGTGCGGACCTGCGCCGGGGCCAGCCCGCCGCCTATTGCTTGTGTTGCCATCCATACCTCTCCCGTCCGCCAAAGTGGCGGGCGGGAGGGGCGGTGTCAAAGGGGTTTATCGCGCGGTCAGATCACCTCGTCGAAGCTGAACATGAACGGCTTGCCCGCCAGCCGGTTGCCATAGCCATAGTTGAAGGGCAGCCCGGTCGTTCCATTTGGTCCCGGATAGGGCCATTGTTCGACATTGCCAGGACGCCCAGGCTGATAACGGGCGGCATAATTGTCGATGAAAATGCCATAGTCGTGAACAATTTTGCCGTTGTAGTCGAGCACCGTCAGCACCTGCGCATTGAGTGCCAGGTTCACGCCCGCCCCGCCGAAGCCCGCCTGATTTGACCCAATGCCAACAAACACCGGATCGACCAGACGGCTGTCGCGCAGCCGGGTGTGGACATCGCCTTTATAGCTGGTGACAACAATTTGCCGCTCGCCGCGCGCAACGAAGTAGAGATCGTCGGTGCGCGCGCCGCCGGCGATTGGCGTCGCAATGTGCGTTGGATTGCGCCCAACCTGCCAGCTGCGCACTGGCGTTTGCGGCATGACCGCAGTGCGCGCCGGGTCAATGAGCGAGGCCACATCATATTGGCGCACCGTCCCATCCATCGACGCCACCGTCATCAGATTGGCACCGTGGTTCCAGCTGAGCCCGTCCCAGCCCGCCAGCGTGTTGGTACCACTGCGCAGCTGCCAGGCCATGACTGCGGTGGGCTGTGGCACCTCCAATGTTCCCAGCACAACTGGGCGCTGTTCGGGGCGGAAGGCAAAGGCATAGGGCCATTGATTGTCCGCCTGCCCCTGATTGCTGTTCGCCGTCTGGTTCCAGTTTGACTGGCTGGTCAGATACATGGTGCGATAGAAGTTGAGGAGTGGGCGCAAATCGACCACCGCCACGCGATTTTCGGCGCGCGAGCCGACCACCGCATATCCCGCCGAGGCGAGCAGTTTCCACTGCGTTTCGATCGGCAGAAAAATGCTGAGCGCCTGCAGGCTGCGCGCATTCCACGCGTCGCGACCGGCCTGCGTTTGCAGCTCTGGCCCACGCCAAAATTCAAAGCCGCGAAATTTCATTGTGCCGGTGGAAATGCTGACGCCCAAGCTGGTCGGGGCCTGCATAGGCAGGTCAATGAAACCGAGCAGTTTCAGACCGCGCACGCCGGGCCAGCTTTGCACGCCCCAGCCGTGCCGCCCGGCATCACCGTTGCCGATGTTTGACGGATCGTCGGCCCCCACCGCAATGACGCCTAGCTGGCCGCGCCGGTTCTGCGCATCCCATACTGTGACCAGCAGAAATTCGTTCATCGCGGTGAGCGCCAGCGCGGTGGGCACCTTGCCTGCCGGGAGCCGAATCGAGGTTTCGCACGGGGTGCCGGTGGCAAAGCCATTGCAATATTGGTCGTTGCCGGTTCCTGCCGCCGCAATCACGCCGTTCTGAAAGGCCAGAAAGCCGGTGATCGAACTTTGGATCTGGCCGCGCGCCGTGGCGACGGCGGGCACGGGCAGATCGGGATATTGTTGCACCAGCCGCGATACGACCGGGGTGGTGGGCGCCGAAATATTGTTGCGATTCCAATAATCGCCATACCATTCGGCGCGCAGACGCATACACAGCGCAACCGTTGCCCCGTCCGAGGCGCGGGCCGCGCGCGCGCCGTCAAACCCGCGCATATTGGCGACGCCGCGCCGCAGCTCTGCAGGGGCTGTGGCATCGGGGACGAACAGCATCTGGCCAGCCATCTGCCACCCACCGCCGCCACCCGCGCCATCGCCATAGCCGGTCGGCGATTCACTCTCGATAAGCCGATCCGGCGCTTGGCAGAAGCGGTCCGCGAGCGCGCGGTTGGTGCCGCCTTTCCACAGGCCATTGGGGTCGGGCTGAAACACGGTTTCAGTTGCCGCCGGCGTGCCATAGTCGACCGCGCTGGGGCCAAGGCGGTAATTGACCATTTCCTCATTGTGATAATTGGCGGCAACGCGCGCATATTCGCTCTGGTTGATCGTCCCATCGTTATTGAGGACAAGCTCACGCCAGCTGCCGATCGGGGCGACGGACGCGCTGGTCGGCGCAGGTGTCGGAGCAGGCGTTGGTGCCGTGCTGGTGGGCGGGGGCGTCGGCAGCGCGACCACCGCCTCGCCATCTCCGCCTCCACCGCCGCCGCCGCATCCGGAGAGCATTAGCGCCAAGGCGACGGGCAAAGCGCGCCGCCAATTGCATGAAATTGCTGTCATTTCGATCCGCATGAGCTGGTCCTCCACACCGTGAATGGCGCAGCGACAAAACGCCCAAGTCCGTTAATGAAACGTAGCGAACGCTTCAAAAGCGCAAGATTTGAAAAGTCGATTGCGCCGAAAATATTTCGCTTTCCTACACGGCCGCGCGATGCCAGCGTGTCGGCATGACCAGATTGCTGTCGCTAATGCTCGCCGCCATGATGCTCACCCCCGCCCTTGCCAAGCCGCCCATGCACGACATTGCTTGGCGTGATGCCGCGAGTCAGCAGGCCGCGATGAGCGCGGGCGAGATCACGAGCGAAGCGCTGGTTGCGGCATATCTGGACCGCATTGCGCGCATCGACGATGCAGGGCCGACGTTGAACGCCATCATCGGGCTGTTTCCCGATGCCTTGGAACAGGCACGCCGCCTTGATGCCGAGCGCGCGGCGGGCAAGGTGCGCGGGCCGCTGCACGGCATCCCGGTGTTGATCAAGGACAATATCGAAGTGGCGGGGCCCGTGCCCACTACGGCGGGATCGCTGGCGCTGAAGGACAATGTCACGGGACGCGACGCGTTTCTGGTGGCGCGGTTGCGGCTGGCGGGCGCAGTGATCCTGGGCAAGACCAACCTGTCCGAATGGGCCAATATCCGGTCGGGCGATTCGACCAGCGGGTGGAGCGCGGTCGGCGGCCTGACGCGCAATCCGCATGACCTGACCCGCAGCGCATGCGGGTCGTCATCGGGGAGCGGTGCGGCGGTCGCGGCGTTTCTTGCCCCGCTCGCCATCGGCACCGAAACCGACGGGTCGATTGTCTGTCCCGCCGGAACCAATGGCGTTGTCGGGTTCAAACCGACAGTCGGGCTGGTCAGCCGCACCCACATCGTGCCGATCAGTTCGAGCCAGGACACGGCAGGGCCGATGACGCTGACCGTCGCCGATGCCGCCGCGGTGCTCACAATAATCGCTGGTACTGACCGCGCCGACAAGGCGACCGCCATGGCGCGCGAGGTGCAGCAGGATTATGTCCGCGCGCTGCGCCCCGACGCGCTGAAAGGGCGGCGGCTGGGCGTGATGATGGACCGGATCGGCGGGCGGCCGGATGTACGCGCGCTGCTGGAAGCGGCACTGGCCACGCTGGAGGCTGAAGGCGCGGTGATCGTGCGCATCGCCGACACGCGCACCGGGCTAGAGGAACTGGGCGGCGCGGAATTCGAAGTGCTGTTGACCGAGCTGAAAGCCGATATGGCGACCTATCTGGCGAGCCTGCCCGGCGCGGGATTGCCCAAAACGCTGGCCGACTTGATCGCGTTCAACAAGGCCAACCCTGCGGAGCTCAAATGGTTCGGGCAAGAGACCTTTGAACTGGCTGAGACGAAGGGCGGGCTGGACAGCGAGGCCTATCGCACCGCGAAGGAAAAGGCCGCGCGACTGGCGGGGCCGGAGGGGATTGATCGGCTGCTCAAGGAGCATAAGGTCGATTTCCTGATCGGCGTAACCAATGGCCCGGCGTGGACCATGGATCTGGTCAACGGCGATGCTTTTTCAGGGCCGTCGGCGAGCCAATTGCCGGCGGTGGCAGGTTATCCGCACCTGACGGTGCCGATGGGCGCAGTCGAGGGACTGCCCATCGGGATTTCGTTCATTGGCGAAAAGTGGAGCGATGGCGAAGTGCTGGCGGTCGGACACCGCTATGAACTGGCGAGCAAGAAGCGGGTGACGCCGGGGTATCGGGCGGGCATTGCCCCCTAAGCCGGCTTGCGAAAGCGCATTGCGAAACGGTCGGTCTTGCCGCGCACCTTTTCGTCGAAAACGCTGACAGTCAAATCGTCGCCGGGCATGCGCAGCGCATCGCTCTCACCGTCGAAGACAAATCCAGCGCGTTCCATCGCAGCACGGGCGGCGGCGGGGTCGATGCGGTGCAACCGGTCCACGGTGGCACGGATGTCACCGGCAGGCCCGGCATGGTCGATGATAATCACGCTGCCGCCAGGGCGCACTGCAGCGAACCAGTTGGCGAGCATGGCATCAGTGTCGACGCGCTGAAACTTGAACCGTTCGCTTTCCCACCACAGATCGTGAAAGACGAGGTGGGTAAAGATCATGTCGACACTGCGCGGGGCAAGCCGCATTTCGTGCACCGGGCGAACGAGCGGCGTGACGTTGCCGTGCTGTTTCAGCAGCGGTTCCCACTTCTTTGGGTCGTGGAAACCTGGGGGATTCATTGGCACGACGCTGCCCTGCGGCCCAACGGCGCGGGCAAGCATTTCCGTGTAATAGCCGCCGCCGGCCATGAAGTCGGCAATCACCTGCCCGCGCTGGACCTGGGCAAAGTCGAGCATGGCAGCGGGCTTGCGGCCCTCATCCTGCTTGCGGTTGTCAGCGCTTCGCTTGGTATCGGCGACGACACCGGCAAAATCGGTGGACTTGGCAAAGGCCGGGGGCGCGGCGGTCAGCGCAAGCAGGCTGGCGGCGAGCAAATGGCGGGCGATGGTCATAGTCGGTCCCTTCTCTGTGGTCCTAGCTTGCGCAGTCATTGCTGCGCGAGCGAATGCAGAGCGACCAGCGGCCATTGCGCGTCGATCAACGCCGGTCTTTGCGCCGCCGCCAGCCCATCTCTTCCAGTTCGAGCAGCTCAATCGGCACATGGATGGTGCGGATGGCAAGCCGGACTTCGACGAGGAACAGGATCAGCGAGGCGAGCAGGAGCAGCATCGCCAGCGCGAACACCGCCGATACGGCGAGGCCCAGATCCAAACCCAACAATTCCTGAACGAACAGCAGCGCGACCAGCAAGCAGACGGTGATGCCGCAGCCCACCGCCGACAAGATGCTGTTGTTGATGATGTCCATGCGCCGGTCGGCTGCGCGCAGTTCGAACACCAACCGTTCATGCTCCTTACCCTCGGTCTCTGCCCAGCGGGTGATGAGGTCGCGGCTCCGGTCGACCACGCGCGCCAACCGTCCGGTGAGCACGTTCAAAAGCGCGCCGGTGGCAACGAGCAGGAACACCGGGGCGACCGACAGCTGGATGGTCTGGGCGATGACTTCGCCCTCGATCACCGGGGTCATCGTCATCCGTTCATCACCGACGGCGTATTGACCCCGCGCGCGGCCAGGAATTTGCGGATGTTGCGCGCGGCTTGGCGAATGCGTTGTTCATTTTCGACCATCGCGATGCGGACAAAGCCCTCACCATCTTCGCCATAGCCGACGCCGGGGGCGACCGCGACATGGGCTTCGGTGAGGAGTTGTTTGGCGAATTCCAGGCTGCCCATGTCCTTCAGGGCCGGCGGCAGCGGCGCCCAGCAGAACATCGAAGCGCGCGGCTTGGGGATGTCCCAGCCGGCGCGGCCAAAGCTTTCGACAAGCACATCGCGGCGCTTTTGATAAAGCTCGCGGTTGGCAGCGACAATGTCTTGCGGGCCGTTTAATGCCGCACAGGCAGCGGCCTGAATCGGGGTGAAGGCGCCATAGTCGAGGTAGGATTTGACCCGGGTCAGCGCAGCAATCAGCCGTTTATTGCCGACAGCGAAACCCATCCGCCAGCCCGCCATCGAATAGGTTTTCGACATCGAGGTAAATTCAATGGCGACGTCCTTCGCCCCTGCCACTTGCAGGATCGACGGGGTTGGTTGGCCGTCGTAATAAAGTTCGGAATAGGCAAGGTCGGAAATGACCCACACTTTGTTAGCCTTCGCCCAGGCGACGAGGCGTTCGTAAAAGGCCAGATCGACCGTCTCGGCCGTCGGGTTCGATGGATAGCCGACCACCAAAATGCTGGGGCGCGGAACGGTGAACGCCATGGCGCGGTCAAGCGCGCGCCAGTAATTTTCGTCCGGAGTTGTCGGCACGCTGCGGATCGTCGCGCCGGCGATGATGAAGCCAAAGGTGTGGATGGGATAGGCCGGGTTGGGCGCGAGCACGACGTCGCCGGGGCCGGTGATGGCGGTGGCGAGGCTGGCGAGCCCCTCCTTCGACCCCATGGTGACGACGACTTCGCTCTCGGGATCAAGCTCTACCCCGAAACGGCGTGCGTAATAATTGGCCTGGGCCCGGCGCAGGCCGGGAATGCCCTTGGACTGCGAATAGCCGTGGGCGTCGGGCTTGGCGGCGACTTCGCATAGCTTTTCGATGACGTGCGGCGGCGGCGGCAGATCGGGGTTGCCCATACCGAGGTCGATGATGTCTTCGCCGCTGGCGCGGGCGGCCGCGCGCATCGCATTGACTTCGGCGATGACATAGGGCGGCAGGCGCTTGATGCGGTAAAATTCATCGTCGGACATGGTGCGGTCCAATTTTCCTTTGCTGGCAACCCGCGTATCCCTCGCACGTGGGTGTGGCTTGCGCTATAGGCAGCACGGGGTCAGCTTGCCAGCGGGAACGACATATGGCCGACGAGCGGAAAGATAGCCCGTTTCCGGGAATGGAGGCCTTGCCGACGGCCGAGGATGTCCAGCACTGGACGGAAGTGATGATCCGCGCGCAAACGATGTTGGCAGAACATGCGCTGCGCATGACGCGTGCGCCGACGCAGGCGCCCGACCTTGGCGCGCTGTTCGACCCCGCGCGCTGGCAAACCTTGCCCGGCGTGGCGGCGATGACACAGGTTGCCGCGCAAAGCTGGGCGCAGGGCGTGGACAATTGGCAGAAGTTACTGGGCGGCGATTTTGCCGCTTTTGTGCCCGCCCCACCCGCCGACAAGCGCTTCGCCGCGCCTGAATGGACCGACAATCCCGTCTTTGCCGTGCTGCGCCAAAGCTATGCGGCGGTTGCCGAACAGATGCTGTCGGCAACCGAAGCATTGGACGGCATCGACGCGCAGGCCAAGGCCAAGCTGCGCTTTGCGACGCAAAATCTGGTCGATGCAATGGCGCCGACCAACGCCGCGCTGACCAACCCGCAAGTGATGGAACGCGCCGTGGCGACGCGCGGCGAAAGCCTGCTCAAGGGACTGGAGCATCTGCTGGACGACATGGCGCGTGGGCAATTGACGCACGTCGACCGCAGCGCATTTCGTGTCGGCGAGAATATCGCGGCGACACCCGGCAAGGTGGTGCACGAAACGCCGCTGTACCAACTGATCCATTATGCACCGACGACGCCGGAGGTGCTGAGCATCCCGCTGGTCGTCTTCCCGCCGTGGATCAACCGCTACTATATTCTTGACCTGAACCCGGCGAAAAGCTTCGTCAAATGGTGCGTCGACAACGGCATTTCGCTGTTCATGGTATCGTGGAAGTCGGCCGACGCCAGCATGGCCGATGTGGTGTGGGACGATTATATTGCGGCGCAGATCGACGCGATTGACACGGTGCGCGCGCGGCTTGACGTTCCCGCGGTGCACACGATCGGCTATTGCGTCGCCGGAACCACGCTGGCCGCGACGCTGGCGGTGCTGGCGGCGAAGGGCGACGCGGACAAGGTGGCGTCGGTCACCTTCTTTACCGCGCAGGTCGATTTCGAGCTGGCGGGTGACCTCAAACTGTTCGTCGATGACGCGCAGCTAGCGCTGCTCGAACAGCTCTCAGCACCGGGATTCCTCGACGGGCGCTATATGGCTGCGACCTTTAACCTGCTGCGCGGGCGCGACCTCATTTGGAATTATGTCGTCAACAATTACCTGCTGGGCAACGACTATCCCGCGTTTGATCTGCTTTACTGGAACGGCGACACCACGAACCTGCCAGCGAAGTGGCACCGCCAATATCTGACCGAGCTCTACCGCGACAACCGGCTGGTGGTGCCGGGGGCGCTGTCAGCGCAAGGCGTGCCCATAGACTTGCGGAAAATTGAAACGCCCGCTTTTGTTCAGGCGGGGCGCGAGGACCATATCGCCCCGGCGGAAAGCGTGTGGCGCATCATGCACCATCTGTCCGGCCCGAAGACTTTTCTGCTCGCGGGATCGGGGCACATTGCCGGGGTGGTCAATCCGCCCGCTGCACAGAAATATCAATTTTGGACCGGCGACAGCGATGCGGCGAGCTTTGCCGAATTTGTTGCCGGAGCAAGCGAGACCAAGGGAAGCTGGTGGCCATACTGGCTGGACTGGTTGCGCCGGCATGGTACGGTCACCGTTCCGTCAAAGGGTGCGCGTATTCCTGGCGGCAAGGGCAACCCGGCAATCGATGATGCCCCGGGACGCTATGTGCGGATGCCGTAGCTCCTCAATCGTCATCCCGGACTTGATCCGGGATAACAAACGGACGTGGGCGCGTTGTCCAGGATCAAGTCCGGGAAGACGAAGTCGTTGAAAATTTGAGGCCGCAGCATTTTTTTGTGCACTGCACCAATTTGTGCTTGAAAAGTCCGAAACGCTCCTATATTGTGCACTGCAGCATTTAAGGAGTTTGTGACCCATGGCCACGAAAATTGACACCGCCGAAAAGGCCTTTGAAGCCGCCAGCGCAGAAGCCGCTGCCGTGACCAAGGCCGTTGTTGAAACCGCCAAGGAAACCACCAGCGACGCCGCTGCGGTGGTTACCAAGGCTGCCGCGCCTGCCGTCAAGGCAGTGAAGGCTCCCGCCAAGAAGGCCGCTCCGGCCAAGGCCAAGACCGCCGCCGTCAAGGCCAAGCCGGTCGTCGCCAAGAAACCCGCAGTGGTGAAGGCCGCTGCCAAGAAGGCCGCCCCCGTCAAGGCGAAGATTGCCAAGGCTGCCCCCGCCAAAAAGACCGCCACCCCGAAGCTGGCCGTGACCTCGCCGGTCGCCGCCGCCAAAGAAGGACTGAAAACCATGAACGACACCGTCAAGAAGTTCGCCGACGAAGCCAAAACCCGCTTCGAAACCCTGACCGCCGACATGAACGGCCGTTCGAAGGAAGCGATGGAAAAGGCCAGCAAGCTGGCTGAAGAAGCCGTCGAATTCCAGAAGGCCAACATCGAAGCGCTGGTCGAATCGGGCAAGATTGCTGCCAAGGGCATGCAGGCGCTGGGCGAAGAAGGCGTCGCCTTCGGCCGCAAGAGCATCGAAGAAGTCACCGCGTCGCTGAAGGGCTACACCGCCGTCAAGACCCCGGTCGAATTCTTCCAGCTCTATGCCGAAAACAGCAAGAAGGCCTTTGACACTGCCGTCGCGCAGACCTCGAAGACCAGCGAAATGGTCGTGAAGCTGGCCAATGACAGCTTTGCCCCGATTTCGAACCGCGTTTCGGAAATCACCGCAAAGGTGAAGGCGGCCGCGTAAACCGCGCTGCTTTCCCCCGTCGGCGCGCGCTCCTCTCCCTCCCAAAGCGCGCCGGCCTTGATCGAGCCGTCCGTCCCCACCGGGGCCGGGCGGCTCTTTCTTTTTGTCCTAGGGTCAGGACCCATTAAATACGCGTTCGAGGTTTGAGGCCATTTTGCTCAGGGCTAGAAGGAAAGGCGAAGGGATATGAAGATATCTCAAGACTTTCCGACGCCGCCATGGGCAAAATGGGTCAAATCCGAAGGACGCCGAAATGGCTTCGACCTCGAAGCGAAATGCCCTTGCGGGTAGCGATGCTAGCCGACGGCGGGCACTTCCCTCCGATGCCTTCGCCATTTCGACGCCTCGAACGCGTATTTAATGGGTCCTGACCCTAGCAGCCCCTTGATTGCAACCATGCGCATGCGATATCCATTGCTGCTTCGATGATGCACCATCCCTCCCTCTTTCCGCGCGGCATGGCCGATAAGCGTGACAACGATGTCGGCGCGCCCGGCGTTGGCGTCGCCACGCGTACGCGGACGAAGGCGAAAAAGCCGTCGATGTACAAGGTGTTGCTGCTGAACGACGATTATACGCCGATGGAATTTGTCGTCGGCGTGCTGCAGCGCTTCTTCAACATGGACATTGAAACCGCGACGCGGGTGATGCTGCACGTCCACCAGCAAGGGTTCGGCGTGTGCGGCGTGTTTACCTATGAAGTCGCCGAAACCAAGGTCAACCAGGTGATGGACGCCGCGCGCGCGAGCCAACATCCCCTGCAATGCACGCTGGAAAAGGCCTGAGGCCGTTAGCGCCGCGGTGATCATCGGCGCCGGCGATGCCACCGGGGGCGCGATAGCGCGGGCCTTTGCCGCCGAAGGCTATGTGGCCTGCGTCAACCGTCGCCCCAAGAGCGCCGAGGCGCTTGAGGCGTTGGCTGCCGACATTCGCGCCAGCGGCCATCAGGCGCGTGCCTTTCCGGGCGATGCGCGTGTCGAAGAGGACATGGTGGCGCTGTTCGATGCTGTCGAAGCCGAGGTCGGCCCGGTCGAGGTCGCAGTGTTCAACATCGGTGCCAACGTAAACTTCCCCATCGCCGAGACGACCACGCGGGTTTACACCAAAGTTTGGGAAATGGCCTGCCTGTCGGGCTTTCTGGTGGGGCGCGAAGCAGCGAAGCGCATGACCCCGCGCGGTCGCGGTACCATCATCTTCTCCGGCGCCACCGCGAGTTTGCGCGGCGGCGCGGGCTATGCCGCCTTTTCGGGCGCGAAAGGCGCGCTGCGCATGCTGGCGCAGAGCATGGCACGCGAGCTGGGACCGCAGGGCATCCATGTGGCCCATGCGATTATCGACGGCGCGATCGACACCGAATTCATCCGCGAGCGCCATCCCGATTTTGACAACGCCCGCGCGGCGGACCTGATCTTGTCGCCAGATGCGATCGCCGCGCAATATGTGATGCTCCACAAGCAGCCCAAGAGCGCCTGGACGCATGAGCTGGATTTGCGCCCGTGGGGCGAGAAGTGGTAGTCCTGCAAAGGGAGTTCCACCTGGCGCGTCATCACCGCGCTAGAAGCGCACCCGGAAAGTCGCGCCGGGTCCAGCGATCGACTCAATCTCGCCATCGATGCTTTCGGTCAGCGCAGCGATAAGGCTCATGCCGAGCTGGTCGCTGGCGTCGTTGGTGATGGTGAAGTCTTGCGCAAGGCCGACGCCTTCGTCCTGAACTTCCAGCACGCGCACGTCTCCATCACGGATCAGTCGCACCTGGATCAATCCGCCCCCCGTACCATAGGCATGTTTCGCCGCGTTGCTGATAAGTTCGGTTACGAGCAGCGCCAGCGATGCAGCATGATCCGTGGCAATGTCCATTGATGTGGTTGAACAGTCGATCACCACATGGTCGAGCTCCGCGCCGACCGTTTCGCAAACATCGGTGACCAGCGCGCCAAGATCAATCGTGTCCCCTCCAGCATCGCGCCAAAGGCGATCATGCGTGCGTGCGACAGCGATGACGCGGTCGGACGCATCGCCCAGCGCATCTGCCTCAGCCGCCGACTTGCTTGACCGCGCCTTCATGGTGAGCAAGCTGGACAATATGGCGAGGCTGTTTTTGACGCGGTGGCTGGCTTCCTGAACCAGCATCTTTTGGTAATCGAGCGCCTGAGACAGACGGTCTTCAGCGACCTGCCGATCGAGGGCCACGCCGATGAAATTGGCGAGTCCCTGCAGAAAGGCCAAATCGGCGGCCTCAAACTCGCCCGCTGAGGAACTGTCGACTTCCAGCACCCCCCAGCGCCCACCACCATATGTGATTAGTACATTGATCGCGCGCTTGACCCCATGTTCGAGCATCAATGCAGGGGTGCGGAAATTTTCTTCGCGGTCCAAATGGTTGGAAATGACCGGCGACCCGGTCTGAAAAGCATAACCTGCTGGCGATTCAAGATCGGCGCTGAAGGTAGCCACGCCGACCACGCCATCGCGCCAGCCTTCGCCGGCACGGACAATTAGGTCGCCTTCGGCTTTCCGATATTCGAGGATCTTTGACAGGCTGGCGCGCATCCCAAGCGCAGCGGCGTGGACGGCGCTTTCGAGCAATTCGGGGATGCTGGAGGATTGCAGCGCTTGCATGCCGAAGTTGGAAAGTGCCGCCTGTTGTTCGAGCCGATAGGCCAGCATCGCACCCGCGTCCTCGACCGCTTCGGCGAAGGTTTGCGGCGCTTGTGGATTGTTGCCGGCATTTTCGACGACTTCGTCGCCATCCATCTGCAATTCCACCTTTTCTCCCACCATGTTTGCGCGCCTTCTGCATTACAAATCAGCGACGAAAAACGGCGTGATCGATGCTTTCCATGCTTAAAGCAATCCGGCATTAGCTGCAAATGAACCACTGCCCGGTTTGGTCAGTTCGTGCAAAATGAAGGCTATTGGGATAGGATCACAACGGCAGCATATTCGATAGGGCTTCTTGATAATGAAAAGCTTCCAATTCCTGTTCGATGTCGGCGGCCCAAACGGCTATCTGGTCCACCGCGTGCTTCCCGCCTTTTGCGCCGAACATGGCGCACGCGCGGAATATGTGCCGGTGCTGCTGGGCGGGCTGTTCAAGGCGACCGGCAACCGCCCGCCGCTGATGCGTTATGCCGATGCGCCCGCCAAATGGGCCTATGAGCAGCTGGAATTTGACCGCTTTATTCAGGCGAATGGCATCAACAGATTCCGCATGAACCCCAATTTCCCGCCCAACAGCTTGCAAGCGATGCGCGCGATTGTTGGTGCCAAGGCACTCGACTGCCAGGAGGAGGCGATCGAGGCGTTCATGGTCGGGGTGTGGGAGACCGAACTCAACTTGGGCGACCGCGATGCGGTGGAAGCGCACCTAAACGCCGCAGGTCTCGATGGCGCAGCGCTGCTCGCGCGGGCCGATGAACCCGAAGTCAAGGCCGAGCTGATCGCCAACACCGAAGCGGCCGTGGCGCGCGGTGCATTTGGCATCCCGACATTTTTCGTCGGCGACGAGATGTTCTTTGGCAAGGAACGGTTAGGGCAAGTGGCAGCGGCGGTGGGGTAGCACAACGCATTTGCCGATTACACCGTAGCCCTGAGCTTGTCGAAGGGCGTGGCTCGTCATTGCGCCACGCCCTTCGACAAGCTCAGGGCTACGGTTCAGATTTCCGGCACCTCCCCCGCTTGCGCCGCAAGACACTTCGGTTAAAGAACAGCGATGGATCAAATCGTCATTCGCGGCGGCCAGCGCCTGTCGGGCCGCATTCCCATCTCCGGAGCCAAAAACGCCGCGCTGACGCTGTTGCCGTGCGCGCTGCTGACCGATGAGCCGCTGACGCTGCGCAATTTGCCGCGGCTCGCCGACGTCGACGGCTTCGGGCATTTGCTCAACCAGCTTGGCTGTTCGACCACCATCGAAGGGTCGCGGCCGGAGGATTTCGGGCGGGTGATGACCGCGCGGACGACGACGCTGACCAGCACCGTCGCGCCCTATGACATCGTCCGCAAGATGCGCGCGTCGATCCTGGTGCTTGGGCCGCTGCTCGCGCGCGCGGGCGAGGCGACGGTCAGCTTGCCCGGCGGCTGCGCCATCGGCAACCGGCCGATCGATTTGCATTTGAAGGCGCTGGAGGCATTCGGCGCGCAGATCGAGCTCGCCTCGGGCTATGTCAAAGCTGTGGCTCCCAGCGGGCGTTTGGCGGGCGGCAAATATAGTTTTCCAGTCGTGTCGGTCGGCGCGACCGAAAATGCCGTCATGGCGGCGGTGCTTGCCAAGGGCACCTGCGTGCTGGGCAACGCCGCGCGCGAGCCGGAGATTGTTGACCTGTGCAATTGCCTGGTGGCGATGGGCGCACATATCGACGGCATCGGCACCGAAACGCTGACCATCGAGGGCGTCGACCGGCTGCACGGCGCAACCTATCGCGTCATGTCCGACCGGATCGAGGCGGGCAGCTATGCCTGCGCCGCGGTCATCACCGGCGGCGATGTGGAACTGGTCGGGGCGAAGGCCGACGAGATGACCGCAACGGTGCAGGCGCTACGCGAGGCGGGCGCGACGGTCGAGGAAGTTAAAGGCGGGCTGCGTGTCGCGATGTCGGGCCGCGCGCAGCCGATCACGTTGTCGACCGCGCCCTACCCGGGCTTTGCCACCGATATGCAGGCGCAATTCATGGCGATGGCGACGCTGGGCACCGGCGCGTCGCTGTTCACAGAGACGATTTTCGAGAACCGGTATATGCACGTGCCCGAGCTGGCGCGGATGGGCTGCGATATCGAAGTACGCGGGCGTAGCGCGGTGGTGCGCGGGGTGGACCATCTGGTCGGTGCGCCGGTGATGGCGACCGACCTGCGCGCATCGATGAGCCTGATCATTGCCGGGCTGGCCGCGCAGGGCGAGACGCAGGTCAACCGCGTCTATCACCTCGACCGGGGGTATGAGCGGCTGGAAGAGAAATTGCAGGCCGTGGGCGCGGATATTGAACGGATTAGCGCGGGATAAGGATAGTCCCCCACCCGAAGGCGACTGCACAAAGTCCAGATGCCATGCGGGCGGGGGTAAAGGTCAGCGCAAACGCTGGCGGCTGATCAAGCCGCCGGTCTGGCGCTCACCAATTCAGGGAACAATTTCTTCAGCGCCGCCAGCTTGGGCGCGTCCCAGCGCACGATATAGCCGTGGCGCGGATTGCGCTTCATGAAATCCTGATGATAGGCCTCGGCGCGGTAGAAGGCCTTGAAATTTTCCACGGGTACCACGATCGGCGCCTTGAAATATCCGCCCTTGCCGATTTGCGCGAGGTAGCGCGTCGCCACCGCACGCTGCGTGGCATCCATGGGTACCAGCGCGGCCCGATATTGTGTGCCATAGTCCGGCCCCTGGCGATTCTTGAGCGTCGGGTCGGCGATCACTGAGAACAACACGCGCACCAAAGTGCCATAGCTGACCACGCGCGGGTCATAGACAACGCGCACCGCCTCGGCATGGCCAGTCGTGCCGCTGTTGGTGATTTCGTAGACCGCCGTCTCTTTCGCGCCGCCGTGATAACCCGATTCGACCGAGATGACGCCCTTAACGCGTTCCAGCACCCCTTCGACACCCCAGAAGCAGCCGCCTGCAAGGACGGCGGTGGCACGCGTCGCCTGCACCGCCGGGTCATAGGCGGGTGCAGGAAGCTTCACCACGCTTTCGGCCTGCGCCGGTGCGCAGACGGTTAGCATCAAGAGGGCGATGGGGGTGGCGCGCGTAAACATCAAACGGCCTGCAGTGCCAGCACGCCGACTGCGCCAAGCAAAAAACCCGCCGACAGGTTGCGGAAAAGATCATTGAACAGGAGCGACTTCATTGGTTTGGCCTTTGCGGCTTGGGGGAGAGATTGGTCTGGCCGGGGTTCGCGGGGAACCCGGCCAGTGGTTACACCTTTGCCAAAATTGTCTTGCCGCGCAGTGAACGGGGTCACAGTTTCGCGACGTCATTGCGAGCGCAGCGAAGCAATCCAGAGCGGCTTGTCACTGCCCTAGATTGCTTCGCCGCGCTCGCAATGACGAGGAACTATTTCAGCGCCGCGCACGCCTGCTGGATGCGCAGGCAGGCTTCTTTCAGCACCGCCTCGCTGGTCGCATATGACACGCGGAACGCGGGCGACAGGCCGAACGCTTCGCCAGGGACCGCCGCCACGCGCGCGGCATCAAGGAAATAGTCGATCAGCTTGGCATCGCTATCGATTTTCTGCCCGTCGGGCGTGACCTTGCCCATGCAGCCGCTGGCGTCGGGGTAGACATAAAACGCCCCCTCGGGCAGCGGACAATCGAGGCCCGGCGCATCGTTGAGCATCGCAACCACCATATCGCGACGTTTGCGGAAGGCGGCATTGCGTTCATCGAGAAAGGCCTGCGGCCCGGTCAGCGCCGCGACTGCAGCCGCCTGGGCAATCGAGCAAGGGTTTGACGTCGATTGCGACTGCAGCTTCCCCATCGCTTTGATCAGCCAGCTTGGGCCGCCGGCATAACCGATACGCCAGCCGGTCATGGCATAAGCCTTTGAGCAGCCGTTCACCGTGAGCGTGCGATCGGTGAGGTCGGGACAGACTTGCAGCATCGTCGCAAAGGCGAAATCGGCGTACCAGACATGCTCGTACATATCGTCGGTCAGCAGCATCACGTGCGGATGGCGCAGCAGCACCTCGCCGAGCGCCTTCAATTCGTCCGGCGAATAGGCCGCACCCGACGGGTTTGACGGCGAATTGAGGATCAGCCAGCGCGTTTTCTTGGTGATCGCCGCATCAAGCTGGGCAGGGGTAATCTTGTAGTGCTGCGCGGCACCCGCCGCGATCACCACGGGTACGCCGCCCGCAAAGGCGACAATGTCGGGGTAGCTGACCCAGTAGGGCGCAGGAATGATCACTTCATCGCCAGGGTCGACCGTCGCCACCAGTGCGTTGAACAAAGTGTGTTTGCCGCCGACGTTGACCGTAATCTGGTCGGTTCCATAGTCGAGGCCATTGTCGCGCTTGAATTTGGCGCGGATCGCTTCCTTGAGCGCCACCGTGCCGTCGACCAACGTATATTTGGTTTGCCCCCGGCGAATGGCCTCAATCGCGGCTTCCTTGACAAAATCAGGGGTGTCGAAATCGGGTTCACCCGCCGACAGTCCGATGACGTCGACCCCCTGCGCCTTCAGCCCCGCCACCCGCGCGGTCATGGCGAGCGTCGCCGACGGCTGGATGCGGTTGAGGGCAGCGGACACATGCGGCGCGGACATTTGCGGGTTCCTTCGGACAGAATTCGGGCAAGGAAATTGCGGACGCCGCGCCCTTAACGCGCGCACCGTTGCGCCGCAACCGGCTGGGCAGAATTAATCCGTGAGCTGCGCCGGCACCAACCCGCGCACGGCGTTGCCGATGAAAAACCCACCTTCCAGATCAGCTGCACGCAAATGCGATTCGACGGCCTGGCCACGCTCAATCAGCTCGGCGCGGAGTACACCCGGCAGCAGACCCAAGTCTGCAGGCGGGGTCAGCAGCTTGCCGTCGCGTTCGACAAAAATGTTGGTCATGCTGCCTTCGGTGACAAACCCCTCGGCATTGACGAACGCGACTTCGGGCGCGCCGCTGTCAACGCGCGCTTCGTCATAGAAATCGCGCGCCGAGGTTTTGTGGCGCAGGCGGAAATCATCGGCGGGTACGCCCAGCGCAGCGATGCGAACCGGTACCGGCACCTCGGCAAAGGCTGGCACCGGCGATACTTCAATGGCCACCGCGCCGGCTGGCGACAGCCGCAGCCGAATGCGCGCCGCGGTCTTCAGACGGAAGGTTGCGGTTTGCAGGTTGTTGCGCGCCGCGTGGCGATCAAAGCGAAAGCCGAAGCGTTCAGCGCTCGCCTTCAATCGCGCGAAATGGGCATCGAGCCGCATCACCCCGTCAACCGGATCGAATCGCATGGTTTCGATAAGATCGAAACCGCCCCCCGCTGCTGCCACAAACGCCCCCTTGGCCACACATTCGCGCCATTCGGTCCCCGCTTCGCTGTCGGCGACAATCCCTGACCCCAAACCCAGCGTGGCCTTTATTGCTGCGCCGGGCAAGGGGGGAGCGGGCGGAAAAACAAGTGTGCGGATGGCGACATTGAATGCGGCGTCTCCGCCGGCCTCGATAAAGCCAATGGAGCCGGTGTAGATGCCGCGCGGTCCCCGCTCGACCTCGGCAATCACCTCCATCGCCCGTACCTTGGGTGCGCCGGTGATTGAGCCGCACGGGAAGGCCGCCGTCAATACATCGACTGCATCGGCGCCCTCGGAAAGGTCAGCGGCGACGTCGGACACGAGCTGGTGGATGGTGGGGAAGCTTTCGACGCGAAACAGCGCAGGCACCTGCACGCTGCCCGGCGCAGCGATGCGCGACAGGTCATTGCGGATGAGGTCCACAATCATCAGATTTTCGGCGCGTTGCTTGGGGTCGCTGGCCAGGTCGGCAGCGAGCGCGGCGTCCTCTGCCGAATTGGCGCTGCGGCGCGCCGTGCCCTTCATCGGGCGCGCCATCACCCGGCGACCGCGCAGGCCAAAAAACAGCTCTGGCGAGAGCGAGGCGATGGCTTGGCTGCCAGTCCAGATAAAGCCGCCGTAACCCGCACGCGCGGTGCTGCGCAGGCGCGCGTATATGGCCAGCGGATTGCCCGCAACTGGCACATCGGCGGCAAAGGTCAGGTTGGCCTGATAAATGTCGCCCGCACGAATGAGGTCGAGCACGCGCGCGATCATGGCATCATAATCGGCGCGCGCGAGCTGCGGCTCGATCGCACCGAGCCAGCCGCCCGCCGGGTCGGGAAGCAGGTCGGCAACAGCGTCGGCATCGATCCGTACAATTCGCTCGAACAGTCCGAACCAGGCGGCGGGCGCGATGGCCCCGGCGCCGACCAGCGGCGCGCGGGCAGCGCTGGCAAAACCGGTCCCGGCGTCATAGGCGACATAACCAGCCGCGTGCAGCCCGCGTGCCTGGGCAGCACGCAACTGCTCCAGCAATGCCGGGACGCCGATGGCATTTTCGGCAGTTACCGTCGCTACGGGATCGGTGAATAGCCGCGCTGGTGCCGGTGCCACGACCCGCGCATCGTCGAGCAGGACGAATGGGGCGCTGCCCGGATGCGGGAGCGAAATGGTCACAGCGCCAACGGAGTCAGCGGTCGCGCTTCATGCGGATCGCGCGTTGGTCATTCACATTGGCAAAATAGCTGCCCATCGATGCGACGCGGATTTTGACTTTTTGTCCCGGCTTGGGCTCGCGTGGCAGGCGGGTGGTGTCAATCTGTTGCCAAACCGCGCCGTCCTCCATGACGATGCGATATTTGCCCGAGCGGTCGATGCTCGCCGATTTGACCACCGCCTCAATTTCCTTGACCTCTTCCTCTTCGCCGTCGCCGCCGAACAGGCCAATGCGCGGCAACGAAAATCCGAACAGGCCACGCCGCGTTTCCTTGACCAAGGCTTTGTCGGCAAAGCGGATTTCCTTCTTTTCCTCGGCGACCGCAAGTTCGGCGACGCTGGCGTCAAAGCAGGCAAGCCGCGCCGCGTCGTCGGCGATTGCGCGGCAATCATAAATTTTCTGGACCGGCGCTGCGCGCTTGGCGGATTCGTCGTCATCCTTGGCAAGCGCAGGCGCGGCAAGCATCAGGGTTGCGGCAGCAATGGTGAGGCAACGGACGGCGGCAGTCATGACATAATTCTCCCTTGCTTTGCTGATTACTGCGCCGCCCGCCCTGCCGCAAGCGGCGGAGATTGCGCGGATGCTTCAAGCTGTTAACAAGGGTGTCAGTCCCCTCCCCGTCCACACCGGACACCACAGTAGAGTTGATCGCAATGACTGCCGCACCTTGGCTTGCCAACTACCGTCACCCGTGCGGCTGGGACATCGCCCTGCCGCCGCTATCGTTGCCGCAGATGCTGGCAAGCAGCGTCGCGCGGCGCGGCGATGCGCCAATGATCGATTTCATGGGACGGCGCTTTTCCTATCGCGAAATGGCGGCGCAAGCAGCGCGCCTGGCCGTGGGATTGCAGCGACTGGGGATTGCCAAGGGCGACCGCGTCGGCCTGTTTTTGCCGAACGTGCCGCATTATGTTGCGGCCTATTATGGCGCGCTGATCGCAGGTGCGACGGTGGTCAATTTCTCACCACTTTATACGGTGGAGGAGCTGGCGGCGCAGGTGGAGGATTCGGGCACGGGCTTGCTCTTTACCCTGTCGGCAACAGCGCTGTTGCCGACGGCGCTTAAGGTGCTCGATCGATCGAGTCTCAACCAATTGGTCGTCGGCAGCGTTGCCGAGGTGTTGCCGCCGGTAAAATCCGCGCTGTTCCGCTTGTTCAAGCGCCGCGAGGTCACTGTGGTTCCCGCTGACCCGCGCATCACCAGCTATGCTGCCTTGCTGGGCCATGGCTCCGAACCAGCGCCTGTCGCCATCAACGCGGAACAGGACATTGCACTGATCCAATATACTGGCGGCACGACGGGCACACCCAAAGGGGCGATGCTGACGCACCAGAATCTGACCGCCAATGCGCGCCAGGTGAACGCTGTCGACCCCGACCATGCCGCTCCCGACCGAATTTTGGGCGTGCTGCCGATGTTCCATGTGTTCGCCAACACCTGCGTGCTCAATCGCACTGTGCTCAACGGCGGGATGATGACGCTGCTGCCGCGGTTCGAGGCGGGGGCGGCGCTCAAGGCGCTAAGCCGCACCAAGGCCACGGCGCTGCCAGGCGTGCCGACGATGTATCAGGCGCTGCTGGATCAACCCGATATTGGCAAAACCGATTTCGCATCCTTGCGGGTCTGCATTTCGGGGGGCGCGCCGATGCCTGCCGAATTGCGCGAGGCGTTCACATCGCTGACCGGCGCGGCGCTGGTCGAGGGCTACGGCCTCACCGAAAGCGCCGGCGTGGTGTCGACCAACCCCTATGAGGGGCCGGTCAAACCCGGCACCATCGGCCAGGTGCTGCCACGCACCGAAGTAAAGCTGGTCGACAAGGAAGATGCATCGCAGGCCGCGCCCGACGGCGAGCCCGGCGAGTTGGTGGTGCGTGGGCCACAGATTATGCAGGGCTATTGGAACCGCCCCGATGCCGACGGGGATAGCTTCACCGCCGACGGCTGGCTGCGCACCGGCGACGTCGCGGTGATCGACGAGGATGGCTATATCCGCATCGTCGACCGGCTGAAAGACATGATCGCGGTGGGCGGATTCAAGGTTTATCCCAGCGAGATAGAGCGCGTACTTTATACGCATCCTGCGGTGAAGGAGGCGCTGGTGCTGGGGGCGCCCGATGCACGGCTGGGCGAGCGGCCCGCGGCGTATGTAACGTTGGAAGAGGACGCTGCCCCGGTCAGCGGCGACACGCTGCTGGCATGGCTGAACCCGCAGCTGGGCAAACACGAACGTGTGGCGAGCGTGTCGGTGCGCGACAGCCTGCCCAAGACCATGATTGGCAAACTGGATCGCAAGGCGCTGCGGGCGGAGTTGAATGCCCAATGATCCCTGGCGAAAGCCGGGGTCCAGGGTTTCCAAACGCACCGTTAGCTGTTGCCGCTCTGGATTCCGGCTTTCGCCGGAAAGCGGCTAGGTTCGCGCCTTCAGCCACGCCTTATGCGTGCGCTCGACCTCCATCGTTGCGGCGAACACCGACAGACCCGGGTTGGCCGCGCCCGTGCGCCCGAGCGCATAGATCTGGCCGTAAAACCAGTTCTGCCCGGCAAAGCCCTCGATAGTTCGGCCCAGCTTGAAATTGCGCAGAAAGCCCAGCCAGGCCGGAAACAGACGCAAACCGGCCTCATAACGCGGCAATTCGGCCAGCCCGTTCATGAGCTGCGCGGGCGCATCGGTCATCACGCACATCGGGCGGCCGAGGCCGATCACGTCCGCTGCGCCCGAGCTGAGCACCTCGGCCATCGCATCGCGCCGCCGCAGGCCACCGGTGACCATCAGCGGGACGGTGACACGCGCCTGCATCGCGCGGGCGAAATCGACGAAATAGGCTTCACGCGCCAGCGTCGATTCCTTGACCGCTTGCCCTTCCACCGGTTCGATGCCTTCCAGCCCCAGCAATTTGGGCTGCTCATAGGTGCCACCCGACACTTCGATCAGATCGACCTTGGCCCCCCCCAGCCAATCGGCGACCTGCAAGGCATCCTCAAATTCAAATCCGCCCTTCTGGAAATCGGCGCTGTTGAGCTTGACCGCCACCGGGAAGTCATCGCCCACCGCCGCGCGCACCGCTGCGACGACATCGAGCAGGAGGCGCGCGCGATTTTCGAGCGGTCCACCCCAGTGGTCGCTGCGCTGGTTGCTGCGCGGCGAGAGAAATTGCGAGAGGAGATAGCCGTGCGCGGCGTGCACCTGGACCCCGGTAAAGCCGCCTTCCCGGCACACGCGTGCAGCGCGGGCAAAGCCGCTAACGACGGTAGCAATGTCATCAGCGGTCATCGCCACCGGCTCGCCAAACTGGCCGCCGGGCAGGCCCAGTTTGACCGCCGAGGGCGCCTTGGGATGCGGATTGACCGCCTTTTGCGTTTGCCGCCCGGCATGGCTGATCTGCGCCCAGAAATGCGCGCCATGCGCGGTGGCCGCGCTGGTCCAGCTGCGCATGGCCGCCAGCATCGCCGCATCGGGCTCGGCATCGATGATGACATTGCCCGGTCTTTCAAGATGCTGTGCATCAATCTGCACATTGCCTGACAACAGCAGCCCCGCCCTGCCCGCGCCCCAGCGTTCATAAAGGCGGGTCAACTCTGCCGTCGGCCGCCCTGCGGTATCGGCCAGCCCCTCAGTCATCGCTGCCTTGGCAATGCGGTTAGGCAGCACCGCGCCGCACGGCAAATGGAGCGGATCAGCAAGGTCGATCATGGCCATGGCCATCCCCTTAAGTTGCATTTCGCAACCATTCTTAACGATCTCGACCTGACCACTCAACCCCGCACGAGAAAAATGATTATGTGATATTGTATCCTTCGTAATGTTATGCCATAGCCTGCGCCATGGCCGCCGAATCAGCCCTTTCCCGCGCGCTTCCCGGCGCCGCTCTTGCCGACTGGCTTGGACATGACGGGCGTATCGACCGTATGGCGATGGGCCTGTCGGGGCTGTGCTTGGTGCATTGTCTGGGCACCGCATTATTCTTCGCGTCGGTGGCGTCGGTTGGCGGGTTGTTCGACGCGCACTGGGTCCATGAATTTGGCCTGATGCTCGCCATTGTGTTTGCGCTGGTGGCGCTGGTGCGCGGTGTGTTTGCGCACGGCTTCCTCATGCCCTTCGGTGTGGGGTGCTTCGGGCTGGGCTTGATGGCGGGTGCGCTGGCGCTGCCGCACGGTGGTGACGAGTTGGTGGCGACGATGGTCGGTGTGCTGATCGTCGCGCTTGGCCACGACCTCAACCAGCGCGCCGCGCGCTAAACGCACGGTCTTGCGCGGGATGGCCATAGGGCCTACCTTGCAGGCCATGGGCAAACATGATCATTCGCATCACGAAGCCACCGGCGAGGAACTCGCCGCTGCTGCGCAGGCTGCGCTCGAAAAGGGCGGCGAGCAGTGGACCGAAATGCGCGCGCAAGTATTTGCCGCCATCGCGTCGCTGGGCCAGCCGAGCAGCGCCTATGACATCGCCGATCTGGTCAGCAAATCGCGCGGCCGCCGCGTCGCGCCCAACAGCGTTTACCGCATCCTCGACCTGTTCGTAGCCAACAATCTGGTCAGCCGCGTCGAAAGCGCCAACGCCTTCGTCGCCAACAGCCACCCCGGCTGCCTGCACGACTGCGTGTTTCTGATTTGCGACGATTGCGGCACGACCAAGCATGTCGACGATGACGCATTGTCAAAATCGGTGCGCTCGACCGCCGCCAAAGCGGGCTTTGCCGCCCAGCGCCCGGTGCTGGAAGTACGCGGCCTGTGTGAGGATTGCCAATAGCATGGGCCGCTGCGCGGCAGCGACTTCCCGGCCTGAAATTCGTTCGTGACGCGGGCAAGCCAAGCTAGTCAGATTAAGAATGCATCCATGGCGCGCCATATTTGGCGTCTCGCGATAGTTCTCGGCGTCCTGTACTGGTTTAGTGCACTGGCCCGGTCTGGCGTGGCATTTCCGCTTTTGGCGGAACTGCCAAAATGGCTGGTCGTGGCGTGGAAGGGCACTTTCTCGGCTTGTTTGGCCCTGTCGGTTTTCTCAGCGCGTAATGGGCAGACGGGTCAGCTCATTGCCACAGCGCTGGCGATCAGCGCCGTTGCGGACATGCTGCTGGTGACGGTCGGGCTGGTTGCGTCGGGCGTTGCATTCGCGGCAGCGCATGGTTTCGCCATCATGGCTTACGCGCGCGAGCGCGAAACAGACGTTTCGACAGGCCGCCTAGTTTTGGCCCTCATGATTCCCGTGATTGCTGTCGCACTTTCGGTTTTCGCGCTTGGAAACAGCGGCACGAACATCGGCATCGGATTCTTTCCCATCATATCGGGAACGATGGCAGCAATGGCCGTGATCAGCCGTTTCCCGCTTTGGCTCAATGGCCTTGGCGCAACCACCTTTGTTGCATCGGATGTGCTGGTTTTCGTCGACATTGGCGTTTTGCAGAGTAGCGGAACTTTCGGATGGCTAACCTGGGCCTGTTATGCGGGCGGTTATATTCTCGTGGCTCGGGGAGCGATCGTCTACCAAAGCAGCAGCAAGCGGAGCGGTTGACCACATACACCCGTGCATTATGCACTTGGCCGTAGACCCCAGAGCAGTGAGTCCCCGCCATGACCGTCACTATTCGCGAAGACGACCTTATCGAAACCGTCGCCGACGCGCTGCAATATATCAGCTATTTCCACCCGATGGATTATATCCGCGCGCTGGCAGCCGCGTACGAACGCGAACAATCGCCCGCCGCCAAAGATGCGATGGCGCAGATTTTGGCGAACAGCCGCATGTGCGCCGAGGGGCATCGGCCCATTTGTCAGGACACGGGCATCGTTACGGTGTTCATCAAGTGGGGCATGGATTGCCGCCTCGAATCCCCGCGCAGCTTGCAGCAGGTGGTCGATGAAGGTGTGCGGCGGGCTTACCTGCATCCCGACAACAAGCTGCGCGCCTCGATCCTGGCCGATCCGGCATTCAGCCGCGTCAACACGCGCGACAATACGCCGTCGGTGCTCAACGTCGAAATGGTGCCGGGGGCCAAGGTGCATATCGACGTCGCCGCGAAGGGCGGCGGCAGCGAGAATAAATCCAAATTCAAGATGATGAACCCCAGCGACTCGATCGTCGATTGGGTGCTCGAAATGGTCCCGCAAATGGGCGCGGGTTGGTGCCCGCCGGGGATGCTGGGCATCGGCATTGGCGGCACCGCGGAAAAGGCGATGTTGCTCGCCAAACAATCGCTGATGGACCCCATCGACATGACCGAGCTGCTCGCACGCGGGCCGTCCAGCCCCATCGAGGAGCTGCGGATCGAACTGTATGAAAAGGTCAACGCGCTGGGCATCGGCGCGCAGGGGCTGGGCGGGCTGGCGACTGTGCTGGACGTCAAAATTGCCGACTGGCCGACGCATGCGGCGTCCAAGCCCGTCGCGATGATCCCGAATTGCGCGGCGACGCGCCATGCGCATGTGACACTCGATGGCAGTGGGCCTGCCTATCTGGAACCGCCCAAGCTGTCCGATTATCCGCAGATCGACTGGGTGCCCGACAGCGCGGCGAAGCGCGTCGATTTGAACGCGCTGACCCCCGACGTTGTGGCTGGGTGGAAACAGGGCGACCGGCTGCTCCTCAATGGCAAAATGCTGACCGGACGCGACGCCGCGCACAAGCGCATTGCGGATATGCTGGCAAAGGGCGAGGAATTGCCCGTCAGTTTCAAAGGCCGCGTCATCTATTATGTCGGCCCGGTCGATCCGGTCGGCGAAGAAGTCGTCGGCCCCGCGGGTCCAACCACCGCCACGCGCATGGACAAGTTCATGGACATGATGCTGGAGCAAGGATTGCTGGCGTGCGTTGGCAAAGCCGAGCGCGGCCCGGCGGCAACGCAGGCGATTGCCAAGCATAAGAGCGCCTATCTGATGGCCGTCGGCGGCGCGGCCTATCTGGTGGCGCGGGCGATCAAGGGGTCGCAAGTCGTGGGCTTTGCCGACCTCGGCATGGAGGCCATCTACGAATTTGAAGTCAGCGATTTCCCCGTCACCGTCGCGGTCGACAGCGAAGGACAGAATGTCCATGTCAATGCGCCGATGCTTTGGAAGAAGCGGATTGCGGATGAAGGGTTGCTCGAACGGGCATGACCCTCACCCTAACCCCCATCGGCCATGTGCGCAGCAGCCGGGATGAAGCGATTGACGATCATTGGGACGCCGAAACCGCGCGGGTCGAGCTCGACGCATCGCGCTTTACGCCCGATGCGCTCGCCGGCCTCGCCGATTTCAGCCATGCCGAGGTGATTTTCCTGTTCGACCGGGTCCCCGATGACAAGATCGAAACCGGAGCACGCCACCCGCGTGGACGGACGGACTGGCCGCTTGTCGGCATCTTTGCCCAGCGCGGCAAAAACAGGCCCAACCGCATCGGGCTCACGACCTGCCAGATCGTCGCGGTGGAGGGTTTAGCGGTGTCGCTGCACGGGCTCGACGCCATCGACGGCACCCCCGTGCTGGACATCAAACCGGTGATGCGCGAATTCCTGCCGCGCGGTGACGTTCGCCAGCCGGCATGGGTCGGCGAATTGATGGCCGATTATTGGGGCTGATCGCTGCGCTGCGCCGCCTTCATGCGCGCAACGGCGGTCTGCACATCATAAATATCGTCGCCATCGTGGCGCGGGGCATGCGCAGCATAAGCGGCGGTGATTTCCGCCTGCCGCTCGGCAATGCGCACCATGTTATAGCTGTGCGCCACACAATAGGGCGCGCCCGCAGCAATTTGCGGGACGATCCGTGCAGCGAATTCGGCAGCATCCATCCCCATGTTGCGCGCCAGATCGGTCGCTACCCAGCCGGGAATGATGACACCAGTGGTGATTGTCGCCGGGGCCTCTTTGCGCAGCGCGTCCATCAGGCCGAGGATCGCATGTTTAGAGGCAATATAGCCGCCACCGCCGAAGGGGATCGCTGGAAACAGGCTGTTCTCTGACCCGGTGCAATAGATGGCGGCGGGCTGGCCATCGGCGATGTAGCGCCGACCAAAGGCCTGGATACCGTGCCACATGCCCCAGAAATTGACCTCGAACAGCGCACGCTCGGCGGCAATATCCGTTGTCAGAATGCCCTTGCGCGGCCCGCCCACCCCGGCATTGTTGATCAATATGTCGGCGCGGCCATTGCGATTCCATGCAAAGTGGGCCAGCGCCTCCACCTGCGCTGGATCGGTCACATCGCCCGCCAGTCCCGCGGCATCAATGCCGTCGCTCTGTAGGTCGGCAACCGCAGCATCCAGGATGGCAACGCGCGGTTCGAACAGGATCGGCCGCGCGCCCTGCCTTCCCATCGCACGCGCCAGCGCGAGCCCGATGCCGGTTGCACCGCCCGTAATGACCACCGTTGCGCCGTCCAGTTTGACCATTGTTTCTCTCCCTCCAGGCCGATGGTATCACGACCTTCACCCGCATCCCAAAGCCAGCCATCCCGGCCCCGGCCCGACCCTGCCAGCGGATCGCGGTCCCGGCGCCCCATTCCATAAAGAAGCAGCCCCTCGCCAATCTGGTAGCGCGGTTGCAGCTCGACCAGAAATTGCTCGGTCAAAGCGCCGCCAGCAGGGCAGCAGCATCGGCTCCATCATTATACAAATGCGGTGTCACGCGCAGCGAGGTACCGCGCAGCGACACATGCACATTCGCCGCCGCCAGCCTTTCGACCAGTCCGCTTGGCACCGCGCCGGGAAAGGCCAGCGACAGAAAATGCGGGGCGCGTTGGTGCGTAGCAGCGGCGGTGAGACCCAGCGCAGCCGCTTGCGCTGCAATGGCGTCGGTCCGCGCGCGCAGCGTCTCGGCGATATTGGCCACGCCCCAACTCTCAATCAGATCAAGCGCAGCGCAGGCCCCCATCAGTAGCGGCGGGTTTGCGCATTCGCCAAAATCGAAGCGTCGCGCCCCCGGCTGGTACGTTTCGGTATAGTCAATCAACCGCGCAAAATCCTGTGACCCGGCGCGATTGAGCCAATTATACTCAATCGGTTCGCCCCCCTGCCAGCGCGGCGCGACATAAAGCATCCCGGTACCATAGGGCGACAATTGCCATTTATAGCCCGCCGCAACAGCGAAATCAGGCTGCACCGCCGCCGCATCAAAGGCCATGGCGCCAAGCGACTGGGTCAGATCCAGCACCAATGCTGCGCCGACAGCGCGGCACGCCGAACCGACCCGCATCAGATCGACCAGCCGCCCGTCAGCCCAGTGACACTGCGGCACGGCGACAATGCCGGTATCGGCATCGATGCTGGCGAGCACAGCGGCGGTCCAATCGTCATCGGCCTCCCGCCGCGCAATTCGCACAGTGGCGCCCGCATCGGCGGCCTTGGCGGTCCAGACATAATAGTTGGATGGAAATTGGTCGCCCAACACCACCAAATTCTGGCCGCGTGCCAGCGGCAGGTTTTTGGCAGCGATGGCAAGACCATAGCTGGCCGAAGGCACCAGCGCGATATCTTCGCCATCGGCGCCCATAAGCCGGGCGGCGCGATTGCGATACGCCCCAATCTGCGCAAAGAAGTCGGCGGGCCGATACGTCCAGGGGCTGGATTTCAATGCCGCACCCGCGCTCACCGCTGCACTGACTGCGACTGGCAGTGGCCCCATATAGGCGCAATTGAGATAATGGACGTCGCGCGGGATGGCGAAAGCGTCACGCTGACAAGGCAAACAGGTCATAGCCCGGGTCTATCGACGGCGGGCACGGCTGGCAATTCGCCGCAGCCCGCGCCATAGCAAGAAAATGATTGTCGCATTTGTTGCCATTTTTTGCGCCGGGATTGCCAATTTCGCGATGCACCGCGCCTTCATGGAAAGCGAAGACCCCATGGTCCAGGCGATGATCAGGCCCTTTGTCGCGCGCGTCGGGCCATGGACCAGCTATGGCTTTGAATTCATCCTGCTGTTGGGTGCGTTGATGTTGGCCGAACGCAACTGGTTTGCCGGGCTGTTGCTCTATGGCCTGTACACAATGTTCAACGCCATGGCGTTTAGCTGGATCCGCAATAGGCCGCGCTGAACTTTGCCTCGCGCCAAAAAAGTGCTCAACAATGTTTCGTCATCCCGGACTTGATCCGGGATGACGGGTCATGGGTGCGTTATTCCGGATCAAGTCCGGGATGACGATAATGAAGTTCAAGCCGCAGCGTGATACCACCACACCCCGTCGCGATCCTCGCGCATGACCCGGCCCTCGACTTCGAGCCGCTTTAAATGCGCCAAGGCCTCACCCGTCGCCAGTTCGGCATTGTGATCGGCAATCGGCCGGTTGAACAACAGATGGAAACTGTCGATCGCGCGGAGCGGCTTTTCGGCAATGGCCTCGGCCAGCTTGTAGAGCCGCATCCGGTGTTCGTCGCGCAGCGCATGCAGGCGGATATGCAGCCCCTTGAACGGCTCGCCATGCGCCGGGCACACGACAAGGTCGGCGGGCAATACGCCTAGCAGCTTGTCGATCGACGTCAGCCATTCGCCCAGCGGATCGGCGTCGGGCTCGGTGATGTTGACCGACACGTTGGATGAAATGCGCGGCAACACTTGGTCGCCCGACACCAGCACGCCATCGACCTCGTTCCACAGGCAGGCATGTTCGGGGCTGTGGCCCGATCCGACAACAACGCGCCAGCGGTGTCGACCCATCTCCAGCACGTCACCGTCCTTGATGCGGACATAGCTGCGCGGCAGCGGATGGACGACGCGCGAAAAGCGCCCCCAGCCGCGCGCCTTCATGCCATCGAGCACCGCATCGTCCCACCCCGCCGCGCGCTGGATGGCAACGGCTTCGTCGGGCATGGTTTCGCTGGTATCGGATACGATCATCCGTGCTGTCATCAGCTCGCCGCGCGTCATCCAGAGTTTGACGTCGTGCTTTTTGGTCAGCCAACCGGCGAGGCCAATATGGTCGGGATGAAGATGTGTGCCAATAACGCGGCTGATGCGTTCGCCCGCCAAAGCGCCCGCGTACAGCGCCTTCCATGCGTCCGAACAGTCGCGCAGCATCAGTCCGGTATCGACCACTGCAACGCCATCGGCGTCATCGAGCAACCAGCTGTTGATGTGCCCGAGCGATCCGGGCATCGGAATGCGCGCCCAGCGCAGCGACGGCGCGATGCGGATCGCCTCTCCCAATCCCGGCACGGCCTCGCCCCAAGGATAGGTCAGGCCGGCGTGGCTGGTCGCGGTGTAGCTGTCATCCTGCGTCAGCGACGCATCGGGCGATAGCGGCGCGGCGGGAATATCGTCTTCGTCGGGCGCGGCACCGCTCACGCTGCGTCGTCGGCCTCGGCTGCTGCGGCTTCGGCGGCGCGTGCCTCTTCGTTGGCGGCGCGTTCGGCGCGCAATTCTTCGAGCAGCGCTTCACGGTCACCGGCCAGGCGATTGTCTTCAACCGGCTTGACGCCAGCCTTTTTGGCGGCGCGCGCGACCAGCGCGTCGAGTTCGCGCTGCGAGCACAGACCCAGCGTCACCGGGTCTTTGGGGACGATGTTGGCGCTGTTCCAGTGGCTGCGCTCGCGGATTGCGGTGATGGTGTTGCGCGTCGTGCCAATCAACTTGCCAATGGCCCCGTCCGAAATTTCGGGGTGATTCTTCAAAATCCAGGCAATGCCGTCGGGCTTGTCCTGGCGCTTGCTGACCGGTGTGTAGCGCGGGCCGCGCGTGCGGCGGATGGGATCCTGCACCACGGTCATTTTCAGCCGGTATGCGGGGTCCTTTTGACCTTTTTCAATCTCGTCCATCGACAGTTCGTGCGCGCGCACCGGATCGCGCCCGGTATATTTGGTGCCCGCGGTCTCGTCGGCAATTGCCTGCACTTCCAGGATATGGATGCCGCAATATTCGGCAATCTGCTGGAACGTCAGGCCAGTGTTGTCGACCAGCCAGGCAGCGGTCGCGTGCGGCATCAGGGGGAAGGCTTGAGCCATGATGATTCTCCGTTGCGCCGGCTTGCCCGAGCGCCTGAAACAATAAGGGCCGCCCCTCGCGGGACGGCCATTCGACGGAGCATCTAGACTCTAATGGGGCCGCACGCAAGTCAGGCAGGAACCAGCGGCGCAAGTGCGCCCAGAAATTGCTCGGCGCTGGTGCGCCAGCTGAAGGTCGCACCATAAGCGGCACAGGCGGCCGGATCTTTGGTCAGCGCGGCAGCGATGGCGACGTCCAGTTCATTGTCGAGGGCGCCGGTAGCCGTGGTCACTATATCGCGCGGACCGGTGACCGGATAGGCGGCAACAGGGACGCCGCATGCCATTGCCTCGATCACCACCAGCCCGAAGGTGTCGGTCAGGCTGGGAAAGACGAAAACATCGGCGGCGCGATAGGCCGACGCCAGCGCCTCGCCATGCTGTGCGCCCAGCCAGACAGCGTCGGGAAATCTGGCCGACAATGCCGCACGCGCCGGGCCATCGCCAACGATGACCTTGGTTCCCGGGGCGTTGGTGGCCAGAAAGGCCTCGAGATTCTTCTCCACCGCCACGCGCCCGACATACAGCATCACGGGTCCGGCAAGGTCCACCATGGCCGGGTGACGCACCCCTTCGGGGCGGAACAGCGCCAGATCGACCCCACGCCCCCAGTGCACGACATGCTCGACGCCATGTTCCGCCAGTTCGGCGCGGATCGATGGCGTCGCGGTCAGCACATTTTGCGCGGGCCGGTGGAACCAGCGGATGTAGCGCCAGATCGCACTCGCTGGGATACCTGTGCGCCGCTCGACATAGTCGGGGAATTGCGTGTGATAGGCGGTCGTGAAGGGCACGCCATTGCGTACGCACCAACGCCGTGCCGACAGGCACATCGGCCCTTCGGTGGCGATATGGACGGCATCGGGACCAAAAGCGGCAATGCGTTCGCCCACTGTCCGCGCGCGCGGAAAAGCCAGCCGGATTTCGGGATAGGTGGGGCACGGCCAGTTGCGGTAAAGGTCGGGCGACAGCACCGCTACCTCATGCCCCATCGCCACCAGTTCGCGCCGCACGCTGTCCAGACTGCGCACGACGCCGTTCACTTGCGGGAACCAGGCGTCGGTTGCGATCAGGATGCGCATCAGGCGGCGGCCGGGAAGGCGTGCGGCTCGGGCGCCGCGACGGGGGCGGGCAGCAGCGGCGTCACTTTGGTGCGTTTCGCCACCTCGTCCGCCCAGTGGAGGATTTCCATCGTGCCGTCATGATGTTCGACCAGCGCGGTGCAACCTTCGACCCAGTCGCCATCATTATAATAAGCAACGCCGCCAATCTCGCGCATTTCGGCGTTGTGGATGTGACCGCACACCACGCCATCGACGCCGCGCGCTCCTGCCTCGCGCGCCACCACTTCTTCGAAGCGGGTGATGAAGGCGACGGCGTTCTTGACCTTGTGCTTGGCCACCTTTGACAGCGACCAATAGGGCAGGCCCAGCCGCGTGCGGACATTGTTCACGACCACATTGACGCGCATCAGCCAAGTGTAAGCGGCGTCACCTACGAAGGCGAGCCAGCGGTGCGCCAGCATCACCGCGTCAAATTCATCGCCGTGCAACACCAGCAGGCGGCGGCCGTCGGCGGTCTGGTGGATTGCCTTCTTGCGGATTTTCACTCCGCCGAAATCCATGCCGGTGAACTGGCGGAACATTTCGTCATGATTGCCGGGAATATAGATGACGCGTGTGCCGCGCTTGGCGCGCTTCATGATGCGCCATACGACATCGTTATGCGTGGTCGGCCAGTAAAAGCGCTTTTTCAGGCGCCACCCGTCGATGATGTCGCCCACCAGATACATATGGTCGCAATCGACATGGTCGAGGAAATCCTTGAGCAGCGGGGCGTTGCAACCACGCGTCCCCAGGTGAATGTCGGAAATCCAGACGGTGCGATAATGACGGCGTTGTTTCTCGTTGCTCTTTTCATTGGCCGCCGAAATTCGGCCTACGTGCGCATTCATGCCGCGTCCTTCGCGTTGCCAAGGCTGGAGCTTGCCTTGGACCCCGCCATTGGCGGTCCAATGTGACAATCGGAATCGTAAAGCGATGACAGGGCAGGGACGGTGGTGTGACGGTGGGGTTACGGTGAAGAAGCCCCTCCCCTTCAGGGGAGGGGGTGTTCGTTTCACCCCACCACCAACACAATCTTGCCCACATGATCCCCCGCCTCCATCCGCGCGTGCGCGGCGGCGGCTTCGGCCAGCGGAAAGCTGCGGTCCATCACCGGTTTCAGCCGTCCTTCAATCACATGCGGCCACACATTGGCGTAAATTTCATCGGCCAGCAGCGCCTTGAATTCATTCTCGCGCGCGCGCAGCGTGGAGCCGGTCAGCGTCAGGCGGCGGCGCATGATGTCAACGATGTTGATCTCGGCCTTCAATCCGCGCTGGAAAGCGATCGACACATGCCGCCCGTCGTCGGCCAGGCAAGCGAGGTTGCGCGGCAGATAATCGCCACCAACCATGTCGAGCACCGCATCAACCCCGCGCCCGCCGGTCAATTCGCTCACCCGCGCGGCGAAATCTTCGGTGGAATAGTCGATCGCCGCGTCCGCCCCAAGCGCGAGCGCGGCGGCGCATTTCTCCGCGCTACCGCACGTCACAAAGACCTTGATTTCGAATAGCTTGCACAGCGTTATAGCCATCGTTCCGATACCGCTGGTGCCGCCATGCACCAGCACGCTCTCGCCCTCTTTCACGAACGCGCGCTCGAACAGATTGTGCCACACGGTGAACAAGGTTTCGGGCAGTGCCGCCCCTTCGGCCAGGCTCAGCGCCTCGGGCAGCGGCAAACAGCTCCCTGCCGGCGCAAGGCAATATTCGGCATAGCCGCCGCCCGATACCAGCGCGCAGGTCCGCGCACCCATCAGCGCGCTGTTGACGCCGTCGCCCAGTGCGACAATCTCGCCCGCAATCTCCAGCCCCGGCAAATCGCTGGCGCCCGGCGGGGGCGGATACACGCCGATGCGTTGCAGCACATCGGGTCGGTTAACGCCCGCCGCGCCAACACGGATCAGTACTTCGCCCAGCCCCGGCTTCGGCAAGGGTCGGGTGACGGGTTGCAGCACATCGGGCCCGCCGGGCGCTTGAATCGCGATGGCGGTCATCGTTGCTGGCAAGTCGGTCACGCCGTCATTCTCCCCCCGGAAAGCGCGCCCTTATTGACAGGCGCGGCCGTGCGGTCAACACTTCCGCCTGCCATGGACGACGAAGACCTGCCCCGCCGCCGCAGCGACGAACTGACCGCGCTGACGAAGCAGACGCTGGACCCGCTGTCGGTGGATGAACTCAATGACCGCATTGCAGTGCTCGAGGCGGAAATTGCACGGACGAAGGCGCATATGGCGGCGGCGAGTGCGTTCAAGACTGACGCCGAGGCGTTGTTTAAGAAGGGGTAGCCTCCCGCTCTTCGTCGTCCCGGACTTGATCCGGGACAACGCGCCTCGGGTGCGGCTTGTTATCCCGGATCAAGCCCGGGATGACGAGGGGTTGGGGCCACTACCCCCTCCCACCCCAAAAAGTTAACGGCGATCCATCGCTTTCCTCTTGCAGCTTGATGACAGCGGGGCCACCTTGCGTCTTGCGGGTCCGCCCTCTCCCCTTCGCGGATGCCGCCGAGGAGACTTCGCATGCCGTCTTTTTCCGATGCCTTGGAAAAAACCCTCCACAACGCGCTCAAGGCCGCGTCGGACCGCAGCCATGAATATGCGACGCTGGAGCATCTCCTTTTCGCGCTGGTCGATGACGAGCATGCTGCCGAGGTGATGCGCGCGTGCGGTGTGGACTTGGGCGACCTCCAATCGGCGGTGGTGCATTATCTCGACACCGAACTCGACAGTCTGAAGGTCGAGGGGCACAGCGACCCCTCTCCCACTAGCGGGTTTCAGCGCGTCGTCCAGCGCGCCATCCTGCATGTGCAATCCTCGGGCAAAGATGAGGTGACGGGCGCCAATGTCCTCGTCGCGCTGTTTTCCGAGCGCGAAAGCTATGCCGTCTATTTCCTCCAGCAGCAGGACATGAGCCGCCTCGACGCGGTGTCCTATCTGTCACACGGCGTCGGCAAGGGCAGCGGCAAGCCGGCTGCCGAGCCCGAACCCGAAGCCAAAGAGGCTGGCCCCAAGGAAAAGGGCGAGGGCAAGAATAAGAAGGAAAGCGCGCTCGACCAGTTCACCGTCAACCTCAACGAAAAGGCCAAGATCGGCAAGGTCGACCCGCTGATCGGGCGCGGGGCAGAGGTCGACCGCACCATCCAGATCCTGTGCCGCCGGTCCAAGAACAACCCGCTCTACGTCGGCGACCCCGGCGTCGGCAAAACCGCGATTGCAGAGGGGCTGGCGCGCAAGACCCTCGGCGATTGCCGTTTTGCCGACGCCGGGTTCGCCCACATAAAGCGGGTTGTTCTTTGAACGGCGGCAAAGGATCTGCACCGTGCGGTCAACTTCTTCGCTACGCCCGATGAGCGGATCGATGCGGCCCTGTTTGGCCTTCTCGTTGAGGTTCACTGTAAACTGCTCAAGTGCGGTTTCCTTGCCGCCCTTTTTGTCCTTGGCTTCGGGTGCAGCCTCTTCCTTGCGTTCCTCGCTGCCTTCGACCGGGCGCTGCTCAATCAGCTTGCCATCCTTGCCGATGCCGTGGCTGATATAGCTGACA
>JANRIY010000037.1:0-1751 GCA_033764495.1 Sphingopyxis sp. | reverse complement strand
GGTCGGGCCGTTGTGCGACAGCTCCAACGCCGCCAGCGCGCCATGCGCGTGCACCTTCTCGCACATCAGCGCCAGCGCGGGGATGTCGCGGTCGTCCCACAGCCGCGCCTCCACGTATGGGGTGAGATCGCTGCTGGGGTGGATCTCGCATTCCTCGGTCGAGACCACCGCCCAGCCGCCCTCGGCCTTGACCTCGCGCATCGCTGCATGGGCCAGCGGCATGGCGTGGCCCATGCCATTGCAGTGCGGCACCTGGAAGAAGCGGTTCTTGGCAGTGACCGGGCCGATTCGCAGCGGGGTGAACAGGATGTCGTAGCGCGGATCGCGCATGGTGTCGGACCTAGATCGGATGGACGGGATTGCATCGCGCGGCGTGCGCGCCATAGCATCTGCCCACGGCAACGCATCATCGCAGCGAACACACACTCTCATACTGTCCGTCCGAGGGCGCCAGAGTCCATGGTGACGCCGCCTTTCGAATCAGGGCGCCCCTGCGCGCTTACCAACACCGCATAAACCGCGCAAATCACCTGAAGTAGAGTGCGTTGTCGCTGGCCATCTTGGAAAATCGGCTGGAACCGTAGGTATGGGTCGGCGGCAGATCGCCGCTGTGAGCTGCGGGCGACGCCTTGGCGGAATGGATCATCACATCGCGCCGGCAGTGCTCCGACGGCCGATAGAGCATGCGCGGGGCCTGGGCGCGTCCCATTCCTGCTGGAGTCGATCCAGGTATCTCCAAACGACCACGGCGTGCGGCCGCCGCCGAGATTGACGGACGACGCCTCGTCTGCAAAAACATGCCGGGAGCCGGTCAGTGACAAGAACGGGATTCATCGCCTCGCTGCGAGCGCAGCGAGCGGGAAAGCTGTGCCCCATTGACGGCGGCAGCGAAATGGTGCCCCCAAGCTCGCGAAGAAACCACGAAGCCGCGCGAGAGAAGCTGCGCAGACTGTTCGACCTCGAAGTGGAAAACATCCGGCGCGCGAAATCCGTCCTGGAGGACAGCTATTTCGCGAGCGCCAACAGATCCTACCTGGATGAGATCGACCGCTACCTCGCCTCGCCAAACGACGGGCGATGAACGTTCCAAGCCCAGCCCGTACCGGCACTATGGAATACGATAGCCCTGTGTGCGCAGAAAGCTCTGGAATAACTGGCAGGTGCCGTTCTGGTTGGGGTAGATGTTGCAGCCGCAACCGAAATCGCCCCAGTTGCGCTGACTGCAATCCTGGTAGTCGATGGAGTTACGCACACCGCGGGCCCGGCACACCTGTTGCGCCTCGTCCGGGGTCGCCATGGGCGTGAATCCACCACCGGGCTCCGCATAGTACACCGTGGGTGCGACCAGATCGTGGCGGACGAACGTCGGCTGCCAACTGTTCGCGGTGCACTCTCCCGCGCCCGCAGAGCCAGCGGCCAGCATGAGCCCCACCCAAAGTAAACGAATCTGCCAGCGTTTCATCGACTTTCCTCCTCTACCGCGGTTGTGCGCGAAAGCGGGGCATTGGGGGTTTCTGTCGCGCATCACACGCCCCACTGGTGCGCAGGGTCGTCATGCCGAGCCGATTGATTGATTTCTGCAGTAGCGACGGTCAATGCCTGACCCGCCCGGGGTTCTCACGCAATCGGCGGTGACATGACGGAAAGTGCTTCCGTGCAATCCGCTACGCCACTCAAGGTGCCAAACGGCCCATGTCGGTTGAACCCGCCCCATCCAAGCCGTTTATTACCTTGCCCGCGACGCTACGCCC
>JANRIY010000032.1:0-1582 GCA_033764495.1 Sphingopyxis sp. | reverse complement strand
ATCATCTTCGTTCACGGTCAGCGCGCCGGTGCCTTCATCGATGCGCGAGGCGATGTTGGCCTGCTGGAGCGCCGCCGTCACCGCCGATTTATCGGCATCGGGCAGCCCAGAGAACAATGTCTTCTGCTGCGGGCTCGCCAGCGTCATCCAGGCGATCGCCGCCGCCGCGATCAGGCTGACGAGCAGCACCATCGGCAAGCTGCGACGGACCGCTGGCTGTTGCAGCAGCGATCCGATCTGGCGCAGCGGATTGGCAAAACGCTCCGGCATGACGGGCGTTGTGGGGGTGAGTTGGTTGCTCATGGCTTAGACCGGCATGCTCATGATGTCCTTGTAGGCGGACAGAAGTTTATTTCTGACTTGCAGCGTCGCTTCGAAACCGATCGCGGCTTCCTGGCGCGCCAGCATCACCTTGGCGATGTCGACATTCTCGCCGCGCTCATAAGCGGCACTGATGTCGCCTGCCTTGGCTTGGGCGGCGTTCACGCCGTTCAGCACCTCCTGCATCGTCGAGGCAAAGCTGCCCTTATCGGTGGATGCGGGGGCCGCCGTCGTACCGGCATTGGCGCCGGCGCGTTGCAGCGCCTGGTTCTTTTCGAGAATCTGCGCCCGCAGCGCGAGCACGCGGTCGACCCCCATCGGGCCGCTGACTCCACCGATCCCACTCATGCTGAAGCCACCTTGCTAAAGTTGCTCGAATAGGCGGGCGCAATCATCTCGCCCTGTTCGCGTGCCTTGGCGAGCCGGTACCGCAACGTGCGTTCCGAAATGCCCAGCCGCCGCGCGGTTTCGATCCGGCTGCCACCACAGGCGGCCAGCGTTTCACGGATTGCCTGAAATTCTGACATCTGGACGATATTGCCCAGCGTCGCGGGCACCGCGTCGTCCAAGGGCATTGGCACGGCAACAGGTGCTGGAGCCGGTGCCCGATCAAACAGGATGTGCGCGGCGCTGATCGTATCGCCGGCGGCGAACAACAGTGCGCGCTGAACGACATTTTCCAGCTCGCGGACATTACCGGGCCAGTCATGGCCCATCAGGGCATCGATGGCAGAGGCATCGGGCCAGGGGATCGTCGCACGACCAACCGCGTGGCGCAGTACCATCGTCGCGGTCAGTGCCGGAATGTCCTGACGGCGTTCGGCAAGCGGCTTGGTCGAGAGCGGAAACACGCTCAGCCGGTAGTAAAGATCGGCGCGGAACCGGCCTTGGGCGACTTCAGTCTGGAGATCGCGGTTCGCACACGCGATGACGCGCACGTCAATCGCCTCGGGCACCGATGCGCCGAGTGGCACGACTTCGCGTTCCTGCAGCGCCCGCAGCAGCTTGGCTTGCAGCTGAAGCGGCATTTCGGCAATTTCGTCGAGCAGCAACGTACCGCCATTGGCAGCGCGGAAAAACCCTTCGCCGCCCGATGATGCGCCCGTGAATGATCCCTTCTGATGGCCGAACAGCAACGCTTCGAGCATCGTTTCCGGCAGGGCTGCGCAGTTGATGGCAATGAACGGCCCGTCGCGGCGGCTCGACCCCATATGGATCGCCCGTGCCAGCACTTCCTTGCCGGTACCGGTCGGCCCATTGA
>JANRIY010000031.1:0-42923 GCA_033764495.1 Sphingopyxis sp. | reverse complement strand
CCGCCGCCGCCGCCGGCTCCGCCGCCGCCCCCGCCGCCGCCGCCGGCTCCGCCGCCGCCGCCGCCGCCGGTTGTCTGCGCGCCTGGCCCGTACATCGTGTATTTCGACTGGGATCAGTCGGCCATCACGCCGGAAGCCGCCGCGACGCTCGACAACGCCATCAGCGCCTATAACGCTGGTTGCACGGGCACCAAGGTGATGCTGGCAGGTCACGCCGACCGTTCGGGTCGTCCGGCCTATAACGTCGGCCTGTCGCAGCGCCGCAACGAAGCGGTGCAGGGCTATATGTCCTCGCGCGGCGTCAGCAACTTCTCGGCTGAAGCCTTTGGTGAAACGCGTCCGGCCGTTGCTACCGCCGATGGCGTGCGCAACGACCAGAACCGCCGCGTGGAAATCACTTACGGTCCGGGTTCGGGCATGTAAGCCAAGATTTCCGCCCGCGAGGGTTTGGAAACAAGAAATGGGGCGGTACCGTAAGGTGCCGCCCTTTTTCGTTGGTTAGATTGCAGGATGGCTGGCCTCGGTTGGCCTCTTGCCGTGCATAAAATATGATATATTATAGCACAGCCTAGACTGGGCCGTGCGGGCTGTTTCGGCGCGTGCGTAGCGGGTGAGGGTTAGTGCGGCGATCCAGCCGGGCCATTGTGCGGCACGGGCGGGTTGTTCGCTACCGCTCGCCCACAACGGGGAGAGCAGCCATGCGCCGCCGCAGCATTTTCCGGACCGATCCCGATGCCAGCCCGATCATCAACACCACACCGCTGATCGACGTGATGCTGGTGATGCTGATCATGTTTGTCATTACCATTCCGCCGCCGACGCACAGCGTGGATGTCGATTTGCCGGTGGAAACGCCGACCGCGGCCAAAATACTCGACAGCAATCTGGTGACCATCGACACGCGCGATGTGATCCGCTGGAATGGGGCGCCGGTCGATCTGGCTGAGCTGGGCCTGCTGGTGAAGCAGGCACAGGGGCAGGCAGAGCCCGCCGCGGTCCTGCTCCAGCCCGACGCGCAGGCGCGCTATTTGCGGGTTGATGAAGCCATTGGCGCAATCCGGCGCAACGGCGCGACGCGGATCGGCTTTCCAGGGATTGCCGAATATGCCTCGCTGATCTGAGTCAGGCGGCCGTGGGCCGCAGATGCTGCATCATATAGGGCACATGATCGGCCTTACCGATCGGGACTCCGCGCATGCGCAGCAGGGCATAAGCGGCCATGATGTGGAACCAGAATTGCGGCAGCGCCCAGTCGCGGACATAGGCGGTGGCGGGCAGGTCAAACGCCATGCCGTTGGGCAAATCCATGCTGATGATGCGATCGGGGTCAGCGTCAAGTTGCGCTGCGTCCACGTCGGCGATGAGAGTCAGCGCGGCTTTGAGCCGGTCACGGTGTGCGGCGATGGTCGCGGTAGCTTCGGGCGGGTCGGCAATGTCGCGCGCGGTGAGGAGGCGGATCGGTCGGAGCAGCTGGTTGACGACAAAGTCGAGCTGCTTGGCCAGCGGAAACATGTCCGGGGCGAGACGGGTATCGAGCAGGTCGGCTTCGGCCACACCGTTTTCGGCGCACCATTCGGCGGCCTTGCCCAGCTGACCAAGCAATGCGCGCGTCTGTTGCGTGAAGACGGGGATAGTCTGAGCGTGGATCATCGCGGTATCCTTAAAGCTTGGGGGCTAGGCGGCTTCCTGAAATTGCAGGCGAGCGAGGCGGGCGTAGAGGCCGTCGGCGGCGACGAGCGCGTCGTGGCGGCCCGCTTCGACGATGCGGCCTTCGTCCAATACGATGATGCGGTCGGCGGCGCGCACGGTAGCCAGGCGGTGCGCGATAACCACCGTGGTGCGGTCGACCATCAGCCGGTCGAGCGCGTCCTGTACCAGCCGCTCGCTTTCGGCATCGAGCGCCGAGGTGGCTTCGTCGAGCAGGAGGATGGGAGCCTGGCGCAAGAGCGCGCGGGCGATGGCGATGCGTTGGCGCTGGCCGCCGGACAAGCGCGCGCCGCCCTCTCCCATGAAGGTATCGAGCCCGTCGGGCAGCTTGCGCAGAAATTCGGCGGCATTGGCGGCCTCGGCTGCGGCCCAGATGGCGGCATCATCCGCCAGCCAATTGCCGTAACGCAGATTGTCGCGCGCGCTGGAGGCGAAAATCACCGTTTCCTGCGGCACCATAGCGATACGCGCGCGAATGTCGGCGGGGTCGGCTTCGGTGAGCGGCACGCCGTCGATGGCGATATGGCCGTATTGCGGGTCGTAGAAGCGCTGAGCGAGCTGGAACAGCGTCGATTTGCCCGCGCCCGAGGGGCCGACGATGGCGACGGTTTCGCGCGGGACGATGTCGAGCGAAAAATCGTGCAACGCGGGCATGTCGGGGCGCGTCGGATAGCGGAATTCGACATGGTGGAATGACAGCTTGCCCTGCGGCGGTTCGGGTAGCGTACGCGGGCGCGCCGGGGCGCGAATATCGGGCTCGGCATTCAGGAGTTCGCCGAGACGTTCGGACGCGCCCGCCGCGCGCAGCAGATCGCCCCACACTTCGGTCAGCGCACCGAAGGCGCCTGCGACCAGCCCGCCATAAAGCACGAACGCGCCGATCGTGCCGCCGCTGATGCGGCCTGCCGCGACCTCTTTGGCGCCGTAGAAAAGCAGCGTCGTGATTGCGCCAAACAGCAGCCCGATGACGATCGCTGTCATAATGGCGCGCAAGGCGACACGGCGGCGCGCGGTCAGGAAGCTGGCTTCGACCGCGGTGCTGAAGCGCTCAGCTTCGCGGCTTTCTTGCCCGAAAGCCTGGACAATCTTCATCGCGCCAAATTGTTCGGCGGTCATCGCGCCGATATCGGCGACGCGGTCCTGGCTGGAACGCGAGATATTCTGGAGGCGGCGACCCAGCAGCACAATCGGCATGATGATGATGGGGATCCCCAGCAGCATCGCGCCGGTCAGCTGCGGTGACAGGGTGAAGAGCAGGCCGATGCCGCCCAGTCCCATCACGATATTGCGCAGTGCGACGGACACGGTGGTGCCGACAACCTGTTCGATCACGGCGGTATCGGCAGTCATCCGGCTGGCGATTTCCGACGGGCGGTTTTCCTCAAAATAGGCCGGCGCGAGGCGCAGCAGGTTGCGCTGCACCGCGCTGCGAATGTCGGCGACGACGCGTTCACCGAGCCAGCTGACGAAATAGAAGCGTGTCGCGGTCGCCAGCGCGAGCACCACAACGATCATGTAGAAATAGCGGAAATGCGGCGTGATGTCGCCGCCGCCCGCGACGAAGCCATTGTCGATCATCGCGCGGAACTGCCAAGGGATGGCGAGCGTGGCGGCGGCGGCCACGGACAGCGCCAGCGCGGCCATGGCTATCTTGCCCGGATAAGCGAGCGCGAACCGCCAGATCATGCGGAGGCTGGAGAGCTTGCGCGCCTTGGGAGGTTCGGGGGCAGTGGGGGCAGTCGTTTCGGGCGAACTCATGGGCTTGCCCTAGTGCGCCGACCGCGCCGCCGCAATGGGCGAGCGCGGTCGGCGTCGCGGGTCAACGATTGTCGAGTTGCGCTCGCACGGCGCCGAGGCCCGTTCGCGTGATGCGATAAGGCTTGCCCCCGTGCGAGGCGATGAAGCCGCGGCGGCGCAGGCGCTGAAAGACGGCAAGCGTGCCGTCGGTCAGGACATAGCCTTCGCGGGTGAAGCAGGGCGCGGCGATAACGCGCCCGGCAGTGTCGCGCCGGTGGCGAATTTCGCCGCCCTGCGCCAGCGCGTGGAGCACGCGCTGTTCAGCCTTGGAAATATTCATGGGATATTCGTTCCGGAAAATGCATTGTGGGCGCGCCGACGCGACGGCGTCGGCGGCGTTCAGCCAGTCATCCCCTTAACGCTGGGATGCTTAGCGTTGGCCCGCATTCTCGGACATAAACACTCCGGTGGCGCTGGTTTGCGCCGCTGGTGTCGATAGCCGCAAAGGTCAGTTTGGGGCAAGCAGCGAAAAATGATGCATTGCACAAAAGCGCTGATGGCCTAGACTGCGGCCTTCGCGACGCCTGCGGCAGACGGGCGCGCCGTTAGCAGGACGATGACATGCTTTATCACGCTTTTGAGATGCAAAAGGCCTGGCTAGCGGGGGCGAGCGCCTTTGCCACGGCGGGGGCGCAGGTGCTGAGCCATCCGGCCAATCCCTTTGGCTATATCGGCGGCAGCCCGATGTTTGCTTCGGCCTTGGAGGTGTTCGCGCATGCCTCTGCCCCGCGCGGCAAGCCCAAATTCGGGCTGGACACGACCGAGCTCGATGGCCGGACGGTGCCGGTGCTGGAGCGTATCGAAGAACGCAAGCCGTTCGGGCAGCTGAAGCATTTCATCCACGAGGGCAGCGCGACGGCGCCCAAGCTGTTGATCGTTGCACCAATGTCGGGCCATTATGCGACGCTGCTGCGCGGCACGGTCGAGCGCATGCTGCCCGGCCATAATGTGTGGATCACCGACTGGCGCGATGCGCGCAATGCGCCGCTGACCGCCGGGGGGTTCGATCTGGAATCCTATATCGATTATGTCATCGAATGGCTGGAGTTCATCGGGCCCGACACGCATGTGCTGGCGGTGTGCCAGCCGTCGGTGCCGGTCTATGCCGCGACCGCGATCATGGGCGCGGCCAAGCACCCGTGCCGTCCCAAGACGCTGACGATGATGGGCGGCCCCATCGATACGCGCGAGGCGCCGACCGAGGTCAATAACCACGCCACGACGCGCCCGCACGAATGGTTTGTCAGCAATGTGATCGCCACCGTGCCCGCTTATTACAAGGGCGCGGGGCGGCGGGTATATCCCGGCTTTCTGCAGCTTGCCGGGTTCATGTCGATGAACCTGGGCAATCATATGATCAGCCATTGGACGATGTTCCGCAATCTGGTCGACGGCGATGGCGAGAGCGCGGACAAGCAGAAGGATTTCTATGACGAATATCGCGCGGTGTGCGACATGACGGCGGAATTTTACCTACAGACGGTCGATGTCGTGTTCCAGCGCCATTTGCTGCCCAAGGGCGAGTTCAACTATCGCGGCAAGCTGGTTGATCCGGCGGCGATCACCGACACCGCGCTGCTGGCGATCGAAGGCGAGCGCGACGATATTTCAGGGCTGGGCCAGACCAAGGCGGCGTTGACGCTGGCGAAGAAGCTGCCCGCGGCGAAGAAGAAATACCATATGGCCCCGACCGTGGGTCATTATGGCATTTTCAACGGCCGCAAATGGCGCGAGGAAATTGCCCCGGTGCTGGAAGAATGGATCCGCCAGCACGCCTGAACCTTTCAATGCAGCGGTGACGTGCGCACCGCCCAATAGATCAGCCACAGGGCGAGCGCCCAGAGGATGAGGATGAGCAGCAGGCCAAGGCGGCTGCGCGGGCGTTCGCTCGCGCTTTGGGCCGTGGCAAGATGTTCGGCGTAAAGCGCGTCGGGGATGAGGCGGCGGACCAGCCACACACCCGCCGGGACCAGCAGCAGATCGTCGAGCCAGCCGAGCACCGGAATGAAATCGGGGATGAGGTCGATGGGCGAGAGCGCATAGGCCGCGATAAGCAAAGCGAGCAGACGCGCGGCCCAAGGCGTGCGGCTGTCGCGCGCGGCGAGCCACAGCGCATGCGCCGCGATGCCCAGATCGCGCGCCGCATCCGCCGCGCGCTCGGCCAGCGAGGGGCCAGTCATCGCGTCACAGCAGCCCGGTTTGCTGGCGGTAAAGGTGCGTGTCGGCATATTGCTGGAATTTGACCAGCTTGCCCCCGCCATGGGTCCAGACATGGCAGAAGGGGGCGGCAAGCCCACCATCGCGCCCGCGATAGGTGCCGAAGGCGACCGCGCGGCTGTCACCCAGTGGCTGGACTTCGTCCGGGATGGCGCTGAAGTCCGGGACGTCGGCGGCGATGGGGCCAAAGACATGGCCCGCAACCTCGGCAAAGCCCTTCCACACGCCGCCATAGGGCATCCCGACATTTTCATGCCATTCGATATCGGCAAGCAGCGCCGCCAGCGCAGCCATATCGGCAGCGGCAAACGCATCATAGACCGCGCGTGCGGCGGTTTCGGCTTCGGTCATGGTCCATCCCCTCCAAATTGGTTGGTGGAAGGGTAGGGCGGCAATGGGACAGGGGCAATCATTGATAGCTGACCACTTCCCATTCGATGCCGTCGGGGTCGAAGAAATAGAAGCGGCGACCGGGTGCATAGTCACCGTGCGAAAAGGGCGTGAGGCCCGCCGCGATGACGCGCGCCTCGGTGGCATCGAGATCGTCCACTTCGATGCCGACATGGTTGAGCGGCACGCCCTTGGCCCAGTGCGCGTCGGCGTGCTCGCCGTCGGGGCCGGTGTAGAAGACGATATAGTCATCCGCGCTGCCAAGGTGGACGGAGAAGCCGCCGCCGAGGGCCGGGCCGCGCCAGCGTTCGTGCCAGCCAAAGATATCGGCGAACATCGCGGCGCTGCGTTCGGGGTTGCTGACGGTCAGATTGACATGTTCGAGGCGGAGAGCGGGCATGGCTTCAGTCCTTCATTGCAGGTGGTGCGAATCGCATTGGGACTTGATGCAAGCTGAAGTCAGGTTTAGGTCAAGGGCGAATTCATCATCCTCGTCATTGCGAGGAGCCGCAGGCGACGCGGCAATCCAGCGCTGTGCAAGGCCGCCCTGGATTGCTTCGCTCCGCTCGCAATCACGGAGGAAGATATGCACCGCCGCGACCTTATCACCATTGGCGATCTCGCCGCGCGCACCGGTGTCGCAGTGTCGGCGATCCGCTTTTACGAAGCCAAGGGGCTGGTCGCGGCGCTGCGCACCAGCGGCAACCAGCGGCGCTTTTTGCGCGCCGACATCCGCCGCGTGTCATTCATTCTGATCGCGCAGGGGCTGGGGCTCAGCCTCGAGGAAATTGCCGCCGAGCTGGCGCGCTTACCGGGCGAGCGCACCCCCAACGCCGCCGATTGGGCACGGATCAGCAAGTCGCTGCGCGAACGCATCGACGCGCGCATCGCCGCGCTGACGCGCACGCGCCAGAATCTCGAAGGCTGCATCGGGTGCGGCTGTCTGAGCCTGAAACGCTGTGCGCTGTATAACCCCGGTGACAAGGCGGCGCGCGAGGGGACAGGGCCCAGGTTCGCGCCGGTGGGATCCTAGGCTGGCGTGGACACCAGCGTAAAGGCGCGCCGTTTGCGCGCTCGCATGGCACCGCCGGTCACACCAAAGCCCAAGATCAGCATGGCCCAGGTTGCTGGTTCGGGTACGACGCCGATGGCAGTTGGGCTCCATTCGACCAAATATCCAGCGGCATTGCCGAATTGCGATGGCGAGTCATTCCAAGTGCCGGTACCAAGATTATTGAGAAGCAGGGAATGTTCGCCGCTGCCTAAATTATTGGGTTCGGCAACGCCCCAATTGGCATAGGTGAGCGTCGTGCCGTCCTTCCAGAAAGTTTGACCCGCTTCGGGTCCGGCCACCCATTTCCAGGTCCCTTCGTTGTCGGCATCGCTGCCCGCGATCCAGATAAACTGGTTCCGGCCGACAAGGGCGAAGATGAAATCCTGCTCTTCCTGCGAGGTGATCGTGGCGAGATGCGCAGTGTATCCACTGATCGGCGGCGCGAAGGTGGCGGCGGCGAGCGCATCGCCGAAGGACTTGATCTGCCCGATATATTGATAATAATGATTGTTGGCACCCGGGCCGCTGATCCATTGCACCTGCGCGGTTGCGGGGGCCGCCGTTGCCGCAGCCATTAACGATGCCGCAATCATCACCAGTTTTTTCATCACGCGCAACTCCCCTGAGCAGGCCGATGCCGACGGGCGGGATAGGCCGGTTAACGTTGCGCTAGCCATGTCTGGCATTGCCGGATCGCCACCAGCGGCAAATGCGGGTGCGGCCGGTCAAATCCGGACACAGGCATTATGTTGTTGTTTTCACATCAGGATTTGAGAGGGGAAAAATAGGCGCGTAGTTCAGTTATGTTTCGATACGGGACAAATTCCGGATAGCCGCCGATCATCCGCGCATAGGGTTCACCTGCCGAATCTGCGCGTCGTAGCCACGCGGCGGCTGCTCCCGCATTGCCGCGCAAAGCTTCGATCCGGGCCAACCAAACGGCGCCGCTGCCTTGACGGGCGTAGTCCGCTCGCGCTGCATCGTAGAGGGCATCGAGCATGGCTGAACGTCCGCCGCGTTCATAGGCGGCACGGGCGTTTGCATTGATCTGCTTTTGCTCCTCGCTGCCGCTCATTTCGGCAGATCGGGCCGCCGCCGCTAGATATTTCTGATCATGTCCCTCGGCCAAATAGAGCATCGTCAGATAGCGTGGAGCACCGAGGAACGCCGGATCAATGCGGACCAGCCTTTCCAGTTCGGCAATGGCCACCGCGCGGTCGCCAGCCAGATAGCGCATGTAGGCAAGATCGGCGGCAATCGCACTTGATTGTGGATCGATTTGGCGCGCGCGCAGCAACAGCTTTATCCCTTCGCGGGGGCGGTCGAGGGCGGTAGTGGTCGTCGCCAACCAGTGCAGGGTGCGCGCGTCACCCGGTGCCAGCGCGACTGCGCGCTCGAGCAGTTTCAGTCCGTCGGCGTGCCGCCGTTCGCCCCAAAATGTCACGAAGCCCAGCGCCCTTAATGCGGCGGGAGAGTCCGGAGCAATCTTGACTGCGCGGCGCGCCGCGACACCGGCGCGGCGATAGGCAACGTCATCGCTGACCGCCGCAAATTCGCGCATCAGCAGGTTGGTTTCAGCGATCCCGATAAAGGCATCGGCAATGTCCGGATACTGTGCCGCGAGTGTTTCGAAATCTTGCAGCGCTTCGCTAAGCCCTGCGACGTTGCGGCGGTTGAGTGCGAATTGCGCGTCAAGCAAGCGTTCGTTGGCACGCATATCGGCGCCATAGATTGGCGAGGGTGGGGCAGTGACCGGTTGCGTGCGAGGCCAGACCGCAATCAACGCGGCGGCGCTTGCCGCCATGCCAATGGCCAGGAAAACGAGCAGGGCAGCACGGCTGGGCCGTAGCCAAGAATGATTGGCGTCAGCTTCTTTCGCCGATGCGCTAACGGTCTCCGCAGATACACTTCCAAGCCATTGACGGAGTTCCTGTCGATCGGCCCATACGGTCGCTGAGCCACCACCCGGGACACGGTGAATCGGGAGACCGCGCTCGACTTCCCAGCGGCGGACAGTTCGCTCGTCGCGGCCAAGAAAATTGCCGATTGCTTTCCAGCCGATCAATCGCTGCGGTTCATTGTCCATACCGCCTGTTCCTGCATGCCGAGCAGGTTCGACCATAGGCCGCATGCGTTTGCAAGGGTCGAAGCGCAACTGGGGCCGGTTGGATGCAGCGGCCCCAGTTGCGCAATCGTCAACTGGTTAAAACACCTCGAACAATCCCGCTGCGCCCTGGCCGCCGCCGATGCACATGGTGACGACGGCATATTTGACGCCGCGGCGTTTGCCTTCGATGAGCGCGTGGCCGGTGCAGCGCGCGCCGGTCATGCCGAAGGGGTGACCGATCGAGATCGAGCCGCCGTTGACGTTCAAAAGCTCATTGGGGATGCCCAGCCGGTCGCGGCAATAGATGACCTGCACAGCGAAGGCTTCGTTGAGTTCCCACAGGCCGATATCGTCCATCTTAAGATTGAAGCGTTCGAGCAGCTTGGGGATGGCGAACACGGGGCCGATGCCCATTTCGTCGGGCTCGGTGCCGGCGACCGCCATGCCGACATAGCGGCCAAGCGGGGTGAGGCCGCGTTGTTCGGCAACCTTCGCCTCCATGACGACGCAGGAGGAGGAACCATCGCTGAGCTGGCTGGCGTTGCCGGCGGTAATGCAATTCCCTTCGCCCATCACGGGTTTCAGACTGGCGAGGCCTTCCAATGTGGTGTCGGGACGGTTGCAGTCGTCCTTGGTCGCGGTGACCTCGTGATAGGAAACTTCCTTCGTTTCCTTGTCCATCACCGCCATGGTCGCGGTGCAGGCGATGATCTCGTCGTCGAATTTGCCAGCGGCCTGCGCGGCGGCGGTGCGTTGCTGCGATTGCAGGCTATATTCGTCCTGCGCCTCGCGGCTGATATTGTAGCGTTTGGCGACGACTTCGGCGGTGCCGATCATCGGCATATAGATGTGCGGGTGCATTTCGAGCAGCTCGCGGTCGGGTTCGACGAACAATTTGCCGCTGCCGACGCCCTTGGAAATCGTCTCAACACCGCCCGCGACGACGATGTCCATATGGTCGGTGATGACCTGCTTGGCGGCGGTGGCGATGGTCATCAGACCCGACGAACATTGGCGGTCGATGGTCATGCCCGGTACGGTGACGGGCAGCCCGGCGCGCAGTGCGGCGAGGCGCGCGACGTTGGTGCCGGTCGAGCCCTGCTGCACCGCGCAGCCCATGATGACATCGTCAACCTCGCCGCCTTCAAGGCCCGCGCGCTCGACGGCGGCCTTGATCGACCAGGCACCGAGCGTGGCGCCGGTGGTGTTGTTGAATGCGCCGCGCGCGGCTTTGACCAGCGGGGTGCGGGCGGTGGAAACGATAACGGCGTCACGCATGGGGGATCTCCTTTATCAAGCCCCTACCCTTCAGGGGAGGGGTTGGGGTGGGGTCTGTCGGCATAGAGCAAGGTCGCTAGACCCCACCCCGCTCGCCTAAGCCCGGCTTCGCCGAGCCAAGTCTCACTGCCCCTCCCCTGGAGGGGAGGGGGTAATCTTAAACGAAAAACTGGCTGATCCATTCGCAGATCAGCGCGGGCTTATCCGCGCCCTCAATCTCCACACTCACTTCCTGCACCTGTTGCCACTGGCCGGGGCGCTTTTCCTCGAGCTCGAGCAGCTTGAAATGCGCGCGCACGCGCTTCCCCGCGCGGACGGGAGTGAGGAAGCGCAGCTTGTTGCTGCCATAATTGACGCCCATCTTCACGCCGTCAACGCGCGGATTGTCGGATTTTGCGGCAAGGAGCGGCATCAGCGACAGCGTGAGGAAGCCATGCGCGATGGTGCCGCCAAAGGGCGTGGCCTTGGCGCGCTCGACATCGACATGGATGAACTGGTGATCGCCGGTGGCGTCGGCGAATTTGTTGATCATGTCCTGATCGACCAGCACCCATTCGGACGTGCCAATCTGGGTCCCGACCCGAGCGGCCAGTTCCTGCGGCGTGATGCCTGCCATGGTGATTCTTCCCTCCCGAAAATGCTCGTGCGGCGCGGTTCTTGGTCTTTTTCGCGGGGCAGTGCAAGCGCCGGGCGGCGGCTTAGCCGGGCCGTAACGTCACCCAGCCTTACCCCCGTCATCGCCCGCGAGCGACGGGTCGAAGTAGGGCAATATCATCGTCCCGTCGGGTGCGGCGGTGAAGGTCGTTTGCGTGGGATAGGCGAAATCATAACCCTTGTCCTGCATCGCTTCAAACAGCGCAATGCCGATGCGCGTGCGTGCGGCGGCGACGACATTGATATCCTCACTCATCACATCGAACACCAGATCGAAATCCAGGCTGGACGGCGCAAAGGTGACGAAGCTCGCGCGGATGAATTCATGCCCGCTATCGCGCACAATGCCCTCCATCAGTGCGGGCAGCGCGCGCAGCATGGCAGGGCTGGTCTGATAGATGACGCTGATCAGAAATTGTACACGGCGCCGCTCTTGCCGGGCGAAATTGCCGATTTCCTTGTTCAGCAAATTGGTGTTGCTGATGATCAGCATTTCGCCGTTGATCGAGCGCAGCCGCGTACTTTTCAGGCCGACGCGCTCAACCGTGGCCACGGTGGTATCATAGCGGATCGTCTCGCCATTGCTGAACGGGCGGTCGAAGATGATCGACAGCGCGGCAAACAGGTCGGCGAAGATTCCCTGCGCGGCCAAACCGATGGCAATGCCGCCAATGCCCAGACCCGCGAGCAGGCCGGACACATTCACGCCGATGTTGCTGAGGATAATGATCGCGGCGATCGCGAACAGCGTCACGCTGATCAGCAGGCGGATGATGACCATCGCGTTGGCGAGCGTTTCGTTGCTGCCCTCTGCCGCGCGCCGCTGGATCACGCCGATCAATATGTCGCGCAGCCACGCTGCGCCCTGCAGCGCGAGCGTGGCGGTGAGCAGCACACTGACCAGCCCGCGCACGCTGGCGGGCGGGCTGGTATAGGGGATGGCGACGCACAGGCTGACGATGATCAGCGGCAGCGTCTTGGTGCGCGCGGCGGTGCGCAGGAAAATATCGGGCAGCGTTGCTTCGGTTGGCGGGCGCACCTCGCGCCGCCGCGCCAGCAGGCGGAAGCCGTAGAGCAGGCTGAACAAGATGGTTGCAGCAATGGCCGCGCCGCCAATGTCGCCCCAATGCGCTTCGAACCAGTCGGCAATCGCCTGCCAACTAGCGGTTAGGCTGTCCCACACGGTTGCGGCGGGGACGGGTGAGATGGCGGGCAACACGGGCGCGGTCATGCCCGGTGCCTTAGCGCAAGGCTGCGCGCGAAGGCAAACTGCGGCGGGTCAGCCGCGTGCGGGGCGGCGCTGAATGGCGGCGAGCAAGCTATCGCCGCCGCGCTGGAACAAGCGGCAACCGGGCCGTTCGATGATGTGGTGGAGCCAGTGCGACACCAGCAACACGCCCGCGACAAAGCCGGCGATGGCGAGCAGGCCGACTGTTGCAAGATCGCCCACAAAGGCGAGCTTGAACAGGATCCACAGGAAGAAATGGCTGAGATAGACAGCATAGCTGATCCGGCCCAGCCACTGCGCCAGCGCGCCGCCGAACGGCGGGCGCGGCAGCAGCGAGGCTTCGAGCGCGGCGATCAGCAGCGCGGCCATGACCAGTGGCACCCCGGCGGGCTGCGAAAGGCCGCTGGCAATCAATCCGCCGTCGCCGGCGGCGAGGACTAGGGCCGTTAGCCAAACGCCGCGCTTGTTGGCACGGCAATCACGCCACCACTGGCAAAGGAACACGCCGATAGCGAATTGGGCGAGGCAGCGGGCGAGGCCGGTGGCGGGAATGTTGGCACCGATGTTGTTGTGCCCGGTGAGCGCATAAAAGCCGCCGAGCGCGCCGGCCATCGCCAGTGTGATGAGGGGAAAGCGCCATATTCCCGTGGGCATCCGCGCCGCCGCGCTGCCCGCCAGCGCGAGCAGCAGATAGGCGGCCCATTCGGCCGAGATTGACCAAGCCGGATCATTCCACGCCAGCCGGTCGGTCAGCCCCCAATTGTGGACGAGCAACAGGTGCGCGGGCAAGTCAGCCAAAGGATATTGCGCGCCCGGCGCACGGCCGCTTCGCGCCAGCGCCAGCGCAAATAAGGCCATCGCCGCCATGATGGCGAGGTGCAGCGGAAAAATGCGCGCGATGCGCCGGACAATGAAAGGGCCGATGGTGGCGCGGCCCTGGGCGCGGAAAGCATCGCCATAGGTCCACCACAGCACAAAGCCCGACAGGACGAAGAACAGGTCGACCGCCAGATAGCCGTGCGCGAGCAGCGCGATCAGCCAGTCGGGGGCAAACCCGCCCATCCCGCTGCGGATATGATAGAAGACCACGGCCAGCGCCGCGATGCCGCGTAGGCCGGTCAGCGTCGGCAGGTGGCGCGGTGAGGCAGTGCTGGTCATGCCGGTTGACGGAGGAACCGTCCCTGCGTGCGCCAAGATGATTGCTGCTCGCGCCGCCGCACATAGGTGCTGAGGCCGATTTGCAGCGCGATCATCATGTAGATGAAGGGCTGGAACGCGATGCCAACGAACAGCGACCCCACCAGATAGATGATGTGGCCGTGCTGGAGCGCGGTGGCGAGCGGGGCGATCCATTGCTCCTCGGCGCGGCGTGTGACGCGGTAACGCCGCCGCAGTCGCTCCATCGCGATCAGCCCGCTGATGTGCAGCGCAAGGAACAGGGCGAGGCCGGGATAGCCCTGCTCGCCCAGCATCTCGAAATAGCTGCTATGATAGGCACGCGCGCGTTCTTCATAGGTTTCGGGCGCGGCGGTGGCGTCGCCGATTGCGGCCTTGTCGACACGGATTTCATTCTGGCGATACGCCTCAAAACCCCCACCGAACGGATGGTCCTTGGCATAGTCCCAGGTCCAGGCCCACACCGCGACCCGGGTGGAGGCCGACTGGTCGGCGCGGTGGTCGCGGATCGTTTCCATCCGCGCGGTATAGCTGTCGGGCAAAAAGGGCACGGCGACGATCGCCAGCAAGGCTGCGCCGCCGATGTAAAGGGCGCGGTGCTTCACTGCGCGCAAGGACAATATGGCCAGCACGGCAATGCACACAAGGCCGGTGCGCGCCTGCGTCCCCACCGGCAGCAGCAGACAGGCGAAAACCAGCGCAAAGCAAAACAGCGACACACGCCAATCGGGTGGGAAAACGGTACCATACCGACGCATCCACAGGATCAGCGGGATGATCGCGATGGCGACGGTCGACATGGTGCTGCCTTCGTACAACCCGTAATTTTCATCGAGCAACAGTTGCAGCGAACCATAGCCGCCGCCGCCCGCCGCGGTCTTGATGCCGCCAGCGATCGCTATTGACGCCGCCGACAGCAGCATGATCAGCGCCAGCGCCTCGATGCGCAATTTGGTGCGCAGCGTCAGTGGCAGGAAAATGGCCCAGACCAGCGCCTTCCACACCCAGGCCCATTTGTCCTGTGCCTCGACCGGAAAATCGGCCGCCATGGTGGTGAGCCCGCAATAGCCGAGCAGCGCGATGAGCAGCAATTGGCGCCCGGACACGCGCGTGTCGCGCTTATCGTCGATCGCCAGCCAGCCGATGATGGCGAGCAAAAAGACGATCAGCGAAACGGGGATGCTGTTGAGCAAATAATAGGACAGCTTCTGCGGCGCGACGATGTCGATGTAGCAAAAGGCAAGCACGAACAGGAACGGCTTGCGAAAGCCGGTGCCGATAAAGGCCAGCAGAAAGGCAATGAGGAACAAGTCACGCATCGCGTTGCCGGCCCTGCTTGCGTTGCTCATCCTGCTCGCGCTGCCACACATCGCGCGGACTGACCTCGGCATCAAGGTCGGCGCGGTGCAGCAACCGCCACAGCACCAGCGCAATCAGGCCGTGGGTCAGGGCGATGGCAAAATTGTCGACCATGGGCGCTGGCCCTAACGCAACGCGGTTGACGCCGCGTTAAGCCTTGTTTCGCTATGCTTTCGCGCCATGCCGCGTATCCTGCACATCCTTGACCACAGCCTGCCAGCGCACAGCGGCTATACGTTTCGCACGCGCGCAATTCTGAAGGCGCAGTTGGCGAAAGGCTGGGCCGTCGCCGGGGTAACGGGGGTGCGTCATCCGATAGCGGGACCAGCGTTGGAGTGTGTTGAAGGCCTCGATTTCTATCGCACGCCTGCAATCGCCAATGTCCCCAGCCCCTTGCGCGAATGGCGCGAGGTCGATGCGCTGGCGCGGCGCATCGACGCGCTGGCCGACGAATGGCAGCCCGATCTGCTTCATGCCCATTCGCCGGTGCTCGACGCGCTCGCGGCTTTGCGGGTCGCCAAGCGGCGCGGTCTGCCCTTGCTCTATGAAATCCGCGCCTTTTGGGAAGATGCCGCTGTCGGTAACGGCACGGGAGTCGAGGGCGATTGGCGCTATCGCTTGACCAAGCGCCTCGAAACCCATGCCGTGCGCCGCGTCGATGCGGTGGCGGTGATATGCGAGGGATTGCGCGAAGATCTGATCGCGCGCGGGATTGATCCGGCGAAGATCATGGTGTCGCCCAATGGCGTCGACATGGACCTGTTCGGCAATCCCCCGCCGCGCGACACGGCGCTCGCCGCCAAGCTGGGACTGGGTGACAGCGTCATCGGCTATATCGGCAGCTTTTACGATTATGAGGGCATCGACGATCTGATCGCGGCAATGCCTGCGCTGGTCGCGGCGGTGCCCGCTGCCCAGCTGCTGCTGGTCGGCGGCGGACCGATGGCATCCGCGCTGGCGGCGCAAGCAGCGACATCACCCGTTGCGGACCGCATCCATTTTGTCGGCAGGGTGCCGCATGACGAGGTCGAGGCCTATTATTCGCTAATCGACATCCTCGCCTATCCGCGCAAAGCCATGCGCCTGACCGAGCTGGTGACGCCGCTCAAACCGCTGGAAGCGATGGCGCAAGGCAAGCTGGTGGCGGCGTCCGATGTCGGTGGTCACCGCGAGCTGATTGTAGATGGGGTCACCGGCACTTTGTTTGCCCCGGGCAGCCCCGCCAACATTGCCCAAGCGCTGTCCGGCTTGCTTTCGGACCGGTCAATATGGGAAAAGCGACGCATAATGGGACGGAATTTTGTCGAGGCCCATCGTAACTGGTCATCAAACATTTTGCGTTACGAACCTGTTTACCACAAAATGCTCGCAAACCGGCAACGGGCGCGGGCGGCTTAAACAGGAGAGGCCGGGCCAAAGCTTTCACAGGGTTCGGCCATGGAAGAAAATATGGAAGCAGTTTCAACCGGACGGCCCCATGGCGGCACGCTGAGCCGCGTGTTGCGCGGCCTTCGACCCGCCGCCCCGGCGGCTGTTGGTGCAGCGTTGCTGGGCTTTGCCGCCGCCTTGCTGATGCCGATGGCATGGCTGTCGGCGATCTGCTGGAACCTGTATCTGGACACGTTGCACCCGATTTTTGTCGAACCGCTGGGCGGTGCGGCGCGTGTGTGGGTCGGGCTGGGGCTGGGCGTGATCACTATGCTGCTGGCAACGGCGGTGGCGCTGGCGCTTGAAACACCAACGGGGCAGCAATGGCGCGCGCGCTTGCGGCGGCCGGTTGCCGATGATTTTTCCGAATTCGCCAGCGCTGATGCGCCTTCACCTGGCTTTGCGCGCCGTCGCAGCGCCGATGTCCATCCCGACGCACCGCCCGTCGCGCCGATCAACGCGCTGCGGGATTTGCCTGCGGCCGGGCTGGGGCCGGTCCCGCTGGAGCAGCCTGCGAATGATCTGGCCGTTGTCGAGGCGGACGCATTTGCTGCCGAGGAGCCGTTGGAACTCGCCGACTATGCGGTCGAACCCGATGCAGGCGCCGAACCTGGGCTGCTGGATCTGGCAGATGCCAGCCTGGGGGCGATGGTGGCGCGGCTTGAGGCCGGGCTGGAACGCCAGCGGTCGCGCGCCGATGACAGCGGCGCCGCAATACTGCCGGCCGTCGACCTGGCGCTGGAAGCGGCGCTCAGCACCTTGGCGCGCATGAACAAGGCGGCGGTGGGCTGATCACCCGTCATCGACGGTCAACAATTCGATCCGCCAATCAGTTCCGGTTTCGGATGCATCGAGTGCGGTGTCTGCGACAAAGCAGCCCGACATTTGCCATTCGTACGTCGCCTGCAATGTCGCGAACGTGCCAGCATTTTCATGCGCGGGTGGCCGGACATCGAACCAGTGCCGCGCACCGGCAAAGCTGGCGCTGGCCCATGGCCGCCAGCCGTGGGCCACAATACGCACAGCGGGGGGCAGCAAAGCCACCAGCTGGTCACGCAATTGGTCGTGCACCGCGCCATCGCGGCAACGCGCGCGCATCAGCATGACGGGGTATCCTGCTGCCATTTGTTCATGAAATGTTCTATATTGGTTGACACGCGTGCACCGGGAAGGCGGCCATTGCGCAAGTCGCCGACCAGCCGCGGATCGCGCACCGCCAGTCGCCCGAACAGCGTGGGTGGCATGGCGTTGTCCTTCAGGAAACGGTCAATTTGATAGAGCAGGGGACTGGTCATGTGCTTACCTTTCCATGCGAATCAGCCAAGATAGGAAGTTTCCTGTTGATAGGTAATTTCCTACTTGTCTAGGGTAATTCCTATCGTTATGGTCGGTGATAAAGGACCAGCGCGTGACCCCGTCAGACGACCCCCGCCAACTGCTCGATCGGCTCATCCAGGAGCGGGGCCATGATTATCAGCGCATTTCGCGACTGATCGGCCGCAACGACGCCTATATTCAGCAGTACATCAAGCGCGGCACCCCGCGCCGCCTGGACGAGGCCGACCGGCGGCGCATCGCCGCTTTTCTGGATGTGCCCGATACGCTGCTTGGCGGCCCAGCAGCAACGGTTGCAGTGCCAACGGCCCGCTCGCGCGGTCCGGCGATGCTGCTGGTACCGCAGCTGGCGGTCGGCGCATCTGCGGGTGCGGGTGCAACCGTCGACGGCGAAGGGGTAGAGGCAGGCTTTGCCTTTGACCCGCGCTGGCTGCGGCGGTTGGGGGCCGACACGCGCGCGCTGTCGATCATCGCGGTCGAGGGTGACTCGATGGCGCCGACGCTGAACGATGGCGACGACATATTGGTCGATGGCGCGGATGCGGCGGCGCGGCTGCGCGACGGCATTTATGTGCTGCGCATGGATGATGCGCTGATGGTCAAGCGCGTTGCGCGGCTGCCGGTGGCAGGGCGCATCGCGGTGCTGAGCGACAACCGCGATTATCCCAGCTGGCCCGACCTTGCCGCCGATGCGGTATCGCTGGTCGGCCGGGTGGTGTGGACGGGGCGGCGGGTGCGTTAGCGTTTCTTCCACGCGCGCGGGCCGGTGCCAACCGTTTCAGCTTTGCTGAAACAGAATTCAGGCCGGAAGCGGTTCGACCTGATCGACCATCGGTTTCGTGCGCGCGGCAATCAGGCAGCCCGCCACGATCAGCACCGTGCCCGCCACCGTCTGCCACGCCAGCGGCTCGCCAAACCAAAGCCAGCCCAGCGCGGCCGCCCACAGAAAGGCCGTGTACTCCGCCGACACCAGCTGCTGCGCCTCGGCGCGGGCATAGGCCCAGGCGAGCAGGAACACCGAGCATGTCGCGAGCAAAGCCGCAGCCAGCAGGTGCGGGCCCCACGCGGAATCGGGCAAGATTGCGAGCCACGGAGCCGCCAGCGACAGTATCAGCCCAACGAGCAAATTCTGGAAAAAGGCGATTTCGGTAGGGCTTGCCACTTGCGCCTGCTTGCGCGCGATCACCAGATTGATGGCATAGGCGACCGCCGAAAACAGTACCGCGCCCACCGCCATGGCATCACGAATCTGGCCATCGGCGCCCAGTTTGGCCGACAGGATGACGAGCATCCCGGCCAGGCCGAGCAGCGAGGCGATGATGGCGTCGCGCCCGATGCGCTCACCGAGCATCACGGCGGCAAAATAGAGCGTGATCAGTGGCGCGATGAACGACAGCGCGATCGCCTCGGCCAGCGGCAGACGCGCCAGCGCCCAGAAAAAGCTGACCGCCATTGCCGCAACCAGCGCGGAACGGACGAAATGCAAGCCTAGCACCGCGCGCGATGGCCATGGCGACTTGCGCGCCGCCCACACCACCCCCGCCAGCGCTGCGCCGATCAAACAGCGCCACAGCACGGCATTGTAGGCGCCGAGCGCAATCGACAAATCCTTCATCAGCGCGTCCATGATCGCGAACAGACCGATGCCGCCGCAGGCGACCATGAAGGGCAGGGCGGGAGAGCGGGGGTCGGGCATGGAACACTCTATCAGGTTGCGGCAATCGCGGCGGCTATGCAGGCTCAACCAAGGTTGAGGTCAAACGGAAAATTTGGGCTCTATCGGAAGCTTGCAAGGCCCGCACCGTCAATGTTTAGCTTTTGACCTGAACAATAAGGGTTGGCGTCTGACACCAGCCAAACCACCGCCGCCGCGACATCGGATGGCAGCGGCACGCGCCCGAACGGGAATTTGGCGTCGAGATGATGGATGTCGGCCTCGCCCGTCACCGCACGCGCCAGCCGCTCACCCATGTCGCTGACGGTCAGCGCGGGCGCGACGATGTTGACGCGCACGCCATGCTTCATCTCTTCCTTCGCCAATGTCAGCGCGAGTGCCTCGCCCGCCGCCTTGCCCATATTATAGGGCGCGCCATTGGGGGCATGGTGCAGCGTCGCGACGCTGGAAATGATGATGATGTCGCTGCGGGGGTGCTGACGGAGCAGCGGGAGGCAGAGGCGCGCCAGCCGGTGCGGGCCGAGCGCGTGCACCGCCATCACCCGTTCCAGCTCGGCGGGGTCGGTGTCGGCGACCGCGCGGCCCCTGCTGGCGATCCCGGCGTTGTTGATCAGGATCGACAGCCCGCCGAAATCGCGGGCAATGGCATCGACCATCGCGGTGCAGGCGTCCTCGTCGGTGACCGATGCCTGATAGGCCTCCGCCCGCCGCCCCAGTGCGCGGACCATGGCGACCGTTTCCGCAGCCGCATCCGCATCGCGCGTGTAATTGACCGCCACATTGGCCCCGGCCTCGGCCAGCGCCAGCGCAATCCCGCGTCCGATGCCACGCGACGCCCCGGTGACGAGCGCGGTGCGGTTGGTGAGAGATAGGTTGGTCATAGGCGGTCCCCCAATGCGTTTCGTTTCGCAGCGATAGCAGTGAATTGCCGCTCCGCAATTGGCGCGCTATCGCCTGCAGATGACCGAACGCCAGCTTGTTGCACATGCGCTCTGCCCCGCCAACAGCGTTGAAGCTTTTGCGGTGGAATGTGAGCGCGACGGAAAATCGTTGTGGCTGCGCTACATCCTCGACATGCCACTTGCCAGCCTAGAGCTACCTGGCCCTGCTAATAGCGACCGTGCAGAGAATCTCTGGAAAACCACGTGCTTCGAGTTGTTTGCGCGGCTGCCGGACGAAGCTGGCTATGTTGAATTCAATTTCTCGCCTTCGAGTGAGTGGGCCGCCTATGTCTTTGCAGGCTATCGTGATTTGCTCGACGATGCCGCCATGGCTGGATCGCCAACGATCTTTCTGGATGCCGGCGAAGAATGGCTCAAAGTCGAAGTTTCGCTGTTGCTACCCGAACCGTGGGCAACCGCCCCGCTCGATATCTCGCTTTCTGCCGTCATCGAGGAAACCGACGGCACCAAATCCTACTGGGCGCTCCGCCACCCACCGGGCAAGCCCGATTTCCATCATCCCGATTGCTTTGCGCTCCGCCTTCCGGCACCGGATGCGGCATGACTGAGCTCTTTGGCATCGACCGCCTGCTCGCCGACCACGTGCTGCTTGGGGAGCTAAAGGGCCGCCGCGTCGCGCTGCTCGCGCACCCCGCCTCGCTGACCGCGGACCTGACGCACAGCCTTGATGCCCTGATCGGCGCAGGCATTAATGTCACCGCGATGTTCGGGCCGCAGCACGGCGTGCGCGGGGACCTGCAGGACAATATGATGGAGTCGCCCGACTTCACCGACCCGCGCTATGATATTCCGGTGTTCAGCCTCTATGGTGAACATCGCCGCCCAACCGGCCAGTCGCTGACAACCTTCGATGTGATTTTGGTCGATTTGCAGGACCTTGGCTGCCGGATCTACACCTATGTCACGACGCTGCTTTATGTGCTCGAGGCGGCGGCGGGGGCGGGCAAAAGCGTCTGGGTGCTCGATCGCCCCAACCCGGCGGGGCGCCCGGTCGAAGGGTTGACGCTGCTGCCGGGGCAGGAAAGCTTCGTCGGCGCGGCACCGATGCCGATGCGCCACGGGCTGACGCTCGGCGAAATGGGGCACTGGTTCATTCGCCACTTCGGTCTCGACGTCGATTACCGCGTGGTGGAAATGCAGGGGTGGGAGCCTGAGGGCGCAGGCCATGGCTGGCCGCTCAGCCGCATCTGGGTGAACCCCAGCCCCAACGCCGCCAATGTCAACATGGCGCGCGCCTATGCCGGGACGGTGATGCTGGAAGGCACGACGCTCAGCGAGGGAAGGGGAACAACCCGCCCGCTCGAACTGTTCGGCGCGCCGGATATCGATGCGGCGGCGGTGGTGGCAGAGATGCGCGCCCTGGCGCCCGAATGGCTCACTGGCTGCGCGCTCAGAGAAATCTGGTTCGAGCCAACCTTTCACAAGCATGTGGGAAAGCTGTGCCACGGCATCCACATCCACGCCGAGGGGGCATTCTATGACCACCACGCTTTCCGTCCGTGGCGGGTACAGGCGCTGGCGTTCAAGGCGATCCGGCGGCTCTATTCCGACTATCCGCTGTGGCGCGATTTCCCTTATGAATATGCGTTCGGGCGCCTGGCGATTGACGTGATCAATGGCGGCCCGGGCTTGCGCGCGTGGGTTGACGATGCGGGGAGCGAACCGGGCGATCTGGATGCGCTGGCGATGGTGGATGAGGGGGCGTGGCGCGAAGCAATAGCCGGACTTCTGCTCTATTGAACACCGCTAGCGCCGCAGCGGCTGGCGTTCCCAATAGGTCAGCGAACGCCAAAGCCATTCGAGCGGCCCAAAGCGGAAATGCTTGAGCCAGATGGGACTCCAGATCAGTTCGACCGCCCAAATGGCAGCGACGACATAAAAGAGTTGGTGGCGTTCCAGCTGGTTGAACAGGCCGAAACCAAAGCCAAAGAACAGCGCCGTGCAGATGAGCGTCTGGGCAATATAATTTGTCAGGGCCATTTGACCGGTCGCTGCAAGCGTGCGTTGCAGCGGTTTTAGCCATCCGCGGCGAATAACCGTCAGGAACAGCCCGAGATGGCCGACAACCATCGCCAGGCGGCTGATCTCATAAGTGATGCTCGCCTGACTGAACCCCAATACCGAAAACCCGCTGTTCTGGAACAGCTGGAGTTCCATATAGTTTAGCGGGATGCCCACGGCGTAGCCGCCCGCCATCATCAAACCATAAAAGCGCGCACTTTGGCCGCCCCCCAACACGCCCAGCTTCAGCATCGCCATCCCGATCAACATGAACGACATCATGTCGAAAAACAGCCACCATGGCAGATCGGTCCATTGGAATTCATACGACATGGGGAATTGGAGGGTGACGGCGTCAATATAGCCGACCTGGTGTAGCTCAATGATCGGCGCCAAGGCTTCGGCGGGCGGAGAAAATTCGGCCACGCTATCTTCCCAATGGGTAATAGCTTCCTGCTGCTCGTCGGTCAGCGCCGCGCCCATGGCTTGAGCCGTTTGCGCAGCAATTGCTGCCGATCGGGCTGTCGCCAGTGATTGGTAGGCCAGCAAGGATGAAGCCACGCTCGTCAGCAAGAGTGCACCGGCTATTGCCAGCATAAAGCGTGGCTGCATTTTGCGAAAGGCGAACAACAGCAAGCCGCCAATCGAGTAAGCGAACAAAATCTCACCATACCACAAGAGCAATGCCCAGTGGATCACGCCAAACAGCATCATCCACAACATGCGCCGGAAATGGATGTCGGCCGTACGCAGGCCGGCACCGGATTGCTCCATACGATCGGTCAACAAAACGATGCTGGCACCGAACAACAGCGAGAAAATCCCCCGCATCGTTCCTTCAAAGAACATCGTCGGGATCGCCCAAGCCCAGTAATTTGGCGGATCCATACCGCCTGCGACGGTAGGATTTTCATAGGACCATGGCAGGCCAAAGCCGACGATGTTCATCAGCAAAATGCCGAGCACCGCAATGCCGCGCAATATGTCCAGTGCCTCGATGCGTTCGGTCTGCTGGACAGGTGCCACCTCGCCAATCGTCGCTTCCGTCGTCACCATTGCTTTGCCCCCCGGCTGCTGGCCTGATCCTACCCGGGAATCGCAAAACTACCTAGTGCTTCCGCGTCAACTCGCGCATCGCGTCGTCCAGCCCGGCCAGCGTCAGCGGATACATGCGGTCGTTCATCAAGGTTTTGATCATCTTGAGCGATTGGGTGTAACCCCAATGCGCCTCGGGCACGGGGTTCAGCCATACCGCCGCCGGATAGACGTGCGTCATGCGCTGCAGCCACACCTGCCCCGGCTCTTCATTGAAATGCTCAACCGACCCACCCGGGTGAGTGATTTCATAGGCGCTCATGCTGGCATCGCCGACGAACACCAATTTGTAGTCATGGCCATATTTGTGGAGGATGTCCCACATGGGCGTGCGTTCGGACCAGCGGCGTTTATTGTCCTTCCACACGCCCTCATAGGGGCAGTTGTGGAAATAGAAGAATTCGAGGTTCTTGAACTCCGCCGTTGCGGCGCTGAACAGCTCTTCGACCAGCTTGATGAACGGGTCCATCGACCCGCCGACGTCGAGGAACAACAATAGCTTGACCGCGTTGCGCCGTTCGGGGCGCATGACTATGTCGAGCCACCCCTGCCGCGCAGTCCCATCGATGGTGCCGGGAATGTCGAGCTCGTCCGCCGCGCCCTCGCGCGCGAATTTGCGCAGGCGGCGCAGCGCAATCTTGATGTTGCGTGTGCCCAGTTCCTTGGTGTTGTCGAGGTTAGCAAACTCGCGCTTTTCCCACACCTTCAGCGCGCGCTTGTGCTGGCTTTCGCCGCCGATACGCACGCCTTCGGGGTTATAGCCCGAATTGCCATAGGGGCTGGTGCCGCCGGTCCCGATCCATTTGTTGCCGCCCTGGTGGCGCTTCTGCTGTTCCTCGAGTCGCTGTTTCAGCGTCTCCATAATCTCGTCCCAGTCGCCCAGCGATTTGATCGCCTCCATTTCTTCGGGGGTGAGATATTTTTCGGCCACCGCCTTCAGCCAGTCTGCAGGGATATCGACTGGCTTGGTGCCATAGTCGGTCAGCAGCCCCTTGAAGACCTTGTTGAATACCTGGTCAAAGCGGTCAAGCTGGCCCTCATCCTTCACGAATACGGCGCGGCTCAAATAGTAAAATTGCTCGGGCGTGCGCTCGATCACCTCGGCGTCCAGCGCCTCGAGCAACAACAAATGCTCCTTCAGGCTGGCACCAATGCCCGCGCTGCGCAGCTCGTCGAGGAAGTTGAAGAACATCGGCGGCAATCCCTTGGTTGACGTGAACGTAAAGCAGCCGCGCTCGAGCCGCAAGGGCGGATGCTTAGCGCTGCGTTAACCAATGCATGGCATGACCGGGGCAAGACCGAAAAAGCCCGGGGTTCGCCATGAAATTCGACAAGATTGCCGCCGCCACCGCACCACTCGACCAGTCGGTCGCGACCGATTGCGGCGAGCTGGTGGTGGGCTGTGTCGAGGCGGCGGGGCGCATCGATCGCGCCACCGCGCATATGCGCGAGCAAATTGCCGAGCTGGCGCACCTTGATGAAATCGCCGGTGCGCTCGAAGCCGATCAGCGCCGCATCGCCGATTCGACCGATGAAGCCAAATTGCTGTCAGCGCGGGCTTGCGAGCAGCTGGATCGCGGCGCTGAAAAGGTCAACGCGGCGGTGGGCGAATTCCGCAATGTTATTGACCTCGTCTCGCGGCTGGGGAGCCATGTCACCAATTTCGCCGCCGTGATGGAACAGGTGCAGCAGGTCAGCCAGGGGATCGAAAGCATCGCCAAGACCACCAATATGCTGGCGCTGAACGCGGCAATCGAGGCCGAGCGCGCCGGGGACGCCGGGCGCACCTTTGCTGTGGTGGCTGCCGAGGTTAAGAAGCTTGCGCAGGACACGCGCAGCGCGACCGACGAAATCCGCCGTTCGATCGGCAGTCTGGCCACTGAAGCCGCCGGGCTGGTCAGCGAAATTCAATCGGGCGTTGAGCAATCGGGCCGCGCCGAGGCGCAGTTCGAGACCATCACCGACGCGCTGGCCGACACGACGCACCTCGTCGCGCTGCTCGACGACCAAAGCGACCGCATCGCGCAGTCGAGTGCGATGGTGCACGCCAATGGCGCAAAGGTGCGCGCAGCGGTCGATGGCGTCGTGGCGTCGGTGCGCCAGAATAGCACCATGCTGGTCGATACGCGCGACAGCATCATCGACATGGAGCGCACGTCGAACCGCCTCTTTAACGGCGTCATTTCGGCAGGCATCTCGCCGCGCGACACCGAGATTGTTGAATTGGCGGCCGGCTTTCGTGACGAATTTGTCGCCATTGCCGAACGCGCGCTGGCCGACGGCAGCCTGACGATGGCACAGTTGTTCGACACCAATTACCAGCTGGTTCCGGGTTCGAAGCCCGAACGATTCCGCACCAGCCTGTCCGATTGGGCAGATGGGCACTGGCGCCCACTGTTCGACCGCATCGTGGTGTCGCATCCCGGTATCAAGATGAGCTCGGCTGCAGACATGAACGGCTTCCTGCCGACGCACATCAGCGACCGGTCGCGCAAACCAACGGGCGACCTTGCCCACGACACGCAATACTGCCGCAACGGTCGCATCATTCTTGAGGACGAGGACAAGGTCGCCAAGCAGAGCAAGGCACCGTTCTTCATGTGCGTCTATCGCCAGGAAGGCGACGGCACCAACTATGTCGTGGTCCGCAACGTCTATACACCCGTATCCTTCGGCGGTCGCCGCTGGGGCGATCTGGAAGTGGCGTATCAGCTGTGACCGCGCTCAATCAGCGTGATAAGCGGCCGATTGTGACGGCGACAGCATCGCGCTTTTTTCGGGCATCGCCGACAATTGCTGCACCTGCGCTTTGAATTCCGCCTCGGTCGGGGTGCCGACAAAAAAGCGGGGTAGTGTCAGCTCACCATCGTCTTCACGGGTCAGTATAAAAATGGGTCCGGTCACCGACAAAGCGCCATAGCTTTGCTCGAACGCACTCGCGAATTTTTCGTCCAGTTCGGAAATCCGCCAGGTTGCGCCGTCTTCGCGCGCTTCAAACAATGGTGCCTGGTTGCTCAGCTTGGCAGCGTCCGGCTTGCCGCGCAGGGCGGATATCAGCCGGGCCACCATGCCTTCGAACAGATGGCTGTTAATTGGCGCTGCTCCGCTGGTTTGGCAGGCCTTTCCGCTGCATGCGCCATTGGCGGTCAGCAGTGTCGCCCAAGGCAGCGCGCGGACCAGTTGGTCGATGCCGATTTCTTCGGCAATATCTTTGGGCGAAGCGATCGTGCCGCGCACCTTGACCGTCCACTCGCCGAGCGGCGCAAAATAGAGATAATCCATCACCGTGTTGGGCCCGATGCCGGTTTTGTAAGTGCCCTTGAACAAACGTAGCTGCGTTGGCGCGGCGATGTTAAACGGCCCGTCTGACCACAGAAACGCGTCCGGCGAGCGCAAGCCAATGGCATTGATGGCACCGCGCAGCCGGTGTTCGGGCAATGTGGCGGGCTTGAACAGGAACACCGTGACCCGCAAATCATGCGGCGCACGCTTGGCTTCGTATCGTACCGAAACATCGGCACCATCGCCAATTGCCATCACGCCGATGCGCCGATAATCGCCGATACGGTCAGGAAATTCCGTGCCGGTGGCGATATGGCGCAGCGGTCCGTCGGCAACGTCACCCGACCATATGGCGGGATCAGCCGTGCGGATGACGGACTTGCCATCCACAATTTCTTGAGCGGTCAGCGGAACGGCCAATCCGAATGCCAGAGCCGCCAATACTGTCAGGCGTCCAATGATGCGCATTGCGATCCCTTCTCCGCTTTGGCGGAGGCAATCAGCTCTGCCGCCGCGCCATGAACGCCAGTTTCTCGAAGAGCATCACGTCCTGCTCATTCTTCAGCAGCGCACCATGGAGCGGCGGGATGGCCTTGGTCGGGTCGCGGTTTTGCAGGACTTCGAGCGGCATGTCCTCGGCCAGCAGCAGTTTCAGCCAGTCGAGCAGCTCGGACGTCGAGGGCTTTTTCTTGAGCCCCGGCACATCGCGCACTTCATAGAAGATATCCATGGCGCGGCTGACCAATGTTTTCTGGATGCCGGGGAAGTGCACCTCGATGATCGCGGCCATCGTGTCACGGTCGGGGAATTTGATGTAATGGAAGAAACAGCGGCGCAAGAAGGCGTCGGGCAGTTCCTTTTCATTGTTGCTGGTGATGACAACGATCGGGCGTTCGGCCGCGGCGATATGTTCGCCTGTTTCATAAACGTCGAACGCCATGCGATCGAGTTCCTGGAGCAGGTCGTTCGGAAATTCGATGTCGGCCTTGTCGATCTCGTCGATCAGCAGGACGGGTAGCTGCGGCGAGGTAAAGGCGTCCCACAGCTTGCCGCGCTTGATGTAATTGCGGATGTCGTGAACGCGCTCGTCGCCCAGCTGGCCATCGCGCAGGCGGGCGACCGCGTCATATTCATACAGCCCTTGCTGCGCCTTCGTCGTCGATTTGATGTTCCAGGTGATCAGCGGTGCGCCCATCGCTTTGGCCACTTCTTCCGCCAGCACGGTCTTGCCGGTGCCGGGTTCGCCCTTGACCAGCAGAGGACGGCGCAGCGTCGCGGCGGCGTTGACCGCGACCTTCAGATCGTCGGTGGCGATATAGTCGCTGGTGCCTTCAAAGCGCATCGGGTCGAGCCTTCCCTTGACGTGAACGTAAAGTCAGGTCTGGCATAGCGAGCGGATTTTGGGAGCGCAAGCAGCGGCGCGCTTACCTTCGCGCAAGTTCGCGGGCGGCGAGCAGGTCCCACAGGCCGCGATGCTGCATGACGAGCTGCTGCGCGCCAAAGCCCAGTGCGCGTTCGATGGCGGGGCTGTCGGCGACCTCTCGCGCTAGCCGCGCGGTGGCCACCAGATCGGGCAGCGCGCAGTGCGGGGTTTCGATCTCGATGCGCGCCGCGCTGATGTCCAGCAGCACACGGATGGTGCGCCACTCCAACGTCAGCGCCATCGCTGCGCCCAATGCGCAGCCGCGTCGGTCGGAGTCGGCAAGCATATCAAGCGCACGGCGCTGGCCCGCGACGGCGGCCTCGCAGCTGGCCTGCCCGCTCGTGCTGGGTACCGGGCCGACGGCGGCGGCGATGCGGCCAAGCAGCGCGCGTTCGGCGGCAAACGCCGCGGCGGCTTGATCGAGCCATTGGCGCGCGCCAGGATCGACCGCCTTGCGTGCGGCATGGTCGACGATGCCGGGATATCGCCCGTGCAGCACGCATAGGAAATGGACAGCATCGGCCAGGTTGCGCATCGCTGCCCGGCCTTCCGACAATTTGCCCGATTTGACATAAGGATGCGCGCCGGTGCCGTCATTGGCGACCAGCGCGTCGAGCATTTCGGCTACACCGCCCGACTTATCGGCTGGATACAGCTGCACCGGTCCCGTCACCCTTTCCTGTTGGCACGAGCGATAAATCGCCAAGCCAAGGTGAGGGGACTAAAGCATCAGCGTAAATGAGCGGTTTATGACGCGAATATTGTTGCGCTGTTACAATGTACCGTTCCGGGACGCCTCATGCGGCCAGTGGCAGGCGCTCATCGCTGATATCGGCCGGCGCCGCAGCGGGCGCGGCGGCAACCAGCGTGGGCGTTGCAGCCGCCGTGGCCGCTTCATTCTTCGCCGGAAACAGCAGGCGCGATGCGAGCACCACTAGGCCCATCGCTATATAGGCGACGGCTGCATAATGCGGCGCAAAGAACACCGGCGGGACGAACGCGAGTCGCAACCACAGCGGGTTGAATCCGAAATCCTGCCCAATCGCCTCACACACACCGAAAAAGGTGTCGGGACGGTTGAAGGTGTTGCGGTTCACATTTGCTGCCGTGGTCGTCATGGGGAGAGTTTCCTTGCACTGCGGCCGGGTCGGTTCCCGTCCTGTCAGTGATTAAGCAATTGCCGTGCCAAGCTGAACAACGCGTTAAAAACGCTGGGGTTCCGGCAAAAAATGGTGCGGCGCAGCGAAAAAACAAGGGCCAGATGATGGGAATTTTTCCCATCATCTGGCCCGAAGCTCAAACGTCAGGATATTCGGCGTTACTGGTCGAGAAACGACCGCATCTTCCGGCTCCGGCTCGGGTGCTTCAGTTTCCTGAGCGCTTTCGCCTCGATCTGGCGGATGCGTTCGCGGGTGACCGAGAACTGCTGGCCGACCTCCTCCAGCGTGTGGTCGGTGTTCATCCCGATGCCGAAGCGCATGCGCAGCACGCGTTCCTCGCGCGGGGTGAGGCTCGCCAGCACGCGGGTGACGGTTTCCTTAAGGTTCGATTGCACCGCGGCGTCGACCGGGATGACCGCGTTGGGATCCTGGATGAAATCGCCCAGATGGCTGTCTTCTTCATCGCCGATCGGCGTTTCAAGGCTGATCGGCTCCTTGGCGATTTTCATCACCTTGCGCACTTTTTCCAGCGGCATCGACAGGCGTTCGGCCATTTCCTCCGGCGTCGGCTCGCGGCCGGTTTCGTGCAGGAACTGGCGGCTGCACCGCACCAGCTTGTTGATCGTTTCGATCATATGCACCGGGATGCGGATCGTGCGCGCCTGGTCGGCGATGCTGCGGGTGATCGCCTGGCGAATCCACCAGGTCGCATAGGTGCTGAACTTGTACCCGCGGCGATATTCAAATTTGTCGACCGCCTTCATCAGGCCGATATTGCCTTCTTGAATAAGGTCAAGGAATTGCAGCCCGCGGTTAGTGTATTTTTTGGCGATCGAGATGACGAGGCGCAGATTGGCCTCGACCATTTCCTTCTTGGCGATGCGAGCCTCGCGCTCGCCCTTTTGCACCATGTTGACGACGCGGCGGAATTCGCCGAGCGACATGCCGGCCGCCTGCGCAATGTCGCTGATTTCGCCGCGGATGCGGTCGACCGCATCGGCCTCGTTAGTGGCGAAGGCGATCCATTTCTTGTCGAGGCCCGCCACGCTTTCCAGCCAGCTTTCATCGAGCTCGCGACCGATATAGCGGTCGAGGAAATCCTTGCGCGGCACCTTGTGGCGCTCGGCGAGGCGCAGCATCTGGCCGCCGAGCGCGGTCAGGCGGCGGTTATAGCTGTAGAGCTGGTCGACCAGATATTCGATTTTCGAGCCGTGAAATTGCACGCTTTCAACCAGCGCGGTCAGTTCCTCGCGCAGCCGATGATATTTCTTTTCCTGCGCGGGGGCGAAATCGCCTCCCAATTGCAGTGCGTCGAGCCGCGCCGTCTGCAGCTTTGAAAATTCTTTGAACGCCTTCGTAATCGCGGCAAATTTTTCGAGCGCGTCGGGCTTGAGCAATTCCTCCATCGCGGCGAGGCTAAGGGTATTGTCCTCTTCCTCTTCCTCGAATGCGGGGCGCGCGCGCCGCTCGGTCATATCCTCTTCGTCGTCGTCGGATTTGGCTTCGGGCTCGTCCTCAACCTCATCCTCGTCCTTGAACGAAGGGCCGGCGGTTTTCTCGCTAATCTCGCCGTCGTCGTCGCCTTCGTCATCGTCGGTCAGATTTTCGGGTGCCGGATCCTTGGACAGCATAGCTTCCAGATCGACGATCTCGCGCAGTTGCATGTCGCCATTGTTCAGCGCGTTCGACCATTCGATGATCGCGTTGAAGGTCAGCGGGCTTTCGCACAGCCCCAGGATCATGGTGTCGCGGCCCGCCTCGATGCGTTTGGCAATGGCGATCTCGCCCTCGCGGCTGAGTAATTCAACCGCGCCCATTTCGCGCAGGTACATGCGCACCGGGTCGTCGGTGCGGTCGACCGTTTCCTTCTTCTTTTCGACCGCGGGCGCAGACAGCGAACCGGTATCGGTGGTCAGGTCGACATCATCGTCGGCCTCCTGCTCGGCCTCTTCCTGCACATCCTCGTCGCTTTCGACGATATTCACGCCCATGTCGGAAATGGCCGACATGATATCTTCTATCTGCTCCGAGGACATCTGGTCTTGGGGCAGCGCTTCATTGAGCTCGTCATAGGTGATGTAGCCACGCTTCTTCGCGCGCGCGATCAGCTTTTTGATGGCCGCTTCATTCAGGTCGATCAGCGGAGCGTCGCCGCCTTCGCCCTTGTCCATATCTTCGTCTTCGGCCATGCCTGTTTCAATCTCCGCAGCAGCCGTCCGGTTCCGGACGGATCACTTTATTGGTTGGCGCTGTCGGACAGGTCCGCCAGCCGCCGGGTTAGGTCGGCGTCGATCGCACGCAAACGCGCCTGTTCGGCCAGACCGTCAGCGTCGAGCGACACCGCAAATTGCTCGGTCGCCCGGGCCAATGCGGCCCGAATTTCGGGCTGGGTTACCAGCACCGCGACAAATTCATCCAGATCGCGCAGCGCCCTTGCCCGCACGGTCCCCGTTTCATCATCCTCGCGGCGATTGAACGAAAAGTGCATTGCGTCGGCCCTGAGCAGCGTCAACGCCCTATTATACACCTTGGTTTCGGCCAATATGGCAAGCAGGCCCTCAGTATCAAGCCCCTGATGCGAAATTGCCGCATCAAGCATGACATCGCGCAGCGCCGCATCGGCGCGGTCGGCGATGGTAAGGCGGGCGAGCGCGTCCTGATGCCGCGCCAGCGCTTGAGGGTAGCGCAGCAATCCGCCCAGCAGTGCGGCGACCAGCGGTGCTGCCGTGCCCACGGCCGCGAGCTCGCGGGTTTCGGGCTGTGCCGGTTGCAGGCGCGGGTCGGGTTGCCAGCGGGATTTCGTGCCGCCGCGTGGTGCGGGCATTGGCGCCGTTCCGCGCGGGCGCGCAAAAAGGGCATCAAGCCGATCGCGAAACGCCTCGCGATAATGGTGGCGTACATCGGCGTCGGCGATGCTGTCAGCATGCGCCAAGAGTCGCGATTTCAGTGCGGCGCGCTCCTCGGGCGTATTGGTCGGTGCGGCGGCCAGTTCGTGTGCCCACAGCCGATCAACCAAAGGTTCAGCGCCTTCGAGCACTGCTTCCATGGCCGTCGCACCGCCGCTTCGGACCAGATCGTCCGGGTCTTGCCCGGCAGGGAGTGTTGCAAAGGCAAGGCTGAAACCGGGCCGGAGCAACGGCAGCGCGCGCATTGCCGCGCGCATCGCCGCCTTCTGTCCTGCCGCATCGCCGTCGAAACACAGGACCGGCACCGGCACCATGCGCCATAGCAGGCCCAATTGCGCCTCGGTCAGCGCGGTGCCCAGCGGTGCAACAGCATCGGACAGTCCCGCTTCGGCAAGCGCGATAACATCCATATAGCCTTCGACCACTATGATGCGATTGGTTTGGCGCGAAGCCGGGCTGGCACGGTCGAGGTTATAAAGAATACGCCCCTTGTCAAAGAGCGGCGTATCAGGGGAGTTCAGATATTTGGGCTCGCCGTCACCGAGAATGCGTCCGCCAAAGGCAATCACCCGCCCGCGCGCATCGCGGATGGGGATCATCAGGCGGCCGCGGAACCGGTCATAGGGTTCCTTGTCGTCGACGGCGATCAGCATCCCCGCTTCGACCAGCATCGGCACCGGGAAATCCTTGAGCGCGGTTTTCAGTGCGCTGCGGCTGTCGGGGGCAAGGCCGAAGCCAAAGGCGCGGCGCGTGGTATCGGAAATGCCTCGCTTGGCCAAGTAAGCGCGCGCCCCCGCGCCGTCGATGCCGTCTAATTGCGCCGCAAACCACTCCGCCGCCGCCGCCGTCACATCGCGCAGGCTCTTTGCTTCTTCCTGTTTCTTTGCGGCGCGCGGATCGGGGGCGGGCACGTCCATCCCTGCGGTCGCGGCGAGTTCCTTGACCGCATCCATGAACGACAGGCCGCGCTGGTCGGTCATCCAGCGGATGGCATCTCCATGCGCCCCGCAGCCGAAGCAATGGTAGAAACCCTTTTCATCATTGATCGTGAAGCTGGGCGTCTTTTCGTTATGGAAGGGGCAACACGCCTTATGCTCGCGCCCCGCGCGCGTGACCTTGATGCTGCGTCCGATCAGTGTGGACAGCGTCGTCCGCGCGCGCAGTTCGTCCAGCCATTGCGGGGTGAGGGTCATGCCCTGTTTACCCCGCCAGCGCCGCCTTTACCCACCCGCTTGCCTTGCTCATGTCCATCACGCTGCCGTGGCGTTCTTTGACGGCGGCCATCACGCGGCCCATGTCTTTGACGCTGGTGGCGCCGAGTTCGGTTACGATGGCGGCGATGGCGGCCTGCGCGTCGGCTTCGTTCAGCTGCGCGGGCAGGAAGCTCTCGATCACGGCGACTTCTGCGGCTTCGATATCGGCCAGTTCCTGCCGCCCGCCCTGTTCGTAGAGCGCAATTGATTCGCGGCGCTGCTTGACCATTTTCTGCAGCACGTCGGTGACGATCACATCATCATCGCCCACGGCGGTGCTCACGCGCAATTCGATGTCGCGGTCCTTGATCTTGGCCAGCATCAGCCGGATGGTGGCGAGCCGCGCTTTGTCGCCGCCTTTCATCGCGGCAATCTGCGCAGCCTTGATGTCGTCGCGAATCATGGCGTCCCCTTCATCTCTCGCGATTTTGGAAAGCAAGTCTCTTAGCTGTAACTTTTCAAAACCGATAGATTGTGAATCATTTTTTTGCGCCCTAATTGGCCGTCCGTTTAACCCGAAGAACGGAACCTCCGCCATGCCGCCAAGCGCCTCTGCAAAAGCCCCCGATGGTGCAACCGGCGTGCTCGTGCTCGCTGATGGCACGGTGGTGTGGGGCCATGGCTATGGCGCGGTCGGTGCGGGCGTGGGCGAGATTTGCTTCAACACCGCGATGACGGGGTATCAGGAGGTGCTGACTGACCCCAGCTATGCCGGGCAAATCATCAGCTTTACCTTTCCGCACATCGGCAATGTCGGCACCAATGCCGACGATGTTGAACGCGATGTCGCAGCGGCTGTGGGCTGCATCACGCGCGAATTGCCGACGGCGCCCAGCAATTTCCGTAGCACCGCGACGCTGCCCGAATGGATGGCGGCGAAGAGCCTGATCGGGCTGGCGGGCATCGACACGCGCGCGCTGACGCGGCGGATCCGCTTGGCGGGCGCGCCCAATGGCGTGATCGCGCACAGCCCTGATGGCAAATTCGACATCGATGAATTGCTGGCGATGGCGCGCGGCTGGCCGGGGCTGGAGGGCATGGACCTCGCCAAGGATGTGACGCGGGGCGGACAGGGGGACTGGGCCGGGGGCGCGTGGAAACTGGGTTCTGGCTATGGCCAGTCCGAGCATAAGCGCGCCAGCGACGCCGCGCCGCACGTCGTCGCTATCGATTATGGCGCCAAGGACAATATCTTCCGCATGCTGGTAAAGGCCGGCGCGCGGGTAACGGTGCTGCCCGCCACCGCTACGCTGGATGAAGTGCTGGCGCTGGAACCCGCGGGCGTGTTCCTGTCGAACGGTCCCGGCGACCCCGCCGCGACGGGCGATTATGCGGTGCCGGTGATCCGGGGTCTGCTGGAGCGCGACGTGCCGATTTTCGGCATCTGTCTGGGCCACCAGCTGCTGGGCCTCGCGGCGGGCGCGAAGACGGTGAAGATGCACCAGGGCCACCGCGGCGCGAACCATCCGGTCAAGCGTTTGGACGCTGGTCATGTTTCTGGGGGTACGGTCGAAATTACCAGCATGAACCATGGCTTCGCCGTCGATGCGGCGAGTTTGCCGGGGGGCGTGGTCGAAACGCACCGCAGCCTGTTCGACGGATCGAACTGCGGGATCGAAATCACCGGCAAGCGTGCCTTCAGCGTGCAATATCACCCCGAAGCGAGCCCGGGCCCGCAGGACAGCTTCTACCTGTTCGAGCGGTTTGTGGGGGGATTGGGGTGAGAGACGCGATCATTCCAGTTCGATTTGCCCGGAACTATGCTCTGGCCAATCGCTACGGAAACGCAGCAATCGGCACCATTCTACTTGCTATGGCAGTGATGATCGTTGCGGCAATCAACGATAATTTCTGGATTGCTTTTGGATCGGTCTTTTTTGCTATGCCCGCAGCATGGCTACTGAATCTGCAATGCTATTCCTGTCATTGGCCGCTCTTGAGGGTCTTTGGAACCGCGCCCGAGCGAACAGCTAAGGACCAGTTTTTTGCCCCTCTTCAGTCCAAGTTGATAATGAGTTTCCCCGGTCGCTGTTCCAAATGTGGAGCTACATTTGATGGAACGTCTGCCTCTTCCCAAAGGGAAGAGTGTAGGGGTGAAGGGGGACTGCGGTGACGGCGTTGACCATGGTGCGCCTTCATCCAACTTCGCCTTGGCCGTTTCATGGTCACGGCTGCGTGCTCGACTGGCAATCGCTGAGGGCCCGCCGGTGCGCGTTAATCGTCCCACGGATTGACCAGTTGTGCGCCCGTCCACGCAAAGTCAGCGATGTTGCGCGTTGCCACGACCGCGTCTGCCGCCAGCGCTTGCGCGGCGAGTTGCAGGTCGAGCAGCACAGTCACGTCGGGACGTCGCGCGCGCAGGGCGCCGAACATATGGGCGGCGTCGGCATCAAACGGCAGAATACGGTCGGCATAGGTTTCTTCCAGCCCGGCGAGCCAGTCCAATATCCGGTCGCGGATCGCCGCGGCGCGCGGCAATTCAGCCCCATAGCGCATTTCGGCGATGGCAATACTCGACAGCCACAATTGCGCGTCATGCGCAATCAACCAGTCGACGACCCGTGCGTCGGGTCGCCGACTGAACAGCACGCTCCACACATTGGTGTCGACGATGATCAAGTGAAATCAACGTCCTTGATCGTGCCGCGGGTGCGGGGGGGAAATTCAAAGTCCAGCCCGCGGCCAAGCGCGATCAGCCGTTCGATGCGCGCACGGCTTGCCGCCTTGGGGTCCGAAGCTGGCGGTTCGAAATGCTGGAAACCCTGGGTCACGTCACGCACTCCTGGAGTAGGCATGTCGACCTCAATCACCATTTGCCGCACATGTTCTTCCATCGAACGCCCATATGCTGCCGCGACCTGGCGGAGGCGTAGTTTCGCATCCTCGGGAATGTTGCGGATTGTCAGTGAGGCCATGATCCCAATCTCTAATTGCTATCAATGCAATCAATGTAATCAATGAAAGCATAATCGTCAATGCCCAAACGCACCGACATTTCCTCCATCCTCGTCATTGGCGCTGGCCCGATTGTTATCGGCCAGGCGTGCGAGTTTGATTATTCGGGGACGCAGGCGATCAAGGCGCTGAAGGAAGAGGGGTACCGGATCATCCTGGTCAACTCCAACCCCGCGACGATCATGACCGATCCCGAACTGGCAGATGCCACCTATGTCGAGCCGATCACGCCCGAAATCGTCGCCAAGATTATCGCCAAGGAGCGCCCCGATGCGGTGCTCCCCACCATGGGCGGGCAGACCGCGCTCAACACCGCGCTCGCTTTGTTCAATGATGGCACGCTGACCAAATATGGCGTCGAGATGATCGGCGCCGATGCCGAAGCCATCGACAAGGCTGAGGATCGGCAGAAATTCCGCGAGGCGATGACCAAGATCGGGCTGGAAAGCGCGCGCTCGGGCATTGCGCACACGCTGGAGGAGGCGTTTGCGGTGCTCGAACGCACCGGGCTGCCCGCGATCATTCGCCCCAGCTTCACCATGGGCGGGACGGGTGGCGGCATTGCCTATAACCGCGAGGAGTTTGAGGCTATCGTGCGCGGCGGGCTGAATGCCTCGCCGACGACCGAGGTGCTGATCGAGGAAAGCCTGCTCGGTTGGAAAGAATATGAGATGGAGGTGGTGCGCGACCGCGCCGACAATGCCATCATCATCTGTTCCATCGAAAATGTCGATCCGATGGGGGTGCATACGGGCGACAGCATCACGGTCGCGCCCGCGCTGACACTGACCGACAAGGAATATCAGATTATGCGCAACGCAAGCATCGCTTGCCTGCGCGCAATTGGCGTCGAAACCGGCGGTTCGAATGTGCAGTTTGCGGTCAACCCCAAGGATGGCCGCCTGATCGTCATCGAAATGAACCCGCGCGTGTCGCGCTCCTCCGCGCTCGCGTCGAAGGCCACCGGCTTCCCGATTGCCAAGGTCGCGGCGAAGCTGGCGGTGGGTTATACGCTCGACGAGATTATGAACGATATCACGGGAGTGACCCCGGCGGCGTTCGAACCGACGATTGACTATGTCGTCACCAAAATCCCGCGCTTTGCGTTTGAAAAGTTCAAGGGCGCCGAGCCGCTTCTGTCCACCGCAATGAAGTCGGTGGGCGAGGTCATGGCGATTGGTCGGACCATCCATGAATCGATGCAAAAGGCGCTGCGCGGTCTGGAGACAGGGCTCAGCGGATTCAACTATGTCGACCATCTGGTCGGCGTAGAACATGATGTGATCCGCAGCGAACTGGCGCGGGCAACGCCCGACCGCTTGCTGGTCGCGGCGCAGGCGATCCGCGAGGGGATGAGCCTTGCTGAGATCAACCGCATTGCCGGTTACGACCTGTGGTTCCTCGAACGCATTGCCGAAATTGTCGCGGCGGAAAATGAGGTGCGTGCTGGTGGCCTGCCGCAGGATGCCGAGGGATTGCGCCGGTTGAAAGCCATGGGCTTTTCGGACAAGCGCCTGGCCTACCTTGCGCTTGAAAGCGCCAACGTCCGCCCCGGAATGGAAAGCGCGATGCGGCGCGGGTCGGGCCTCATCCGCGAGGCGATTGTCGCGATGACAGGGGGGATTACCGAAGATGAAGTGCGCGCGCTGCGCCACCGGCTGGGGGTGCGCCCGGTTTATAAGACCATCGACACTTGCGCGGCCGAATTTGAGGCGCTGACGCCCTATCTTTATTCGACATATGAAGCGCCGTCATTCGGCGCGGCGGAATGCGAGGCCAACCCTTCGGCGCGCAAAAAGATCGTCATTCTTGGCGGCGGCCCCAACCGCATCGGGCAGGGGATCGAGTTCGACTATTGCTGCTGTCACGCCTGCTTCGCGCTGGCCGAGGTCGGCTTTGAAACGATCATGGTGAACTGCAATCCCGAAACGGTCAGCACCGACTATGATACATCGGACCGGCTCTATTTCGAGCCGTTGACGGTCGAGGATGTGCTCGAAATCCTGCATGTCGAGCAGTCCAAGGGCACGTTGGTTGGGGTGATTGTGCAATTCGGTGGGCAAACGCCGTTGAAGCTGGCGCAGGCGCTGGAAAAGGCTGGCATCCCCATTCTCGGTACCTCGCCCGACGCCATTGACCTGGCTGAAGACCGCGAGCGGTTTGCGGCACTGGTCGGCAAGCTGGGGCTGAAGCAACCCGACAATGGGATTGCGCGCAGCCATGACGAGGCTTTGGCGGTCGCCGCGCGCATCGGTTACCCAGTGCTGACCCGGCCCTCCTATGTGCTTGGCGGGCGCGCCATGGAGATTGTCGATACGCCCGAACAACTGGCGAATTACATCGAAACGGCGGTGCAGGTGTCGGGCGACTCTCCGGTGTTGATCGACCGCTATCTGCGCGACGCGATCGAGGTGGATGTCGATGCGCTGTGCGATGGCCAGGATGTCGTCGTCGCCGGCGTACTTCAGCATATCGAAGAGGCCGGCGTCCATTCGGGCGACAGTGCCTGTTCGATCCCGCCCTACAGCTTGTCGGCCGACATCATCACCGAAATCTAACGCCAGACCGAGCTGCTGGCGCGCGGGCTGAATGTGCGGGGACTCATGAACATCCAGTTTGCGGTGAAGGGATCGGAGGTATACCTGATCGAGGTCAATCCGCGCGCCAGCCGAACCGTACCCTTCGTCGCCAAGGCGGTGGGATCACCCATCGCCAAAATTGCCGCGCGGGTCATGGCCGGAGAGAATCTTGCCAAACTTCCCCCCATTAAGCGCGACATCGGCCATGTCGCAGTCAAGGAAGCGGTGTTCCCGTTCGCGCGATTCCCTGGCACCGACCCCGTGCTCAGCCCCGAGATGAAATCTACCGGCGAGGTGATGGGAATTGACAGCGATTTCGCGCTGGCTTTTGCCAAGGCGCAACTTGGCGCGGGCGACCGTCTGCCCACCGACGGCCGCCTGTTCGTATCGGTCAAGGATAGCGACAAGGCGCGGATATTGGAACCGGTGCAGCGGCTTGCTGGCTGGGGCTGGAAGATTATCGCGACCGGCGGCACTGCCGCTTTTCTGGCCGACGCCGGGGTCGAGGTCGAAGCGGTCAACAAGGTGGCACAGGGCCGCCCGCATATCGTCGATCGCATTAAGGATGGTGATGTCCAGCTGATCTTCAACACCACCGAGGGGTGGCAGAGCCTGAAAGATTCGCAGTCAATCCGCGCGTCCGCTCTTACAGGCGATATTGCCTATTACACCACAGCAGCGGGCTGCGCGGCGGCGGTGGAGGCCATCGGGGCGCTGCGCTCGCACAGTCTTGAAGTAAAGCCGTTGCAGGACTATTATTAAGTTCAACGCCCTCCCCCGACATTCAGGACAGCGGCGCTGCCGCCCCGGCGATTTTCGCTGGCGGCGGGATATTGACAAAGGAAGAACAGAACAATGGCAAGTGTGGAAAAGGTGCCGATGCTGGCCGAGGGTTATGACAAGCTGCACGCGCAGCTCGCGGCCCTGAAAGCCGAACGGCCCCAGATCGTCGATGCCATCGAAGAAGCACGCGCGCACGGTGACCTCTCGGAAAACGCCGAATATCATGCCGCCAAGGAACGGCAGGGCCAGGTCGAGGCATCGATTGCCGATCTGGAAGACCGGCTTTCACGCGCGCAAATCATCGATCCAACCAGCCTGTCGGGCGACCGCGTCGTGTTTGGTGCAACCGTTACCCTCCTTGACGAGGACGACAAGCCCGTGCGCTATCAGATTGTTGGTCAGGCCGAAGCCGATGCCAAAGCCGGCCGGATCAGCTATAATTCGCCGCTGGGCCGGGCGCTGATCGGTCGCCGAGTGGAGGATGAGGTCGAAGTGACGGTGCCCGCGGGCGACAAATATTACCTCGTCAACAAGATCGAATTTATCTGACCCGCCAACCATGAGCCAGCGCGCGCCGCTCATCAACACGCTGGCGCTGCTGTGCTGCGCGGTGTTTCTGGCCTCGCTTTTGACTGGACGGCTGGCCTGGTCGGCCTATTTCGCCGGGTTCATTCCCGCGCGGCTGAGCGGGGCCGCGCTGGCAGGGGCGCTGCCGGCGTGGTTGACGCCATTGAGCTCGGCTTTCCTGCACGGCGGACTGCTGCACCTGGCCATCAACATGATGATGATGGTATTTTTGGGCCGCCAGCTTGAACCCGCGTTCGGCAAGCGCGGCCTCGCGCTGCTGCTGCTCGTCGGGGCCTATGCCGGGGCGCTTGTGCACTGGATGGTCGATCCGGCATCGACCACACCGGTGGTTGGTGCCAGCGGGGCCATTTCGGCGCTGGTTGCGGCCTATGCCTTTATCTTCAACCGCGACAATGTGCGAGGAATTGGGCCCTTTCCGCCGGTGGTGGTGCGTGCGGCGTGGCTGGCAGCGGCGTGGATCGGCGTGCAACTGGCAACCGGACTCGCTTTTGGCGGCGGTATTGCGATTTTCAGCCACATTGGGGGTTTTTTGGCTGGACTGGTGCTGACGCGCCCGCTGCTGCGGTGGCGATTTCGTTAGCTGAGCCATGCCCCCGCCAGCAACATGGCAACGCGCACATCCACCGCGCAGCCCTCCGCCCGCTTGGCCGCGACGAATTCGCCTATCCCCGCCAGCGCCACCCGGTGAACGATGATATTCTCACCATGCACCCCGCCACCATCGCCGATGCGGGTCAGGTCGCGGGCGATGAGCAGCGTGAAACCCTCGCTGACCATACCGGGTGAGCTGTAAAACTCGCCCGCCACTTGCCAGTTTGCGGCGCGGTAGCCGGTTTCCTCCTCCAGCTCGCGTGCGGCAGCGGCCAGCGTCTCTTCGCCCTCGCTATCGTCGCCGACCAGCCCGGCAGGCAGCTCCAGACTCATTTGCCCCAACGGCACGCGATATTGTTCGACCAATATGATATGCCGTCCGTCGGGCGCATCGTCGATGGGTAGGATGACGGCGGCGTGAATGCCGCGTGAGCGTGAGACATACTCCCAGCGCCCCTGCCGCTTCGCGGTAACGAAACGGCCCTGCCACATGACCTCGACAGGTGCGTCGCTATCGTCGATCACAGTTCGATCAGCCGGTCGGGCAGTTCATTGGGGTTTTCGCTACCCTTGGGAAAATGCGCGGCGAGCACGCGGCCCATTTGTGCGACAGCTTCCGCCATACCTACGCCGGCGCGGTCTGCGCGAACATGGTCGAGCAGCGTGGCCATTGCCTCACCCCACACATCGGATGCGACCTTTTCCGCAATCGCGGCATCGGCGACGATGTCAGCACGACGCTCACGCAAGCTAAGGTAGAGGAGCACGCCGGTCTTGCCGGCCGTGCGCGCTTCTGCCCCGACGCGGAAAAGGCTGAGTGCGCGGGCGCGGACGCGGCCTGCCTTGACCGCGCCCGGTGTCAGCGCGAGCCGCAGCGGCAGCCATTGCAGGATCAGCAACGTGCCGAGCCACTTGAGGGTGACGAAGGCGGTAATCACCCCCAACCACTGGCCGGGGGTATAGTCATAGGTCCAGCCCCCCAACAGCCGTTCGTACAGCCCCTGATAAAATGCGGGAAACAGCGCGACGGCGCTGATCGCCAGTAGCGCGGCGATGCTGGCCCAGATCAACGGCGTATCGCGGTAAGGATCGGACAGATCGGTGACGATGGTCACAATCTCGCCGCTCGTCTCGGCCTCCGCTGCGGCGACGGCAGTGGTGACGAGCCGATGATCGTCAGCGGACATATGAATGATGCGCGGCATGATGTGTTTCCCCTACCAGCCGCCCGACGCGCCGCCGCCGCCGAAGCTGCCGCCCCCGCCAGAAAAACCGCCTCCGCCGAATCCGCCGCCGCCCCAGCCGCCACTGCTGCGGCCCGATCCCCAGTCGCTGTCACCCCAGATAATCACCGGTGCGCCCCATGGGCTGTTTTTCCGTTTGCGATAACGCTTACCGCCGCTGCGCAGTGCGCGGATGATGGTAATGAAAATAAACAGCGCCACCAACAGCCAGAACAGCGTGAAAAAGGCTATTGCCGCGCCCGACGGTCCGCTTTGCTCGGCCCCGGCAGCGCGCGCCCGCGCCTCTTCGGGCGGCAGCTCAATCTGGGTAATGATGGCATCGACCCCGGCGTTGATGCCCTCGCTATAATCGCCCGCCTTGAAGGCCGGGGTGACAGTGTCGCGGATGATGCGCCCCGACAACGCGTCTGTGAGCACGGGTTCAAGGCCATAGCCAACCTCGATCCGCATCCGCCGCTCGTTGGGCGCGATAAGAAAGACGACGCCGTCGTTGCGCTCCGCTGTGCCAATGCCCCACGCGCGGCTCAACGCAGTGCCATATTCGGCAATGTCGCGGTCGTTCAGGCTGGTCACGGTAGCGACAACCAGCTGTTGCTTGGTGCGCGCCTCGAACGCCTCGAGCTTCGCCGCCAGCGCCGCCTCATCGGCAGGCGGCAGCAGGTCGGCCTGATCAACCACCCGCCCGCTGAGCGGAGG
>JANRIY010000007.1:0-18346 GCA_033764495.1 Sphingopyxis sp. | reverse complement strand
CTTCGGTCAGTCCCCACTTCCAATGGGTTATGGCTGAAAGCATCACGGTCTATTGTTGGCATTCGGAAACTTTTTGGTGACAACAACTCGCCAAACCCCACCAAAGCCCGCCGAATCTACGCCCCGTCACTCCCACTCGATTATTCAGGATCACTTCAAAAATCTGAATTCATTGGAGAAAATATTTTTTGCGCTCAGATACCACCGACCCAGGACCCGTCAAAAACCTACACTGCTGATATCGTTGAAGAATTTCTACCGACCTCCTAAAGCCATCTATCAACTACTATCGGCTCCTTGCGCGCCATTCCAGCTCTGACACCCCAACCCAGACCGCTCCAAAAAGTACCGTCAGCGTCGACACGATCCGGCGCCTAGGCGAACGGGCAAGGTCTGGCCCCTGTCAGAAATCTTCTAACTATCGGAGGATGAACATGACCAAAAAACCAAGCCGCGCGCGTCGCGAGGATGCCATATCAGGATGACGACGACAGAGACCTCCTGCTGGAATTCTTAAGCCAACCAAGCTAAATGACCATCTACATGGTCAGGAGCGCGACATGGATGCCATTAATCTGGCGGACGCCAAAGCCCATCTGAGCGAACTGGTCGACCGGGTCGAAGCGGGCGATACGATCGATATCACCCGTCGCGGCAAGCCCGTCGCGCGCCTTACCGCCGTGGCCAGGCCGCGTAAGCCGATCGATGCCGCGCTGCTCCAGTCGCTGACGGCAGCGATGCCGCTGCAGCCCCAGAGCGCTGCCGATCTTGTGCGGTCGATGCGGGATGGCGACCGCTACTGATGCTCTATCTCGACACGTCGCTGATCGTCGCGGCGCTCGCCAACGAAACGATGACACCGCGTGTTCAGGCCTGGCTGGCCGAGCAGGATCCGGCGCAGCTCCTGATCAGTGACTGGACCATCACCGAGATGTCGTCGGCCATGGCGATCAAGCTGCGGACCGGGCAGATCGGCCTCGAACAGCGCGCGGCGGCGCTTGCCATGTTCAACAAGCTGGTTGCCGAGAGCTTGAACGTGCTGCCCGTGACGGGTGGGCAGTTCCGCGCGGCGGCGAGGTTTGCCGATCAGCACAACTTGGGGCTTCGTGCCGGCGATGCGCTGCATCTTGCCGTCGCGTCGGTGCATGGCGCTAAAGTGCATACATTGGACCAGCGGCTCGCCGACGCGGGGCCGGCGCTCGGTGTCCCTGTCCATCTGCTGGCATGATCCCGTCTTCCATCTTGGCCGATCCGCTCGGGAGCCGCCATGGCCGGTGACTGGTCCGACGCGCAGAACGATGCGATCGTGGCGGATTATTTCGCGATGCTGGCAGACGACATCGCCGGGCGCCCCTACAGCAAGGCCGAACATAATCGCCTGCTGCAAGCGGTGATCGATCGGCCACGCGGCGCGATCGAATACAAACATCAGAACATTAGCGCCGTACTCAGGGGAGCTCCCAAAAGCGGTCGATGGGACGATGGGAACTTTATAGCAACTGGCGTTGCGCCTCCGTCGCGCTGGAGCAGCGTAATGACGGCAGCTGACTTTGACGGGCGTGCAGGCGTTGGGTCAGTCTGGCACTCTGCGGTAGGGTACGATGCTGCAGTTGGAGAGAGATGGCTGCGCGCATCCCGGCCACCGTGGATCGCGGCTGCGCCAGCATCGGTGATGAACACGCCGTAGCGAACATTCTGGTCGATGCGGTGCACGCTTGCCGTATCATTGGTCTCGCGTTCCGCGGCAAGGCCGTGTTTGATAAGTGCCGCGATCACCCTTGTCGCCCGGTCGCCTGCATCGGCAAGCGATCCCGGCCATCGAAAAATGCCGCGGTCCTCGCGCTGCAATGCTGCAGGCAGCAGGACCTGTCGGGCATCGTGGAGTTTAGGCATGGTGGTTTCCGGTATCGGATGAGCGGCACTGTGCCGCTCCAACCAGCCTCGGCCCCGGGCGATCGCATCGCCGGGGCTAGGCGCTGCATGTCGCCTCCGACTCTCGATGAGTGAGCTGCCGCTCCGGTTGGGGTGATCGCGACCGGCGCCTTGCTCGGGCTGGCCACGATCCTCGCGAAGATCGCACCGCGCGCGGGGCTCTCCCCGCTCGCTTTTCTGGCCTGGTCGGTGGCGGGCGCGGCGCTGTTGCTGATCGTTCCTCGACTGCTTGGCGGCGAGCGGTTGCCGGTCAGCCGCCGCGTGCTGGAATATTATGCCATCGCCGCGCTGGTCAGTCTTGCCGTTCCCAATTTCATCTTCTTCGCCGCCATCCCGCATATCGGTGCCAGCTTCGTTGCGCTGGCAATAGCCTTCCCGCCGCTGCTAACTTATGCGGGCGCTGTGCTGCTCGGGATTGAGCGGTTCGACATCGGCCGAGCGGTGGGTGTCGGGCTGGCGCTGGCTGGGGCTGCGCTGATTGCCTTTCTGAAGCTGCGACTGGTTGCAGCCGATATGTTCTGGGTGATCGCCGTGCTGCTCGGGCCAGTGCTGCTGGCAATCGGCAATCTCTATCGCACCCTGCGCTGGCCGGCCGGGGCGAAGCCGGCGGAGCTGGCACCGGGCATGCTTGCCGCTGCCGCGCTGGTGCTGATCGCTGGCGGACTCATGCCGGGACAGACGCTGGCCGTTCCGGTGGCGCGGCCGGACGCCGCCCTGCTCATCGCGGCCCAGTCGGCGGCCTTGGCGCTGCAATATCGGCTGTTCTTCATCCTTCAGCAGCGCGGCGGACCGGTGATGCTGAGCCTGTTGGGCACCGTCGCGGCAATACTGGCCGTTCCCGTTGCCATCATCGTGCTTGGCGAAGCGCCGCCCGCAGGCCTTGTGCCCGGCGCCGCGCTGATTGCCACCGGCATCGCGCTGGTCACGATACGGCAGCACCGCGGCCGAACGCTGAAATAGTCGGTGTCGGGCGTCTGACAAACGCTGCGAGACCGGGCCGGCTGGCAGCTGGACAGGATGCAGACGTCCATCTCGACGGCATCATTCGGTATCAGCCGCAGGGTCGCCGACTGCCGCATAGCCGCTGTCCTTAAAACGTTACTCGGCCGCACCTCGTGAACGCTCGGCCACGTCATCCAGCCACCCCGCCTCACGGATGGTGGCCAGCTTTGTCCGGCTGACCGGCACCGACAGGCCATTGGCAAGGTCAAGCGCGATCGACTGGCCGCGCGGGCGCATGCCGACCACCGCACGCCGCGCGACCCACCAGGAGCGATGCACCCGTTCGCCCTCCAGGTCGCCGAGTTCCTGCTCTGCGTCGCGCATGCGCCGCAGCAGCAGCGCGGACCCTTTCAGGGTATGCACCCGAACATAATGATCCTGCATTTCCAGGCATTGAAGCTCGCGGCCAAGCTGGGGCGGAACGTGTGCCAGAAGCGGGATCTTTGGTGTTGGCGCGGCCGTGGGCGCGGCAGGGGGATCGACAGCGGCAAGCGCCAATGGCGGGCGCTGGGCATGGGTCAGATCATCAACCGGCCGGGCCTCCGCGGCCTTGGCAGGCAAGCCGCGCAGCACGGCATAGCTCAAGATCTGCATCGGCACGCTGATGCTGACGACATAAAGATACATGCCACTGAAGTTCGGCGCCTCGGACAGGCCGTAAAGCGTTGCCATGATGCCGGTGACGATCAACGTGGTTGGTGCAGCAGCGGCAAACCCTGCACCGGCAACCCACAGCGCAGGGGGCATGCCCGCAATCTGGCCGATGCGATCCGCCAGCCACAGCGCCGGCACATGCAGGGCGGCGGCGCACAGTAACACCAGTTCCCAGAAGATCAGCCGATTGGTCAGTGGCATCGATTGATAGGTGCCAAACGGGCCGAACAGCGCGAGCAGGAACCCGGCCGCCCCTGCCAGCGCAAACAGCCGAACCACGCCGCCAAAGTCCCAGGGCAGGGCGTTCCCGCGTCCTGCCAATCGCGTTGGGTTCAGAGCCTGTCCACTCACGTATGGTCGCCGTCGGTTCACGAAATATCTGTGTCGCTTGGCGTAAAGTCGGTCGAAAATCGCGTCAATTCCTCCCTAGCATCGTACGGGATTAAGATCGTCAGGGGCGGGAGCGCGGTGGTGGCAGCAGCAAGGCGGCGGGGTTTGGCGCCGAGCAACGGCAGGCAGCCCCGCTTTGTCACTGGCGTTGTTACGGTGGCCGCGCTGTATGGAGCTTCCTTGGCAGCAACCGCAATGGCCGCAGAACCGCCCGCTGCCGACTATGCCATTGCGCTTGACCTGCGGCCTGCGGCATCACGCTGGTCCGCCGTGGTGCGCGCCAGCAATGTGCCTTGCGAAGGGCCGATCGCCCGGCTGCACCTCCATCGCGATATCCGGATTACGGCCGCCTTTGTCGATGGGCGGCGTGTGACGCCGGTGTTTGATCCGCCCGACGCGCCGCGCTTCTGGATCAATGCCGCGCGCAGTTTCGACCTGCCCTGTCCGCGCAAATCGCTGGTGCTGCGCTATGATGGCCCCGGCCAGCTCCATGCCGATGGCCGCAACCAGATCAGCCCCACGCTGGTGGAGCTGTCGCTCTACGGTGCCTGGTATCCGCTGGCGAAGATCGACGACAAGATTCGCTGGCGACTGACCACCCGCCTGCCGCGCGGCTGGCGCTTTGCAACCCCAGCCAGGGTCAAGGCGCGCAGCGGGACGCTGACGCTGCACAGCGATGCGCCCACTGACATCGTGCTGATCGCGTCGCCCCTGTTCGATGAGGAGCAGGTCGTCGCCAACGGCACGACGGTGCGCCTGCTTGTCAATCGCACGCTGCCGACCGAGGCGCGCGCGACGGCGCTGGCAAGGGCGCGCGCTGCGGCTGACATGACGGCTTGGGCTGGCGCAAAGCTTGGCAAGCCAGTGACCGGCGCGTCGTTGTTGCCGACCATCGTGTTCACCCCGCGCGGTGGGTCGTTATCCTATTCGCGGCTGCCACTCATCATCCTGCGCGAAGCTGAGCTTCGCGGGGATAGCGGCGATCGCCCGCCACTCGTCAATGTCCGCCACGAAATCGCGCATTTCTGGTCGCGCGCGCCGCAAGCGGCCGATTGGCTGAACGAAGGCGTCGCCGAATATCTTGCGCTGCATCGCACCGGCGATGTCGACGGGACGGCGGTGATGGATGCGGTGCTGGCCGATTATCGCCGCCAGATCGCGGCCGCCGGCCCCGAAGCACCGATCACCGCCGGGCCGGACGAGCGCACCTTCCGCAACACGTATGCCCGCCCCGCCTTGCTGTTTGACGCGCTCGCTCGCCGTCACGGCACGGCCGCGGTCGCGCAATTGCTCGCCGCGCTGTTCGCGCTCGGGAGCGAACAGAGCGTGGATAACTTGCTGGCACGGGTCGACGCACGCTTCGGCGCGGACGAACGCGCGACCGTCGCCCGCTGCCTCGCATCCCGCGATTGGAGCCCGTCATGCGGCGGCTGAGCGCGCTGCTGGCCGCCGCCACTGCCTTCAGCGCGCCGGCGCAGGCGGCACCGCGCCAGATCAGCGGTTGGGCGATGCTCGCGCGGCAGGATGTCGTGGCGGCGCATCGTCTGTTGCTTGCCAATCACCCCGGCTTTGTGCCCGGGGTGGGCGATGTCGGCCTGCGCCAGCGGGAGCGCGCGGCGTATCGCCTCGCGCTGCGGCGGATCGCGCGCGTGCGGTCGCTTGGCGGATACCGCGCGGTGCTCGATCGCTATCTGACCGCGATGCACGATGCGCATATCGCGGCCTATCCGCTGGCGCGGCCGCTGCGGGTCAGTTGGCCGGGCTTTCTGGTGACGACGCGCGGCGACCGCTGGACGGTGACGCAAAGCGCGGGCGGCTCGGCACCCGCGGATGGTGCCGAATGGCTGGGTTGTGACGGCCGCACCGCCGAGGCGATCGCGGCGGACCGGGTCGGCAGTGTCCTACCCTGGTCGCTGCCGGCGCATCGCCGGACCAATGCCGCACAGCTGATGATCGACCGGGGCGACCCGTTCGTCACGCCGCTCCGCCAGTGTCGCTTCGCCGAAGCCGGCGACGTCCGTTCGATCACCCTCGCATGGCGTCCGCTCGCAACGGCGGAACTGAATGCACTTACCGCGCGCGCGGCGGGCCTGGCGGGTGCGCGGTTCGACGTGCGCACCGCGCCCGACGGTGCATTGTGGATCGGCTATGGCGAGATGAGCGACCGGGTGCAGCCCGTGCTCGCCGCGCTTGATGGCGCGCCGGCGCAATTGGCGCGAGCACCGTATGTCGTGGTGGATGTGCGCGGCAATGGCGGCGGCGATTCGCGCGTCGGCGATGCGTTGGTGCAACGGCTGTTCCCCAATTCACCCACGACCGTGCCGACCGATGATCCCGGCTTTCAAAGCTGGCGCGCATCGCCCGGTAATGCCGCGGCGCTGCGACAGTCTGCGCGCGACAGCGCGGCGGATGCAGCATGGTTGTTGCCGCTGGCATCGGAGATGGACCGCGCGGTCGCCGCGCACCGCGCGTTCGTGACGCCGTTGCCGCCGCGCCCGTGGCCGCAGCCGCGCGCCGCCGCGCCGTCCGGCGATCCTTCGACGGCGCGCATCCTGCTGCTCACCGATCCCACCTGTTTCAGCTCGTGCCTAGTGCTGGTCGATCAACTGCGCCGGTTGGGCGCCGCGCAGATCGGCCTGCCGACCGATGGCTCGACGCCGTATCTCAGCGGCCGGTTCGTGGAGCTGCCATCGGGCCTCAGCCGCATGATCGTGATGCAGGTGCTCGGCGTCGGCGGCGACCGACTGGCCCAACCCTTTGCGCCGGCGGCGACGTTCGCCGGCGATATGCGCAACGACGATCAACTGATGGCGTGGGTCGCTGGCCTGCGCCGCGCGACGCAAGGAGGAAGCCGATGAAGTTCATGCTGCTGCTGTTCAACGACGAGGCCGGTTTCGCGACGATGAGCGAGGCGGAGCGCGGGGCAGCGTTCGGCGCGTACATGGCGTTCAATGGCGCGCTACAGGAAGCCGGCGCGTTCGTGTCGGGCGATCCGCTGTTGCCGTCGGCGACGGCGGTGCAGGTGCGTGCGCCGGGCGGCGTGCGCCAGACCGAGCATGGCGCTTACGGGGCGAACGCGCTGCAGCTCGGCGGGACGTACGTGATCGACGTCGCCGATTCTGAGGCCGCGATCGGCTGGGCGGTGCGCTGCCCGGCGGCGGCGCATGGCGTGGTCGAGGTCCGCCCGCTGATGCCGCTCGGCTAGGACAGTCGCGTGCCGCCCCATCTCGCAGAAACGGAACCACCGATGGACACGCCTGAAATACATGCCCCGCACAGCCATGGGGCAAGCCATGCCGGCGGGCACTGGATCGACAAGGTCGTCGCCTTCGCGGCGCTGATCACGTCGGTCGTGTCGATCATTGTCGCGGTGCGGCACGGCGACACGATGGAGAAGCTCGTCGAGGCGCAGTCCTGGCCCTATGTCGGGCTGAATTCGAGCAATCTGGTCGATAATCAGCGCAACATCTCGCTTACGCTGGAAAGCGCGGGTTCCGGGCCGGCGCGCGTGCGGTCGCTGGCGATCCGCTATCAGGGCAAGCCGGTCACTGACTGGCCGTCACTGATCCGCGCATGCTGCGCCTCCAGCGCGACCGCCGACATTCCCGCGCTGCTGCGCGAGACCGACGGCGCGGTGGTGACGGGCGGGCCGGTCGGGTCGGTCCTGCTGCCCGGCGACAAGGCGATCATTCTGTCGATGCCGCTGACCGCGGCCAACGCGGCGTTGTGGAAAAGGCTAGATCAACGGCGCGGCAGGCTGCAGCTGCAGGGCTGTTACTGCAGCGTGTTCGACGAATGCTACGTCACCGATTTCCGTCGGGCGGGCCCACGCCATGTCGATAAATGCCCAGACCTGCGCGACCAATGGGAGAGCTGACGCGATGACCGTCGCACCAACGCTCACCGGCTGCCATTTGGAGCTGCATGTCGGCGACCTGGTGGCAGCGCGCGATTTCTATGTCGGTGCGCTGGGCTTGCCGGTGTTGCAGGACACGCCGGCGATCGGCCTGCTTGCGGTGCGGGCCGGCAATGTTCGCGTGTCGATCTTCGGCGGGGCGGCCGGGCCGGCCGGGGTGCAGCGCGCGCATCTGGTGCTCGCGACGGACGATCTTGCCGGCACGTTGGCGCAACTGGCCGCGCGTGGCGTGCACGCTGACGGGCCCGTCGCCGAAGCGCCCGGCTTCGGCCGTTACGTGGCGCTGCACGATCCGGACGGCCATCGGGTCGAGATCGCGCAATATCTGCGCGATCCGTTGGAGACGTTATGATGCGGCGGCCCGCCTTCATGCTCGCAAGCGCGATGCTGCTGGCGGCGGGCATCGCCCTTGCGCGGCCTGCCGCCCAGCGGCGCTGTCCTGCGCTGGCAACGACCCCCACGCCGGGCTGCCCGATCGCGCTGCCGACCGAGGATTATGCCGGTCGCTTCATCCTGACGCCGCGGCTGGCGACCGGTGAAACGCTGCGCCTGCTCACCGACAGCGGCGGCGGGTTGCTGATCCTGGCGGACAGCGCGGCGCGGTTCGGTTTGCCGCTGGAGGATCGCGACCCCGGCCCCGGCGTCTACAACACCACCACGCTGCCCGCCTTCATGCCGGGTCACGCGATCCCCGCGCCGTTGCTGCGCGATGGACGGCTCGGCGTGTTCGCGCGCGAGGGCGAGCTGGGCGGCGATTTGATGCGCGGCATCGATGGCTTGCTCGGCGAGGCTTATTTTGCCGGGCGGACCTGGACGTTCGATTATCTGCGCCGGCGCATCCTGTGGCGTGCGCCCGGTGACCTGCCGCGCGTCGCCGCCGCGCACCGCGTCGCGCTCGCCTTCAAGACCGATCCCGCCACCGGCGACCGCGAGACCAATTTCGCACGCATCACCGTTCAGATTGCCGGCAAGGACTACCCCATGCTGCTCGACACCGGCGCGAGCAATGTCCTGTCGCCGGCCGCGCTGGCGCAGATCGGCGATGGCGGGCCGGCAAACCGCGCGACCAGCTTCATCGGCGATGCGATCTATACCGAATGGCGGCGCGATCATCCCGATTGGCGTGCGCTCGACCCGATCGAGTCGCTCGCCGGCACTGCGATGATCGAAGTGCCGCGCGTCACCATCGCCGGCTATACGGTCGGCCCGGTATGGTTCTCGGTCGAGCCGAGCCGCGCGTTCCGCGTGCGCATGGCGGCGCTGATGGACCGGCCGATCGAGGGCAGCGCGGGCGGCACGATCCTGCGCTTCTTCCGCGTGTCGGTCGACTATCCCGGGGCAGTAGCCGTTTTCGAAAGGGCAGGTTGATGCAGAGGTTCGGTTTGCTGCTGGCGTTCGCGCTGGCGAGCATGTCGGGATCCACCGCCGCGGCGAAGCCGTCGCGCGTGCACAACTTGATGCCCGATTATTGGCGCTTCGTCGCCGAAGCCAAACGCCACACCGATGCAGCGCAGGCAGCTTGGACCCGGTATTATTTCGCCCCGAACCGTGCGCTGCTCAGCGACATCCAGTGCCCGCTGCTTGCGAGTGGCAGATTTCCTGCCGATCGGCTGGCCGCGCTCGACAAGCTTGCCCCCGCGATGCGGCAGGCAACACGGACCTTGCGGGCAAAGCTCCCTGCGGCGCTTGCGCGCTTCGACCATATCTTCCCCGACAATCGCTGGCACGGCGACGTTCATATCCTGGTGTCGCTGGGCTGTTTCGACGGACGCGCGCAGACAATTGGCGGCACCCCTGCAATGCTGCTCGGCACCGATGTGCTGGCGATGACCGGCAACACGGCACCCACCGTGCTGCTGAGCCACGAGGCGTTCCACCTCTATCACCGCCAGTTCTTCAAATCCGAGGGCGATCCGCTTTGGGCCGATCTGTGGAGCGAGGGGTTGGCGACCTATGCCTCGGGCGAGGTCAATCCCGGCAGCTCGCCCGAAGCGCTGTTGTTGCCGCGCGCGATGACCGAGGCGGTCGACCGTGACCGCGCGCGGCTTGTCGCCGACCTGACGAGCCATCTCGACGACAGCAAGACGCGCGCCGAGACACTCTATTTCACGACCGACGACCGGACCGAGCCGGTGCCGCCGCGGGCGGGCTATTATCTAGGGCTGCTCGCAGTGCGGGAGCTTGCCAGCAAGGGATACAGCCTTGCCGAGATGGCGCATTGGAACGCCGCGACGACGCGCGAACGCGTTCGGCAGGCGCTGGCGGCAGTAGGCGCAAACTCGTGAGGATGCTTGCCCTGACGGTCAGCCTGTTGATCGGCGGATTGCCGGGCGCCGCCCCTGGAGCGCTGCGTGATCCATCTGCGCTCCGGGCCGACGTGGCGACGATTGCGCAGCCCACCCGCGAAGGCCGCACCAGCGCCGTGGTCGCGTTGATCCGAAAGGCGGGGTTCGTGCCGGAGATCGAGACATTCGACGGCGGCAATGTCCGCCGCGGCCCGATTGCCGGACGCAATGTGTCGTTTGTCGTCAATCCGCCAAGCACCAGCCGGGCCCGGGAAATCCTGTTGGTTGCGCATTATGATGCTGCCTATTTGCCCGATAACGGCCTGTCACAGGGGCTGGTCGACAATGGCGCGTCAGTCGTTGCGATGATTGAGGCAGCGCGGCTTATGCGTGCCGACTATGCCGGCGCGCGGTTGAAACATCGTGTCCGGGTACTGTTCACCGATCAGGAAGAACTCGATCTGGTCGGCGCCAAACAGTGGATCGTGCGCCACGGGATCGCCAATCTCGATGCAGTCATCAATGCCGATGTCGCAGCTTATGGGCACACCATCATGTACGGCGAAAATAACGGCGCGCCCGGGCGACCGCTCAATCGCGCAATCGCCCAGCTCTGCGTCGACTGCGCGGTAGATTGTGTCGCCTTCCCCGTATATCCTTCGTCGGACGATCGCGCCTTCTATCGCGCAGGGGCACCGGTGCTGTCGCTCGGCTATCAGGATGCGATTGGCGCAAGACAGTTCTGGCTGATGTTCAATGGTGGCGACGCAGCGGGTTTACCCGCCGATTTTCGCCACAAGATTTACAGAACAATCCACACCCCCGGTGATCGGCTCGATGAAGTGGATGGCACAACACTAGCTGAATCGGCAACCTTTTACGCTGCATTGGTCGCACGGATCGATCGGCTCCGCCGGGGGCCTCCAGATCGCAATGTCTATCGCCCGGCTCGGGCGACGTCGTTCAGTGGAGAGCGCAAATGATTTCGAGAAGAACAGCTTTGTCGATGGCCGCTGCTGGCACGGCGATGCTGGCCACGCGCCGCTCATTCGCCGCGCCATTAACCATCAGTCCTGCCGGACTCATCTTTACCGACATCGATCTGGGAAAGGCCAAGGTGCGAGCGCTGGTCGACACAGGCTCGGTGCGTGCCCTGCAAATAACCTCGTCCGTGGCCAATGCACTTGGTATTCCGCGGTCGCCCACTGGGCAACTGACGCAGCGATATCAAGGGGCGGCACAGCCGATCAGCCAAGGCACGCTAGCGCACGCCAGCTTGATCGATAGCAACCTGCAAGATGTGCCCGTATTTGTCGCGCCCGGCGATATAGAGGCGATCGCGGCGCAGGTCGGAACGGCGTTCGACGCCATTCTAGGCTGGCCGTTGCTGTCCCGGCTAGATGTGATCATCGACTATTGGGACGCAAGCATCCGCAACGCGCGGTTGGCCGGTGCGCCGCTGGCCGAATGGCGTCTAGTCGAGGGACGGCCGCTGCCCGTGGTGGCTGGTCATTTCAACAATGCGCCGATCGACTTCCTGATTGATACCGGCGCACCTTGGTGCAACATCAGTCTGGGCATGATCGCCGATCTAGCCGTGGGAGGGCGTCGCGAGTTCGATTTCGACCTTGCGGGGCATCCCTACCGTGCGACCTTTCGCGCCAAGGACCTTTCCGCCATGACCCGCGGCATCGGCGCGCAGGCCGTGATTGGCCATCGTTTCCTAGCCGATTTCCGGATCGGCTGGTCTCAGAATGCGGCGGCGCTTTTACTGTACGCGGCCGCGCCCCGGCGCTGATATCGCTGTGCAGACCAAGCTCGCCTACTGCCTCGCTTTTTTGGAACCACAGCGTCGCTCGGCTTATTTTATCGGCCACCTGCCACCACAATTGTTGTGCGCCAGTTGCCTCGCGGCCCGCCCGGCAGAGAAGTGAGTCATGCCGCGCACCGGCTTGGCGGGGACCCGGCAATGAGAAACGCAGGCATTGACAGGATTCGGATCGCGATGACCGTGCTGGTCATCTTGCACCACACCGCAATAACCTATGGCGGCGCGGGAGGTTGGTTCTGGCGACAGGAGCCCGACAGCAGCAACCTGGTGCTCGTCCTGTTCAATGCCATCAACCAGTCCTATTTCATGGGGTTTTTCTTCCTGATCGCAGGCTATTTCACCCCTCCCGCTCGAGCGCGAAAGGGAACCGCGCAGTTCGCTTTTGATCGCGGCGTGCGGCTGGGTGTCCCGCTGGTTCTCTTCAGCTTGGTACTGCATCCGCTGACGGTCGCGATTGCGCGAACGTCTGATGGCGAACCCGTTTTGGCAGGGTGGCTGCGCGCCGTGGCCGAACGAGACTTTGCGCCGGGGCCGCTTTGGTTTGCCGAAGCGCTGCTACTCTTTACCGCGCTTTACCTTGCGGGATGCATGGCAGTCCGCCATGCGCCATACCTAGCGGCTGTCCTTGCTCCGATCCGCCGATGGCCCACGGGTTACATCCTGCTTTTGGCAGCGGTCGCGGTCGGGACTACCTCCTTCGCGACGCGTCTGGTGTTCCCGGTCGGGCAGCAGTTTCTGTGGCTGCAACTGGGCTATTTCCCCGGCTATGTCGTCCTATTTTTCATCGGCTGCGCAGCAGCGACCGGTCAAAGGCTGGAGACCATCGGCAGTGACGAGGCAATGCCGTGGCTCCTGGCGACCATTATTGGGCTGATCTCATTGCCGGCAGTCGTGTTGCTGCGCCGCGGCATGGGCGCGTTTGAGGGCGGCTGGAACCTGAACGCGCTCTTCTACGCCTTTTGGGAGCCGCTTGTTGCCTGGGGGATCATTCTAGGGCTGCTGTGGCGCGCCCGAACACGTTGGAAAGAGGCCACGCCGCTCAGCAGCGAGCTTAGCGCAAGCGCTTTTGGCGCGTATATTCTGCACGCGCCCATACTGGTTGCTCTTTCAGTCGCCGCACGCCCGTGGGACCTGCTCCCATTTGCAAAGTTTTTGCTCGTGGGAGCGCTGGCGTCGATTGCCGGCTTTCTGGCCGCTGCCGTCCTACGGCGCGTGCCCGGAGTTTCGTCAATTGTTTAGGCTTAAACGGCGTAGACCTGGCAAGCAGTGCATGATTTGCGTTGTGGCTGTGATTCATCGTGCCGCTCACTCCACCGCAAACTCTGTCGCTTCGCGCGGCGCTGGCGATCGCAGCATTGCGGTAAGGTTAGCTTGGGACTGGCGGGCTTCACCATGCAGCCAATCCGCAAAGGCGCGTGCGTGCGGACGCCGACTGGCTTGGTCGCTCGCGAACGCCACGTAATAGCTACTGCCCACCGCGCCGATTACCGGGCTACACCGAGCGAGGCGCCCTTCACTAACGAAGCGCTCGGCCGCCAACGGTGCGCCAAGCGCTACCCCCATGCCGGCTGCAGCGGCTTCATAAGCCATGACGATTGTTGCAAAGCTGGCCGACGGCGGCGGCAAATCGGTCGTCACGCCAAACGCGCTGAACCACCGCTCCCACAACCGATTTGGGCGCTCGGTGCCGAGGCGAGGTGCCTTGGCAAGATCGGCCAAGGTCATTGCGTCGCCGTGCGCCGCCACCCAATCTGGTGCGGCAAGGGCGACGCCTTCCAGGTCGATCAACTTTTCGACATGCGCGCCCTGTGGATGATCGACGGCGCCAAGCAGCGCAACATCGGCATCTCCGTTGCGGACGACGCAAATACCACTCGACGGCACGACATCGACCGGAATGTCAGGAAAGGCCGTGCAAAAGCGGCTGAGACGCGGCAACAACCAGGTCGTAGCGATCGACAGCGACGCAGCGATGCGCAGCGGCCCAACGCGGTGGCGTTGACGCAGCGCATCTGTACCCCGCTTGATCGTTTCGACGGCGGGCTCAAGATCGGCAAGATACCGCGCGCCTTCAGGGGTCAAGCGTGGCAGCGGGCCGCGGCGATCGAACAGCGGCATATCGACAAAATGCTCAAGCAGCTGGATGCGACGCGAAAAGGCGGAAGGACTGAGCGCCAGCGCATCAGCTGCGGCGCGAAAACTTTCAGCGCGGGCCGCCACAACAAATGCTTCGATTGCACCGAATGATGGCATGCGCCGCATTGCGCTCGTCTCCTTTCGATGTGCGATCTTGCAGCGGCACCATGACAGGACGGCGACATTGGGAGAGTAGCCGATGAACGACGGCAATAGTGGCGGCGAGCGGTTCGAGGTCGGGCACGACGACCTGGCCCGAACAAGTTGGACCAGCATCCCCGCGCCGACGCTCGCCCCCGGCGACGTCTAGCAGCGCGTCGACCGAGGCGGCTTGCCGGTACGCGGCTATACCGATGTCATTGTCGATCGCGCGGTATCGCTGGGGTTGCCAGGGGATAGACGCCGCTACGCCCGCAGCGTTGCATATCGCGCAACGCCCATGCGGATATAAGCGATACCGCGCGGCCCGTATCGGTCCCTAATTTGCCGCTCGAATCAATTCGGGGGGACGACATGACTCGGTATCTGTGGCTCACCACGGGCAGCTTGGCACTTGCATGGCCCATGCCCGGACACACCCAGCAGATGACTGACAAGCAAGCCGAAGTCAGCGACGCGACCCAAGCAGAAACGGCCGACATTGTAGTCACCGGTACACGCGGCCGGGGCCGCACACCGGAAGCAGCAGCCGTGCCGATCGACCGCGTGGATGCCGAGCGGATCGAACAAAGCGGCTTTACGGACATTGGCCGCGTGCTGAACTTCTTGCAGCCATCGGTCAATTTCGCGCGCGCAGCCACCACCGCCACGGCCGCCAACACCAAGTCGATTACGCTGCGCGGTTTGTCGCCCGACCAGACCTTGATCCTGGTCAACGGCAAACGACGGCACGCCAATTCAGTGCTCAACGTCAATAACAGCATCGGGCGAGGCTCGGCCGGGGTCGATCTCGACCTGATCCCCGAAAACGCCATTGCCCGCATCGAGATCCTGCGCGACGGTGCCTCCGCGCAATATGGGTCCGATGCGATTGCTGGTGTCGTGAACATCATCCTTAAAAGCGATGCGCGGCACGTTCAGGGTTGGCTGCAGGGCGGCACGACTGAGAAGGGTGATGGGACCAACGGGATTGCGACGGCAACGCTGGGGCTTCCCGTCGGGCGCAGCGGGCATGCGACGCTTACCGGCCAGTATCGACGCGAGGAAGCGTCGAACCGCGCGCTGGTCGATCAGCGTTTTGGCCGGGTTACGTATCGTATCGGCGATCCCGAAGCAGAGATCATCAACGGCGCATTTGATGTCGCGGTCCCGCTTGGCGAAGGCGAATTCTACAGCTTTGGCACATTGGGGCACAAACGATCGAACAATGCGGCGGGCTTTCGCGTGCCGGGGTTTTCGCCGGCGCAGCCCAATGGCTTTCTGCCGATCATCAACCTGTCGATTGACGACTATGACGCGACGCTTGGTTACCGCACCCACTTGGGCAGCGGCATCAACCTCGATCTGTCGCAGGGCTGGGGGTATAATCAGGCGCGCTTCGGCGTTTCGAACACGGCCAATGTGTCGCTGGGTGCGGCCAGTCCCTCTTCCTTTGATTCAGGCGCGGTTCGCTACCAGCAATTCGTGACCGACCTGACGTTGTCAAAGCCTTTGACGCTGCTGGCAGGGGGCAACATCGCCATTGGTGGCCAGTTTCGCCATGAAGCCTACAAAATCATTCCAGGCGAGCCGAACGCCTATGTCGGCTTGGGGGCGGACGGGTTTTCGGGCTTCAACCCGCGCAATCCGACTGACGCTAGTCGCAATGCCTATGCCGCCTTCGCCGACCTGGAGCTTCGGCCCGTGCGCCCGCTGCTGCTGACGGGTGCGGTTCGCTATGATCATTACGGCGACTTCGGCGGCCGGGCGACCTTGCGCGTCGGCGCGCGCTACGATCTCATTCAGGGATTTGCTCTGCGCGGCAATATCGGCACCGGTTTCAAGGCGCCTTCGCTGCAGCAACAGTTTTTCAGCGCGGTGCAAGGCGCGACAAGCGCCGGTGTGTTGGTAACGGTTGGCACCTTGCCGGTGAACGACCCTGCGGCAATCGCGCTTGGTGCGCAGCCGCTGAAGCCCGAACGATCGCGCACCATTTCGGCTGGCGTGGTTGCCACGCCCCTGCCCGGCATTTCGCTCAGCGGCGACTATTACCGCATCGAAATCAAGGACCGGATCGCGCTGTCGGAGCAATTGAGCGGCACGGCCGTCGTCAACGTCCTGCGGAGCGCTGGCATCACCAATTTCAGCCAGGCGCGTTTCTTCACCAACGCCGTCGATACGACGACGGAAGGATTTGAGGTCGCCGCGCATGGCCGGATCGCGCTGGGGCGCAACGCGCGGCTGAACCTCAGCGCCGGCTATGGCTTCTACAAAACAACGCTGGACATGTTGCGGCCCAATCCAGTGCTCCCGGCGCTGCCGCTGCTCGGCACCCGATCCATTCTACTGCTCACCAAGGGCCAGCCGCTTGAAAAGGCAACTTTTCAGGCTGATTTCGATATTGGTCGGGTGGGGTTTACCGCGAACGTCGTCGCATTCGGCGAGTATAGCGGCCTGCCAGCGATCAACGTGCAAACATTCGGCGCAAAGACCACCGCCGATTTCGGGTTTCGGTGGCGCGTTGCGGAGGCGCTACAGCTGTCTGCCGGCATCCAGAACGCGTTAAGCGCACGCTGCGACGGCTTTGCCGATCAGGCGCTGGTGATCGGATCGACGGGCGGCAGCTTTCCGACCGGCGAAGAATGCCCCATCGGCCTCAACGGCAGGAGCTATTATGCCCGGCTCGGCTTCCGGTTCTAGGCGGGTCGCCGCTGCGCTGGCGCTTGCCTTCGCGTTGGTGGACGCAGCGCCCGGACTTGCATGGTCGCGACCTGGGCATATGGTGACCGCAGCGATTGCCTGGCGCGACCTCGAGGATGCACCAGCGCTGCGCGCTCGCATCGCTTATCTGTTGGCCGCGCACCCCGATCGGGCGCCGTTTGAAGTTGCGATCGATCGGAGCACCAATGAGGAGCAGGTGCGACGCCGCTTCTACGAATGCGCGCGCTGGCCCGATGATGCACGAGGCACGGTGTACGATCACCCCTCCTGGCATTATGCCGCGCAGGCATTGATCCGTGACGGCCGCCCCGCTTCTGTGGGAAGCAAGGGATCAGCGATCGACGCATTCGCGCTCAACATCAATGTGCTGCGCGATCCTTCGGCTACCAAGGCCGAGCAGGCGGTTGCTTTGTGCTGGGTATTGCACATTGTCGGCGATCTGCACCAACCATTGCACACGGGCGAACTATTCTCTCGCGACTATCCCGAAGGCAATCGTCTTGGCGCTCTACAATATGTCCGCGCGTCGCCGAGTGCCGAGCCCGTCACGCTCCATTGGTATTGGGACGATGCGGTGCACCAATCAGGCACGCTATCCAGCGTTGAAGCACGCGCGACCGAACTGGTAGTAAGGTACCCGCAAGCGCGCGATTACAATGATCCGCTGGCGGTATCGCATTGGGCATACGACGAGAGTTTTCCCATGCTGGCATCGCTCGCTTATGGACCGTCCCTGCGCAGTGGGCGATCGCCTGAAACGGCGCCGGTCGTGAGCGACGATTATCGCCGCGCAGTGCAGGAAGCCGCCGAACTACGCGCGGTTGGTGCTGGCCATCGTATCGCAGCAGTCCTGCGGGCGCTTTTCGGCAGCGTCGAATGAAGGCAAGGTGGCTGGAACCCGAACGGCGGTCGCCCCCCAAAAGATCATCGTCGAGCCCGATTGATTCAGCTGAACACCGTTCAGCAACTATCACAAATGATCGGGGACGCAGCTTACGCTTTGACGCGCTATAGCCGTCGATCAAAGCCAATCCTGCTACCCCGTCACTCCCCACTCGATTGTCTGAAGCTCTCATAAGTCTCTGAAAATCCTACAGTAAGCACCCATTCTGACGGCCATCTTCCGACTGAGAGGCCGTCAGAATGCTACGCTTTTGATTTCGTTGAGAAAACTGCCAGAAAAATATTTTTTTGGTTCCTGCATCTATCGAGGTCAACCGGCCCGCAGACCCAGCTTCTTGGCTGCCCGGCATCACTCACACGGATGTCAGAAAGGACCGTCATTCATATGTAGCAGGACTCAGCCGTCGGATCGAGCGGCCTTGCTAACTTTAGATGTTT
>JANRIY010000001.1:0-17606 GCA_033764495.1 Sphingopyxis sp. | reverse complement strand
GGGGCAGTCCGCGGCGGCTTTTTTGCGCACTGCAGCAAAAGTGCGGTCCGCGACAGTTGACTTCATGCGGACGCATTTCTAAACGGGCCGCGCCTTAGGGGTCCTGCGCCTTTTTCGGGCATCTTCGGCAGTGGCGATGCGACACTTTCGCGCGCTTTTGCAGAGGATTGTCCGAAATGTCCGGGACCAACCGCGATCCGAACAGCAACTCGGAAGATTCGCGCCTGACGTCGCTTGAGCAGCGGCTGGATCGGGCCGAAGCTGCCGAAGCTGAACGGACGGCGGGTGCGAAGCTGCCAGAAGCCGACCCCGACTATAGGTTGGGGAGCCGGGTGATGGCCGAACTGTTGGGCGGGATGATCGGCGGTTCCCTGTTGGGATGGCTGTTCGACCGGCTGGTGGGCACAACGCCCTGGGGTCTGTTGGTCATGTTGATGCTGGGCATCATTGTGGCCTTCAGAAACATCCTCCGGATCACGTCGCCACCACGTAAGTAACTATCGGTGATGACGCATTCGCAGTTTGAACCTGATTTTTTGGAGCATGTGCGTGGCCGCAGCGGAACCCGGCAAGATTGACCCGATGCACCAGTTTGAAGTGACGCCCTATGGCGGCTTCAACCTTGGCGGCACCGAGATCATGTTCACCAACAGCGCGCTGTGGATGATCGTGGCCGGCGTGTTGCTGGGCGTGTTCATGTGGGGCGGGATGCGGCGCGAGCTGGTTCCCGGCCGCTGGCAGGTCGCGGTCGAAGGGTTCACGGGCTTCATCTCGAGCATGATTTTGTCGACGATCGGACCCGAAGGTAGGAAATATACGCCCTACGTCTTCTCGCTGTTCATGTTTATCCTGTTCTGCAACATCTTGGGCTTGCTGCCGCTTGGCGTGCTCGGCCTGCACCCCTTTACGGTCACCAGCCATATCGCCATCACGGGCGTGCTCGCGGTGCTCAGCTTTGCGATTGTGTTGGTGGTTGGGTTTTGGCGCCACGGCTTTCATTTTTTCTCGCTGTTTGTGCCGCACGGCACGCCGGCGCTGATGATCCCGATGATCGCGCTGATTGAATTTGTTTCCTTCATGATCCGTCCGTTCAGCTTGGCCATTCGTCTGTTCGTCGCAATGACGGCAGGACATGTGCTGACCAAGGTGCTCGCGGGTTTTCTGATCAATTCGACCAACGCCGGCGCTGTCTATGGCATCATCGTTGGCGTCCCCAGTTTCTTCCTGATGATCGGCATCGGTGCGCTTGAGCTGCTGGTGGCGGGCATTCAGGCATATGTCTTTGCATTGCTCACTTCGGTGTACATCAACGACGCGGTCAATCTTCACTGATATCAATATTTTACCAACGTTTTTTTCTTAAGGAGTTTTATCATGGACGCAGAAGCAGCAAAGCTGATCGGGGCCGGTCTGGCCGCCATTGGTGCCGGCATGGCCGCCATCGGCGTGGGCAATATCTGGGGCAGCTTTCTGAACGGCGCGCTTCGCAACCCTGCTGCTGCGGATGGCCAGTTCACCCGCGTGTTGATCGGCTTTGCCGTGACCGAGTTGCTGGGTCTGCTGGCATTCGTCGTCGCGATGATCCTGGTGTTCGTCGTCTGATTGCTTTGGGCTGGCCGCGCCATTTGGTTTAGCCAGCCCGATCCATCTCTTCAGCGCATCAAGGCCCGTTTTTCATGCCACAGATCGCCCAACTTACCGAAGACAGCTGGTATCTGCTTTCGCAGATTTTCTGGCTGCTGATCGTCTTTAGCGGCATCTATATTGTTATCGGTCGCGGGATGCTTCCCAAGATTGAGGCGACAGTCGATTTGCGCGACCGCAAGATTAGCGATGATCTGGCGGCGGCAAAGGCCGCGCATGCCAGTGCCGATACGCTCGACGAGCAATATCGGGTCACGCTGGAAGCCAGCCGCGCTGAGGCCCAGAAGGCGGTGCAAGCCGCCAAGGACAAGGCGGCACGCGACGCCGAGAAAAAGCTGGCCAAAGCCGACGCTGATGTGGCGGCCAAGCTGGCGGCGGCCGAGGCCGACCTGACTGCCGCGAAGACCTCAGCCATGGCCGAAATCGAGGCTGTGGCCGCTGAGGCTGCGCGCGATCTGGTGGCGCGCCTGTCTGGTGCCAAGGTGAGTGATGCCGAAGCTGGTGCAGCGGTAAAGGCGGTGATCCGTGGTTGATATGCTGACCTTGATGGCCGCGGAGGGCGCGACGCCCAAGGCCTTTGGCCTTGATGCCACGGTGTGGGTGTCGATCGCGATGCTGGTGTTCATCGGCATTTTGGTTTGGAAAAAGGTCCCGGCGATGATTGCTGCCGGACTTGACGGCAAAATTGCCGCCATCCGGGCGCAGCTGGCTGAGGCTGAAACGCTGCGCAAGGAAGCCGAAACGCTGAAGGCCGAATATGAGGCCAAGATTGCCGGTGCCGAGTCCGAAGCCGCCGAAATGCGCGCCCGCGCCGAAGCCGAAGCCGCGACACTGGTGGAAAAGGCGAAGGCCGATGCCACCGCGCTGGTCGCACGCCGCAAGAAAATGGCCGAAGACCGGATCGGTGCAGCCGAAGCAGCCGCGCTCGCCGAAGTGCGCGGGGCCGCAGCACGCGCCGCAACCGAAGCCGCCGCCAGCCTGATCGCTGCCAAGCATGACGCCGCTGCCGACAAAGCGCAGGTAGACAAAGCCATCAAGGCGCTGGCCAAAGGCTGAGGGCCAAACCCCTAATCATCGTCATCCCGGACTAGATCCGGGATACCAAGCTACCGTCCGCATGTTATCCCGGATCAAGTCCTAGATGACGAAAATGCGATTGTTGGGTCGGTTACGTCAAAACCGGATCATTACCCGCCGCGCCAGCGCCGGGGAAATGCTGTGAATCAGCTGCAGCAGCTTGACCATCCCGACATTGACCTCGGCTTTGTTGGCCTGAATCCCGCGCAAGATTTCGGCCGCACATGCCGATGCGGACATTTTGCGGCCCGTGCGCCCGCTGGTCATCTTGGTTTCGACCACCGGCGGCAGTGCTTCCATCACATGGACATTGCTGTCCTTGAGCAGAAAGCGCAGCGCCTGCGTCCAGCTGCGCAGCCCCGCCTTGGTTGCGCAGTAAACCGACCCGCCCGCCCGCGGCGCTATCGCCAGGCCCGACGTGACATTGACGACCGCTGCAACCGGTTGCGCGCGCAGCTGCGGCAGCAAGCGCGTCGTCAGCTGGATCGGTGCATCAAGGTTCAGGCGGATGCACGCCGACGCGTCCTCAAGCGAATTGATGCGGTCGGGGTCATAGATACTGCCCGAACCAGCATTGTTGACCAGCAGCGCCAGCGGGCGAGCTGCCATGGCGTTCACCAGCGTGTCGATGCCCGCTGGCGTCGAAAGGTCGCATTCGACGGCTTCGAAGCCCGCCTCGCGCATCGCGGCGAGCCGGTCGTGCGAGCGCCCGGTGACGACTACCTGGGCCCCCGCTGCCCGCAGTTGCTGTGCCAGTTCACGGCCAATGCCGTCGGTACCGCCGGTGACGAGCACCAGCTTTTCAGCCAAATCCATCGCGATCCCCATCGTTGTTTCGTCCACCTATGGCATGACGCGCACGCCTGTCCTAATGATTCCACCATGCAGCGACCCAATGCCCCCGACCGGTTCAATGAGGACAAAGCGACCTATGTCGTGCGCGGCGCCGAAGAGGGCGACCAGCCCGATCTGGAGCGCGGAGCGGAGGTGATCCGCGGTGTTGTGCGCAGCCTTCCTGCGCGGCCTGGTGTTTACCGCATGCTCGATACCCGCGGCGATGTCCTCTATGTAGGAAAGGCGCGCGCGCTCAAGAACCGGGTGACCAATTACACGCAGGTCGCCCGCCTGCCCACGCGGCTCCAGCGCATGGTGGCGCAAACGCGCAGCATGGAAATTGTCACCACCAACAGCGAGGCCGAGGCGCTGTTGCTCGAGGCGCAGCTGATCAAGCGCTATCGCCCGCCGTACAATGTATTGCTGCGCGACGACAAAAGCTTCCCCTTCATCCTGCTGCGCGCCGACCACGAATTTCCGCGCATTCAGAAGCATCGCGGCGCGCGCAAGACCAAGGGGCGTTATTATGGCCCCTTCGCCAGCGCTGGGTCGGTCAATCGCACGCTGAACGCCCTGCAGAAAACCTTCCTATTGCGCAGCTGCACCGACAGTTTTTTTGCGAACCGGTCGCGACCATGTCTGCTTTACCAGATCCGCCGCTGTAGCGCGCCGTGTGTGGGCCGGATTACCCCGGCGGACTATGCCGATCTTGTCGGGGATGCGCAGGATTTCCTGGAAGGCAAATCGACCGCCGTGCAGAAAAGGCTTGGCGCGGCAATGGACCGGGCGGCGGCGGCGATGGATTATGAACTGGCCGCAGTCTATCGTGACCGGCTGAAATCGCTGACCTTTATCCAGGGGTCACAGGCGGTGAACGCCGACGGGCTGGGCGATGTCGATGTCTTCGCTATGGCGGCGAAGGGCGGGCAAATCTGCATCGCGGCGTTCTTCATCCGTGGCGGGCAAAATTGGGGGCATCGCAGCTTTTTCCCAGCGCATGTCAGCGGCGTGCCCGAGGAGGAGGTGTTGGCGAGCTTTCTGATGCAATTTTATGAAGGGATGCCGCCGCCCAAGCTGGTGCTGGTTGACCGCGAGCCCGACGATTGCGCTGTGCTAGCGGAGGCAATGGGCACGCTGGCCGAGCGCAAGGTCGAGATTAGCGTGCCACAGCGCGGGCAGCGCCGCCGACTGCTGGAGCAAGCCGCGCGCAACGCGGGTGAAGAGCTCGACCGGCGGCTCGCCGAAACCAGCACGCAGGCGAAATTGGGCCGCGAGCTGGCCGACCTGTTCGGGCTGGACGCGCCGCCCGAGCGCATTGAAGTGTATGACAACAGCCATATCCAGGGGACCAACGCGCTGGGTGCGATGGTGGTCGCGGGGCCACAGGGGTGGATCAAGGGCGCGTACCGCAAATTCAACATCAAGCGTGACACCACGACGCCCGGCGACGATTTCGCGATGATGCGCGAGGTGTTCGAACGCCGCTTCGCCCGCGCGCTGGAGGAAGACCCCGAGCGCGACAAAGGCGAATGGCCCGACCTGGTGCTGATCGACGGCGGCAAGGGGCAGGTGTCGGCGGCTGGTGCGGTGCTGGCAGAACTGGGAATCGACGATCTGCCCTATGTTGGCGTCGCCAAGGGGCCCGATCGCAATGCAGGGCGCGAGACTTTCTATTTGCCCGACGGGCGCGAGTTTACGTTGCCGCCCAACAATGCGCTGCTGTTTTACATCCAGCGGCTGCGCGACGAGGCGCACCGCTTCGCCATCGGTGCGCACCGGCAAAAACGCGCGAAAGCCATGGGTACGTCACCGCTCGACGAAGTTCCGGGGATTGGCCCTGCGCGCAAGAAGGCGCTGCTAATGCATTTCGGTACCGCCAAAGCGGTGCGCAATGCGAGCCTCGAAGACCTGCAGCGCGCGCCCGGGGTGAGCGCGGCGATGGCGCAGCAGGTGTATGATTTCTACCATCCTGAAGCCCGCTGATGGCGGTGCTGCGTTCCGAAGCCCTGGTTTGCAGCGTGCGCATCCACGGCGAGCATGGCGCAATCATCCGTGTGCTCACGCGCGAGGCCGGGCTGGTTGCGGGCTATGTCCGCGGCGGGCGTTCGCGGCGGCTGCGGCCCATATTGATGCCGGGCAATATCGTGGCAGTGGAATTGCGCGCGCGGACCAGTGGGCAACTGGCTGGCGCGACAGCGGAACTGGTCACCAGTCGTGCGGGATTGCTGGAAGAGCCGCTGGCGGCAGCGGCGATCGAGTGGGCGACTGTGCTCACCAGTGCGACCTTGCCCGAAGAATTGCCATTTCCTCGCCTGTATGACGCGCTGGAGGGCTTGCTGGCAGCGATCGCGGCGGCGCCGGCAGCGCGCGGTTGGGCAGGCGCTCTGGCACGTTACGAATTGCTGCTCCTTAGCGAACTGGGATTTGGGCTGGCGCTGAACGAGTGCGTTGCGACCGGAACGCGTGACGGTCTTGCCTTTGTCAGCCCCAAATCTGGAGGTGCGGTGTCGCGGGCGGCGGCGGTGGGACTGGAACGGCGATTGCTAGAACTGCCCGCATTTCTGATTGAAGGCGGTGAAGGCAATATGGGCGAAGTATTGGCCGCGCTGAGTTTGACAGGCCATTTTGTCGAGCAATCCCTTCTGGCCGGGCGGCGTGACAGCATTGGTGATGCGCGCGAACGGCTGATCACCCGGCTGGAAAGGGCGGTTGCGTGAGGGGGAATGGCTAGATAGGGCCTTTTCGTCATTGCGAGCGAAGCGAAGCAATCCAGAACGGCGCTAAACTGCCTTGGATTGCTTCGCTTCGCTCGCAATGACCGATATTGGGATACAGCATATGAAAATCCTTGCCCTGGCAGGCGACGGCATCGGGCCGGAAATCATGGCGCAGGCAGAACGTGTGCTGACCGCGCTGGATCTGCCTGTGACCGTCGAGCATGCGCTGGTGGGCGGTGCTGCCTATGCCGCAACGGGCCATCCATTGCCGCCTGACTCGCTGGCCAAGGCCAAGGCCGCCGATGCGATCTTGTTCGGCGCGGTGGGCGATCCGCGCTTTGACGGTGTGGAGCGCCAATTGCGCCCCGAGCAGGCAATCTTGGGTCTGCGGGCCGAACTCGGCCTGTTTGCCAATCTGCGCCCCGCGAAAATGTTTCCCGGGCTGGAGGACGCATCGGCTTTGCGGCCAGAGGTAGCGCGCGCCATCGATTTGTTGATTGTCCGCGAATTGAATGGCGATGTCTATTTCGGCGAAAAGGGCACGCGCACCACCGCCGCTGGCGAGCGTCAGGGCTATGACGTCATGGCTTATAGCGAGAGCGAAGTGCGGCGCATCGCCCACGTTGCGTTTCGCGCGGCGCAGGGGCGGAAAGGGCGGCTGTGCTCGGTGGACAAGGCCAATGTGCTCGAAACCTCTCAGCTTTGGCGCGATGTGGTGATCGAAGTCGCAGCGGATTACCCTGACGTCGCGCTGAGCCACATGTATGTGGACAATGCCGCGATGCAGTTGGTCCGCAATCCCGGGCAATTCGATGTCGTGGCTACTGGCAATTTGTTTGGCGACATCCTGTCCGATCAGGCGAGCATGTGCGTTGGCTCGATCGGCTTGCTCGCCAGCGCAGCGCTGGGCAGCGGCACGCAAGGCCTGTACGAGCCCATCCACGGCAGCGCTCCAGACATTGCAGGGCAGGGGATTGCCAATCCGATGGCGATGATCCTGTCGCTGGCGTTGCTTTTGCGCCACAGCGGCGGCGATGACGCCAGTGCTGGAAGGATCGAAGCCGCCGTCGCACGCGCCCTGGCAAGCGGTGCCCGCGGCGTAGACCTTGGCGGCAGTGTGGGCACGGTGGAATTGGGCGACGCCGTATTGCGCGCACTGGAACAGGAAATGGCGGCATGAAGAAGCAAACGGGTCAGGACCGGTCAATCACCTCCAAATGGCGCCCCGCTACCCAGGCGGTGCGCGGCGGCACTTGGCGCAGCGAGCATGGCGAGACATCAGAGGCGATCTTCCTGTCGTCGGGTTACACCTATGACGATGCCGAGACGGTCGCGGCGCGCTTTGCCGGCGAAGACCCAGGCATGACCTATTCACGCCTGCAAAACCCCACGGTAGCAATGCTGGAAGAGCGCATCGCGCTGATGGAAGGGGCCGAGGCGTGCCGCGTGCAAGCGACGGGCATGGCAGCGATGACGACCGCGCTGCTGTGCCAATTGTCGGTGGGAGACCATGTCGTCGCGGCGAAAGCGGCGTTCGGGTCGTGCCGCTGGCTGATCGATTCGCTTTGTCCGCGCTTCGGCATCGAAACGACGGTGATCGACGGGCGCGACAATGACGCGTGGGAAGCGGCGATTCGTCCCAATACCAAGGTGTTCTTCTTCGAAACCCCCGCCAATCCGACGATGGATATTGTTGATCTGGCCTCCGTTTGTGGCCTCGCACGTGCGCACGGCATCACCACAGTCGTCGACAACGCTTTTGCTACCAGCGCGCTGCAACGCCCGCTGGACTTTGGTGCCGACGTCATCGCCTATTCGGCAACAAAGCTGATGGAGGGGCAGGGGCGCGTGCTCGCTGGGGCGGTGTGCGGGTCGGCAGCGTTTATCAACGATGTCCTGTTGCCTTTTCAGCGCAATACCGGACCCAATCTGTCGCCCTTTAATGCCTGGGTGGTGCACAAGGGGCTGGAAACATTGGATTTGCGCGCGATCCGTCAATCGGAAAATGCGCTGGCGGTTGGCAAATTTCTGGAAGGGCGGGTGGCCAAGATGCTCCATCCCGGCCTGCCCAGCCATCCGCAGCACAACCTTGCCGCCACGCAGATGCGCGCGTGCGGGCCGATTTTCTCGTTCATCGTCGATGGCGGGCGGGCACGCGCGATGGCGTTGCTCAACGCGCTCGAACTTATCGATATTTCGAACAATATCGGCGATGCACGCAGCCTGATGTGCCATCCGGCTTCCACCACCCACCATAGCGTGGGCGAGGAGGCGCGCGCCGACATGGGCGTGGTCGAAGGGATGCTGCGGATCAATGTTGGGCTAGAGGATCCGCAGGACCTGATCGAAGACCTTGACCGGGCATTGACCCGCGCGGGGCTTTGAGCGAACAAAGGGCAATGATTGGAGCGCTCTTCCCCTTTGCCCAGACGACCGATGGAGTGACGGTTCGCGTGTCGGTGTCGTTCCTGCCCGAACAGTCGCAGCCGGGGCTGAAACGCTGGTTCTGGGCCTATCATATCCGCATCGAAAATGAAGGCGAGCTGCCGGTACAGTTGCTCACCCGTCATTGGCGTATCGTTGACGGCACGGGCGAGGTGCATGAGGTAATGGGCGAGGGCGTCGTCGGCGTGCAACCGATGATCGCGCCGGGCAGCAGCTATGACTATGTGTCGGGCTGTCCGCTGACCACACCCGAAGGGTCGATGGTCGGTAGTTACGAGATGGTCGACGGCGATGACCGCCATTTTCTGGTCGCCATTCCGCATTTCCCATTGGTCGCGCCCTCGCTCGCGTCATGAAGCGCACCCATTTGCCGCTGAACGGGCTGCGCGTGTTTGATGCGGCCGCGCGCCATTTGTCCTTCACCAAGGCCGCCGACGAATTGGCGGTGACCCCGGCGGCTGTGGGCCAGCAAATTCGCGCGCTCGAAGACATGCTGGGGCTCGTCCTGTTCCGCCGTACACCCAAGGGACTGGAATTGACCGGTGAGGCCGAAGCCGGGCTGGAGGCGCTGCGTGGCGGCTTCCTTATGTTCGAAGAAGCCGTGCGGGCGATGCAATCGGGGCAGAGCTCGCAGTCGCTGACCATAGCGGCGCCGCGCGATTTTACCGCCAAATGGCTGGCGCCGCGGCTAGCGCGCTATAGCCAGCAGGCACCCGATTTACGCTTCACGTTGGTGGCCGCAGACCAACCAATCGACTTTACCGAAGCCAATCTTGATCTCGCCATCTGGCTGGCCAAGGGACCGGGTGACCATGAGGGCGTTGCGCTGTCTCCCGGCGCGATGGTGCAGGTTGCGGGGCCGGGAAGCGAAGCGGATACCCGCATCGCCTGGCCGGGCTGTCCCGTAGCGAAGGGGGAAAGCGCATTGCGGCTGGGCGATGCGGGGCTCGCCATCGATGCCGCCGCCAACGGGCTGGGGCAGGCATGGGTCCCCGCACTGCTCGCCGAAGCCGATCTGGCAGCGGGCAGGGTGCGGGCGATAGGCAATGCACAGCCAAATGATGTCAGTTACTGGCTGGTTGCGCCGACGCCGCAGTGGCGGCAGAAAAAGGTGAAGGCGCTGGTTGAGGCGCTGACTGTCGGTTAGGGTTTGGCCAAGTCCTGCTGCGCGACCAAGTCGACCAGCCGCTGCATTAACCCCACAAATTTCGCATTATCAACCGGGGCCGAGGCGTTATTCCAGCTGCCCGTCACGCCATACCAACGGCCTGCCCTTGATTGCAGCAGGAAGCTCATCGAAATTACGCCGGGTTCACTGCCGCCCTTATAGCCCAGATATTGCCAGCGTGCCGCGGCATCGCTGCCGATGCCTGGATTGATTGCCATGATGGCGCGCGCCTCGGGACTGGGAATGGTGCGCAAATGGTCCAGCAGACGGATCAGATCGCGGCCACTGGCAAACCATTCAACAGTGTCAATGTGGAGCGGCTTGCCGGTGAAACTGTCCGGGGTGACGGCATCGAGTGTAAGCCGGTCTGCCGCGCTGGCGAGCAGGCGGCGCTGCTCTGCCTCATCAGCGGCGAGGAATGCCGTGCGCAATTCGGCGTTGTTCTCGGCTTTGAGCGCGAAAGCCTCAACAGTGTTCAGAAATGGCAGGTTGCGCGGTGCCACGCTGTTGCCGATACTCGCGAGTTTGCGGCCAACGGCATCGCGTCCCAGAGCCGCAAGCAGCGTATCGGTGGCGCCATTGTCACTGACCGAAATCATCCAACCCGCCAGACTGTGGATCGTCACGGGGGCACCCAAGGGCCAATTGCCCGTGGCCGACGACGAGAAAGACCGGCGGCTGAGCGGAACAACGCTGTCCCAAGCGCGCTTGCGGCTGTGTATCTGGTCGGCCAGTTCGGCGAGAATGTAGAGTTTGAAGGTCGAACCAATGGCAAAGGGCTGATCGGGGTTTACCGCCAACAACTCTATTGGCGATTTGCTATCGAGCTGGGCCACGACCAGGCTGGTCGTCCCTGGGAGCGCCGCAACCTCTGCCGCTACTTTGGGGAAGCTATCGCTGATTGCCGAAAAACCCGTGATTCGCAGCCCGGAGACGCGGCCACCTTGCGTCGGATCGATCAGCATTTCGAACTGGCCAACCGACCGCTCAAACCGAATGTAAACAACGCCTCGCCACGCTTCGGCGGCATCGACACGGTCAACGGCTTGTGGCGCGCCGTGCTGTGCCACGAGTGACGCGCTGATCACGTTTAGTTGCGCCGGCGGAACTGCGGCAAGAAACTCGGGGGTGAAATAGGTAGCTGGATCGAGCTCGCCTTTGAGCAACGCGGGAAGCTGGGTGGCGCGATCATCAAGCGTGGCTGATGCCGATGCCGGTGCGGCGGTTTGTGCATATGCCGGCAGGGCGGGCGCCGCGGCCGCCACCAGCGCTGCCAACAAAAGGCCGACACGCTGCATCACTCAGCACCCTTCGTCACGCGTCGATCGCCTCCGCATCGATGCTCGCGGCATTGGCTTGGATAAACTGGAAGCGGTGTTCGGGGTGTTTGCCCATCAAGCGGTCGACCAGATCTTTGACCTGGTGGCGTCCTTCATATTCCTGCGGCAGCGTGACTTGCAGCATCGACCGGGTCGTCGGGTCCATCGTCGTTTCGCGCAGCTGGCCAGGGTTCATTTCGCCGAGGCCCTTGAAGCGGCCAACCTCTACCTTCTTGCCTTTGAACAGCGTGGCTTCCAGCTCGGCACGGTGCGCGTCGTCGCGGGCATAGGCCGACAAGCTGCCCGCGGTCAGGCGATAGAGCGGCGGTTGCGCCAGGTAAAGATGCCCCGCGCGGACGATTTCGGGCATTTCCTGAAAGAAATAGGTCATCAGCAGCGTGGCGATATGCGCGCCGTCGACGTCGGCGTCGGTCATGATCACGATTTTTTCGTAGCGCAGCCGGTCGGCGTCGCAATCCTTGCGCGTGCCGCAGCCAAGCGCAAGCGCGAGGTCGGCGATTTCCTGGTTAGCACGGATTTTGTCGGCGCTGGCGCTGGCGACATTCAGGATCTTGCCCCGAATGGGCAGAATGGCCTGCGTCTTGCGGTCGCGTGCCTGTTTGGCACTCCCACCTGCGCTGTCGCCTTCGACAATAAACAATTCCGTGCCTTCGGGACCATCATTAGCACAGTCTGTAAGCTTGCCGGGCAAGCGCAGCTTGCGTCCGCTGGTGGCAGTCTTGCGCTTGACCTCACGTTCGGCCTTGCGCTTCAAACGCTCGTCCATGCGCTCGAGGACAAGGCCCAGCAACGCGCGGCCCCGGTCCATATTGTCCGACAGAAAATGGTCGAAATGGTCGCGTATCGCATTTTCGACAAGCCGCGCTGCCTCGGGCGAGGTCAGCCGGTCCTTCGTCTGACTTTGGAATTGCGGGTCGCGGATGAATACCGACAGCATCAGTTCGCAGCCATTGAACACATCGTCAGCGGTGATCTGCGCGGCCCTTTTGTGGCCAACCAGTTCGCCAAAGCCGCGGAGGCCCTTGGTCAGCGCCGCGCGCAATCCAGCCTCGTGCGTTCCGCCTGCCGGGGTAGGAATGGTGTTACAATACCAGCTGTAGCTGCCGTCCGACCACAAAGGCCAGGCAATCGCCCATTCAGCGCGGCCCGCGCCGTCGGGGAAATCGTGCCGCCCGATGAAGGGGTCGGCGGTGGCGCATTCACGGCTGCCCAACTGTTCGCGCAAATGGTCGGCGAGCCCGCCCGGAAACTGGAACACGGCATCGGCAGGCGTATCGTCGCCAATGAGTTCGGGCGCGCATTTCCAGCGGATTTCGACGCCCGCAAACAAATAGGCCTTGGAACGCGCGAGCCGGTGCAAGCGCGACGGTTTAAAGCGGCCATGTTCGCCGAAAATTTCGGGGTCGGGGACGAAACTAACCGAGGTGCCGCGCCGGTTGGGGGTCGGCCCAAGTTCCTCCACCGGGCCCAATGCCGCTCCGCGGGCAAAATGCTGGCGATAAAGTTGCTTGGCGCGCGCCACTTCGACCACCGTTTCGACCGACAGCGCGTTGACAACGCTGATACCGACGCCGTGCAGGCCGCCCGATGTGGCATAGGCCTTGCCCTCAAACTTTCCGCCCGAGTGCAGCGTGGTCATGATGACTTCGAGCGCCGATTTGCCGGGGAATTTGGGGTGCGGATCGACCGGAATTCCCCGTCCATTGTCCGTTATGGTCAACCGATTGCCGGCATCCAGCGTGATTTCGATGCGCGTCGCATGTCCCGCAACGGCTTCATCCATGCTGTTGTCGAGCACTTCGGCAGCAAGGTGGTGGAGCGCGCGTTCGTCGGTACCACCAATATACATCCCAGGGCGGCGGCGCACCGGTTCCAGCCCCTCCAACACCTCGATTTGCGAAGCATTGTAGCTTTCCGGGACGGAACGGGCGCTGTCGAACAAATCGTGACTCATGACGCCGCTATAGGACGCGGGGAGTCGCCCTGTCCAGCGGCGTTAGGCGGCCTTGGTTGGCGCCGGAAATATCGCGAAATTGCCGTTGGCGCTGCCCACAAGCACATCATTCTGGTAAAGCTTGGCCTCGATATTCCCGACACGCTTGCCGACGTGCAGCACCCGCGCTTCGCAAATCAACCGCCCCAGTCTGACACCGACATGATAGTTCATTTTGATTTCGATCGTCGCGCACCAATGGCCATCGGGAATGCGCGTGGTGAGCGCGCCGCCCATCGCCGTGTCGGCTAGCGAATAGGCCACGCCGCCATGGGCCACGCCTTGCGGGTTAAAATGGCGATCTGCGTCAATGTCGATGAACATCCGGCAATATCCGTCGCCGCGGGTTTCCATGTTGAAACCCAGCGCGCGCGCGAACCCGAACTCCTGTCCGAACGGCCTCAACGGACGCGCGGCCCTCCAAACGGGGGCGGCGGCGGGGGCCGACGAGTCCCGCGCGGCATTTGCGCCTGATAGGCACGCCCGCAATGTTCGACGCAATAGGGGAAACCCGGGTTCACCTGCTGGCCGCAGAAGTGGAAATCGGGTTCGCCTGGATGCCCCATTGGCCAGCGGCAAATGCGGTCGTTCAAATCAAGCAGGCTGGTCTTGTCGGCAATTTCCGGGCTGGGCTTGGCCGGGACAAGGCGGCGAGGCGGCGCGGGCGGGATCGGGGCCTGCTGTTCGCCTGGGCCCTGGCGGATGAAGCCGCCGGGACCGATCGACACCACGCGCGGCGAATCGGGGCGCGGCGTGGCGGGGGTGCCGGCTGTATTAGCCGGTGCAGCAGCGGGCGCTGGCGCGCGTTGCACAGGCGGCGCAGCAGGACGCACCGGCGCGGCAGCGCGCACCGGCGCCGCGGGTGTTGGCGCAGCTGTTGTGGGCCGGGGTGCAGGGGCGGCCTTGGGCACCTTTGGCGTTTCGACCGCTTTCACAGGCGACGGGCGCGCTTTCAGTCCCAGCCGGTGCGCCTTGCCAATCACCGCGTTGCGGCTAACACCGCCGAGTTCATCGGCGATCTGGCTAGCGGTAAGGCCCTTTTCCCACATGGTGCGCAATTGCTCGATGCGCTCGTCGGTCCATGACATGCTGTTCTTATTCCTGTTCTGTCGCGGTCGCTTGCCTCATCGCCGCAGCGGGCAGGCATGGCTTGCGGCCAAAGCTGCGACGCGATAGGCGAGCTTGGCATGAACGACCAGCCCAATTCTTCTTCCGCCGCCGCCGATACAGGCGCGGCGTTTCCGGAACCCGGGGTTCCGCAAATCCGCACGATCAATAGCGCCGGGATGTACGCCCTCTATGTCAAGGAGGTGCGGCGCTTTTTCAAGGTGCAGATGCAAACCATCTGGGCACCTGCGATTACCACCTTGTTGTTCTTGGTGATTTTCTCGGTCGCCTTGGGCGGGGCGAAGGGGCTGGTGCTGGGTGTGCCCTACGCCGATTTCCTCGCGCCCGGCCTGATCGTCATGGCAATGCTGCAAAACAGCTTCGCCAACGCCAGTTTTTCGCTGCTCGTCGGCAAGATTCAGGGCACAATTGTTGATTATCTGATGCCGCCGCTGGGGCTGGGCGAGTTGATGCTGGCAATGGTCGGCGCGGCGGTGACGCGTGCCGTGCTGGTTGGCTGCGCGCTGTGGCTGGTCATGCTGGCCTATCCCGGCGTCCATGTGTGGCCGCAGCATCTATGGGCAGTGGTATTGTTCGGACTATTGGGTGCAGCCATGCTGGGCTTTTTCGGACTCATCGCGTCAATCTGGGCAGAGAAGTTCGACCATGCGGCCGCCATAACCAATTTCGTTGTGGCCCCGCTCGCCCTGCTATCCGGCACATTTTATTCGGTCGACCGGCTGTCGCCGCTGGTTCAGGCCATCAGCCACGCCAACCCGTTCTATTATGTCATCATGGGCTTTCGCTATGGCTTCATCGGTGCGACCGATTCGAGTCTCGCCAATCCGATTGCCACGGCAATAGCCGTGTTGGTGGCGGTAAATACGGTGCTGGCCTTTACCGGGTACCGTTTGCTGGCGAGCGGTTGGAAGTTAAAGCCCTAAATCAGCTGCCGATGTGTGAATGTGATTCACGATTATGCTCAGACTTTGCCGGTTGTGCTCAAACAAGGTCAGCGCGACAAGAAGCTTCAGTGCTTGAGCCGCTGGCGCAGCGAATAACGACCGTCCTTCATTCCGTCGAACATCTCGCCGATCTGCGGATGGTCAACCGGCCCAGCCGAACCGTCCGCCACCAGATTTTGCTGGCTGACATAGGCAATATAGCTGCTGTCCTCATTTTCGGCCAGCAGGTGATAGAAGGGCTGATCCTTAGGAGGACGGATGGTTTCGGGGATCGCCTGATACCATTCTTCGCTGTTCGCGAAGACGGGGTCGATGTCAAAAATCACCCCGCGAAAGCCGAACAGGCGGTGGCGCACGATTTCGCCCGGCGCAAAGCGCGCGCTTTCAACCAGTGGCATTTCAGGATCACCATCGCGGCGGCCCGTAGCGGGACCAGAGGCTTGCGTCATAGCGTTAATTTATGGCCTGCGGGCGTTTTTGCAAGGGGGCACCGACATTCGGCGCAAAGGCTTGGCAAGCGAAACATGTTTCGCTAAGGGCCTGCGCTCGACTGGCCCCGGCTCCACAAGCATGGGCAGCAAGTTCCAACCGGAACCCTCACGGAGAGGTGGCTGAGAGGTCGAAAGCACCGCACTCGAAATGCGGCGTGGGCGCAAGCTCACCGTGGGTTCGAATCCCACCCTCTCCGCCAATTATCCTGCCAATAGTGCCGGATTTCTGGGCTTTCCTGAGTTGGCTTTTGATTTCCGTCCCACGCCCCGTCCCACATTATCGCAGCACCGTGCGCCTTTTCGGGCCGGGATAGCGAAGAAAAGGCCCCGCCGTTCGACGAGGCTTTCCCATGCCCAAGCGAGCTTCTCAACGCAGGCAGATTAAGGGTGATTCCCCTCCAAAGCAACGGCGGCCGAAATCCGGCCAAAGTGGCCGTTGACCGGCCGCGCTTGCATACAGGCCGAAACGATACTAAATAATCGGTGCGGGGTGGCGCCGGAGAATTCCGGAATGCGCCCCGCTCCTAGTTTGCGCGGATGATACCCAGCCGCCTAGGATCGCCTGAAAAGGCCTGCTTAACCAGCACCGGCTCTAGCAACAAAAATGCATCCTCTAAGCCACGCCTGATAATTGGCTCTGTGGGGGATTCCATCCGCAACAGAGAGAATGCGCAAAAGTCGGCGGCCTGAATGAACAGGCTTCGCTCTGATTGTCTGTAGACTATATCCTCAATGATCCGGCTGATCGGCTTCTGAAGCACCCCGCCAAAACGGCCTTGGATGGGGTTATGCCGACGCATTCGGCGGACAATGCCATCATAATTTTTGCCTTCATCTGAGATCAGCAAAGCACGGCTGTCTCGCCTCTCCATGTTCCTCTGGATGCCATTGCAGAGCCTTTCAAAAAGCAACTCATCTTCATTGCGCCGGCCATGGGCATTGATGATCGAGCAATCCGGCAACGCCACAAAGTGCTCTAGCGCCTCGCGGAAAATTGTTGCGCGAACGTCGCGTCGAATTGTCTGGGGAGCTACATTGCCTCTGCCGCCCAGCCAGTCCGTCGCGTGAAGTTCAATGGTGGTGTAAACCCCATGCTCAGCCTTAATCCGGCGCCGAAACGCGATTAGGTGATCCAGAGCATCGGCCCAACGCGCGGCAGGGATTATGATCGCTGAGAAGCAGCAGGACACATCATCCTTTGAATCGTCGATATAAACTAGGTGCATGACATGGTGGAAGCAGCGCAGGCTCGGCAAGTCAATGAAACCGCTTATCGTGCATGGGGACAGCCCTGTGGATTAACCCAGCAAGGGATATGTTGCCTGAAATATTGGCCACGAAAGCGAAGAAGTCCCCAGAAAATCGCGGGTCCTACCTGTGAAATGGCAGGTGCAATGAGGCCCAAGACCGCTTTTTTTGACCGCGACCCATTGGGTTCATATGAAGCCACCGGTCCCGCGCCGTAGCTTTACGGCGCCGCGCGCGTCTGCCAGACCACCACCGACCAACCGGTAACCTGACGCGTCGTCTGATCGAAGCTAGGGGGTGTTCGGCAATAAAGGGAAGCACAAGATGTCGAGGGCCGTCGTTGCATTGCTGGTTGCCGCCGCCATCGCCTTATTCTTCTGGTTCGACCTTGGCAGCTATCTCACCATTGATGCGCTGAAGACGCAGCAGGACAGTTTTGCGGCAGCCTATGCCGACAATCCGGCGCTGATAATCGCGGCCTTCATGGCAGTTTACATCGCAGTCACGGCTGCATCGCTGCCCGGTGCGGCGATTTTGACGTTGGCGGCGGGGGCGCTGTTTGGGCTGGTCACGGGAA
>JANRIY010000057.1:0-3414 GCA_033764495.1 Sphingopyxis sp. | reverse complement strand
AAGGGGTTAACGAGCTTCGACACAAAAGCGTTATGTCTGGCGATTTCTTCGGGCGTCGGTGCGAAATGGCGCGGCGCGCGAGGCACAGAACGCGCCGGCCCCGCCGTCCGCGCTTCAGCCGATACAGGCCTGTCTGTTGATTCGGCCAGACCAAGCCCGATCTGCCGACCGCCGGTAAGTTCGACATAGACCTGCGCCAGCAGCTGCGCATCAAGCAGGGCGCCGTGAAAGACGCGGTGACTCCGGTCTATGCCGTAGCGCGTGCACAACGCATCAAGCCCGTGCTTGGCCCCGGGGTGGCGCGCCCGGGCAAGAACGATGGTGTCAACCATGCGGTCCATATCGATCTGCGCACGGCCACATTTCGCCAGCTCGCCGTTCAGAAAGCCAAAGTCGAAACTGGCATTATGGGCAACCAGCGGCGCATCACCGATGAACTCAAGCAGATCGGCAACACATTCGGCAAAGCGGGGCTTGTCCGCCAGAAAGGCGTCAGAAAGGCCGTGCACACGCTGTGCCTCGACCGGCATGGGCCGTTCCGGGTTGAAATAGGCGTGAAAGGTGCGACCGGTTTCCACCCGGTTGATCATTTCCACACAGCCTATCTCGACCATTCTGTCGCCGGAAGAAAAGCTGAGGCCGGTGGTTTCGGTGTCGAAAACAATCTCGCGCATTACACTATCTATCTGCCTATGTCGGGCGCGAGGCAAGCGATCAACGCATCAACTGCTGCCTCGGTTTGCGCAATCGTGCCACCAGTGGGGATGACGAAATCCGCCCGTGCGCGTTTTTGCGCGTCGGGCAACTGCCGACCAATAATCGCGTCCAGCTTTTCCGCCGTCATGCCGGGCCGGGCCAGCACACGGGCACGCTGGATGTCAGCCGGCGCGCTGACAACGGCCACCTTGTCGACACGCGCATTGCCACCTGTTTCAAACAGCAAGGGGATATCGAAAACGACGATCCGCGCATCGGCATGATCCGCCAGAAATTGCGCCCGCATTGCCCCGACCGCGGGGTGGACCATGGCCTCCAGCCGCTTCATCGCCGCATCGTCGCCCAGCACCATCGGCCCCAGCCTGGCACGGTCCACACCCTGCGGGCCGGTGCTGCCGGGAAAGGCGGCCTCGATGTCCTTGACGAGCGCACCGCCCGGTCCTTGCAGCATATGAACGGCCGCATCAGCATCAAAGACGGGTATGCCCCGTGCGCGAAACATGTCCGCAACGGTTGATTTCCCCATGCCAATCGAGCCGGTCAGCCCCAGGATTATTGGCATGGCGTTCCCCGCAATGCCGGTATGACCCGGCGCATGGCGGCCGGGGCTGAACATCCGCGCTTCATGACGTCAGCACCGCGCGCAGCGCATCATCTCGGTCGCGCGGCGGCGCGGCGCCGAACAGCAGTTCAAAGGCGATTGCCGCCTGACCAACAAGCATCTCCAGACCGTCCACCGTATCAAGCCCGCGCGCATGGGCCGCCGTCAGCAACGGCGTCTCCAGCGGGGTATAGACAATGTCATAGACCAGTGCGTCATCGGGCAGCGGTGACAGGTCGATCTCCAGTGGCGGCTGTCCGGCCATGCCGAGGCTGGTGGTGTTGACCAGCAGGGCCGTGTCCGCCGGAAGCGGCGCGCCAATCGGCTTTACCTCGCCCCTCAGGCCAAATTGCGCGAGCAGCCCCGCGGCCTTTAGTGGACTGCGGTTCAGCAACGTCACCCGACCCGTCCCTACCCGGGCGAGCGCGAACAGCACAGCGCGGGCCGCACCGCCTGCGCCGATGATGACAACATGCCGTCCGCTCAGGTCGATATCGGCAATCGGGGCGTAAAAACCGCCGGCGTCCGTATTGGTGCCAACCCATTCCCCATCGGCACCGGCCCCTGCGTTTCGGAACACCGTATTGATGGCGCCTATCTGACCCCGCACTCCGCCGGGGTCGGCAACAAAGTCAAGCGCCGCCTGCTTGTGCGGAATGGTGATGTTGCAGCCGCGCCAATCCGGATCCTCGCGCCGGGCGGCAAAATAGGCGCCAAGCTGATCAGGCGTCACATGGCAGCGGTGATATTGTGCGGCAATGCCCAGCGCCGCGAGCCAGAAGTTATGGATGGTCGGCGATTTCGAATGGGCAATCGGATCGCCGATCACCTCCGCATATGGCCCCTCGCAAGGCGCGGGAAACGATGATGTCATGATGTCAGCACACCCCTGACCCTGAGAAAATCCAGCACAGGCAGCAGCGGCAGACCAAGGACAGTGAAATGACTGCCCTCGATGCGGGAAAACAGCTGCGCCCCGCGCCCTTCCAGCCGGTAGCAGCCGACACAGCCGGCGATGGCGGGCCATTCCTGCTCGAGATAAGTTTCGATGAAATCTTCGGACAAGCGGCGGACGTGCATTTTCGCGCGATCGACGACGCGCCACACCGGCTTGCCCTGTTCGGCGACAACAGCCGCGCTGACCAGCTCGTGCCGCCGGCCGGACAGCAGCCGCAGATGGGCCGCCGCTTCCTCCCGGTCACGTGGTTTATCGAGCATCGTGCCGTCTTCCAGCGCGACGACGGAGTCGCTGCCCAGGACAAGCGTGCCCGGGACCATCGTGGAAACCTTCAGCGCCTTCAGCTCGGCCAGTGCGTCCGCCATGTCGCGCGCGATCAGCCCCTGCGCCCGCAACGCCGCCTTGGCTGATTCCTCGTCGACCTGCGCGGCAACGGCCTCAAAAGGGACGCCAGCAGCCGACAACATTGCCCGGCGTGCAGCACTTTGAGAGGCAAGAACAACCAGTGGCGCGCTCATGACGCTCCCTCGCCGTCACTGCTGCGATCACCGTCGCGCTGGCTGACCAGTGCGATGATGGCAGCGGCAGTCTCCTCGATCGACCGGCGCGTCACATCAATGACGGGCCAGCCATTGTCGGCGAACATGCGCCGCGCATAGGCAACTTCGCGGGTGACCGCTTCTTCATCAACATAGGCGGTCTCGGGTGCCTGGTTGAGCGAGAGCAGGCGGTTGCGCCGCACCTGGATCAGCCGATCGGCACTGGTTGTCAGCCCGACGACCAGCGGATTCTTGAGCGAGAACAGCGCGGGCGGCGGCGGGGATTCCACAACGATCGGGATGTTTGCCGTCTTGAACCCGCGATTGGCGAGATAGATGGAGGTCGGCGTCTTTGATGAGCGGGAAACACCCGCCAGCACAATGTCCGCTTCCTCCCATTCTTCCCAGCCGATGCCGTCATCATGCGCCATCGTGTAGTGAATGGCGTCAACCCGGGCGAAATAGGCCGCATCCAGCGCATGCTGCCGGCCGGGGCGGGCCTTGGCCTGCTGGCCAAGCAGGGCCGACAGCGCGTCGTTGAGTGAATCAAGCGGCGCGACACAGGGCAGGCCAAGTGCACGACAGCGCGTTTCGAGACG
>JANRIY010000042.1:0-3256 GCA_033764495.1 Sphingopyxis sp. | reverse complement strand
CGCCGCGCTGATCGAGCGGATCGACCGCGACCTCAAGCCCTCCACCATCGCCGACCCCAATGGCGATGATGCATTCCGCACCAGCAGCACGTGCGACCTTGACCATAGCGACCCCGTCGTCATCGCGCTGAACCAGCGGCTGCACGACCTCGCTGGCATCGCCCTGCCCTTTGGCGAACCCATCCAGGGGCAATGCTATGACGTGGGGCAGGAATTCAAAGCCCATACCGACTATTTCGACCCCGGCGGGATGGACTGGGGAAAATTTTGCAGCGTGTCGGGCCAGCGCAGCTGGACGATGATGATCTACCTCAACGAACCAGCTGCAGGCGGCGCAACACGGTTTCTGGCGACGGGCAAAATGCACCAGCCCGAAACGGGCAAGCTGCTCGCGTGGAACAATATGCGCGCCGACGGCCACCCAAACCCCGACACGCTTCACCACGGCATGAAAGTGCGAAAGGGGCGCAAATATATCATCACCAAATGGTTCCGCGAACGCCCATGGCCGTGGGAGCCGGGGGTGTTAGAATAAGGCGGATTCTTCAGAAAATTGACGCCTACCTATACCCCTTCCCCCGCTTAGCCTGACGCTTGGTTCCGACGAACCCACGAAGAGAACGCTTTTGCCGCGTTGCGGCGTGCAAAACCCCCGCAATTCTCACAAAGTTGAGGCCACCCCCCTCTCCCCTTCCGTCACCATAATCGCAGCATGCAGGCGGTAAAGGATACAAGGGATACCGTCACCCCAACCCCATATGTATCCTTTGTCGCTTTTAGGTCAGGACCTTGCTTGAGGACAAGAAGCCGGACTGCTGGCACCGGAACGGACGATGCGAAAGAGCGCGTTCCATCGTCATGGCACATCGTGGCAGGTGTAGGAAAGCGGTTTTGCGCGAAGCTCGGAAAGGCGCGTGCGTAAGGCAGCGCAGAGAAAAAATCGAGGAATTGCAAGAGCATGTCCCCGCAAATGCATCTCTAACCACGCGCAGCGCGATTGCCCAATAGGAAGACCCCGGCTCGGCGTTTACCGCACCAACCGATATTGCACCTGCACCGTCAGCGTATTCCCAACCTCGCCCGCCTGAATCGGTGCAGCGAATTTGGCGTCGGCCATTTCGGCGCGCGCCATCATTGGCATCGGCTGTGGCGGGGGCATCCAGGCGCCGCCTTCGGTCAGCGACACGAGGCGGGCTTCGCGATAGCCCGCCAGCCGGGCATAGTCGGCGGCCTTTGCGTTCGCCTTTGCCATCACCTTCGCGCGCGCGCCGTCGAGCAGCGTGTCGGGGTTGGCGACGTAGAAGTTTGGCCCGCTGATATTGGTGCCGCCCGCCGCAATCATTGCGTCAATCAGGCCGCCCAGCGCCTTGATGTCGCGGGTGACGACATTGACCTGATTGCTTGCCTGATAACCGATCAGGCGCGGCGACTGGCCCTGTTCCTGCGGGCGGTAATCATATTGCGGCGAAATGTTCAGCTGGCTGGTCTGGATGTCGCCATCGCGAATGCCCGCTTTTTTGGCCGCGGCGATCAGCTTGTCCATAGCCGCGCTATTGGCGCGCAGGGCTTCGACCGCGGTCGGCGCGCTGGTGGTGACACCGGCGCCGATGCTGGCGCGGTCGGGGGCCACCTTGACCTCTTCGCTGACCGCAAAGCTGATGAGCGCGCTGTCGGCGGGGGCCTGCGCCTGCGCCATTGCAACAGCGGGGAAAGCAGCGGCAGCGGCGGCGGTGGCGATGAGCAAGTTACGCATGTATTTTATTCTCCTGACACCGGACCACGCCCGGCGCTGCGCCAATGCAGCGAGCGCGCTTGCACGATGCTGAACGGGCCTGTAGCGCGCCGTTCATTATGGGTCAGGACCTACCAAATGCGCGTTCGAGGTTTGAGGCCATTTTGCTCAGTGCGAGGCGGCAAGCGAAGGTCATGTGCCGATATTACCGAGCTGGCCAACGACGCAATGGGCAAAATGGGCCAAATCCTGGGGACGCCGAAATGGCTTCGATCTCGAAGCGAAATGCCCTTGCGGGTAGCTCTGCTACCCGACGGCGGACATTTCCCTCCGACATCTTCGCCATTTCGACGCCTCGAACGCGCATTTGGTAGGTCCTGACCCGTGGCTGCTCCTGTCCTATCCTATGAGAATTTGGGTCTTGTGCAAGGCAGCGGCTGGCTGTTCCGCGACCTTAACATTTATGTCGGGGCAAGCGACCGGTTAGCGCTGATCGGGCGCAATGGCGCGGGCAAAACCACGCTGATGAAGCTGCTCGCCGGGCGAATCGAGCCCGATGAAGGCAAGCGGGTGATCGTGCCGGGCACCAATGTCGTGATATTGGAGCAGGAGCCCGATTTCCGGCCGTTCCCAACGTTGATGGACTTTGCGACGCATGGGCCGAACGGTCCGGCCGAGCATGCGGTGGAGGCCATCGCGAGCCAGCTGGGCATCGACATGTCGCGCGCCGCCGCCAGCGCGAGCGGGGGCGAGCGGCGCCGTGCCGCCATCGCGCGTGCCATCGCGTTGGAGCCCGATGTATTGCTCATGGACGAGCCGACCAACCATCTGGATCTGGCCGCGATTGATTGGCTTGAGGGGTGGCTGGCGCGCTATTCGGGCGCGTTTGTCGCAATCAGCCATGACCGGACATTCCTGACGCGGTTGACGCGCCAGACTTTGTGGCTCGACCGCGGAGCGATCCGCCGCAAAGAGATCGGCTTTGGCGGGTTCGAGGCGTGGATGGAGGCCGTCTATGCCGAAGAGGTGCGCGCCGCCGACAAGCTCGATGCCAAGCTGCGGCTGGAGGCACACTGGCTGGAGCGCGGCGTCACGGGAAGGCGGCGGCGCAATCAGGGGCGACTGGAAAAGCTGAAAGAAATGCGTGCCGCCCGCGCGGCGATGATCGGCGGGCCGGGGGTGGCCAAGCTGGGGCTCGCCAATGATGATGTGCGGTCGAAATCGGTGATTGTGGCCGAAGCGGTGAGCAAATCCTTCGATGGCCGAACGATCATCAAGGATTTCACCTTTCGCGTGCAGCGCGGTGACCGCATCGGGCTGGTCGGCGCAAATGGCGCGGGCAAAACGACGTTGCTCAAGCTCCTTACCGGCGAAATTGCGCCGGACGGCGGCAAGGTGACGCTGGCCAAATCGCTGAACGGCATCATCATCGACCAGCAACGCAGCCTGATGGCGCCCGAGCGCAGCGTGCGCGACATTTTGGCCGACGGTGGCGACTGGGTCGATGTGCGCGGCGAGAAGAAG
>JANRIY010000051.1:0-126552 GCA_033764495.1 Sphingopyxis sp. | reverse complement strand
GGCCAATATGCCATCAAAAACACCCGTTCGGCGGCGCAGCCGGTGCTGCAATATGCGACCAACCGGGGCCTTCGCGAGCGCGTCTACAAGGCGTTTGTGGGGCGCGGCGACAATGGCGATGCCAATGACACCAATTCGCTGATCGCCGACATTTTGAAACTGCGCCAACAGCGCGCCGAGCTGCTCGGTTTTCCCACCCACGCGCATTACCGCATGGCCGACACCATGGCCAAATCGCCCGACAAGGCGATGGAGCTGATGATGAAAGTCTGGCCCGCCGCCGTCGCGCGCGTGAAGGAGGAGGTCGCCGACATGCAGGCGATCGCCGATGCCGAAGCAAAGGCGGGCAAGGGCCCCAAGCTGACCATCGAACCGTGGGATTACCGCTATTACGCCGAAAAGGTGCGCAAGGCGAAATACGACCTCGATGAAAGCGAGATCAAACCGTACCTGCAACTGGACAAGTTGGTCGACGGCATGTTCTGGATGGCGGGCCAGCTTTACGACATGGGCTTCCGCGAAAACACCGGCACGATCCCCGTGTTCGACCCCAAGGTGCGGACGTTCGAGGTTTATAACCTTAAAACCAACGCGAACATCGGCGTCTTCTACCTCGACAATTTCGCGCGCGACGGCAAACGCTCGGGCGCGTGGATGACCACGTACCGCAGCTACCGCGAGCTTGGCGGCAAGCGCAATGTGCTGGCGTCAAACAACAACAACTTCACCGCCAGCGCGGACGGCGGGCCGACGCTGGTCAGCCTCGACGATGCAACCACCCTCTTCCACGAATTCGGCCACGCCATTCACTTCCTGCTCTATAAGGTCAAATATCCCGCGCTCGGCGGCGTGCCGCGCGACTTTGTGGAATATCCAAGCCAAGTGCACGAAAACTGGCTGCTGACGCCCGAAATTTTGTCGCGCTTTGCGCTGCACTATCAGACAGGCAAGCCCATCCCGCAGGCGCTGGTCGACAAGATCCGCGCCAGTGACAAGTTCAACCAGGGCTTTGCCACGGTCGAATATCTGTCGAGCGCGATTGTGGACATGAAACTGCACAACCGCACCACGCCGGTGAGCGACATTGACGCATTCGAACGTAATACGCTCGCGGAAATGGGCATGCCGCGCGAGATTGTGATGCGCCACCGCCTGCCGCAGTTCGGTCATTTGTTCAGCTCGGATGCCTATTCGGCGGGCTATTACAGCTATCTGTGGTCCGAAACGATGGACGCCGACACCTGGGCCGCGTTCGAAGAGGCGGGCAGCCCGTGGGACCGCAAGGTCGCCGACCGGTTCCGCACCATATTGCTGGAAACCGGCAACGAAACCGACCGGATTGAGGCCTATCGCGCGTTTCGCGGGCGCGATCCGGATGTGACCGCGCTCCTCAAGAAGCGGGGTTTCCCGACGGGGAAATGACCGGCATCATCGGGGCCGAATCAACCTAGGAAAGGTACGGCCCCGATGACTATCGCTGCCCTGCGCACCCCCGACTCTGCCTTCGCCAATGTGCCCGATTTTGACTACCCGGTTTACTACATCGATGACTTGCCGGGCTACGAAGGGCTGCGGATGGCCCGGGTGGAGGCGGGGCCTGCCGATGCCGACCGCACCTTCCTGTGCCTGCACGGCGAACCCAGTTGGTCTTTCCTCTATCGCCGGATGATTCCGGTGTTTCTGGCAAGCGGCGCGCGCGTCGTCGCGCCCGATCTATTCGGTTTTGGCCGCAGCGACAAACCGATTAATCAGTCGGACTACAGCTTCCATTTTCACCGCAATTCGCTGCTGGCGTTAGTTGAGCGGCTGGACCTTTCGAACATCACGCTGGTGGTGCAGGACTGGGGCGGCCTGCTAGGCCTGACGCTGCCGGTCGATCCGGCATTTCGCGCGCGGCTGTCGCGGCTGATTGTTATGAACACCGGGTTGGGACTGGGGCGCGGAATGACCGACGGGTTTAAGGCGTGGAAGGCCTACGCCTTATCCACGCCCGACCTACCCATTGGTGCACTGATCGCGCGCGGTACACCGCATCTGACCCCGGCCGAGATCGCGGCTTATGACGCGCCTTATCCGGGGCCGGAATATAAGGCTGGCGCACAAGTGTTTCCCGCTCTCGTGCCGGTCGAGCCTGATATGGAGGGCGTCGACGTCAGCCAGGCGGCAGCGAAATTCTGGTCGGAGGACTGGAACGGCCCAAGCTTCATGGCGATCGGCATGGCCGACCCAGTGCTCGGTCCGCCCGCAATGATGAGCCTGCACAAGCTGATCCGCGGCTGCCCGCCGCCGATGGAAATCGAAGGCGGTGGCCATTTTGTACAGGAATGGGGCGAGCCCATCGCGCGCGCCGCTCTGAAACATTTTGGCGATCCATTGCCGGCCTGACGACCATAGTTGACGGTCGCCCGTTTTGATATAAATATGATATCATAATTATATCGAATCGGAGGCTTGTCATGTCCATGGATACCCCTGCCCTCAACCGCAGCCGCGAGGGGCGCGCGGCGACACAAAGCGGCTATTTCATGCTGCTTGTCTGGTTTGTGCTGCTTGGCCTCGCGCTTTGGGCGGGTATCAGCAATGTGAGCGGCGACGAGGTCGGCTGGAAATGGGGCGTGGTTATTCTCAGCGCCATTTTCGGTACGCTCATCCTTTCCGGGTTTTATCTTATCAACCCCAACGAGGCCGCAGCGATTCAGTTGTTTGGCGCGTATAAGGGCACCGATCGCGAAGAGGGGCTACGTTGGGTTCTGCCCTGGCTAAGCCGAAAGAAAATCGCGGTACGCGCCAACAATGTCATCAGCGAGAAGATCAAGGTCAACGACGCGCGCGGCAACCCGATTGAAATGGCAGCGCAGGTCGTTTGGCGCGTCACCGACACTGCACAAGCGCTGTTCGACGTCGATGACTATAAAGAATTTGTCGATGCGCAGATTGAGGCGGCGGTGCGTTCCATTGGCTCGCGCTATCCCTATGACGACATTGAGCATCAGGAAGTTACGCTGCGCGGCAACCATGAAGAGGTTGGTGCCGAGTTGCGTATTGCGCTGATTGAGCGTCTGGCAGTCGCGGGTATCACCGTCGATGAATGCGGCCTCACCCACCTCGCCTACGCCCCTGAGATCGCGGGCGCGATGCTGCGCCGCCAGCAAGCCGAAGCCGTCATCAGCGCGCGCAAGAAATTGGTCGAAGGCGCGGTGACGATGGTCGACATGGCGCTGACCCAGCTGAGCGAGAAAAATGTCGTCGAGCTGGATGACGAGCGCAAAGCGGCTATGGTGTCGAACCTGATGGTTGTGCTGTGCGGCGAACGCGACACGCAGCCAGTGGTGAATGCGGGCTCGCTCTACTGAGTCCGCTTTTGATTGATGTCCGCCAAAAAAGCCTTTCCCCTGCGCCTCGACCCCGCACTTTACGCGGCGATCGAACGTGCGGCCGCCGACGATCTGCGCAGCGCCAATGCGCAGATCGAGGTGCTGCTGCGCGAGGCGTTGGCGCGACGCGGGGTAAAGGTGGCGCTGGGCGAGGCTGCACGGCGCGGGCGTCCGCCAATGAAGGAAGGATCGGGTTATGAATAAGGCAAGGCTGCAAGGAGTTATGTAATGTTGCACCTGTTTCTGGAAAAAGGTCCCTGGTTTAGCGCCAAATCGCACGGCTTCGGCGCAGGGTTGCCGATCAAATGGCAAGGCTGGGTTTTGCTGGCGGTGCATGTGGCGGCGATGGTCGGTCTTGGGCTCGTCCTGCAGGATCGCCCGCTTGTGTTACTGCCTCTGGTCATTCTGGTGGCTTTGGCACCAATGCCGCTCTATGCCGCCCGCACCGAGGGCGGGTGGCGCTGGCGTTGGGGCAATTCAACCAAAGAGGATAAGCCCAAACGCCGTCGATAAGGCGTGAATGTTCACCGCGCTTGCCCCTGTCCCCCGACATAGTTAAGGGCTTGTCATGTCACCGACAGCCCCATCCACCGTCCGTATCGCGCCTTCGATTCTATCTGCCGATTTCGCGCGGCTGGGCGAAGAAGTCGCGGCGATCGAGGCCGCCGGGGCCGACTGGGTTCATGTCGATGTCATGGACGGACATTTCGTTCCCAACCTCACCATCGGCCCAGCCGTCGTGAAGGCGCTGCGCCCGCACAGCAGCCTGCCGTTTGACGTCCATCTGATGATTTCGCCGGTTGACGGCTTCCTTGATGCCTTTGCCGACGCGGGCGCTGACATCATCACCGTACACCCGGAAGCCGGGCCGCACGTCCACCGTACCGTCCAGCGCATCAAGGCACTGGGCAAGCAGGCGGGCATTTCGCTTAATCCCGCGACGCCCGCCAAGATGCTCGATTACCTCATCGACGATATCGATCTGGTGCTGGTCATGAGCGTCAATCCCGGGTTCGGCGGACAAAGTTTCATCACCAACCAGCTGCGCAAGATCGAGGCTGTGCGCAAGATGATCGACAAATCGGGTCGCGACATCCGGCTGGAGGTTGATGGCGGCATCGACGCCAAAACTGCGCCCCTCGCCATCGCCGCCGGGGCCGACGTCCTGGTGGCTGGGACAGCAACATTTCGCGGAGGGCCGTCGGCCTATGCCGCCAATATCGCCGGTTTGCGGGGGGGCTGAGCCGGTGGAACTGGGCACCGCGGCAAAGACGGCCGACGGGGGCAATGACCCCGCACATGCGCCGGTTGCGGCCGAACCATCGGACGCCATCGACACCATCGAACCCGGCAAACGGCTAATCCGCCTGCCGAGCGAGCGCGGCCTGTCGTTGGGCGAAAGGCTGGTGAACCAGATTACGCGCCTGACTTGGCGCACCCCCTTGCACCATTTTCGTCTCAAGGGCCGCTTCCCGTTGAAGCTGCTTGGAGTGCCCGAGGATCCCGTTGCCGGCGACACGCGCGCGGGCACGGCCATCCGCGCCGGACATTTCCTGCACCGCGGGCTAAAACAGCCGCTGGCCGATCTCGACTTTCGCAATCTGGCGGTGGCGCCCCCCTTTGCCGACTATCTGCACAGCTTTGCCTGGCTACGCGATCTTGGTGCCAGCGCGACGCGGGCCGATGGCGCGCCGATTGCCGAGCGCGTTGTCGCCGACTGGCTCGCCGCGCATGGTGAACTGGTCGGCGAACCCGCTTGGCGGCCAGACAATTGCGGGTGGCGCATCCTGTTCTGGGCCGCGCACGCACCGCTGATCCTGTCGTCTAGTGATCTGGTTTATCGGTCCGTTGTGCTCAACCACATCGCGCGCGCGGCACGCCACCTCGACCAGACCGCCGACCGCATGCGGCCCGGCCTGCCGCAACTGGTGGCGTGGATTGGCATTGTCGCCGCCTCACTGCTGTTGCCCGGCGGCGAACCGCGCCGAATCTTTGGCGAGGCCGGGCTTAAAAAGGCCCTTGAGGCGGTCATCTATGCCGATGGCGGCAATATCTCGCGCTCGCCATTGGTCCAGCTTGACGCGATTATGGCCATCGCCATGCTCCAGCGCATTTATGCGATGCGCTCGGTCACCCCGCCGCAGTATCTGCATGAGGTTCAGACCCGCGCTGTACCGGCCGTGCTGGGGGTAACGCACGGCGACGGCGGGCTTGGCTGCTGGCAAGGTAGCGGCGCGGCTTCGGCCGAACAAGTTCGCGCCGTTACAGATGCCAGCGGCGTGCGAACCCGCCCGCTCAAACAGGCCCGCGACTGGGGCTATCAGCGGTTGACGGCTGGTAAGCTGATCCTGCTCGCCGATGCTGCGCCGCCACCGGTAGCGCGCGTCACCGACGCGGGCTGTGCCTCTACGCTGGCCTTTGAACTATCGGACGGCCCAACGCGGATTATAGTCAATTGCGGTGGGGCAGGTCTTGCCGGAGCGACTATTCCCGTCGCGCTCGCACGAGGGCTGCGCACCACCGCCGCCCATTCAACGCTGGTACTCGCCGACACCAATTCGACCGCAATCCTGCCCAACGGCACGCTGGGCAAAGGGGTTACCGAGGTCGAGATTGACCGGCGTGAGAATGAGGCGGGCAGTCGCCTGGAAATGAGCCACGACGGCTATGCGCGGCGGCACGGTTTGATCCATCGCCGCAGCCTGATCTTGCTACCTTCAGGGCGTGAGCTGCGCGGCGAGGATGTACTGCTCCCCGCCCCGCGCGCACGGCGTCGCGGCAGCATCGGCTTTGCGCTGCGCTTTCACTTGGGTCTGGGCATCAGCGCCAGCCTGACGGCGGACAAGCAGGGCGCACTGCTGCGCATTGCTGGGGGACCACTATGGCAATTCCGCTGTTCCGACGGCGAAGTTGCGATCGAAGACAGCTTGTGGGTCGATGGCGACGGACGCCCGCACCCAATCGAACAACTGGTTGTCTCGAGCACCAGCCCAGCCGGCGGAGCGAGTATTGGCTGGATCTTGAAACACATCGGTTGACGCGCTTGCCCTTTGGTCAGGGTCAACCTAGAGCGCGCGGCAACAATCCCACAGCGCGAGAATCCCCTCCATGACCGACCTGATTCCTATCCGCCGCGCACTATTGTCGGTCAGCGACAAGGCGGAGCTTGCCGAATTGGCCGCCGCGCTGGTGCGTCACGGAGTGGAACTGGTATCGACCGGCGGGACTGCACGCGCGCTTCGTGAAGCCGGTCATGAGGTGCGCGATGTCGCCGACCTCACTGGCTTTCCCGAAATGATGGATGGGCGGGTGAAGACGCTGCACCCTGGAGTGCATGGCGGCATTTTGGCGGTACGCGACGACGCCGCACATACCGAAGCAATGGCTATGCACGGTATCGGCGCCATCGATCTGGTTGTGGTCAATCTCTATCCCTTTGCCCAGACCGTGGCGGCGGGGGCAGACCGCGACGCCATTATCGAGAATATCGATATCGGCGGCCCAGCCATGGTGCGCTCCGCAGCAAAAAACCACGCATTCGTCGCCATTGTCACCGAGCCACAGGATTATGGCGCGCTGATCGCCGAGCTGGACGCAAATAATGGCGCGACCAGCCTCACCTTACGCAAGCGCCTTGCAGCCACCGCCTTTGCCCACACCGCCGCCTATGACAGCATGATTGCGCAGTGGTTCGCCTTTGCCGACCAGGGTCAGTTTTTCCCGGCTACCCTGCCCGTCACCACCAAGCTGGCAAGCGAACTGCGCTATGGCGAAAACCCGCACCAGCGTGCCGCGCTTTATCTGCCGGTCGGCCCCGCCGCGCGCGGCATTGCGCAGGCACGCCAAGTCCAGGGCAAGGAGCTCTCTTACAACAATATCAACGACGCCGACGCGGCATTGGAACTGGTTGCTGAATTTCGCGACGCCGACCCCAGCTGCGTCATCGTCAAACACGCCAACCCCTGCGGCGTCGCCAGCGCTGCGACCATTGCTGCGGCCTATGATGCCGCGCTGAAGTGCGACGATGTGTCGGCATTCGGCGGCATCATCGCGGTCAACCGTGCGCTTGATGGCGCAACGGCCGAAGCAATCAGCGGCATCTTTACCGAAGTGGTCGTCGCGCCCGACGCCGACGCCGACGCGCTGGCGGTGTTTGCCAAAAAGAAGAATCTGCGCCTGCTGCTGACTGGCGACCTGCCCGATCCGGCGCGCGGCGGTATCATGATGAAGACCATCGCCGGCGGATGGCTGGCGCAGAGCCGCGACAATGGCCGCATCAACCCGGCCGACCTCAAACGCGTGACCGCCCGCGCAGCTACCGAAAGCGAGCTCGCCGACGCCTTGTTCGCCTGGACCGTCGCCAAGCATGTCAAATCCAACGCCATCGTCTATGCCAAGGACGGCGCAACGGCAGGCATAGGCGCCGGCCAGATGAACCGTCGCGACAGCGCGCGCATTGCCGCGGCCAAGGCGCGCGAGGCTGCCGAGAGTCACGGCTGGGCGACCCCTCGCACCGTCGGCAGCGCGGTTGCCAGTGATGCCTTTTTCCCCTTCGCTGACGGATTGCTGGCTGCAATCGAGGCCGGGGCAACTTGCGTCATCCAGCCGGGCGGGTCGATCCGCGATGATGAAGTCATTGCCGCAGCGGATGCCCATGGCATCGCGATGTTGTTCACCGGCATGCGCCACTTCCGCCATTAGGCCGCGTTAACCTTCCGAAAATACCTTGCCTCGTTCCGGGACAGGCGCGCGGACCTTAGGAAGTTGGTAACCTTTGCCGCGCTATCCCCGCCATCATTTCATCCGCAATGCCGCCTTGCGCGCGGCAGGGGAGCAGTCCGGTGGCGAACAAGAACAATGTTAAGCGGCGCTTGCGTGACGCGATAACGCGCTTTGCCCGTGACGAGCGCGGCATCACCCTTGTCATGGTTGCAGCGTCCACTGTGCCAATCATCCTCATCGTTGGCTCGGGCATTGATATTGGCCGGGCATATATGGCGGATTTGCGCCTGCAGCAGGCCTGCGATGCCGGCGTTCTGGCCGGACGCCGCATGATGGTGGGCGGGACCTATACGACCGCGAACAAGGCCGAAGCCACCAAGATGTTCAACATCAACTATGACACCGGGCTCTATGGTTCGACGAACATCGCTTTCAATTCGGTGCAGGATGGTCCGTCGAACGTAAAGGGCACAGCATCGGCCAAGGTGCCCACAACACTCACGCGGCTCATGGGCCAGACCGAGTTTAACTTGTCGGTAGAATGCACCGCCAAGCTGGAAGTGTCGAACGTCGACGTGATGCTGGTCCTCGACGTCACGGGATCGATGGCGAGTGTCAACAGCGGCGATTCCATCACGCGCCTCGACGCACTCAAGAATGCAACGATGAACTTCTTTGACACACTGACCAGTGCAGCGGTAGGCGACGGGCGCATCCGTTTTGGCGTGGTACCCTATAATTTAAACGTGAACGTGGGAAGCGTGCTGACCGCGGCCAACAGCAGCTGGCTGGCCGATGAAGTAACACTGCCTTCGCGCACTCCTGTCTATACCACTACATGGGGTACAGGAGTTACCACCTATGGTACCCCGTTTGACGGGCCGGTAACTTGGGGAAGTTGGTCAAACAATAGCCCGCATCCGAGCGGCAAAGACAGCACAACTTGCCCGCAAACGCCCAATCCTGCGGACACGCCGCCCACTTCATCGGGGGGGGTCACGCGAACGCAGACCGGGCAGTATATCGACGCCGACGGCAATCGCGTTACGACCTATGAAGACCGGCAGAACTTCCAGTTCTACAGCTACCAGCACGTCTGGACTGGCAGCCAATGTCGGCGTCAGCGGCGCACAGGCACCTTCACCCGCACGACACCTTCAACGGTTACGCAGCCGCCCATCCCGGTCTTTTCGCGTTATCGTTATGAGGACCGGGTGTTTGATGTATCCTCCGCCAAGAGCGGTGGCAGCGTCACTTACGATGTTGGCGACAAAGGCGCCGATTTAAGCGCTTCGTGGAGCGGTTGCATCATCGAGCGCAAGACCGAGCCGTTTGCCAGCAACGCGGCGGCGCCTTCGGATGCTTTTGACATGGACATCGACCTGGTGCCCACCGCCGACGCAGATACGCAGTGGCGGTTGCAAATGGGGGACCTGGCGTTCACCCGCAGTGGCACGGCTTCGGAACTGACCACATCGGATCGCAATAGCTGGGGCTGGAACAGCTGCCCGGTTGTGGCGTCGAAGCTGACGACAATGACGTCGGCAGACCGCTCGACATTCAACAGCTATATCCAGTCGCTCACCGCCAACGGCAACACCTATCACGATGCGGGGATGACTTGGGGGGCGCGTCTGATTTCGCCCGACGGCCTGTTCGCCAGCGAAAATCAGGTGGCCCCCAATGGCCGCACCATTCAGCGCCACCTGATCTTCATGACCGACGGTGAAATCGTCACTGGTCGCGGCAACCTGAGCTTCCAGGGGCATGAAAACACCATGCAGCGGATCGGTTCGACCAGCGACAGCGACGGCAACGCTCGTCACACAAATCGCTTCCTGCAAATCTGCGCGGCCGCCAAAGCCAAGGGCATTACGATCTGGACCATCGATTTCGATACGACGGCAACGGCATCCCTGGTCACTTGTGCCAGCGGCAATGACAAGGCCTTCACGGCCTCGAACGCCGCTACGCTCAACACCCAGTTCCAGGCCATCGCGCGGCAGATTTCCAAACTGCGGATTTCGCAATGATGTCGCGGCTTCGCCCCCTACTAGCACGCTTTGTCGGCGATAAGCGGGCTATTTCGGCAGTCGAATTTGCGATTACCTGCCCTGTGTTCTTTCTCTTGCTATTTGGCATCTACGACTTTTCGATGCAGCTTTATGCCAAATCGGTGCTGTCGGGCGCGGTTAACCGGGCGGCGCGCGATTCGGCGCTGGAAGGGAACAATGCTTCACAAGTCGCGATCGACGCAGCGGTTTCCGAGAACGTCAAAACCGTGTTTCAAGATGCCACGCTGACTTATACGCGTCTGGCCTATGACAATTTCAGCGGCGTCAGCAAACCCGAGCCGCTGACCGACAGCAACAACAACGGCACCCGCGACCCCGGCGAATGCTTCACCGACACCAATGGCAGTGGCAGCTGGGATGCCGATCGGGGCAAGGGCGGCCAGGGCGGCGGTGACGAAGTGGTGCTCTACACGGCGCAAATGCGCATCAACCGCATATTCCCTGGGTGGAAATTTATGGGCCAGCCACAGGAATCCACCATCACGGCTTCAACCGTTTTGCGGAACCAACCGTTCAACACCAACGACATCAACAATACCGAGATTTGCACATGATCCGGTCTCGTATCTCTGCATTGCGCTGCCTGCTGGCAAGCGTCCGCGACAATCGCGGCGTGGTTTTGGTTGAGCTGGCCTACACCATGCCCTTTCTGATGTTATTGGGCTTTGGCGGGATGGAAATCGCCAGTTTGACGCTGGCCAACACGCGTATCAGCCAGATTGCGCTTAGCGCCGCCGACGGTGCAGCGCGCATCGCGTCAGGCAGCAATCTTGTCACCCCGCAGGTACGCGAGGTCGACATCAACGAGGTGTTCACCGGTGTCCAGTTACAGAGCGGCGATCTCAATTTTCTCGCCAACGGACGGATGATCCTGTCCAGCCTGGAAACCAACGCCGAGGGTGGTCAGTGGATCCGATGGCAGCGGTGCTATGGCAACCGCCCGTCCAGCCCTTCATCCTATGGCGTCGCGGGCAATGGCGCGACCGGCACGGCCTTTCCCGGCATGGGCCCAGCGGGCCGCGAGGTGAAGGCCGCGGCGGGCAGCGCCGTGATGTTTGTTGAAGTCTATTATACCTATCAGCCGCTGCTGTTCGGGTCATGGCTCGGCCCACAAACCATTCGCTCGACCGCAGCCTTCACGGTGCGCGAATCGCGCGACCTCAGCCAAATCTATAACCCGTCGCCGGCTGCGCCCGTGCGGACCTGCACCTGATCATTTAGCGCTTGCAAAGTCAGGGCGTGGAGTGCCAGCGGCATTTTATGACCGCTGCCGCCGCCCCACCGCCTGACAGCCAGCATCGCGGGCTCGTCGCACTGCTGCCAGTTTCGGTGCGGCCCTATGCTTTGCTCGCCCGCTTCGATCGGCCGATTGGCTGGTGGTTGCTATTCTGGCCGTGCTGCTTCGGCATGGCGCTGGCGGGCGGTTTGCCGCAGCGTTGGGATTTGGTCGTCTGGATGTTGCTGGGCGCGATCGCCATGCGCGGCGCAGGGTGCGTCTATAATGATATCATCGATCGCGACCTTGACGCGCGGGTAGCGCGGACAGCGATGCGGCCAATCGCCAGCGGCGCGGTATCGCGCCGCGCTGCAGCGCTGTGGATGGCGGCGCTGTGCTTGATTGGGCTCATCGTGCTTCTGCAATTGCCGCTTGCCGCGCAAATGGTCGCGCTGGGCAGCCTGTTGCCGGTTGCCGCCTATCCCTTCATGAAACGCATCACCTGGTGGCCGCAGCTGTGGCTGGGGCTCGTTTTCAGTTGGGGCGCGCGGGTCGGCTGGGTGGCGATAGCGGAGAGCGGCGGGGTGCCGCTTTTGTGGCTCTATCTGGGCACCATTGCCTGGGTGGTCGGCTATGACACCATCTATGCGCTTCAGGACGTCGAGGATGACGCGCTCGTCGGTATCCGGTCTAGCGCACGCGCGTTGGGTCGCGCCGTGCGCGGCGGGATCGCGCTTTGCTATTCGGCAGCACTTGGCGGCTGGGGGCTCGCGCTGTGGCAGCTACGCCCCGATCCACTGGTGCTAGTCGCGCTGCTTCCCACCGCGATCCACTTCGCTGGCCAAGTGGTGACGCTGGACCCGGCCGATGGCCATGATGCCCTGGCCAAATTCCGCAGCAACCGCTTTGCCGGCTTGCTGGTGTTTGCAGCGATGCTGGTGGTCGGCACCTCGGCCTGATTATTCCGCCGCGAGCAATTCTTCAGCGCCGCCCAGATCAACCGATACGAGCCGCGACACCCCCTGCTCGACCATCGTCACGCCAAACAGGCGGTGCATGCGCGCCATGGTCACGGCGTTGTGAGTGACGATCAGATAACGGGTGTCGGTTTCGCGCACCATGCGGTCGAGCATGTCGCAAAAGCGCTCGATATTGGCATCGTCTAGCGGCGCATCGACCTCGTCGAGCACGCAAATCGGCGCGGGGTTGGTCAGGAATAATGCAAAGATCAGCGCAACGGCAGTCAGCGCCTGTTCGCCACCCGACAGCAGAGTCAGGGTGCCGAGCCGCTTGCCCGGAGGCTGCGCCATAATCTCCAGCCCCGCCTCTAGCGGATCATCGGCATCGACCAATTCCAGATGCGCCTGCCCGCCACCGAACAAGGTGCCGAACAATCGCTCGAAGTGGCCGTTAACCGCCTCGAACGCGCTGAGCAACCGGACCCTGCCTTCGCGATTGAGATTGCCGATGGACCCTCGCAACCGGTTAACGGCTTGACTTAATTCCTCGATTTCAGCCGCGCTGCGCGCCTGTTCGGCCTCAAGCTGGGCGAGTTCATCGGCGGCGACTAGATTGACCGGACCCAGCCGCTCGCGATCGGCGATCAACCGGTCGTGCTGCGCCGATTCATCCGCGGCGCTGCCGACCAGACCACCATCAAAACCCGCGCGTTCGGGCAGGACGGGCGGCGGACATTCAAAACGCTCGCCAGATAGCCGTCCCATTTCCATACGGCGCAACTCAGCGTTCTCGGCGCGGGCCGCCGCACCGGCACGATTCTCGCGCGCCGATGCCAGCGCCTCGCGGTGACCAGCTAGGGCAGCATCAGCAGCCTCGACTGCGCGCGTGGCACTGCCTTCGGCTGTTTCCGCAGCCAGAGTAGCCGCCTGTTGAGCCGCACGGCGTGCTTCCAAAGCGTCGCGCTGGGCGGCCAACTGACCGGGCGCGTCGGTCAGCAGGTCGATTTCCTTGCCAAGCGCAGCCGCCCGCTTGTCCATGTCGCTCACACGGCGCGCCGCCTCGCCCGCCCGATCCTTCCAGCTTTTGATTTCGCTGGCAGCGACGGCTTGCCGCGCCTTGAAGGTGGCCAACTGGCTGTCGTGATCGGCGATTGCGGACCGTGCCGTCGACGCATCGGCGCGGGCGCGATCCGCCCGATCCTCCGCAATGCGCTGGGCCTCATCGGCGACCGACTGGGCGGGAAGCATTCCCAGACGCCCTTCGGCTTCGGCCAGCGCTTCGCTCGCGGCGCGAAGCACGTCGGCCAATTCAGTCCGGCGCCGCAAATGTAGCGCGCTGGCGGCGGCATGACGTTCGACCGCACCGCGCGCGGCATCCAATATTCGCAGCGCGCTGCGGCGGCCGTCGTCAGCGGCGGCCAGCGCGGCGCGGGCAGTGGCGATCGCTTCGCGAGCGGCGGCCGACTGGCGTGCCAAGCGCTCGCGGTCCACACTGAGCCGCTGCAATTCACCTTCGACGTTGGGGCGCTGCGTTGCCAATTCGTCCAGGCGATTCTGGCGCGCCAATCGCTCGGCGGCCACGGCACCGTCACCGCTCGACACAAAGCCGTCCCAGCGCCGCAACGCTCCTGCGCGCGTGACGAGTCGCTGGCCGACGCTGAGCGGCTGGCCGGAGTCGCTATCGGCCACCAGAATTTGCTGCAATCGCCGCAGCAGCGCCGGTGGTGCGGTGACATGATCGGCAAGCGCGCTGGTACCGGCTGGCGGGACCGGATCCCCTGCCCCTGCCAGACTACCGCGCCAGCCACGCGTCACCGCTGTGCCAATTTCTGCATCGAGATCATCACCCAAGGCAGCGGCGAGCGCGACCTCAAAGCCCGGTGCAGCGCGCATCTGATCAAGCGCACGGGCGCCGCCGCCATTGCTGGACGATAGGGCGCGGGTCAGGCTTGCCACTTCGCCGTCAAGGGCTGCCAGCGCGGCCCGTGCCTCCGCAAGGTCAATATCGGCGGTGGCGAGCGCCGTTTCGGCAGCAGCGCGCGTAGCATCGGCATCGGCGAGCGCCGCTTCAGCCGCGGCAATATGCTGTTCCTGCTCGCAAACTTTGGCATTGGCGACGGCGGCCTCGCCTTCGAGGGCGGCAACGTCGCCAAGCGCGGCCAAATCGGCTGCGACGCGCATGCCTTCGGCTTCTGCGCGCGCCTTGGCGGCGGCGGCACTGTCACGCGCCGATTGCGCGACGCGGCGCTCGGCGGCTTCGCTGGCAGCGGCGGCGCGCGTTTGCGCTAGCGCCACTTCAGCATCGCGCAGCGCCGCCTGCGCGGCCAGATCGGCAACGTCGAGCGCTGCACGCCCGGCTTGATGGGCCGCAAGCTCTGCCGCCAGCGTCTTGCTATCTGCGTCGAGCCGGGTCAGCGCGTCATGCGCGTCACGCGCCAGCTCGCCCTCGCGCGCCCGGTCATCGGCCAGCCGCTGCGCCTGCGCTTGCAAATCAGTCAGCCGCTGGCGCGCGGCCTGTTCTTCGCCGGTTATGCGCGCAAGTTCGGTGGCAAGTGCCCCTAGCGCCTCGCGCTCTGCCTGCGCCGCCGCGCGCGCAGCGGCAAGAGCGCCAGCGGCGCTGCGCTGCGCTTCCTCTCCAGCTTCGGCGGCAAGCTGGGCGTCGCGCACGGCCGCCTCGGCCGCCACTGCCTCGGCTCGCGCTATATCTGCTGCAGCCGCAGCATCGCGCCAGCGGGCAAAAATCAGCCGCGCTTCGGCAGTGCGGATATCATCGGACAATTTGCGATAACGCTCGGCGGCGCGCGCCTGCCGCCGGAGCGCCCCGGCGCGCAGCTCCATGTCGGCGGTCAATTCGGACAGGCGCGTCAGATTGGCCTCGGTGGCCCGCAGTTTTTGCTCGGCGTCCTTGCGGCGGACATGCAGCCCGGCGATGCCCGCTGCCTCCTCCAGCATCGCGCGCCGCTCGGCGGGTTTGGCGGCGATCACCGACGCGATCTTGCCCTGGCTCACCAGCGCCGGGCTGTGCGCGCCGGTGGCAGCGTCGGCAAAGATCAGCGCGACATCTTTCGCGCGCACATCACGGCTATTGGCGCGATAGGCCGACCCCGCTCCGCGTTCGATACGGCGCACCACTTCCAGCTCGCCGCCGCGTTCGCCGCCCAGCACTGTCGCAAGTTGCTCACCCGCCACCTCCGCCACCAGCGCGACTTCGGCAAAGTCGCGCGGCGGGCGCGACGCGGTGCCCGCGAAAATCACATCTTCCATGCCGCCGCCGCGCATCGATTTGGGTGAACTTTCGCCCATCACCCAGCGAATGGCTTCGAGCAGGTTGGATTTGCCGCAGCCGTTGGGGCCGACAACGCCGGTCAGCCCGGGCTCAATGCGGAGCTCGGTGGGTTCGACGAAGCTTTTGAAACCAGTAAGGCGCAGGCGCTTTATCTGCACGGCATAACCCCGCCGCGCGCCGTGCCTGTCACAGAAGAATCACATTGCGCCAAAGCAAACCCCTTGGCTCGTCATGCCGCGCAGCAATCGGCGGCACAAGGGGGTGCGGCGCGCCTTAGCGCGCACCCATGGCGCGCAGCCGGTCGCGCAACGCCGGCCAACCAACGACACCGTCAGCAACTTGACCATTGATAACAAAGGTGGGCGTACCGCTGATCTGGAAAGCCTCGTTCCACTTGTTGTTGTCCGCGACCAGCTTTTCAGGGTTGGTGGGGGTAGCGAGACAGGCCTGAACCTGGGCAGCGGCCATACCGCGCGATTGGAACATAGCGCTGATACCCAACGCTTCCGACGCTTTGGCAAAGCGAGCCGGATCGGCTTCGTTGGTCATGGCCGTCTGCGCCGCCTGACCGCCGGCTTCTGCACCGGCAAACAGCTCTGATTGGGTCGCCAAAATATTAGCAGAAAGGGCATATTGGCGATCCACTGGCGCACACTGGATGATTGAGGCGGCAAGCAGGTCAATAGGATTGCGCAGGAAATGGCGCAGCTCGAACGAAACCCGTCCGCTGTCGATAAATTCCTTTTTCAACTCCTCACCCGAATCGGCTGAAAACTGGGCGCAGGCCCCACAAGTCAGCGAGGCAAACTCAATGATCTTGATCGGTGCATCGGCATTGCCGATCAACAGACCACCATCGGCGGTGCGCACCGCCACATCCGACCAGACCTTACCCGCCGGGGCCGCAACCTTAGCCGCGACCGGTTGTTCGGCCGTGGCGTCACCGGTGCCGCCACCGCTGCATGCCGAAAGGGCGAGCACCATAAACGAAGTCAGGGCGAAGTTGCGAGCCAAGCGAAATGCCATTGCTAAGGTTCCTTTGTGCGGATTAGTCGGTGTTGGCCGCTCTTTAGGCGGGACGCAGCGCCTGGTCGAGTTGCGATTTCAGCGCTGCCCAGTCGTGCACATGGTCGAGCGGTTTGCCCTGCAGCACAAATCCGGGGGTGGAATGGATACGGTCGGCGCCGCGCGCCAAATTGGTCATGGATGTGACCGCGGCTTGGGCAACCTCGCTGTTGAGCGCCGCTTCAATTTGAACGGCGGTCAACCCGCGCGCGCGCATCAATGCCCCCAGCCCGCTGTCGCGGGCAATGCGGGCGGCGCGCTCGGCCACGCTGCCTTCGAACCATTTCTGGCGAACCGTTTCCGGCAGCTTCGTCGCCCCCAACAGCCAATGCGACTGCCCCGCCATGATCGCCCGATAATGTCCGGGGAATCCAGCCGGACCGCTCGCCCGCGCCAGCAGAGCGGCCGTCATATCGAGCGGATCGCGTACCAGATTGCGATATTCGAACGCCACCAGACCCTTGTCGATATAGCCGGCCTTTAGCGGCGCATCGCCAGCAGCCGCGAAGGCCCCGCAAGCGCCGCAGGTAAAGCTGAAATATTGCACCAGCCGCAGCCGTGCATCAGGGTTGCCAGCGAGATAGGCGCCGATTCCCGTTTCGGTCATTTTGGCCGACAAGCGCGGTGCCGCCTTCGTCGCTGCAACCAGCGGCGTCGCGGCAAGCGCGGCAAGCAAAGTGCGGCGGGCGGGATCAAAGGTCATGGTTGGTCTCAACTGATTTTCGGCAGGCGCGGACGCTCACCAAGTCCCGCCGCCATGCGTTCGAGCACGGTGCGCAGTTCGGGGTCCGTCACGGCGCGCAGCGAATCGCCCAGTTCAGCGGGTACGGCACGCGATATGGCTGCGGGCTGAACCGGACGCGGCGCGGGCGATACCTGACCCTGCGTCATCTTCACCCTTGCGATGGCGGCATAGCCGAAGAAGCGGTTCACCGCCGCAATCAGGTCGGGTTCGACATGCTGCAGCATCGGCGCGTGCGCGCCCGATATGGTCAGGTGCAGCGTGCCACCCGCCTTTTGTCCCACCGGAAAGCGGATCATCGCGGGTTCGGTAACGTCGGCCAGCCGGTCGCCGACAATGTCGCGCCAGCGCGTCACCAGCGATGCCTGGATGAAGCCAAATTTGCGGAATGCAGCGCCGCCGATTGCAGGGACCAGGTCGGCGATGGCGCGCGCCGGGCCGCCACGTTGGCGTTCCACAGGCGCAGCTTTTCGGCCGCCAGCCGGTCGTTTGTTATCGCCAGTGTTCACCGCTTTCGCCATGAAGCTAGCCATGCCATAGCGCGGGGGTGACCGTCCAGAGGAACGATGATTTCGCGTTTCGGCTGCTGCGCTGGTATGATGCGCATGCGCGCGACCTGCCGTGGCGGATACCACCCGGCAACGACGCCGTACCCGATCCCTATCGCGTGTGGCTGGCCGAGGTGATGCTGCAACAAACCACGGTCGCCGCGGTGACGGGCTACTGGCAACGCTTCACCGCGCGCTGGCCGACGGTTTTCGACTTGGCGGCAGCCGATGATGCCGAAGTGATGGCGGCATGGGCCGGGCTAGGCTATTATGCGCGCGCTCGCAACTTGCTCGCCTGCGCGCGGGCAGTGGTAGCGCGCCATGGAGGGCGCTTCCCCGAAGATGAATCGGTTCTGCGCGAATTGCCCGGGATTGGAGATTACACAGCAGCAGCCGTGGCAGCGATTGCCTTTGGCCGCGGCGCCGTGGTGGTCGATGCCAACATCGAGCGGGTCATGGCGCGCCAAGCTGCCATTGATGAGCCGCTGCCAAAGGCGAAAGCAGCAATCCGTGCAGCGCTCGCGCCGCTGGTCCCCTTGTCCCGGCCGGGCGATTTTGCGCAAGCATTGATGGATCTGGGGGCGACCATTTGCACGGTAGGAGCACCGCGCTGCGCCGATTGCCCTTTGGCCAAGGATTGCAAAGCCAAGGCCGCCGGAATCGCCGAAACCTTGCCCGTCAAACTGGCTAAAAAGGCCAAACCTCAGCGTCATGGCACTGCCTGGTGGATTGAAGGCGATGGCGCGATCTGGTTGGAACGCCGCGCCGACAAAGGCATGCTGGGAGGGATGCGCGGTCTGCCTGGCGACAATTGGCGCGCGGTGAGCGGCGCCGATGACGCTGCTGTACGGGTGCGGCACAGCTTTACACATTTCGATCTGGAACTGGCCGTCGTGCGGCGACCTGAACCCCCACTTGGTGCCGAAGGCGAATGGTGGCCGCTGAATGCGCTTGACGCAGCAGGGCTGCCAACGCTCTATCGCAAAGCGGTGGATGCGATGCGGAAGGAAGAAGAATGAACATGATGGTTTCGCGCCGGGCAATGCTTGGCGGGCTGGCACTCGCGAGCGGCGTAGCCGCCACAACGCGGCCTGCTTTAGCGCTGGTGGATAGCGGTCCTGCATTTCCAGCAACGCGGGCGTTCATCAGCGGCTTTGTCGAGCGCAAACAGCTCGCTGGAACCCTGGCCAGTATCGGGCGCGGGCTGGCAGCGCCGCAATATGTTGCGGCCGGCGCGACAGCGCTGGGCGGGCCGGTGCCGGTCGATGCCGACAGCCTGTGGCGCATCTATTCCATGACCAAGCCGGTCACCGGCATCGCGGCAATAATGTTGATCGACCGGGGCAAACTGGGCCTCGACCAGCCGATTGCCGACCTGCTGCCCGCTTTTGCCAAGATGCAGGTGCAAGTAACGCCCGATGGCTCGCTGACCGATGTACGGCCGGCGAAAACCGCCATCACTGTGCGCCATTTGCTAACCCACACTGCCGGACTTGGCTATTCGATCATCCAGAAGGGACCGATCAAAGACGCCTATACCAAAAATGGTCTGCTTCCGGGCAAGGTGACGCGCTTGCCCCTGCCCGGCGTTGACAATGCCCCTGTCGCCCCCAGCTTGGCCGAATTTGCTGATCGGCTGGCAAAATTGCCGCTCGTTTACGAACCCGGTACGCGGTGGAGCTATTCGGTGTCGCTCGATCTGCTAGGGCGCGTTATCGAAGTGGCAAGCGGTCGGCCGTTCGATGCCTTCTTGGCCGAAGAGATGTTTGGCCCGATGGGCATGACCAGCACCTTTTTCCAGGTTCCAGCCAGCGAAGTCGGACGGCTCACCACAAACTACTCACCCTTTGGCGGTGCCCTGGTGCCCATCGATCCCGCGGCGAGCAGCATTTATCTGGACAAGCCCGAATTTCCCTTTGGCGGGGCCGGACTAGTGTCCAGTGCGCGCGATTTCGACCGTTTTCTGCTGATGCTGGCCGGCAAGGGCGCCATCGGGTCGACCCGGCTAATGAGCGAAAAAGCCGCGATGCTCGCCATGTCCAACCTGATTGACGACAGCATCGAACGGAAGGGCACGTTCGTCGACGGCCAAGGCTTCGGCGCGGGCGGACGTGTGTCGCTGCCGGGCAATCCGGGCGGACCTGGTATTTTTGGTTGGGGAGGAGCCGCCGGGACATTGGCGTTCGTTAACCCGCTGCGCGGTGTGCGTGGCGCCGGTTATGCTCAATATATCCCGTCCGACACGCTGGATTTCCAGCGGCGGATTGGTGAGGTTATCTTGCAAGACCTTGGCGCGGCGTGAGGCCGCTGGGCTTTACTGGCGGGGCACTGGACCGCGCCGACCAGCTCCGGACCGATCCCGAACGGCTGGCCACAGCGCGCCGCCATCCGCGCGCGCGCGCGCTGGTGCTCGACGGCATTGATTTCGTTCCGGGCGACGGCGTTGGCTTAACGTGGGAGGCGGCCGGGCTGACCGAACCCGAACGGCTGATGCTGCTTGGAATCGATGCGGCGGGCGTTCCGCACTTCGTCGCCGAGCCGGTGGCGGGTACAAAAATTGATGCACGCTCGCGCACCGTCATGCGCCTTTTGCCGCTGCTGAGCCGCGACGAGGCGGCGCTCTATGGTGCGGCACGCAGCTTGGTCGACTGGCATGCGCGGCACCGGCACTGTGCGGTATGCGGTGCACGAACAGCACTGTTTCGTGGTGGCTGGGGGCGCAAATGCGGTGATTGCGGCGCCGAACATTTTCCGCGCGTTGATCCCGTGGTCATTATGCTCGCGCTGTGCGGGGACCGCGCATTGGTCGCCCGCCAGCCACAATTCCCGCCGCGCTTCTTTTCCGCGCTCGCCGGGTTTGTGGAACCGGGCGAATCGCTTGAAGAGGCGGTGATGCGCGAGCTTTGGGAAGAAGCTGGCGTACGCGCGCACAGCGTTAGCTACGCCGCCAGCCAGCCCTGGCCCTTTCCCTCGTCGCTGATGATCGGTTGCATGGCGCTGGTCGATGACCCAGCGCTGACACTCGATACGACTGAATTAGAAGCGGCAATGTGGGTAACGCGCGATGACGTGGTGGCTGCGCTTGCCGGCGCGCCCGACGCGCCCTTCATGGCTCCGCCCTCGCTGGCAATTGCCCGATTCCTGCTGGAAAGCTGGGTAAGCTAAAGCCGCCGCCCGGTAATCCGGGCGATTTCCTTCGCCACCATGGCTTCAACCAGCGGCGGCAAATTGGCATCAAGCCATTGCTTGAGCAGCGGCCGCAGCGCCTCGGTCACGACATCATCGAGCGTGCGGCTTCCGCCAGCGGCTGGAGCCGACACGACGGCAGGCGCTTCGACCGGCTGCACAACGGCGCTCAACGCGTCGAGCGAGCGGCGCGCCGCATCGGCGGCGGCGGCGGCAACCAGCTCAGCGCCAGGGGCCGCCGAATCGGGCGCGTCATCCGATTCATCGCTCAGCTCCAGCACATCGCGATCGTCATCGTCGTGCTGGCCGTTGCCGCCATTGACCATGCGCGGCGGCGTATCGTCGCGCGCAATCACTTTGCGGATCGAGGACAAGATATCTTCCATCGATGGTTCGCGCGACATATCGCCCACAGCGGGTCCCCTTCTAGCCCGGCCCTTGCCGGAAAGGGCCTTCTATCGCCGTGAAGCGGAAGTTGCCAAGCCTTATTGTCCCGGCACGGGACGGGTCGCCAAAGGTCAGCAGCCTAGGGCGCGTCGGCGTTGGCAGCAGCCACACCCCGCGTGTCAGTGGCCACCTGCTTCGGCGCGGGATCGTCATTCCAGTCGAAAATCTGCCCGCGCACCCGGCGATAGTTGACCTCTGGGTCATAAAGCGTGCCGCCACCCAGACCCAGGTCGCGCGCCTCGGCCTTACCCATGGCGGCCAGCAGGCTGAAGGCAGCAACATAGGCATTGCGCTGCGCGCTGACGAGTTGGACCTGCGTCGACAAGAGTTCTTGTTCTGCGTTCAAGATATCGAGGATGGAGCGGGTGCCGACGCTATTTTCGGCGCGGACCCCTTCCAGCGAAAGCGCGTTGGCGCTGACCGCCTGCTGGGTTGCAGCAATAATCTGCTGGTTCGCTTGCCAGGCGGCAAAGGCACCGCGCGTTTGTGCAATCACCCCGCGTTCAACCTCGACATAGTTTTCAATCGCCTGGCTGGTGCGCGACTGCGCCTGCCGAACCTGCGCCGCCGGGCGTCCGCCCTGAAACAGCGGAATGGTCAGCGTGACGCCCGCCGTCACGCTCGTCGTAACATTGTCTGATGTGGTGTTCGCCGCCGGGATCGAATTGAGGTTGTTGTTATAGCCGCCTTGCGTCGTCGCTTCGAGCGAAGGCAGCCGGCTGGCACGCGCCACGCCAATATCGGCGCGGCTGGCATTAACCAGCTGGTTCGCAGCCTCGATATCGGGGTTGGTCGCGAGCGCAATAGCCACGGCGTCTTCAGGCGACGCCGGCAAGCCCGGCAGCGGCGGCGGCGCTTCAAGATCGACCGGCGCTTCGCCAACCAGCCGGACATAAGCCTCGCGGCTGGCAATCAGATTGGCTTCCACGCCGCGCAGGTCGCCTTCGGCGAGCGCCAGCCGCGCTTCCGACTGGGCCACGTCCGTCCGCGTCAGGTCGCCGATCTCGAAACGGTCGCGGGCCGCCTGCAAATTCGTGCGGAGCACCGCGACATTCTTCTGGTTGAGCTTGACGATCGCCTGGTCGCGGATCACGTCCATATAAGCGCCGACAACCTGCGAAAAAACGCTCGCCTCGGTAGCGCGCAGGTCCGCCTGGCCTGCTTCAACGCGTGCCTTGGCCGCCTTCACGGCATTGCGCACCGCGCCGCCCTGATAAATCGGCACCGCAACGCGGCCTCCGACCTGCACCGAGCGCTTGGCGACGAAAAAGCTGTTGCCGGGGATCACCAGATTCTCACTGAAGTCGACACTGGCACCCGCACTGGGCAATCCAGCAGCCTTTTGGATCGGCACGTTCTCATCATTGGCCCGTTGCCCTGCCCGCGCCGCCGTCAGCGTCGGATTATTCTCATACGCTTTGGTAAGCGCGCCCTGCAGCGTTTCGGCGGCGGCGGGGGTTACGACCAGCGCGGCCAGCGCCGTGCCGGCAAGCCAGCCTGTCAGGCGCAGGGCAGGTTGAGAAGAATTTGTATGCGACATAGAGGAAGAGCCCGTGGCAAAGGAAAAAAGGAAGAATAGGCCGGTCAGAAGGTAAAGCCCTTCTCCCGCACAAAACCGGGGAGCGCGGCAGCGTCCATGTCAGCAAAGGGGCGCAGTGTCAGCGTGCCTGCCACCTTCACGCCGCGGGCTAGCCGCGTCACCGCGCCTTCGCGCAAGGCACAGACCAGCACGCCGCCTTCGGCAAGCTGCGCGGCTAGCGCATCGGGAAGCTGTTCAATCGCGCCGTCGAGGACAATACGATCAAAGGGGGCATCGCCCGGGACGCCGGCTGCCAGTTGGCCGGTGGTCACTGTCACGCCCAAGTCGCCCAAGGCTGTGCGCGCAGCGGCGGCCAGCGCGGCATCGCTCTCCAGAGCAATAACCTCGGCGCCCAAATCCTGCAGAATGGCGGCGGCGTAACCCGTGGCCGCACCAACCAGCAGCACGCGGTGGCCAGCCGCAATCTCGGCAGCCACCAACAGCCGCGCGGTGACCAAGGGCGGATTCATGCGCCGCGTCCCGTCCAGCGCGATCGGTCGATCAATATAGGCCACGGCCGCCAGCGCTTCGGGTACAAATTTTTCGCGCGGTACGCGGCCCATGGCCGCAATCAGCGCCGGATCAATCACATCGTTGGTGCGCAGCTGGCAATCGACCATCGCAGCGCGCATGTCGGCATAACTGGCTTCGCGAAGCTGGGTGGCCATGAAAACGTCCGGTCTCTTCCAATTGTCAGCGGCTTGTCGCGCTATCTAACGCAATCCAAGCTGTATTGCAATAGTAATACAGCTTGGATTGCGTTTGGACATGCAACAGTCCGATGCCCCGCGCATAGCCGTGCCATCCGCTGCCGCCAAGGGGCAGCGCGCTGTGCATCGACGAAAGGCCGATGCGTATCGCTTGACAACAGGCAGCGTTCGCCGCACTAGCCCGCCCCTGACCCCGGCCGGCAGTTCGCATTAACGCGGTCCAGCCCGGTTGCAGCCTCGGTGGCCCGATGGCGGAGTGGTGACGCAGAGGACTGCAAATCCTTGCACGCCGGTTCGATTCCGGCTCGGGCCTCCAACCATATTCACTGAACCAAAGAGTAGTCACTTTTGGCCCCGAAACGCCGCAAAAGCGCGCGCGTGAGAGTCGACCGCTTGCCACTAGTGTCCCAAACATGCCTGATAATGGCACTCGTTTGGCCAGGGTCTCTGGCCTCCAATCCGCATCGACGGTTTTGACCAGGTATGCGATTGGGCCGCTTGAAGACTGACGGCTCTCAGCTCGGAAAGGCGGGAAAGCTGACTTTCAGATACCGACTCCTCAGCCGTGGTTGGCAGAACCCGCTGCGCCAGGCTAAGCGCTGCAGCTCTGAACGCGGGGTAGAAATCTGCAGGGGTGATCGCAATCGCCAAGCGGCGGGCATCATGATTGCGCCCCTTGACCTATATATTCACCGATGGTTCAAACCGATCATTGCAGTCGCGGACAACGACTTGGGACCTCCAGAGGAAACTCGGAACATGAAACGGCATGGAATTGGCAGTATCGCTCTTTGCATCGGAGCGATCTTGGCGTCGATTGCAATCAGCTCACTGGCCATCGCAGCGCCCGATCCCGGCAAGAAAGCCTGTGTCAAGGAAGCCCGCATCCTCTGCCCTGCGGAGATGAAATCGCTGAGCCGTAAGAAGGTCGAGGCGTGCATGATCCGGAATATCGAGAAGACATCGCCGACGTGTAAAGCAGCGATGCTCAAGATCAAGGCCGAGCGCGAAGCCTTGGCGCGGCGTCAGACGAACGGTCAGGCGGCGACATCGGAATAGGCGGCATTCTCCGCCCGGATACGCACCCACAACATGGCCGCATTCAGCACGGAATACAGCACCGCCACCCAGACGAGGCCAAACATCAGCGGCACGACCGCGATCTCGCAAATGACAACGAAGTAGTTCGGGTGGCGCATGATGCGGAACGGCCCGCTGACGATCGGCGCCTCATTCTTGGGAACGATGATCCGCGTCGTCCAGCGCCGCCCCAGCGTCGCCAGCACCCAAACGCGCATGGCCTGCAAAACCGCGAAGACCGCAAGCAAGGGCATGTATACCGGCGCGCCACCGACAGTTCCCCATAAGACCGCCAGCCACGATGCGTGCATCAGCACCATCACCGGATAATGCGATCGCCCGTACTCCACCGCGCCGCGCGCGAGCAGTGCCTTGGTGTTTCTCTGCGCGATGATAAGCTCGGATATCCGCTGAAGCGTGATGAACAGCATGATGGCATAGGGCAGAGTCATGCCGCGCTCCGCAAGGTTACAGTGCTGGCGGTGAAACCGGGGCCAAGTGCCGTCATCACCGCCAGCGGCGGCAGGCCCTGCTTTCGTACGCGGTCGAGCACAAACAGGGCGGTCGGCGCGGACATGTTACCGTGCCGGTACAAAACCTCGCGTTCATCGTTGAGACTCCCCTGCGGCAAGGCGAGTGCCACCTCGATCGAATCGACGACTTTCGCCCCGCCGGGATGGCAGATGAAGCGATCAACCTCGTCGATGTGGATATTCTGAGGAGTCAGCATCTCTTCGACCGCGCCGCGGAATTCCTTGCGGGCGAAGGCGGGAATGGCGCGGTTGAGGATGACGCCCAGACCGGCGGACTCCATCTGCCAGCCCATGATATCGAGAGTATCGGCCCAGGTCTTTTCGGCGCTGCCGGAAATCTGGGTGAAACCTTCATCGCCCGAGCGAATCACACAGGCCGCTGCACCATCTCCGAACAGTGCGGTCGAGACCACGTCTGCCTTGCCGACATTCTCGGTCCTCAGAGCAAGGCTGCACAGCTCGACCGTGACGAACAGGACCGTGGCGCCCTGACCAACCTGCGCGAGCTTAGCGGCGAGGCCCAGTCCCGAGACGCCACCGGCACAGCCAAGACCGAACACTGGAACTCTCGAAACATCGCTTCGGAAGCCCATCCGCCCCATGGCGCGCGCCTCCAGGCTCGGCGTAGCGATGCCGGTGGACGAGACGGTGACGATGGCATCCACCTCGTGCGCCGCGATCCCCGATTCGGAGAGCGCCTTCTCCGCCGCTTCGACGAATAGATCGAGCGCCACTTCCAAATAGACTTCGGTGCGTTCGACGATGGTACGCGGCTGCATATACCATGCGACCGGACGGGCCAGCTGGCGGAACTCGATCCCTGCATTGCCGTAGATCGCCCGGAGCCTTCCGAAATCCTCGAAAGCCCCGCCGAGCAGCTGTTCGGCAACCTGCGCGCCTGTCGTTTGGTCAAGGATATTCGGCGGCGTCGCCGTAGCGAGTGAATGAATGCTTACCGGAATCTTCAAGGGAGCCTCGCATTGGCCGATTGACCGGCAGTCTGGTTTTTGTTTCTGAAGGGAACGGCACCATAGAAGGATAGTTCCTTCAATCAAATACGGCGCCGGATCGAAAACGGATGCCAGTTTCCCTTGGTCAGGCTCCCGCCTTCGGCTACCTGACATGTAATGAACGCCAGCGAAATACCCGAGGCAGGTCTGCGAACCTGGGCTGGCTTCATATTCATGTGCATCGGCATGTTCATGGCGATCCTGGATATCCAGATCGTTGCGACGTCGCTGCCGACGATCCAGAGCGCGCTCGACATCGGCGCGGACCAGATGATCTGGATCCAGACCGCCTATCTCACCGCCGAGATTGTGGCGATACCGCTGACGGGGTTCCTGACCGCAAGACTGAGCATGCGGTGGCTGTTTGTGTCGGCTGTGTCGGTGTTCACCGTCGCATCGATCGGATGCGCGCAGAGCGAGACCTTCGCCTCGCTGATCGCCTGGCGAATCATCCAAGGCTTTGCCGGAGGCACTTTGATTCCGGCGGTGTTTTCAGCGGTATTCCTGCTATTTCCGCTGCGTTCGCAGGGAATTGCCACGACAATTGCCGGTGTTGCCGCCGTCTTCGCACCGACCGTGGGCCCGATTGTGGGCGGCTGGATCACCGAAACCTATTCCTGGCACTGGCTGTTCCGGATCAACATTCTGCCGGGCATTCTGGCGGCAGTCGGGGCTGCGCTCACCCTTCGCGGTACGGCAAGCAATGTGCGATCCAACCGGTCGGTCGATGCGGCGGCGCTGACTTTGCTGGCGGTCGGACTGACCGCGCTTCAGATCGGCCTCAAGGATGCGCCGACCGATGGCTGGCTCTCGCGAAGCGTGGCGGCGTTGCTGGTGGCCTTTGCTCTGTGTTCGGCTTGGTTCGTCTGGCGCACCGCCCGGTCACCCGATCCGCTGGTCGAACTGCAGTGTTTCAAGGACCGCAATTTCGCCATCGGCTGCGCGTTGAGCTTCATACTTGGTGTGGGGCTGTTCGGTTCGACCTATCTGATGCCGTTCTTTCTTGGTCTCGTGCGCGAACATGATGCCTTGCGCATCGGCGAGATCATGCTGGTCACGGGCATCGCCCAGCTCATCACGGCGCCGATCGCGGTTTATCTCGAGCAGCGCGTTGGCGCGCGCACGCTAACTGTGTTTGGCTTCGCCCTTTTCGCGGTCGGCCTGCTGATGAGCACCACGCAGACCGCGGACACCGATTTTGCAGAAATGCTCCTCCCGCAGATCGTGCGAGGCGTTGCAACCATGTTCTGCTTGCTGCCGCCGACGCGGATGGCGCTGGGGCGCTTGTCGCCCGAATTGGTGGCGGATGGCAGCGGGTTGTTCAATCTGATGCGCAACCTCGGCGGGGCGATCGGCCTTGCCCTGATTGACACCACGATTTTCAGCCGCGCCGCGACCTACGGGGGGAAAATCGTCGAGGAATTGAAGGCAGGGAACGTCGAAACCGCGGTAAAGATCGGCATACCCCGCGACGCTTTCATCGAGCAGATCGGCATACCGCCCGACGAATTCACCGAGGAGATGGTCCGCCCCTTGGTGGAGCGGCAGGCCCTGGTCGAGGCCATCAACGATGCTTGGCTATTGATCGGGGTGCTGACAGCCCTTGCCTTGCTACTTGTCTTTTTTGTTCGCAGGTCGGCGCCCGAGAATAAAATTGACGGCACCGGCGATGACGTTTCATCCCGACAACTCTGATTGAGTTCACAAACGTCGATCTGCGGAATTAGTAGCTGAGATCTAAGCTTCAAATTTTGTACGGTACGCTCCCCCAACAATCTAGGCCAATTCTGGATGCGATGGCGCGACGCGAAAGCGGCCGGCCAGTTTCATCGGCCGACCGCCATCCTGATTCAATTTTCCGTACGCTCCGCCAAGGGCAACGCGTCCTCCACGTCGACACCCAGATATCGGACCGTATTTTCGATTTTGGTGTGGCCCAGCAGTATCAGTACCGCGCGGATTTTGCCCGTGGCCCGATAGATCATTGCGGCCTTGGTCCGCTGCAAAGAGTGCGTACCATATTCCGATGTGCGCAATCCGATCGCCGTCATCCACTCGTCCAGGATCCTGGCATCCTTCCGTCTGCTCATGGGGTCGGCATGGTCCATACGGCTCGGGAAGAGATAGTCGCTAGCTGATCCACCCCGATGCTCCAGCCACGATGTCAGTGTCCTCCGGACATCGGCAGTGAGTTCGAACTGGACGGGTTGACCGATCCCCGCACTTTTCCGGTAGAGCGAGAGTTTTTACTTGGCTTTTGAGAGCGATACAAAGATCGAGATTAATTCATGAAATTCGCGAATGTAGCGGGGAATTCTTGCCATCGGCATGGCGGTGATAAGGCATGCGTTTTGGAGCATGTCGCGCTTCTTGCGAAAAAGCACCAGAATTGCGACGATTGAAGGGCTTCGGCTACGGGCTTCGCGAATTCGCTGGCCGTTTCCTGAACGTTGAATAGCCTTCTTCGAATCGCGTCGAATAGCTGGAGGGTGCCATTAGACAGCTTGTTGTCCTTACCGCGCTCATTCTCGCCGCTTGCGGCGAAACCCCCCAATCGGCGCCGCCCGACCCCACTGTCAGCGTGGCACGCCCTCTCCAACGCGAGATTGTGGATTGGGACGATTATGTCGGACGCTTCGAAGCCATCGATGATGTCGAAGTTAGGCCAAGAGTTTCTGGTCCAGTTACCCGCATCTATTTCCGTGAGGGAGAGGACGTGCGCGCTGGACAGCCATTGTTTGAAATCGACCCGCGTCCCTACCAAGCCGCTCTTGCCGAAGCGCAGGCGCAACGCGCTAGCGCTGACGCGAGCCTCGTCAATGCCCGTAGCGAGCTGACGCGCGCTGACGAGCTCCTCAAGATCGAGGCAATCAGCCGCGAAGAGTATGACACGCGGGTTGCGGCGGTGCGCTCTGCGCAGGCTGCGCGCGCGGCTGCTGATGCAACCATTACAGCGCGGCGGCTCGACGTTGAATTTACGCAGATCCGGGCCCCCATTTCTGGTCGCGCCTCTAATCGGATGGTAAGCCGCGGCGATTTTGTGCAGGCGGGACAGACAGCGTTGACGCGGATTGTGACGCTCAATCCGATCTGGTTCAGCTTTGAAGGGTCGGAGGCTTTCTATCTCAAATATACGCGGCTCAACCTTACCGGCGAGCGCGGGTCGTCGCGTACGTCACCCAATCCAGTCGAAATTCAACTCGCTGATGAAAGCAGTTATCGTTGGCGCGGCCGGATGGTGTTCGTCGATAATGCGCTCGATCCAAACTCGGGCACCATCTCCGCCAAGGCTGAAGTCGCCAATCCGGGCGGCGTTTTGACGCCTGGCCTGTTCGGCAGGGCCCGCCTGCTTGGCTCAGGCTCTTACAAGGCTTTGCTTATCCCAGACGAAGCCATAGTGACCGACCAGACACGCAAGCTTGCCTATGTCGTGGGTAAGGACAGCAAGGTGGTACAGCGCGTGGTCGAAACAGGCCCGATGGTAGAAGGGCTGCGAGTCATCAGGGCAGGCCTTGCGCCCACCGAAATGGTGGTGCTGGATGGCCTGACGCGGCTGCAGCCTGGCATGAAAGTGAAGCCGCAAGACCGCAAGCTTGCGCCACGATCAAACGATGTGTCACCGATTGCCAATCCGATCAGCGCACCGCCGGCCGCTGAAGCGACGACGCGATGAGGCTGCGACCATGAAGTTCCCGCACTTTTTCATCGACCGACCGATTTTCGCGGGCGTGCTATCGGTGCTGGTGCTGATCATGGGCCTTGTTGCCTACCCGTCTCTCCCTGTGGCGCAATATCCTGAGATCGCGCCGCCGACGGTGGTCGTCAACGCCAGCTTTCCCGGTGCCAACGCTGAAACGCTAGCGGCCACCGTGGCCGCACCGCTTGAGGAGGCGATCAACGGGGTCGAGGACATGATCTACATGTCCTCTTCGTCCACAGGCGATGGCAATGTCGCCATTACCGTTACCTTTAGGCAAGGCACCGATATCGATGGTGCCCAAGTGCTGGTCCAGAACCGTGTGTCCACGGCCGAGCCGCGCCTGCCCGCCGATGTCCGCCTAATTGGCGTGACGGTGCGCAAAAATTCTCCCGATTTGTTGATGGTCATCAATTTGATCTCGCCCGACGGGTCGCTGCCGCAATCCTACGTCTCCAACTATGCGACGTTGCAGATGATCGATCGCTTGGCGCGCGTCGAAGGCGTTGGCGGCGCGCGCACCTTTGGCGGGCGCGACTATAACATGCGGGTGTGGATCGACCCCGGACGCGCGGCACGCCTTGATTTGACCGCCGACGAAATTACGGCCGCAATTCGGTCCAAAAACGTTCAGGTCGCTGCCGGGTCGGTGGGACAGCCGCCGTTCAATAAGGGGGGGACCGCATTCCAACTCGGGATACAGACCCAGGGTCGCCTGACTTCGCCCGAAGAATTTGGCCAGATCATCATCAAGCGCGACAGCGAAGGGCGGCTGACCCGGCTGCGCGATGTCGCGCGGATTGAGCTCGGCGCGCAAGATTATGGCACCAACGCCTATCTTTCCAACCAGCCAACCGTTGCGATTGCCATTACGCAATTACCCGGTTCGAATGCGCTCACCACCGCACAGAATGTTATTGCCGAGGTCGAGCGCGCCGCGAGGGATTTTCCGCCCGGCCTCGAACACCGCATCGCCTATAATCCGACCAACTATATTTCTGCGTCGATCGATGCGGTGCGCAACACGCTGATTGAAGCCGTGATTTTGGTTGCCATCGTAATCCTGTTTTTCCTGCAAAGCTGGCGTGCGGCCATCATTCCGATTATTGCCATTCCGATTTCGCTGGTTGGCAGCCTCGCCGTGCTGGCAGCATTTGGTGCGTCGCTCAACAATTTGTCATTGTTCGGGATGGTCCTCGCCATCGGGATCGTCGTCGACGACGCCATTGTCGTGGTCGAAAATGTCGAGCGGCTGATGGAAGAAGAAGGGCTGAGCCCGTTCGCGGCGGCGCATAAGACGATGGACGAAGTCTCGGGCGCGCTGATTGCTATCGCGCTGGTGCTGATGGGTGTGTTCATCCCCACCGCTTTCATCCCAGGCATATCTGGTCAGTTCTATCAGCAGTTCGCGCTCACCATCGTCAGTGCGACCGCCTTTTCCTGTTTCGTCTCGCTCACACTATCGCCCGCCCTATCGGCGCTGATTTTGAAACCGCGCGACACCACGCCGGCGAACGATGGCTGGCGGGGCTTGCCCAAGCGCATCGGCACCGGTTTCAACCATTGGTTTGCCCGGCTGTCCGAGCGTTACGGCCGACTCACCGCCCGGCTCCTGCGCACGCTGGGAATGGTTGGCGTCGCCTATCTCATCCTGATTGCGCTGGCAGGCTGGCGACTTACCGCAACGCCCACCGGCTTCATCCCCGCCCAAGACCAAGGCTATCTGATTGTGGTGGCGCAGTTGCCGCCAGGTTCGTCGCTCGAACGCACCGACGAGGTGCTGCGGTCAGCGCAAAGCATCGCGCTCAAAAATGGCGCGGTTGATCAGACTGTCGGCTTTGCCGGGTTTGACGGCGCGACCTTCACCAACGCTCCGAACGCTGGTGCGATATTTGTCACCCTTAAACCGCATGCTGATAGGGCGGGCTCGGCCGATGACATCGCCAACGAATTGCGCGGCGCGATGAGCTCCATCACCGCCGGCAATCTTTTGGTCATCGCGCCGCCGCCAGTGGCCGGCATCGGCACCGGCGGCGGGTTCAAGATGATGGTCGAAGACCGGTCGGGGGCCGGCTATGCCGCGCTCGAGCGCGTGGCCTTCCAGATGATGATGGGCGCGAACCAAACGCCTGGTGTCGCCAATACCTTCACCACCTTCAACGTGCGTACCCCGCGCCTGAGCGCCGACATCGACCGCGAGCGCGCCGAGCAGCTGGGAGTGCCGGTGGACAGGCTGTTTTCCACATTGGGGACCTATCTTGGTTCGACCTATATCAATGACTTCAACTATCTGGGGCGGACCTTTCGCGTGACGGCGCAGGCCGATGCCCCTTATCGCGACGATATAGTCGACATCGGCAACCTCGAGACGCGCTCTGACAGCGGTGCAATGGTTCCCCTCTCTTCGGTCATGACGCTGCGCAATGACAGCGGCCCATACCGCGTCGTCCGTTTCAACCTTTACCCTGCCGCTGAACTGCAGGGCGAGGCCGCACCCGGCGCCTCCAGCGGCGCTGCGCTTGCCGCCATGGAGGATCTTGCCGCCAAAACGCTGCCGCAAGGCTTTGCCTTTGACTGGACCGAGCTTGCGTATGAACAGCAGCAGGCCGGTAACACCGGTATCGTTGTCTTTGGCCTAGCGGTCGTGTTCATTTTTCTGTTGCTAGCCGCGCAATATGAAAGCCTGATCCTGCCACTTTCGGTCATTTTGATCGTCCCCATGTGCTTGCTCGCGGCGATGCTCGGCGTCAATCTGCTTGGCCTAGACAATAATATTCTCACCCAGATCGGGCTGGTCGTGCTGGTCGGGCTGGCAGCCAAAAATGCCATATTGATTGTGGAGTTTGCGCACCAGGGTGAAGCCGAAGGGTTGTCGACGATGGAAGCGGCCCAGCGGGCAGCCGCGCAGCGGCTGCGTCCGATCATCATGACGTCGATCGCCTTCATTCTTGGCACGCTGCCGCTGGTGATCGGTTCCGGTCCCGGTGCAGAAATGCGGCAGGCGCTTGGCGTCGCGGTGTTCTTTGGGATGATCGGCGTGACGCTGTTCGGACTGCTCTTCACGCCAGCTTTCTATGTCGCCTCGCGCCGTTTGGGTGATTGGCTGAGCCAGCGGACCAAAGGCGCCTCGCAGGCTTCCGATTCTCCAAATGAGGCGACGACATGAAGCCGCACCGCTTGCTCTTCGGTGCCGCCTTTTTGATTGGCGGCTGTGCCGTCGGCCCTGATTTCGTTCAGCCGCAAATGCCAGTGCAGCCCAAGCAGGCTTTTGTCGAAGCGCTGCCACAAGATCTCGTTGTCAGCGACGCTACTGATGAAAGCTGGTGGCAGTTATTCGACGATCCGGTGCTTGATCGGCTGGTGCTGCGCGCATTGGACCGCAACACCGATGTACGGGTGGCCGTTGCGAATCTCGCCCGGGTGCGCGCGGCCCTGTCCGAAGTGCGGTCGCAGCGCTTGCCATCGACGGATGCGAGCGCGCAGTATAGTCGCCAGCGCGCGGGGGTTCAGCCCGGCCTGTCGTTCCAGTCGCAAGCCACCGAATTCGACAGCTTTTCGCTTGGATTCGACTTGGGTTATGAGGTCGATCTGTTCGGTAGAGTTAGCCGGTCGGTCGAAGCTGCCCGCGCCGACACCGAATCGGCACGCGCCGATGTAGCCGCCGCGCGCATTGCTATCGCTGCCGAGACCGCGCGCACCTATGCGCAATTGTGCAGTCAGAGCGAGCAATTGGCGCTAGCCCGCGAGACGCTCGAGCTGCAGCGCAAGACGCTCGAGCTAACAGAACGCCAGCTGACCGCGGGCCGCGGCACCCGCCGCGATGTGGCGCGCTTAACGCTGCTCACCGAGCAGATTGCCGCGCAGATTCCGCAGCTCGACGCAGAACGCCGCGCTTCGCTTTACGCGTTGGCAGCGTTAACCGGCGATCCGCCAGCCGCTGCGGATGAGGCGGCCGGGCAATGTATGCAAACACCGCGTGTGACACGCTCCATTCCGGTCGGCGATGCCGCCGCACTGCTGGCGCGGCGGCCCGATGTCGCCCGTGCCGAGCGGCAACTCGCGGCGGACACTGCGCGCATCGGCATTGCCACGGCCGAGCTTTATCCCTCGATCCGATTGCTGGGGTCGGTCGGTCTTGGTGCCAGTGATATCGGAGACCTTGGCAATTCAGCTTCGCAGAGCTTTTCGCTTGGCCCTTTGATCAGCTGGAGCTTTCCCAACATCAGCGTCGCGCGTGCGCGCATTAGGCAGGCCGAGGCGCAGTCTGAAGCCTCGCTCGCCACCTTTGATGGGGCCGTGCTGCGTGCGTTACAGGAAACCGAGCAGGCCCTCGCGCGATATGCTGGCGCAGTGGAGCGCAACGCATCGCTTCGCCGCGCGCAGGCGGCGAGCGAAGTCGCAGCCGATTTGACACAGGCGCGCTACAGGGCGGGCGGGGACAGTTTCCTCGATCTCGTCGATGCCCAGCGTGGTCGGGCTGAAGCACGCAGCGCCCGTGCGCAGTCCGATGGCGCGGTTGCTGAGGCACAAGTGGCCCTGTTTCGGGCTCTTGGCGGTGGGTGGGTCACCAAGGGCAGCAATTAATCGAGGTAGCGCGATCCATCGACCGGCATCGGCGATCCAGTCTGCGATACACTTTACGCAATAGCTAGGCCTGCATTTGCCGGCGAAATTCCGATGGGCTCGCCCCGACTTCGGCCCGGAACATCCGGGCGAAAGCCTGAGGCGTTTCATAACCGACGGCAACCGAAATTGCACCAACGCTTAAGTTCGAGTTGATCAACAGTTGTTTGGCCCGGTCACAGCGCATTGCGCGGACGAAGCCATGCGGCGTTTTGCCAGTCGTTCGCTTGAAGGCTCGTGCAAAATGGAAGTGGGACAAATTGGCGAGATGCGCCAAATCGGCAATCGAGACATTTTCGTGAAGGCAATCGGCAAGATATTGGGTAATCCGCCGAAGTTGCCAACCGGCAAGCTTTCCTTTGCCATAGGTTCGCTTCGCGGAATGATCGTCGATCCGCATCAGCGTAGCCGCAATCTGTAGGGCCAATCCTTCAAGATAAAGCCCCGTCGACGCATTGGCATTGTGCAATTCACGCACCAACGCCGACGTTGCCCGGTCCAGTTCGGGGTCGTACAGTTGCAAATATGGCCGCAGTATCACGGCATTACCGCCGGCCCAGCGTTCCAGCGCAGCCTGTTGGAAGCTGATGTGGAGGACAAGGCCCGATTTCTGGCGCGAATCCCACCAGCTCGGTGTGCCTGCCGGAACGCTGAGGCAGTAGCGCGGCCGTAGCTGGACGGCAGAACGCTTGCGGCAGTTGAAGTCGGTAAATACCAACGGCCGTTCAGACATTACCTGCGCCAACACATGCAAATCCATCGGCGGGACGTCGATTTCCACCTCAGTCTCGTCAACCAGCCCGGCTTGGAATCCATCAACGCAAATGCCCGTGGCCGGGCTATTCGTTGCTGCAATCAGTTGGGAATAGCCATGTTGGATGAACGCCTCATCATAACTCCGCAGACCCGTTGTGAAAGAAGTCGCCATCACGCATCCCGCAGCAGATTTATAGGCTGGAGCAGCAAGCTATCGCGGTTGCGGGCGCATGTCATTCGCTTCCGGACCGCTTATTTCAAACCTGCAAATTGACACTAGCCATGAAAAAATCGCCGTTGTCTGCACCCACTTGGCGCAATGGTCCACCGGGTCGGAAATGGACATATTGGGCATCAACCCGGATGGCGGGTGCCGGACGCCATTCGACTCCCGCAATCCATTGCGCGCCGATGCTCCGCCCCTGCTGTCCCGCCGTTCCCATGACGGCAGTTAAGGGAGCCAGATAAATGGCGTCGGCACGCCGGTGTCGCCACAAACGGTTCCACCCGGCTGAGAGCGTCAGATTGCGGGCGGGCTGGATGGCCAAAGTGGGATGGAGGTCGAAAAAATTGGCCGGCGCAAACAGGGCCGCTTCTGAAAAATAGGGCAAGCGCGGAAACAAGGCGTTGAAGGTACCCAGCTTATCATCGCCAGGCTTGGCATCGCCGCTGGCGATATTGGCCTTAATCCCGAGTCTCGGCCGAAGCGGGGCGGGAAATGTGTATCCGGTGCTGGTCGCAAACGTCCATGCGCGGATCGATTGACCACCAAGTTCGCCGAATTGCGCCACGGCCTCGGCGTCCCAATCCCATCGGTGCCCGGCGCCAGAAACACGAGCCCCAAGGCTGTGCCGGACCTCACGCCCTGCAATGCCCGAGAAGCGAGCCTGCTTGTTGCGGAAACCGAGGTAGTAGAGGTCAATGGCGCCGCGGGCCGGGCCGGGGAGCGTGAGGTACCCACCCCACACACTTCGCTGGTCGCTGGTCGGGTCGTCAAAAGCGCCCTGCTCGGTTTCAACCGGGCGAAGGTAAAAGGCATCCGCGCGGAGATTTTTGCCGACATAAATTGTCCGAACTCCATCAAAGGACAGCCGCACATTTGGTCCATTGCGAACCGAAATCAGGCGCGACGCCCCGAAAGCGACTTCCTGGCGTCCGGGTCGAATGGTCATACTGCCCTCCGCCAGTGTGAAGTTCAGGTCGACGAAGGCCTGCGTCAGGTCCAGACGGTTTACATCGGTCGCAGGGGCCCGCTGGCGTCGGCCCGAAGATTCGAAAAACCCCAGCTGGACAAAGCCGCGTATCGATTGCCCAAAGCGCACGTCGCCATGCACAAGAATGCGGTGCAAGAAGGCTTGATCGCTAGGTTGCGTCAGACCAAAGCGTGGCTCATCGACCAGTTCAACACGTTCGCGCAAATCACCGCCGATGGTGAGCAGCACGTCATCGGCAATACCAATGCATTTCGGCGTCGGCCCGGCATCTGCCGGGCGCGCCGCGCACCATTCGCGCCAGTCCTCGTCAAAACGCAGTGGCTTGTAGGGCGCAAGCGCATTTGCTGTTGGTATAGCTTGCGCGCTAGCTGGCGGTGATGCGACCGACAGGCCGACAAACATTGGCGCCAGGTGCCATGCGAGCGACCCGACATATCGGCTCATCGGATCAGCAGTCTTATGCTCAGCAAGCAAGCCGGGAACAGCATCGCTGCAAGCCCGAACAGATCTTGGGCGATCGCGCCCAACACGCAACCAGCGGCAAAGCCCAGCACCAGAATGGCCATCGCAGGTGCAGCACCTTTGGCCTGGGCGGGACCGGCCCCGGCTGCGCGCACCGCCAGCGCGGTGACGTTGCCGGTCATCACGGTAAAGGGCGGACCCAGCGAGGAATCGAGCCGGTGCGCGGCATTGAGGACGCCCATGGCAAAGGCAAAGCCCATCGCCTGCGGTGCTTCATAGCCGGGCATAATCAGGGTCGGAATGGCTGCGGCAGCAACGATAATCGCGGTCATCCACAGCAATGCGACGGTGCTGCTGCCAGCACGATGGCGCGCGACAAGCGCAGCGAGGAATGCACCTGCGAAAAATATCGGGAACGAGACAAGTTGCAGCGTCGTGCTGCCGCCATGACCAGTCACGCTAGTGCCAGCAATTGCCGCGCCGAGCAGAACGAAGTTCCCTGTCACATGCGCGACGAACAGCCCGCCCAGCGCTACGAATACCGCCGCATCAATATAGCCCGAAACGAAAGCGAGCAGCAGCGGCGACGCCGGAACGGCTGGCGGCAATTCGGTTGCAGGGGTTGCTTTGCTCATTTGGTCCGCTCAGCCAGGGACGCGGCCAATATGAAGCCGCCAATCAGGCCCATGTGTTCAAAAAACACGGTCATGTCGCGGATCTGCGCATCGCCTTGTTCGTTCCAGAAATCGTGCGCAACAAGCGTTGCGGCCAGCGTAAACCCACCCAACAGCATGGCGCCGAGCCGGGTGGCGTGGCCGCCCAGCAGCAGCAATGCTGATCCACCCAACTGAACAGCAATGACAAGTCCAGCAACAAGGGCTGCCGGCTCAATCCCGGTCAGCGCCCGGACTTCGGCAACGGCTGCTGGAAAATCAGCCACCTTGAGCACTGCACTTAGCAGGAAAGCAGATGCCAAGGCTGCGCGCGCGGCCACACTTAACCATGGCGGCAGCGATATCGAACCTTGGTTCTGATCCTGCATCAAACAGCCCAACAAGCGCAGCCAAGCGCCCCCCAAAAGCTTTTAAGGTCAGCAACTGGCAGGCTCCGCGACGCAGCGCTGGCATGCTGATGGCCATGCACGGCGCAAGCATTGGCACAGCCGCAAGCAACCGACGCCCGCGCGACTGCCCCGGGAGCTTCGCCGCCGGTCAGTTCTTTCCAATAACCGCCAAAGCGGCGGACCGGCGACCAATCCGGCATGGGCGGCGGTGGCGACGGTGCCAACGGTGCAAACTCGTCAGCGCCATAGACGGCTTTGCCGCCAACGATGGTTAGCACCGATTGCAATTGGCGGATGCGGTCTGCTGGAACCGCAAAGTAATCTTCGCTGAGCACCGCAAGATCGGCGAGCATGCCAATTTTGATCTGACCCTTTTCACTCTGCTCATTCGAAAACCAGGTGCTGTTTTCGGTCCACATGCGCAGCGCGGTCTCGCGGTCGAGCAAATTTCGCTGCGGATAAAGGCCGAGCCCGCCGAGGGTCTTGCCCGTCACCAGCCACGACAAGCTGACCCAGGGGTCATAGGATGCAACGCGGGTCGCATCGGTGCCCGCCGATGTTTTTACCCCCGCTGCAAGCACACGTTTGAAAGGCGGCGTCGCCTCGGCGGCTTGGGCACCATAGCGACCGACAAAATATTCGCCTTGATAAGCCATACGGTGCTGGAAAGCGATCCCGCCGCCGAGTGCCGCGACCCGGTCAATCGACCGCTCGCTGATGGTCTCGGCATGATCGAAGAACCAGTGAATGCCTTCGAGCGGCGTGTCGCGGTTGACCTTTTCGAACACGTCGAGAGCCCTGGTGATTGTCTCGTCATAGGTCGCGTGCAGCCGCCAAGGCCACTTGTTTTGAACCAGAATTCGCACGACCCCTTCGAGGTCATTTTCCATATTCGCGGGCATGTCAGGGCGCGGCATGCGGAAATCTTCAAAGTCCGCCGCCGAGAAGACCAGCATTTCACCCGCCCCGTTGAGTCGGAAATAGTCATCGCCCTGATGATATTTGTTCTGACTGGTCCAGCGCAGGAAATCGGCTTTCTCCTCGCCAGCTTTTTGCGTGAACAGATTATAGGCGATGCGCACCGTCAACTGCTGGTCTTCGTGCAGTTTCTGGATCACGGCATAATCATCCGGATAATTTTGAAACCCTCCGCCTGCGTCGATGACGCTGGTGACGCCAAGCCGGTTGAGATCACGCATGAAGTGGCGCGTAGAGTTGAGTTGGTAGTCGAACGGCAGCTTAGGGCCCTTGGCCAGCGTCGAATAAAGGATGCCGGCATTGGGGCTGGCGATCAGCAGTCCGGTGGGATCACCATTGGAGTCGCGCTGAATTTCGCCGCCGGGTGGGTTGGGAGTTGTCCGATCATAGCCAATTGCGCGCAACGCCGCCGCATTGAGCAGCGCGCGATCGTAAAGATGCAGGATGAACACGGGGGTATCAGGCGCGATCGTATTAATTTCATCAAGCGTCGGCAGCCGGCGCTCGGCGAACTGCTGCTCTGAAAACCCGCCAACAACGCGCACCCATTGCGGCGGCGGGGTAATTTCCACCTGCGCGCGCAGCATCCGCATCGCATCGGCAAGGCTCGGCACGCCGTCCCAGCGCAGTTCGAGATTGTAGTTGAGCCCGCCACGGATGACATGGATATGGTTGTCGATGAGCCCGGGGATGACGCGCCGCCCCGCAAGGTCGAGGATTTTGGTCGTCGGACCGGCGAACGCGCGCACAACGGTTTCATCTCCGACCGCTACAAAGCGTCCGCCAGAAATAGCAATGGCCTCGGGGTCGGGATTGGAGCGGTCGAGGCTGGTGATCTTTCCTCCAATCAGGATGAAGTCAGCTGGCCGGTTGCCTGCGTTGCTTTGCGACATGGCGTGACTCCTCGAAAAGGGGAAAACTGCGCTGGCTGCGAGTGCAGCGTTGACGGTCCGCCGGTTGATCATACGGACGGGCCACTGCGCTTTTCACTGCGCTGGGGCAGCTCACCAAGCATATGATCCGCGCAATCGGCTTTTACCGCCGCAGCGGTGAGTGGATCTCCCGCGAGCAAGCGCTTGCCTAGCGGCACAACCTGCTCGCCGACAAGGATACCTAGGAGGCCGACCAGCGCCACGATTGGCGGCGCGGGCGAACGCACATTCATTAAACCATAAATGACGCCGACAAGGAGGCCGGCGCCTAGCGCCACCAGATAGATTTTCATCCATTCCTCCATCAATGCATGAGGTTCAGGACCTGCTGAGTCGCTTCATGTTCATCACCGGGGCGATCAAATTTTCCCAAGATTGTGCGGGCCGATTGCTGGGGGTGAGGGAGAGACAACCGGCCCGCATGCCCCTCGACGGGCGCACCACGGCGCCTGGAGGGGAAAGTCCATCATCCTTCGCGCGCATCTGCCCCCAAGATGGTTTTGGCGTAAATCAAACCGAGGCCATAAGCGCCGCCATTCTCCATCGCCGCGTGGACCACGGGATCGTAAGTTTCGCCCCGCGCCCAGTCGCGCTGCAACTCCAGCAGATATTGGAGAGCGGTCATCGGTCGTGCACCGGCCTGCACCATCCGGTTCAAGGCACAGGCGTGGGCTTCGTCAGACACATCGCCACATGCATCAGCAATCACATAGACTTCAAACCCCTGGTCAAGCGCCGACAGGGCTGGGCCAACGATGCACACACTCGTCCAAAGTCCGGCAAGCACGATGCGGGTTTTACCGATCGCATTGACCCGGGCGGCGATGCGCGCGTCTTCCCATGTGTTCATCGTGGTGCGGTCGATGACGTCATGGCCCGGGAACTCGCCCTTAATCTCGTCAAACATGGGGCCCGAGAATGTCTTTTCGGCAACCGTGGTCAAAATGACATCCACACCGAAGATCCGCGCCGCCTTGCTGATCAGGGCGCTGTTGTTCCGCAGCATCACAGCGTCGATCGATTTTGTTGCAAAGGACATTTGCGACTGATGGTCGATCAGGATCAGAATATGGTCTGCAGGGTTTAGCAGCGTCGCCCCTGGGGTTGCGGTGGCAGTGGTCATCGCGTTCCTCCATTTGATGCATTGCGGCCCGAATGTCGTGCCTCACGACTTGGCGAACCAGCCCCGGCCGCCAAATACGATGATAGCTAATCGGGCTTTCCGGTTAAGCGCGCGTCCCGGCTTGCCACACTGCACCGGGATTGCGCCCTTCTCGCGCGTCCACGGTGATGGCCGGATCGAGATGGAAACGCATATCCTGAATCAGCCCGAAGGTCGTCCGGACGATGATCACGCACGGAAATCGCTGATCGCCATGGCTATGGCGGCGGCCGCTGAACTCAGTTTCGATGAAAATTGTCTCGCGCTGTTGCCACATTTCGAGAAATTCGCCGCTGCATAAGTGGACAGCTTCCGTAAACGCGGCAAGTGCCGCCATTACGTCCTGCTTTCCAGCGATCGGCGGACCATTGGCGATGCGGATGTGGGCCTGACTGGCCAGCGCATCATTCCAGGCGGCAGCATCGAACGAACGGGCAGCGAGCAGCTGTTTGAGCCGCTCCGCAGGAAAGCGCCGAACACGATCAGCTGGAGGCAATCGCTCCTCCTCAAGACCATAACAATATGGAGTTAGTAAGCCCTGCTGCGCGCGGCGTCGTTCCAATTCTTGCGCTATCTTTGATCAGCGACGCGCCAGCCGATACTCCCGTGGGCTGGTTCCCACCTCACGCCTGAAGGCGCGCGCGAAAGCCTGGCTTGAACCATAGCCAAGCTGGAAAGCGATCTCGGTTACGCTGATATCGGTGTCTTGCAAAAGTGCGCGAGCGCGCTCGACGCGGGCCAGTTGCTGATAGCGGTGCGGCGGAACGCCGAGCGATGTCTTGAACGCGCGGCAGAAGTGGAATGGCGAAAGTCCGACCAGATCTGCGAGCGATGCCAGCGTGAGCGGTTCCCCATCAAGTGGTTCGAGCGCTTCTCGGACTAGGCGTATCTGCCACGGCGACAGGCCGCCGCGGCGCAATGTTGGCTTTCGGCCAGCAAGCGCCGAAACGCGCCGGACGAACAACATAATCAAAGACTGTGCTAGCAGCGTATCGCTTGGTTCGTCGGCACAACCGACATGCCAGATCGTGTCGAATAGCGCCGAGGCGACATCGTCGCTGTGACTGCCTTTGTGCAGATGTCCGAAATCCACCACGTCGGCAGCGGCCGATCCCTCGGCTATCGCCGCTAAAGCTGTGGCGGTATCAATCGACAAGGTCCGGATTCGATGCGGATTATAGACGGCAATGCTGGTCGCAACGCCAGGCGGAATAAAAAAGAACACCCCTGCCGGACTGCGCTCTTCAAAGCGGCCACCGCCAAAATCCGAACGATGATGGATGCCAGGTGACAGCCCTTTCACAATCACTAGGTCGTCCGAGGCCGGATCGGACATATCGCCCGCTGGCTGGTTCGCCTCGAGCAATTGCGAAGCGGTCCCGACAAGGTGGTGAGCATGCAAATAGGGTGCGAGGTGTCCGTTCAGATAATGATCACCAAACCGGCCCGCACCCATCGTCATTGGATTAAACCATTGCGGCGACGAGAATACCGCCAAGGCGATTGGTGCGGCTGATAGGGACTGGTTGCGCAGGCCGCGATCGTCCCAGCCGCCGCGACTGCGATTCGGTTTGGTAAGGCTGAACGGTCTCGCATCACCGCATAAGTTGGAACAACATTTAAGACAAAAATATGACACCACCGTCCATGCTCAACGGGAGTCAAGTCAGCAAACGTGACCGGACGCGGCGGCGCACGCCAAGGCACGATCAATTGTCGCCGAAAAAGTCGAGCAAGCATTGGTTCAGCGCTTCGGGCTGTTCTTCGGCGATCCAATGACCTGCTTTGCTGATCACCGTTCCGCGTACATCGTCGGCAAGAGCCTTCAGCGCCATTTCGCCATAAATGCCAGCGGCAATCTCGCCCCCGATGCCGAGGCATGGCATACCGAGGCGGCTGCTCTCGGCCCAAGTCTTGAACTGAGCCATATCTTCAAAAACGCTGGCAAAATGCATCATTCCGCCACGCAGCGCGCCGGGCTTTTGCAGCTGGCGTACATAGACTTCGAAATCCGCTTGGCTGACAGCGTCGGGATTATAGGCCCAATGCCAGAAATACCATGAGAGGAGTTCGCGCTCCTTGCCGCCGATGAACTGGATGGCGACATCAGGCTGCGTGAAAAAGGCGAGTTGCCAGTTCACATTGCCCGGCGCTGCTGTCAGTCCGAGCTCATAGCCGAAACCGGGCGGTGCATATTCAATGATGGCGAGCCGTTCGATGCGCTCGGGCGCAGTGAAACCGAGCGCCAAAGCGGTTCCACCGCCGTGATCATAGCCGACAACTGCCGCGCGCGCCACGTCCAGCCCATCCATCACCGCCAATGCATCGGTGGCCAGCGTGGCCTTGTCATAGCCGGCAACGGGAATATCCGAACCGCCGCAACCGCGCTGGTCGATCGCGATAGCCCGGTAACCTGCTGCAGCAAGCGCCGCCATCGTGCCGCGCCACATCCACCAATGCTGCGGAAAGCCATGGATCAGCAATATTGCCGGACCCTCACCGCACGAAACAGCATGTAGCCCGACCGTGCCATTGTGGATCCGATGATGCGTAAAATCTTGGTCCTGCATATGTTCAGCCTCGCCCGACCGGTTTGGGACCCAGTTGCACCATGGAGCCCGCGGTAAGCCGACCCTGCTCAGTAAACATCCAGGCGCAGGCATCGCCAACTTCGCCCGCAGTGATCCATGACGGGTCATGTGCGCCGCGCGCGCGCGTTACGATAATGGACCGGAGCATCAGGGTGTGCACCGCAACCCCAGGATTTTCTGCAGCAATCACTTCACCCAGCATCGTCTGCGCCCGCGCCAGAATTGAAACCACTCCGGCTCCCGGAACCGGCGCCTGGGCAGCGGCACCGTTTATCATGACATATTGCCCCGCGCTTGCCGCCAACGCTGGCACCATTGCGCGAGCAAAAAGATAATGGCTGGTAAGCGATGCCGAGACCATATTGTCCCAGTCTGCCTTCGCCAGATCGGTAATCGGGTTACCTTGGTGCCAGGGACCAAGCGAAGCGACGGCACCATCAATAGGACCAATTCCCGAAAGTCGGACACGCAGCGCAGCAACGCCGCTATCGTCGTCGGGAAATCCTTCAATGACGGTCAAGCGCGCATCGGTGCCGAGCGCAGCTGCGCGCGATGGCGTGCGGACAACAGCAACGACCTCGGCACCAGCGGCCAGCAGCCGCGCCACAATTTCAACACCGACATCGCCGGTCCCGCCGGCAATGGCAATCCGGCGACCAGTGAGGTCGTGCTTGGACATCCACCCATCCTCCGATGCACCCTACGCTAGCTTGATAAGATGTTGCGATTATGGGAGTAAGCCCCGATTATCGGAACCGGGGTTGCAATAATGAAACGACGCGTTGACCTGAACGCCTTGCAGACGTTCGCAGCCACGGTTCACGCGGGGAGCATGGCCAAGGCTGCTGTAACGCTCGGGATCCCCAAATCGACTGTGAGCCGGCACCTTGCGAAAATTGAGGCAGCGATGGGCCTGCGGCTTGTACGCAGGGCGGCCAATGGCATCGAGCCGACGGTGGAAGGGCAGATATTGTTCGACCGGATCGCCGACAGCATCGCGCTGCTGCAGTCTTCCAGCAAAACAGCCTTGACCGGCCTAACCACCTCCGAATGCTATGAGTCACTCAAGCCGCTGCGCATCCGATCGCCGCAAGTTTTCGGCCGCGGATTTTTGCCGGAACTTTTCTCAGCCGCGCTGCAAAAATTCCCGTCATTGCGTTTGGATCTGACGCTTACCGATCGGATTTTCGACCCGGACGATGAAGCCTATGACATAAATTTCTGCGTCGGGATTGATGTACCGCACCAACTTGACGCCTGGCAGCTGGGATATCTTGAGGCCAAGCTATATGCTTCTCCATCGTATTTGCAGAGAAATCCGGTCACGCTGCCCGCCGACCTGAGCCGGTTAAATCTGATAACCGTACCCTGCGCCGCCGAGGTGCCCGGGTCGTTGCTGCTCACGTCCGAACGCGGCGAAACAGCGACGCCGCAATCCTCGCCGCTGGTGGTCGTCAATGACAATGAGACGATTGCACATCTTGCCGAGGCAGGCTTTGGGCTTGGTCGCCTGCCTGCCTTTTTCGCGCGTCGATTTGTTGCCAGTGGAGCGCTGATGCCAGTCCTGCCGCAATGGCATGTCGATCGCCACCGCATCGTGGTTGCGGCCAAGCGCGGTTACCGTCAACCGATCGTCCAAAGCTTCATCGAATTTGCCGCGACCAAATTGTCGAGAAAATTGGCGGCCGAAGCGCTCTAATGCAATTGCGAGCCGTACCGTACATCAGCGGAAACATCATATAGTGACATCGGTGCCGCACTGCCCAAGAAAGTCATCATGCTGTGCCACGGTTACGGTGACACTTTACCTAACCATCAAACTCCCTGGCCGCCCTATTGAACGGGGACACGAAAAGCATGTCCCCGACGCACATCGCCGCCTCTGCGGACCTCTACGCCTCTGCGCGAAACCCCCTCGCGTCCTCCGCGTCACCGCGTGAGAAACCCCTTTCCTACACGCACCCGCTTCGCCTAGCGTCGGAGCATGTCCGTCCGCCCGTACCGCACCGCGCCGCACTCTCACTCCGCGCGCACATCTTCACTAAAGCGACAAAAGATACAGTTTCAGTGAAACCGGCGGTGTCTTTTGTAGCTTTAAGTTTGCCAGCTACCCATTTTATGCTTGTTCACGCGATGAAAACTGCGACGCCGGCATGTCGAGGATATTGGCATCGCATCTCGGCCGCCAGTGGTTGGTTGTACAAGCTAGCATCGACCCCTTGTCGGCTCGATGATTGCGGCGCCTCACAACCAATCGGGATATCGCCCGCCAGCCTGCGGTCTGGCGGGCTACGGTCGCAAGATTCAGCCTGTCTTGCGCGCCGGCTCGGGTGATTACAAGGTAAGTGTCAATTCTTCAGGGTAACTGACGGGCGGCTGATGCTTTCCCGGGCGCTCAAAACCAACTACCTTTAACCTGCGCAATGGAACGGATACCAAACCCTTTTGTCGAGCAGCACGTCCCTCAACGCCCAGGTGCCTAATTCTGCCTGCCGACCGCTCTAGCTCCTAAACCGACCGCACGCCAAAGTGCCGCACTGCCCAAGAAAGTCATAATGCTGTGCCACGTCACCGACGCAGTCGGGCCAGTTGCCAGTTTGCCGCCAATAATCAATCAGACCTAGCCGTCGGCACAGATCGACAAAGCGCGGGCTTTCGCGCAGCCGCGCATTGACGCGCAGAAACAGGTGGCTAAGCCCGTCGAGCGGCGGCAGCAGCGCGTCGGGCGCAAGCAGTTTTTCAACCGGCATTTTATCGACCAGGTCATATAGGTCATCAAGATCGGCACCCAGATAAGCGCACAGGCCCACCAGGCTGACGGCAGTTTCGCCGAGCTCGATCGAGACTTCGAGACGTTTGAGCGAAGCAGCAAGCAACTTGTCCGGGGCGCGGAGCAGACCTTCGACGACAAAGACAGCGCGATCGGTCAATATCTGGCTGTGTTCCTGATACCGGCTGCGCCAATCGCCGCTCATCAGTGCGCGGACAAAATCATGTTCACCCTGTACTGCAGCCGTCCAAATCGTGATGGCGAACACGGTCGGGTCGCTGGGCCAGCGGTCGACGGCATGATGCATCAGCGCAAGCGATTGGGTAGGAAGGCCCGAGGTGTAAAGCGAATTGGCATAAGCGATCACGTTCAGCGGCCGCAGTGGATCGACCCGATACGCCTCTTCGGCCATCTGCGCCGACAGGGCGAGCCGACCGACCGACAGATAATGAAGATAGAGGGACCAGAGCAGCTCGCCGTCCTCGGGTCGCGCCGCATAGGCCCGTTCCAATTGCTCTTCCCGCGCCAGGAAACGGCCGGCTGGCGGCTCCAGCATGAACAACGCCTTGTGCGCGGAACCATTGTTGGGATCGAGCGCCAGTGCGCGCTGTGCGGCGAAATGGGCCGCGGCGCGCAGCGCCACCTCACGCATCGGTGGCGCTGTCCAGCGCTGCGATGCCCGCACCTTGGCAATCGTTCCCCAAGCCTCGGCGCTGTCCGGCGTCAGCGATTCCACCGCCGCGATAACCGTTTCGTCTTCGCCGCCGAAGCTGGTGCCACTCAGCAATTGGCGCAGCCGCAGCAGGGCGTCAAAGCCCTCAGCTGAGACCGGCTTTGCATCCGCCACCGGCTTGAGTGCGCCGTTAAGGGCCTGCACTGCTGCGCGCGCCACAGCATCCTGCAGGTCAAAGGGATTGGCGGTATCGCCATCGAAGCGATCGGCCCACAGCATCGTTTGATCCGACAGCTCCATCAGGTGCGCAGCCACGCGCAAAGCATCGCCTGAGCGCCGCACCGAGCCGTCGAGCACATGCGTCGCGCCCAATTCTTGCGCAATCCGGGCAATGTTCTTGTCGCTCCCCCGATATTGGAAGCTTGACGTGCGCCCGATCACGCGAATGGACGAGCCGCGCGCAATCAAGTGCAGGATTTCTTCCGACACGCCATCGGCAAAATAATCAAAATCAGGGTCATTCGACAGATTGTCGAACGGCAGCACGGCCAGCAAGCGCTCCGGCGGCACCGGGGTCGCGGCGTCAATGCGCGCATTCATGCGGTAGCCGACACGGCTGAGCGTCACAATTTCGAACGCGTTGGTGGCCTCAGCCACCTTGCGCAGCCGCCCGATACAGCGCTGGATAGCATCTTCGCCGACAATGACGCCGCCCCAGCAGCGCTCGACCATAAGATCGCGCGACACCGTGCGCCCCTCCATTTCGGCAAGGAGGACCAGCACCTGCATCACCCGCGGCTCGAGCGTCTCCACCGTGCCACCCGCCTCAATCTCGCGCAGCGACGGCCGCACGACCAAGCCGCCGATGGTCAAATCAGCGCAGCCAGCAAGGTCAATCGGGGGCGTCGCGCCATCGGACATCATCGGCGCCTCATCGGGAATTCATCGGCTTCGCGTCCTTTCGGCTCGCACAGCATCAGAGCATTTCGGGGGCATCGGTTGGCTCCGGCCAGACAGACCGCAAACTTTTTACATTTGCACAAGGAGGAAAACAACATGCGCTGGCACCAGCGAATTTTATGTGGCGCATTGGCGGCCATGACCAGCAGCTTTGTGATGCTGGCGGTCGCGAGCACGGCCCATATCGTCTCGTCCACCCCGTTCCTCGGGCTGGCTTGAATCGATTTGGCGGCAGATCTCGATTCTCCCCCCTTCACAGGCGAGCTGCTGCCCAACCTCGGGGCGTCTGACTGCAAGTTCGGACGCCCCACTTTTCCCATCCGCGATGGCCGGAACCTGTCCGTTCCACGCGATCGCTCCCCGTGCGCCGCGCGGGTCATGACAGGAGTTTCAACATGACCAACAATGCTTCACCGCTCATGGGCCTTTCGGCCCTGTTTCTGGCCGCCGCGCTGACGAGCGCCAGCCTCGCTGCTGCGCCGATGGCTGACCCGTTCGGCGTATCCAAGATATTGTCAGCGAAGCCCGAAGCCGCATCGATCCGCGATGCCGGCTCGCCTGCTGCCGACGCGCCGCAACGCAGCCCGCGCAAGAACAAGCGCACCATCTGTCCCGCCCCGCGCAAAACTGCCTTCGCCTGCACGTCGAAGCGGCAGCACGACCAAGATGGGGCGCAACAATGGGTGAAAAGGAACGCTTGGTAATGATCATCCTCGCCAGCATCGCGCTGCTTTATGCGGCATTCGCGATACTCGATGCAGTTGCCCCAGCGCGCCGCCTGACCCCCATGCGGTGGTGGCGCGCACGCGGGACAGCGGCTTTCCTCCTCTATATTGGCGTGTCGGTTGGCGGGCCATTGTTCTGGGACGCTACCCTTGCGCAGCATCAACTGTTCGACGCGTCGCAGCTCCCGCTGTGGGCGCAGATTGCAGGCGGCTTTCTGTTGCTGGAACTCGGCGTCTATATCTGGCACCGAACCATGCATGCGGTCGAACCGCTGTGGCGACATCTCCATCAGATGCACCACAGTGCGGAGCGCATCGATATCTACAGCGCTTTTTGGTTCCATCCGCTCGACATGATAGGCTGGACCTTGCTCAGCAGTCTGGTGCTTGTTGGCGGCTTCGGCATCGCCGTGGATGCGGCAATCCCGATCAGCCTGTTCAGCACCTTCCTCGCCATGTTCCAGCATTCGAATATCCGCACGCCGCGCTGGCTGGGTTATGTCATCGCGCGTCCCGAAAACCACGCAACCCACCATGCGCGCGGCGTGCACGGCTATAATTACGGCAACATCAGCTGGTTCGACATGCTGTTCGGCACCTTCCGCAACCCCGCACACGCGCCCGACGCGACCGGATTCTTTGACGGCGCATCGAACAAGATCGGCGCGTTGCTCATCGGCCGCAAAATCGTTTGAGCCAAATCTCAGGAGCCCATGATGATGCTTCCCTCAACCCAATTCGCCCAGATCGCATCAGGCCTGACGTTGGAATATCGGCGGCAAGGCCCGGCCGATCGGCAACCGCTGATTTTTCTGCACGGCTTTACCGATTCGTGCCGATCCTTCGGCCCGCTGCTCGCGGCCCTGCCTGACGATATCCACGCCATCGCGGTATCGCTGCGCGGACATGGCCAATCGGACCAGCCCAAATGTCCCTATGACAGCATCAGCATGTCGCAGGACGTCGCCGGCCTGCTCGATTATCATGGCCATGAACAGGCCACCGTCGTCGGGCATTGCGTCGGCGGTTTCATTGCGCAGCGTTTCGCGCTGGATTTTCCGGATCGCACCGACCGGCTGATCCTGATCGACAGCTTTCCGACAATGGTGGGCAATGTCGAAGTTGCCGCGCTGCTGGCCGATCTTGACAGCTTCGCGGGCGACAAGGTCGATCCCGCCTTTGTCCGCGCTTTTCAGGAAAGCGGCGTCGCACGGCCGGTTCCAAGCGATTTCATGGACATGGTTGTCGCCGAATCGCTGCGCTTGCCCGGGAGCACATGGCACAAAATATTGTCGGGCATAGCGGCCGAAGACCCCAGTGACCTGTTGCCACAAATCACCGCACCGACGCTGCTGATCTGCGGCGAAGAAGACGCTTTGTTCGGCGTGGATTATCAGCACCGGCTGATGGCTGCCCTGCCCAACGCCTGGCTAGAAATCTTGCAGGGGCTGGGGCATTCACCGCATTGGGAGGATCCGGCGCGCATTGCCGCAATGATTACTGCTTTCGCCGGGTTCGCGCCAGCCAGCGCCATTGGGGCGCAGGAGTAAAGCCATGACCACATTGTCTTTGGTACAAACCGATCGCCCGATGCTGACCGATGGCGGCATTGAAACCACCCTGATTTTCGACGACGGAATCGATTTGCCCGACTTCGCCGCCTTCCATTTGCTGCGCGACGAAGCGGGCCGCGCTGCGCTGCGTCGCTATTATGCGCGGCACATCCGCGTCGCGCAGGAAACGGGCTTTGGCTTCATTCTTGAAAGCCCGACGTGGCGCGCCAGCCGCGATTGGGGCGATCGGCTCGGCTATTCCAAACAAGCGTTGCAGGCCGCCAATGCGGCAGCCATCGCGATGATGATCGAGCTGCGCGCCACTTATGCACGCGACAATTTTCCGATGCTTGTGTCGGGCTGTGTCGGCCCGCGCGGCGATGGCTATGTCGTCGGCGAGGTGATGCGCCCCGAAGTCGCCGAGGCCTATCATGACGAACAAATTGGCGCGCTGCTGGGCGCAGGCGCCGAGTGCATCACCGCCATCACCATGACCAATACTTCCGAATCAATCGGTATAGCCCGCGCCGCCAAACGTCGCAGCGTGCCCGTCGTTATCTCCTTCACCGTCGAAACCGACGGGCGGCTGCCTTCGGGGCAGACGCTGCGTGCGGCAATCGGCGAGGTTGATGCGGCGACCGACCGGACCCCAGCTTATTACATGATCAATTGCGCCCACCCCTCGCATTTTGCCGGCGTGCTTGAACCGTCGACAGATTGGACCCGGCGAATCCAGGGGATCCGGGCGAACGCATCAAGCTGCAGTCACGACGAGCTCAACGAAGCTACCGAGCTTGATCGCGGCGATGCGGCTAATCTGGCGGCGCGATATCGGGCGCTGGCCGACCGCTTGCCGCAGCTGCGCGTCTTTGGTGGCTGCTGCGGCACCGACCATACCCATATTGCCGCCATCGCCGACGCGCTTGCGGCCTAAACCAAACAAGGACGAAGACGATGAATCCAGCCGACACCATGCCCTTTTCGAAATTGATGGGCGTCACTGTAACTCAAGCTAGCAAAGAACGGGTTGTCGGCGAGCTTACCGTCCGCCCCGACCTATGCACATCGGGCGATATCCTACACGGCGGCGCGATCATGGCCTTTGCCGACGCTTTGGGAGCCATTGGCGCCTTTTTGAACCTGCCCGAAGGTTCAGGCGGCACCACCACCATCGAAAGCAAGACCAACTTTCTGGGGGCAGCGCGCCAAGGCGAAACGGTTACCGCAGAAGCCATGCCAGTTCAGATCGGCAAGCGGTTGTCGGTGTGGCAGACCCGAATCAGCCGCGCCGATGGCAAAGCCGTCGCGCTCGTCACCCAAACACAGATGGTCTTGTAATTTCGGCAGAAGCTGCAGGCCAAACGTAACAACCGCGACTGCCTCTTAAGGCTTCGCAGACCGGATTTTTTCGTCAGCTTGCATGTTTTCGAATGTAAGCGCGTTTTCCAACGGGCTTACCGATATTTGAATAGCGGTTAGACAGCAGGTTGCGGCCCAATAGTGGTTCGACCGTTTTCAGAGGATGGCACAACATGGTCAAGTGAAACCGATGTGCCCGGATCATTGTCGGTAACCGTGATTTCGGCTTCAAGCTGAGCCGCCAAAGCCTGAACAATGGTGGTGCCAAAGCCGGCTTTGGGGGTGACGCCGTTGACCTTCATGCCCACCCCGTCGTCGCTGACTGACAGCGTCCAGTCCCCGTTGCTTTGTTCATAGTCGACATCGATGTGGCCGATCTGCCCGTCCGGGAATGCATGTTTGTTCGCCCAAGTATTTTGCGCGGATCGTTGCGGTCGAGCAGGATTGCACCAATGGCGTATTTTCGCATTGCGCCCACGCCATGCGTCAAAACCAGCCAGCCCTCGTCAATTTCGATCGGTGACCCGCAATTGCCAATCTGGACAAATTCCCAAGGGAAACGCGGCTCCAGCAGGAGTTCACCATCATCCCAATGGTCGAGCTGGTCCGATTCCAGCAAGTACAGGTTTTTGCCGTCCTGCCGTCCCAGCATCATAAAGCGCCCGCCGATTTTGCGCGGGAACAGGGCCATGCCTTTGTTGCGCGCCGCATTGCCCGTTATCGGTGCCAGTGAGATCCGGTCGAAATCCTGTGTGCAGAGCAGCTCGGAACCAATCGCGCGGCCGCTATAGGCCGTAGGCGCGCTGTTGCATCGCCGCCAGATCGGCCCGGCAGCCCAGCAGGTCGCATACGGCCTTGGCCGTGGCCGGCGGATCGCCAAAGGGAACGACCACACCAACGCCGTTTTCGAGCAACTCCACTGCGTGTCGATATGGAGTCGAAATCACCGCCTTGCCCAATGCGACAGCATAGGAAAGCGTGCCGGAGGTCGACTGCTCGGCGTTCAGATAGGGCGTAACGTAAATGTCGGCTGCTTCAATAAGGTCAAGCAGCTCTGCGGTGGGCAAATATCGGTCAACCCATCGGATATGATCGGCGACACCTAACGAGTGGGCCAACGCCATAAGCCGCTCACGATAGGCTTCACCTTCGAAAGCCAAAACCTTTTCGTGCGTCGCACCGGCTATAACATAGATGACCTTAGGATTTGTCGCGACAATGGCGGGAAGCGCCGCAATAACCGTCTCCAATCCTTTTTTCGGCGACAAAAGGCCAAAGGTCATCAGGACATCATGGCCCACGAGGTCAAATTTGCTTTTCATTTGGACGCCGCGGCCGAACGGGCGATCAGGAACTCCATGCGCGATGACGCGAATCTGTTCGGCCCTGACCCGATAGACTCGCCTAAGCGCGGCAGCACCCTCATTCGACATAACGACCAGCTGCGTCGCACGGGCAATCAGCCAATCCATCACGCGCCGCTGTGCTGGGGTGGGCTCTGACAAAATTGTGTGAAAGCTGACAATCAGCGGAGCAGCCACGGGGGTCAGCAGGTCAACAATCCAATCACCCGCCTCACCGCCGAAAATGCCAAATTCGTGCTGTAGCCACACCGCATCGACGGAGCTGCTGTCGATTGATCGACCGGCCATCCGATACGCTTCGCGATCCGTCTCGCAGATGGTGGAATAAACCGCATCGGGGCAAGGCACGTCGCGGTTGGCGACCATGGCATAAACATCGATCCGGCCAAGCGGTGCTGCCTGCTGCACCGCTGACACCATATCCGCCGTAAAGGTTGCAATGCCGCAGCGCGTCGGTGGGAAATTGCCGACGACGGCAATGTGTCGGTGGCGTTCCAACGCTGGTGCGCCGATTTTGTTGGCTGTGAAGGAAGAGAACATCGGCATTTCCGTGCCAAGGCGGCCCATCGAGCCCACTATTCCGGACCCGCTTTGGCAGCGAGTTCGGCCAGGCTGGATTTCACCCGCGCCGATATGTCGGCCAGTTTGGCCTCAGTTTGACCGCTCATCGGGTCAGAGACCCCCATGCCTTCACTCTCTGCGTTCAAGCGATTGTCGATTTCCAAGTCCCAGTCGCTAAGCAATTGGCGCTTCGTTTCGTCAGACACCGTTGCATCTAACAGCAGCATTTCCGGGGAATCAAAGTGTCGTTGCGGGTCCGGAGCCGGCGCACTGGCTTCGAATTCAGAGCGGTTAGCCGACGGTGCACTGCAACCAGCTGTGTTTCGCGTTTCGGCGTTCATGCCAAAGGTAACTTTGCTCAAAGGTTAATGTTCCGTGGCAAACAAGGGCTCGCAGCCAAGCGGACCTGCGGCAGGTGGTGACCTGGCGCTGTTCAGCCATTCAAATGACGAGCATTGCCCCGATGTTCAAAAAACTGTCCGTTGCAACAAAGTTGACCAGCTGATGGGAGAATTTCCGGACGGATATCGGCCTAACCCATCCTACAGGTCCGACATGTGACTAACGCGGCGAGGGATATGAGGAATGATCAAGGCCTGAAAGGCAGCCATATCGCTCATCTCGGGTACGAGGGTGTGTGATGCGGTTCGACGCGCTATATGTTTAACTTCAGTCAGTAAGTGGTCGTGCCCAATGTCCCGATCGTCAGGCAGGTTTCGGGCACAGCCCGATTATATGCGGAACAACTGAGATGAAGGCGCATTTCGGATGAACGGCATGCTGGTTGTAAGCGACTTGTCTATCGACGCAGTCTCAAGTCAGATGCACTAAGCCGATTGTCGGATGACCAAGCGGGGTGGAAGCACAAGGCTTTCTGTATTTTCGCCAGCGAGGCGCCTTAGTAGCAGCTGGACGAGGCCTTTTGCGCCGCCGGCGATATCTTGGCGCACTGTCGTCAGCGGCGGAAGCGTCTGGCTTGCGATCGGAAGGTCGTCGAATCCCACGACCTTGATATCCCGCGGCACCGCGATTGCTCGTTCGCGAAGCTTGGCAAGGCAGATGGCCGCGAGTGTGTCAGTCGCGGCGAAAATGCTATCATATGCCCCAATAATCACGTCAAGATGGCCCGCGATTTCCTCACTTGCACGTTCGGGCGACAGGTGCGTCGGGAGCACGCAGATCTCAGCCCCCATACTATCGGCAATATCATGTGCCCCTGCGTGGCGCGCAGCAAATTCAGTTGGCCCAATATCGCCGACAAAGGCGATGTTGCGTGCGCCTGCGGCGATCAGTCGCTCAGCCGCCAAACGTCCGCCAAGCCGGTTGTCCGTGCCCACAACACAGTGCCGCTGGCCTTCCTGGTGATTGCCCCACACAACCATCGGCCGGTATCCGTCTGCAATCTCTTCGATCCGCGCAAATTGGTCGGACTGGCCGATAACAATCACCCCATCGATCATTCCCGAGCCGATGAAGCTGTCAAGCCAGTCCGGATCCTCCGCAGGCACGACGCGGCGCAGCATAAGGTCATAGCCACCCAGAGTGAGTTCGTCGGCGAGATATCCCAAAAGGGTCATGAAGAAGGTGTCAGAAATCTGCTGCCGGGTGTCGTGACCAAGCGGAATCGCTACCCCAATGACGCCGGTTCGCTGCCGTCTGAGCGCGCTAGCCATTTTGTTCGGCCGAAAACCATAGTCGCGCGCGAGGCCCTCAATTTTCTCACGAGTCCTCGCGTTGACGAGGCTCTTGCCCGCTAAGGCACGACTTACCGTGCCAGGCGACACGCCGGCCAGCCGCGCCAGATCAGTTATCGTACGCACCGATCCGCGAGCTGACTTTTCCTCTTCCATGCCTAGCCTGCCACCAGCCCTTGTTTGCGCGGGACGCGGTGCCCAGCATCGACCAACAGCGTAGCCAGCGCCCCCGCCAGCATCAAGGCACCGCCCAGCATCAGCACATGACGCGGGTCGCCGCCCAGCAGCGGATGATAAATCAGCGGCATTGTGAGCGTCTGGATCAACATCGGAACGACGATAAACAGGTTAAAGATGCCCATATAGATGCCATTGCGGTGGGGCGGAATGCAGTCAGCAAGCATCACATAAGTGTTGCCCATCATGCCTGCCCAGCCGATCCCGATACCCAGCATCAGTGCGAACAGCGCGAGCGGGGTCGATGCCCCAGGGATCAGCAACATCGCCGCGCCGGAAGCGGCGAGACACACTGCGTGGGTGTGCCGCGCGCCGAACCGCGCCACCACCGGGATCAACGCCAGCGCGCCCAGGAACGCGACGAAATTGTACAAGGCACCCGCCTGCTGCGTCGTCAGCGTCGCATCGCGAAACGCCGCGCTGGCTGGATCGCTGGTGTTATAGAGGCTGCGGCCGACCGCGAAGGTGATGTACTGCCAGTATGCGAACATCGCATACCACTGGCACAGCATCGCGCCCGCCAACTGCTTCATCGGCCGGGGCATTTCCCGGATCGCATCGCGGATTTCGGCCAGCGTCGCTGCTGCGGTAAGCGGTTTTGCGGCCAGCTCCGCCCGTTCCTGTGGCGCAAGCGGCAGTTCGGGTACCCGCCAAACCGACCAAATGATGGTCGATATCGACAGGATCGCACCGATAGTGAAGGCGATCCGCACGATTACCGGAATGCCGTTGGCATCAAGCACATCCCGCGCCACGAATGCGGTCAACAGGCTGGGCGCGAGGTAGGACAATGTTTGAGCAAGGCCGGTAAAGGCGCTTTGGGTCAGGAAACCGGTCGATCGTTGGTCGGGCGCGAGCCGATCTGCCACATAGGCGCGGTAAGGCTCCATCGTGATGTTGTTGCCGGCATCGAGGATCCACAGCAGGCTTGCCGCCATCCATAGCGCGCTCGAATAGGGCATAGCGAACAACGAGAGGGTACAGATCACCGCGCCCACCAGAAAATAGGGAGTACGGCGACCCAGACGACTGTTGGTCCGGTCGCTCATCGCGCCCACGATGGGTTGGATCAACAGCCCCGTCATCGGTCCGGCAAGCCATAGCAATGGCATTGTTGCCTCATCCGCGCCGAGGAAACCGTATATCGGCCCCATGTTGGCCTGCTGCAGTCCGAAAGAGAATTGGAGGCCAAAGAAGCCGATATTCATTTCAATGATTCGCAACAGCGAAAGCCGGGGCTTTTCCGTCATATGCGCGTTTCCTGACCCTATCCCGATGCGCCGGTCAATGCCGGGCTGTGGCGCGAAAGTGGCATGTTTCAACGTTGTTTGCAAACGTTTGCAAAATTTATGTTGCAAACGTTTGCAGGGGCGCTACCTCTCGCATCGTCGTCGCCAAAGAAGCGCGAATTCGAGAGGAGAAATACAATGAAACTGCGTATCGCTCTTTGGGCAAGCGCTGGCTTGTGCGGCCTTGCCGCGCCGGCCTTCGCGCAGGATAGCGCTGCAACCGACTCGGCTGAAACCGAAGGCAGCGAGATTATCGTCACAGCGGTCGCCCGTGGTCAGAACCGGATTGAAACCTCAGTCTCGGTCAGTACTATCGGCGCGGATACCCTGACCAATCTGGCCGCACCGTCTTCGGCTGACCTCATCCGCCAGATTCCAGGCATCCGTTCGGAAGCATCGGGCGGTGAAGGCAATGCCAACATCGCGGTGCGCGGCATTCCCGTATCGACGGGCGGCGCGCGTTACATTCAGCTGCAGGAAGATGGGCTGCCCATCCTCGAATTCGGCGACATCATCTTTGGTAACGCCGACAATTTCCTGCGCGCCGATCGCTCGGTCGCCCGCGTCGAAGCGGTGCGCGGCGGCTCTGCCTCGACTTTTGCTTCCAACGCGCCGGGCGCTGTGATCAACTTCATTTCCAAGAACGGCAAACAGGAAGGCGGCGCGATTCAAGGCAGCGTCGGGCTCGACCACGAAAGCTATCGCCTCGATTTCGATTACGGCGCGCCGCTCGCCGATGACCTCTATTTCCACGTCGGCGGCTTCTATCGCACCGGAGAGGGGCCGCGTGACATTGGCTACAATGGCTACGACGGCGGCCAGATCAAGGCCAATATCACTAAGGAATTCGATGGTGGCTACATCCGGTTCCACGCCAAATATCTTGACGACCGCACCCCCACCATCCTGCCGCAACCGGTGTTCGTCGGCGGGACCAACAGCAACCCCGACTATAATGCGATCCCCGGGTTCAATCCGCGTACGGATTCGCTCTATAGCCCGTTCCTAAGTCCGGCCGTTACGCTGAATGGCGGCAACAATCCCGCGCGGTTCGATTTCCGCGACGGCCTGTCGGTGCAGAGCAAGGCATTCGGGGTTGAAGCAGAGATCGACGTGGGCGGCGGCTGGACACTGACCAACAGGTTCCGGTTTGCCGACAATTCGGGCAGCTTCCAGTCGCCGTTCCCGGCGAGCGCGGACGCGGCGCAGGCGATCGCCAACGGCATCGGCGGGGCCGGCTCAACCATTGAGTTTGCGAGCGGGCCCAACGCTGGGCAGACTGCGAATGCGGCCAATATTGGCGGCAACGGCCTTCTCACCAACGTCGTCGTGTTCAACACGCGCCTGAATAGCCTCGATAACGTCACCAACGACTTCCGCGTCAACAAAGCGTTCGACTTCGGCGGCGGCACGGCCAATCTCACCGCTGGTTTCTATCTCTCGCGTCAGACGATCGATACAGACTGGCTTTGGACCAGCCATGTCCAGACCATAGAGGGCAATGGACAGGCGGTGCTGGTTGATATCCGCAACTCGGCCGGACAGCTGGTCACGCAGAACGGAACGGTCGGCTTTGGAGCGACCTTCTTTGGCAATTGCTGTCGCCGCAATTATGATGTCGACTATAGCACCTATGCGCCGTTTGCCTCGCTCTCGCTCGAGCTTGAGCGCCTAACCATCGATGCCAGCATCCGCTATGACTATGGGGATGCCAGCGGCACCATAACCGGGTCGGACAGCGGCTTTGGTGTTGGGGTAAGCAGTTTCGATTTCAACAATAACGGCGTTATCAGTCCAGCCGAAGCCCAGACCAGCGTGCTGCCGCTTGGCAGTGCCCGTCCAGTGAATTACGACTTTAATTACTTCAGCTTTTCGCTAGGCGCGAATTACCTCGTCACTGACGATCTCGGTGTGTTCTTACGGTACAGCCAAGGCGGCCGCCACACGGCGGACCGCAGCCTCTTCTCGCCGGCCGTCAGCACCACAGATGGCGGCCTGCCGGGCGGCGATGCCGGGGTGATCGCTCGGGTCGATCAGCTGGAAGCGGGCCTCAAATATCAAGCCAACGGCCTGTCGTTATTCGCCACCGGATTCTTCGCCAAGACGGCCGAGACCAATGTCGAATTGGCTCCGCTGGAACTGTTCGACACCGAATATGAAGCCTTCGGCATCGAACTCGAGGGTGCCTATCGCACGGGGCCAATCACGCTGTCGGCAGGCGCAACATGGACCGATGCCGAAATCAAGGACGCGCTTGACCTCACCACCATCGGCAACAAGCCGCGCCGCCAGGCCGACCTCGTCTATCAGGCGACCGCGCAATATGATGCGGACATGTTCACGGTGGGGGCGAACATCGTCGGCACAACCGACAGCTTCACGCAGGATAGCAACCAGTTGAAGCTGCCCGCCTTCGCGCAGGTCAACGCCTTCCTGGCGTTCCGCCCGATTGAGCGGATCGAAGTCGGCCTCAACGCACAGAACCTGTTCGATACGACCGGCTACACCGAGGCGGAAGAAGGCTCGATTCCGGCCAATGGTATCGTGCGTGCACGCTCGATTGCCGGTCGCACGGTGCTCGCCTCCGTACGCTTCGATTTCTAGAAGGTTAAATCGCAAAGCAAGGGCTGGCCGCCTTATTCCTCCGGCGGCCAGCTGGTTTTTCAATTCTAGAACCGGAAACAGACACTGCCATGATCACCGCCTGGACCGCCGAGCACGTAAGCCGGATCGCGCGGCCAGCAGCTACCATGATCCCTCCGGTCTACACGGTAGAACGCTCGGGGCTCGATCCGCGCCGGCTCTACTGGGATATGTGGGCGGTGCAGGACGTGCGCGGCCAGCCGGTGCGGCTCGCCGGGCGCGCCATGTGGATGGCGTTGACCGCGCCCGATCGGGGCGATCCGGCGCTTCGCCATTTCGAAGCAAAGATCCACTGGATTGAACGGCGGGGTGGGGCGTGGTTCGATTGCGGCCCGGTGCTGCCGGATTTCGCCGTCCCCTACGAGCGCGAATGGGCTGGGTCCGCCCTCTATGACAGCGGCATGCTGACGCTGTTCTTCACCGCAGCAGGGACTGCAGGGACGACGGGCGGTTACCAGCAGCAATTGTGGCAGGCAAGCGCCCGGATCGGCAACGATGGCCTTCCCACCGACTGGTCCTTTCCAGTCCCTGTTATCACCGGCTACGGCCCCCACTATATGCCGGCCGATGCGCATCAGGGCACGCCTGGCATGATCAAGGCGTTCCGCGATCCAGCCTGGTTCCGTGACCCCGCCGATGGCACCGAATATATCGCCTTTACGGCATCGCTGGCCGGTTCAAACAGTTCGTTCAACGGCGCTTTCGGTCTTGCGCGCAAGGGGGCAACAGGATGGAACCTAGCCCCGCCCTGCCTCCACGCTGACGGCGTGAACAACGAATTGGAGCGCGCGCATCTGGTGTTTCACGCCAACAATTATTACGCCTTCTGGTCGACGCAGACCGCGACCTTTGCTCCCGGTCTGCGTGATGCGCCGGGGGGGCTGTATGGCATGGTGACGGATCGTCTTGATGGCGTATGGCGGCCACTCAACGGCTCGGGCCTGGTTCTTGCCAACCCGCCAGACCGCCCCCTCCAGACCTACAGCTGGTTCGTTGACGCTAGTCTTACGGTGTGCAGCTTTGTCGACCTGTTACCCGGTGGAGTCTTCGGCGGCGTGCCTGCCCCACTGCTGCAGCTCGACCTATGCGGCGACCGCGCGACCCTATGCGGCATAACCTGCGAAAGTGCGGGCTGATGCTCGGCGCAATCGAAGCCGGCGGTACCAAATTTGTGCTCGCTGTCGGGACTGGGCCAGATCATATAGCCGCGACCACCACCATTCCCACGCGCGATCCTGCTAACACGCTCGCCGAGGCGGCGGAATGGCTCGCCGCGCACGGGCCGATCCATGCACTGGGTATTGCTAGTTTCGGTCCGCTGGAGCTGGATCGGACCAGCCCGCGCTGGGGCTTCATTACCAGCACGCCCAAACCCGGATGGGCAGATTGCGACATCGCCGGCTTTTTCGCGCGCCGTTTTGACGTCTCTGTAGGCTTTGATACTGATGTCAACGCTGCGGCACTGGCCGAATATCGTATCGCCGAAGCCGAAGGCTGCTCATCGCTGGCCTACATCACAATCGGCACAGGAATTGGCGGTGGACTGGTTTTGGACGGCCGACCGGTGCACGGTATCGCCCATCCTGAGGTGGGACACGTCTTTACGCGAAGACATCCGCAAGATTTGCATTTCACCGGTGTCTGTCCGCACCACGGCGACTGCCTAGAAGGTCTCGCCTGCGGTCCCGCAATCGAGGCTCGGTGGGGCGCCTCGCTGTCCATGCTGCCGGCCGACCACCCTGCCCATGCCGTAATCGCAGACTATATTGCGCAAGCCTGCCATATGCTGTTTGCAGTCACGGCCGTCGAGCGCGTGGTGCTCGGTGGAGGAGTGGCCAAAGCGCCCGGTCTGGTCGGGCGGGTAGCGGAACGCGCGTCAGAATTGGGAGCGGCTTACCTCCCTGGCACACCTCGCCACCGCGTCTTAGAACCCCGATGGGGTGAAAAGGCAGGCATAACCGGCGCAATGATGCTGGCCGCCGATTGCGAAACCTGAGCCAACACCCAGTCCAGCGGCCACATGCACAGCCGCCGGTCCGGTCAGAAACGTCTGTTGAATATCCGGCGCCAACAATCCAATGGTCGCTCGCCGCTTAACCCATTCGGTGTCTGGAGCCCGCATCCGGCCATGGTTTTGAGTCGCTAGCGGAGACGCATCCATTTGCAGCAGTCGCCTCTGCCCCGTCGGGCGGGCTGCGCGCGCCGTGACAGCGGGTCCAGCAGTGCGGCGGTTGATGCGGAAGTCGAGCCTGATGTTTGTTCAAATTGGCACGCTCAAGCCGATTTCTTGAAGGCTTGACGGGCTTCACTTTGGCCGATGGCAGTTTGAAACTTGGCCAGTGATCGTCTTGAGCTCCAGCATCCTCCTGCTTTTCTTCGCTGAAACATACGGCTGCCAATCGCTTGCATCTTCATTGGTACTTACGAGGCCGATCACAGTTCGGTCAGCATCGACCACCACCAGGCTTTGGTCATTATATGCCGTAAAGATGGCGTTATCTTCATGGAATCGAACTTTGCATCGCCCCACAGCGACTGTGCCAGGAATCTTCTGTCCAACGCCCTGAAGCACGCGCACCCGATCTTTATAGGAAGCGCGAAGACAAGCTGCATGGTCGTCCTTCATGGCGCAAAGGCTGCGCCTCCGCAGCCAAGCCGACTGGGACTCAAAGAAAGCAGAGTCGGGCCGCTGCGTCAGTTCAGGATTGAACGCCAAAATGGCCACCAATTTGCCATCAAGCGACAATAGCTGTTCATCGCTGCATATCAACTGATCCGAGGCGTAAGTCGGATTCTGACAATTGGCTGAATATTGCTCCACCGGCGGTGGAATGGCCATGGCGGACGTGGCGGGCGTCGTGCAGCAAAGGAAGGCTACTGCGATCCAAGTTAAGTTGCGCACGTCAGCGATCCTCTCAATTCTGGTCGGCACTGGCAATGATAGTCATTGGTTTGCCGCTGTTTTGCGGAAGAACGGGGGCTTCGGTCACGAGAATGGTGGTACCTGGGACGATGATTTCGTTCAGCCGTTCGTGAAATTCATGCGGAAGACGCAACTGGTTGAGAATGGCTGCATCCATCGGCTGCCCCATCTCGCCAGCATGGCCCGGTACCCCAGCGAAGATCCAGCGCAACCGCCCATCAGGCAATTTGGTTAGCGTTAAGACATGCGTCTCGAAATCATGGTCTGCAAGTGCGGCCCGCGCCCGCCCAATTTCGGCTCCATTGCGCAGCACAATCACTCGCTGATCGGACCTGGAGACAATTACCGTTATCGGCCCGGTGGGGGATACTTCGGGCGTCCAGCGAAAGGACTCGCCGTTGTCGAGTGGCAGGTGTGCGATGGCTGCCCCTTTTTCGCCTGCTGCGCCCAATACCCCGGCCGAATGCGTCAGCGACGGTTGGCCGGCGCGCCCCGCAACGATAACTGTACCGCCCATGTGCGTTTCACCAAAGAGCAGTCTGGCAAATTCGAAGGGCAGATGGATGCAACCGTGGCTCTCTGGATAGCCCGGCAGTCCACCGGCGTGCAGCGCAACCCCGTCCCAAGTCAGCCGCTGCTGGAACGGCATGGGGGCGTTGTTGTAGGTGCTCGATCGATGTTTGGCATCCTTCTGCAATATGGTGAAAACGCCGGTTGGCGTTTCGTGCCCTGGTTTACCAGATGAAACTGTCGACACGCCGATACGAACGCCATTCCGGTATATAGTCGCCAGCTGGCGCGATAGATCGACATAAACCGTCATCGGACCCTCTGGCGCAATTTCGGGTGCCCACACCCATTGGCCGGGTTTCAGCGCCTCAGCCTGCCGGGCCAATTCAATCGCCGAACTTGCTTTTGACCCCTGCGCGAATGATGGCGGCGAAATGCCCAAAGCAATGGCCGTCAATCCAACCAAATAGCTTCGCATAACTTACTCCTAGGTCCCCTAAACTGAGATGATTGATTACATACGCGCTGCTATGGACGGGGCGGCGCGAGCCTGCGCCGATTTCAGCACAATCAGGATGGCTGCGCCCACTATGGTGCAACCAAGGTGGATCATCCAAAAGGTCGCAGCGGGCATGTCGCCAAAGCGCGTTGCCAAATAGGTGCTGACCAAGCTGGCCAAAAACAGGGTGACGAAATAGGCGCCGAGCGCCGTTGACGAAACTTTGCCTCCGGGTTTTCCACCGATGATCGCCATCGCGCTTGGCAATATTTGGGCGAGGCCGATGCCGTTCAGAAGCTGAAAAGCAATCGGCCAGACCAATGGGATTTTGTCCGATGGGTTGAAGGACGCCGCACCAATCAAAACGCAGACGCCGCAGCAAACGATCAGCGATCCGAATGCCATACGCGACAAGCTGGGAACGATGCCAAAGCGTTGTTCGATAGCCCGCCATGCCAGCACCGACCCAGAAAGGATCACGATGCCCAATGCTGCATCGAGGCCGATCAACCAACTGGCTGGTACCTGAAATCCAAATATTGCGAGCGCGAAATCACGCTCGGCCCAAATCAGATAGGCATTGAACAGCTGCATGTTCGGCACAGCTAGCAGGCCCATGCCAGCGATCAGAGGCAGGATGAACCGCCACGGCCGGGCTTCGCTGTCGGTATGTGCGGGCAGATGACCGTCTGGCGCAGGTAGCTGCGTCCGCATGCGGTTCAGATAGGACAGGTAAATCAGCATTGCAGCCGACATCGAGAAAGCTGCCGCCGCAAAGCCCCAATGCCACCCGATCCCTTCGGCCAAACTGCCGATCAGCAGTGGCCCTGCGACGCCGGCGAAGTTAATCGCGAGAAAGAAGAGCTGGTATGCCTCAACGCGGCGCGATTCATTGTCGTAAAGCGTACCCAACTGTCCGGCGATGGCACCGCGGAACAAGCCTGATCCTATTCCAATGGCGAGGAGCGCTAACAAAAGGGCTGGTTCATACGCCATGAGAGCATGGCCGACCGCCATAATGGCACCGCCAAGCAGTATGGCTCGCTGCGCCCCCAGATAGCGGTCGGTCAATATGCCGCCGACCAGTGGAGCGATAGCGACCAGCATCATATAGCCGCCGGCAATGGTTGACGCCAATGCTTGTCCGGAAACTTCCAGCGCTTGGCCTAAGGGCCCAACAAACCAGATTTCACTGGGGTTGCGCTGGTCGAAAAGATATTTGGTCAGATACAGTACGAGGATTGATTGCAGGCCGTAAAAGGCCAGCCGCTCCCAGAATTCGGTCAGGCAGATCGGCCAAAAGCCGGCAGGATGGGCGTTTCGCGAGCTTTGGTTGGGTGGTGTCATTTTCGCATGACGTTCAGCGCAGCCGCCGGTTGCGCGCCTGGCCCGGCGTGACGCCAAACCACTGGCGATAGGAACGGCCAAAGCTCGACATGTCGGTGAACCCTAGCGCCAGCGCCACCTCCGACAAGCTCATCTTGTCGTTGCCAATCAGCTCGGTTGCTTTCAGGCGGCGCTCTTCTTCGACAAGCTGATGAAAGCTGGTGCCTTGCGCAGCAAGGTTGCGAACCAGCGTGCGTTCGGAAATTCCCTCTTTAGCTGCGATTTGCTTCAGTCGGGGCACCCGCCGTTCGGCTTGCATCTTGACGCCAATTGCCGAGCGGATGCGCTCGACGAGCTCCGATTGTCGGCCTTCGCGCTCCATGACGCTCATTCGCTCGAGCGCGAAAGACCAAAACGCCTGATCGGTGTGCGAATTTTTCTCCCCCAGCCACTGGGCGATCCCGCGCAGCGCATATCCTTCCGCGCCGAATTGGCATGTGCCGGGCATCCCGGACAAGAAGTTCGCGAGCGCTTCATCACGGGCGCAGCGAAACAGCAGCTGCGTCTGCTGCGGTGCGTCCCGATTGAACATCCCGACGAACCGCTGCGCCATCAGCAGCATCGCGGTCGCCACGAACGTTAGGACTGGCCCATCGTCAATGTCTGTTTCGATCCCGATCAAGAAGCGGTCATGACGCGTCGCCAAGCAGACGGTTACGAACGGGCTGCCAATTTCAAGCGAGCGTTTGAAGAGGTGCAAGGCGTCGAGCAAGCTCGGCGCATTGTAAAGCGCTGGGCCTACGACCGGGGACCCCGCAATCTTGGGCTCGTTGAACAATCGCGAAAGTGTTGAGAAGCCGTGACCATGGTCAATGATATTCGCCACGATCCGCAAATCATCGGCGACACTGATCCGATCGGGTAGCCCAGCCCCGGGATCAAGTGATGTGCCGTCCTTGAACCAATGCGGCCAGTCCAGCCATTCGCCAAATTGCACCGTTGCCGCCGGCGGCATCAGCCTTTTCGCGCGCGGCCCGAGTGCATGGATAGCCCTCGAAGCATCGTCGAACGCGGCAGTTGCGGGACGAACATAAGAACCGCCAAGCGCGGCCATCGGCTCAAGCCGGTTGGCGGTCGGGCCAAGGTCAAGGCTATTGTGTTGCGCCATTGATGCCAGGGCCACTTATTCGCCCGAGGGGGTCAAGTGGTGGCGCAAACAACTGAGCCGAGCTGTCGTCATATCATCCATCCACGCTCGCAATCGGCGCCCAGTGCCGGTGTGACGAATTTCTTCAGAGTGACCAGCCTTTGGCGTCGTTTGTCTAATCTATGGCGTCATTTGTCGATATATCACATTCCTGCAATCAGGCAGCTTTGGGGTCGGTTGAACAAACATATCCCAAACTCAACTGCATGGGAGCGATTTTTATGCGCCACAGTAAAATTGCGAAACATACCGTCTTCGCTTCGATGCTAGTCCTTGCTGCTTGTCAGCCGGCCGCTAACCAGACGAAGGCTGACAGCAATGCACCCGCTGCAGCATGGCCCGCCAGCCTGCCAACGGTTGGTGACGGATTCCCCAATGCCGGTGATCCTTGCCGCAAGATCGGCGAGTCGAGCACTACAGTGGATTATCTGGATGACAGTGCGACGCTAGCCGGTTGCATGTCGGCGGACGATGCCGCGAAACTAGGCGGCAAAGTGGTGGCGACGGTTGATGGGGTAACTTTGGTCTCGGTTCCAACCGGCGGCATGAACGCGCCGGTTGCCACCGATGATGCCAAAGTGGCAGGTACCAATTACAATGCCACTGCCCAGATCCGCTGCTCGGGTTACAAAGGGGCCGCCGCTGGCATGTGCGACGCGGGCGTCGTGCGCGGCGGCGAAGGTGGGCCCTATGTCGAGGTATCGCTGCCAGGCGGCGTAAAGCGGACCATCTTTTTCAACAAGGACGGCAGTTTTCTCTCGGTCAGCACCGCCGAGGCCGATGGCACCGCCGCGATGAAGGTCGGGTCTAGCCGCGCCGGCGATACAACCATCGTGATGCTCGGAACCGAACGCTACGAGATACCGGACGCCTTCACCCTGGGCGGGTGATTTTGAACCTGACCGGCATAACAGACCATAAGCAAAGGGGTTTTGCATGGATTTTATGAAGCTCCTCAAATCGCTTGAGGAACTGCTTTATGAAGTCATGGTCATGCTCGTCTTTTATCCCAAGACGCTGTGGCTAACCTTTCGTTATCCGCAGCGCATGATGGACTATGCCGACACCGAACTCGGCGATGTCCAGAACGAGCAATACAATGACACGCTGAGCCCCCCGCTGTTTCTCATGATCTGTCTAGCGATTTCACATGGCATCGAGGTCGCATCAAAGGGCGATGCTGGAACCGCCGCTTTACCTGGATTCCTGCAGTCGACCGAGAATCTGTTGGCGTTCCGGGTTTTTGTCTTCAGCCTGTTTCCACTCATTATGGCGCTGCGATTGTTGGCCGGGATGAATGCGCCGCTTGACCGTGAAACACTGCGCGCGCCTTTCTATGCGCAATGTTTCGTCACCGCGCCATTTGCGATGTTATTCGGTGTTTCCTTTTCGATGCGGAACGTCGATCTTGCCCATATTGACGAAGCGGCAAACCTACTGCTGGCGCTCTCATTTGCCTGGTACATTCGGCAGCAGGCACATTGGTTCAAAGCCAAATTGAAGACTGGAACGGCGCGCAGTTGGGCGATTGCTGTGGTTGCATTTCTATCAGCAACGCTGCTGCTGCTGCTCGTGTCCTTGGTCCTTTTGTTCATGACAAGAACCTAGAATCGGGGGGGATTTATGTCGGCCACGACCAATCGATTTGTGATTGCCATTGCCGCGCTCGCTATTTGGGTTGCAATTACCATGGGCGTAGGGCTGTGGCAGGTTGGTCCGGACACGCCGCTGGGCAAATTTGCGTCAGAACAGTTTGTGTGGGGGACGCCGCTGGCCGCGGCATTCATGCTGGCGGTCGCCCTGGCTATGGGCTGGCGTGACCTTGGCTTCAACGCCGCCCGCCCCGCCGGTTCGTGGCGCCTTTTGTGGCTCCCGATGCTGCTGGTCCTTGGATTTGCGTCGACATTGGTTCTTCTTGGCCGCCCGGTGCCCGGCTCAATTTTGCTCATCGTCGCGATCAACACCTTCATTGTCGGCTTCAGTGAGGAGTTGGCCTTTCGCGGAGTGATGTGGGGTGCTGCTCGCAAAGCAATGCCCTTCTGGGGCGCCTTTATTCTGGTGACGTTCCTATTCGGAATCGTTCATGTCCTAAACGGCTTGATGACAGGCCAATTTGTCGAGGCCGGCGTGCAGGCGCTTAATGCCATGATGAGCGGTGCCGCGTTTCTGGCACTGCGCATTCGCACCCATTCGTTGATCCCGGTCATCATTCTGCATTGGCTCTGGGATTTGTCGGTGTTCGCGGTCGGCGCCGGCCGCGAAGGTCCAGCGGCGGCGTCTGATCCGCTCGAACAACTGACCGGCGGCCTGATGATTGTCGGGCCCTTGGCACTTTATGGCCTTTATCTGATCCGCAACGCCAAGGTGCGCGAAGGTTGGGATGACGACAAGATCAACGACGCGATCGTGAAGCATTAACTTGATGGAGGAGCTTAAAATGAACCGACGCTATTTCGCAATTGCCGCTGCCGTGGGTGCCGCCACTTTGGCCGTGCCGATCGCCTTGCATGCGCAGGGAGCTGCCACACCTATCCGGGTGTTGTTTGCCAAAGGCGCGACATCCAAAGCGATCAAAGGGACGATACAGGGCAACCAGTCGCGCCTTTATGTGATCAATGTTCGGGCTGGCCAAAAGCTGTCGGTCAAATTGGCCACCAGCAACGCGTCTTCCTACTTCAACATCACTGCGCCTGGCGCAGAACAGGCGCTGTTCATCGGCTCGACCGAGGGCACAAGCTACACCGGTACCATTCCGTCATCAGGCGACTATAAAATCGATGTCTATCTGATGCGCAACGCGGCGCGTCGGAACGAGACAGCGAATTACACGCTGACGGTGTCGGCGCGATAGATTCGGGTGCCGCCAACGCCGTGGCGCGCTGGCAGCAATCCACACTGTCCTGCTTGGCGTGTTATGCATATCGCGTGGCGTCAGATGTTAATTGTGGCGCGGTGGCATTTGGTATCTTCTTGCCATTGTTCCAGTTTTGGCGACTCGGCAACACAGGGGAGAGTTATGGGAAATATTCAGAAAGCGGGCATTTCGGCCCTGGTTACCGCGGCAATGCTTGCGCAGCCGGTTGCGGCAGTGGCGGAGACCCCTGGGTCGGTGCGCGACCTGGTTGGCGCACGCGCGGCTGGCGGCGAGACAACCCTCGAACAACGTGGATTCACGCTGCATCATGGTTCGACCAAAAATGATCGTAAAATCAACTACTGGTGGAACCCTAACACAAAGGAATGTGTGCGCGTCGCTACGTATGACGGCAGGTTTGAAGCGATGGAGAAATCGTCGCGCGCCGATTGCGGCCAGCGGAGCGGCGACGGCGATGCTGGTGTCGCACTTGCCGTAGGGGCAGCGGCCATTCTGGGCATTGCAGCGCTCAGCAGCAAATCGCATCACCGCGAAGATCGGTATAAAGACACACAAAGCACGGCCGAGTTCGAGCGCGGTTATCGGGACGGTCTCTATAATCAGACCTACCACAATTATGGCCGCTCGGACGCCTATTCGCACGGTTATTCAGAAGGGGTCGAACAGCGCGGGCATGAAACATCCTATCGTTCGAACAACCATCATGTTGGCGGCTATACCCCCAATGTCTATGTTGGCGACCTGAACGGCCAGAGCCGCGATTATGCGACCTCGCAGCTGTCCAGCCGCGGTTTTGTGCTGCGCGATGACAAGCGCACCGATGATGGCCGGTACCGGACATTCTGGAACGCCAACACCCGCCAGTGCCTGGTGATGGTGTCACGCGGCGGCTATGTGAACTCGCTCGACAATGTGTCGCGGAGCACTTGCCGTGATTGATCGCGCACCTGGCGACGAGATTTCAGTGGTCGACTGAATGCGATCGAGGGGCTGGCGAACACCGGATCGCCAGCCCCTTTTTTTGGCGGCTGGACCCCACAAAACCTGCATTCAAGCTTGCCGTTTGCCGCGTGCATGATGGTGGCGCACCACACAATTGGGAGGCATTTCGATGAGGCATTTGTTGCTTGCTGGCATCGCCACCATGCTGATGGTGGCATCTCCTTCGGCGGCTTGGGAAACACCAGATTCGGCAGCGCCCGCCAAAGCCCAGATCGGCAGCTGGGGCGTGGACACGGCCGGCATTTCCAAAACTGTCCGCCCGGGCGATGACTTTTATCGCTACGTCAACGAAGGCTGGCTGAAGACGGCGAGAATGCCAGAAGGCATTCCCTATATTGACGCCTTCGTTGAAGTCTACCTGTCCACAGAACGGCGCGTTGGTGGCATTATCGCCGAAGCGCGTGAAAGCACCGATGCGCCAGGCAGCCCCGAACAGATGATCGGGGACTTTCATCGCTCAGCCTCCAACATGGAACGCCGCAATGCGCTGGGCATCACCCCCATCGCCAGCACTTTGTCCATCATAATGGGGACCACCAGCCGCGACGATCTCGCCAAAATCATGGCCTACCCTTGGATCGATGGATTTATTGGTGGCGGTGTATTGGCAAATTCAAACGATCCCAACCGCCAAATAGCCGGTGTTGGCGCGGGCGGACTTTCAATGCCATCACGCGATTATTATCTCGCAGATTCAGAACCCTATATCGGCCACCGCAAAGCGCTGCTCGAATATATTGCATCCAGTTTCCGCCGCGCCGGCATCCCGGATGCCGACGCCCGCGCTGCGAAGGTCATGGCGCTGGAAATGGAAATCGCCAAGCGGCAGTGGAGCACCGCGCAAAAGCGTGATGTTGTGGCGATGAACAAAGTCATGAACCCCGACGCTTTGAAGGCCTTTGCACCCGGCTTTCCGTGGGACGCTTTTCTGGGCGAAATGAAGTTCGATAAACAGACCGAAATCAAGGTGCTCACTGACACTGCGGTCCGTGACCTCGCAAAGCTGTTTGCCGATACGCCGGTCGCCGATCTCCAATCGTTCCTGACATACAAAACGCTCGATGCGTGGGCGGATTCGCTGTCAGAGCCATGGGTGCAGGCGTATTTCGATTTTTATGGAAAAAGATTGGCGGACACGCCGCAGCGGCGTCCGGCCGAACTCGAAGCCGTCGCGTCGGTGAATAAAGCGCTCGGCGAGGAAATAGGCCGAATTTATGTTGCCGAATATTTCGGCGCGGCTGACCGGGCCAAAGTCAATGAGATGCTTGGCTATTTGCGCGATACCTACCGCGCCCGTATCCAGACGCTCGAATGGATGGATGCGCCCACGCGGGCTGAGGCTTTGGCCAAACTTGAAAAAGTGACAAGCTACATCGGCTTCCCCGAACGCTGGCACGACCGGTCCAATGTTCGGATTACGGCGGACGATTTTGTCGGGAACCAGAACCGGTTGTCGGACTGGTCGCGCGCGGACAGCCTCAAGCGGCTGGCCGAACCAACGCGGAAATGGGAGTTTCCCTATAGCCCCCAAGAAATTAATGCTGGCTACAGTTCGTCACAAAATTCCATTACTTTTCCCGCCGGCATTCTCCAACCGCCATTCTTCGATCCCAATGCCGATGCGGCCGTTAATTTTGGTTCGATTGCGGCGGTCATCGGCCATGAATTTGGCCACGGTTTCGACGATCAGGGCAGCCGTTCGGATGGCGATGGCAAGATCCGCGATTGGTGGACCGCTGCATCGCGCGCAGAATTCGAAAAGCGGACTGCTGGGCTGGTCGACCAGTTCAACCAATATGAAGCTTTGCCGGGGCTCAACATCAACGGCCGCCAGAATCTGGGCGAGAATATCGGCGACCTTGGCGGGCTGTCAGTCGCCTATGCGGCCTATCAAACCTATGTGAAGGAAAAGCAGGGCGGCAAGGCTCCGGTCATTGATGGCTTTACCGGCGACCAACGCTTTTTCCTGGCCTGGGCGCAGTTGTGGCGCAACATCACCAGCGAAGGGGAAACGCGCCGCCGCACCTTGTCCGATCCGCACAGCCCCGGCGAATTTCGCGTCAACGGCATCGTCCGCAATGTCGACGCCTGGTATACGGCCTTCAACGTCAAGCCGGGCGACAAGCTCTACCTGGCTCCTGAAAAGCGCGTTCGTATCTGGTGACCTCAGTGGATGAGGTCACACGCGAAAATGCTATGCAGGGGGTGATAACGTACCATGAATGAAATGACTTCAGCATCGCCAATTTGGCTACGCATCGTACAGTTCCCACCGGTCCGATTGCTGTTACTTGGCGTGCCACTATTTTATTGTATCGGCTTCAGTAACCTGTTCATGTCGGAGAATAAGGGTCAGCCGGTACCATCAACGATCGTTGTAACAGCTATGATCGCCTTGGCGATGAGCATTTATTTCGGATTTGCACGGTGGGTTGAACGGCGCGAAGTCAGCGAGTTCGCACTTCCTGGCATGATGAAGGAAATGGGCATCGGCCTGGCGGTTGGGGTCAGCTTGTACAGCGGCTGCATGCTGATCCTATGGGCCTTGGGGATGTTCCGCATTGAGGGATTGAATCCGGTATCCTTTCTGATCCCGGCGATAGCTTCCACTATCAGTGCGGGATTTCTTGAAGAGTTGTTGTTCCGCGGCGTTTTGTTCCGCATTGTAGAGGAGTGGCTGGGAAGCTGGATTTCGATCATCGTTTCGTCAGCCGTATTTGGCTTTGTGCATCTCGCCAATCCCGATGCTACCTTTATCGGCGCATTGTTCATCAGTGTCGAGGCGGGCTTGCTGCTCGCTGCGGCTTATATGGTGACGCGCCGCTTATGGATGAGCATCGGCTTTCACCTGTCCTGGAATTACACGCAATCGGCGATCTTTGGCGGGATCGTGTCCGGCGGTATCGCAGAACCGGGTCTTATCAAGCCAGTCCTGAACGGGCCAGACCTGCTGACCGGCGGCCAGTTCGGCCTCGAAGCATCATTGACGGCGTTTGTGCTATGCACTGCCACAGGCGTGATTTTGCTGGTTATGGCAATTCGCAAAGGCAACATCGTCGAACCATTCTGGAAGAGAGACAAGATCAAATAGACGATGAATAACAAATCGTACTTTTTGCCTGTAATCGACTGTTTTATAAGCTTCAGCTTCTTAAATCTTTCAGATAAATGCATATATTTTGAAATGATATTTTTATTAATTTTCTGAATTTAGAGCGGCAATACTCTCTATTTTATGAAACGCGGGTAGGAATTTGGTAATGCGCAAGCTAGCTGCCGAGTTTATCGGGACATTCTGGTTGGTCTTTGGCGGGTGCGGCTCTGCGGTCCTCGCGGCCGGATTTCCCGAACTCGGGATCGGCTTCGTCGGTGTATCGCTGGCGTTTGGTTTGACCGTGATGACCATGGCCTATGCCGTTGGCGGAATTTCCGGAGGGCATTTTAACCCGGCGGTGTCACTGGGATTGGCGGTGGCTGGCCGCTTCGCATGGAAGGAGTTGGCGCCTTATTGGTTGGCCCAGGTCGTCGGCGCGTTGGCGGCGGCGGCAGCGCTTTACGCGGTTGCCTCGGGGAAACCCGAATGGGTCGCAGGCGGTTTCGCGTCCAACGGATTTGGTGCCCTGTCACCCGGTGGCTATTCGTTGGCATCAGCATTGTTGATCGAGCTTATCCTCACCGCCGGCTTTCTGCTGGTGATATTGGGCTCAACTGCCAAATCCGTACCTGCCGGTTTTGCACCGGTAGCGATCGGGTTCGCATTGACGTTGATCCACCTGATTTCAATCCCGGTGACCAACACGTCCGTCAATCCAGCGCGCTCAACTGGGGTCGCGCCCTTTGCTGAAACGGCGGCAGTCGGGCAACTTTGGTTGTTCTGGCTGGCCCCATTGGTCGGGGCCAGCATCGGCGCGCTGATCTGGCGATTTATACTGTCTTCTCGGGACGAGGTGTGAGCGAAAATTGCCGGAATTGAAGTCAAGACAGGCGCAAGCTTAGGTCTCGGCTCCGGATACGGCACAGTTAACCCCCAGCTGGAGCGCCAATGAATTTGATTAGAAATTTCCGATGCTTGGCGATTGGTGCCGCAGCCTTGCTGTGCTGGATCGGACTATCTGACTCTGTGCAGGCTACAAACTTTCAGTCAAGCCGCGCGGCTTATGTCGTCGGCAGTACCCAATATGACCCAGAAGAATTGCTGCGCTTTGCCACCGAACATGTGATGGCAACCGGCGCAGAGCCGACGCCGCAGAATGTCGCCGAGGCGATCAACCTTATTTATCGAGAAGATGGCTTTGCGCTGGCCGAAACGCGCTATCGCATTGATGGTAACACCGGCGATGTGGTTTTTCTTGTTGCCGAAGGTGTTATTGCCGATGTCCGCATCGAAGGATTTGGGCCCTCCACCAGTTCGCGGATCGGTGCTTATGTCCAAGGCTTATTTGGTCGCTCGCCGCTTCGCCAAGCGGATCTTGAACGGGCCATCATGCTCGCCTCTGACCTCGCCGGTGTATCGCTGGTCAGCGAGGTTGTGCCGAGCGGCCAAACAGCGCAAGGTTCGACGCTGCGCATAGCCGGGCGCGAAACCCATCAATCAGGGGCCATCGGCATTGACGTGGTGCCCATCAGACCAGGCACCGCGGTTCGCGGCTTTGTGGTGCAAGAGCTTTACGGGGTGGCGAACGGCGGCGACTTGCTGCGGCTGGTCGGACAGGCGACGTTAGACCGGGGCGACGATTGGTCGGTTTCGGGGGTTGCCTTTTACCGCGCCCCGGTTGGCGGCGATGGAACCTATGTTGAGATGCTGGGCGGCAACACGGTAGCAAGGCGCGATTTTGCCAATGTGACCAGTGACAGCAAGTTGACCGGCTGGAACGCGGCATTTGTCGTGGCGCACCCGGTGCTGCGCGACGCGCATAACTTCGGCTACCTGATGGCCGAGTATGAATTTACCGATGCGCGATCGCGGTTTTTGGGCAGACGGCTGAACAGCACGTCGCATGCCATCAGGCTTCGCGGCATTTACGGTTCGGATTTTGCCAATGGCGGAATCTTGCGCGCCGCGTTGAGTATCAGCGCGGGCGCGCGGCCCACAACATCGCCTGGCAATCTGCCCGACGGCGCCGAAAATTTTGCCCATGTCCGCAGCGAGGTCGGGCTCGCCCTGCCGATCGGCCGGTCGAAGGCAACAAGCCTGCGACTTGAGTGGCGCGGACAGTGGGCATCGGCGCGCCTTCCCGAGGTTGAACGCTTTACCATCGGCCATGCCCCGTTTCTGCGCGGCTATGCGCCGGCGGAGGTGGAGGGCGATCGCGGCTGGAGCGCGACGGCCGAGCTTAACCGCAGCATCGATGTGAAGGACAAGACATTGCTGAACATCGTGCCGCTGGTTTTCGCATCCATTGGACATACAGACATCTTGCAGCCGCGCCCTTTCGACCAGGACGACCAAACACTCGCTTCAGTCGGAACCGGGGCAGAGTTCCATTTGTCGGGACAGGTCAAGATATCGAGCTGGGTTGCTGTCCCGCTGCGGGATGGCCCCCAAAGCCGGGCGGGCAACCCTGCGTTTCACATCGGCATTGTGAAAGGATGGTAGCGTGAGGAAAACGGCACTCCTGCTATCGCTACCGGTGATTATCGCCACTATCGCTGGCCCATCTCCATCCATTGCCGCGGGACACCATAGCGGATGGTGTATTGGCGTCGGCAACCCGCATCGCAGTTCAGCCTGCTCGTCGACGACGCCGACAATACAGCCCGGCGTCGTCACACAGACACCGACAGTCAACGAACGCCCTCAAATTCAGCCGCTCGTACCTACCCCAGACCGGTTGCCGACGGTGCCCAAGCGCCCCTTTGACAAACGGGAGAACCAGCTCCGTCCAACAATTGTCATTGAAACGATCGTCGGCCCGCCAACCCAGACCCCAGTGCCTGGCGCACAATTGCCACAGATTTCGCCGCCAAACCTTCAGCCCTCCTTGCCCCAACCGCAGCCCATCCCGACCGGTACGCCGACCCCGCAGCAGCAGGTGGTGGTACTCGAACCCGTGCTGGTCCCGCCGCTGGTGACGCAGGTCCAGCCGCAGGTGCCCGTGGCGCGGCCCGACCCGCAAAGGCCGGAGCAAACGCCGCCGCTGATCGTGCCGCCGCAGCCGCAACAGATTAGTGGAACAACGGCCAATCCTCCTGGCGGAACCAACGCCACCGTAACTGTGCGTCCATTGGATACGCCGACTTTTTCGACCGCGGAAAATGGGATTAAGCCCGAAGTCGGCTCCGGCTCGGCAACCGTGCTCATCATCCCAGCGGACAAACCGCCTTTGCAGGGGTCGAATTTGCCCGATGTTTTTCACCGGCCGCGACAGTTTGATCGACCAAAAACTTTAGTCGCGATTAAGCCGGAGGGCATAATCAATATCGGTCAAACGGGCGACCATTTGCCAACCGATCTTGTTGCGTCGAGCCTGGGTCGCCATCCCGCCCACCGATTACCAACATTTGAGCTCGCAGACGGCAATCGGCAATGTCTGGTGAGCGGATTTGGGCGCCGCCAGCTAATTGACGCGGGCGGACAAAAGCAATCGGTCGGTCTACCTCCCACGCTCCGCGGCTTTGGTCCCATCATGCGCGACGTGCCGGCGTTTTCACATCGAACCGCTGGTTGCGTCATTCTTGTAAAGCGCCGGAAAGATGAGCAGTAAACGAAATCGTTACGCTCTGCGCCAAGACGTTTCGTTGTTTGGCCGCCCATAGCCATCCTCACACTGCGCCAGCGCCTGCGCATCCGCGCGCCAGATACTTCGCTTCTCCAACCAAATTCATCTAACCAAAGCATAGAGGCTTTCGGCGACCCGCGCCCAAACCTGGCCGACAGCTTTCAGTGTCGCGCCGGGCCGTCACTATTGACGCATAGGGGGCGGATGACGGAAGTGCGGCGCCGGAAATGCCGCAATGATTGATGTGATCCGCTCAGGCAAAGTAGCAAGCCCGCACCTTATACCAGTGTCGGGGGAAGACAGCTGCCGATCAAATTGCATGTGGCCAGCGTAACTTTTGCAACGCTCCGGACGAAGCTTTGTTGCAACAATTGCAGCAACCTACCGGGCGCTGACACATAGGGGGACATTGATGATCGCGACCATTTTTCGGGCAACTGTCGGGGCGGCCATCCTCGGCGCAATTTCGGTTGTCATGGCCCCGCCGGTGCAGGCCCAGCAGGCCGGGATCGAGATTGCCGTGGTGGATGAGGCCGGGTCACCGGTCGCCGAAATTGAGGTAGTGATCGCCAACCGCGCGATCGGTTTCGAGCGCCGCTTGCGCACCGATGCGCGCGGACGGATCGCAGTCGATGGGCTGAGCACCGCAGGCGAATATCTTGTCTCGGTGCCGGCTTCGGATCAATATTCCAGCCTCGCCGCTCAGCCGGTCGAACTACGCGCCAATTTCTCCCGCAGCGTGATCCTCCAGCTCGCCGTCCCGGAAAGCGCAGCCATTACCGTCACCGCGGCGCGGGCGATCACCGGGCTCAATACTGCCAATGCCGAAATCTCCGCCTCGCTCGGGCGCGACCAACTGCTCGCCTTGCCGATCGAGGGTCGCGACGTGCTGGGCGCGCTGATCCGCCTGCCCAACGTGGTGCCCTCGACCGGGTTTTTCCCCGAGGCGCCCTCCATATCGATCAATGGTTCGAACGGCCTCGACACCAATTACCTGATCGATGGGCTCGACAATAACGAGAATTTTCTGGGGGGGATCAAATTCCCCGTCCCCTTGGGCTTCACCCGCGAAGTGACCGTGCTGGCGAATTCCTATTCCGCCGCCTACGGGCGCACCGCCAATGGCATTGTGAACTATACCACACCTTCGGGCAGTAATGATTTCACCGGCGAGGTCTATGGATTGATTCGCCCCGGCCGTCCGCTCGACGCCCGCTCTCCCTTCCCGCGCCGCGACCTGTCGGGCAACCCGGTGGGGGAAAGTTTCGAACGCTACCAAGGTGGCTTTGCCGTTGGCGGGCCGATTGCGCGCGACCGGACTTTTATCTTCGCTAACTACGAATACACCCGCGATCGCAACACGCAGGTGGTGGACGCCCCGCAACTGGGCATCGTCGACACCGTCACTGGCAACAACGAATTCCACCTCGCCTCGCTGCGGCTCGATCACCGGCTGACGGACGACTGGACGATTGGCCTGCGCGGCAACATCGGGCGTGTCACCATCGACCGTCCGGGCGGATCCCTGGGCGGAGGGAATGCGACCTTCCCCTCGGCCGGATCGAAGCAGGACCGCTTCTCCACGCTGATCGCCGCGACCGCGAGCTATGCGGGGAGCGACTGGAGCTACGACGGCGCGCTGCAATTCAGCCGCTTCCGTTGGGATTATGGCGAGGCAACGGGCGCGCCCGGCCCGCAAGTCGTGGTGCGTGGGCCCTCGGGGCTCACCGCGGCGGTGGTTGGCAATCCGGGCTTCGTCTTCGACAATCTCGAAGAGACTTGGCAGACCACCCACCGCGTCGGCCGCCATCTCGGCGCGCACCGGCTCAGCGCGGGGGTCGACATGATCGCCTCGGACTTCGCGTTGCTGGGCGGGGGCAACCCGAATGGCAACTACACCGTCGACCTCACCGCCGCGCAACTTTCCAGCCTGTCGGGACAGGGCCTTGCCCTCACCGCGCAGGACGTACTGGCATTGAACCCGGCGGTGGCCAACTACGCGGTCGAACTGCGCCCGCAAAGCTTTGGCACCAGTCAGACGCTGGTTGCCTTCTACCTTGAGGATCAGTGGCAGCTTGCCCCGAATTTCACCGCGACGCTGGGGCTGCGTTGGGATTACGACACGCTGACCGAGCGTGGCGCTGGTGACGGCGATACCGATAATATTGCCCCGCGCCTGGCGCTCAATTGGCAACCTGATGCGCGGTCTTCGGTCCGGTTCGGGGCGGGGATTTTCACTGGCAAGCTGTCCTACGCGGTGATCTCTGACGCGTTGCAGCGCAATACCACCGCGGCAGGGTTCCTGACGCAGCTGGCGCAGTTGCAAAGCAGTGGCGCGATCCCGGCAGGCGTCAACCTTGGCGACATAACATATGATGGTAACCTCACCGTCTCCCCCACCTGCACAACTGTCGCCGCGTGCCCGGCGCCTGAGGCTGTGCAGGGTCTGCGCGATACGGCGATCATCAACGAGGCGCGGATCCTCAGCCCGACCGGCTATGACAATCCCTGGAGCGTGCAGATCAGCGGCGGCTACCAGTTTCAGGCGACCAGCACTCTGACCCTGTCGGTCGATGCGCTCTACAGCCGCTCGGAGAATCTGGCGCGGCTTCGCGACCTGAACGCGCCTTCGCCTTTCACCCCAAACCTTGCCAATGTGACCGATGCCAATATCGCCCTGCTGCGCGCGCAACCGGATAGTGCGAGCCGCTTTGCGCTTGCCCAAAGCCTCGGGCTGGTGCGTTCGCCAACGGCAGCAGATGCTTCGCGGCCCGTTGCCTTGGTACCCGGCGGAGCGCGGCAGATCACGGTCTCCGAAACGGCGGGCCAGGCCGAATATCTCGCGCTGATCCTGCAAGCAATCAAGGCGCGCGGTAACGACGATTATGGCTTCCGCGTCAGCTACACCCTCTCGCGCCTGCGCAACGACACCGATGACATCAATTTCCGCGCGGCCAACGCGAATGACTTCAGCACCGAATTCGGCCCTTCCGCCAATGACCGGCGGCATGTGATCTCGGCGGTGGGCTATCTCTACCCGGTGGCAGGGATGACGGTGACGCTGGCGGGGCTGTTCCAGTCGGGCCAGCCAGTCAACTTAGTGCCCGATGCGTTGATCTTCGGCACACAGGATCTCAATGGCGACGGAGCCAGCTTCGGGGAAAATTTCCTCGGCAATTCGGACCGCTTCCCTGGAGAAAGCCGCAATTCTGGTCGTCTGCCGTGGTCAGCGACAATTGATGTTGGCTTGCGCTATGCCTTGCCGGTGCTGGGCGGACAGATCGAGGCCAGCGCGGATGTGTTCAATCTGTTCAACGCCAACAACCAAAGCGGCTTTGCCAACGCGGCGACGACCTCGAACCAGATCCAGTTCGGCGGCGGTGCGCCCTTCGTGCAGCGCAATGCCGGGCCGCCGCGGCAGTTCCAGTTCGGGCTCACCTACCGGTTCTGACATTCATGTTGCCTCATCGGCAGGCTACGCCCTGCTCTCTTCTTAAGTAACGTTAGCCGAATGGCGCGAGCCAACCGCGTCTCCGATTAGGAGTAGACCCACCGTCGCGAGCGACTACATTCCTAAGTGCCACGCCAACCCCTTCCTCAAATCGAGATCCAGATTATGTGCGGCGATGTGATCGCGATGGGCCCCGATACGGCCCATCGGCTGGATGCCATTGGCTCGATTTCAGCTGCCGGGCGGCTGCCAGGCGGGCGCTGGGGATGAACTGGTGCGCACCACACGCCGCTGGGCGCGCATGTCCTGTCCGCTTACCACAGACTCTCGAACGAAGCGGAGCAGGCCAGCAGCGCCGGGATTGCCGGGATCACAAGCCAATTGCTGCATACTCCGCGCCCGCGCGAGCGCTATAGATATGCTGACCAGGCAATAGGCAACTGCGACAGATATCGCCCCTGATCGATCGCGCCTCAAACGTCTGTTGCGGGGGCACTTTGCAAGTTTCCGCTGCGGCGGACCCACAAGGGGCGAAGGGACTATTCCCCCACCTTAAAATTGCCAATTTTGAAATAGTCCATTGAAAGAAACGACCATTCTTCCTGATCGCGCTGGCTATTAGGTAGCAATCAGCATCGCGAACGGCGGTGCCCCCCCCGCAAACCGAATGGAGAAAATCATGAACCATCGATTCCTCACCGGGCTCGCCACCGCAGCCGGTCTTGCCATCGCGGCTGCCAACATTGTTGGCTCGCCCGCATTGGCCGTCGTGCCGAACTCAACGTCGGCCGTGAACACCGACGAACAGGGCCTCGCGCTGCATGGCTATGACGCGGTTGCCTATTTCACCAGCGGCAAACCGACCAAGGGCAGCGATCAGTTCAAGGCCGCATACGGCGGCGCGACCTATTACTTCTCGAGCGCCGCGAACCAGAAGAAGTTCATGGCCAACCCGGCCGCCTTTGCGCCCAGTACGGCGGATTCTGCGCGATGGGCGTTGCCCTCGAAAAGAAGCTCGATGGCGATCCGAACGTCTGGAAGATCGTCGACGGCAAGCTCTACCTCAACGTCAACCAGGACGTTTCGGTGGCGTGGAACCGCGACATTCCGGGCAACCTTGAGAAGGCCAATGAGAACTGGCCGGGCATCAAGAACCGCACCCCCGAATCTCTCTAACTGATCCGCGAGCGCGTTGGCCCACCCGCGTGGGTCAACGCAGCGGTCTAGAACAGGACAAGACAATGACTATCTCTCGTTCCGCCTTCCTTGCCGGCGTCGTCGCCACCGCGCTGGTTGGCGTCGTGGGCCAAGCCTCGGCTCAGAGCAAACCGGCCCGCGAGAAATGCTACGGCATCTCGCTTGCTGGCCACAATGACTGTTCGGCTGGTCCCGGAACTTCCTGCGCCGGAACCTCGAAGGTCAACCACGAAGGCGATGCTTGGAAGCTGGTACCCAAGGGCACCTGCACCACAATCAAATCGCCTACCTCGCCTACGGGCTTTGGCCAGCTCTCGGCATTCAAGGAAGTACGGCGCTAAGCCATGGGTTCGGCGGCATCCCAATGCGGTACTGCGAGTGCCTCGGGTCGCAATCCGCAGCCATCGGAAAGGCTGGCTCGCGGTTTCCGGGGTTTGCCGTCGGCGGTCGGCCTCGGGCTGCGCCCGGAACATGCAGCAGCATGGTCCGCAGGCGTGCCCGGGGTCGGCTTTACCGAAATTCACGCCGAGAACTATATGATGGCGGGCGGACCCGCGCTGCGGTTCCTCGACGCGGTGGCCGAGCGCTATCCACTTTCGCTGCACGGTGTCGCGCTATCGCTCGGCGGAGAGGACCCGCTTGATCGTGACCATCTTGGCCGACTGAAGAAGCTGATAGACCGCTACCACCCCGTATCCTTCTCGGAGCATCTGGCCTGGTCGAGCCACAAGGGGATATTTTACAACGATTTGTTGCCGGTAGTCTATGACACGGCGACCCTTACCCGCGTCGCGAACCACATCGCCACGACCCAGGAAATCCTGGGCATGCGGCTGTTGCTCGAAAACCCTTCGACCTATGTCACTTTTGCCAGCAGCGACTGGGACGAAGTCGATTTTCTGAAAGAGATTGCGTTACGCACCGGTTGCGGGCTGCTGCTCGATGTAAACAATGTCGCTGTTTCGGCCCACAACCACGGTTATTTACCGGCGGACTATATCGCCAGGTTTCCGCATCATCTGGTTGGTGAGATTCACATCGCCGGGCACGATGAACAGCCCGAGGCAGTGGGCAGCACGGTGTGGATCGACGGCCACGGCAGCCCGGTGAGCGAAAGCGTCTGGAACCTGCTGGATCAGGCGATCGCAATGGGCGGACCGCGACCGGTTCTGCTTGAACGCGACAATGCCGTTCCCGCGCTGGAGGACCTCCTTCCGGACTTGCAAAGGATAGCGGCGGCGCTCGATGCGGCGGAGGTCGATCATGCCGTCGCAGGATGATTTCGCGCGGGCGTTGATCGAACCCGACCGGCCGCCTCCGCCGGTCATCATCGCGCGCGGTGACCGGTTCGATATCTACCGCAACAATGTTTTCGCAAGTCTGGGCGCTGCGCTGGCAAAGACGTTCCCGGTTGTCGAAACGATGCTCGGCGGCGAATATTTTTCGGCCTTGGCCCTTGCGTTTGCGCGCCAATCGCTGCCGAAGTCTCGGATCCTCGCGGAATATGGTGCCGATTTTCCCGGTTTTATTGCCCAATTCCCGCCGCTTGCCGACTATCCCTATCTTGCCGACGTCGCGCGGCTCGAATGGTCGCGGATCGAAGCGTTTCGCGCCCCCGACGACGAGCCCGATCGAGGCACGGTGGTTGGAGATGCCCTGCTTAACCGCAGGGTCAAGCTAGGTGCATCGGCGCGGTTGCTCGCATGGCCGCACCCGATCGATACATTGTGGCGCCTGCATCAAACCGATCAACCAGGTGAGCCCGCGCAATGGGACGGCGAGCAGCTCATCCTGTTCCGCCAGACCGACACACTGGTCCATTGGCGGCTTTTGCCGACCGAGTTCGAATTTCTGGACGGGCTGCGGGACAATCCGTTCCTGGGAGATGCGCTTTGGTCGATCGGCGAGCCAGCGGCGGCGGCGCACGCATTGCGCCTCGTCGTCCAGCTGCTCGAGGCCGGAGCCTTGGTGATCAGTCCTCCGCATCACGCAGAACCATCGTCGTATTGAACATCGTCACATTGAAAGGCCAAACCATGTCCACTCGAACCCTGCCGAACCCATTCCGCCATCTCCCCAGTACGCGCGATGTGCTGCCGAGCCTTGTCCAGCTCATGCTGCGCCTTGGCCTTGCGGGGATCTTCTGGTCATCGGCCCGAACCAAGGTCGAAGGGCTGCTCACCGTTTCGGACAACACCGTCTACCTGTTTGCCGAGGAATACCGCCTGCCACTGCTGTCGCCCGAACTTGCCGCGCACATTACGACCTATGCCGAACATTTGCTGCCGCTGCTGCTGGCTGCCGGACTGGCCTCGCGCTTCGCCGCGTTGGGGCTTTTCATCATGACGTTGATTATCCAGCTGTTCGTTTATCCCGATGCCTTCCTCTCCACCCATCTGGGTTGGATGGCCTTGGCCAGCGCCATCATCCTTTACGGGCCGGGCAGCTTCGCGCTCGATGATGTTATCGGCCGGATGCGCAAATCGTAACGGGCGTGGTCAAATTTCGGCCATCGATACGAAACAACGCTCCCCTCATTAGGCGGACAATGGTCTAATCGCAGCCTCGAAAAAATCAGCCCTTTGCTTTGTCACGCTAAGCAACAGCGCGCCCTCCAGCAATGCGACGATGGTCTCTGGCGGCAACGGCAGGGCGGCTTTTGCGTCAGGCGCCGCATACAGCCAATTGACCAGCGCGTCCGAGAACTGCGCTGCCGAACTCTGAACCGCAGGAGGCAAATCCTGGCTGGATGCGCCCAATGCACCGCATAAGCACATTTCGCTTTGCATTGCCGCAAGACGGAACAACGCGATCAGCCGCTCAAGTGCGGCAGGCGCATCGTGCTGCTCGCCAAGAAAGTCGAGCGCTTTGGCGCGGTAACGATCCATCAATGCCAATGCGAGGTCAGCCTTGGTCGGGAAATGATAATGCACGCTGGCACTCTTGATGCCAACGTCTGCGGCCAATTCGCGAAAGCTGAAGCCGTTGTAGCCTGCCGCGCGTGCCCTGACTTCAGCAGCGTTTAGAATGGCTTCTCGGACTGTTTCGCCTGACGGCACGGTCACTATCCTCTCTATCGATAGATAGGGATTGCCAAATGGCTTAGCAAGTATTAGATGCCAGCCTATCAACTGATAGATAGAGGCAAGAATGGCTAGCGCAAGGTCAACACGAAAGGCCGATGTTGTGATCATCGGTGCAGGCCGCGCTCGCGTTGTCGGGCGCAGCATTGGCCGCCTCAATATTTACGCCGATCCTGTCACCGGGACTTTTCTGGACGCCGAGATGGTCGGCCCAGCGGCGGCACACATCGCTCATCTGCTGGCCTGAGCCATCAAGGCCGGCCGTACGGTCCAGCAGATGCTCGACGGTCCTTTCTATCACGCCGCCATCGAAGAAGGGATTCGCACCGCGCTGAGGGCCGTGCGCGATGCGATGGAAGAAACCGCTCCGGCCCATCAACCCTGCCTCGACTGTCGCAGTGCAGGCTGAGAGCAATCAAGGGACTAAAGCATGACCAAAGCCACTCTCATAATCGGTGGGTCGTCGGGCATGGGCCTCGCGACCGCCAAGCTTCTGGCCGGCAATGACCGCACGATCATCATCACCGGGCGCGATCAAGCCAAGCTGGCGGACGCCGCCCGTGCCATCGAAGCGGTCGGCGGACACGCCGAGACCGTCAGCGTCGATCTGTTCGATGACGAAGCTGTCAACGCCTTCACGGCGCGCATCGATGCCGATGCACGTCACATCGACCAGCTGGTCAATGCCGCCGGCACCTTCTTTCCCAAGCCGTTTCTGGAACATGGGCGCGCGGACTTTGACGTCTACCACGATCTCAATCGCGCCACCTTCTTCCTCACCCAGGCGACCGCGCGCAACATGGTGCGTCATGGCGGCGGTGCAATCGTCAACATCGGTTCGATGTGGGCACGACAATCCATCAAAGCAACGCCATCATCGGCCTATTCCATGGCCAAGGCGGGGCTGCACAGCCTGACACAACACCTCGCCATGGAACTTGCGGAACACAAGGTCCGCGTCAACGCGGTCGCACCGGCGGTAGTGGTGACGCCGATCTACGGTGCCTTCATCGACCCCGCTGCGATCGCCTCGACCCTCGCACAGGGTTTCGATACCTTCCACCCGATTGGTCGGGTCGGTCAGGCAGAGGATGTCGCGCACCATGTTGCCTTCCTGCTTTCCGAAAAGGCGGGCTGGACCACCGGCGCAATCCACGATGTCGACGGCGGCATCATGGCCGGTCGTAACTAAAGGGGGGGGGGTGAATCATGTTCGATAACGCCAATCTTAAGGAACTCGGCAAGCTCGGTGCCGCTGCTCCCGCCCAGCGGCAAGCTTTCCATTCCTGGGAAGAGGCAGTGATGGCGGACGGAGCCCTGTCAAGGAAGCACAAGGAATTGATCGCGGTCGCCGTCGCGCTGGCGACGCAGTGTCCCTATTGCATCGACATCCACGCGAACGCCGCGCGCAAGGAAGGCGCCAGCGAAGCCGAATTGGCCGAAGCAGCCTTCGTTGCCGCCACGACAAAGTCCGGCGGCGCAATTATCCACGCCGCCCTCTTTGTTTAGGGCTGAGAAAGGATCAGAGCCGTGCGCATAAATGCCGATTTCGACCAGCGGATCGTGATCCGCCCCGGCGACACCGATTGGGTTCCGTCTCCCATAGCCGGGGTCGAACGGCAGATGCTCGACCGCATCGGCGGCGAGGTTGCTCGCGCGACCTCCCTCGTCCGCTATGCCCCCAATTCCTACTTTTCGGCGCACAGCCACAGCGGCGGCGAGGAGTTCCTCGTGCTTGACGGTGTCTTCTCGGACGAGCACGGCGACTATTCCGCCGGCACCTATGTGCGCAATCCGATTGGTAGCAGCCACACCCCGCACAGCAAGGACGGCTGCACGATTTTCGTCAAGCTCCACCAATTCGATCCGCGCGACACCGAGCAAAAGTTCGTGCGCACACGCGACCAAAGCTTCCTGCCGGGCTTGATTGAAGGGCTCTCCGTCCTGCCGCTGCACGAATTCGAGGGCGAGCATGCCGCGCTGGTCCGTTGGGAACCCGGGACGCGCTTTCACCGGCATCGGCACTGGGGCGGCGAGGAGATCCTTGTCCTAGAGGGCATGTTCGAGGACGAGCATGGTCGCTATCCTGCCGGCAGCTGGCTGCGCAGCCCGCACGGCTCGGAACATACGCCGTTCAGCACCGCTGGCTGCCTGATCTTCGTCAAGACCGGTCATCTCGGTGTCGATGCCGAAAATCCTTTGCGGTCTCTGCGGCGTGCTGCGTCCTCGACGTCAAACCGCTTTCCTACACCCCCGCTGCGCGCGGCGAGACCATTGACCGGTTCCTTGCGCCCGCTTCCCTTCCCCCCAACAGGCTGCACGGCGGGCCGCATCACGCCGCACTCCTTCCAACATAACAAAAAGTTAACTCGGCGCGCCCCTGCCAAGCTTCTATTCCTTGTGCTGTCCGCAGCATTCCCGCGGCGGACAATGCCAAGGGGATAGTTCATGTCGCCGATTGATATCGATGCCATCCCGATGCTCGAAACCGCCGTCGGCCTTTATGGCTCGCTGGCGCATGCGAGCGACCCGATCGGCCCTTCGATTTTCGAAGTCATCGTCACGCTTGTCCTGATCATCTATGATTGAGGAGCCTGAGCGGGGTGGCGGCTGGCCACCACTGGCGGTCACCCCGCTCGCCGCTTCGCGCGCGTCGCGGCATGATCATTATCCGCGCGCGGATGTGGCCCGGCGGCGACAGATACAGACCGAGGCTGCGGCGCTGGATGCGCGGTGGCGCGCCGAAGATTCTGCACCGGGAGGAATCGCTTATGCGATGGAGCATCTCTCGGGCGCCCATCCTGACCGCATCTTTGCCCATCTCGCGCCCTTTATGACCGACCATTGTTGGGTTCAGCAGCGGCTTCGTGCCGCGATTTGGCTTTGCGCCGACGATGCCTTTGCCAGGCCGCCGCTGCGTGTTTTCAGCGGCAATGGACTTAGTGGACTGATCCTCGCTGAGGTGGCGCCGATCACGCTGTCGCTGATGATACGCCCCTTCAATCATCCCGCGCCGCGCGACCCGTCGGCCATCTTCTCGCCGGGGCATGGGCTGACGCAAATTGTGCGCAGCGGCGGCACAGGTATCAGACGCTACCGGGTCAAGCTGAGCGAGGAAGAATTGGCAGGCAAGTTTCGCCGCGCCACCGCAGCCCCGCTGGAAGACATGGGGCAGGCCCAACTTGCCGACGGCGATCAAATCCGCGTTGATCAGCAAACCGAAAGTTTCAACCTGACTCCCGGCGATAGCGACCTCGTCATGCTGCAATTGTTTGTCCATGCCACCTCGCGCGTGCCGATGCGCGAATACAACCCCGCCACCGGACAGCTGATCCGCGCCGCCGCCGCCGGGCGCGCCACCAGTTTCCGCCAAATGGGCCTCGCTGTGCTGCGGGCCTTTGGCCGCACCGATGCTGCGCCGCACTTTGTCGCGGCAGTGGGTGACGATGATTTCGCGATGCGTTGGCAAGCGATGCGCGAGCTTGTCGCGCTCGACCCCCAGTCGGCATTGCCGCACCTCAGCACAATGGCGGCGGACGATCCGCACCCCGAAGTCCGCGCGGCGGCGCAGGCGACACTGACCATATTGCGCGAGCGGACCGCTCGCACGCTGGTCGACGAGCCTGCCTGATGCCGCTGATCCTCAATCCCGGCGCCGTCCCCCCGCTCGACTTTGCCAAGGTAATCGCCCGGCTGGAGGAACGCGGCGTCGATCTGGCCAGCCCCGATGCACTGCCCACCTATGCTGTACTGCTTGCGGGCCTGTCCGCCAATCGCAGCTTCCTCGCTGACCGCGTCATGGCCGAACTTAAGGCGAGTTACGGCCGTCAGCTCGACGACAATCGCTACAGCGCACAGGTATTTCTGCTCCACCGTAGCGGGCAGCGCTTCTTCCTGCGCGCCAATCTGTGGCCCGCCGCGCGCGACTATGCCTATGCCACCAGCGGCCCGGCGGCCTTTTCCTATGAAGTGCCGCACGATCATAATTTCAGTTTCCTGACGGTCGGCCATCTGGGGCCGGGCTATATCAGCGACTATTATGAATATGACGCCGAGGGCGTTGACGGGCGGTTGGACGAGTCGTTGAACCTGACCTTTGTCGAACGCTCCGCGCTCGGCGAAGGCAAAGTCATGCTCTACCGCGCGCACCGCGACATCCACAGCCAGTTGCCGCCCGAAAGCCTGTCGATCAGCCTGAACATCATGGAAGAGGGCGAGCATGTCCCCTGGCGCGACCAATATATCGTCGACCTGGAGCGCGGCACCATTGTCAAGCGCCCGACGCTGAGCCAGACCGAAATGCTGCTGCGCTGCGCGGTGCATTTCTGTGCCGAGGGGATCGACCTTGCCGACCAGTTTGCCGCGCACCACCCGGTGCCGCGCGTGCGGGCGAATGCCATTGCCGCGCTGGCGGCGGTAGCGGAGGGTGACACGCGGGCAGCAACGTTGGAACGCGGCCTGCGCGATGCCGACGCCCGCGTGCGCGACGATTGTGCGCGCTGGATGGCGCAAGCATAGCTGCTGACAGCCCGCCCGCGCGCTGCTAGTGCGCCGCGCATGACCGAGCTTTCGCGTATCCGCAACTTCAGTATCATTGCCCATATCGACCATGGCAAATCGACCCTCGCCGACCGGCTGATCCAGCACACCGGCGGGCTGACCGCGCGCGAGATGTCGGCGCAAGTGCTTGATAATATGGACATTGAGAAAGAGCGCGGGATCACCATCAAGGCGCAGACGGTAAGGCTGGATTACACCGCCAGCGACGGCAATGCCTATGTCCTCAACCTGATGGACACGCCGGGCCATGTCGACTTTGCCTATGAGGTGTCGCGGTCGCTGGCCGCATGCGAAGGCGCGCTGCTGGTGGTTGACGCCGCCCAAGGGGTCGAGGCGCAGACGCTGGCCAATGTTTATCAGTCGATCGAGCATGATCACGAGATTGTGCCGGTGATCAACAAGATCGACCTGCCCGCCGCCGACGTCGACAAGGTGAAGGCCGAGATTGAGGATATCATCGGCCTGCCCGCCGACGACGCCGTGCTGGCCAGCGCCAAGACCGGCATCGGCATTGCCGAGACGCTGGAAGCCATCGTCGCCAAAATCCCGCCACCCAAGGGCGATGCCAGCGCACCGCTGACCGCAATGCTGGTCGACAGCTGGTACGACCCGTACCTCGGCGTCGTAATCCTGGTTCGCGTGATCGACGGCACCCTCAAAAAAGGGCAGCAGATCAAGTTCATGCAGGCGGGCACCACCCACCTGATCGACCGCGTCGGTTTCTTCCGCCCCAAGATCGAGCATGTCGACAGCCTTGGCCCCGGCGAAATCGGTTTCATCACCGCACAGATCAAGGATGTGGCGCAGGCGCGCGTCGGCGACACGGTGACCGACGCCAAGCGCCCCGCCGCCGCCCCGCTGCCGGGGTTCAAGGAAGTGCAGCCGGTCGTCTTCTGCGGGTTGTTCCCCACCGACGCGAACGACTTCGAAAAGCTGCGCGAGAGCATCAGCAAGCTGCGCCTGAACGATGCGAGCTTCAGTTTCGAGATGGAAACCAGCGCCGCGCTGGGCTTTGGTTTTCGCTGCGGTTTCCTTGGCCTCTTGCACCTCGAGATTATTCAAGAGCGCCTGAGCCGCGAATATGACCTCGACCTGATCACCACCGCGCCGTCGGTGGTTTATAAGCTCAAGCTCAGCAAGTCGAAGGATGGCGGCCCGACCGAAATGGAGCTGCACAACCCCGCCGACATGCCCGACCCCAACCGCATCGAGGAGATTGAGGAGCCGTGGATCCACGCGACCATCTATGTCCCCGACGAATATCTCGGCTCGATCCTGAAGCTGTGTCAGGACCGGCGCGGCATCCAGACCGGCCTGACTTACGTCGGCGGGCGGGCGCAGGTGCAATATGAGCTGCCATTGAACGAAGTGGTGTTCGATTTTTATGACCGCCTGAAAAGCATCAGCCGCGGCTATGCGAGCTTTGACTATCACCAGATCGGCCACCGCGCCGGCGACCTGGTGAAGATGAGCATCCTGGTGAACAACGAGCCCGTCGATGCGCTGAGCATGATCGTCCACCGCGGCACCGCCGAAAGCCGTGGGCGCGGCATGTGCGAGCGCCTCAAAGACCTGATCCCGCGCCACATGTTCAAAATCCCGATCCAGGCAGCGCTGGGCGGCAAGGTGATCGCGCGCGAAACCATCGCCGCGCTGCGCAAGGATGTGACCGCCAAATGCTATGGCGGCGACGCGACGCGCAAACGCAAGCTGCTGGAAAAGCAGAAAGAAGGCAAAAAGCGCATGCGCGAATATGGCAATGTGAACATCCCGCAGGAAGCCTTCATCGCCGCGCTGCGGATGGGGGATGAGGCGTAGTGGGCAAAACCGTCTTCGAACGCCACAAACAGCCATGGACGGCGGCCGAAATCGACAAGCTGCATGCGCTGGCGAAGAAGGGCATGGGGTTGCAGCAGATTGCCAAAGCGCTGACGCGGAGTGAGGAATCGGTGAAGGCGCGGGCGAAAGCCGACGGGGTGACGGTGGCGAAGCTCAGGTAGCGAGGAGGCGCAGGATTTGGCCAAGGGCATTTTTCTGCGTCGAAAGCATGACTTTGCACGCCAAAACTAGCCACCCCATCACCGGTCCATCCACGGCAATTCCCGGCGGCACTGTTCGGTGGCGAAGGTTAGCTGGATGTCGGGGCGGTTGACGTTGGCGCCGGGCAGGTTGCCATAGCGTTGCGGCTGATCAGGCCGGGACCAGTCGCAGGGGCCGGTGAGCAGTTCATAGGCGGCGCGCTTGGCGGGGTCTTGGGCACAGTCGTTGCGGAAATGGTCGCGGATGCGACAGAGTTTTTCGGCAAGGCTTTCGAGCGCACCGCCGGGGGCCGCTTGTGCTTCCTCCTCTGCCCTTAACTCTGCCTCCCATTCGGCGCGCCATTTGTCCTTTAACTGCTGCAGATTGCGCGGCAGGCAGCCGTTGGGAGCCGAAGGGTTGAGGTTGCCGCCATATTCCTGCGGGAAGCGTTGCTGGACCACCCACATCATCGCGCGCGTGTTATATTTGCGGCGTTCCAGGATGACTTCACCATCCTTTATCAGCCGTTCGGGCGTGCCGTGGATGGCGTGGTCAATCAGCGTGTCGAGCACGCGCCGCGCGCCGGCGTCGACCGCCGCTTCCCATGCCGCCGCGAAGCTGTCGGCGCCCGGGGCCTTGCGCAGCTGGTAGAGTGTGGTGGGCGAGGCATCGATGGCCTTTGCCGCCATCGCCACACTGCCGCACCCCGCGAGATAGGCGATGAAGCGGCGCTGGCGGTCTGCCGTCATGCCATTTGATCGCGCCTTCTGACGCGGTACCGGTTCGAACGCATATGGCGGCGGCAGCGCGTCGGGATCGAGCAGCCAAGCCGTGTCGGCTTCGGCGGCCGATGCGGGAAGCGGGGGAACAGCGGGAAGAATGGACTGGGTCATTCGCTGGCCTTTCCTGAGCAGAAAGTCCCTGTGTAACCTATTTGGTTATGTGTAGGAAAGCCTGCATTGGATTTGCGCGCGGCCTTGTATCCCCGCCCTTGCTGTGGCCTATTCGCGTTGGGATCCTGAGGGGGAAAATAAATGCAGTTCAAACTGTTCGCTGCGCTGTTGCTTGGCACGTCATCCATCGTCTTGGCCGAGCCCACACCCAAGGAAAAATTGCTGCAGCCGCCGGCGGAGGCGCAGCATTACACCATCAGCTCGACTGCGGGTAAGCATGGCGATCTGTGGGCGTGGAAGACCAGCGACGGCAAAATCGCGCACCGCATGTCGATGTCGCTGCGCGGCTGGATTACCGAGACCGACCAGACGACGCTGCTGGGGCCCGACGGGCGGCCCACGAATATCGCCATTCGCGGTTTCACCGATTCGGGCGACGCTACGGAAGATTTCAGTGTCGGCGCGGACGGCATCGCGCGCTGGAAAACCGCGGTGGATGAGGGCAGCGCGCCCTTTGCGGGCAAGCGCTATGCGACTTATGGCGGCCCCTTTCTGGCCGGAGCGCTGGATGTCGAGGCGCTGGTCGCGGCGGGCGAGCCGGGGATCGAGCTGTTGCCCGGCGGGCGGGCGAGCATTTCGATCGGCAAGGCGACCGAGATTGATGGCCCAAAAGGCAAGCAGGTGGTCAAGCTCGCCTATATCACCGGCATCGGCTTTGCGCCGTCGCCGGTGTGGCTGGATGCGAACAACCGCTATTTCGGCAACGCCGGGGTGATTTCGGTGCTGCCCGCGGGTTATGAGGCGGTGGGGCCGAAGCTCAAAGACATCCAGGACGCCACCGAAGCGGCGATGGTGCGCGATATCGCGCGCAAGATGCTGAGCGCGGAGAACCGCGCGCCGACGCTGGTCGACAATGTGCTGTTGTTCGATGCGGTCGCGGGCCGGTATGTGCCCGGCCGCGCCGTGCTGATCGCGGACGGCAAGGTGGCCGCAGTAGGCACAGCGGGATCAATCAAAGCGCCCGCCGGCGCGGTGACGATCGACGGGCGCGGCAAGACGCTGCTCCCTGGCCTGTGGGATGCGCACCTGCATGTCGGCGGCAGCGACTGGAACCTGCTGCAGAATGTCGCCACCGGTATCACCAATTTCCGCAGCCCGGGGTCGATGATCGATGAATCGGTCAGCATCCTGACGCGCCGCGCAGCAGGCGAACTGATCGCGCCCGATGGCAAGGTGGCGGTGATCATCGACCGCAAGGATCCGCTGGCCGCCCAAGGCGCGCTGACGGTCAGTTCGGAAGCCGAGGCGATTGCGGCGGTGCGCAAGATCAAGGGGGCGGGGCTGCACGGGGCGAAATTCTATACCTCGATGACGCCCGCGTGGATTGCACCCGCCGCTGCCGAAGCAAAGAGGCTGGGGCTGCACGTCAACGGCCATGTCCCCGCCGGGATGCGCCCGATCGAGGCAGTGCGCGCGGGCTATGACGAGATTACCCACATTAATTTCATCATGATGCAGGCGATGCCGCAGCATGTCGTCGACAAGGCAAACACCGCCGCGCGGCTGGAGGGTCCGGCGAAATATGGCAAGGATGTTGATCTCGATTCGCCAGAAATGCGTGCCTTTTATGCCGAGCTAGCCAAACGCGGGACGATCATCGACCCGACCCTGGTGGTGTGGGAAGGCAGTTTGACGTCGGACGGCAGCGCGATTTCGCCCGCCTATGCGCCGTTCGCTGCCATTTCGCCGCCCGCTGTTTCGCGCGGGTGGAAGATCGCCGGCTATCCGCTGTTCGACGGGCTGACGCGCGACGATTTCCGCGCCAGCTTTGCCAAAATGGCGGGTCTCATCGGGCGGCTGCACAAGGCGGGGGTGCCGATTGTCGCAGGCACCGACGGTTATGGTATGGAAATTGTCCGCGAGCTGGAATTGTATCAGCAGGTCGGGATGACCAATGCCGAGGCGGTGCAAAGCGCCACCATCGTGCCCGCGCGGCAATTTGGCATGGCGGACCGCTTCGGTTCGGTCGAGCCGGGCAAAGTCGCCAGCCTGATATTGGTTGAAGGCGATGCTTCGCGGGACATGGGCGCGCTGCGCCGCATCGCGACGGTGTTCCTTGACGGTTATAGGCTCGACGGCGCGGAATTGCGCAAGGCGAGCGGCTTTGGCGGCATGCCGAAATAGCCGGGGCGGCCACAGGGACCACCCCGCTCGCATACTCTAGCCGAAGCGGACGCTAACCCGCTGGCGCGCCTTGTGCTGGCGCAGCGCGCCGCCGATGAGGCCGAAACCGAGGATCATCATCGCCCAGACGGTGGGTTCGGGAATGCCGCCGACGGGGGCGTAATTGCCCAGCCCGACTTCGGCGATGGCCGTGTTGGTGCTGAAGCCCTCTGGCGAGTTATCGGCAAAGGTCACGCGGGTGATGCGCTCGGTTCCGTCAGCCGCAAATCCGGCAAAGGTGAACGGAGCGCCTGAAAAAATCGACCCCATCGGCAAGACGAAATTATAGGTGGCAAGGTTGGTCACGACCGAAATGGGCTGGTTTCTGCTACCCGGATTGAAGCGGCCGAACAGAAAGCTGACCAGCTGATAGCTGCCCGAGATATTGACGTCGATCGAACCATTGAACCCGTTGATGAGAACAGCGCGCGAAGCCCCGCCAATGTCCCCAGCCGTAAAAAACTGCATGACTTGCGTGGGGTGAACGCTGAAAACAGCGTCGCCCAGCGCATAGTTATTTTGGTCGCCTTCATTGCCATCAACGGAAAGATTGGTGCTCGGCCCGAGCGCCGCAAAACTGCCGGGATCGGGAACAAGCACAACGACAGCCTTGGCAGGAGCCGCCATCAGCACCAACGGCGCGGCAAGCAGCGTAAGCATGTATTTCTTCATTATTTTCTCCCTACAATTGATCGGCACCTGCCCAGCCTCCGGAGAACCCCTGTTCAGCGTGAACGCCATTGCCAGCCATGCTTTTAACCCAACCGCCAAGTAAACGGCCCCACCGTGTCAGTTGCGGACAACCGCCGGTATTTGCAGTTACTTGCGCCTTCACCACGCCAAGGTCATAAAGAAGCGCTGAAGTTTCGCTGAAGGATGGCGGAAGTTGGGGGGAGCAGAGGTTCAAAACGAGACAGCGCGGCGGCAGCGTCGCCGCTGGCATTTTGCCGCCGCGATTTTTGACGAGTGTGCCTGGACACTGACCGTCGCAGGCCAGCTGGTACCGCTTGAACGCAAGCCGCTCGAACTGTTGCGCGCGCTGCTGGAACGCGCGGGCGAAGTGGTGAGCAAGGATGAGCTGTTGGAGGCCGCCTGGCCCGGCGTGGTCGTGGTTGAAGCGTCGCTGCCCACCGCCATCCGCAAATTGCGCAGGGCGCTAGGCGACGAGGATAGCGCCCGCCCCATCATCGCGACGGTGGCCCGGATCGGTTACCGGCTGACGGTGCCGGTGCGCGCCGAACTGGCGGACGGTTCGGCGCAGCTTATGCAGCCAACCAAGCCCGCTCCCCCTCGGCAGCAAGGCGCCGCGCCTTCTGCCAAGCCATGGCGGTTGTTGGCGGTCACCGGTGCCGCGCTGCTGACCATCGGTCTGGTCAGCGGGGTTCAGTTCGGTACGAATAAGAGGGTGGAAGGGGTGGCGGCGCCCGCGTCCACCGCTGCCCAAATGCGCGAAGCCAGACTGGCCATCCGGCAAATGGATGCCGCCAAGTTGCAGTCGTTGATTGCAGTCGGCTGGGACCCGGAAACCCCGTTTGACAAGGAAGCCAACGGGGCCCTGAATATGCTGCTGGAGCGCTGCGAATGGGATCCGGGGCATGACCGCCAGCAAATGTTGATGGCCGCGCGGATATTGATCGATGGGGGTGCCGTGCTCACCCGCCGCAACTATTGGGGCGATACCGCATACAGCATTGCTAAATCGCCGCGCTATTGCGGCGGCGACCACCCGGTAACCGTCATGTTGCGGCGATTGTGCACGTCGAGCGACCGGCTGGTCTTGGCCGACTGCGAAGCCGATTATGCCACCGCCAAGCAACGCCGCGCCGCCGAGGTAGCGGCGCGCATCGCCAGCTAGCGACGGATTACGACCGACAGCCCCACTCTGCCGTCGGGCACCTGCACCCCAACCATCCGCGCGGCATCAGCGCGGGCGCGCGACAGGATGGCTTCGGGCACATCGGCGCTGTGGACGACCAAGTCGGCACTGGCGAGCCAGCGGGCTTGTTTGAGGCTCAGGTCATCGGGATCGGCGCTGGCGAGGGTGATGGTTTCGACGCGCGGCGGGGGGTCCGTCCCCGCAGGGGCCGAAAGCCAGGCCGCTACCGCCTAGCCCCCACCCGTGCCCAGCGGGTCGAGCGGAGCGCCGGGTTCGAGCGCGGCATCAATCGCGCGGCGGCGCGCGTCTTTGTCAGGATAGCGGCGGCGCAGTGCGGTGCGCGCGCTGGCGAGCGCGGCGGCGAGCGCACCGAGGTCGGCGGGAAGTAGCGCCTCGAGCCGCTGCCGGAGCGCCTTGGCGAGCCCCGCCGATGCGCCGCCGGTACCGATAGCAATGGTCATCGGTGCGCGATCGATGATCGCCGGCGTGGTAAAATCGCACAGATGCGGGCGATCAACGACATTGACGAGCAGTCCGGCGGCGCGGAGTTCAGCAGCGGCGGCAGCGGCGGCGTCCTCCTCATCAAGCGCAACAAAGGCAAGCCGCGGGCCATCGGCGAGGCTGGCGACGATGCGCCCGCCCGCGCGGGTGACAAGGCGCGCCTTGGCGTGCGCCGCTTCGCCCTCGCCCACCACCAACACGGGCTGATCCTTGAGGTTCAGGAAGATGGGGAGCTGGTGCATGGCAGGCGTCCTGTCTGCTTAAACCGTAGTGCTGAGCCTGTCGAAGCACGTCGCGCCATGACGCGCAACGCCCTTCGACAAGCTCAGGGCTACGGTGAAGACCCGATATGTCGCAGGATTAATCAATCCAGTCCGGCACCCGCTCCGCCGCCATGATGGTTTCGGGCAGTATGCGGTCGGCGACGACGATGTGCCGCGTGCCGTCAACCAGCACTTCGGGAACCAGCCCGCGGCTGTTGTAGGTGCTGGCCATCGTCGCGCCATAAGCGCCGGCGGTGCGGAACACGGCGAGGTCGCCAGGGACCACGGCATCAACATCGCGGTCGCGCGCGAAGGTGTCGCCGGTTTCGCACACCGGGCCGACGATATTGGCGGTCATGCGCGCGCCCGTCGGCCTTACCGCGACGAAATCATGGTAGGCGTCGTAGAGCGCGGGGCGGGCGAGGTCGTTCATTGCGGCGTCGACCACGACCCACGGGTTGGTTGCGCCGGGTTTGACCCACAAAACTTCGGTGAGGAGCACACCGGCATTGCCGACGATGACGCGCCCGGGTTCGAACATCAGCGTGACGTCCCAGTCGCGGGTGACGCGCGCAACCATCGCGCCGTAATCGGCGGGCGTTGGGGGATGTTCGTCGCGGGTATAGGGCACGCCCAGGCCGCCCCCCAGATCGACATGGGTGATCGCATGGCCCGCACTGCGCAGATCCGCGACCAGCGCGCCGATGCGCGTAAAGGCCGCCTCGAGCGGATCGAGGCTGGTCAGCTGGCTGCCGATGTGCAGCGCCAGCCCGCGTAGATTGAGACCGGGTAGCTTCGCCAGCCGGTCATAGATGGCGGGCACTTCATGGAGCGCGATGCCGAACTTGTTCTCCGCCTTGCCGGTCGAGATTTTGGCATGCGTGCCCGCATCGACGTCCGGGTTGACGCGCAGCACGGCGTTGGCGCGGACCCCGCGTGCGGCGGCAATGGCGGCGAGCGCTTCGCCTTCGGGTTCATGCTCGATGTTGAATTGACCGATCTGGCGGTCGAGCCCCAGCGCGAGTTCGGCGCGCGTTTTGCCGACCCCCGAAAAGACGATGTCGGCAGGGGCAATGCCCGCCGCGATGGCGCGTTCAAGCTCGCCGCCCGACACGACATCGGCGCCGAAGCCTTTACGCGCCAGCACGCGCAGCACGCCGAGGTTGGGGTTAGCCTTGATGGCAAAGGCAATGTGCTTTTTGGGCACATCGGCGAGCCCGGCGATGAACGCATCGGCATGGCGTTCGAGCGTCGCGCGCGAATAGACATAGACGGGGGTGCCCACCGCTTCGGCAATGGCGGGCAGCGGCAAATCCTCGGCGTGCATCACGCCGTCCTTGAGCTGGAAATGGTCCATGGGGTGTTCGGGCTCTGAGCGTTTATTGCGGGGGAAGGTCGAATTCGTCGGTCGGGCGTTCTTCGGAGCGGCGCAGCAGTTCGTCGCTGCGCGCGGGTTTGGCCTCGACATCGGGGCTGGTTTGCTGGTCAGGGCTTTCAGGCGCGTCGCTGCCCGCCGGAACCACCGGCGGCGCGGCGCTGGCGAGGCGCTGAAGATCGGCTTTGTTCCCGCATGCAGCGAGCAGGACGCATGCAATCAGCATTAGACCATATTTGCGCGTCATTCGGCCTTCTCCGCAATGAGGCGTGCCTGCCAGGCAGCGACGGCCTCCCTTACCCGCACCGGCGCGGTTCCGCCAGCGCTGGTGCGGCTGGCAACCGAAGCGTCGATGGTGAGCGCGGCGAGCGCCTCCGCTGTGACGCGCGGGTCAATCGCCTGCGCATCAGCGAGCGGAAGATTGGCAAGATCGACCCCCAGCACCTCGGCGCGCGCGACGCAGGCGCCGACAATATGGTGCGCATCGCGAAACGGCGCGCCGCCCTCGCGCACCAGCCAATCGGCAAGGTCGGTTGCGGTCGAAAAGCCGGTGGCGGCTAGCGCGCGCATCCGGTCGGTGCGGAAGGTGATGGTTTCGATCATGCCGGTCATCGCGGCGAGGCTGAGCGCAAGCGCATCATGCGCCTCGAACACCACCGCCTTGTCGTCCTGCAAATCCTTCGAATAGGTGAGTGGCAGCCCCTTGACGATCACGGCCAGCCGCTGGAACGCCGCGAGCAAGAGGCCCGCGCGCCCGCGCACCAGCTCGGCGGCGTCGGGGTTGCGTTTTTGCGGCATGATCGAGCTGCCCGTCGACCAGGCGTCGGGCAGCGCGACAAAGCCGAAGGGCTGGCTCGCCCAATTGACGATTTCCTCGGCGAGCCGCGACAGGTGCAGCGCGGCGATGGATGCGCTGGCCAGATAGTCGAGCGCGAAATCGCGGTCGGATACGGCGTCAATGCTGTTCGCCATGGGCCGGTCGAAGCCCAGTGCCGTCGCAGTGGCGGCGCGGTCGAGCGGGAAACTGGTTCCGGCGAGCGCGGCGGCCCCCAGCGGGCTTTCGTTCATCCGCGTGCGGGCATCGGCGAAGCGGCTGCGGTCGCGGCCCAGCATTTCGACATAGGCAAGCAGATGATGGCCCAGCGTCACCGGCTGCGCGACCTGCAAATGGGTGAAGCCGGGCATGATGGCATCGGCATGTTCCGCCGCGCAGGCCAGCAGCGCGCGTTGCAGTGCGGCAAGGCTGGCGTCGATTTCGTCCACCGCACCGCGCACCCACAGGCGGAAATCGGTCGCGACCTGGTCGTTGCGCGAGCGCGCGGTGTGGAGGCGGCGCGCGGGTTCACCGATCAGCTCCCCCAGCCGCGCCTCGACGGTCATGTGAATATCTTCGAGCGCCAGATCGACGGGCACATCGCTGGCGGCGTATTCTTCGGCGATCTGGGCGAGACCCGCGTCAATCGCTGCGGCGTCGGCGGCGCTGATGATACCCTGCGCGCCCAGCATCGCGGCGTGGGCGCGGCTGGCGGCGATGTCCTCGCGCCACAAACGCTTGTCGATAGGGATGGAGGCATTTATCGCGCGCATGACGGCATCGGGCCCGCCGGCAAAGCGGCCGCCCCACATGCTGTTCCGGTCCGGAGTGTCGCCCATTCGCCTGATCCTGCTCGCAACGCTGCCATCGCTGCTGCTACTCGCCGGGTGCGATAGGGAAAAGGGCGCGGACGGGCAAGCCGCCGTGCCGCTGGCTCCGCCGACGGCGGGGTTCAAGATCGATCGCAGCCATGCGGGCAAGCCAGCCAGCAGCGCAACCTTCACCGCACCCGATGATGCGCCTGTGACGCTGGCGGCGTTTCGCGGGCGCCCGCTGCTGCTCAACCTGTGGGCGACCTGGTGCGGACCGTGCATCAAGGAAATGCCTTCGCTCGACCGGCTGGCCGCGGACCGCGCGGGCAAGCTGACCGTGCTGGCGGTGGCGCAGGACTTGCAGGGCGCGGTCGCGGTGGATCCGTGGTTCCAGCGCGCGGGATTGCGGCAGCTCCAGCCCTTTCTCGACCCCGCCAATGATCTGCTCGCCGATTACAACAGCCCGTTGCCGGTAACGATTTTGTTTGACGCGCAGGGGCGCGAGGTCTGGCGCATCACCGGCGCGCTGGACTGGCAGGGCGAAGCAGCGCAAAGGCTATTGGAGGAAGCAGAGTGAGGGGGAAATTTTGCGCAAATTTCGATTTTGCTGTTCTCCGGCAAAAGCTGGAGTCCAGGGCGGTAGACGCCGCGCTTGGCAGCCCTGGACCCCGGCGTTCGCCGGGGATCAAATTCGCTAGCTCGACCCATGTATAACCTGCTCCCCGATCTGAGCGTCGTCGAAGTATCCTCCTTCGTCGCCTCGCCCACCGCCGGGCTCTATCTTGCGCAGATGGGCGCGCAGGTGATCCGCGTGGACCAGATTGGCGGGGGCCAGGATTTCAGGCGCTGGCCGGTCACTGCGAACAATGATTCCTTGTCGTGGGAAAATCTGAACCGCGCCAAACAATCGCTGGCGCTCGATCTGACGCGGGGCGAGGGGCGCGAATTGCTAGTGGCGCTGGCGCAGCGCACCGGCAATCTGGTGACCAACCTGCCCGCCAAAGGGTTTTTGGCGCATGAAAAGCTGGCCGCCGGGCGCGCCGACATGGTGACGGTGCGCATCATGGGCTGGCCCGATGGGTCGGTTGCGCTGGATTATACCGCCAACGCCGCCGTCGGTTATCCGGGGCTGACCGGCCCGCTGTCCGACGACGCGCCGGTCAACCATGTAATGCCCGCGTGGGACTTGCTGACCGGGGCCTATGCCGCCTTTGCCATGCTGGCGGCCATCCGGCGGCGCGAAGCCACCGGACTTGGCGGCGAGGTGCGGCTGCCGCTGACCGATGTTGCCATTGGCACGGTCGCCAATATGGGGCGCGTGGCCGAAGTGCTTTATACCGGGCAGGAGCGCGAGCGGCTGGGCAATGCCGTGTTCGGCACCATCGGGCGCGATTTCGTGACGCGCGACGGCGCGCGGATCATGCTGGTTGCGATCAACGAGCGGCAGTGGGAGGGGCTGGTAACGGCGCTGGCGCTGGGCGAGCGGATTGCCGCGCTCGAGGCGGCACTCGGCGTCAAGTTTGCGGGCGATGACGGCCTGCGCTTTACCCACCGCGCGAGCATTTTTGCGCTGATCGAACAGGCGATTGGCGCGCTCGATCATCGCGAAGTCGCGGCGCGGCTGGACGCGCACAGCGTGGTGCATGGCCGCTATCAATCGATGATCGATGCCGTGCGCGATCCGCGGCTGGTGGGTGACAATCCGATCTTTGCGGACCTCACCACCAACCCCAGCGGCTTTGCCTATCCCGCTGCCGGGGCGTTCGCGACGATCCCGCAGGCGAGCCGCCTGTCCCCCGCCCCAGCGCCGCGCAACGGCGAGCATAGCGAGGCAGTGCTGAGCGAGCGGCTGGGGCTGGATTCGGGCGCGATTGCGCGGCTGGTGGATGCTGGCGTCGTGGGGGTAGCAAAGTAATGCCGTCATTGCGAGGAGCGCAGCGACGGAGCAATCTAGGGCGGCGCAAAACGCTCTGGATTGCTTCGCTGCGCTCGCAATGACGAAAGAGAAGGACCGAATATGACCCTGCGCCGTGCCGCCATCGTTTCCCCCCTGCGCACGCCCGTCGGCAAATTTTTGGGCGCGCTCGCCAGCATCAGCGCGGGCGAGCTGGGTGCGGTCATCATCCGCGCGCTGATGGAACGCACAGGGGTGGATCCTGAACGCATCGACGATGTCGTTTTCAGTCAGGGCTATGGCAATGCCGAGGCTCCCGCCATCGGGCGCTGGTCGGCGATGGCGGCGGGGTTGCCGTTGCATGTGCCGGGCTATCAGGTCGATCGCCGCTGTGGGTCCGGGCTGCAATCGGTGGTCGACGCAGCGATGATGGTGCAGACGGGCGTCGCCGACTGCGTCATCGCGGGCGGCGTCGAAAGCATGTCGAACGCCGAGCACTATACGCTGCAAATCCGCACCGGGGTGCGCGCGGGCAATATGGTGCTGCACGACCGGCTAACCCGGGGACGGCTGATGTCGCAGCCGCAAGAGCGCTTCGGGGTGATTTCGGGGATGATCGAGACCGCCGAAAACCTGGCTAAGGATTATGGCATTACGCGCGAGGCGTGCGATGCCTATGCCGTGCGCAGCCACCAGAATGCGGCGCGCGCGTGGACCGAAGGCCTGTTCGCCGACGAGCTGGTGCCGGTCGCAGTGCCCCAGAAAAAGGGCGACCCAATCATGTTTGACCATGACGAAGGCTATCGCGCCGATGCCAGCATGGACGTGCTGGGCAAGCTGAAGCCCATCGAAGGCGGCGTGGTGACGGCGGGCAACGCCAGCCAGCAGAATGATGCCGCCGCCGCCTGTTTGGTGGTCGCCGAAGACAAGCTTGCCGAACTGGGGCTTGAGCCCATCGCCTGGTTCACCGGCTGGGCGGCAGCGGGATGTGACCCGTCGCGCATGGGCATCGGGCCGGTGCCCGCGGTCGAGCGCCTGTTCGCGCGCACCGGCCTGGGCTGGGACGATATCGACGTCGTCGAGCTGAACGAAGCCTTTGCTCCGCAGGTGCTGGCGGTGCTGAAGGGGTGGGGATGGAGCGAGGACGATAGCCGCTTGGGCATGCTGAACGTCAACGGCAGCGGCATTTCGCTGGGCCACCCCATCGGCGCGACCGGCGGGCGCATCCTCGCCAATCTGACCCGCGAACTGGTGCGACGCGGCGGGCGCTATGGCCTCGAGACGATGTGCATCGGCGGCGGCCAAGGGATGGCGGCGATCTTTGAGCGCGCCTAACCCGCGTCCGTCTCTGCCCCCACGTTGGCGCGCAGCAGCCCCCTGAACACTTCGAGCGCGGTTTTGCGCCCTTGCGTTACATCGAGCACATCCTGCGCGATCGGCATGGCGACGCCATATTGCCGCGCCAGCGCAACCACGGTGGGCGCGGCCTTTACGCCCTCTGCCACCATATGCATTTCGGCGATCACCTCGTCGATATGCCGCCCCTTGCCGAGTTCAACCCCGACCGAGCGGTTGCGCGACAGGGTGCTGGTGCAGGTCGCGATGAGATCGCCCATCCCAGCAAGGCCTGCAAAAGTTTCGGGTCGCCCGCCCATCGCGACGCCCAGCCGCGTCACTTCTGCCAGCCCGCGCGTCATCAGCGCCGCGCGCGTATTGTCGCCCGCGCCGAGGCCATCGCCCATGCCGACCGCGATGGCGATGACGTTCTTCAACACGCCGCCAAGTTCGCAGCCCAGCAGATCGGTGTTGGTGTAAACGCGGAACAGGCCCGAGTGGAACAGCGGCTGGAGCGCTTTGACAACAATTTCGTCCTCCATCGACAGCACCGACGCGGCGGCCTGCCCCTGCAAAATTTCGCGGGCAAGGTTGGGGCCGGTCAGCACACCGACGGGGTGGCCGGGCAGAATTTCCATGATCACCTCGGTCATCCGCTTGCCGGTGTCGAGTTCAAACCCCTTGGTCAGGCTGATCACCGGGACCCACGGGCGGATATGCTGGCGCACATCCATCAACACTTGCCGAAAATTTTGGCTGGGCACGCCCATCACCAGCACATCGGCGCCGCGCACCGCTTCGCCCATATCGGCAGTCGCGCGCATGGTGGCGGGAAGGGTATATCCCTCAAGATAGCGGCTGTTCTGGCGGTCGGTGTTGATTTCATGCACCGTCTCCGCGTCGCGCGCCCACAGCATCACCGGCGCATTGCGCGAAATCAGCGCGGCCACGGTGGTCCCCCAGCTGCCGCCACCCAATAGTCCGACGTTCAGTTGCATGCACTTGCTCCCTCACCCTAAAGCGATGGTAGGGCGAGATTTGGCCGACTGCAAAGCAAACGGCGTTCGCGCATGGCCGCTCTAGGTTGCTTCGCTACGCTCGCAATGACGATGTCAGGTCAATGCCCGTGTTTGGCAAGGAAGCGGCGGAGCACGGCTGCCGTCGCGCCCGGTTTCTCAATCATCGGCACATGGCCAACATCCTCGAAAATCACCGCCTCGCTGCCAGGGATGCCCTTTTCCAGTTCGGCGACGCAGCTGACGTGGATCAGCTGGTCGTGGCGCCCCCAGATCACGAGCGTCGGCACGCGCACCTCGCCGAGCCGGTCATTGAGCGGGCGTTCGTCACCGTCGGCAACGATTGTCCAGAAAATCTGCTCGAGCAGCGCGCTGTGCTGCGACCGTTCCGCGAACACCACGTCCATGAAGCGGCCCGGAATGGCGCGCGGTTTGTGCGCGATAAAGCCCATCAGCTGTTTGAGTTCGCCCACGCTTTCGGGGACCAGCGGGCTTTTGTCGGTACGCGGCAGTTTCTGCAGCGTGCTTTCTTCGGCCCCTTTGACCCCGGCATTGTTGACCAGCGTCAACGTGGCAAGGCGGTCGGGATGGTCGAGCGCCGCCTGCAGCGCGATCCACCCGCCCATGCTGTTGCCGACGATGTGCGCCTTTTGCAGCCCGATGGCATCCATGAAGCCGATCAGCCGGTCGGTTTGCGCCTTGATGTCATAGGGCAAGCCGGGATCGCGAACATTGTCGCCGAAACCGACCAGATCGGGGATGATGACGTGATAGCGGTCGGTGAGGTGCGGGGCGAGCATCGCCCAATTGTCCTTGTCCCCGCCAAATCCGTGCACGAGCAGCAACGGCATGGCCCCGCGCGGTCCGCCCTCCAGATACGGCCAGTCGTGACCACCGCTATGCGCCGACCGTAGCGTCAGCCGCCCCTTGGCGCGGAGCCGCCCTTGAACAAAGCGCAAGAGCGGGCCGGGAAAGAACCAATAGATAAGGAAGGGGACAAGGATCAGCAGAACCGCAAGGATCAGGATCAGACGCATGGCAGTTCAGGCTTTCGCGGGCAAATGGGCATCGAACCAGGCGACCAGATCGTCAAGGACCGCCGCCTGTTCGGGCTCGTTATAGATTTCGTGGAACAGGTCCGGGTAGCGGATCAATTTTTTGTCCGCTGACCCCGCCGTGTCGTACAGATGCTGGCCGCCTGCGGGCGCCGCTAGTGCGTCGGCATCGCCGTGCTGAACCAGCAAAGGCGTGGCGAGGCGCGGCGCAGATGCCGCTGCCTCGGTCATGGCATCAAACATCGCTTCGGCCAACCGCGCACCGATCTTGCCGTTATGAACACGGGGATCCGCCAGATAAGCAGCGACAACCGCGGGATCGCGGCTGACGCCACGCGCGTCCAATGCAATGACGCCCAGCCGCGGCGCGATGCGCGACAGGATGCGGCTGATCCAGATGGTGACGCGCGACGGGGGCGCGGCGGGCAGTATGGCCGGCCCGGACACCGCCGCCGCCGCATAGATTTGCCGGTGGCGCAGCAGATGATGCACCGCGATAAGCCCGCCCATGCTGTGCCCCAACAACAATAGCGGCAGATGTGGATATTCGGCGCGAACATGCGACAGCAGCGCGTCCATCCCGTCGAGAAACACCGAAAAAGCCGGAACAAAGCCCGGCGTTCCGTCCGAACGCCCATGGCCCCAATGGTCAAGCGCGACCACAGAAAGTCCTGCGCCATTCAGCCGCGCGGCGACATGGCCATAGCGTCCGGCATGTTCGAACAGCCCATGCGCGAGCAGCACGACGCCGCGCGGGCGTTCGGCTGGCCAATGGGTGACCGCAAGCCGGTCACCTGCGCCGCGCGAGGCGGCGGGAAGCACCAACACATCGGCGCTCATCGCACCGCCTTTTTCAGCGCGCGGCTGCGGTGGCCGACGCCGTCGTCGCCGCGCGCGTCGATGCGCATCAATATGCCTTCGAGCGCGCGGCTGATTGCCGTTTGCGTGCGCACCATTTCGACCCGCGGCCAAGCAGTGCGCATGCCGCTGTCCATCAGCTCGTCAATCTCGTCCTGTTCGAGGTCAGACAGAATTTTCGACGGCGACCAGAATTTTGCCGGTCGGATGATGTTGATGTCGCCGGTGTAATCCTGATTGATCAGCGACAGGGTGAGGTTGGCGAGGCTGTTGAGCGGCGGCACCATGGCCAAGGGCTTTTGAAATATCGTCATATTGGCGTTGAGCCACGCCTTGAACGTCATCATTGAGGCGTGCTGGATCGCCTCGAGCGGTGCCTTTTGCTTGCGCATGTCGGTGGCAAAGGGCAGCGCCAGCGGATTGGCCTGGCTGACGATATGGTGGTTGACGCCGTACAGCCGCTCGAGCCGCTTGGTCGGCACGTCGTGTGTTACCGACCCGTCGACCCAGCGCCGGTCAGGCTGGTACGGCACGCTGCGCCCCCGGGCGTCGCGTGCCATCAGCATAACCGGGGGAAACACGCCCGGCACAGCGCAGCTCGCCAGAACGGCTTCGCGCACCAGCACGTTGGGGGCGGCGATGGCATTGAGCAGCCGCCCGTTCTGATGCTTTTCCGCCGGTGCAACCGACACGTTCAGATGTTTGCCGCTGACCTCATAGGCCTCCTGAAAGGTCATGTCGGGGATCAGCGAGGCCAGCCGTTCGCGCACCTCGTCCTGCGTCATGCGGCGCTTCTTGCCATTGGCACCCACTGCCGGATCATTGTTCGCCAAGACGCCTGAATCGAGCCAGGTGCCAACCTCGGCATCCTTGCGCGTCGCCACGATGGCGGCGACAATTGATCCGCCGCTGGCGCCCGCCAAAATGCTGGGCAAAACCCCCTCGCTCCACAGCGCTTTCACCACGCCAACATGGAAAAAGAGGAACGCCCCCGATCCGCTGAGGAGCAGCGCCGAACGGCCGTAGCAATGCTGTGCCCGGCGAAAGAAATCGCGCCGTTCGTCGAGCGTGATGCCGCGCGCCTTTTCGATCAGATGCAGCGCATCGACGACCGCGCCGACATAATCCTCGATCAACTTTTTGGTGCCGAACCGCGCTTTTTGATACAGCCGTTCGTGACCCATGCCGTCCATATTGCCGTGGATGCCTTCGTTCAGCACGAACAGGAGCCCGCGCACATCGCCGACATCGGCGAGCATGGTCAATCTTTCCAGCCGGGCGCGGATAGCGCGATAATCGAAATGCTGGCTTTCGTCAGCGTCGCGCCAAGCCTTCATCCCCGACCGTTTGTCGAGCGCCTGCGCCGCCTTTGACCACGCCTTGTAATCAGGCGCATTGGCCAGTTCGCTCTCGGTGCTGAGCGTCGGGGTAAAGATCATGCGGTCATTCCTGCCCACGGCTAATGCCGGATTAACTCATTTGCCCTTGCGCGGCGCTTTGGGCTTGGCAAGTTTTTTGGGTGCCAGCGCTTTCCCGGTTTTGGACTTGGGTGCCGGCCTGGCCGCGGCCTTGGCCGGCTTTGCCGCTGCGGCAGGCTTGGCTTTTGCCTTGGCAGCAGTCCCGGCCGCTGGCTTCGCAGTTTTTTTCGCCGGAGGGGCGACAGACCGTGGTGCATAGCCGCCCGCGCGCGGCTGGGCGGCGAGCAGTTCGGTGAAACTGTCGTCGATGCACTGCCGGAAAAAGGCGATATCGGGCATGACTTCGCGCTCGGAAATGATCGAGAAAGCGATGCGCCCGTTATAGCTCGGCGTAGCGATGAATAGTCCCATATTGTTGGCAAGCGGCGCCATGCCATATTGCTGGATCAGCTTTGCGCCCGCCATATAGAGCGGCACCTGCGCCCCCGGCACGTTGGAGATGAACAAATTGGTCGAGCGCACCGCGAAGCGTTCGTTGGTCAGGATGCGCGCCACCGCCGCCATCGTCGCGCCAGGAATATGCTGCGACAGGTCGGTCATCACCCGCGCGCTGATGCCGGTTTTGGCCTCCTTCGCCTCCACCGTATAATCGCGCACGGCGGCGAGCCGTTCGAGCGGGTCGGCAATGTCGGTGCGGATCGGCACGCTCATCGCCGACACCTGGTTGCCCGGCGTCGATGCCTTGCCCGCGCCGCCTTCCTTGCCCCGCCGGTTGATCGGCGCAACCGCGACCAGGCTGTCCTTCGGCAGTTCCCCGTGATGGTCCAGATATTTGCGCAGCGCGCCGCCACAGGTTGCCAGCACGACATCGTTGACCGTCGCGCCTTCAACCTTTTTGCGGATCAGCGAACAATCGGCGAGCGACACGCTGGTGCCGTCGAACATCTTGTGCGGGCCAACCGGCACGTTGAAGCGCGTTTCGGGCACGCCGGCCGTCATGGTGCCGTCGGTCATCGTCTTGCGCGCGGCCTGCAAAATCGCGGGCGACATTTTCATCAGCGCGTTCATGAATTTGACCGGCGACTGCATCGATGCCGACCAAGCCCGCGTCAGCACCTCGGCCGGGGTAGGCGGACGGCCCAGATCAAATTCCGGCGGCGGCGCGTCGATGGCCGGGGTGCCATTCGGGTCGATGTCGCTCATCGCGATAAAGGCGTGTGCGCCCGACGCGCCATCGACCGCGGCATGGTGCACGCGGTGCAGCATGGCAAAGCTGCCCGGGGGCACGCCGGGGATGCGGTCCAACCCCTCAATCACGTAAATGTCCCAAAGCGGGCGGTTCATATCCATGGGTTTGGAAAAGTAGCGCGCCGTGGCGATGCAGAATTGGCGCCAGTCGCCTGGTTCAGGCAAGCGCGCATGGCTCATATGCGCTTCGATATCGAAATGCTCGTCTTCGACCCAATAGGGGTGGTCGATATCGCCGGGCAGGCGATAGAGGCGCCGTTTGAACAGCGGCGAGGTGTGCACGCGGCTCTCGACGTGGCGGATAATGTCCTTGAAGCGCACCTTACCCGCCGGCGCGGTCGCCGGGTCGTAGATATAAACGCCCATGATGTGGGTCAGGTTGTTCGCTGTTTCGATATAGAGGAATTGTGCATCCTGCGCGCTTAATTGCTGCACCATCGTCATTCCCTTTCGCCCGCCATCGTATCGGCTAGTTCGACCGTCGCCAAGCGCATCGCTTCCATCCGCGCCGCGAGCGTGCGGAGCGCGCGCAGCATCGCTTTGCGGGCTGCGCGCGCGGCGGGATCCGTGACGCCCGTCAAACCCATGTGCCGCGCCAGCGCAAAGCCATTGGCGAACAGCAATTTGCCAATCGCCGCCTCGCTGCTGATCCGGCGGAGGAGATAGGCCTGGCGCCCTTCCATCAACGCGGCCTCACAAATGACCTTTTCGTCGGGCACAACGCCGTCGTCGAGCCGGGCCAGCAGGTCGAACACCACCGAATAGGCCTCGGCAAATTGCAGCAGCGCGGCATGACCGACCAGCGGCTGGCAACGGCGGATGAGTTGGTGGATGCCGCGCGCACCGCTCGCCAGGCGTGATTCCCATTTGGCATCAATGCGCCCAAGTTCAGCGGCAATGGCGGTGCGGTGGGCTTCGCGCGGCGGATAGAAGAATTCGAATTTGAACAGGTCGCGCAGCCGGTCAATCTCGGCCCAGAAGGCCGCCGCAGGATCGGCATCCTCGCCATCACGCAGCGCGAACAGTGCGACCTCGATCATCGCACGGTCCAGAAAATGGTGGACGATCGTGTTGCGATAATAGCTCGCCATCGCATGTTTGGCGGGATCAATCGAATAGATGCGCTCGCTGCCCTGCTCGAAACGCAGCAACAAGCCCGAGGCGACCAGCGTATCGACCGTATCGCTGAGCCCGCCCGCATCGCCCATTTCCAGTTCCTGCGCCAGCCGGATACCGCGCTCGCGCGCCCAATCGGTGATGAAGCCGATAGTGATCAACAATTCGGGCACAGTCGCACCGCGCGGCGCGGTACCCAGCAGGATCAGACACATCACGCCGGTGACGGTCAGCGGGGTGACGCGGTTGGCCTCGACCGCCACCGCAAAAGCCAGCCGCTCCAGCGCGCGCTTGTCGTCGGGGTCGGTCACCTCGGGGATGACGATCGGCTGGCCGATATCGATGCGCAAGCGCCCCATGGGTTCGCGTAAAGACCGCAGATATCCGATAAACCAGCCGATATTTTCGGGGCGCTTGACGCGGCCTGTCTGTTCCTCGGCATATTCCTCGACGTCGCGGATCAGGTCGAAACTGGTGACAAAGGGAATGAAATGGACGTCGCGCGTGGCGGTCGCGTGCGCAGCGTCCATCACATATTTCATCAAGCCATAGCGCGGCGGCATCAGCTTGCCGAGCCGCGAGCGGGTGCCTTCGAACGCCCAGGACAGCGGAAAGCGTTTGTCGAGCAGCCAGCCGATATAGTGCCTGAGAACCAGCTTATAGACCGGCAGATCCTGAAAACTGCGGCGGATATAGATCATCCCCGAGCGGCGGAAAAAGCCGCCGATGGGAAAGAAATCGAGGTTGGCCCCGCCAAAGCTGTGCAGCATCGGCAGATCCTGTTCATAGGCGAGGCGACTGGGCGTCGCGCCGTCAATATAGGTTTTGTGGGTGAAGAGGATGCAAGTTGGATATTGGCGCAGCGTCGCGCGCAGCCGTTCCACCTCGGCCTGATCGACCAGCATCGTGTCGCCATAACCCGAGCCGAACATGAATCGATCGAAGCGCGCGCGCAGGTCGAGGAACAGCGCCGACGGCCTTGCGATCAGCTCGCGCATATAGCCCGATGCTTCTTTTTGCAGCACCGCCAGCGCCTGTGCGCTCGCTTCGGCCTGCGCGGCCAGCGCGGCGCGGAAACGCGGACTGGTGCGCAGACCCGCGGCAACAAAGCGCGGTACCTTGTAACGGCTGCCGCGCACCCCGCGCTCGGCGATGTCGAGCGCCAGCCCCGCCTGCCGCGCGACGAAACCTGCAAAGGCACCGTCGGCGTCGCCCTCGCCGCGCGCCTCGGGCGCGATCAGGCCGAAGCGCGCGGCCAGATCGGCGACGGTGGCAGCCTCGCCCATCAAAATCTGCGCTCGCCGCCGGTCGCGCGCCAGGATCAACCGCGCACGCAGCGGCCCCGGCATGCGCGGATCACCGAACAACAACTGGCGCAGACCAAGCGATTTTTGCGTTTCGAAATGGGGAATGCGCCAGGCGACACGCAGGGGCACGACCAGCCGCGCCGGATCGCCCTCCAAAGCTGCGGCGAGCGGGCCTAGCGGCAACTGGTCATCACTGTCGGCAATCGGCAGGCTGATCCAGCGGATGGCATCGCCCGCGCCGTCGCCCCCGGCCCGCTCGCCAAAGGTCGCATGGATCCAGTCGGTCAATATCGCGCGATCAACGCTGTGGCGCGCGTCGAGGATGAACAGGCGCGCGCCCGCGATGCTGTCCCCCGCCATCGGCAGGACCGCCGCGGGGGGCACCGGCACGTTCAGCCTGCCTTGCCTTTGCGTTTGGGCGCAGCCTTGGCGCCGGCTTTTGTCTTGGCGGGCGGCTGGGCCTTCGCAGCAGGCTTGGCGGCAGGTTTCGGTGCTTTGGCGGGCTCTTTTGCCTTGGGCTTGGGCTTGGTCGACGCCTTTGCATTCGGCTCGGCCTTGCCCTTTCTGGCGATCGATTGTTCGACGCTCTCTTCAGGCTGGCCGAGCACGCGCAGCATGGCGTTGCGGACGTCGGTTATATGCTGGCCGAGCCGCGTCATCGTCCAGCCGCTGGTGTCGACGGGGGACAGCACGGTGACCTTCACCGTCGCCGGGCGCATCACAAATTCATTCTTGGGCGCGACATCGGTGGCATTGTGGATGACGATGGGGACGATGGGGACGCCCGCCTGCATGGCGAGGTGGAACGCACCTTTTTTGAACGGCAGGATTTTGGGGGTCAGCGAGCGCGTGCCTTCGGGCGCGATCACGATGGATTTGCCCTCAACCTGAATCGCCTCGACCAACGGCTCCATCGCCTTGATGGCGCTCTGGCCGTCGGCGCGGTCGACGAACACGGTGCCGCCCCATTCCATCAGCTTGCCGAGGATGGGGATGTCCTTGATCTCCTTTTTGCCCACCCCGCCCATGTCGCGGCGGATGAGCTTGGCCATGATCATCACATCGGCCTTGCTCTGGTGGTTGAAGATGAAGACGCAGGGGCGCGAGACCCAGAGGTTCTTCTCGCCCTCCACTTCCAGCTCGACGCCGGTGATGGCGGTCGCAAAATCGCCGAACAGGCCGATGGAAAAATTCGCCGCCTCGCGCTGCGAGCGGGTGAGCGCCCAAATGGGCAGGCCGGCGGCGAAAGCACCCACCAGACTGCCGGTGGCGTAAAGCGTGCGGGTGTAATCGACCCACGTCGGCGTCCCCCGGCTGGCGAAGCGCTGCACCGGCCAGCCATTTTCCTCGGCAATGGCTTTGAGCTTCAGATTGGGGTTGAGCGGGCGCGGTTTGCCGACCCGCTCGAGCAGTTCAAGATCATCGTCGCTGTCGGTGTAGAAAAAGCTGTTGTCGAGATCGATGCCCAGCTCGTCGGCCAGCTCCTCCGCTGCGATCACCTTGCCTTCGCCGAAGCACAAGGGGCGGATGATTTCGCCGGTGAACTCGCCGCTTTCATCGACCTCATAGGCCGAGCATTTGATGTGGCGGATGCCAAGATCGCGCGCGGTGGGGGCAATCTGGTAGATGGTCGCCGACGAGATAATCGCAACCGTGTGACCCTTGGCCTGATGCGCCTCGATAATCGCGCGCGTTTCGGGATAGATTTTGCGCGCGATATGTTTTTCGTACAGTTCCTCGCCGAACTGTTCGAAGCTCGCCTCGTCAACGCCCTTCATGAAACCGGCAGCGGCGGTCATCAGCCCCGAAAAGCCGATATTGCCAAGACTATGCTGCGCGATGACCTGCGCGGTTTCGACAATTTCCTCGACCGACATTTCGCGCCGCTGAAATTTTTCGCGCAGCATCGCGGTGGCCGAATAGCCCGCGATGATGGTGCCGTCGAAATCGAACAGCGCGGCAATGTGTGCGCCGGGCTCCGACTTCAGCACTTCTTCCAGATGCTTTTGCGACCCCGCCATCGGGCCAACCCCTTCCCGTCTTTATCTTTGCGCAACAGTGGCAAGAAATATAGGGGTTGGAAAGGGGGTTAACCCAGCGCCGTCGCTTCGCGCGCCAGTTTCTCGATAACCGCCGGATCGAGCGGACCCGCGGGAACCACCCAGCTGCCGCCGACGCACAGCACCGAGGGGTGCGCGAGCCATTCGGGGGCGGTCGCCAGGCTGATCCCGCCGGTCGGGCAGAAACGTGCTTCGCCGAAGGGAGCGGCGAGTGCCTTCACGGCGGGCAAGCCGCCCGCCGCCATCGCGGGGAAGAATTTGAAGCGGGTCAGCCCCATGTCCATGCCGCGCATGATGTCGCCGGCATTGGCGGTGCCAGGCAAGAAGGGGATGCCGCTGGCGATGGCAGCTTTGCCAAGCGGTTCGGTGAGGCCGGGCGAGACGATAAACTCCGCCCCTGCCGCCTCGGCATCGGCCAGCATCGCGGGGTTGAGCACGGTTCCCGCACCGACAATCGCGCCTGTAACCGATTTCATCGCGCGGATCGCATCGAGCGCGGCGGCGGTGCGCAGCGTGACTTCCAGCACGCGCAAGCCCCCGGCGACCAGCGCTTCGGCCATCGGCACGGCATCCTCGACGCGGTCGATAACGATTACCGGGATCACCGGCGCGGTGCGCATGATTTGGTCGATTGCAGCGGTCATTCTGGTTCCATTTCCTCTTCATTGCGAGCGTAGCGAAGCAATCCAGGGGCGGTTCTGCGCAGCTCTGGATTGCTTCGCTGCGCTCGCAATGACGCAGTTAGGTTATGCTCTCCATCGCCGCCAGCATGGCCGACCCGCCCTTTTCCGCCTCATCAGCGTACAGGCGGAACAGCGCGAACAATTCGCGGCCCACGCCCAGCGCGGGTGGAGGCGCTGCCACCGGCGTGCGGGCGGCCCAGACGGCGGCGTCGACCAGCGCGGTGACTTCGCCATCGCGCGCGCAGATGCGCACGACATCGCCGTCGTGCAATCGCGCCAGCGGGCCGCCGCCCAGCGCTTCGGGCGACAGGTGGATGGCGGCGGGCACTTTGCCGCTGGCCCCCGACATGCGCCCGTCGGTTAGCATCGCAACCTTAAACCCCTTGTCCTGCAAGACGCCCAAGGCCGGGGTCAGCTTGTGCAGTTCGGGCATGCCGTTGGCGCGTGGCCCCTGAAAGCGGATGACGACGACGACATCGCGCTCCAGCTCGCCGGCCTTAAACGCCGCCAGTGCATCATTCTGGTCGCTGAAAATCCGGCACGGCGCCTCGATGGTCCAGCGATCCTCGGTGACCGCGCTGACCTTGATCACCGCGCGGCCCAGATTGCCGCTGAGCAGACGCATTCCGCCATCGGGGCTGAAGGGCGCAGCGGCCGGACGCAGCATGGTGTCGTCGCGGGTCGTTGCGGGCGCGGGCTGCCATGCCAGCGCGTCGCCGTTCATTACCGGTTCGCTGGCATAATCCGCCATCGTGCCGCCGACGGTCATGATGTCGCCGTGCAGCAGCCCCGCCCCCAGCAGCTCGCGGATCACATAGCCGATGCCGCCCGCCGCGTGAAACTGGTTCACATCGCCAGAGCCATTGGGATAGACGCGTGCGAGCAGCGGCACGGCAGAGGACAGCCGGTCCATATCTTCCCAGTCGATGATGATGCCCGCCGCACGCGCGATGGCGGGGATATGAATTGCGTGGTTGGTCGAACCGCCGGTCGCGAGCAGGCCAATGGTGGCATTGACGATCGCCTTTTCATCGATGCAGCGCGCGAGCGGGCGATAATCATCGCTGTCCCAGCCGATTTCGGCGACGCGGTGCACGGCAGCACGGGTGAGTTCCTGCCGCAGCTTTTGACCGGGATTGACGAAGGCACTGGCGGGGATGTGCAGCCCCATCATTTCCATCATCATCTGGTTCGAATTGGCGGTGCCATAAAAGGTGCAGGTGCCCGCGCCATGGTATGACGCGGCTTCGGCCTCGAGCAGTTCGTCGCGCGTCGCGAGACCCTGCGCATAGCGCTGGCGCACCGCGACCTTTTCCTTGTTGGCAAGGCCCGACGGCATCGGTCCGGCGGGAACCAAAATCGTCGGCACATGGCCAAAGCGCAGCGCGCCGATCAGCAGCCCGGGGACAATCTTGTCACAAATGCCCAGCAACAGCGCGCCTTCGAACATGGCGTGCGACAGCGCAATCGCGGTCCCCTGCGCGATATTGTCGCGGCTGAACAGCGACAGGTCCATCCCCGCCTGCCCCTGCGTCACGCCGTCGCACATGGCGGGGACACCGCCCGCGACCTGCGCGGTCGCGCCTACTTCGCGCGCCCACAGCTTAATCTGTTCGGGATAGCGGCCGTAGGGCTGATGCGCCGACAGCATATCATTATAGGCGGTAACGATGCCGATGTTCATCGCGCCGCCGCTGCGGATGACGGGCTTGTCCTCGCCCGCCGCAGCGAAGGCGTGGGCAAGATTGCCGCAGCTAAGATTACCCCGATTGGTCCCGCGCTCGCGCTGTTCGTCCATCAGGTCAAGGTAGCGCTGGCGCGATGAAGCGCTGCGCTGGGCGATACGCTCGGTGACGGCAGCTATGGTGGGGTGGAGTTCAATCATGCCAGCTCGCTCCGTCGCGTTCGATCAGTGCCACTGCCGCCGATGGACCCCAGCTGCCGGCCGTATAGCTCTGCGGGGTCATGTCGACCGTAGCCCAGGCATCGCGGATCGAATCGATCCATTGCCACTGCGCTTCCACTTCGTCGCGGCGCACGAACAGCGTCTGGTCGCCCTCAATGAAGTCGAGCAGCAAGCGTTCATAGGCAATCCGCCGCCGTCCGCTGTCGAGGCTGTCGGACAGCGAGACGTTGAGTGGAACTTCCTTCAGCCGCACGCCGTCGCGGTCCAGCCCCGGCTGTTTCGCCATGACCGTTACCCGGATATTCTCCTCGGGCTGCAAATTGATGATCATGCGGTTGGCATCGAGCCGCCCGGCGCCGACGCGCGCGAAAATATTGTGCGGCACGGGTTTGAACTGGATCAGCACCTCCGACCGGCGCTGCGGCATGCGTTTTCCGGTGCGCAGGTAAAAGGGCACGCCCTTCCAACGCCAATTGTCGATGAAGGCCTTGATCGCCACGAAGGTTTCGGTTTTCGACGCCGCGCCGAGTTCGTCCGCATAGCCAGCCACTGCCGCGCCATTCACTGCGCCGCTGCCATACTGGCCCTTCACACTGTGCGCCTGTACATCCGCGGCGGTGAGCTTGCGCAAAGACCGCAGCAATTTCACCTTTTCATCACGAACTGCCGTTGCCGATACGCTCGACGGCGGTTCCATCGCAATAATCGCCAGCAATTGCAGCATATGGTTCTGGACCATATCCTTGAGGGCGCCGACGCCATCATAATAGGAGACGCGGCCTTCCAGCCCTACCGTCTCCGCCACGGTAATCTGCACATGTTCGATGGCATTGGCGTTCCACAGCGGTTCGAACAGCGCATTGGCAAAGCGCAGGGCGAGCAGATTCTGCACCGTTTCCTTGCCCAGATAATGATCGATCCGGAACACACGGTCCTCGGCGAACACCGCCGCAACCTCGGCATTGACCTGGCGCGAGGAGGCAAGATCGGTGCCGATGGGCTTTTCCATCGCGATGCGGCACTCGTCGCAGGCGATGCCGACGCGGCCGAGCGCGGTGGCGATGGGGCCGAACAACGACGGCGGCGTGGACAGATAGACGCCAACGGGCCGCCCGCGGCGCGCGCCGAGTTGCTCGGCCAGCGCCTCAAATCCCGTACCCGCGCCAACATCGACCGCACAATATTCGACGCGCGCGAGGAACCCCGCGAGCAAATCATCGCTCACGCGGTCGGCGGGCAAATGGTCGTGCAGCGCCTGGCGGACCTGAGCACGAAAGGCATCACTGTCCATCGCCGAGCGGCCCGAGCCGACGATGGTCAGCGCGTCAGCGAGCAGACCGTCGCTGTGGAGATTATAGAGCGAGGGGAACAGCATCCGCTGCGCCAGGTCGCCGGTCGCGCCGAACAAGATGATGGTTTCGGTCGCCGCTGCCAATGCCCGCTCCTTTGTGGCTGCAATCGCAAGCGCAGTGGCGCAAGGCGGGCAGCATTGCAACGCGCATACGTATTGCACTGGTCGATTTCCGCTGCGGCACTGCGCGCGCGCGCCATAAAGTTACAGCAGCGTGTCGAGCAATCCCAGCAGCGGGCGGTCGGCAGGCGGCATTTCCAGCGCAAACATCTGCGCCGGGCGCAACCACTGCAGCGCCGCGGCATGGCGCGGCGCGGGTGTGCCCGACCATTTGCGGCAGACATAAAGCAGCAAGACAAGGTGGCGTTCGCCGAGCGGTTCGGACGCGAAACAGGCGGGCGCGAGGCAGGCCGCCTCGACATCGATTCCCAGTTCTTCGGAAAGCTCGCGGATCAGCGCGGCCTCTGGCGTTTCGCCCTTTTCCACCTTGCCGCCGGGAAATTCCCACAGGCCCGCCATCGCGGCCCCCGCCGGGCGTTGTTGCACCAGCACGCGGCCATCGCCGTCGACCAATGCAGCCGCAACGACCGTCAACCACTGAACCGGTAAATTCACGCTATCTCCAGCGGACAATTTCTTAACCTTTTATGACCTAGAGTCACACGCAATCGCAACTCGCGCTTGGACCAGGGCGGAACGATGAAGAAATTGCAAGACCTTCGCGGCTGTCGCCGCGCCGCAACTGCCGTCGAATATGGGCTCATCCTTGCGCTCATCTTCCTCGCTATGGTGGGCAGCCTGACCCAGGTGTCGGAAGGCTCAAATAACATGTGGAACAATGTTTCCAGCAAATCGGGCGCTGTCCTGTAACGGGACAGCGAGCCAAGAAATCCCGACCGCCGCTGTTAAGAATTTCAAAACCAATGCGGCCTAGGGTGAGATCAGTTGAAACGGACCAGTGTTTCAACCGGGTAAGTGAAGTGACATTTTCAGGAGACCAGTCATGAAGTTCATCAAGAAGTTCGTTCGCGACAACAAAGCCGCCACCGCCATTGAATATGGCCTGATCGCTGCTCTGATCGCCGTTGCCGGCATCACCGCGATGGGCGCCGTTGGTACCGGCATCCAGAACACGTTCAACAACGTGAAGAACAAGCTCTAATCAGAGCGCCAGTTCGGGTGCGACAGGCCTTTGCGGTCTGTCGCACCTGAATTGTTTTCCCTACTCAGGGTTACCGAGTAAAAGACAGGACCAGACCGGGATACCCGAGCATTTTTTTGCCGAGGAGACCTAGTCATGAAGTTTATCAAGAAATTTACTCGCGACACCAAAGCCGCGACCGCCATTGAATATGGCCTGATCGCCGCTCTGATCGCCGTTGCCGGCATCACCGCCATGGGTGCGGTGGGCGATGGCATCCAGAACACCTTCAACAACGTGAAGAACCAACTCTAAACAGGCTTGTTGCTGTCGGGCGTGCCTTCGTCTGCCTGACAACCAAGACAATGGAGGGGCGGCGGACGTTTCCGGCGCCCCTTTTGCTTTGCGCTCAGCGCGCGCCGTAGACGATGATTTTGACCTTCTGCCCCGGCGTCAGGGCGGCATTGGCGGGCAGGCCGTTGAGCACCTGAAACCGTTCGGCCTGATAGGTGGTATAGGCCATTCGCTGTGCCAGACTGGCCATGCTATCCCCGCGCCCGACGGTAATGACGTCGAGCCGCCGGGGTCGAACCCCGCGCGCTTCACCATCGGTCATGCGCCGGACGCTGGCAAACATGGGATCAAAGCCGCGCAGCTGCCCGGCAGGTGCCAGCGCCACAAAATGATAGGCCCGGTCGCGTGCAAATTCATAGGCAAAAACAGCGACATCAACTTGCCCGGACTGCGTATTGACGCGCGCGTTGGCAAAGGCCGCGGGCAAACCGTTGATTGTCGTCCGCCGGACCTCACCATAGGGGATGCGCGTTTCGCCGCCCAATTTCTTAAAGGCCGCAGCGACATAGGCATTCATGTCACCGGCATAAGGAGCGAGCGTGAATTGCGCCTGCCCGTTCGAACCCGCGATAGCCACCGCCGTTGCGCCATTCTGCATCCCGAATCCGGCCGGCACGGCAAAGCGCAGTTTGAGATCGGGGTGGAGAAACTCATTGCCCTCGATCACCCCCTGTTTGGGATCGTCGCCATATAGTGTGCCATCGATCGCCGCCAGAAAGGCTGCGGCGTTGCGGTTGCCGCCGCGCGTACCGTTAATCTGCCGCGCTACCGCCGCTGCACGCTGGACGCGCGAGGCCGGGTCAGGGTGGGTGCTGGCCCAGGCGGGCAACGACCGCGAATCGCGGCCCGCGACGCGCGCGTCGAGCGCGGTCTGATTGGCGAGACTGGCGAGCATCGAGGCAAGCGCCGCAGGATCATAGCCCGCTTTTACCAGATATTGCGCGCCGAGCTGATCGGCCTCCAGCTCTTGCCCGCGCGAAAAGCCCAAGGTCGCGGCTTGGGCAATCTGCATCGAGCTGTTTTCAAGGAGGCCGCCCAGCCCGCCAAGCAGCCCGCCGCTGTCGCCGATTGCCCCACCCAGCACCGTGCCCAAAACGCCCAAAATAGTGTTACGCGTCGCCGCGTCCTGCCGCCGCTTACTGTGGCGCGCGGCAACATGTCCCACTTCGTGTCCCAGCACGCCCGCCAGCTCTGCCTCGTCATTCATCAGTCCCAGCAGCTGGCGCGTGACATAAACATAGCCGCCGGGGATAGCGAAGGCGTTGTTAATAGGCGAGTTTAGCAGCGTAACCGTAAAGTCAGTGCGCGCGCCCGAAAGCCCCGATTGCACCGCAATTCCCTGCCCCACCCGCGTCACATAAGCCGCTTGCGGGCCAGTGTAAGCACCGCCGAATTCGGCCATCAGCTGCGGATGATATTGATCGCCTTGCTGGCGTTCCTGTGGCGAAATCGAAGTCGCCGTCCTGATTTTCTTGAGCTTGATCGACTGCGCCGCGGCTGGCTGCGATGGCGACACCGTCAATGCCATGGCGGCAAGGACAGCGGCAACAGTCGCGACAGGCAGGCCGTGACGCAAAATTTTGGTCATCGCAGTCTCTCCCTCCGCGAATGTGGCAACATGCTGCCATGCGATTGGCCTTCAAGCCACGGAAAAGATGAATAAGGCGTGATGAACACGCCAATACCCAACCATTCGTCGTCCCGGACTTGACCCGGGACAAAAAGCCAACGTCCGCGTGTTGTCCCGGTTCAAGCCCGGGACGACGATAACGGGGCTACAGCCGCCCCATGGCGAGGAATTTTTCCTCGCGCGTCGTGCGCAGCGCGTCGGCGCTCAATCCGGCGAGACCAGCAAGTTCGCGCTCGATTGCATCGCCCAGCGTGCGAATCGCAGCTTCGGGCGCACGGTGGGCACCGCCAACAGGTTCGGGCACGATATGGTCGATGATCTTGAGATCGAGCAGATCAGCCGAGGTTACCTTCATCGCGGTCGCCGCATCGGCCGCTTTGTCGGCGGTGCGCCACAGGATCGAAGCGCAGCCTTCGGGCGAAATGACCGAATAGACGGCATGTTCGAACATCAGCACCCGGTTTGCCGCCGCGAGCGCAATCGCGCCGCCCGATCCGCCTTCGCCAACGATGGCCGCGACCATCGGCACGCCCAGCGCCAGGCATTGTTCGGTCGAGCGGGCAATCGCTTCGGCCTGACCGCGCTCTTCGGCTTGAACGCCGGGAACGGCGCCGGAGGTATCGACGAGCGTCACGACCGGCAAACCGAAGCGATCGGCAAGCTGCATCAGGCGGATGGCCTTGCGATAGCCCTCGGGCTTGCCCATGCCGAAGTTATGCTTGAGGCGGCTGGCGGTGTCGTCGCCCTTTTCATGACCAAGGACCATCACGCGGCGCCCGCGAAAGCGCGCGAGCCCGCCCAATATCGCCTGGTCATCGCCAAAATTGCGGTCGCCCGCCAGTGGCATCCAGTCGTCGAACAGTCCGCTGACATAATGTTTGAAGTGCGGCCGTTCGGGGTGGCGCGCGACCTGCGCCTTTTGCCAGGGGGTCAGGCGGGCATAGATGTCGGCGAGCAATTTGGCCGATTTTGCCTCCAGCCGTCCGATTTCGCCGGTGATGTCGAGCGCATTGTCGTCGCCCATTTCGCGCAGCTCGGCAATCTGCGTGTCGAGCGCCGCCACCTGCTTTTCAAAATCGAGAAAGCCCACCATTGTGCAATGGCGGTTAGGGCTTGGTTGCCCCTGCGTCAATCGGCGCGGGGGCAATGGGCAGATGCGCCAGCGGGTGGCGGCGATTAACCAGCGCGACCAGCCGCGCGCTGTCGACATGGGTGTAAATCTCGGTCGTGGCGATATCAGCGTGGCCCAGCAGCAGTTGCAACGCGCGCAAATCGGCCCCGCCTTCCAGCAAGTGGGTCGCAAAGGCGTGGCGCAACACATGCGGACTGATCGCTGCGGGATCGAGCCCGGCCTCGGCCGCGAGCGCGCGCAGCAGTTGGAACAGGCGAACGCGGCTAAGGTGCGAATTGCCGGAGGGAAATAACCAAGGCGAGGCATCTGGCACGTGCAGCAGCCAGCGCGCCGCCATCGCTTGCGCACGCGCCGACAGGGGCACGAATCGTTCCTTACCGCCCTTGCCGCGCACGATCAGATAGTCGCGCCCGGGTGCCAACGCGCGGCGCGGCAGTGCGACCAGTTCGCTCGCGCGCAGCCCCGATCCGTAAAGTAGCTCGACCAGCAGCGCGAGGCGTAGGTCATTAGGCCGCGCCGTTTCATTCGCTGTCAGCTCGGCCAACCGCGCGAAAAGCGCCTCGACGTGCGCGTGTGTCAGCACGCGCGGCAAGGGGCGCTGCGGCGTGGGGCGGGCCAGCGCGGCGGCGGGATTGTCGCTGCGCCAGCCTTCGTCCTGCGCGAAGGCATAGAATTGGCGCAGCGCCGACACCTTGCGCGCGACGCTGCTGGCGGCAAGGCCTTCCCATCCGGCGAGCAGTGCGCGCAGTGCAGCAAGGTCGGCTGTCAGCAGACCGCCGGGCAAGGCGACGCTGCCCTGCGCCAGATCGCGCGCATAGGCCGCAAGCGTATTCGCCGCTGCGCCGCGCTCGGCGCTGAGCATTTCCAAAAAGGCATCGAGCGCGGCTGTATCGGCTGCGCGCGGGGGCACGGGTCCGCTCAGACGCGCACCAGAGCTTCGGCGGCCAGCATCCGCGCCTCGGACGCCAAACCGACCTCGCGCAGCGCGCGCACCATGCGGTAAAGATGATTGGGCGGCAGCTCGGTCCAGTCGCGCGACTGCATCCCCGCAGCAACCAGCAGCGCGACCATGCCGGGTTCACCGCGCGCCGCCGCATCGTCGATCGCGCGCGTCCAGCGCGTCTGTTTGCCAAGGGAGATGTCGAGATCGCCCGCCGCCGTCGACAGCTCGGCGCCCGTCAGCCGCCCAAGGCCCGCGAGACCGGCGACCAAAAATTTGGCGCGGACATTGCCGGCGCTGTCGTCGTCGCTCGCAAAATTGCCGACCGCGCCGGCGTCGATGCCATTGATCGCGCGCGGCAAACCCACCGCCATTACGCCCCAGGCATGACTACCCTCGTTCACTGCGGGCAACCAGGCGCGGGCATTATCCTCATAACCGCCCGCGAGCATCGAACCGATGAGCCAACCCAGATCATCGCCTGCATCGGTACCGGGGGGCAGCGCAGCGGCGGCGCGCGACGTCAACACCATGGCTGCGTAGCGATCATCGGCATTTTCCGCCGCTTGCCACAGCGCTTGCATCGCCGCGAACCGGTCGTCGGCGTCGGCGCTGGCAAAAGCGGCGCGGACGGCATCGGCCAGCGCGTTGGTGCCCTCGCCAGCATCCTCGCCCGCTGCGGCCGCGACCAGCGCGACATAGGCATCGCCCGACAACACCCCGATGCGGGCAGCCGTGCGCGCCGCTGTCACCCGCTCATCGACCGGGGTCATCGGAGCCAATGCAGCCCAGGCCTGCATCGCGGGCGGAGCACCGGTTCGCAGTGCTGCCGGAATGGCAATGCCCGTGGCGGTCGCGAGGCCAAAGCGCCAGCTGGTCAGCCGGTCGACCCCGTCCCACTGGATTGTGATCGAGCGCCGGCCGCTCAGCGTCGCACCGAGCACACGCTCGGCGAGCAAAATATCAAAATTGGTCAGGCGACCCGAATTGCGGACCCGTTCGATCGCCGACCCGGCCGGTCCCGGCTCGCTGCTGAGCGCCGAACACATGCCGCTCGCGAGCCGCCAGCTGGCGACGTCGCTGGTGCGCTCCAGCCCCAGATTGGCCCATGGGCACAGCCCCGCCGGATCGGCATTGGCGAGCATGGTTTGGAGCGCGGCTTGGGCCAACCGGGGGGTGCCACGGTCTGCATCGACCGATTGCACCACCAGCCGCGCTGCCTGCGCCTCGCCCATGCGCACGAGCAGCGCGGCGCGCGCCGCCGCCAGATCAGCGCCATGGATGGTGCGCGGCGTGTCGATGGCGCTCGCCAGCGCGCGGCGCAGCGTGATGCTGGCCCAGCGGGATGCGATCGGTGCGCGCGTGGCCGCCATAATGCGCGCGGCATATTGGCCGCGGACGCCAAAGGCCGTGCTGTCCATGCCGCCGGTCTCGGGCGTGAGCGGACCAATTCGGTCGAGCGAGCGGCGTGCGCCGGGGGGCAGATCATAGCGCAGGATGCCGTCTTCCGCGCCTTCCTCAGCCTCGTCATCCACATCGGCAGTGGCGGTGCTGTCGGGCAAGAGCGCGGGGGTGCCGGTTATTGGTGCGCTGGGTACAGGGGCAGGACCGGGGGCTGGCGTCGGCGCAGGCGTCGGCCGCTCGGCGGGCGGCGGTGCGGGGTCACCAAAACCTTCGGGCAGCAACGATTCCTGCGCCACCACCGGCAACACTAGAACCAGCGCCAGCGCCGTCGCCGCCCCCCAAATCCGCTTTTTTCCCGCTGTCATTATCTGTGCTGCGCCCTTGTCCGCTTATCGCCGTGCGGTATAGCCGCGCGCATCATGCCGCGAAACCCCGAAAGCCAAAGCCCGGTTGCTGCCAGTGGCAAGCCCCAGCGGAGCATCGTGCTGGTCGGGCTGATGGGGGCCGGAAAATCGACGGTTGGCCGCCGTCTGGCGGCGCGGCTGGGCATGGAATTTGTCGATGCGGACGAGGAAATCGAGCGCGCGGCGGGAATGAGCATCGCCGAGATTTTCGGCAAATTTGGCGAGGCAGCCTTTCGCGATGGCGAGCGCCGGGTCATTGCGCGGATCATCCACGGGCCGCCATGCGTTCTGGCGACCGGGGGAGGTGCTTTCGTCAACGATGAGACGCGCGCGCTGATATTGGCCGAGGCGCTTGCCATCTGGCTGGATGCGGATGTCGACACGCTGGCAGCAAGGGTGGCGCGGCGCAGCACCCGCCCCCTGCTGATCGGCAAGGATCCGCGCGTTGTGCTCACCGAACTCGCCGCCGCACGCAATCCGCTCTATGCTGAGGCGCAGCTGCGCGTGCCTTCGGCCAGCGCGCCGCATGATGTGACGGTGGAGGCCATTTTGAAAGCGCTCGAAACATGCCAACCGTAAAGGTCGCGCTGGGCGCGCGCAGCTATTCCGTCATCATCGAAAGCGGCGTGCTGGGGCAAGCGGGAGCACATATTGCCCCGCTGCTGAAACGGCCATGGGTGCCCATCGTGACCGACACCAATGTGGCCAAGCTGCATCTGCCGGTGCTGCAAGCGGCGCTGGATGCGGCAAGCATCCGGCATGATGTGCTGGTGCTAGACGCAGGCGAGAGCAGCAAAAGCTGGGCGGGACTGGCGCGGCTCACCGAATGGCTGGTCGAGCGCGGTATCGAGCGCAGCGATCATGTCATCGCACTTGGGGGCGGCGTGATTGGCGATGTTGTTGGTTTTGCCGCCAGCATCGTCAAACGTGGCTGTGCCTTTGTGCAAATCCCGACCACTTTGCTGGCGCAGGTCGACAGCAGCGTCGGCGGTAAAACCGCCATCAACATTGCTGCGGGCAAGAATTTGGTGGGCGCGTTTCACCAGCCTGCTCTGGTCCTTGCCGATCCTGCCATGCTGGCGACGTTGCCGCGCCGCGATCTGGCGGCGGGCTATGCCGAGGTTGTGAAATATGGCCTGATCGACGATGCCGATTTCTTCGCCTGGTGCGAGGCGCATGGCTCAGCGCTGTTGGCGGGCGAGGCTGTAGCGCGGGAATACGCCATCACGCACAGCATTGCCGCCAAGGCGCGCATCGTCGCCGCCGACGAACGCGAAACGCAGGATGTGCGCGCGCTGCTGAACCTGGGTCACACCTTTGGCCATGCGCTGGAGGCCGCAACGGGTTTTTCGGACAAGCTGTTGCACGGCGAAGCGGTGGCGACGGGGATGGCGCTGGCCTTTGCCTTTTCGGTCGAGGTCGGCCTGTGCCCGCCCGCCGATGCCGCGCGCGTGGCGGCGCATCTGGCTGCAACGGGCCTGCCGCATGATCTGGCCTCGGTGGGGGTAACCGACGATGGCGCAGCGCTGGCCGCGCATATGGGGCATGACAAAAAGGCGCGCGGCGGCATCGTACCGCTGATTTTAGCGCAAGGGATTGGTCAATCGTTCGTAAGCACCGACTATGGTTTGGACCGCGTGGCGGCGTTTCTGGGCAGCCAGCTACTCACTTAGCCGCCGGATCGCGGCCATGACGCTACCCGCTTGTCGTCCCTGCCCCGCCATGAAGCGCTTTTCCGCGCCCGCGCGGATATCGCCCGACATAATCTGATCCTGCAGCCGGGTGTCGTCGAGGTGGCGCAGCGCGGCTTCAACATCGGCGATTTCGTCGGCGGGAATCTCCAGCGATTGAAGCGCCATCAACCCCATGGCAATCGAGCTTTCAAACACCTCGCGTACGGTGCCTGCCAGCCCCGCGTCATTGAGCGCGATCAGCTGGCGGCGATCGAACACGCGCGCGAAAATTTGCGCTTGTGGGAAGGCTTGCACCACTGGCTCCAGCTCTTTCGCGGTCATTTGATCATCGTCGATACAAAAGATAATCAGCCGCGCCTCGTCGGCCCCGGCGCGGTGCAGCAGGTCAAGCCGCAGCCCGTCACCATAATAGACCTTCACGTCGAACCGGCCCGACAGCTCGATCTGCGATGGCTTCTTGTCAATCAGGGTGACCGAGCAATCGACCGCGTGAAGCATCTGCGCCACCATCTGGCCAAAACGGCCGTAGCCGATGACAATCGCCTTGCCGCGCGGCGCGGTTTCGGGATCGTCGAGATCGGTCTCGGGGTCGGGCGCCAGTTCCAGCCCGCGTGCAAACAGCATCAGGAAGGGCGTGGTG
>JANRIY010000047.1:0-71380 GCA_033764495.1 Sphingopyxis sp. | reverse complement strand
CGAAGACCCGCGCCTGCCCATGCTGATGGCCGCGCCGCTGCGCAGCGAGGATGCGCCGCCGGAGGTGCAGCCGTTCTTTTATGCCGAGCCGGTGGCCGGGACAGTGTTCCTATGGGAAAGTTGGTTACGGCACGAGGTGATGCCGCACACGGGCAAAGATGAGCGGATCAGCATCAGTTTCAATTATCGGTAGGTAGACCGCATGAACTTGATGGACTTGATGATTCTGGCCGCCGGCATTGCCGCCATTGCCATTTGGTCTCGCCCGATGACTTGGTGGACCAAGATTGGCCTCAGTGCCTTCGTCCATATCATGACCGTTGGCATAGTCCTGTTACTGAACGGTCCAGCAACACCTTATGGAACCTCGGTGTTTTACCAGTTTTTCTATGTGCTCGGCGTCGGAGTGGCGGTGATGGTCGGCGGCGGGTTCGGGTGGCTTTACCGGTGGCTGATGCATCGCCCGGGATAGGCCCTGCGCGCGACGGATAAATTCAATCGATTTGGCGCTAATTGCGGTCCAGATACACAAAATCGCGGCCCAGAGGGGCAAGGCTGGCGCCGCCATCGATGAAGATGGTCTGGCCGGTCGTGGCGGTGGCACCTGTCAGATAGAGTACGGCGTCGGCGACATCTGTTGGCGTCGGCAAGCGTCCCAGCGGCATACGGGCGGCGAGGCGGTCGGCCTGGCCGGGAGTGTAGTCGTCGGTAACAATGGTCAGCCCTGGCGCGACGGCGTTGACGCGCGCGCGGGGTCCGAAGGCGACGGCGAGCGTACGGGTCGCCTGAAAGAGCGCGCCCTTGCCGAGACTGTAGGCGAGTTGGTCGGGGACCGGATTGGCGACGCGCTGGTCTACGATGTTGACGATAGCGGGCTGCGAATTTTCAGGCGACACGCCAACGAGCGCCTGTGCGAGCAACACTGGCGCGTGGAAATTGACCGCGGTCATGCGGGCCAAATCGGCGGCGGTCAGCGCTTCCCATCCGCCCTCGGCAAACAGCGCGGCATTGTTGACCAGCAAATCGGGGGTGCGGCCGAAATGGGCGATGACGCGGGGAACGAGGCCCGCGACTTCCTCGGCGTCTGCCAAATCGGCGCGGAAACGCTGCCAGTCGGTACCATGCTGCGCCAGCGCCGCCGCCAGAACAGGGTCAGGATCGCGCGCGTGGTGCTTGTGCAGCGCCAGTGCATAGCCCGCCGCCGCCAGCCGCGCTGCGATGGCCGCGCCCAGCCGGTGCATGCCGCCGGTGACGAGTGCAAGCGGCGGTATCGGGTTCACTTGCGCGTCCGCCGCATGGTTATGCCGATGGCTTCATCGGCCTCGGCGATCGCGAGCTTGATGATTTTGACCTCGACCTCCTGAACTTTGCCGTCCTGCAGGAAAATGGTGTCGATGATATGGTCCGCAACGCTTTCGATCAGCACGAAGTGCGTGTCTTTGGGCAATGCGTCTGTGGCCGCGAATTTGAGGTCCATATAGCTTTTGGAGGCACTGAGCGGTGTGGTGGGCGCATAATGGTCTGCCATGGCGAGCCGCGCACGCAGGCTGATGCGCAGCGGCTGCGGCAAATGCGTTTCCTCGCTGTAGACGCCGGTCAGCACGTCTACCTTCAACCCTTCGACTTCCAGCCACAATTGGTCGGCCACGATGCTTTCATCTCTCTGCTGCAACGGTTAAGGCGCCGCCGCATAATGGAAGGCAGGGCATTGGTCGAGATATTCCCGCTGGCACAGCTAGCAAACGCAGAGGTTGAAGCGATTTTGGACGCGGCGTTTGGTGCCGACCGGCAAGGGCGCACCGCATATCGGCTGCGCGCAGGCATGGCGGCGATCTCAGAGCTCAGCTTTGGCGTGGCCATGGATGGCGAGACTGCGGGTACGGTGCAATGCTGGCCGGTGGCGCATTTGGGCGATAATGGTCGCGTCACGCCGCTGGTCATGGTCGGCCCAGTTGCGGTACTACCTCAATTTCAGCAGCTCGGGTTGGGGCGCGCGTTGATGGACGCGGTCATGGCGGCTGTTCCAACGCAAGCCGATGGAGCGCTGATGATGATTGGCGATCCTGAATATTATGGACGCTTCTTTGGTTTTTCGGCGGATGGTACGGGTGCCTGGCGGTTGCCAGGGCCGGTAGAGGCGCGGCGCTTGCTGGCGAGCCCTGTGGACGGGCATGAAGTTCCGGGTGGCGCGGGGACAATTGGACCGCGCGCCTAGCTTGCGCCGCTCGCCATTTGCCCTAATTCAGGCATGATGAACGCCAATGCCCTAGATTTCCCTGCCCAGTTTGGTGCTCTATCACTGGTTGAGGCAGCAGGACTCATTGCTGCGCAACGCCGGCCGCCGGTCGAACGCTGGGACCCGCCCGACCGCGGTGATAGTCGGATGGAAATCCGCGCCGATGGTAGCTGGTGGCACGATGGTAGCGAGATAAAGCGGCCCGCGCTGGTACGGCTGTTCGCCAGCATTTTGCGGCGTGATGTCGATGGCAGTTACTGGCTGGTGACGCCGCATGAGAAGCAACGGATTGCGGTGGCCGACCTGCCCTTTCGCGCGGTCGAAATGTTGAGCGATGGCTGCGGGCGCGATCGGGTGCTGCTGTTCCGGTTGGACAATGGCGATCTGGTGCGGGCGGGAGCAGATCATCCATTAAAGTTGGCGACAGACAAAGGTGAACCGCGCCCAGCACTGCATGTGCGCGGGTCCATCGGTTACGGACTGGAAGCGCGACTCACCCGCAGCCTTTATTATGAGCTGGTCGAGCTGGCGATTGCTGACGCAGTCGACCCGCCTGCTATCTGGTCGGACGGTGCGCGGTTCGAGTTTGCCGCATGACTTTGGCGGATCGACTGACGGCTGCACTGGCCGCACTGGACGGCGAAATTCATGATGATGATCGGCCGACCGAGCGCGGCAGTTTGCGCGATGCAGCAGTGCTGATTGCAATTACCGACCGCCCCGAGCCGGGCGTTATTTTGACGCAGCGACCACAATGGCTGCGCAGTCACGCCGGGCAGGTCGCGTTTCCGGGTGGCAAGATCGAGGAGGAAGACAGCGACGCTGTCGCCGCCGCGCTGCGCGAGGCGCGCGAGGAAATCGGGCTCGATCCGCGCGACGTTACGGTGGCCGGAATTGGTGACCCCTATCATGCCGGCAGCGGGTTTCGTATTACGCCTGTGGTGGGTGTGATCCCCCCCGACCTGCCGTTCGATCCCGATCCCAACGAGGTTGAAGCGTGGTTTGAGGTGCCGTTCGATCATCTGTTCAACCCCGCCAATTTCAGTTTCCATCAGGCGCATTGGCAGGGGCGGTTGCGCGGTTATTATGACATGATGTGGGGCGAGCGGCGCATCTGGGGCGTGACGGCGGGGATCATCGTCAATCTGGCGCAGCGGCTGCCCGCCGGGTGGCGGTCGTGATGACGCTACCTGACGCTGAATGGCGGCGCTGGCCCGAACTGGCCCGCGTGGTCGACGCTTTGTCCGCTGATGGTGGTGCCGTACGCTATGTCGGCGGCGCGGTGCGCGACACCATGTTGGGATTGCCGGTCGCCGATGTCGATCTGGCAACGTCGCTGCGCCCCGATACGGTGATCGCTCTGTTGGAAACGGAGGGCATTAAGGCAGTGCCGACCGGAATTGCCCACGGCACGGTCACAGCGGTTAGCGGCGGTCGACCGTTCGAGGTGACGAGCCTGCGCCGTGATGTCGCCACCGACGGTCGGCGCGCGACAGTCGCCTTTGCCGATGATTGGCGCGAGGATGCCGCGCGGCGCGATTTCACCATCAACGCGCTTTATGCCGACCCGGCGACTGGGAACATTGACGACTGGTTCGGCGGGCTTGATGATTTGAAGTCTGGGACAGTCCGCTTCATTGGCGATGCCGTGCGGCGGATCGCCGAGGATCACCTGCGCATCCTACGTTACTATCGCTTTGTGGCACGGTTCGGGCATGGCGCACATGACGCTGCTAGTCATGCCGCGGTGATCGCTGCGCGCCATAGCTTGCGCACGCTGTCGCGTGAACGGGTGGCAGATGAACTGCTGAAAACATTGAGCCTGCCTTTGCCGCTTGCAGTGGTCGAGCAAATGGCGGCAGACGGTGTGCTTGCCGAAATATTGCCTGAAGCCGATCTCGCCGGGTTGGAACGGCTAGCCCGGCTGCTCGACAATGAAGCGCTGGTTGCCGCCCCGACAAAGGCGTTGCGGAGGCTGGCTGCTTTGCTTCCATCCGCTGCAGCCGCGGATGCCGCTAGCGCGCGTCTGCGCCTTTCCAAGCGCCAACGCGAGTATCTGGTGGCGCTGACCGACGGCAGCAAAGATGCACTGGAAATGCCCGTGCGCGCGCTCGCCTATCGCATTGGCGTGGACGCTGCGAAAGACCGTTGGCTGTTGGCGAGCGCGCCGGAACAGCTTGCGCCCGCATTGGACGCGCTGGCGACATGGTCGGTCCCGCATTTCCCGGTCAAAGGAAGCATCCTGATTGCGCGTGGGCTGGAAACTGGGCCAAAAGTGGCGCGGACGCTGCGACAAATTGAGGCGCAATGGATTGCGGCAGGATTTCCGAACGGGGAGGCGCTCGACGCGCTGGTCGATCAGGCGCTGCGCGATGCGGCCCAATAGTTGAGGGCGTCGGCGGCGGCCATGGGCCGGGCGAAATAATAGCCCTGTCCATAGTTGCAGCCGATGGCTTTCAGTTTCGCGGCTTGCTCAGCGGTTTCGACACCTTCTGCCGTGGTCTGCATCTCCAGCGCTTCGGCAAGACTCTGGATTGTGCGGACGATCGCCGCTTTGTCTTTGTCGTCGGTCATCCTGTCAACAAAGCTGCGATCGATTTTGAGCACGTCGAGCGGTAGCTCTTGCAAGTATGCAAGGTTCGAATAGCCAGTGCCGAAATCGTCCATGGCAATGCGGGTGCCCAGCGATTTGAGTTCACGCAGTACTGACAGCGCAACGTCTGGATCGCCAATGATGGCACTTTCCGTTAGCTCGATCATCAGTCGGTCAGCATTGACCCTGTTTGCTGTCAGAGCATGGCGGACAATTCCTGCAACATCATCGCGCGACAACTGGATCGCCGAGACATTGACCGCAATATAGGCCGACACGGCACAGCCGCCACTGGACCGGTCCCAGTCAGCCAGCGTGCGCGCGGCGGCGTGGATGGCCCATTGACCCAAAGGAACGATCAACCCTGAATCTTCAGCGACGGGAATGAACTCGGCTGGGGAGATCATCTGGCCATCGTCGCGCTGCCAGCGGGCGAGTGCTTCGAATCCGGCAACGCGACCCGTGGCAAGTTCGATGAGCGGCTGGAAGGCCAGTTGTAGACCATCGGCTTCGATTGCGTTGCGAAGCGCGGTTTCCAGGCTGAAACGGTTGTTGGCGAGCGAGGCCGTCTCTGGTTCGTAAATTTCGATCCGGTCCGTCTGCTTCGCCCGCTTTAGCGCGATCTGGGCATGGCGTAGCAAGTCTGCGACATCCACCTCGCTGACTGGCTGGATGGCGCAGCCCACCGCGCAATCGATGCTGACCTTCAAATCGCCGATGCGGAACGGGTGGTCAAAGGCGCCGCGCACGCGGCGCGCAATTTCGCGCACGTCAATTTTGCCCGCGCCAATGCGCGAGGCGATTGCGAATTCGTCGCCGCCGGTGCGCGCCAAAATGTCGTCGGAGCGCAGGCTGGATTGAAGACGGCGCGCTACGGTGATCAGCAATTCGTCGCCCGCCATCGGGCCGATGTGTTCGTTGATTCTGCTGAAGCGCGACAGATCAAGCAGCATCAGTGCAAAGTCACCGCTGGCCGTGGCCCCGTGGCTGCGTGCCTCAAGCGCGTCTTCAAGACCCGCGCGGTTGGGCAGGCCGGTCAGGCTGTCTGACAATAGTTCGCGGCGCAAATTGCGTTCGGTCTGCAATTCCTGAGTCCGGTCAACCAGCGTGAGCAGGAAAAGCCCGTCGCCCATTGGCGCAAGGGTGGCGCGATATTCGCGGCTGGCGACACCGGTGCCGACGGTGCAAGGGGTATCGCCGGCTGGGGCGCACCCATCGGCCACTGCGGCAATGGCCCGCGCGAGTTCAACCGGCGGCGTCAGGCCCGCATTCGAAATGCCCAGCTGTTCAAAGCGACGATTGCTGGCATGGAGTTGAAACTGGCCGCGCGGCACGGGGCGAATGAGTGCTGCAGCAATCGGCAGCGCGGACAGCCAGGCCTGCGCGTCCGACGCCGCAGCGGGCGCCGCGTCAGATAATGCCGGTGCTGATATGCGAGGTTGCGACCTTCCCATTAGCTGCGGGGTAGGGGAAAGTTGTGAAGAAGCAATTTACGTGCGGGAAACGCTTATGCGCAAATTTACCAATCAGAAACGATTATCGCGTGGGAAGCCGATGGGAGGCATACGTCCCGCCGCGCCGCGCGCGACGCGCCAAGGGGTCATGTCGGCCTCGGTACGCGTGCGTCCGGTTTCGCCGCCCATAGCCCAGCTAAGGCCGTCGGCCAGAGTAAAGCTGGTGGCATCAGACAGACCGCCGTCGCGGTAGCGTTGCAGCATTACGCCCTGACCGCGAGCCATCACCGGCACTTCACTTATCGGAAAGACCACCAATTTGCGGTTCTCGCCGATGACAGCGATGCTGTCGTGCGGCGGTTCCAGCGGACGAATGACAGCGAGGCGCGATTTGGGGCGCAGGTTGACGACCCCGCGTCCTTTCCGGGTTTCGGCGATAACATCTTGCGCCGTGACAATGAAACCATGCCCACTGGATTGGGCGACCAGCAGTTTGAGGTCTGGTGAAGCTGGTATGAGCGCGGCAATTGAGGAGTCATTGTCGATGTCGAGCATCAGGCGGACGGGTTCGCCAAAGCCGCGCCCGCCGGGGAGCTTGTCGGCACCAAGTGTGTAGAACCGGCCGTCGCTGGCGGCGAGGAGGAGTTTGTCGGTGGTCTGCGCATGGACCGCGAAGGCGAGTTCGTCGCCTTCCTTGAATTTAAACTCGGCCCATTGGTCGGCGGCGACATGGCCGCGCTGCGCACGGATCCAGCCGCGTTTCGACAGAATGACGGTGACCGGTTCTTTTTCGATCATTGCGTCCAGCGGGATGTCGCGCGCCGGTGCGGCTTCGGCAATCGTCGTGCGGCGTGCGCCGAGGGCCGTTCCTAGACCGTAAACCGCCTGGAGCTTTTCAAGGTCCTTGCGGAGGCGCGTGCGCTGGCGCTGCGGGCTTTCGACCAGCTTGGCCAGATCCTCGCGCTCGGCGGTGAGGTCGGCCTGCTCGCGCTTCAGCTCCATTTCTTCAAGCTTGCGCAGCGAGCGGAGGCGCATGTTGAGGATGGCTTCGGCCTGCCGGTCGGTGAGTGCAAATTCGGCAATCATCACTGGCTTGGGTTCGTCCTCGGTGCGGATGATTTCGATGATGCGGTCGAGGTTGAGGAAGGCGATGAGGTAGCCCGCGACCAGTTCGAGACGGTCGTCGATCTTCGCAATGCGATGCTGGGCGCGGCGGACCAGGACAATGATCTGGTGCCCCAGCCATTCGCTAAGCAGCTCGTGGAGGCCCATGACGCGCGGTGTCCGGTCGGCGTCAAGGACATTGAGGTTGAGCGCGAAGCGGCTTTCGAGATCGGTGAGGCGGTAGAGGCTCTCCTTGAGCACCTCTGGGTCGACATTGCGGCTTTTGGGTTCGAGGACAATCCGCACGACGGCGTCGGATTCGTCGCGGACGTCTTCTAAAATCGGCAATTTCTTGTCGGCTATGAGCTGGGCGATCTGTTCGATCAGCTTGCCCTTGGCGACGCCATAGGGGATTTCGCTGACAACCAGCTGCCAGGTGCCGCCGGGCAGCTTTTCGATACCGCTGTCTTCCCAAGCGCCCGTTGCGTCCTTGCCGGTGGAGAAGCGCGCGCGGACGCGGAAGCCGCCGCGGCCGGTTTCGTATGTCGCACGTATCGCATCGCGGCTGTCCACCACCAGCCCGCCGGTAGGAAAGTCCGGTCCTTGAACATGGTCAAGCAGTTGGTCGAGCGAGGCCTTTGGGTCATCGAGCAGCACCAGCGCCGCGCCGATCACTTCGGCGGCGTTGTGCGGCGGAATGTTGGTCGCCATGCCGACCGCGATCCCCGTCGCCCCGTTGGCGAGCAAGTTGGGGAAGAGGCCGGGCATGATCTCAGGCTCTTCGTCTTCGCCATTATAGGTCGGGCGGAAATCGACTGTGCCTTCGTCGAGTCCTGCCATCAGGTCGATAGCGACGCGCGTTAGTCGCGCTTCGGTGTAGCGATAGGCGGCCGCATTATCGCCGTCGATGTTACCGAAATTGCCCTGCCCGTCGACGAGCGGATAGCGCAGCGAAAAATCCTGCGCGAGGCGGACCATCGCGTCGTACACAGCAGTGTCACCATGCGGATGGAATTTGCCGATGACATCGCCAACGACGCGCGCCGATTTCTTATAACCTTGGCTGGGGTCGAGCCGCATGTTGCGCATCGCCCAGAGCAGGCGGCGGTGCACGGGTTTAAGCCCGTCGCGCAAATCAGGCAGCGAACGCGCGGTAATCGTCGACAGCGCATAGACGAGGTAGCGTTCGGACAGCGCGCTGTCGAACGGGGTCGGAATGGGTTCGGGAAGGTCGCCGGGCGGCGGCTTGTCAGTCATGGTCGCGCGCCGATAGCAAGGGCGATGCCGCTTGGCAAAGCTTGTTGCGCCCGTTAGCTCTGCGCGCAGGGAGAGAGAGTTGACCGATTTTGCCGATGACCAGCCGGGGCTGCTGGCACGCTTTGTGCGCTGGGTGCTAACGCGCCCCTATCGCTGGGGAAAGTGGACCGTGGTCGGGACCGTGCCCGAGCCGCGCAAGTTTGTGTTGATCGCCGCGCCGCACACCAGCAATTGGGATTTTCCCAATTTTCTAGGGTTAACTAGCGACCTGGGCATCCGCCCATATTTCATGGGCAAATTGTCGCTCTTCCGCTGGCCGATGGCAGGGTTCATGCGGCAGATGGGCGGCATTCCGATCGACCGCAAATCCTCGCAAAATTATGTGCAGGCGATGGTGGACGAGTTCACCCGCCGCAAGGAGTTTATCCTGACGGTCGCGCCCGAGGGGACGCGTGGTAAGGTGAAGCGGTGGAAGACGGGCTTTTACCAAATTGCGCTCGCTGCCAAAGTGCCGATGGTAGTTGGTATGATGGATTATGGGCGCAAGACCGGCGGGCTGGGGCCGATGATCTGGCCCACAGGCGATTTTCGCGCCGATATGGAAAAGGTGCTGGCGGTGTACCGTAGCTGCATTCCTAAAATCCCTGAGCGCGCGGTGACGTCGATTGAGGAGATTGTCGGCAGCGAGGAAGATCGGCGGAGCGATTTGGCAGCATGATTACTGACGTCCTGATCCTGCTCGCTATCAACCTCGTCGGCCTGCTCGCGGTGATCATGCTGCTCTGGCGTTATGCCTGTGCAATCCGCGATGCGAGTTTTATCGATGCTTTCTGGGCATTCGGCATGGTGCTGCTGGCGTGGGGGACAGCGTTGCAGGTCAGCGATTACGGCCAGCGCGGCGCGCTGATATTGGGGCTCACGACATTGTGGGGATTGCGGCTGAGCTGGCATTTGTGGGTCCGCTGGCGCGCGCATGGCGAGGACCCGCGCTACAAGAAAATCATCGGCGGCCCGATGGAAAAGAACGGCTGGAGCTGGGAACGCACGGCGTTGCAGGTGGTGTTCCTGCTGCAAATGCCATTGCTGTTCATCACATGTCTGCCAGCGCAGTTGGGGATTTTCGCGTCAGCACAGGATGGCGGGCTGCCGCTGGGCTTTCTTGCGATTCTGGGCGCGCTGGTGGCGCTGATCGGGATTGTTTTCGAGACGGTAGGCGACGCGCAGTTGAAGGCGTTTCGCGCCGATCCCGCAAACCAAGGGCGGGTGCTCGATAGCGGGCTGTGGCGCTATACGCGGCATCCCAATTATTTCGGTGATGCCGCGACCTGGTGGGGTATCTGGATGATCGCCGCCGATGCGGGGCTGTGGGTTGCGCTGGCGGGGCTGATCGGGCCGGTGTTTTTGACCTTCACGCTGACCCGCTGGTCGGGGAAGGCGTTGTTGGAGAAGGGGCTCAAGCGGTCGCGGCCCGATTATCTGGACTATATCGAGCGGACGTCGGGGTTCTTTCCTTGGCCGCCGAAGCGCGGTTGAACGGCTGTGCAACTGTTCTCCGGCGAAAGCCGGAGTCCAGGGCGGTACAGGCCGTGATCTCCATCCTGAACTCCTGCTTTGGTCGGAGAACAGGAATTGTTCGTGGCGATTGATGGCGGCCTCGATGCCGATACGCCGTCCCCTGCCGATGTGTCGGCGCTGGGCGATGCGCCAAGGATCCGCGCGATCCTGACGCAGGCGGCGCGCGAGGGGCGCAGCGTGAGCTATTCCGAATTGCTGGGCGAACTGGGGTTCCGCTTCACCCGGCCCAAGATGCGCGCGATTTGCCGGACGCTGATGCGGGTCGACGAATTGTGCGCAGCGGATGGCGAACCCGACCTCGCCGTGCTGGTAGTGCGCGAGAGCGACCGGCTGCCGGGGCAGGGGTGGTGGGTCGGCGGGACCGCGATCTTGCTGGGCTATGACGGGCCGTGGGAGGGGGCGCAGGCGGCGCGGTTTATTCGGGAGCAGCAGGAGGGGGTGTTTGGTTTCTGGAGCGCGAAGTAAAGCCAGGCCCCGCATCAAGTGCGCGGCGAAGGGGATTCGTTAAGGCCTGAGGGATTCAGTAAGGACAATCAGCCCACCTCCAATCACCGCAGTTACGCCTTGCGTGTAAATCCCTCTGACACTGTTGATAAAGGGGTAGGCCGCATAAAACCTCTGTTCTTCATGGTATGTATCGGTGCCTTCTTGCTTTCGGTCAGCAATTCGCTTTGCTTCACGCGGGGCGTGAAGCAACCGCCAACCACCCAACAGGATGAGAAGGATTCCAAGACCGGTCATTTTTTGAGCCCTATCTCCCTCAACCGCTCCTGCAAATACTCATCCGCCGTGATCGGTACCGGATAGCGATCCGGGTGTTCCGCATCGACGCAGCCCGGCAGCGTTTCGATGAGATAGTCCGAACGGAAGTGGAGGAAGAAGGGCATCGAATAGCGCGCCACGCTTGCCCGGCCCGCGTCGGGGTTGCGGACGCGGTGGGTGGTCGAGGGGAGTTTGTGGTTGGTCAGGCGTTGCAGCATGTCGCCGACATTGACCGCGAGCGCGCCCGGCGGCGGGGCAACGGGGAGCCAGCTGCCATCTTTATCGAGGATTTCTAGGCCGGCCTCTTCGGCGCCCAAGAGCAAAGTGATGGTGTTGATGTCTTCGTGCGCTTCGGCGCGGATGCCCTTGGCGGGGCCAGTGACGGGCGGATAGTGGAGTAGGCGCATCACGCTGTTGCCGTCCTGAATGGTCGTGTCGAACCAGTCGGGGGCGAGGCCCAAATAGCGGGCGATACCGCTCAGTAGCCGCGCGCCGAGGCGGTCGAATTCGGCGTAGAGGGTTTCGAAGGTGGTGCGAAAACTGTCGACTTCAGACGGCCAGACGTTGTTGGGTTGTTGCGCGGCGAGCACATGGCCCTGCGGCAGATCGCGACCGACGTGCCAAAACTCCTTGAGGTCAACCTCCGTGGCACCTTTGGCAATTTCGGTGCCGAACGGGGTATAGCCGCGCGCGCCGCCGATGCCGGGGATTTGATATTTGCGTTTGACCTGCTCGGGCAGCCCGAAAAATTCCGCCGATTTCCGCCAGGCGGCGTCGATGAGGCCCATATCGATGTCATGATCGCACACCATCGCAAAGCCGAAGCGTTCGAAGGAGGCGCCGAAGGCGGCGGCGAAATCCGCGTCGCTTTGGTTAAGCGAGATCATGGGGACTTGGGCGGGGTCGGTGGGCGCGGCGGCGAGGGCTGATGTGGTCATGCCGTCCATCTAGTCCTTTGCGGCTGCCACGAAAAGACCCCGCTTTCGCACGCGCGCTTCGCCCGCTATGCCGCGCGGTATGAGCAAGCAATATTGGCTGATGAAGTCCGAACCCGATGTGTACAGCTGGGACGATCTGGTGCGCGACGGCACCGGCATCTGGGACGGGGTGCGCAACCATACGGCCAAGCTAAACCTGAAGGCGATGCGCGTGGGTGACGAGGCGCTGTTTTACCACAGCAACATCGGCAAGGCGTGCGTGGGCGTGATGACCATCACCGAAACCGCCTTTCCCGATCCCACAGCAGACGAGGGTGCGCCGTGGGTGGTGGTGCGGGTCGCGCCGCTGCGTCCGTTGCCGCGCGAGGTGACGCTGGCGGACATCAAGGCTGAACCGAAGCTGGCGGACATGGATCTGATCCGGCTGGGGCGTCTGTCGGTCGGGCGAGTGAAGCCGGCGGAGTGGAAACTGTTGCTGAAGATGGCCGGCGAATAGCGACTACTTGTGCGGATTCGCCGCTCGCCATTCGGCGGGGGTGAGGAAATTGCCTTGCCATAGGCCTCGCTTTTGCGCGCGGGCCAGATCCTGTTCGACCAGATAATCCTCGCCGGTGGCAAGCGCCCAGCCGCCGCGCACCAATTGGTCCGCCAAATCGCGTCCGTCGGCCAGCGTGCACCGCGCCAATTCGCGGCCGAAGCGGTCCTTGCCCTCGCTGCGACAGGAGATGGTAGCGCTGCGTGGGGCCAGCGTGGTCAGGGCATCGCGCGCATGGCTGCCACACCGCCATGGCTGGCCGCTCGCATCCTGACAGTCCTGCACCAGTTCCGGCGCGTCGATTCCGAGCAGGCGAATCTGGCGCACTTCGCCATTGATCCGAATCGCGAAGCTGTCGCCGTCGCTGGCGAAAACCATGCGGCCTTCTTGCAAGGGTGGGCGCTGAACCAGCCAGAGTGCCGCCAACATTGCGAACAGGATTAGCGTCCAGCGAAGGGCGCGCAGGCGCGTGAGCCAAATGTGGCGGGCGTAGCGGGGTTCGGGCATGATATGCCGGTGCCGCAGCGCAGGATGCGGCACAAGCCACAACAATAATGGTCCAAATCGGATGTTGTTTTTGCTTTGTTCGACTGATAATGACCAGAACAGGAACAAAATGACGCCAAAACCGGACTCATCAACCGTGGCGTTCAATCTGGCATGGCGGCATTCCGGTGCCGAACAGCGCAGGAGGTGCGTCCAATGTATCGGCCCATTTCACAAATTGTCGGTGATGGAGACGCGGCGGCCTTCGCGGTTGATGCGCATCTGGAGCCGCCGGTGGCCTTGCTGGTTGGTGATGGCGCAGAGCTGGATTGCGGCGAGTTGCCGCTGCGTATTGCTGGCCGAGTGGCGCTGGGATCAGTCAGGGATCGCCTTGAGCAGCAGGGCCGGCTGGACTTGATCTGGGTGAGGCTGGATGCGCCGCTGGCCCAGAAGGCGGCAACAGTTTTGCGCTCAGGTGTGGCAGCGCTGGGCGCGGCACTGGTGGTCGAAGCGCAGGGCGATGCACTCGATTCGGCCTATGCCGCCTTCGCCGATGATCCCACGGCGCAGTTTTTGTCATCACCCACGCCGGTGGAGCGGGCAATGGCCATTGCGATTGCCGGTGCAGCGCGCCGTCCACACGTTGCCGACCGCGCGCGCGACGATGCGCTAGAGCGCATCGACCGGTTGCAGGACGAGGTGGCCCGGATCAGCGCACTGCTCGGCGCGCTGGCCGACCGACCTTTTGGCTATTCGCAGCTTGCTGAGGGTTTTTCGCCCCACCGTCCAATGAGCGGTCCAGTCAGCTTTTCGCCGGTGATGCGCGATACGACCCGGCATTACCGCTCCGAAGCAGATCTGGCACCTTATGCGCGCCCTCAGCCGGGCGAGGGGCCCTCTGCCCCGGTGCGGCGGTTGCTGCGCCAGCGGCGAATGCGCGAGCAATTCTTCCCGGCTGACCTGTTTGCCGATCCGGCATGGGATATGCTGCTTGACCTTTACGCCGCACGATTGGAGGGACGGTCGGTTGCGGTGTCGAGTTTGTGCATCGCCGCTGCTGTGCCCGCAACCACGGCGCTGCGCTGGATCAAGACAATGACCGATACTGGCCTGTTCGAACGGCACGCCGACCCGCGCGACGGGCGCCGGATTTTCATTGGCCTGTCGGACAAGTCGACGCAGGCGATGGAGCGTTATTTCGCGGCACTAGATGGCGTCCGCTAGGGCGGGTTTCGATGCTGCCGCAATGTAGGTTATGGGGCGGCATGCGAATCGAAGGCGACTATCAAAAAGACGGCTATGCGACCATCCGGGGTTTGATCCCGCCGGAGGTAGCGATGAACCTGTTCAAACAGATTGATCTCGATCTGAAGGCGGCAGGCAAATCGTTTCAGACCTTTGCCCAGGCGCAGCCATTGTCGAAGCAGGCGACCATCGATATTTCGGGCCATTTTTATCGCCCGCTGACCACATTTCTATGGGGGCTAACGCCGGTGATGTGTCAGCTGACGGGCGCGGATCTGCTGCCCAGCTATGATTATTTCCGCATCTATCATCAGGACGATGTGTGCAGGGTGCATTCGGACCGTCCATCGTGCGAGCACAGCGTGTCGTTGACGCTAGTGTATGGGGACGACAAGCCGTGGCCGCTGGAAGTCGGGTCGCGCCGCGTGACCGCCGAAGGACCGTGTTTCGACGATTGGGGCGATGAGCCGTACGCGGCAGTGGCGATGGAGCCGGGCGATGCGGTGCTGTATCGCGGCATGGATCTGCGCCATGGTCGGACCTTGCCCAATCCCAACCGCTGGTCGGCGCACCTGTTCCTGTTCTGGGTCGAACGCGGCGGACAATTTGCCCAACATGCCTTTGACGAGGAACGGCTGCGGTCGGAATTGCGGCGCGTCAGTAAGCTGGATGTGTGATGGTGGTGTAGGCAGTCCCACCGCACTCGTCTCAAGCCAGAATTCCCTGTTCTAAGGGAATTTACAGGGAAAACTTCATTTTTTTGGGCGCTGGACTAGGTGCTGCGTTGGCTGAAAAGTGGCACATTTGCTGGACTTTTGCCCCATGGGCGCCAGAAATTCCCTAGAAAATAACAGGGAATTTAATCGCCAATAACAGGGAATTTATTCCCGCCGAACAGGGAATGCGCAGTCCGATAACAGCGAACGATGTTGTCGCCGCTTGAGGATCGGGTTGTCGGGAGAGGGTTGGGCAGTGGCCGCAAACTGCGCGCGGCCTCTGGCATCAGCGTCATGCACGGCGCTTGGCGGTGCAACCAGAAAATTGCGTCAGGCCGTGCATTTCGAGCGATAAAGTTCGCTTTATAGCCCTTTTATAGACATGATTTGTTCCTATGTGCCTGGCTACGGGGTGGTAGCATTACGGCAGGGGTATCATGGTCCAAACTTCAACGCAGCTGGCCGAACGCGACATTGCATCGCTGCGGCCTTATGCGCGCAACGCGCGCACCCATTCGAAAAAGCAGGTGAAGCAAATCGCAGCGTCGATCGAACGCTTCGGCTTCACCAATCCAGTGCTGGTGTCGGATGATGGTGAGATTATCGCCGGCCACGGACGGGTCGAGGCTGCCAAGCTGCTTGGCATGCGGACGGTGCCGACGCTGGCGCTATCGCATCTGAACGATGCCCAGCGCCGCGCCTATGTCCTGGCCGATAATAAGCTTGCGCTCAACGCGGGGTGGGACAAGGAAATGCTCGCCATCGAACTGCAGGCGCTGGTGGACCTCGACTTTGATGTCGAGCTGACTGGGTTCAGCCTCGCCGAAGTTGATCTGGTGCTTGACGAGGCAGGGGACAGCGACCCCGATGGCTCGGATGCGCCCGAGGACCGAGTTCCCGAGATGGCGGGGCCGCCGGTTAGCCGGATGGGTGATGTGTGGCTGCTTGGGCGGCACCGTCTGCTGTGCGGCGATGCTCGCCGGCCTGAGGCCTTCGCCTTGCTGATGCAGAATGAGCGGGCCGACATGCTGTTCACTGATCCGCCCTATAATGTGAAGATCGACGGCCATGTCTGCGGTCTGGGATCGGTCAAGCACCGCGAGTTTGCAATGGCGACCGGCGAGATGAGCGAAGACCAGTTTACCCGCTTCCTATCTGAGACGCTTGGCAACATGAGCCGCGTTATGCGCGACGGTGCCATTGCCTTTGTGTGCATGGACTGGCGCCACATGGGCGAGCTGCTCATAGCGGGCCGATCAGCCTTTACCGAGCTTAAAAACCTCGTCGTGTGGAATAAGAGCAATGGCGGGATGGGCGCCTTTTATCGCTCGAAGCACGAACTCATCTTTGTGTTCAAGCAGGGAACGGCCGAGCACACCAACAGCTTTGGTTTAGGTGAGACCGGGCGCTATCGCACGAACGTCTGGGATTATGCGGGCATCAGTAGCATGAGCGCGAGCCGCGGCGATGAACTTGCCATGCACCCCACGGTCAAGCCGGTGGCGCTCATTGCCGATGCCATCCGTGACTGTTCGCGGCGCGGCGAGATCATCCTCGATGCCTTCGGAGGATCGGGGTCGACGCTCATCGCCGCGGAGAAGACCGGGCGCAGCGCCCGCCTTATCGAATATGATCCCCTCTACTGCGACACCATCGTGCGGCGCTGGGAGCAGCTGACCGGCAAGCGGGCCACGCTGGCGGATAGCGGTGCCTGCTTCGAAGATGTTGCCGACGAGCGAACGATCGTCGCGGTGGAGGTCGCCGAATGAGTGGCAAAGACGCAGACTATGCGGTCGGCTATGCCAAGCCGCCGGCGGACCATCGTTTCCAGAAAGGCCAATCCGGTAACCCGCATGGTAGGCCGCGCAAAGCCAAGACCATTGCCGTACCCAAGAACAGGCTACTTGGCAGCGATGAGCCGACCACAGCCCTGATCCTCGAAGAGGCTTATCGCACCGTGCGCGTTCGCGATGGCGAGCGGGTCATCGACATGCCCGTGAACCAGGCCATCCTGCGCGCAATGCAGCAAAATGCGCTCAAGGGTAATCGCATTGCCCAGCGCGACTTTACCTTGCTGTTGCGGACGATCGAGGGCGAGCAGAAGCAGACCCAGCTGGAATATTTTATGGCATTGTCCGAATACAAGGATGACGCTGAACGCGAGATTGCGCGCTGCGCGAAGCTCGGCATTGAGCCGCCAGAGATGGTCCCGCATCCCGATGACATCATCATTGACCCCAAATATGGCACTGCCGAAGTCCGGGGCCCTTTCTCGCCCGAAGAGAAGAAGGACTGGGACCGCACTTTGGCACGGCGCGATGAGGCTGCAAGGGAGGTAGCAAGTGATGCACGGCGCCACCGGATGATCCGCAACCCACGTATGAAAGAGATCATCCTCGACAACTGGCTCTACGAGCAGCGCATCTTCGACATCATCAACGACCGGCTGCCGCCGCGCTATCAAACGAAGCTTGAGAACCGCAGCTATGTAGAAGGCGCATCACGGGCAGGGGATTATGCCAATGGGAAGCGGCCCAGGCCTGGGAAGCGCAAGCAAGTTTGAATTTTTACGCACGGTCCGGAAGCGAAACCGTCCCTTCCTAGCAGTGGACGCAAACGCTGACGACGGACAATCGATGCGACCAAGAGCGACATCTTTGATGTGGTGCGCTCCACGCCGGCGCGGCTATCCCGGCCCGAACGGGTTGAGCCGGCAAAGGTGACCGTACTAAATGGTTACCAGACCGAGGTGCGGGAGTTCCTCAGTTACATCCTGCAGGCCTTTGAGCTGCAGGGCATCCAGGCGCTTGCCCCCCGCCGGATCAGCGACTTCCCAATTCAGAAGCACCTGTTCGCATACACTGAGCGCGCTGGGGCCGACGCCCGCCATTCGGCTTTCTTACTGGACTTCCGTCGCCATCCAAGCATTGCTGTTCCTGCTGCCGCGACGCGCGCAGCCTGCCCCAGCGTAGCTGCTCATCGGGGCTCTGGGTGGTGGGACCGGCAAGGGGCTGGTCCCATAAAGGAGACCACCCATGACTAACGACACCAAAACAAATGCCCCGCGTGCGGGCAGCAAAGCCGAGGGCCTGCTTATCCTGCTGCGCCGCAAGGAGGGCGCGAGCCTCGAAGAAATGACCACTCGTACCGACTGGCAGGCGCACAGCGTGCGCGCCGCTATAACCGGCCTCAAGAAGCAGGGCCATGTCATCGCCAAACGCGTCTCGGGCAATACCACTGTCTGGTTCATTGCCGAGGGAGCTGCTGCATGAGCCGCCGCAGTTCGGCGGTGCGCGATACGGTGGCCGCCATCGCCGCCATGCCGCTCGCCGAGTTGCGGGCGGAGTGGGAGCGGCGCTACGGCGCTGCTCCCCGCCATCGCAGCGCGGAACTTCTAAGGTGCGTGCTCGCATGGCGCGTCCAGGCCGATGCGCTTGGCGGGTTCGATACGATGACCTTGAAGCTGCTCGCGCGTGATGACGCCCCGCTCAACCTCCCACCCGTGGCAGGCATGCGGCTCGCGCGCGAGTGGGCGGGCAAGGTGCATGAGGTGGTCGTGCTCGATAAGGGCATTGTCTATGCTGGCAAGCGCTGGCGCAGCCTATCCCAAGTGGCTCGCCATATCACCGGCATGAGCTGGAACGGACCGCGCTTTTTTGGCCTGCGCGGAACCATTGCGCGATGAGCAGCACGCCCATACGCCGCTGCGCCATCTATACCCGCAAGTCGACCGAGGAAGGGCTCGAGCAAGCGTTCAACAGCCTCGATGCGCAGCGCGAGGCCTGCGAGGCCTATATCTTGAGCCAAGCAGGCGAATGCTGGACGCTGGTTCCAGAGCAATATGACGATGGCGGCTGGTCGGGTGGCAATATGGACCGTCCCGCGCTCAAAGCATTGCTGGCGGATATCGCCAAAGGGCGCGTCGACATCGTCGTGGTTTACAAGGTTGACCGGCTGACCCGCAGCCTGATGGACTTTGCCCGCATCGTCGAGACCTTCGATAAGAACAATGCATCGTTCGTCAGCGTGACGCAGGCGTTCAATACCACCAACAGCATGGGGCGGCTGACGCTCAATGTGCTGCTGTCTTTCGCGCAGTTCGAGCGCGAGGTCACCGGCGAGCGCATCCGCGACAAGATTGCGGCATCACGCGCCAAGGGGATATTCATGGGCGGCTATATCCCCTTGGGCTATGACCTTGGAGAACGTAAGCTTGAGGTGAACGAACAGGAAGCAGCCATCGTAAGGGCGATGTTCTGCCGCTATCTGGAGCTCAAATCCATCCCTGCGCTCACCGCCGAGCTTGCCGAAAAGGGTATCCGCTCCAAGCGATGGACCTCGCGCGCAGGCGTTGTCCATGGCGGACTGCCGATGCGCGTTGGAGCTGTTACGCTTATCCTCAACAATCGCACCTATCGCGGTGAGGCGGTGCATAAGGGCAAGGCCTATGCAGGCGAGCATGCCGCCATTGTATCCGACGAGCTGTTCGCAGCGGTTCAAACGCAACTCCAAGCCAATCGCGTCACCCGCAGCCAGCGCAAGACCAAGACCGGAGGCTCGCCGCTCACCGGCAAGCTATACGACAGCGACGGTGCGCCGATGCGGGTGAGATTCTGCTACGGGCGCGGCAGACGCATCTATCGCTATTACGTCAGCGAGTGCTTGCTTTTCCGCACCGCGCAACAGACAAGCAACCATGTCGGGCAGCGTCTGTCGGCTGCACGGGTTGAACGTGTATTGAATGATGCTTTAGGCGGTCTTTATACGGGCTACAATGTGCAGGACAAATTCACCCTCCTCGAGCGAGTGACGCTCGTGGGAAATCGGTTGGCGATACTGGTCGGCCTCGCGAAACTGCCTGCCCATGCCTCACAAGACCTACTGCTGTCTAATGCCGAGCAGCTGGACCCGTGTGCCCGGATCGAGGCGGACCAACTGCAGCTTTCCATCGTCCTTCCGCCCGACCGGCGCGGGCGTAGCACGCGCTCGCCTGATGCGGCGATGCTGCGCGCAGACGATAAGGCTGCGCTCGCGGCGCTGGTTCGCATTGGGCACAAGCGTCTGCTGGAAATTTATGCTTCGCCGCTGAAGCCACAGACCCACAGCCGGATGCGGGCGCCAGCTTCTGTGTGGAGAAGGCAGCGCGCGACCTTTGGGTTGTTGGCGCCGGATATACAGAAAGCACTGCTGACCGGAATAGCGCCTGCGCATGTAACGCTGGATTGGGTGCTAACTAAGGAGTGGCCTGTGTGTTGGGAGGCGCAGCGGCGGATGTTGGGGACAAGCGACTAGCGGGAATGGCTGCTTCGCATCCTCACAACCGATGGCTACCAAGCTATCTGAAGGTCTCGCAAGTAGACGTTCACGTGAACCTATCCGCAAGCTGGTCGAACAGTGACGCTGAAACGACTGGAGAGGTTTCAGGCCTCGAGCTTGGGCGCCGGTACTCGACTCTGCGAGGCGAAGTAATGCACGCTGGCATCGCGTTAAAGCCCCAGCGAGGTTAGGTTAGGATAATCGTTGGGCCGGATGCCGACGCGGTCCCAGCGGAATAATCGCTCATGCTCGGCTATGGCGACATCGTTAATGCTTGCGTGGCGCTCGGCCATTAGTCCGCTAGCGTCGAACCACCAATTCTCGTTGCCATGGGCGCGCCACCACTGTCCGGCGGCATCGTGATATTCATAGACGAACCGCACGGCGATGCGGTCTCCATCTGCCGCCCATAGTTCCTTGATCAAGCGATATTCATGTTCCCGTTGCCACTTGGCGGCAAGAAATGCTTTGATTGCTGGCCGTCCAACGAGAAAGGTCGAACGGTTTCGCCAGCGGCTGTCCGGCGTATAGGCCAGCGCAACTCGCTCTGGATCGCGACCGTTCCAGGCGTCCTCCGCCATTCGCACCTTCTGCGCGGCGGTTTCCATCGTGAAGGGAGGCAAAGGCGGGCGCAACTTCATTGGCTCGACTCCGGTTCATACTGAGCAAGGCGCGCACGCAGTGCGTCATTTTCACCAACTAGCTCGTTCATTCGGATACGGATTGGCTCGAGCTGCTGTGCAAGTTCGGCTTCGGTGAAGCGCGGGGTAATATGCTGGGGGCAGTTCCAGTCGATCGCTTCGACGGCGATCACAAGTGCGCGCTCGACGCGCGCCGGATAGCCGGGCACGGCTAATTCGTCCGCCGTAGCGGGGTCTTCCGCCAGATCGACCGGACGCATCCGCCCGAGTAGCTTCAGCCGTTTCCGATTAGGATAGTCCATAAGGAACAGCGCGACCCGATCCTCGGTCGAAATGTTGCCCACCGTCAGGTACTGCTTGTTGCCAGCCAGATCGGCAAAGCCGAGTTGGCGATCATTGAGCACCTTGAGAAAGCCCGGCGGCCCGCCGCGATGCTGCACATAGGGCCATCCATCGGGATTGACGCTGGCAAGATAGAAGCTGTCCCGAGCGGCAATGAACGCAGCCTCGCGCGGCCCGATCCGGTCGAAAATCGGCTCGCCCCCCTCCATCCGGGCATAGCTCGCCCGGCTGCCCTGTGCGGTCTGGGCGGCGCGCGCGGCCGGGCTAGTTGCTAGTTCAAGAAATCGGTGGCCCATATCGCGCTCCAGAATGGAATGTGAGACCGGCGGACAAGGGGGAGTCCGCCGGTTGAGGGGATTAGGCGGCGTTGGCACGGACGATCGGGAAATCGATCTCGGTGTCGGCGACGTTGTTGATGAGGTTGGTATAGACGTTAACCGCGACCAGTCCGATGATCTCGACGATTTGCGCCTCGGAGAAGCCGGCGTGCCTGACCGCGGCGAGGTCCGCGTCGCTCACGCGACCGCGCTCGGCAGCCACCGTGGCCGCAAAGGCAACAGCGGCGTCCGCCTTGGGGTCGTTCGAATGGCCAGTGCGGTTGGCGGCGATCTCCGCGGCGTCCAGCTTGACGAGGTTGAGTCCGAGATAGGTGTGGGCAGACAGGCAATAGTCGCAGCCATTCACCTCGGCGACCGCGAGCGCGATCCGCTCGCGGGTCTTCGCATCCAGCGCCTTGGAAAGCGCGCCGTTGAGGCAGAGGAGGCCCTCGAGTGCGGCCGGGCTGTGACCGACCAGGCGAAACAGATTGGGCACCACGCCCAGCGATTTTTCGACGGTGTCCAGAAGTGGCTGTGAAGCGGCCGGCGCAGAAGTACGGGTGGGGATGGTCAGGCGGTTCATGGTTGGTCTCCTGAGGGGTGAAACGGGAGGGGCGCTGTGCAGACCAAATGCACCGAACCCAGACCAATGATAATCCATCCTCTTGACAGTTCATTATTTCTCTTGATGAAATAATTGTATGGACCGTCTCGATGCCATGCGCGGCTTCCTAGCGGTAGCCGACCTCGCGAGCTTCGCCGAAGCGGCGCGGCGTTTGCGCTGGTCGCCGGCGAAGACGACGCGGGCAGTGGCGATGTTGGAAGCCGAACTCGGCGTGGCGCTGTTCAATCGCACCACCCGAGCGGTCCGCCTCACGGAGCGTGGCATGCTCTTCTCGGAAAAGTGCCGCGAGATACTGGCAGAGATCGAAACGGTACGCAGCCTGGTGCGCGGCGAGGATGCCGCGCCGCGCGGCACGCTGTCGGTCACCGCGCCGGTGCTGTTCGGGCGACTGCATATCCTGCCGGTGGCCGAAGCGCTCGTCAGAGCCTATCCGGATCTCGCTATCCGCCTTACCTTCATCGATCGAGTCGCCCATCTAGTGGAAGAGGGGTTTGATATTGCGGTTCGCATCGGCGATCTGGCGGATAGCGCGCTGGTCGCCGTCAAGATCGCCGAAGTACGCCGTACCGTCGTCGCCAGCCCAGCCTACCTTGCAAGTGCCGGGCACCCCGGGCTGCCTGTGGACCTTCGCCGCCATCGTATCATCTCGTTCGACGGCGTCGGCTCGACCGACGACTGGCGGTTTGGTGCACAGGGCCAGACGATCGTCAAGGTGAGGCCGCACCTTTCGATCAACAGCGCCGACGCCGTGATCGAAGCGGTCGAACGCGGCCATGGCATCGCTCGACTGTTGTCATATCAGGTGCGCACGGGGATCGCTGCGGGGCGGCTGTGCCGAGTGTTGGAGGATTACGAGCCGGAAGCCGTGCCGGTCAGTCTCGTCTATCAGTCAAGCCGTAGGTCATCGCCGAATATCCAGGCCTTCGCTGGCGAGGCACGCCGTTATTTTGCAGGCACGCAGCTCGCCTGAACTTCACCACATGCAATTTCTCCGCTAAACTGCCGGTGAACGTCCGATGCGTCGCCGCCATCGCTCGGTGGCCAGCCCGATCTCGCGGCCAAAGATTGTAATGAAGCTCGACTGGCATGCAAAGCCGCGTGCCAGCGCGATCTCCGTCAAGGGTTGCCGCGTCTTATGCGGCAAGACTTGTGCCAGATCGCACCGGCCTCGGACGCGCGGATACACCCTGCGCAGATGTTCGAGTCGCCGCGCAGGCTGACTCGCGCTTCTATGATTACCCGCTCGCTAACTGGTGGGCGCTGACGGGCTCGAACCGCCGACCCTCTCGGTGTAAACGAGATGCTCTACCAACTGAGCTAAGCGCCCCCGTGCGGGGAGGCGGGCCATTGCCACAAGCCCGCCATTTTCGCAACCCTGCCTCCTAAGCTGCCAATTTTCTCAGCACATAGTGCAGAATGCCGCCGTTCATGAAATATTCGACTTCGTTCGCGGTGTCGATGCGGCAGAGGGTGTTGAAAGTGAAGGTGGAGCCGTCTGGGCGGGTGACTTCGACCGTCACTGTCTGGCGCGGCTGCAGGTTGGCGACGCCGGTGATGGTGAAGCTGTCGTCACCGGTCAGGCCCAGCGTCTGGCGGGTCGTGCCTTCTTGGAACTGCAAGGGCAGCACGCCCATGCCGACGAGATTCGAGCGGTGGATGCGTTCGAAGCTTTCAACGATCACCGCGCGGACGCCGAGCAAATTGGTGCCCTTGGCCGCCCAGTCGCGCGAAGAGCCGGTGCCATACTCTTTGCCCGCGATGACGACCAGCGGCGTGCCGTCGGCCTTGTGCGCCATGGCGGCGTCGTAGATGGGCATGACTTCGCCGTCGTAGCGGCTCATGCCGCCTTCGACGCCGGGGACCATTTCATTCTTGATGCGGATGTTGGCGAAGGTGCCGCGCATCATCACGTCGTGGTGGCCGCGGCGCGCGCCGTAGCTGTTGAAGTCGGCCTTGCTAACCTGATGTTCCATAAGCCATTTTCCGGCCGGGCTGTCCGCCTTGATGCTGCCCGCGGGGGAGATATGGTCGGTGGTGATCGAATCGCCCAATATTGCCAAAGGCTTAGCGCCCACAATGTCGCTGACCGGGGCGGGGGTCATCGACATGCCGTCGAAATAGGGCGGGTTGGCGACATAGGTGGAGCCCGCGCGCCACTGATAGGTTTCGGAGCCTTCGACCTTGATCGCCTGCCAATGTTCGTCGCCGTCATAGACGCGGGCGTAGCGCGCCTCGAACATTTCGCGGCTGATGTTCGCGGCCATCAGATCGTGGATTTCGGCGTTGGTCGGCCAGATATCCTTGAGATAAACCGCGCTGCCATCGGTCGCGGTGCCAATCGGCGTCGTCGTGAAATCTTCGGTCACCGTGCCCTTCAGCGCATAGGCCACGACCAGCGGCGGCGAGGCGAGGAAGTTCGCGCGCACGTCGGGCGACACGCGGCCTTCGAAGTTGCGATTGCCCGAAATGACCGAGGCGGCGACGATATCATTGTTGTTGATCGCCTTCGAAATCGGCTCGGCCAGCGGGCCCGAATTGCCGATGCAGGTGGTGCAGCCATAGCCGACAAGGTTGAAGCCCACCGCGTCCAGATCGGCCGAAAGGCCCGCGCGGTCGAGATAATCGGTCACCACCTGGCTGCCCGGCGCGAGCGACGTTTTCACCCACGGCTTGGGCTTCAGCCCGAACGCATTGGCCTTGCGCGCGACCAGCCCCGCGGCGACAAGAACGCTGGGGTTCGACGTGTTGGTGCAGCTGGTGATCGCGGCGATAACGACGTCGCCGTCGCCGATGTCATGATCCTTGCCCTCCACCGCGACGCGCTTGGCGCCGTCATGCTTGTACACGCTGGCAAGGTCGTCATTGAAGACATCGTCGACCTGCGTCAGGATGACCTTGTCCTGCGGGCGTTTCGGCCCGGCGAGCGACGGCACGACGCTGCCCATGTCGAGTTCCAGCGTGTCGGTGAAAACGGGGTCGGGCATGTCGGCCGACAGCCACAGCCCCTGGGCCTTGGCATAGGCCTCGACCAGCGCGATCGTGTCGGCGCTGCGACCGGTGAGCTGCATATAATCGAGCGTTTTTTCATCGATGCCGAAAAAGCCGCAGGTCGCGCCATATTCGGGCGCCATATTGGCGAGCGTCGCGCGGTCCGCCAGCGTGAGCGAGGCGAGGCCGGGGCCATAATATTCGACAAAGCGCCCGACGACGCCCTTCGCCCGCAGCATTTGCGTGGCGGTGAGCACCAGGTCGGTCGCGGTGACCCCCTCGGCCAGCGCGCCCGTCAGCTTGAAGCCGACGACTTCGGGGATCAGCATGGAAACCGGCTGGCCCAGCATCGCGGCTTCGGCCTCGATCCCGCCGACGCCCCAGCCCAATACGCCAAGGCCGTTGATCATCGTGGTGTGGCTGTCGGTGCCGACGCAGGTGTCGGGATAGGCCACCACCGCGCCCGAGGCATCTTCGCTGGTCCACACCGCCTGCGCGATATGTTCCAGGTTCACCTGGTGGCAGATGCCGGTGCCGGGGGGGACCGCCTTGAAATTCGACAGCGACTTTGACCCCCATTTCAGGAAGTCATAGCGTTCGCCGTTGCGGTAATATTCAATTTCGACATTTTGCTCAAAAGCTTTGGGGTGGCCGAATTCGTCGACCATGACGCTGTGGTCGATCACCAGATGGACGGGGACCAGCGGGTTGATTTTCGATGTGTCGCCGCCTAGCCGCGCGATGGCATCGCGCATCGCGGCGAGATCGACGACGCACGGCACGCCGGTGAAATCCTGGAGCAGCACGCGCGCGGGGCGATATTGGATTTCGGTGTTGCTGGTGGGGTTTTTCTGCCAGTCGACCAGCGCCTGAATGTCGGCGGTGGACACGGTAAAGCCGCCATCTTCAAAGCGGAGCAGGTTTTCCAGCAGCACCTTCATGCTGAACGGCAGGCGCGACACATCGCCCAGCTTTGCCGCGGCGCGCGTCAGCGAATAATAGGCGTAATCCTTGCCGCCAACGGTCAGCGTGTCGCGGGTTCCGAGCGTGTCTTTGCCGGTGGCGGTCATGTGGAAGTGCCCCTGTTATGCGCAGCGGCGGGAGAGTCGCGCGCGAATGAAAACCGGGCTTTCGCTTAGGCCGGAGGGCAGGGGGATGGCAAGGGGGGGAGGAGTCTTGCGCTGGGGCGTTGTTGCAGATCGTGTCCGTGTGTGAGGAAGCCTTAAGTTGGGCCAATTGCGGACGGTCCGCTATCAGCTCAGAATGTGGGCAAAGCGGACTTGCGGCTGACGACGACCTTTCAGCCGCCGTCATTCCCGCGAAAACTCGAAGCCGGAGCTGAATTGACCGTATCGGTCTAAGCGCACAGTGAACCTTCGGCAGACGCATGAACGGGCAGGAAAGGCCGCCAGCAGTTGGGCCTGTTGAACGTCATCCGAGCTGCCGTTCGAGCTTGCTTCTCAGAGCCGTAACAATCCTGTCGGCAAGCGCCGGGTCTTCGACCGCGCGGGCCATGGAGATGCCGCCCGAGAGCATGGCGAGCATGGCGATGGCTTCGGCCTGATCGGCCATGCTGTCCCCGGTGGCCATCCCTGAAGCGAGAACATTGATCGCGCGCTGCAGCTCTTCTTCATAGGCGCTGCGGGTCTCAGCGTCGGCGCGCGCGACTTCGGCTGTCAGGCTTTGCAGCGCGCAGCTTTCGGTAAGGTCGCAGCTGCGCCGGTCGGTGAGGTAAAAGTCGACGAAGCGCGAAACCCATGCGCCACCCCCGTCCTTCATCCCAGCAATGCCATCGGCCAGATCGGCCATGCCGGCCACGACCGCTTCACGGAAGGCGTCCTTCTTCGAGCGGAAGTGCGCATAAAATGCGCCGGAAGTGACCCCTGCGGCCTTCGCGAGTCCGTCTACTCCTAGCCCGCCATAGCCTTGGCTGCGGAAGCCTCGGCCTGCGCTGGCAAGGATACGTGCCCGGCTTTCTTCTTTTTTACCAACGGGATGTGACATGCATACCTCTTTCCGCATAGCGACCGCTATTTTTTGATTGACCGCATAACGACCGCTATATAACTACTGCATCACGGTCGTTATATCGAGATCGTGATGCCGGGGCAATCGCTGCGGCATGCCAATGTCGAAAAGGAGTCCCCCATGGCCAAAGCCTTCGTCTACACCGAATTGCAGAACTCTCTCCCGTTCAAGTCCGCACCGTGGCGCGAGCTCAACCCCGTGATTCTCGAGCAGCCCGGCTTTCGCAACAAGACCTGGCTGTCGGGGGTCATCAACAACTCGGTCGGCGGGTTCTATGAATTCGACTCGATCGAAAACGCCAAGAAGTTCGTCACCGGCTATTTCCCGGGCGAGGCGCGCAAGTTCGGCGTCGCTCAGACCACGCGGGTGTTCGATGGCGACGTGGTCGAGGAAGCCAGCCGCTACCTGAACTCAGTCCACTTCGGCGGCACCGTGACGGTCACGCCGGGCGCCTTCGTCTACACCGAGGCGCAGATTGCCGCCAATTTCGCCGATGCCCCATGGCGCGCGATGAACCCAATCCTCAAGGCCCAGCCGGGCCTGCTGCACAAGACGTGGCTATCGGGCGTGCACACCCAGTCGGTCGGGGGCTTCTACGCGTTCGACACGCTCGAAAACGCGACGCGCTTCGTCACTGACTACTTCCCGACCGAAACCGCAGGGCTGAATGTCGCCTACACCACCCGCATTTTCGATGCGGCGCTGGTCGCTGAGGCAAGCCGTGGGGTGAACTCGCAGTTCTTCGGCTGACCCCCGCGCGGCCGGCGCATCGCCCCATGCGCCGGCCGCAACCGGGTAAGGCCCCTTTGCGCAAAAGGATCATAACCATGGCGATTGCTACTCCTGCGCTGATGCGCGCCGTATTTCTCCATCATCTCGAACGGCTCGATGCCCTGTTGGCGACCGCTGCGGAGCACACCGCAGAAGACGAGGCGATCCTTGCCGCGCGCCTGTATCCCGACATGTATCCGCTTGTCCGGCAGGTCCAGATCGCCTGCGACCTCGCCAAGAACGCCGCCGCGCGGCTAACGGCGACGCCAGCGCCTTCCTTCGCGGATGACGAAGACAGTATCGCTTCCCTGCGCGGCCGCATCGCCGCAACCCTGCGCTTCCTAGCTGCGACGGACGAGTCCGCCTATGCGGGGGCGGAGCGCCGCCGCGTCACCTTTGCCTTTGGCGGACGGCCGGTCGAAGCTGACGGAGCGAATTATCTGCTAGGCTTTGCTGTGCCGAACTGCCTGTTCCACACCTCGATCACCTACGCGATCCTCCGAAGCCTCGGCGTCCCCCTCGGCAAGTGCGACTTCCTCGGTTCGCCGCAGGGGCTGGAGGGGCTGTGATGACCAACGGGCTTCAGGAGGCACCCGCTCCCGGCGCGCCCGCGACTGGCCTGCTTGGCCAGCCGCGCTTGCTGCACACTATGATCCGTGTGCGCGATCTCGGCCGCAGTCTCGACTTCTATGTCGGGCTGCTGGAAATGCGCCTGCTCAGGCTCAAGGATTTCCCGGAGGGCAAGTTCACCCTCGCCTTCGTGGGTTACGGGGACGAGAGCAGCACGGCCGTGATTGAGCTCACCCATAACTGGGGTGCCGCGGACTATGACCTCGGCAACGCCTGGGGCCATATCGCGCTGGGTGTTGCGGATATTCACCATGCGGTAGCCGCACTCAGCGCGGCCGGGGTCAGGGTGGTTCGCCCCGCCGGTCCGCTCAAGGGCGACAAGCGCGAGGTCATCGCCTTCATCGAGGATCCAGATGGCTATCGCATCGAGCTAATCGAGAAGACGACCGAGGAGGCGCTGCAATGGATATCCATGCTGTGAGTGCCGCACGCAGGATCGGCACCGCAGTGCTGGCGCTTGTGCTCTTTGCGCTGGGGCTGCCCGTACCGCTGATCCCGCTGGCCGACTGGCTGATGCCACCCAACCGGGCGGCTTCGCAATTCTTATACCGTGCGCCGAAAGTTGCAGCGGTGTGAGCGCAAGGCTGAACTTAGGAGCCGCCATTCAGCTAACCACCCTTCCCGGTCATTGAGCGATGGCTCGAACTGGGCCGGGAGCGGACTGACTGGTCTGGTCATTTCAGATAGCGAAAGCGGACGTTCTTCTCGACTGGTCGCCGCCACCCGAACGTTCCTTCGCATCGCAGTGACATGGGTGGTTGCTTACCCATCGATGTGCCTACTTCTTTTCCATATCGTCCATGTTGTGGCCAGCATGCTCGTAAGCCTGGGCATACTTGTCTTTGCAGCAGGCCATTTTGCCTTCAGCATCTCTCTTAGTACGCGGTTTGGCTGCGTAGATGTGGGTATGGCTAAGCCAATATAGTGGGAAGCCGACATCAACCGCGCGCTACCACGATTGCCTTCCAATGATCAGTCTATGCCAGCAGCAGTGCTGCTTGATGCTTCGCTCGGAAGCCGGAGGCTCGTCGACTCAATAGCAGCCCGGTTCATGCGCCCAGTGAAGCCTGCGAAACTTCAGCCGCTGATCGTGACGATCAATGAAACCTGCCGTCTGATTGGGTTCAGCCGCGCCGGCATCCATAGAATTATCGGCGATGGCAAATCCACCATGCGGCGGATCGGCAGACGTACACCGATAACGCGCGCGTGCATCGCCATGCTGTTCACCGAGCCGCCCTAGACCGCGGTTTGAACCTCTTTTTATGAGCTGCTGCTGCGCCGGAAAAGGCGTTGCATTAAAACGCTTCGCCCAGTCGTTCTTCTGCTGACCGGCCCGACGAGCGCCGGGTAACCAGGAGAATGATTATGAAAACCATTGTCAAAATCGCTGCTATTGCCGGGCTTTCTGTTGCTGCATCAGCGCAGGCGTCCTTGCCCATACTGTACGAAGAGTCGTTCGCCCGCGCCGAGGAGAAGCTGATCATCGCCAGTCCCATTGCCGGGATCCAGAACCGCCTGTGGTTCGATTATCGCATTGATGTGATAGAGGCCCAGAAGGAGCTGGCACGCGACCTTCGCAAGGCATCCGACATCGAGGACCGGCGTGATGCGTGGGAAGAATATGGGGTCGAGCTAAGTCACGAACGCATCGACTATGTAGAGGCTATGGCGCGCAAGGGCTACCGCCAGGGTAAGGTCACGGTCGGCAACTGAGCCTGTTCGGGCGGGAGGCCGGCCCAACGGTGGCCGCCTCCCGCCACTCATCGCTGCATTCCAGACAGCGGTGTCTATAGGGCTGGCATAATGCCAGCCCTGCATACATCTATTGCAGGCAAATTCCGCATATTTTTTGCGCACAGCTTTGCAGCATTCGAGTAGAGGCCGCAGCCTTAGTTGAGCCAGCCGGCCGCGCGCGCTGCTTCCTCTTCCTCGGCGCTAAGCGCGGGACCTGCCGCCATATCCTGCGCCGCCGCCAGCAGTGCCACCTCGCTCCCTGCCTGACGATAATTGCCTTGCGCACCCTCCACAGCGGCACTGCGGGTGTCGATCCGCCAGCCGCGGGCATCCCGGCAGGCAATGCCGCTGGCGTCGGGCGCATTATAGGCACGGCAATATTCACCGCTCGCGTTGCGAAAACTGAGTAGCACCCGTGTTGCCGCCGTCGCCGTCTGGGTGCTCACTAGGCGGCTGTCGAGTACAGCCGCCAGCTGCTCGGCGGCATAGTTGCCCGCATCCCGGTCGGCAGGGCCCGGCACCATCACCAGTAGCCCCGCCACCAGCGAGGCGGCTAGCGCACCGCCGCCCCAAGCCCAGGCGGGCAGCCGTCGACGCGCCGTACGCGCGGCACGCGCGCCAGCAAGATCGATGACAATGTTAGGCGCGGCAGCCCGCGTATCTTCTCCGCGCAGCAAGCGCGCCAGATGCTCGGGCACAGGCTCAGCAGAAATAGGTACAAAATGGGCCGCCAGCCGCGCCTTAAGCGCCTGGTGCACAGCAAGCTGCCGCGCGAGCTCCGGATCGGCGGAAATTGCTGCGGCGACGCGCGCGGCGTCGACGCCCATGATCTCGCCGTCGGCATAAGCTGCTAGCTCTTCCGCAGTCACGCTCATTCCACATCTCCAAGTAGCGCCAGTAGCGCATCGCGTCCGCGCACCAGTCGCGAATTCATGGTTCCGACGGGACAACCAATGATTTCGGCAGCCTCCTTGTAAGAATAGCCCTCGACCATCACTAGCAGTACCGCCTCGCGCTGTTCCTCGGGCAACTTGGCCAGCGCGCGGTCGACATCCCCGAGCGCAACCAGCGACTCCTGTGCACCCGCACTGCCAAGCTTGAGCCCGGCGGCCTCATCATCGACGAACGTCTCGTGCCGTCGACGCAAGGCCCGTACATCGTCGATCCAGATATTGCGCATAATCCTATACATCCAGCTGTCGAGCCGGCTCCCCTCCTCCCACTGGTTGCGGCGGGTGAGAGCCCGTTCGATAGTCTTCTGGCAAAGGTCGTCGCCATCAGCCGCATTGCCAGCCAGCCCGATTGCAAAACGGCGCAACCGTGGCAGCAATGCGAGCAGATCCTGTTCGAATGACGCGGTCAGTGCCTTTGCCTTCTGATGGATTAAACGGATCGCCCGCAGCGTTTCATCCATGCTAGATGCATTTTTTCGAAAGAACAGCCGATGCGCGCGCAATTTGTCCTTTTTGCAGCCGGTCTCGCACTGCTCGCCGGGCCGGGGGCCGCCCAGCTCGGCCTGCCGGTGCCGCCGCCAGTGCCCATTGCCGATCCGGTCACCGGCCAGCTTGCCGGGACGCTCGGCGCGCTCGAACGCGGGGTAGCGCGCGAGGCCGAGCGCCTGCTCGAGCTGCGCACCGCGCGCATTGACCGGCTGCTGCGGCGCGAGCGCGACGCGATCGAGCGCGACGCCGCCGGCGCTCCAGCGCGGCGCGGCATATTGCTCGCGCTCGATGCAAGTCCTGCCGAGCTCGGCGCGGCCGCAGAGGCAGGCTTTGAGGTGATCGCGGCGGAACGGCTCGAGGGGCTCGATCTTGGCCTCGTGCGCCTCCGGGTGCCCGAAGGACGCCGCCTTGCGACCGCCGAGGCCGAACTTGCCGCTTTGATGCCCGGCGCGACGATAAGCGCCGATCATCTCTATTTTTCCAGCGGCTACACAGCCAGTATGCCCATCAGGCTGCAAAGCGCAGTGGCTGTTCCCATCTCGACGCCGGTGGGCGTCATCGACGGCGGCGTGGACCCGGCCGCAGGCTTGCTCGCAATCAAGGGGATTGCGAGCGGCGCCCCGCGCGCCAGCAACCATGGCAGCGCCATTGTTAGCCTGTTGCGACACGCCGGGGTGCGCCAGCTGCGCCTCGCCGATGTCTATGGCAATGATCCCGCCGGCGGCAACGCACTAGCCGTGGCCCGCGCACTCGGCTGGCTAGTGGCTGAGGGCAGCGAGGTGGTGAACATCAGCCTCGTTGGACCGCCCAATGCACTTGTGGAACGAGCGATCGGCCGCGCGCAGGACAAAGGCGTGGTGATCGTAGCGGCGGTCGGCAATGACGGCCCGGCCGCCCCGCCTGCTTATCCGGCTTCCTATGTCGGCGTGGTTGCGGTCACCGGCGTCGACCGGCGCAACCGTCCGCTGATCGAGGCGGGGCGTGCGCTCCACATCGATTATGCGGCACCTGCCGCCGATGTTGTCGGTCTTGATGCCCGCGGCCGCCGGATCAAACTGCGCGGAACCTCCTACGCCAGCCCGCTGGCTGCAGCGCGGGTGGCGGCGGCGCTTTCCGCCGGCGGTAGCTGGCGCCTGCGCCTAGACCGCGAAGCGGTTGATCTCGGCAAGCCCGGGCCGGACCCGCGGTTCGGCCGCGGGCTGCTCTGCGGCCGTTGCCGCCCGTCGTAAGACGGCGTCAAATCCGCGATGCATTAAATGGGCACGTCCATCCGTTTTCTTATCGAGCGGAGAGCAAATCTGCTCGCTGACAAGGAAAGGAACCATAAGATGAAAGCACTTCTTCTCGCGGCAACCGCGCTCACACTCGGCATCGCGCCAGCACAGGCGCAGCTGCTTGGCGGATCAGGTGGGCTCACCGGCGGACTGACCAGTGGGCTGGGATCGGGGGTCGACCTCGACAGCACAATTACCAGCACCACCCAGACGCTGCGCAGTGCCAGCGGCGGGACTGCCGGCGGCACCGCCAGCACCGAGGGCAATCAGTCGGTCGATCGCCGTTCCGGCCGCGTCGAGGCCCGCCGCAGCGCGCGCGTCGACAGCGCTGCCAACATTGCGCAGCTCATCGACACCCCTGTCGGCGCCGTCGGCGCGATCGCCAATGGCAGCGGCGGCGCGGCCGGAGAAGGCAATGCCCAGGCGGCGCTGGTTGGAACCGATGCCCTGCGTCCCGCGGCTGCGGGCGCCGTTGGGGCGGTACGCAGCACGGTGGCCACCGCCGGCGGCACCCAGCAATTGCTGACCCCAGCCTTCGGCAATATTCCTGCTCCGGCAACAGGGGGCGTTGCCGGCGGCGGGGCAGCGAACGGCAATGCATCGGGTAACGGCTCAGCCAGCGCGCTTGCCGCGCCGCTCACCGTAGCAGGCTCGGCGGCCAGCGCGGCAGCAGGCGCGGTCGCGATTGCGCCCGGCACGCTGGTCTTTGGCGCGGCGGGCGAAAAGCTGGGCATGGTCCGCGAGATTGTCGCCAATTCGCGCGGCGGTGTCGAGCAAGTGGTGGTCGCCAGTCGCCAGGGTGCGCTGACCATCCCCGCAGGTCAGTTGTCGGCGAGCGGCTCGGCGCTCGTGATGGGCGAAGCTGCCACGCACGACGACAGCGACATTGCTGCGAGTGAGCCGGCAGGCTGAGCCCTCAGCCCCAAATCATGGAGCCGGGAAGGCGCAAGCGCCTTCCCGGCCTTTTCGGCAGAACAGCGCTCCGCAGCGGCGCCGCGCCTACCGACGCTCTTGGTCACTGCCCTCGGCTTGCCCGTCAATGCGTTTCATGACAGAACACCAGTCCGATTTGGGCGGCGCCATCATGCCTTAGATCGCACCCCTGCGCAGCTATCGCTGTCTATGCGGCTTGCTGCCGGCAGGGACCTCTTGAACGGGAGCTTTCCGTCGCGCGCCGAACCCAGTTTGAACGACTAAAATTAGGGCGCATTGCCGGTCGGCGGCCTTATCAACTCTAGACAGTCAGCAACTGGGCCGATTGCGGACGGTCTGCTTAACGGTCCAAATTCCTAGGAAGCGGACTTATTTTCCAAGATATCGATTGCGACCGAATGACGGGATCGCAATTTCGGAACAGTCGCCGCAAGGCGCGAACGGCGTCCTTTGGCGCAAAGGCGTAGCAGTAGCTCTGTCAACACAAGCAGAGGAGTTACGATCATGAAAACCTGGTTCATTACCGGCGCATCGCGGGGCTTCGGGCTTCGTATCGCCAAACTAGCGCTCGAACAGGGCGACAATGTCGTCGCGACTGCGCGCCGCGCCGCGGCCGTCATCGAGGCCCTTGGCAACCGTGAGCGGCTGCTAGCTTTACCACTCGACGTCACTGACGAGAGTCAGGCCAAGGCGGCGGCGGCCGCTGCGGTCGAAGCCTTCGGCTCAATCGACGTGCTGCTCAACAATGCCGGCTTCGGCTTGCTAGGCGCGGTCGAGGAAGCCAGCGGAGAGGACGTCGAGCGCGTCTATCGCACCAATGTCTTTGGCCTGCTCAACGTCACCCGCGCGGTGCTGCCCACCATGCGTGCGCAGCGGTCGGGCCGCATCCTCAACATCTCCTCGATCGGCGGCTATCGCGCTGGCCCAGGATTTGGGGTCTATTCTTCGACCAAATTCGCAGTAGAGGGCTTGTCGGAATCGCTTCACGCCGAACTCGCACCGCTCGGTGTGCATGTGACGGTGGTCGAGCCTGGCTATTTCCGTACCGACTTCCTCGATGCGACCTCGTTGACTGTCAGCGGCGAGGAGATTGCGGATTATGCCGACACCGCTGGGCGGGTGCGCCGCGTCGCTGCCGAACTCAACCATGGTCAGCCGGGCGACCCCGATCGGCTGGCGCAGGTGCTCGTCGACTTCGCCGATGCCGCCAACCCGCCGGTGCGCCTGCCGCTTGGCAGCGATACGGTCGCGGCGATTGAGGCCAAGCATGTTTCGGATGCAGCGATTGTCGCCAAATGGCGCGCGGTCTCGGTGTCGACCGATTTTGCGGCGGCCGAACCGGCCTGATCGAAACCTCTTTCCCGGACCACACGCGTCGCGCCGCTCCCTCCCGTTGAGAGCGGCGCGACTGCGTTTTCTACAATCGCCGCCGGAACTCGCTGGGGCTCATCCCCACCGTCTTGCGGAAACTCGCTGCGAAGGATGAGGGCGTCTGATATCCCACGCAAAGCCCGATTTCGGTCACTGGTATATCGGGATCGGCAAGCATTTCCTTGGCGCGCGCGATGCGTATCATCGTCAATGCTTCATGCGGACTGCGCCCCGTCGCCTTCTTGAACGCGGTGCAGAAATGAAAACGGCTCAAGTGGACCAGCGCCGCGAGTTCATCGAGGCCGATCTCCTGCTCCATCATGCTGCGCATATAGGTGGTGACGCGCTTGACCTGCCAGTCCGCCAACCCGCCGCGCCGCGCCGATGGGTCGGGAAGCGCCGCGAAGCTCGAATGACCACGCACAAGCTGCGTACAGAGGAGGTCCAGCGCCTGTTCCACGAACAGCCGCGAGCTGCGGTCCGCCGCCATCGCTTCGTTGCTGAGCATGGTGACGAGGCCGACGACCGTGGCATCCGCGAAGGCCACGCGATGGAGCAGGTCGAAATCGCGACCGTTGGTGATATCCAACGTGCTTGAGGCCAGCCGCTCATGCGTCAGATAGATATGGCTGACGTCCGATTGGCCCGAAATGTCCCAGCGTCCGTCCTGGCCTCGTGGAATGATCACCATCGTGTCCACGCGTGACGGCGCGCGGATATTGACGCCGCCCGACGCGCGCAGCGACATGTCGCCGTCGCCGCCATGATGCGCAACGATGACGTGCGCGGGAAGCGCAGCGAGCGTATCGTGAACAGGACCATGTTGCCACCGGCCGGTAACCAGAGTGTCGCCGCGCAGCCCGTCAGCTAATGTGACGGGGGGTCGGTCGAGGATGCGCATCATCCCCTCCAGCGACCCTTCAGATTCGCGTAGCGCGGACATGGCAGGCGGCAAAGTCATCTCTGCCCGAACCCCTTCGAGAGCAGCCTGACGAATCAATACGGATGATTTTTGCCACGAAGGCGCCGTGACCGCAATTTCGGAACAACGGCCGCAAGCCGCGAACGGCGCGGCATCAGGCGACGGAATATCTCCAATGCATCGGACGCACTCCCGCGCCGACAAATGAAAGCCAAAGGAGAGTAGAAATGAGCAAGACCATCCTCATAACCGGCGCCGCTGGCGGCTTCGGCAAGGGCGCTGCGATCGGCATGGCCCGGAACGGCCACAATATCATCGCCACCGTGCATGTTTCGTCGCAGGTCACCCCGCTGCGTGAAGAAGTCGCGGCGCTGGGCCTCAGCGACAAGATCCGCGTCGAACGCCTTGATCTGACCGACCCTTATGATGTTCGACAGGCCCAGAAGTGGGACATCGACATCCTGTGGAACAACGCTGGCATGGGTGAAGCGGGTCCCGTCTGGGAAATCCCGCTGGACCTGGTCCGCAAGAATTTCGAGGTCAACGTTTTTCTGCCGCTCGAACTGACGCAGGGCATCGTCCAGCGCTGGGTCCGCGAAGGCACCGCCGAAGGCAAGAAGGTCGTGTTCACCTCGTCGATGGGCGGCCTGTTCACTCCGGCGAACTGGGGCACCTATGTGTCGACCAAACATGCGCTGGAATCGGTCGCCGAAGCGCTCCAGCAAGAACTCGCCGCCTATGGCGTCAAGGTCCAGACGATCAACCCCGGAGCCTATTACACCGGCTATAATGAAACGATGGCGGACAATCCGTTCCGCTGGCTCGACGACAGCGTGAACTTCACCAAGCGCGCCGATCTGCGCAAGGGCTTCGACGATTTCTTCGCCACACCCGAAGGCAAGATGGACGCGCAAGAGATGATCGACCGCATGATCGATATCGTTCCAGCCGACGAAGGCAAGTTCCGCAACGTCGTGCCAAAGGCGATCGAGGATATGCTGAAGCAGCACCAGCTCGACGCCTGGGAGAACCGGATCTGATCCCGCTTGCACCGGCTGCGGCGCTCCCCTCGCCTCAGCCGGTGCTTCACCGAAAAGGATTTTCGAAATGAGCATTACCCAGGAACAAGCGGATACTGCGATCGCCGCTGCCCGCAGGGCGGCGGACGAGATCGGGGTACCGATGAACATCGCCGTCTATGACGACGGCGCAAACCTCAAGGCCTTCCTGCGCATGGACGGCGCTTTCCTCGGCTCGGCCGACATCGCGCTGAACAAGGCGCGCACCGCCGCGCTCTTCGGCTTCAACACCGAAGCGCTGTACGACTTCGTCAAGCCCGGCGGCACCTCCCCCGGCTTCGACCGCACCAACGGCGGGCTGATCGTCTTCGCGGGCGGTGTGCCCGTGAAGGATGCAGACGGCAAGCTGATCGGTGCAGTGGGTGTGTCGGGCGGAATGGTCGACCAGGATTTTGAAGTAGCTAACGCCGCTGTCGCGGCCTTAAATTGAGGAGAAGGACGATGACCAACTGGATCAAGAATGTCGGCCGCTTCGCCATCGCGCTCGCGGCCGTGACGATGACCGCGAAGGCTGCGGCGCAGACCAGTCAAGCCGACGCCAACCGCGCGACGATTGCCAGGGCGATGGACGCTTGGGCGGCGGGGACCGGCGGTCCTTATGACCTGCTCGCCGCGGATGCGGTCTGGACGATTTCCGGAAACTCGCTCGCCAGCAAAACCTATCCCTCGAAAGAGGCGTTCATGCGCAAGGTCATCCGGCCGTTCAACGCCCGGATGAAGGAACGGCTGATCCCCAGCGTCCATGCGCTCTATGTCGACGGCGACACGGTGGTCGCGCATTTCGATGCAGAGGGCACCGCGCGCGACGGACAGCCCTATGTCAACAGCTATGCGTGGATCTTGACGCTGAAGAATGGGCAGATTGTGCGCGCCGTTGCTTTCTTCGATGCCAAAGCGTTCGACGATCTATGGACGCGGGTTTCGCCCGTTTCAGAATGAACATTTAAGGAGGGGCGGACGGCTGCGATCACCGTTCGCCCCTTCGCTGCTTTTGGGCCGATAGCGGTCCGTCCGCTGCTGGCTAGGATGCCGAAGAAGCGGACATTCGCGTATCGGTCGATGCAAATCTGTTTACGATTATCGCATGAGCAACGATCCGGTGCCCTATCGCGAACGGTTCAGTACGCGGCTACTCTGCCCGTGACCTGTATGTGATTGCGCCGCTCAACTTGAAGCTGTTGATTCAGGGATCAGCGTCTAAAATCCTTCCGCTTCAGCGCAGTTATGTCGCTAACATGAAGACCCGCTACCGCGCAGGTTGCGACGATAGCTGTCTCTCTCTTCGGATTCTTCGAAGACGCCCTCGCGACGAAGCTCCTGGCAAACACGCGCCACGAGCCACGGGTTCTCCCCTACATCGAATGCCAAGCGCTCGACGCTCACCCAATCATCCGACGTTACTCGCGCCAAAATCTCTGAGCGCACCGTAAGAAGCGACTGACGGCTCGGCCGAGGATCCCACGAGTCCATCCAGTAGATTTGGTCGCCCCAGATGATGAAATGACTTCGGCAGCCGGTGGTTCGCCACACGGACGGATAGAGCGTATAACGGTCGCGGTCCTGATAGAGGCGCCACGCCTTCCCGGCATCCGGATCGAGATTGATCGTGAGCTTCTCGCCGCAGCCGTCAGGACATTGGATCGCAATCGCCCGAAGCTTGCCGCGCTCCACCAGCGCAAGGTCGCCGGGCGCCCCGATCATGGCGAGCGCATCGCCCCGGGACGCGGCAACGCCCTTCATTCTGACATGACGGGTGCGCATTATATCCGTCCCTTCTCGAGACCTTCGACGATGTTCTCAGCGATCACCAAAGCGTGGGCGCCGATTGCAGGATGCTCGGACGGCGTCGATAGTCTAGCCCTACGCAGCAGATAAATGACGAGGGCGCTGGCATAAGCCGCTTTGCTGGCATCCGTCTGGTCCGCCATCGAGCGGGTTTGGCGGCACAGGGTCCAAAGCCAGTCGCGAGGGCCGGGCTCCTGCAGCGGCGGGACATGGTTTAGGCATTTGCAATCGAACAACTTGCGCAGCTCATCCTTCCAGATCAGATATTCCGCACGGTTCAATTGCTTGTCGCTTCGCGAAACCGCATCCGACGCCACGGTGAAGCATGCCGCGACCTCTAGGCAGGCGAGGTCTGCAATGATCGGACGCTTATCCCAAACCAGGGCGAAATCGATGAGGATCGCCTCCTGCCGCCGCACCATTACGTTTCCGGGATGGAGGTCGCCATGGATCGTGCCGATGCGATAGGGAAAGACGGAAACCGCCTCGAGCCGGTCGAGAAGATCGTCGGCTGTCGCCTTTAGGCCGAGCCTCCCGCCTTTCGCCAGAACCTGCGGCAATATCTCAGCGGGTTTAACGACCGATCGGAGATAGGTGGTGATCGGCAGCACGGGCGGATCGACATCGCCCCTGAACGCATCGCGCCGCCAGCTTCTCAGCGCATCGTCGAACAGCGAATAAAGCACATCGCGGGATTCAGGACGCCGGCACACCTCGACAAGCGAGTGCGCCTCGTCAACGAAATCCGAGACCATGATAGCTCGCGTTGGCGTGGAAATGGATCTGGCGGCGCTAAAGTTGGGTCGCTGCGTGAAGGGCACATGCCCCTCGACGAAATTGATGTAATTTTTCTTCTCTTTCTCGATCTCTTCCTTTGTGTCGATCTTCACCAGAAACGGCAGAAGATAGCCCGGCGGTTGCTTGTTTTTCCGTCGCGCATGTACCCGGAAGACTCGCGCCGAAGATCGGCCCTCCTTCATCTCCTTCACGCGCGCGATATCGCAGTCCCAGAATGCGCGCCGGAACAAGATCAGATCCTCGGGGGACAGGTCGAGTTCACCCTCGGGCTCGGGTCCCGTCGCCGGCGGTCCAGCCTCAACCAGCCCCTTTCTCAAGTGTTCCGCCAGAATTTGACAGTCGATGTCCAAGCTGACGAACTGCCAATGCTCCGAACCCGGAAGACTTCTCACTATTTTACAGACCGCCTCGTCGCAGCGAACGATGACGCTATGACCATGGCTTACGCAATCCTTGGCGAAGCCTTTCACGCCAACGATAATCTGGGAGGCAGTCTTGCCGTCGGCCCAAAAAACAGTTGCGCAGGCCTTGTTGAGATCGTCCGGCCCAACGGTGGAAAGGGGCTCCGCGAGCAGACCGCGGGTCCTGAGAGCGTCAACCACGTCGCTCGGCGGTGGATCGCCATTCCACAAGACGGCCGTCCGTGGCTCGATCAAGGCATCATTCCCGTGACGATCGGCCAACTCGGTCCTTTGGCAAGAGCCCCCGAACTCGAGCAAACGAGACAGGTCGGATCAGGCCTCTGCGCCGCGGCGCGGACCCGTCCGCTCATGCCGTCATAATATTGAAGGCGGGCGCGCAGAGGTGCGCCAGTGAAAGCTGACAAGAACATGGTGACGAGCAGCGACGCCATGGTCGAGTTGATCGACACCACCGCCGGCTGCGCAACGCCGTCGCCATCAAAATACGGATCCGCAGCCAACGCCTCGGCCGACATCAGTTCACGGCGGATCGTTTCACCATTGAGAGCATTGCCGCAAACGAGGCATCCTAGCCCAGGGGCAAGCATTTGTGCCCGGCCCGCTACATGCTGGATACCGCCATCCTTGGTGCCGATCGCAACGCCCACGTCGAACGTCGGGACGAGATACTGAAACGCTACCTGGTTCAACACCGCCCGGCTGGAGTGCGAGTCCGTGCAGGAGAAAATCGCGTCGCATGCCGCGATTTTGTCGATCGCCGCAGGAGAACGCACATCGGCGCTCGAAGCAGTTACCTTGGTACCCAGTCCCGTGCGCGCAATTTCTGAAGCCATGACTTCGGCCTTGCTCTTACCGACATCACCTAGCGACGCCCCGACCAATCGGTTCAGATTGGTGTCCTCGACGATGTCGGGATCGATGATCAGCAATTCTCCGACCCCGAGATGCGTGAGCTGCTTGGCGACGACCGAACCCGTTCCGCCCGCCCCAACGATCGCAACCTTCAGCCGTCGCAAGATCGATTGGCCGTCCACGCCAAAGGCGCGAACTTGCCGGTCCCAAAGACCGAGATCACGCCCGTCTTCCCGCCCCGCGGTGGGCTCAGTGATCGAAGCGCCGACCTGCAGGATGCGGACGGGCTCATTCGTGCCAAGCCGGCGCGCGGCGATACCATCTGGCCCGATCACGGCTGCCATATGTGGCCGATCGGGGATGCGCCGGTCGAGAAACGCTGCTAGTTCCTTCTCGCCTGCATCGTCGATCGCCGAGAAGACAGGCGTTCCCTGCGAGCCGGGATGCGTGTGGACGAATATCACCGCGGCGCCGCGCTCCCGAGCTTTGGCGACGACCGGGACAAGAAAGTCTGGCGACAAGATGGCGGATATGGAATCGCGATGTCGGTAGGCGTGCCGCGATGCCGTATAGGTGCTCGACGAGATAACTTTTTCGTCCTGAACTTCGCCGATCAGGATGGCGCAGGATTCGTCGGGACTTGCGAGGAGCGTGCGCGTCAAATCATCGAGGGCGGGTGCTGGAAATAACAGTTTCATCGGACATCATTGAGGCGGCGCTCGATCAGCCGATAGAAGCTCAAAAGACTGTCCCTGTTGGGATTCCAACCCGACACATGCCAGGAAAACCAAGTGGCCATCTCGCCAGTATGGGGAACCGCCTGTTGTCCAGATGCCTGCGGCGGAATCCCGTTGTCGAGGGTGAGCCCTTGGTCAGCCCAGAAGCAGTCCGGTGCCGCGAACGGATAGCCCGCCGGCACGACCATCCAGATAGCGGTCTCTTCCTTGTTCCATCCGGCTGGAAGCTTCAGTTTTGGAAACTTGAGCACGAATTCGCCCGAGGTATTTCCCAAGGGTTCAAATTCGATATTCTTGTTCCGCAGCATTTCCAGTTGCTGTTCGACGAGCGGATGCATCAACCGAAGTTCGCAGGCGGAACGGTATAAAAGCGCGGCGGAGGAGGATCTAGGCTAACGGTTTCGCTGTCGCCGATCACGCGATCAGCCTCTTGCCCCCGTCCCTCCAGAACAAGCTGATAGTTGGGATCGAAATCCGGTAGCCTCGACTTGATTTGGGCACCAGTGGCCGTTCCGTCCTCAGTATCATATTTGATATCATCGACGAAATAGTGGTAATTCTTCTTGTTGCCCTTTTCGGCCTTATCCGCACTCATACCGGCTCCCTTCGTGACGCCTACCTAGCAATCTAGGTTGATCAGCAACCTTACGCAACGTCATTGCAAAAGGCCCCGTCGCCGTCCCCCTTTTAGCGCTTCGAAGGTTATCCGCATCACCTAAGCAGCACGTCCTTACCGGCTTTCATCATCCTTATGCTCGACCACCCACTTCTGGTACGCATCGACGAGCGCATTGACCTCGGTCGCGAAAGCATTGCTCGCCTCGGCTGATTCGGCTCGTGAAGGAGACGAGTGAGAAGGGGCGAGTCCGCAAGGATGATCGGGCAAACGGCGACTACGCACACAATATCCCTCATTTTTCGAAAAATGATTCTTGTGGGTTAAAATATGTCAGCCGTCAGACAGAGCGGAAAACATTCCTCTATCCGTGATCCGCTCACGTATAAACGCGTTAACATCTGACGTCTGATATTGGGTCCTTTTGGTGATCGCCCGAACGACAGACAAGAAGGCGCATTGCCGACCGGCAGCCTTGCCAGCTCCAGACAGTCATCAACTGGGCCGATTGCGGTCTGTCCGCTGATCAGACGAGCGGATCAAAGACCAGCCCGTCAACAACCCCTTGTTGCGTTCGAGCCACTGCAGCCGGAAAGGGTGAATCAGTGACAGGGGCCTCACCTTTCGAACAGTGGCCCAGCTCCAGTCTGGATTCGCTTCCGCTTCGCCGCCTTGGCGATCTCGCCCTCAGCCTCGTTTATCCTGGCAAGCAGCGTGTCGCTTTGCCTTGCGCGCTTGCCCTAACATCACTTGGCTGGGCGCGCCTTGGGATTACGCTTGCCTGCGCTCGGCCTCGCCAGTGCCGAAAGGTCAACTTCTGGAAAATACTTGGCAGCCAAGTCTTCCGGTTCAGCGCCTTGTCCTTCCAGATCGACTGACTTCCTCTCAGCAATAATGTCGTGCGCGACGGCAAAGCTATCGTCAGGGTCGATCACAAACCTGTGAGCAAAGAACGCCTGCAACGAATTATAGCATTGGACCTGCTCAGGACCGATCTTGATCGGCAGACCAGCCCTAATGGACTTTATCATTGCCGCCACGGGGTCGAGATCGCGAGCAGCATCAATTGCTGCTTTCATCTGCGCGGCAGAAATCTCACCGGTAATCAGCTTAGATAGGGCATATCCCGCCACCTCTTTGTTGCGAGCTTCGTCAGATGCCTTCATCATTTGGCCCAACACTGCCTTGTCATAAGCGCATAGCAGCACGTCCGACGAGAGCGGCAAGTAGATTTGAATATAGGCCGCCCCAATTCCGAGATGGCCTGTATGCATAGTTCTTGGCTCGTCATTGTGCAGCACAACAGGGTGATCGCCGATATAGAATGACCGCCCATCCGGCGGCGTCATCAGGAAGAACTCCTTCTCGGCCATGATCTCTACATACTTCTCGAGATTCTGAACCTGATGCCGGATGTGCTCCTTCTTGAGGCCTTCCTCGTCGAGCTTCATCAAGCCATCAACCTTCGCTGGATCCAATCCCATGCGCTTGACATGCCGGCGTAGCTGAGCATCGATCCTCTCTGGCATCAGGCGCATGCTCTTGGTCCTTACGAATTGGAACGCCACCAGAAACGCGAGGTTCGCAACTTCCTCTGGCGTGCGCTCTAGCGTCTTTTCCGCCCTGATTCGTTCGATGATAGGGGCAAGATGAGACTCGATTCGGCCTGTCCATGATTCGATTGTCGCAAGCACGTCGTCATCGACCCAAAATTCGTTGAAGCGACGCTCACCCATGATGTTGTCGATTGACGTCGGGAAGGACTTCTCAGCTTCAAGATCGAGCACATGAACTTGTTCTTTCCCCGCCCGTTCGGGGTCAGCGCTGAGGAAGCCGCGAAGGAGGAGTTTCGGGACGTAGTGTTGATGCTGCGCAGCCATTGAAGAAAGATAGGCGCGAGCACCTCAAAATCTAGGTTAACCGGCGAGAATACTACCAACGGGCGCCAGTAACAGAATGGCGGCTTTCGGGATCGTCCAAGTTGCCGCGGAATGGCTTACATTGGGGCGCAAAGCCGACATTGCAGGAATTACGGTCGGAATTACGGTGACACCTCACTCACCCCCAAATTCCCCCCGTACTCCCAGCACGGGGACAGGCGACCGTAGACCTTGGGTCGCCAGACCTGAGGGCAGGCGGACATGTCCCCGTTCGCAAGACGCGGTCTTCCTTCTCGCCCTTGCGTCTTAGCGCGACCAAAATCCTCCCTGTCGCGCAGCGATGCGACGGTGACCGCCTTTCAAACAGATCACGCGAAGTGATCGCGGACCTTAATCCCACGACGGTGGTTATGGCCCTGCAGATGCGACGCGCATTTCGCGCGCATAGTGAAAGGAACCGTCATGAAAATGAATCCAATCCCCCTGCTGGCGAGCATTGCCGGCTTTGCCGCGCTGGCCGGCTGTGCCACGATTGAAGAAACCGTCGCCGAGGAAACGGCCAGCACCTATTACGCCACGCTGACCGGCGCGCAGGAAGTGGGCGGGGGCGATCGGGACGGTTCTGGCAAGGCCGAGATATCGATCTCTGATAATTTCGGCCAAGTGTGCTGGGACCTCAATGATATCAGCGGCATCGGCCCGATCACCGCCGCGCATATCCATGTTGGCGCGCCCGGAACGAACGGCCCGCCGGTGTTTACCCTGCGGCCCGCCAACGAGGGCGGCTATAAAGGCTGCACCGATGGCGCGGAATGGACGCAGGACCGGATCGAGAGAAATCCGCAGCGATATTATGTCAATGTCCACACCGCGGAATATCCCAACGGGGCGATCCGCGGCCAGCTGCGCCCCTGAGCGCGACCCGCGACCCCGCGAAGCCCGGACTGCCGCTTGCAGGCCGGGCGGCGCGGGGTCGCCCCCCCTTTCCAAATAGCGAAAATGGCGTAACATCCGGGTCATAGTCGCGGCCCACACTGCGCCCGCGATACCAACGGCAGGGGAGTTGGGGATGGTGCGCTTTTTGGCGATGATCGCGCTGGCGCTGGCCGCATTGGTGGCGCCCGCCGCCGCGCAGGAGGCGCCGGCCGCAACGCTGTTCCGCAACGTGCGCGTGTTCGACGGGGTTGGCCCGGCGCTGTCGCCGCCGACCGATGTGCGCGTCGAGGGCAATGTCATCACGCGCATCGCGCCGCGCCAGAGCGGAGACGGGGCCAGGGTGATCGACGGGCGCGGGCGGGTGCTGATGCCCGGGCTGATCGACAATCATGTGCATATGATGTTCAACGCCTTTACCCCCGCGCAGCTCGCCGCGCCGGGGATGACGCCCGAAAAGCTGATGGCGGCGTCGGCGCAGCAGGCGCAGGCGATGCTGCTGCGCGGCTTTACCAGCGCGCGCGATGTGGGCGGGCCTGCGTTCGAGCTGAAAAAGCTGATCGATGGCGGGCGCGTCAAGGGCCCGCGGCTGTGGGTGTCGGGGCCGATGATCTCGCAAACCTCTGGCCACGCCGATCTGCGCGGGCCGAACGAGCCATCGCGGCGCTTTTCGGGGAAAATGTCGGCGGCCGAAACCGTCTGGGCGAGCGTAATCGCCGACGGGCGCGACGAGGTGTTGACCGCGGTGCGCGAAAACCTGCGTTTCGGCGCGAGCCACATCAAGCTGGCGGCGGGGGGCGGGACATCGTCGGATTTCGACCCGCTCGACGTCACCCAATATACGCTCGACGAGATGAAGGCGGCGGTCGAGGCGGCCGATGACTGGAACACTTACGTCACCGTGCACGCCTATCACGCCAAATCGGTGCGCCGCGCGATCGAGGCGGGGGTCAAGGTGATCGAGCATGGCAATCTGCTCGACGAGGCGACGCTGAAGCTGATGGCGGACAAGGGCATCTGGCTGTCGGGGCAGATGCTGGTCGATTCAACCGAGGCGATGGACCCGGCGCGGCGCGAGAAACGCAAACCGGTGATCGAAGGCCAGCGCGTGGTGTGGCCGATGGCGAAGCGGCTGGGGGTGAAGCTGGCGTGGGGCACCGATTTCCTGTTCGAGCCCGACCTCAACGCGCAGCAGAACGCCTATATCCTGCGGCTGAAACCGCACTTCACGCCCGCCGAGCTGTTGAAGCTGGTGACGCATGACAATGCGCAGCTGCTGGCGCTGTCGGGCCCGCGCACGCCCTATCAGGGCACGCTGGGGGTGGTGCAGGAAGGCGCGCTCGCCGACCTGATATTGGTGAATGGCGATCCCATCGCCAACATCGACCTGATCGGTGACCCGGCCAAGAATTTCGCGGTGATCATGAAGGACGGGGCGGTGGTCAAGGGGGAGTGACCCCTACCAGCGCGCCAGTTTGATGAAGAGCGCGGTGCCGAGGCCCATGGGGACCATTGCCAGCGCCGAGAGCAGGAAGACGGTCCACAGCGGGGCGCCGGTGCTGACGAGATACCAGCCGCCGGTCAGCACGACCGTCAGGCGCAGCGCCTGCGCCGCGATAGCGCCGCCGACGCGGCCCGCGCCTTGCGAGGCGAAATAAAGGCAGAGCCCCAGCCCGAAGAAGCCATAGCTGAACCCGGCGATGCCGAGATAGTCATAGGCGGCGCTGCGCACCGCGGCTTCGTCGGTGAAAAGATCGACCCACAGCCCCGGCGCGAACGCGGCGACGATGCCAAGCAATGCGAGCGCGGCGAAGGCGAGCCCGCCTGCGGTCCAGGCGATGCGCCGTGCGCGCGCGACATTGCCTGCGCCGATGGCGGTGCCGACCATCGGCACGCAGGCGACACCCACCGAAAAGGCGATGGGGATGAGCAGAAATTCGAGCCGGACGCCGATGCCATAGCCCGCCAGCGCCTCTGCCCCGAAGCGGGCGACGAGCGACGTGAGGACGAGGATGGTCGAAACCGACAGGAGCGGCGAGAGCATCGCCACCGCGCCAACGCGCAGCAGATCGGCGATATAGCGCAGCTGCAGTGCGCCCGGGCTCCACACAAGGCGCAGCGGCGCGCCCGCGCTGCGCAGATGGATGAACAGCACGACTGCCGCCGCGGTGAAGGCGGCGACCTGGCCGAGCGCGACCCCGGCCATGCCGAGCTGCGGGACAGGGCCGAGGCCCAGCCCGAAAGCGCCGCCGACGGCGACCTGCACCAGTCCCGCCGCCAGCAAGGTGGCAGCGGGTACGGCCATATTGCCCGCGCCGCGCGCCACCGATGCCAGCATATTGGTGACCCAGATGGCGGTGATCGCGAGAGCGGCGACATTGGCATATTGGATCGCCGACGCCAGCACGGCGCCGCGCCCGCCCATGGCGGCAAAGGCAAGCGGACCAAAGGCGCGCACCGCGAGGCTGAGCAGCAGCCCGAGCCCGAGCCCGATGGCGAGCGCGGCGAAGGCAAGGCCGCGCGCACGCGCCTGATCACCGCTGCCCAGCGCGCGGCTGATCGCGCCCGACACGGTGCCGCCCATCGCGCCGGCCGAAAGCATCTGCATCAGCATGAAGACCGGAAAGACCAGCGCGACGCCGCCCAAGGCCGCGACCCCCAGCGTGCCGACATAAGCCGTCTCGGCAATCGAGACGACCGTCGCCGAGCAGAGCGCGATGAGATTGGGCAGGCTGAGCCGCACCAAAGTCGACAGGATCGGCCCATCGCGCAGCAAGGCGGCGCGCGCTTGCGCGGCAGTCGGGGGAATGACGGTGGCTTCGGTCATGCCGCCACTTGCTGTGGGCCGGGCGGCGCAAAGCCGGGTTTGCGCCAGGGCGGATCGGCGATTTCGTGCGCGCCGCGCTCGACGCAGTCGAGATAACCAAAATAGGAGGCAATCAGCCGCTCGCCGGGTTCTTTGATCGCGGTGCGGCCGTGCATGAAGCGGCTGTTGTCGAGGATCAAGATATCGCCGCTCTGCCAGCCGACGGGATAGGTAATCGGGTCCGCCGCTTGCTGGACGGCGTCAACAATCCAATCGGGGATGATGCTGCCGTCGTCGAACAACGGCACATGATCATTGTTGAGATACAGCCGCGCGAAGAGGAGGAAATTGCCGAACGCCAGCTCGCCGCCAAAGAGCGTGCGGTGCAGCGCGGGGGCGGTGAAATAGCGCACGATGCCGCCCGGCAGGCGACGAAAGCCATAGGGGCAGTGCGCGGGCGGGTTGGCGAGCAGGCCGTCGTCGGGTTGGGGTGTGCCGAGCCAAAAGGCGAGGATGGCGGGCGGCGCGGGCTGAATGTAGAGCAGCGCGCGGTGCTCGAGCGCGGCGCGCACGGGCGCGGGCAAGCGGCGGACGAGTTCGACGCCGTCGCACCAGGTCGTCTGCCCGCCCGCGCGCGGCGCATCGAGGCAGTGGAAAAAGCACAGATCGGGCTTCCATGGTTCGCGCGACAATTCGGGGTGCAGCGGAAAGGCGTCGGTCCCAAGGTTGACCGACTGGATATTGTTCTGCTGGTCGAGCATCGCGCGATTGGGGCTTTGGTTGAAAACCGACACCGCGCAATATTGTTTGGCAAAGGCATTGAAGCTGGCCAGCCCGGCGGGATAGCCGCGCACAAGCACGGCAGAGGTGCGCAGTTGTTCACCGATGGTCGCTGCGGGCACGGCGTCGAGGGTTTCGCCAGCGGCGGCCTGAACCAAGGTGAGAGGTCGGTCGGGATAGGGCCGCGAGACGTGGGGCATCGCCCATCTATGCGAGCAGGTACGACATTGCTACATCCGAGGCATGTCCGGCACAGAAATGTTGGCGCTGCAGCGCGATCCGCATTTCTACCTCTATGGCTTTGACGCGGGCGACGCGCTGTTCCTGCGGATGAACCGCGAATGTTATGCGCGGTCGATTTTCTTTGATGACCGGATTGTCACGCTGGACGACCAGCTGATCCGTGTGCCGTGGGCCGATGTGGCGGCGGCGCGGCCCAGCGCCGCTGCCGCGCCGGAGCTGGGCTGGATTTTCCACATGGCACACACGGGATCGACGCTGCTGGCGCGCGCGCTGGAACAGGCGGGCCGCACGCTGGTGATCCGCGAGCCGGTGACGCTGCGCGCGCTGGGCGTCGAGGCCGGGGCGGCGGCGAGCGAAAGCTGGCAACAGCGGCTGGACGTCGCCATCGCGATGCTGGCGCGCCGCTTCGCCGATGATGACCGGGTGGTGGTGAAGGCCAATGTGCCCGTCAACGCCATCATCCCCGCGCTGCTGGCGGTATCGGCGCAGCCGCGCGGCATTTTGCTGCATTTCGGCCTTGACGATTATCTGACCGCCATTTTGCGCAGCCCCAATCATCGCAATTGGGTGGAGCGCATTTTTGCCGAAATGCGCATCGCGGCGTTGCCGGAGGTGGGTGCGGCGGCGCTGGACCCCGCCGAAAAGGCCGCCGCGCTGTGGCTGTTCCAAATTCGCGCCTATGTCGCCGCGCTCGCCGCCAATCCCGCGCTGTGCAGTCTGGACGCCAATATATTGTTCGACGCGCCGCAGGCCAGCCTGTCGGCCGCCGGGCGCTATTTCGGCTGTCCGCTGTCTGACGCGGCCGCCGGGGCGATTGTGGCAGGGCCGCTGTTTTCAACCTATTCGAAAAATCCCAATGCCGCCTTTGACAATCGCCAGCGCAAGGCACGGATTGCCGCGACACGCGCGGAATTGGGCGCAGAACTGGAACGCGCGCGGCGCTGGATCGCGCCGCGGGTGGCCGCTTTGCCATTGCCCGACCGGCTGGCGCAGCCGCTGTGCGGCGAGAATGCGCCGTTGCTGTAAATCCGGGTGCAGGCTGGGTAGCCTGCGGCAATTGCGGCGGCAACGGCGCGAGATCCGTGTTAGAAGCTGACCACCGCGTTGAATGACATATAGCGGGTGTCGCGCGGATCGGGCGCATTTGGTGCGCGCCGCAGAAATTCGCCTTTGGCGAGCAGCAGCCCGTTCCATTCGAGCCGCAGCCGCTTGGGGACCAGCCAATAGCGTAAGCGCGCTTCGATCTGATGCCCGGCAAAGCGGCCCGATTGGCCCGTTGGATCGCGCACGCCGGTCGTGGAGAAGCTGTCGTACCGCGAGGCGAGCCATAGCGGTTTCCACGCCGCAAAAATGTCGAAGCGCTTGTTCGGAGTGGCCTCGACCCGGATGCCCGGCGCAAGCACATTGGCGCGGCCGACCGAGTTGTAGAGACCGGCGGGGGCGAGTTCGGCGCGCCGCATGCCAAACAACGTGTCGAAGCGGCCAAAGCGCCGCCCGCGTCCATCTCCGCTGGCATAATCGAATTCGAGCGCGATGCGCGGCGACCAGGGACGGCGCAATGTATAGCCCAGTTCGGCATGGGCCGCCCATGCTGACACGTCGAGTGTCGGTGCAGTGGCGGCAAGCCCGCTGCTGATCGTGCCGAACTGGTAAATGGTTTCGCTGTCGAAATCGATTGTGCCCACGGACGGTTCGCGGACCATCCGCAAGGCCAGGGTCTCTAGCGAGCGGTCACGGGACTGGCCGTCCGGTCGGTCGCGCTCGCCAAGATGGAAAAAGGAGAGCTCGGCGGCGGCGCCGCTGCGCCCGAGCTTTTTGGAAATGATGCCGCCCCACAGCACCAGATCAAAACTCTCGCGGTCGAAACGGACGCGGTTGTTGGCCAGCGCGGCGCGGTCGCCGGGCAGGCGAACCTGCGGCAAAGTGTAAATCAGCGTTGCCGATGTTCCGCCGCCCAAACCCAGATCGGCACGCACGCCGGTATAGCCATTGGTGGTGTTGCGGTAATCGTCGGCGGCGACCAGACGGCGCGAGCCGAGGTTGAGGGTGAAGCGGCCAGCCTGCACGGCCATAGAGGTCCCGGAGCCGAACGCGCCCGGCTGTTCATAGGCGACGTAGGCCTGAACCAGTTCGGCGGTATTGACTTCATTGGTGGTGACGGGCGTGCCAGGGTTCTCGCCATAGACACGGCTGTCAAACAGCTCGGCGCCGATGCGCAGATCGCCGGTCCGATATTCGCCACCGAGGATGGTGCGCAGATTGAGAAGCTGGTCGCTGGTGTTAAACCCGGAACGCGCCTGGCCGGTGATCGTTTCGTAGCGCAAACGGACGCTGCCGGTGACGGTCAGACCGTCTTGCGCATGGGCAGGCGCAGACAGCAGCAGGAACAGAATCAGGGCGGTCGGTTTCAAGCAAGCCTCCATCGCTCTGCAAGCAGAGTCAGTCAGGCAACGCTTGGGCGCCGTGGCGCTTGACCGGGAGGTCGCTTAACCCCGGAGCGTTTGACCTAAGGTGATTTGCCGCGGCCAACAAGGCCGAATTGTCAGGACGGCGCGAATTGACCAATCGCCGCCCGTCAATCACCGGTTGTGCGGCGCAGCATGTGCTGTCATGCTCAACACCATGCCCGAAACCCATGTCATCGCCGCCATCGTCTGGGCCGTCATTTTGGGCGGGGCGGGCGGGCTGCTGACCACCATCGGGCCGTGGTATCGCGCGCTGAAGAAACCGCCGTGGCAGCCGCCGGACTGGCTGTTTGGCCCGGCATGGACCTTGATTCTGGGGTTGGCGGCGTGGGCGGCGGTGCTGTCGTGGGACGGCGCGGTCGATGATGCCGGGCGGACCGCGATTATTGTCCTCTATGGCGTGAACTTCGTGTTCCACTTTTTATGGTCGCCGTTGTTTTTCAATTTCCGGCGGCCCGACTGGGCGCTGGTCGAGGTGGTGTTTCTGTGGGGGTCGGTGCTGGCGCTGTGCGTGGGGCTGCGCCAGTTTTCGGTGCTCGCGAGCTGGTTGATCGTGCCCTATTTTGTCTGGGTCAGCTTTGCCGCGATCCTGAACCTGTACATTGTGCGGTTGAATGCGCCGTTCGGGCGCGCGGCCGAGGCGGTTGAGTGAACTGTCGCTAAATTTCGGATAAACGAAGGGTTCATCTGCGCGCGTCGATAAGCGTTGCGGTCCGCAGCATTGATACCGTGCGGACGACGAGCAGACGTCTGGCGGCGGCGGAGCGAGGAACATCGCGTGACGTGGGCCGTTTTGCCTTTGCTTGCAGACGAATTTCACTCGGATAATACGAGGAGGATAAAATGAAAAAGACCCTTGGACTGATTTTGGCCGCCGCTGTGATGGCGCCCGTTGCGGCGCCGACCGTGGCCTTTGCCGATCCGCCCGCCTGGGCCCCCGCCCATGGCAAGCGTGCCAAGGACCGCGTTTATGATAGCCGTGGCCGCTATTACGAGCCGCGACGCATCGGCCGTGACGACCGCATCTGGCGCGGGCGCGATGGCAAATATTATTGCCGCCGCGAGAATGGCACCACCGGCCTGATCATCGGGGCGGGGGTCGGCGCGCTGATCGGCCGCGAGATCGACAGCCGCGGCGACCGCACCGTCGGCACCATTTTGGGCGCGGTGGGCGGCGGCCTGCTGGGCCGCGAGATTGATCGCGGCTCGCTGCAGTGCCGGTGAGGCCTTAGCGGCATGCGAAAAGGGGATACCCAATAGCGTGTCCCCGGATAATATATAACCATATAGGTTATTTTTGCTTGACAGCGTGACGCTGTTATGGCACAAATCAGGACTATCGAGAATTGCGAGTCGGGCCGGTCGGTCGGGGTGAAAGCCCTGATCGGGCGGCCCGATTGCGTTGGGGGAGTTCGGGTTGTGGGCGGGAGTTCCTTTGGAAAGGCGGACGTGACGGCTGCAGACCGTGCAGGGACCGAATGAAGGCGCCCGAGCTGGCGGCGCTTCCTGAAGCGGAGCGCGCGGCCTGGATCAATCGGCAGACCGACAAAAGCGCCGCTGACTATGAATGTGACTGGAGCAATTGGGCGCGCCCCGACCAATTGCCGCCGCCGGTCGACTGGGCGGTGTGGCTGCTGCTCGCCGGGCGCGGCTTTGGCAAGACGCGCGCCGGCGCCGAATGGGTGCGCGCCGTGGCACTGGGGCGTCCCGGCGCGCGGATCGCGCTGGTTGCCGAAACGCCGGCCGAGGCGCGCAGCGTGATGGTGGAGGGCGTTAGCGGCCTGCTGAACATCGGCGTGCCGGGTGAGCGACCCGAGTTTGAGAGCAGCCTTAAGCGGCTGTTATGGCCGAATGGCAGCGTGGCGACGCTGTACGGCGCGAGCGACGCCGACAGCCTGCGCGGGCCCGAGCATGATTTCGCCTGGTGCGATGAGGTGGGCAAATGGCCCGATGCGGTGACGGCGTGGGACAATTTGATGCTGACCTTGCGGCGGGGCAGGGGGCCGCAGGCGATCGCAACCACGACGCCGCGCGGCGGGCCGCTGTTGCGGCGGCTGGTGGCCGAGACCGGCGTCGTGGTGACGCGGGGGCGGACGCAGGCCAACCGGCTCAACATGGATAGCGGCTGGGTAGAGGCGATGGAGCGGATCTATGGCGGGACGCGGCTGGGGCGGCAGGAGCTGGACGGCGAGCTGCTGGAGGATGCCGAGGGCGCGCTGTGGACGCGCGATTTGATCGAGCGGTGCCGGGTGGCGGCAGCGCCCGATCTGCGCCGGGTCGTGGTCGGCGTCGATCCGCCCGCCAGCGATGGCGGCGATGCGTGCGGGATCATCGTTGTCGGCAAGGCAACGGACGGCAAAGCCTATGTGCTGGCGGACCACAGCGTCGCCGCTGCCTCGCCCGCCGAATGGGCGCGCGCGGTCGCGGCAGCCGCAAAGGCCTGGCAAGCCGACCGGGTGGTGGCTGAAGCCAATCAGGGCGGCGACATGGTGGTGAGCACCTTGCTGGCCGCCGATGTCGCCATGCCGGTGAAAAAGGTGCACGCCGTGCGCGGCAAAGTGGCGCGCGCCGAACCGGTGCTGACGCTGTATCAGGCGGGCAAGGCCTTTCACGCTGGCGCCTTTGCTGCGGTCGAGGATGAGCTGTGCGGTCTGATCATGGGCGGCGGCTATCAGGGGCCGGGGCGGTCGCCCGATCGCGCCGACGCGCTGGTGTGGGCAATGACCGAATTGATGCTGCAAGGGGGCGGCGCGGAGCCGCGCCTGCGCCAGCCGTGAGCGGTGCTTGTCACAGGCGCGGCGTTGCGGAATAGTTCCCGGTGCGACTCGCCGATAACAGATAAAGGCCGCCGGTTTCGTCGCGCGAACGCACTTCACCCGGGGGAATTTTGTCCATGTCTGTATCGTTGCTGCGCGCCGCCCTATTGTCGGCGTCCGTGATTTCCGTCGCCGTGCCCGCTGCGGCGGAGTCGCCGCGCAAGGTGCCGCTGGTCGAGCAGATACATGGCATCGCCGTGCCCGACGAATATCGCTGGATGGAAGACCCGGCGAACAAGGAGGAAATGGTCAAATGGGTCGAAGCCGAGGGCGCGCGAACGCGGGCCAAGCTGGATGCCATGCCGGTGCGCGCCGAATTTGAGAAGTTGATTGCCGACAGCTCGTCGGGGCTGGCCCGGATCGGGAGTTATAGCCGGGCTGGCGGGACCGAGGCCTATACCCGCGCCAACGCGTCGACCCCGGTGCCGCTGCTGTATGTTCGCGTGGCGGGCGCAGAAAAAATGTTCCTGGATCCAGGTGCGGGCGGCGACAAGCTGGCGACCATCAACGAGTATCAATTGTCGCCGGACGGCAAATATATTGCGGTCAATGTTGCCAGCGCGGGCGCGGAGCTGACCAACATCCAGATCTATGAGGTGGCCAGCGGCGCCAAGGTCGGCGCGCCGATCGAGCGTATCTGGGGCGAGTTTACCCTCGGCTTTCTGCCCGGCGGCAAGATTGTCTATACCCAGATTGCCGAAACGCCGGTCGATGCCAGTGACCCGATGCAGGGCATGACGGCGTGGGTGCGCGATCTGGCGGGCGGCACGCCGACCAAGGTGCTGGGCGGCAGCGTCGGCGGTGCCAATATTGCCCCAAAGGAGTTTCCGTTGCTGGTGGGGTCCCCGTCCAGCCCCTTTGTGATCGGCATTGGCGGTGGCGCGCGGGCCGACAATCCGGCATGGGTTGCAACAGCCGCCGCCGTTGCGGCGGGCAAGCCGGAATGGAAGCCGGTGGCCACGTTGGCCGACAAGGTGCAAGGCTTTGGACTGCGCGGCGACGATCTGTTCCTGTCGTCCACCAAGGCGAATGGCGCCGGAGAGATCATGGTGCACAAGCTGGCTGCCGACGGCGCCATGGGCCCGGCAACGATTGTTTTTGCGGGCCGGCCCGACCTGATCATTACCAGCCTCGTGACCGCGAAGGACGGTGTTTATGTGTCGGCGCAAACCGATGGCGTGGGGCGCATATTCTTTAGCAGGGACGGGCGCAGCCCCTATGCCGAGCTGACGCTGCCGTTCGAGGGCGACCTTTTTCTGGATTTTGACCGGTCAGGTACGGGGGCCGTTTTCACCATGTCGGGCTGGTTCAACAACAGCCGGGCGTACCAATTGCTGGATGGAAAGGTCATCGACACGGGGTTGGCGTCGGAAAACTGGAGCGGGGCCGCCGACTTTATCAGCGAGCGTAAGGAAGCCGTTAGTGCCGACGGGACCAAAGTGCCGATGGTGGTGCTGCGGTCCAAAAAAGCCGTGCCCGCAGGCGGAGTGCCGACATTGGTCGAGGCCTATGGCGGCTATGGCATCAATACGGCGACGCCATTTTACTTCCGCGACGGGATGGCGTGGATCGCCAAGGGCGGGGCAATTGCCTTTTGCGGCACGCGCGGCGGCGGCGAGCGCGGGCGCGACTGGCACGAAGCGGGTCGCGGACCCAATAAGCCGCGCGGCCAGGAAGATTTGATCGCCTGCGCCCGCACCCTGACCGCCGCAGGGATTGCCCCCAAGCAGGGGCCGGTCAGCTATGGCGCCAGCATGGCGGGCGCGCTGGTGCCCGTGGCGGCGCTGCGCGCACCCGATGCCTTTGGGGCGATGATCACCGGCGTCGGCGTCGTCAACATGGCGCGGATTGGGGCGGCGGAAAATGGCGCGAACCAGTTCGATGAAGTGGGCAATCCGGCGGACCCGGCACAGTTCAAAGATTTGCTGGCGATGGATGCCTATCATCAATTGCTGAGCGCCAAGGCCATTCCCGATACGATGATGACCATCGGGCTGACCGATCGGCGCGTCGCGCCGTGGATGAGCGCGAAGTTCGTCGCGCGGGCGCATGACCGTTTCCCCGGCATGGTCATGCTGCGCAGCGAGAAAGACGCCGGCCACGGCATCGGCACCGCCGAAACCACGCGGCGCAGCCAGATTGCCGATATGTGGACCTTTGCGTGGAGCCAGCAAATGCCGGAATGAGCGGGGAGTAGGCGGTTCCGTCTGGCATTGGCGTGTCCCCGACAGACTTAGCCCCTCCGTCACGCCCTGCGGGCGCGCCGACACCCCATGTCTTCGGCACAGGGAGTATTGACTTTGTGCGCTATGTTGCCATTATGTTCCTCCCTGTCGCGAAGCGATGGGGAGGTGGCCCCAGAGGGGTCGGAGGGGCTGGCGATGGTGCGGGCGACGACGAAGGCGACGGTCAGGCGCGCACGCGTTTTGCGGCGGACGATGACCTTGCCCGAAGTCCTGTTGTGGCAGCGGCTGCGCGGTCAGCCGTGCGGGGTGAAGTTCCGCAAGCAACACCCGGTCGGTGATTTTGTGGCGGATTTTTATGCGCCCTCAGCCAAGCTGGTTTTTGAGGTGGATGGGCTGGCGCATGATCTGGGCGACCGGCCTGCACGCGATTTGGTGCGCGATGCTTGGCTGGCGGCCCGAGGGTTTCGCGTGGTGCGCGTCGCGGCGCGTGAGGTGTTGGCGGATGCCGATGGGGTGGCGGATGCCATGGTGCGGATGGTTTTGGCCGAGAGCGTTTAGCCCCTCCGTCATCGCTGCGCGATGCCACCTCCCCATGCCTTCGGCACGGGGAGGAGTGATATGTTCCTCCCTGTCGCGCAGCGATGGGGAGGTGGCCCCGGAGAGGTCGGAGGGGCCAGCGCTGGTCGTTGAACGGCAGCGGTGTGCTTTGCCGCAGCAAGCCCCTCCGTCACGGCTTCGCCGCGCCACCTCCCCATGCCCGTTGGGCACAGGGAGGATTTAAATGGGAGAAGATTATGAAATTCTGGAGCCGTAAGGCCGCGCAGGGTGCTGCGCGGCCTTTTTTGTCGCGTTTTTCGGGGGCCGCGCCGGTGGCTGCGCCTTCGTATGAGGTGCAGTTTCGCGAGGCTTATCTGGGCAATGCCATTGCTTCGCGGGCGGTGCGGATGGTGGCGGAGGCTGTTGGCGAAGCGCCGCTTGTGGCGTCGGATCCGGCGCTGGTGGCTTTGGTGCGGCGCGCGAGCGCGGGGCAGGCTTTGCTCGAGACTTTGGCGGCGCAGTTGATGCTGCATGGCAATGCCTATGTGCAAATCCTTGGCAGCGTTGATGGCGTGCCGAGCGAGCTGTTTGCGCTGCGCCCCGAGCGGGTGAGCGTCGAGGCCGATGGGCGGGGGTGGCCGGTGGCCTATCGTTATCGCGTGGGCGGACAGGTGATTTTGCTTGATGCGCTGGATGAGTTGGGACGGCCAGCGATCGTACATTTGCAGGGGCTGCATCCCGGCGATGACCATTATGGCGTGGGGTGTTTGTCGGCGGTGGCGGCGGCGGTGGCGGCGCACAATGCGGCCAATCGCTGGAACCGCGCGCTGCTCGACAATGCGGCGCGGCCATCGGGGGCGCTGGTGCATGAGGGCGAGAAGGGATTGCCGCTGTCGCCCGAACAGTTTGACCGGCTGCGCGCCGAGCTGAACGAGAGTTTCGCGGGCGGGGCCAATGCGGGGCGGCCGATGTTGCTGGAAGGCGGGCTGAAATGGCAATCGCTGTCGCTGTCGCCCGCGGACATGGATTTCCTGGCGCTGAAGGATTCAGCCGCGCGCGAAATCGCGACCGGCTTTGGCGTGCCGCCGATGCTGCTGGGGCTGCCGGGGGATGCGACTTACGCGAATTACCGCGAGGCCAGCCGCGCGCTGTGGCGGCAGGCAGTGTTGCCGCTGGCGTGCAAGATTTTGGGCGGGATCGCGGGCGCGCTGACGCCGTGGTTCGCCGATGCGAGCTTGCGCGTCGATGTCGATAAGGTGCCGGCGATGGCCGAGGACCGCGAGCGGCTGTGGGCAATGGTGGCGAGTGCCGACTGGCTGACGCGCGAGGAAAAGCGGGCGTTGGTGGGGGTGGAGTGAGGCCTGCACCGTAGCCCTGAGCTTGTCGAAGGGCGTGGCACGGATTTGCGCCGTCAGTTTGTTGCTGCGCGACGGGCTTCGACAAGCTCAGCCCTACGGTGTGTTAGCGGGCATCGCAGCCCCTCCCCAACGGGAGGGGGTTTCAGTTTTGGAGAAAAATCATGAACGAGGAAGCGGCGTTGGCGCGCCTGCTGAGCGATGCGGCTGCGCCTGATGATGTGTTGTGGCGCGCGGCGGTGGAAGAGGCGGCGGAGCTGGGAGCGCGGCGGGCGCTGGCGCGGCTGGGCCTGGCCGACGAGGCGGCGCGCGATGATGTGAGCGAGCTGCGCGAACTGCTGAAAGCCTGGCGCGATGCCAAATCGAGCGCATGGAAGGCGGCGGTCGATTGGGCGGTGCGCGGGGCGCTGGCGCTGTTGTTGATCGGACTTGCGGTCAAACTGGGGTTTGGCGCGTGGGTGCGGTGAGGCTTTCAGTGCCGCTGGCCGCCGCGCAAGGCCGCCCTGGACCCCGGGTCGAGCCCGGGGCGCACGCCGATGGCGTGCGGTTCGCGGGCTATGCCGCCATTTTTGACCGGGAGGACCGCGGCGGGGATGTGGTGCGGCGGGGGGCTTTTGCCGGGTCGTTGGCGGCAGGGGTGCGGGTTCCTTTGCTGTGGCAGCATGATCCCGCGCGGGTGATCGGGACGGTCGAGGGGCTGGCGGAGGATGCGCGGGGATTGCGCGTGGTGGCGCGGGTTGGCCCGCGCGTCGGCGCGCTGGTCGCCGCGCGGCGCATGACCGGGCTGTCGTTCGGATATCGGGTGAAGCGCGCGGCGGGGGTGGGTCCGCGCGTGCTGCACGATGTCGAACTGATCGAGGTGAGTTTGGTGAAGCAGCCGATGCAGCCATTGGCGCGGGTGATTGCGGTGGAAGTTTGATCGTCCTCCCTGCCGCGCAGCGGTGGGGAGGTGGCGCGCAGCGACGGAGGGGCCGCCAGCGCAGCTGGCGTGCTGCGCACGCCGCCCCTCCGACCCCTTCGGGGCACCTCCCCATGCCCTGCGGGCACAGGGAGGATTTTTTTGCAGCAAGGAGCGAGTTTATGGATATCGAGGTAAAGGCCGAGGCGCTGGAAGGCGCGTTCGAGGCGGTGTTGGCGGCGGAGGAAATTGCCGCGGTGCGCGGCGAGGTGGCGGCTTTGCGCGCGCAGGTCGAGCGGGCGGCAGTAAGCGCGGCGCGCCTGCCGCTCGACGGGGTGAAGTCGGCGGATGGCGGCGTGCGCGATCCGGCGCGGGTGGCCTTTGCCGAGCGTTATCTGCGGCGGGGCCTTGATGCCGGGGTTGAGCTGAAGGCGCTTAGCGGGGCCACCAATGCCGAGGGCGGTTTTGCGGTGCCGCGCGAGATTGATGAAATGATCGGCGCGACGCTGAAATCGCTGTCGCCAATTCGCGCGATTGCCAACGTCGTGCAGACGGGCACCGCAGGCTATCGCAAGCTGATCGCAACCGGTGCGACGGCAGCGGGCTGGGTTGGCGAGACCGCGGCGCGGCCCGAAACCGCAACGCGCAGCTTTGTCGAAATTGTGCCGCCGACGGGGTCGCTCTATGCCAATCCGGCGGCGAGCCAGGCGATGCTCGACGATGCGATGTTCGATGTTGAAGGCTGGCTGGCTGACCAGATTGCGCGCGAATTTGCCGTTGCCGAAGGCGCGGCGTTTCTGACCGGCAACGGGGTGAATCGGCCCAAGGGGCTGCTGACCTATGCCACGACCAACCAGAATGACACGGCGCGGCCATTCGGCACGATCCAGCATGTGGCGTCGGGCGTAGCGGGGGCATTTCCGGCGGCAAACCCGCAGGACAAACTGGTCGATCTGGTCCACGCGCTGCGCGCGCCCTATCGTCAGGGTGCGACCTGGGTGATGAACAGCGATACGTTGGGGCGCATCCGCAAGCTGAAAACGAGCGACGGCGCGTTTATCTGGCAGCCGGGGCTGATCGAGGGGCAAGCCGCGACGCTGCTGGGCTATCCGGTGGTCGAGGCCGAAGACATGCCCGACATCGCCGCCGACAGCCTGTCGATCGCGTTTGGCAATTTCCGCGAGGCCTATGTCATCGCCGACCGCGGCGAGACAGCGATCTTGCGCGATCCGTTCAGCAACAAGCCGTTTGTGCATTTTTACGCGACCAAGCGCGTGGGCGGCGCGCTGGCGAACAGCGAGGCGGTGAAGCTGATGAAATTTGCCGTGAGCTGATGGGCTCCCCCTACCCTTCGGGGGAGGGGCTTTTTGGGTTCACGCAGAGGGCGCAGAGGGAACAGAGACCGCAGAGGGCTTTTTGAGCGAAGCTTTTTCTTTCCCTTGCACTTTGGTGAGGGCTGCGAGGTTTTGGACAAGAGGGCTTGGCAAACGTTTTCTTTGCGGACTCTTTGGAACTCGGCGCTCTCTGCGTGAAACATTTTCGGACGCGAGGGGGCGGCCCCTCCGACCCCTTCGGGGCCACCTCCCCATGCCCTGCGGGCACAGAGGGGATTGGGAGAGTGATATGCACAGTTTGACAATCGAGGCCGGCCCTCTGCCGGTATCGCTGGCCGAGGCGCGGGAGTGGCTGCGGCTGGGGCCGAACACCGAAGATGGCGTCGTGACGGCACTTATCCGCAGCGCCGCCAATTTGTGCGAGCTGGCGACGGGGCAGATGCTGGTCGTGCGCGAGGTTGCCGAGGAGCGGCCGGTGGCGGACGGGTGGATACGGCTGCGCCGGCAGCCGGTGCGCAGCGTGGTCGATGTGACGCTGCAACCCGAAACGGGCTTGCCAGTGGTGCTGGCGCGCGAGGCCTGGGAAATGCGCGCCGAGGATGATGGCGCGGTGGCGGTGCGGGTGCTGGAGCCGGGCGCGGCGGAAAGCGTGATCGTGCGCTATCAGGCGGGGCTGGCGGTGGATGCGGGCGCCTTGCCCGACGCGCTGAAGCAAGGGATGCTGCGGATGATCCAGCATCTTTACGCGGCGCGGGACGGCGGCGGCGAACCTGCTGTTCCCAACATTGTCACAGCGCTGTGGACGCCGTGGCGGCGGGTGTCGCTGTGAGCGCGGAGGCGGCGGTCGCGGCGCGGCTGGCGGCTTTGCTGCGCGGCGACGCGGCGCTGATGGGCGCGGTCAATGCCGTGCACGAAGGGCCGGTGGCGCGCGCGACCTTGCCCTTTGTGGCGATCGGGCCGCTGGGGGTGAGCGACTGGGGGACCAAGGATCGTCCCGGGGCCGAGGTGCTGGTGCGGGTGACCTGGGCCGCGCCGGATGGCCCGGGGGACGGGTTGGTGGGTGCGCGCGTGGCGGCGGTGGTAGCGGCTCTGCGCGGGGTTCAGGACGGCTGGGAGCTGGTGAGCGCGCGGCTGCTGCGCGCGCGCGGCGAGCATGACAAGACCGGGCGCTGGGTACAGGCGTTTGAGGTGCGGGTGCGGTGTTTGATGGTTTGAGGGTGGCAAATGGGAAACCGTAGCCCTGAGCCAGTCGAAGGGCGTCGCGCAGGAACGCGCCACGTGCTTCGACAAGCTCAGCACTTCGGTTTTCTGTCGCAGCGGTCCTCGACTTCGCTCGGGGATGCGGATTCGTTAATGGGTAGCTCAATCCTTCGGCGGCATCGTGTTTGTGGCCATATAATCGGCGAATTTTTCGGTGAAGCTGTCGATATAGTCCTGCACCTGGAAATCGGCATTTTCCTTGGCGTCAGCGGGCTTGACCCCGTCGGCGCGGTCGAGCGCGATGACCGCGGCGTGGAAGGCGGCCTGTTCGGTGGAGCAGGCGCTTTTCACCGCGACGCCAAATTCGGCCTCGGGCATTTTGGCCTCGACCGATTTGTACAAAAAGCCGCGCATGCATTTGAGATAGTCGGCGCGCGCCTTGTCCATCGAGGCGGCGGATTGCGCGGCGAGCGCCGCGGCCAGCAGCAAAGTGATTTTCAGCATCTTCGTTCCCCGGTTTCGGGGGTTTGCCCCCCGTAGTTGGCCTTGTGACATTTTTATGATGAGGAGATTAGCCGATGGCAATCGAGAATGGCAGCGCCTTTTTGCTCAAAATTTCGAATGGCGCACCGACCCCGGCCTATGTGACGGTGGCGGGGCTGCGCACGACGCAAATGTCGGTGAACGGCGAGGCCGTGAACGTGACCACCAAGGACAGCGGCGGGTGGCGCGAGCTGTTGTCGGGCGCCGGGGTGCGGTCGGTGTCGGTGTCGGCGGCGGGGATCTTTACCGGGTCGGCAGCGGAAACGTCGGTGCGCGCGAAGGCGCTGAACGGCGGACTTGCCGATTATGAGCTGAGTTTCGAAAGCGGCGAGCGGATGCGGGGGAAGTTCCTGGTGACGCGGCTCGATTATGCCGGCGATTATAATGGCGAGCGCAGTTATGCGCTGAACCTGGAATCCTCCGGCGCGGTGGCGAGCCTGTGAGCGGCGCGGCCAATCCCTTTCGCGGCGAGGCCGAGCTGCGCGTCGCGGGCGAGGTGTATCGCTTGCGCCCAACCTTTACGGCGCTGGTGGCGGCGGAGGATGAGTTGGGGCCGTTGTTTGCGCTGGCCGAGCGCGCGGCGGCGGGCGGGCTGGGGCTCGCGGAGACGGCGGCGCTGCTGTGGCACTGTATCGACGCACGGCCCGAGGCGCTGACGCGCGCGGCGGTGGGCGAGGCGGTGGCAGGCGCGGGGCTGGTGGCCGTAACGCCCGTGCTGCGCAGCGTGCTGATGCAGATTTTGCAGGGGCGGTGAGCGGTGGGCGGCTTTCCGCGCCGGCGGGGCTTTGCGCCAAATCCAACTTCCTGGTCATCCCGAACTTGTTTCGGGATAACAAGCGACAGGGGCTTGTTGTGCTGAACCAAGTTCAGCACGACGAGAATTGGGGTTTGGCATTCGGCCCCGCCGCCCTCCGCCTTTGCGGGCACATGGCGCGCATCGCGGGATGGACGCCCGAGATATTCTGGAATGCGACGCCCGCCGAGGCCGCGATGGTGCTGGGCGGGTGGCGTGAGGGGGGCGGCGATTGGGGTGCGCCGCCCCCCGATGCGGCGCTGCGCGCGCAGTTGATGGAGATGTTTCCCGATGGCTGATCAGGTGGACGAGCTGGTGGTGCAATTGCGCGCCGATGGCAGCGATCTGCGGCGCGAAGTAGCCGCGCTGAAGGGCGAGCTGGAGGGGCCGTTGAGCGCGGGCGCAGCGCGCGCGGGCAATGCGATTGAAAGCGCGCTGAGCCGCGCGGTGCAGACGGGCAAGCTGGGGTTCGACGATCTGCGGCGCGTCGCGGTGACGGCGCTGGCCGAGATTGCGCGCTCGGCGATTGCGAGCGGGATTGGCGCGATTGGTGGGGGCGGTTCGGGCGGCATTGGCGGGTTGTTGACGAGCGTGCTTACGGGACTGGCGGGCGCGCCGGGACGGGCGACGGGCGGACCGGTGAGCGCAGGGCGCGCCTATCTGGTCGGCGAGCGCGGGCCAGAGTTGTTCGTGCCAACGGCGAGCGGGCGGGTTGAGGCCAGCGGCTCGGGCGGCGTGCGGGGGCCGGTGACAATCAACGTCAATGTGCGGGGCGGAACGGAGAACCCGGAGCGGCTGGCGCGGTCCGGCCGCCAGGTGGCGCGCGCTGTGCGGCGGGCGATCAGCGAGCTGGAGGATTGAGTGATGCCGAAATGTTTCCCCCACCGACATGTTGCCAACCGTTCCCCGGCGAAAGCCGGGGTCCATGCTACGACGCACCACGCCTGCTGGACCCCGGCTTTCGCCGGGGAGCATGGCCGGCCGCAAAGAGCGAGGCACTGAGATGCTGTGGTCGCTCACCGAAGCGCGCGCGCCTGAACAGGCCGCTGATTTCATCCATCGGTTCGACCCGCGGTTCTGGACGGTCAATTTTCCGCGACCGATGCTGGGCTGTGTTGTCGCGACCGGACCCGACGCGCTGCGCTGTGAGGTGCAGTTTCAGCGGCACGAGGATTTGTGCGGGCTGGAGTGGACGAGCCAGGACAAGTGGGACCACCCGCTGCTGGGCTATGAAACGGCGCGCGATTATCGGCGGTGTCAGCTGCGGTTCCGGTGGCGGTCGGGCGGGATCAAACCGCTGAATGCGGTATATGGGCCGACGCTGACCATCGAAGGGCGCGATGCCGCCGGGAATCCAAGGACCTGGTATGTGCGGCTGTGGAACTATGCCAGCGGTACGGCAGAGGATGCGGAAATTGCGCTGGATTTTGGCGCGCTCGATGGCGGGTTCCTGCTGCCGAGCGAGGCCGACCCGGTGTTTGCGGGCGATATCGACCGCATGTTCCTTTCGCTCGTCGCGCCCGACTATGGCCTGACCAGCGGCGTGCGAGCGGCGGCGGCGAGCGGGTGGGTGGAGTTGACCGATATCCGTGTGACCGGGTCGGGTGCGGTGTTGGCGATCGGCGATACGCGGCTGGGCGATCCGGGGGTGGGAATCGCGACCGGATATGACGATGTGTACAATCTGACGCCGCAGCGGGTGGTGCGCATGATCGATGCCTTGGGCTATCGCGGCGACATTATCCACTATGTCGGGATGAGCCATTATCCGCAACTGGAGCGCGATGGCACGTTGTTGGTGGCAGGGACGAGCGGCGGGGCGCTGGCGGGGCCGTGCACGACTTGGCATGCGGGCTTTGCGGCGGAAGTGAAGGCGGCGGGACTGGGGATTATCTGGTCGCTGTCGTTCGAATTGTTCGATGCCTATTGCCGCGCGGGGTGGAAGCAACGCAGCGCCGATGGGGCGCCCGCGCTGACGGGGTGGGTGCCGCCGTCGACATTGCTTTCACCCGCCGTGCCCGAAGCGATGGCGTATCTGCAGAGTGTCGCGAAGGCCTTTGTATCCATTGGGGTGGCGGCGGGATTGCCCGCGAAATTCCAGGTGGGTGAGCCGTGGTGGTGGACCAACAGCGGCGGGCGATTGTGCTGCTATGACGCGGCGACGGTGGCGGCGTTGGGGCCGCTGAGCGTGCCAATGGCCAACATCGCCGGGCCGAAGACCGCAGCGCAGATCGCCATGCTGGATGCGCTGGGGGCGTTGCTGGCGCAAGCGACGGCGGCGCTGGTCGCGGCGGCGGAAGCCGCGGCAGGGCCGGGCGGGCTGGTGAGCCATATCCTGATCTTTTTGCCCACGGTGCTGGATGCGGCGGCGGCCGAAGTGCGGCGCGCGAATGTGCCGATCGGCTGGGCCAAGCCCGCGTTCGATGTGGTGCAGCTGGAGGATTATGACTGGGTGACGGGTGAGCGCGGGGCCGAGACGGGGCCGGGGACGACGGCGATCGTCGCGCGGCTGGGATATCCGGTGGCCGAGCAGCAGTATCTGGCGGGCTTTGTGCTCAATGCCGCGGACAAGGCGCAGTGGCGGGCGATTGTCGATGCGGCGACGGCGGCGCGGCGGCGCGGGGTAGCGCGCGTGTTCATCTGGGCGCTGCCGCAGGTAGCGCGCGACGGGCTGGTGCTAGGCGCCAGTGAAATTGGGGGCGGGGAGGATGATGTGCAGGATTTTGATGATGTGGACTTCCCCATCGCGATCGGACGCGCGGCGCAGGTGGTGACCGAATTTGCGACGCAAGTGATCGCCGCGCCGTCGGGGCATGAGCAGCGCGTCAGCGAATGGGCCGACGCGCGCATGGCCTATGACGTCGGGCCGGGGGTGCGGAGCGAAGGCGAGCTGCGCGAGCTGGCGGCTTTTTTCCGGGCACGGCGCGGGGCGGCGCGGGGGTTTCGCTTTCGCGATCCGCTGGATGCGAGCTCGGCGGTGGATGGCGGCGCTCCGGAGGCGGGTAACCAGTTGCTGGGTGTTGGTGACGGAGTGCGGCGCGATTTTGCATTGGTGAAACGCTATAGCAGCGACGCAGACGCGCAGGTGCGGCGGATCACGCTGCCGGTGGCGGGCAGCGTTGTGGCGGCGGTTGGCGGGGCAGCGACGGTGGACTTTGCGCTGCTGGATGACGGGCTATTGTTGTTCGATGTGGCGCCTGCCGCGGGGGCCGAAGTGCGCGCGGGATTTTTGTTCGATGTGCCGGTACGCTTTGCCGAGGACCGGCTGACGATCGACCGCGCGACCTTTTTGGCAGGCCAGGCCGGCGAAGTGCCGCTGATCGAGGTGCGGCGATGAGCGCGGCGTGGTTGGCGCAGCCGCTGGTCACCGCGGCATGGTGCTGGCGGCTGGCGCGGCGCGACGGGGTGGTTGTCGGGCTGACGAGCCACGACCGCGACTTGTGGCGCGGCGGGCTGTTATATCGCGCCGCGCCGGGAATGCGGCCGGCCCAGATCGAGCAGCATGACCGGCTGGGGGGACAGAGCATCGACCTGTCGGGTGCGATCAGCAGTACAGCGATCCGCGCCGAGGATATTGCTGCGGGACGCTGGGACGGCGCGGCTTTGACGCTGTTGCTGGTGGATTGGGAGGATGGCGATGCTGTTCCCGTGGTCGTGGCGCAAGGGACGCTGGGGAGCATCGCGCAGCGCGGGCGCGAATTTGCCGCCGAATTGCTGGGGCCGCTGACATTTTTGGATGCACCAGTGGCGCGGCTGACGTCGCCAACGTGTCGCGCCCAGCTGGGTGACAGGGATTGCCGCGTGGCGCTGGCACCGCTGACGATGCGGATGGGCGCGGTGGCGGTGAGCGGACGGGAAGTCATGCTGAACGCGCCGGTGGCGGCGGACATTTTTGGGCTTGGCCGGTTGCGCTGGCTGGATGGCGGGGCGGCAGGGCTGAGTAGTCCGATCATCGCGCAAGGGGCGGACCGCGTGACGCTGGCCGAGCTGCCGCCCTTGCTGCCTGCGTTTCCCGCGCGAGTCGAGCTGCGGCAAGGGTGCGACAAAAGGCTTGCCACCTGCGCCGCGCGCTTTGGCAACGCCGTGAATTTTCGCGGGGAGGCGCAGCTGCCGGGGTTTGACCTGCTGACGCGCTACCCAGGCGGATGAGCGCAGTTTGGGCAGCGGCCGAGGCGCTGGTGGGCGTAAGGTTCCGCCTGCAGGGGCGCGCGGCGGCGACGGGGCTGGACTGTGTCGGCGTGATTGTCGCGGCTTATGCGGCGGCGGGAACCAGGTTGGCGGCAATCGACGATTATCCGCTGCGCGGGTGGGCGCTGTGCCGGGCGGAGGCCTTGGTAGCGGAAGCGGGCCTGGTGCCGGTGCTCGGAGCGACACGGCCCGGGGACGTCGGACTGTTCGCCTTGTCCGGGCGGCAATTGCATCTGGCGCTGCTGGCACCGGGACGCATCATCCACGCCGATGCGGGGTTGCGGCGCGTGGTGGAGGCGCCTGCAAGCCGGTTGCCCGAGGCAGCATCGCGGTGGCGATTGAACGCGGAAAGGTAGGACATGGCAACGCTGGTTTTAACGGCGGTCGGCACCGCGCTGGGCGGGCCGATTGGCGGGGCGCTGGGCGCGATACTGGGGCAGCAGGTCGATGCCGCGCTGTTTGCGCCCAAGGCGAGGGTCGGCGCGCGGCTATCCGACCTGAAGGTCCAGACGTCGAGCTATGGCGATGCGATCCCGCAAATTTTCGGTACTTTGCGCGTGGCCGGGACGGTGATTTGGGCCACCGACCTGATCGAGCGGCGGGCCAAGCGATCGCAGGGCAAGGGGCGGCCCAAGGTCGTCGAATATAGCTATTCGGCTTCGCTGGCGGTGGCGCTGTCAGCGCGGCCAATCCGTGCGGTCGGGCGCATCTGGGCCGACGGGTCGTTGCTGCGCGATCGCGCGGGGAAGCTGGCCGAAACGGTGACGGTGCGGGTGCATGATGGCAGCCCCGACCAGCCGGTTGATCCGCTGATCGCGAGCATGCTGGGAATGGAGGAGGCCAGCGCGTTTCGCGGCATTGCCTATATCCTGCTCGAAGATCTGGATCTGACCGCATTCGGCAACCGGATTCCGCAAATGAGTTTCGAAGTCGTCGCCGATGCCGGTCCCGTTGATATTGCGGTAGTGGCAAGCGCGCTGACCAATCAGATGGTGGCAGCGCCGCCAGGAGCAGCGCTGGATGGCTATGCCGCCAGCGGCGCGCGGGTGCGCGATGCCATCGCGCCGCTCGCCGAACTGGCGCAGTTGGGGCTGCGACAGGGAAGCGATGGCTGGCAGCTTGCCGCACCCGAGGTAGCATGGCCCGCGCCGGTCGATGCGGGGTTGGCGCAGGTGCACCGGGCAGCGCCATTGCAGGCCGCAAGCGAGCAGCGCAGCGCGCTGGCCAAAGTCGCTGAATCCGTCAGCTTGCGCCACTTCGACCCCGCGCGCGATTTTCAGACCAGCGTGCAGACAGCGGCGGTTGCGGGCGGTGGTGCGCGGGCAACGGCGCTGGAACTTCCCGCGGCGTTGAGCGCAGCGGCCGCGCGCGGGGAGGCGGCGCGGTTGGCGCTGGTGGCGGGCGATATGCGCCGGACCGTGACGCTGCGCGCCGGTCTGGGCGCGCTGGCCCTGCCGCTGGGTGCGGTGTTGCCCTTGGTCGTTGACGGAACGGCCAGCGCGCGCTGGCGGATTGCGGAGCGAACGGTCGCCGGCGATGGGGTGCAACTAACGCTGGTTCAGCACGCGCCGACCGTTGGCACCAGCTATTCCGCCGGGGATGGCGGCGCGGCCATTGTGCCGGGCGATTTGCCCGGCGGCGCAACGACCGTCGCGATTTTTGATGCGCCGGGCGACGGTGAAAGCGCGCGCACCGCGCCGCTGCGGTTGGTGGCGGCTGCCGGAAGCGATGCACGCTGGCGCGGTGCCGACCTGTGGTGGTTGAACGACGCGGCAGCCGAACCCGAGCCGCTCACGCGGATTGGCGGGGCGTTGGCGCTGGGTGCGCTGGCAGCCCCGGTGGCCGCGATGCAGACCGTGCTGATCGACCGAGCGACGGCAATCGAGGTGCAGCTGGTCAATGATGGAATGGCCCTCTTGAATATCAGCGAGGCGCAGCTGCTGGCGGGCGGCAATCGGGCGATGGTTGGCGGCGAGGCGATCCAGTTTGCGCGGGCGACCCCGCTGGGGGGAGGGCGCTGGCGGTTGGAGCAACTGCTGCGCGGGCGCGGCGGGACCGAAGATGTGGCCGGGCCGCACCCAGCGGGAACCGGCTTCGTGCTGATCGATGACAATGCCGTGCTGGCATTGCCCGATGCCATGGCGACGCGCGCAGCGAGCGATGGGGCCGCGATCGAGTTGCAGGAGCGCGGCGGCACCGCGATGGCGGCGCACCCGGTCGCGGCGGGTGCGCGCGCCGTGCTCCCCCTCTCGCCGGTACACGGGCGCGTCGATCGCCTGGCCGATGGTGGGCGGCGGGTTAGTTGGGTTGCCCGGAGCCGCCTGGGTGCGCGCTGGCGCGATGGCATTGATGCGCCGGCGGGTGAAGCCGCGAGCCGGTGGCGGGTTGAGTATAGCGATGCTGTCAATTCGCCAGTGACGCTGGAGATTGAGCAGCCGGTGCTGACGCTGGGCGCGGGCAGCTTTAGCCAGAACACGGCGGTGCGGGTGTCGCAGGCGGGCGATTTTGGTTTGTCGCCGCCGCTGGAACTGGTGCTGGGCTGAGGTCAACGGAGGGATTGGGCGATGAGCGAATTGTTGCAGAGTGCGCGGTGGAAGCTGCCGCTGTTGGCGGTGGGCCAGCTGCAAAAGGAAGTGACCCACAATGAGGCGCTGGCGCTGGTCGATGCACTGATTGCGCCGGTGGTTGAGGCGCTGGACGCGAACGAGCCGCCCGCTGCCGCGCAAATCGGCCAGTGCTGGGCGGTCGGCGCGGCGCCGACGGGCGTGTGGACCGGGGCAGCGCAGCATCTGGCGTGCTGGACCAGCGGTGGGTGGAGGTTGATCGCGCCGCGCACGGCAATGACCGCACGGCTGGCCGGTGGAACAATGTTGCGCTTTGATGGTGACACATGGGCCATGCCGGGAAGCGTGACTGCGCCGAGCGGGGGCGCGGTGGTGGATAATGAAGCGCGGGCAGCCATCGCGGCACTTATCACGCAATTACAAGCGCAAGGCTGGCTGGAACAAAATTGAATATCGTTTGTTTTTGACCCTGTGGTGCTGCTTTTGCGCAACAGTTGGGCGATTTGTGCGCTTGCATGCGTCGTCTAGCGCGGTTAGAGGCATCACAGAGATTTGTCTCGCAAACGAAAGGGGAATTCCTATGAGGAAGCTTGTCGCCGCAGTGGCACTGGCCTCCACCGCCCTCGCCACGCCGGCCTTCGCCAAGAAGGACAGCTGGTATGTCGGCGTTGGCGCGGGCGTGATGCTGGTCGAGGACATGGTCATCGACATCAACAACGTCAATGATGCCGGCACACTCAACTATGACACCGGCTATGACCTTGAAGGCGTCATCGGTTACGATTTCGGCGGGTTCCGCGCGGAAGTTGAAGTGGCCTACAAGTTGGCTGCAGGCGAATCGATTGCGGTTCAGGCACCGGGGATTCCCGCAACTGCCGGCGGAACGGGTTCGTCCACTGGCCAATTTGACGCCAATGGCGACGTCAATGTTCTGTCGTTCATGCTGAACGGCATGTTCGATTTCGGCGACGATGACGGCCTGCAGGGCTTTGTCGGCGGCGGCGTGGGCGTGGCCCGCACCGACGTTTCGAGCGTTTTCGCCGGTCCGTGGCTCGACGATTCGGACACCGGCTTTGCCTGGCAGGCAATCGCTGGTGTGCGCGCCCCGATTTCGGACAATTGGGACGTCGGCCTGAAGTATCGCTTCTTTAACGCTGACAGCGTCGGTCTGGTTGACCAGCGCGGTTTCAACGTTGACGGCCGTTACCGTTCGCACTCGCTGCTCGGCACGCTGACCTACAACTTCTGGACCGCGCCGGTCGCAGCGGTGGCACCGCCTCCGCCTCCGCCGCCGCCGCCCCCGCCGCCTCCGCCCCCGCCGCCGCCGCCGCC
>JANRIY010000041.1:0-1509 GCA_033764495.1 Sphingopyxis sp. | reverse complement strand
GAGGACCCCGCGGGCTGGGTGGAGCTGCGCGGCGTCTCGGCCCCCACCGCCATCGCGCGCTTTATCGATGGGAGTGTTGACGGCGTCTTTGGCGGGCGGATGGCCGATTTCCCCATCTATGTCGGTTCGCGCATTTCGCGCGCGCGGCTGGTGGTCGACCCGGTGCCCGGGCTGTTCGGGCTGGCCGTGGTCAATGCCGACGGATTTCTGGCCAATGACCGCAACCGCGACGCCATTTCCATGGCAATTGATCGCACGCGGGCGATCGGGGCGTTCGGGCTCGACGAATGGACGCCGCAGGCGACGCTGCGCCTGTCGCAAAATCTGCGCACGCCCGGCATCGATCCCTTGCTGCCGCCCTGGATCGAATTGACCATGCCCGAACGAAAGGCGCGCGCCGCCGCTATCGTCGCGGCCTATAAATCAACCGGTCGCAGCATCGCACCGCTGCGGATTGCACTGCCACAAGGGCCGGGTAGCCGCATCTTGTTCGCCTGGATCGCCGCCGACTTGCGCGCCATCGGGCTTCGCGCCCAGCGCGTGGGCATCACCGACGCCGCCGACCTGCGCCTGATTGATGAGGTCGCGCCGACCGACGACCCTATCTGGGCCTTTCGCCGCCTGACCTGCGGCAGCGCCGGCCGCATCAGCTGCAACCGCGACGCAGACGTGCTGCTGAGCGAAGCCGAAGACGCTGCCGACCTTGCAGCACGCGACGCCAAAATCGCCGAGGCAGAGGTGATCATGGTGCGCTATGCCGCCTGGATTCCGTTGGCGACCCCGCTGCGCTGGTCGGTGGTGTCGCCGCGGCTGAACGGTGTGCGCGCCAACAATCGCGGCGAACATCCATTGAATCGGCTACGCACCGTCCCCAATTGAATGTGGCGGTCATCTGGACCGCCTATTGGACGACTGCCCGAAATGCCAACGCCCAACCCCCCGTTCGAACAAGTTTTTGCTGCACTTAACCTCGACACCACCAACCCGCAGGCCGCGCTAAAGCGTGTCGAGACACTGGAACTGCTGCTCGAGCGCAGCATCATGATCCCGGGCATAAACCGCGCCATCGGGCTCGATGCGGTGCTCGGCCTTGTGCCCGTCGTTGGCGATCTGATCAGCGCTGCTCTCGGATCCTATATCATCTGGGAAGCGCGCAACCTGGGCCTGCCCAAATGGAAGTTGTGGCGGATGATGGGCAATCTGGCGGTCGATACCGCCGTCGGCGCCATCCCGCTGGCGGGCGACGCATTCGATGTGTTGTTCCGCTCAAACGGCCGCAACCTCAAAATTCTGAAAAAGCATTTGGACAAGCACGTCCCCGCTTCGCAGGTGATCGAGGGTCAGCTTGTGCAGCGCTGATTGCCGCGGTGGTGGACAGGGCTGGATTCGAACCAGCGTACGGGAAACCCGGGCAGATTTACAGTCTGCTGCCTTTAACCACTCGGCCACCTGTCCATGGCGCTTGCCGCGCGAAGGCGGTCCCATGGCGAATGGGTGCTTGCGTGTCAA
>JANRIY010000017.1:0-4780 GCA_033764495.1 Sphingopyxis sp. | reverse complement strand
CACCCAGCGAATGCGGCTGCGCCACTCGCTCTCGATGGGCTTGCCGTTGAGCCGCGCCGGGGTGAAGCGCGCGCGCTGGCGCGCCAGGGCACAGGCGCTGATATCGAGCTGCGGATGGCCGCTGCTGGCGGTGACGCTGCATGCCGTCGCGCGGCCATTGGTGCCCACGGTCAGCATGATCGCGGTTATCCCTTCGGCATCATCAAACATCGCCTGTTCAGGATAATCATCCTCGCCAATCATCGGCACTTCGGTGCCGAGCCGCACCGGGCCGGTGACATTGGGCGACGGCGGCGGCGGCGGCGCGTAAACGCGCGGTGCGGCGGGGCTCGCCTGAACCGTCAACAGGATTGCTACTACCATCATCATTTCAGTCCCGGATTAAGTTTTTGCACTTCTTCCAGAAAACTCCGCGGTTTCCTGAAAAATTTGCTTTTGCGGTTGACCTTCAGCCCCGCAACCTCGGCCAGTTCCATCACGAAATGCACGCAGTTGCGCTTGTCGAGGCTGTAGCTGGGCTGCGGCAACGCCTTCCATTCATTCACCTTGCGCATCAGCCGCGCATAACCCGCATCGTCGAGCGTGACGGTGAATTTGCGGTCGGCCTTGGCCATATACGCAGGCTTTAGCGCTGACACCTCACCCTTCACCGACCCCAGCAGAATGCCGGGGGTGACGTTGACCGCGGTGAAGCCATAATTGCCCGACACTTTGGTGCCGCCCGCATCCAGCGTGCCTTCAACCAGCACGAAGGCGTGCGGAAACTGGTTGCCGAATTCGCGGCTGTAGAAATGCACCTGGACCGCCGCCGCCGCGGTGGCGGGCAGCAAGGCAGTCGTGAGGGCGAGCAACAGCGCCAGCACGGCGCGGGGGAGGATAGCCATGCGTTCTGATTACCAGCCGCAAGCTGCGCGCCAAGCACAAAGTTGCGCTTGACCCGCACCCCGCATATCCGCCACTTACTGACATCAATGTTGATAAGGGATGAGCTATGACGGCGGCACGCAAGGCAATTTTCATCACCGGCGGCGGATCGGGCATTGGCCGGGCAGTGGCGCAGCATTTTGCGGGCGAGGGCTGGCTGGTCGGGCTGGCCGATATCAGTCAGCGCGGGCTCGACGAAACCGCCGCGCTGCTGCCCACGGGACAGGCGACCCGCCATGTCATGGACGTGCGCGACCGCGATCAGTGGGCCGCCGCGCTAGCCGAATTTGCGCAAGCGAGCGGCGGTCGCCTCGACGTGCTGTTCAACAATGCCGGTATCGGTTTGGGCGGGCATTTCCCCGATGTCGACCCGACCGATGCCGACCGGCTGATCGCGATCAATTTCGGCGGCGTGGTCAACGGCGTCTATGCCGCGCTGCCGCTGCTCAAGGCCACACCGGGCTCGGCCATCCTCAACACCGGCTCGGCATCGGGCTATTATGGCTCGGCAGGCCTGGCGGTCTATTCGGCGACCAAACATGCGGTGCGCGCGCTGACCGAGGCGCTCGACATCGAATTCACACGCTATGGCATCAAGGTGCGCGACCTGATGCCCAGCTTTATCGACACGCCGATCCTGGATGTCACCCCGGCCGACAGCAATGCGCCCGTGCGCGACCGGCTGACCGCAGGCGGGATTGAAATCAGCCCGGTTTCGATCGTAGCGGCCGCTGCATGGGAGGCCGTGCACGGCGATCGGTTGCATACGCCGGTGGGGCCGACGGCCAAACAAATGGCCTTTTTCTCACGTTGGCTGCCCGGCCTGATTGTCAAGCGCAGCCGCAAGATGGATGAAATCGCACAGCGTCAGGGCTGACCGCAGGTCACGCTGCCGCTGCCCAGATTGCGCACGGTGCAAGCGGGTTTGCCCGCCACGCTGACCGTCCCGACGCCCCGCGCCGTGACCGTTGCCGTGCGCACCGCGCGGTAACGCTGATCGCCCGCGCCTTCGGCATTGGCGTTAAGGTCGGTGACAACGAGCCCGGTGGCGTCGACCAGCCCCGCCCCTGCGACGCGCGTTTCGGCGGCTTTGGCGCGCCCCGACAGCACCACTTTGCCGCTGCCAACCATGGCCAGCGTCAGCCGGTCAGCGGTGATATCTTTGACCGCCAAACTGCCCGGACCGCGCAAATTCAAGGCCACGTTCGCGCCCGCCAGCTTGTCGATCGTCAGCGAACCCGCGCCCACCACCGTGGCGCCGGTCAGCCGCGCGGCGTTGATCCGGATCGTCACCGCCCCGGCGCTCGCCCCGCGCGCGCGGTTGCTGCTGAAACGCCGGTCGCTGATGGTCAGCGTCCCGTTGGCGCTGACCAGTTCCAGCCGGTCGAGCGCGTCGAGCGATCCGTTGGCCACCGCGCTGACCGGGCCGCGCGTCGTCACTTCGACGATGAAATCGCCGTTGAGGACGATGCGCTCAAAGCTGGTCAGGCCATAGCGTTTCTCGCCCGCCGCAGCCGGGGGCGAACCCAGCAGCAGCGAAGCCAAGGCCAAGGCCAATGCCATGGTGCATAGTCGTGCCGTCATGCCGCGCTCCCGCCGGGGAGCGGTGATCAGCTGCAGCTGACCGTGCCCGATCCCAGCTCGCTGCTATCACATTTTGCGCCGCCGCCAAGCCGGACGTCGCCCGACCCGAGGACGGACACATCGGCGGTGGCCGTTGCGGTCGCATCGACGTCACCCGATCCGGCGATCGAAATGTCGGCGGTCGTCAGCGTCACGCCCTTCACATCAATGTCGCCCGATCCGGCGAGCGCCACTTCGCCCTTATCCGCCTTGCCGCCCTTGATACTAAGATCTCCCGAGCCTGCTAGCGCGACATCAAGCTCTTTCGCCGTTACGCTGGCAATGCCCAGATTGCCCGAACCGGCGAGCGCCACAGCCACTTTATCCCCCGACGCGCTATCGATGCTGAGATCGCCCGAACCAGTGAGCTCGGCCTTGTCGAGACGCGGCAGCACGACCTTCACCGTCGCGCCCTTATGATTGCCCCAACTCATTTTTTCAGATTGGCGGCCGACAACCAGAACACCATTCTCGACCTCGATCCGCAACTTGTCCAGCTCCTCCTGCGGGCCTGTGGCAACAACCGAGAAGCTGTCACCGCGCGTGACCACCACATTGTCTGGCCCCTCGAGTTCGACGCCCGTAAAGCCGGTCGCGGCAAAGCTGCGGCTGCCGTCGGGGCCGGACTTGGCAGCAATGCCGCTGCCGTCGCTGCTACGCCCATCCTTCATGCCGCAGGCGGCAAGCGCCGCCACAGCGGCGACGACAGAAACGATTCGGACAGCATGCATGTGCCTTCTCCTCCAATGTGTGTTGTATGGATAATACACATTGGAGGATTGGCTGTCCATCCCTTACCAGCGCAGCAACGGCGGCAGCGCGATACGCCCGACGACGGCGGCGATGGCGATCGCCAGCCCATGCCAGATGCCGACATGCATCAGCGCGTAGACCGGGCAGTGCAGCGCGACAATCGTCACACCGGTCGCGCCGGCGGCAATGCCGGTGACCAACCCGGCCCGCTCGGGCGACGAGGGTGCACCTTGACGTAGCCACAGCGTCAGCGCCGCGGCCACAACCGATCCGGCAAGCAGCCCCTGCCACACGCAATCCATCGCCGCGTGCGGCTGGGTCAGCGGCCAGCGTTCGGCCGGTGCGGCCAGCAGCGACACGATGGCTGCAAGCGGCACGATGGTGGCCACCGCCGCGGCCCAGCGCCACCCGCCATGGTCGCGGCCAACCCCCGGCATCGCCATGCGCACGGCAAACCAGCTCGCCACCAGCCCCAGCGAACCCGACCAGAAAATCTGCAACAGCGCGCCCGGCACCAGCATGTCCCTGCCCAAATCTTTGCGCACGCCGAGCATGACCAGCAGCGCGGTTGCGGCCACCACCCATGCGGCAAGCGCATAGCTGATCCCGCGCCGCTGCTGCTGCGGCGTGACCGGCGCCAGATCGGCGGCAAGGCCTTCGATCAGCGGCGTGAAATCCCGGGGAGTGGAGTGCATCATTCGCTTTCAACCAGCTTGGCGAGCTTTTTCAGCCCGCGGTGGATATTGACCTTGACCAAGGATTCGGTCTGGCCGGAGATGGCAGCCGCCTCAGCGATCGAGGTGCCTTCGATTTTGACCAATGTGATCGCCTGCGCCTGTCCGGCGGGGAGCTGAACCAGCAGCCGGTCGAGGCTGAGGCGGGCATGCACCGCCTCGTCTTCAGGGCCGACCGAGCCCAAATCATCATCCAGTTCGTCGCCTTCGCGCTGGCGGCGCAGCATGTCGATCCAGCGATAGCGCGCTATCGCCGCCAGCCACGGCAAAAAAGCGCGCGACGCGTCCCAGCTGGCGCGTTTGCGGTGCAGTGACACCAAAGTTTCCTGGATCAGATCGTCCACCAGATGGGGGGCGATGCGGCGGCGAAAATAGCCCGCCAGCCAGCGCTGGCATTCGGCCAGCAACGCGCGATAGGCATTGCGGTCCCCCGCCTGCGACGCGCGCATCAGTTGCGCGAGCGAAGCGTCGTCGGCCCTCATGGCCGGGCACCTGCATGGGCAGAGGAAAAAAACATCGGCACGGCGCAAGCTCCCGTTCAGCCGCAACGCTGACCAAAAACGGGTGCGCACCAGTGAGCTGGAAAGTTACAGCCCGCACCCAACTTGCGAAAAAAATGCAAGATGGCCGCGCACCCGCCGCGGCGCAGGCACGCACCAACCTGAATAGACCGCGCCACGGTCGCGAAATAGCGGGCAGGGCGCATGGTTTCGATAGCTGCACAACCAGCGGCGATTTGGCGCGCC
>JANRIY010000045.1:0-33747 GCA_033764495.1 Sphingopyxis sp. | reverse complement strand
GCCCCGCCCGCATCCTTGAGGAACAGGTTCTTGCTGTGCGCGCCGGGTATGCGGGCATCGAGCGCGCTGCTTTCGGCGACGGTGAACACCGCCGCATGCTCCTGCAGGTCATGGGCGATGCCGAGCGCGGCGAGGTCCTGGCAAAGCCCGTCCTCCCCGCGCATCGGGCCGCTTACGACCCCATCCGGTGGAGCGCGCAGAGCTTGTTGCCGTCGGGATCGCGCAGGTAGGCGAGGTACATCGCCATCGGCGTGCCTTCGCCGCGCACCCCCGGCGGATCCTCGATCGCGGTGCCGCCATTGGCCACGCCGGCCGCATGCCAGGCATCGGCCTGCTCGGGGGTCATCGCGAAACCGACGGTGCAGCCGTTGCCGGCCGTTGCCGGTTCGCCGTCGATCGGCTTGGTGACGAGGAACAGCCCGCCGTTGTACATGTAGATCAGCCGCCCCTTGGGATCGACCGATCCGGCGCGCCCGCCGATCGCGGTGAAGGTCGCATCGTAGAATTTCTTCGACCGCTCGATGTCGTTCGAACCGACCATCATGTGGCTGTACATCAGGCTCTCCTCTAGGTTTCGATTCGCTACTTGTGACGCGCCCGGGACACCGTCAACCGCAATCGCATCAGTAGACCACGACCGAGCGGATCGACTTGCCCGCGTGCATCAGGTCGAACGCGGTGTTGATCTCCTCGAGCCCCATGACGTGGGTGATCATCGGGTCGATCTGGATCTTGCCCTGCATGTACATGTCGACGATCTTGGGGACATCGGTGCGGCCCTTGGCCCCGCCGAACGCGGTGCCGCGCCAGTTGCGCCCGGTGACGAGCTGGAACGGGCGGGTGGCGATTTCCTTGCCCGCTTCGGCGACGCCGATGATGATCGAGGTGCCCCAACCGCGGTGGCAGGCTTCCAATGCGATGCGCATCACTTCGGTGTTGCCGGTCGCGTCGAAGGTGAAGTCCGCGCCGCCATCGGTCATCGCGACTATCTTCGCGACGACATCCTCGCGGCTCATGCCCGAGGAGTTGAGGAAGTCGGTCATGCCGAACTTGCGGCCCCATTCCTCGCGGTCCGGGTTGATGTCGACGCCGATGATCTTGTTCGCGCCGGCCAGCCGCGCGCCCTGGATCACATTGAGGCCGATCCCGCCAAGGCCGAACACCACGACGTTGTCGCCGACCTGGACCTTGGCGGTATTGACCACCGCGCCGACGCCGGTGGTGACGCCGCAGCCGATGTAGCAGCTGGTGTCGAACGGCGCGTCGGGGCGGATGCTGGCCACCGCGATCTCGGGCAGCACGGTGAAGTTCGAGAAGGTCGAGCAGCCCATGTAGTGGAAGATCGGCTGCCCCTTGTAGCTGAAGCGCGTGGTGCCGTCGGGCATCAGTCCTTTGCCCTGGGTGGCACGAATTGCTGTGCACAGGTTGGTCTTGCCCGACAGGCAGCTTTTGCACTGGCGGCATTCAGGGGTGTAAAGCGGAATGACATGGTCGCCAGGCACAATGCTGGTTACGCCCGCGCCGACCTCTCGCACCACACCTGCACCTTCGTGGCCCAGCACGCTGGGAAAGATGCCCTCGCTGTCGAAGCCGTCGAGAGTATAGGCGTCGGTATGACAGATGCCGGTCGCCATAATCTCGACCAGCACCTCGCCCGCCTTGGGCCCTTCCAGGTCCAGTTCGACAATTTCGAGCGGTTTTTTGGCTTCGAAGGCAACGGCGGCGCGGGTCTTCATGGTGCTGGATCCTCCCTGTTGCCACCTCCCTTAGCGGGAAGCCACAGAGGGAATCCAGCACCTAATCGGAGCTAGCCATGCACCCATTGCGTCTCGCGGGCAAAATTTTCGCTCGCAAATTGCCAGTTGAGCAAATCGTCCGTGACCGCTCCGACATAGGCCGGGCGATCGTTGCGGCGGTCAATATAATAAGCATGCTCCCACACATCGATCACGAGCAGAGGTCGCACCGCGTGCGTTACGACGGTTCCGGCGTCGTGCGTGTCGGTGATGAGCAAATCGTCGCCGCGTGCCACCAGCCAGGCCCAGCCCGAGGCGAAATGCGCCTTGGCGGTTTCGGCCAGTTCAGCCTTCAGCCCGTCGATCGAACCAAAGCTCTTGGCGATAGCCGCGTTTAGTTCCGGTGACGGTAAGGTCGGCGCCGGGCTCAGGCTGTTCCAGTAAAAAGCATGATTCCATACCTGCGCGGCGTTGTTGAAGAGCCCCTGATTACCGTCGGCGTCGGCGCGGCGGATGATTGACTCCAACGGCGCCTCCTCCAGATCACTGCCCGCAATCGCGGCATTGGCTTTATCGACATAGGCCTTGTGGTGCTTGCCGTGATGAAACTCCAGCGTTTCAGCGGAAATATGCGGTGCGAGCGCATCGATGGCATAGGGCAGCGGCATATGGGTAATAGCCATGGGAGAGGTTTTCCTGTGCTGTTGGTTCTTTGATAAACCCCGCCTTGCACCCTTTCGTTCCAATTTTATGTCGCCATTTTGCGCAGCGCAGTGATGCAGTCGGCCTCTGCGGCGGGCTTGTCAGTGCGGATGCGCGCGATCCGCGGGAAGCGCATCGCGAGGCCCGATTTGTGGCGTTTGCTGGCATGGATGCTGTCGAACGCGACCTCCAGCACCTGCGTCTTTTCAACCTCGCGCACGGGGCCGAACCGTTGAACCGTGTGCTGGCGCACGAAGCGGTCGAGCATCTTCAGTTCATCATCGGTGAACCCCGAATAGGCCTTGCCCACCGGCAATAGCTCGCCGTCGTCGGACCAGCAGCCGAAAGTATAGTCGCTGTAGAAACTGGCGCGCCGTCCATTGCCGCGTTGGGCGTACATCATCACGCAATCGGCGACGAGCGGGTCGCGCTTCCATTTATACCACTGCCCGACTTTGCGGCCGCCAACATAGGGTGCGTCGCGGCGCTTTAGCATTACGCCTTCGATGGCGGCATCGCGCGCGGTGGCGCGTTGGGCGGCAAGACCGGCAAAATCGGGCGCGGTGATGATCTGCGACAGGTCGAAGCGGTCGGCGGGAAGTTCGCCCATCAGCGACTCAAGCCGCGCACGCCGGGTGGTCCAGGGCAAGGGGCGCAAATCGTCGCGGCCGAGGCCAAGCAAATCATATAGGCGCACGAAGGCGGGCGCTTCGGCCAGCATCTTCTTTGACACTGTCTTGCGGCCCAATCGCTGTTGCAGTGCGTTGAAACTGGCGGCTTCCCCGCCCTGCGCGTCGCCGCGCACCAGCAATTCGCCATCAAGCGCGCAGTCGAGCGGCAGCGCCGCGACGATTTCGGGAAAGGCTGCACTGATTTCCTCGCCGCCCCGGCTGTAAACACGCGTTTCTCCGCTCGCGCGGACGATTTGCACACGGATGCCGTCCCATTTCCATTCGGCGGCAAAATCGGTGAGGTCGACTTCCTCGCCATCGCCCAACGGGTGCGCCAGCATGAAGGGGCGGAAAAAGGGTGTGGCGGCCAGATCGGGGCGCGGCGCCTTTCCTTCGGCCCAGGCGAATAGCGGCGTGAAGGGCGGGGCGACGGCGTGCCACAGTTCCTCGACATCTTCGACCGGCACGCCGAACGCATCGGCAAAGGCCTGCCGCGCCAGCCGCGCCGACACGCCGAGGCGCATGCCGCCGAGCGCGAGCTTCATCAGGGCATAGCGGCCGTCGCTGTCGAGCCGGTCAAGCAGGCCCGCAAGCGTTGCGGGAGCGGTGGCGCGGGTCGCCGCAGAAAGGGCGGCGACGGCTTGGGAGAGGGTGAGTGGCTCAAAGTCCCTCCCCTCCCCCGAAGGGGAAGGGAGAGGATCAGGCCACAACAGCGCAATCGTCTCCGCTGTCTCCCCCACAAATTGCCGCGACAGCCGCGCCAGTTCGGCGTCCACGCGGGTCGCGAGCAGCGCGCGCGCCATGCCAGCCTTGACTGCCGGAAAGTCGAGCACCTCGGTCAAGGCCGCCATCGCCCAGCCGCGATCGGGATCGGGTGTTTCGCGCAAATAAGCAGCAATCAGCGCCAGCTTGGCATTGCGCGACCGCGTGTAGATCAGCCGGTCGAGGAGCACGGCAAGGGCCCTCATTCGACCTCCTCCACTTCGCGGCCAACGAGGTGGAGCGCGCGGGCTTTGCGCTGATGGAGTTCGCACCAGCGCACCAGCCCTTCCTCGCTGCCGTGGGTGATCCAATTTTCCGTAGCGTTCACGTCGGTGACGGTCTGTGTCAGTTCATCCCAGTCGGCATGGTCCGAGATGATCAGCGGCAATTCGACCTGTCGCTGCCGCGCGCGCCCGCGCACGCGCATCCAGCCCGAAGCCATCGCGGTCACCGGATCGGGCAGCCGCCGCGACCAGCGGTCCGCCAGCGCAGAGGGCGGGCACAGGACAATCGTCCCCGCCATTTCTTCCTTGGGGGTATCGGCGACGCTGCGCAGGGCGCCAAGCTGCACGCCATGCGCTTCATAAAGGCGGCACATCGGCTCGAGCGCACCATGGAGGTAAAGCGGGTCGTGCCAACCCGCCGCGCGCAGCTCGGCAATCACCCGCTGCGCCTTGCCCAGGGCATAGGCACCGACCAGGACACAGCGCGCGGGTTCCGCACGTGTCGCCGCGATCAGCTTGGCTATCTCGGCGGACGTCGGTGGGTGACGGAACACTGGCAAGCCAAAGGTCGCCTCGGTCACGAAAATATCGCACGGCACAACCTCAAACGGCATGCAGGTGGGGTCGGCGCGGCGCTTGAAATCGCCAGTAACGACAACGCGCTCGCCGCGATATTCCATTGCAATTTGCGCGCTGCCCAGCACATGACCGGCGGGGTGAAAGCTGAAGTGCACCCCGCCTCGTTCGAACCCTGTGCCATAGGCGCACGGCACCGACCCTGCTTGGGGAGCGCCATAGCGCAGCGCCATGATCGCGAGCGTTGCGGGGGTCGCATACACAGTGCCATGGCCGCTGCGGGCATGGTCGGCATGGCCGTGCGTAACAGCGGCGTGCGCGCGCGGGCGCGACGGATCAATCCAGACGTCGGCGGGAACGACGTGGATGCCGTCGGGATGAGGAATGATCCAGCCGCTGTCTGTCATGCCTTTGCTGTCCTGCTGTGCGCGATTGACCTTGGCGCGCGCTCTCCCCATGTTGTCCCAAAGCTGCACCGTTACAAGGACCCAACACCCCATGCCGCGTTCCGCCGAAATTGCTGCCCAATTGCCCTTTTTGCGCCGCTATGCGCGCGCGCTGACCGGCAACCAGTCGAGCGGCGACCGACTTGTGGAAGCCGCGCTGACCGCCATTGTCGAGAACCCAGCCAAGCTCGACACCGCGCCGTCACTGCGGCTTGGGGTTTTTGCCGAACTGCAGCGCGCTGTCGCCGGGCTGCCTTCGAATGATGATGCGCCCGAGCAGAACCGCATTGCGCGGGTCCCGCCGCTGCAGCGCCAATTGCTGTTGCTGACTGCGCTGGAGAATTTCTCGACCGCCGATGCGGCCGTGATTACCGGACTGTCGCTCGCCGACGCCGAGCGCGAAATTGCCGCCGCCTATGAAAAGCTTGATACCGAGCTACGGACGTCGGTGCTGATCATCGAAGACGAGCCATTGATCGCCATGGATCTGGAACATCTGGTGCAGGACCTGGGACACCGCGTGACCGGGCTTGCCGCGACGCATAGCGAAGCAGTGGCAGCGGTGGCGCGCGACCGGCCCGGGCTGGTACTCGCCGACATCCAGCTGGCCGACGGGTCATCGGGCATTGACGCCGTCAACGAAATTCAGGCTGTCATCGACGTACCAGTGATATTCATCACCGCCTTTCCCGAACGGCTGCTGACCGGCGAGCGGGTCGAGCCCGCTTTTCTGATTACCAAGCCGTTTCGCCCCGCAGCAGTGCGCGCCACCATCAGCCAAGCACTGATGTTTGAAACTAGCGTGGCTTAGATCTGGTTCAGCCAGGCCGAGTACTGGAAAGCTAACGCCCGCGCCGGTTCAGCCCAACAAAGGCCGCGATCCGATCGAGCGTGTCGATGCGCGGTGCCCCCGCCTCCCGGACAGCGTCCATCGTTTTTTCCACTGGCTGTTCAACCAGGCTGTAACGCATGGCCCAAGCAGGAAATTCGCGTTCATCAATCGGCTGATCGCGCAGGGTGACAACGCCGCTGTGGCGCGGATCGGACTGGATACGAGCATAGCAGGCGTTGATGACTTCCGCATCGCCTTCGATCAGCTGCAGGAAATTGGACCCATTATAGAGCATGATCCCCGTGATACCGTCGGCCTGATTGCGACGTTGGCTGTGGCTGACGATTGCCTTGATGGCGTCGGTCCCGACATCGGGGTCCGCCACGCTGACATAAAGGACCGACTTCATTTGGTGCGCCCTCCCGCGCGGATTGCCCTGCGCCGTCCCCCCCGACAGCGCCGACATTGCGACTTGCGGGGGCGTATAAATGAAACTAACTCAACAGGTATAGTCACTTTCTGTCGGCGCTTGGCGCGCAAAAGGGAACTACCGGCCGCCTCGGCTCGTTAGGTCTGGGAGCATAGAGCAAGGTGCGACATTGAACCGAGGCAAGCCAATAGCGAAGGACGCTGGCGCAGCGCATAACAGTACCGCTGCTGAGCCGGCTGCCGTGCCCAATCGCGGCATGCGCAACGCGGCGCTGCAACAGGGGCTACGCGCAGCCTATCGCACTGTCGTTGAAGAGCCGCTTCCGGACCGCTTGCTTTCGCTGTTGCAACAGCTCGACGGTGACAGGCCGAACGACTGATGCCCGATGTGCCAACGCCTGACGGCTCACTGCCGCGGCTGGACGATGCTGCCTTCAAGGCGGAGTTGACGGCGGCCATCCCGCATTTACGCGCCTATGGCCGCAGCCTGACCGGCGACATGGATCGTGCCGACGATCTGGTCCAAGACACGATGCTCAAGGCCTGGGCCTCGCGCGACCGTTTCGCGGCAGGCACGTCGATGAAGGCGTGGACCTTTGTCATCCTGCGCAACGTGTTTCTATCACAAATGCGGCGGCAAAAATTCCACGGCGATTATGATGAAATGGCTGCCGAACGCATGCTGGTCGCCGCGCCGCTGCAAGAGGAAGCGACGCATGTCGCCGACATCCAGCGCGCGCTGCTCGAACTGTCGGCCGACCAGCGCGAGGCGCTGATATTGGTGGGCGCAGGCGGTATGTCCTATGAAGAGGCCGCGCGCATCTGTGAGGTCGCGGTCGGCACGATGAAAAGCCGCGTGTCTCGCGCACGCACCGCGCTTGAGGCGATCATGGTGTCTGGGCGCCTGTCCACGCCGCGCGGCGACATGCCCCCGCCCGCCGAGGCGATGGGTGCAATCATGGAGCGCGTTGAATCGCTGGCCAGCGAGGCCGAAGCGCGCGGCGCGGCCGAACCTACCAATTGAAATCCCCGACCATCAGGAGAGCATGACTATGAACAATTTCCATCGCCCTGCCCGCCTGCGCGGTGCTGCGCTGTTCGCATTGCTGGCGGCATGCAGTCCCGCCGTTACTTCGGCGACCTATGCCGATGATCCCGCCATCGATGCAACCGGCGCGCATCCGGCGGTGCAGCTCAGCGCCGCGCCCTTTGCCATTGCCGAAGTGGCAACCTTCAATGCTCCCTGGGCGATGACTTTTCTGCCGGGCACTCGCTATGCGCTGATCAACGAAAAGGGCGGCCGGATGCTGCTGTGGCAAGAAGGCAGTGCGGCGATGCCGGTCAGCGGCGTCCCGCAGGTGGCCGCGGGCGGGCAGGGCGGACTGGGCGACATCATCGCGCTGGGCAAAGCTGCCGCCGATGGCAGCCAGCCGGTCGCGTTGAGCTGGGCCGAGGAAGGCGAAGGCGGCTTTGGCGCAGTCGTGGCAACGGCGACGATCAATCCAGCCAAAAGCGCGGCGCTGAAGGATCTGAAAATCATCTGGCGTGCCACTCCCAAGGTTAGCGGGCGCGGTCATTTCGGACATCGCCTTGCCCTCTCCCCCGACGGACAGCATTTGTTCATCACCACCGGCGAGCGCCAGAAGTTCGATCCGGCGCAGGACATGGCAGGCACGCTGGGCAAGGTCATCCGCATCAAGCTCGATGGCAGCGCGCCCGCCGACAATCCCTTCGCTGATAAAGGCGGCGCGACTGCCCAAATCTGGTCGCTGGGCCACCGCAACCCGCTGGGCATTACTTTCGATGACAAGGGCAATTTGTGGACCCACGAAATGGGGCCGCGCCACGGTGATGAATTGAACCGCGTCGAACGCGCCGCCAACTATGGCTATCCCATCGTGTCGAACGGCGACCATTATGACGGCAAAGACATTCCCGACCACCCAACGCGTCCCGAATTTCGCGCGCCCGACCTTTGGTGGAACCCTGCGATCTCGCCTGCGGGCCTGACTTTCCACAGCGGCGCCGGCTTCAAGGACTGGGGTCCATCGCTGCTGATGGGCGGCCTGTCAGGGCAGGCCCTGATCCGCATTTCGCTCGATGGCACCAAGGCCAGCAAAGCCGAGCGCTGGGACATGGGTGCGCGGGTGCGCGAGGTGGAAACCGGGCCTGACGGCAGTATCTGGGTGCTGACCGACGGCGATAATGGCAAATTGCTGAAACTGACGCCGAAGGGGTAGCACCAACCCGAAACCTAACCCCGTTCGCCCTGAGCTTGTCGAAGGGCTGTCCTTTTCTTGGCAACCGTCAAAGAAAGGACGGTCCTTGGACAAGCTCAGGACAGGCGGGGGAGGTTGAGAAGGCGATGCCCAATTGTGACAGCAATTGTGACAATTACTTCGCCAGACGGTCCCAAAATATCGACGAACTGCCAGTTGCTTGCGCTTGTTTGTTACAGACAAGCGGCAGATATGTTGAAGTATGTCCGGACTCGCTGTCACAGATTCGCGTCACGCAACCGAGCGCCCGCCGTCATGGCTGTTGCTGGTAGCCGAACTGCGTGCGGTGCTGGCATGGATTTTCTTCCGTTTCTTCACCCGCCCGTTCGTGACCAGCGAGATTGGTGGTGGCCAGCCGGTGATCACCATCCCCGGATTCATGGCCAGCGACCTGGCCATGCGCCAGCTGCGCTCCAGCCTGCGCGCGGCGGGCTTTCGCGCCTATGGCTGGGGGCTGGGACGCAACCGTGGCGTGACTGCTGACATGCTCGACCGGCTCGACGCACGCGTCGATGAAATCATCACGCGCGAGGGCCGCGTGCCGGCGCTGGTCGGCTGGAGCCTAGGCGGCATGTACGCCCGCGAATATGCCAAGCGCCATCCGCACAAGGTCGCTCGCGTCGTCACCATGGGTACGCCATTCTCCGGGTCGCGCCGAGCGAACCATGCGTGGCGGCTGTATCAGTTGGTCGCGGGTCACGACGTCGACGCGCCTCCGGTCGCACTGCACCCCGCGCCCAAGCCGCCGGTCCCGACCTATGCCCTGTGGTCGCCCAATGACGGCATCGTTGCAGCCGCCTGCGCGCGCGGCCTTCCTCACGAAAGCGATGAGGCTATCGAAGTGAACTGCCGCCACATCAGCTTTTCCTTCGCCCCGGCAGCAGCAAGGGCGGTGGTACGGGTGTTGGCTTAACCCCGAAACGGCCCCACTATCTCGGCCGTCACGCGCAACGGCCGTCCGCTCGCCTTGTCGAGCAATGCCCAAGAGGTTTTGGCCCGCACGTGCACGCGCCCATCAGCGCCCGTGAATTCCACAAAGCGATCAAACTTCGCCCCTTGCGGCGCATCGGCAACCCAGGTGCGCGCCGTCACGCTTTCGCCGGGCCCAAGTGCACGCAGATAGTCGATTTCGTGGCGCACCACCACCCAGATATAAGCATCCTTATGCTCCTGCGGTGCGACTGCGTCCCAATGTCCCGTTGCAACCACCTGAATCCATTGCACCCACACCGCATTGTTGACGTGGCCAAGCGCGTCGATGGCCTCAGGCGTTGCGGTGAAGGATTGGGTGAATTCGTCGCTCAAGCCAGCTCCACCGGTGTTACCTGATAGCCCGCGCTGCGCAGCGCGCCGATGAGAGTATCGAGATGCTCGCGGTCGCGCGCTTCGCATTCGATGTCGGTAATGAGACCCTTGGCGGGCAGCGTCGTAAACACACGCTGGTGATAAATCTCGATGATATTGACCTGATTGTCGGCGAAGACGCGCATCACATTGAACAATGCACCGGGCCGATCCTGCAAGCGGACGCGCAGCCGCGCCAGTCGCCCCGAGCGGGCAAGGTCGCGCAGCAGCACATTGGCGAGCAGGCGCGTATCGATGTTGCCGCCGCATAGCACCAGGCCGACTTTTCGGCCGGCAAATTGTTCGGGGTGCGCGAGCAATGCGGCAAGTCCTGCCGCACCAGCACCCTCGACCACGGTCTTTTCAATCTGCAGCAGCAGGCTGACCGCCCTTTCCAGATGGCGTTCGCCGACCAGCAAGATATCGTCAGCCAGCCGCGCTACCATCCGCCGGGTATATTCGCCTGGTTCGCGCACCGCGATCCCCTCGGCCAACGTGTCGCCGTCGCTGACCATCGCCACATTGTGGATGGCGGCATACATAGACGGGTAAAGCTCTGCCTGTACGCCGACCAGCCGCATTGCAGGGTTGATGCCGCGCGCCGCCGTGCCCATGCCGGTGAACAATCCGCCGCCGCCGATCGGGATAACCAAAGTGTCGAGATCGGGCACGTCAGCCAGCATTTCCAGCGCGACCGTCCCCTGCCCTGCAGCAATGTGCGGATGGTCAAAGGGGTGAACGAAGGTCAGCCCGCGCTCGACCTCCAATTGGCGTGCATGGGCATAGGCATCGTCATATTTTTCGCCAAAGAGAACGATCGACGCGCCATGGCTTTCAGTCTGCTGGACCTTCACCGTCGGCGTCGTCTTGGGCATGACGATGGTGACGGGGACGCCGAGGCGCGCGCCATGATAGGCCAGGCCCTGCGCATGGTTGCCCGCCGACGCCGCAATCACGCCGCGCGCGCGCCGCGCTTCGTCCATTTGTAGCAGCGCATTGAGCGCGCCGCGCTCTTTATAGGCGGCGGTGAATTGCAGGTTTTCAAACTTCAGCCACACCTCGGCCCCGGTAATTTCGGAGAGCGTCTTGCTGTGCAGCGTTGGTGTGCGCACTACCGCGCCTTCGACCCGCTGGCGCGCGGCGGCTACATCGGCTGCGGTCAACGCGGGCCAGTCGGCCACATTGTTGGTCGTCAAAACTTCGCTCATGGACAGGCCAAACCCCCTTATTTCGCGCGCAGCCCTAGCCCATCTGGCGCGGCGCGCAAACTTGGTTATGCTTGCGGCCATGCAAGCAGAACAATTATCCATTGGCTTTATTGGCACCGGCGTCATGGGCGGGCCGATTGCGGGGCATCTGGCGCGCGCAGGGCATAAGTTGACAGTCTATAACCGCACCCGCGCAAAGGCGGAGGCGTGGGCGGCGAAGCATGGAGGCCAAGTGGCAGGCTCGCCTGCCGATGCCGCAGGTCTTGCCGATGTCGTGATCAGCTGCGTCGGCAATGACGATGACTTGGCGCAGGTGGCGCTTGGCCGCGATGGCGCCTTTCGCGCCATGCAAAAAGGCGCGCTGTTCATCGACCACACCACGGTTTCGGCGCGCATCGCACGGCAATTGTCGGTCGAGGCCGATGGCATGGGGCTGCACAGCGTCGATGCACCGGTAACCGGCGGTCAGGCCGGAGCCGAGGCGGGTACGCTTTCCATCATGTGCGGTGCCAGCAGAAAGGCGATGGAGCGCGCCGAACCGGTACTGCGCGCCTATGCCTCGCGCATCGTGCATATTGGCGGCCCCGGCACCGGCCAAACCACCAAAATGGCCAATCAAATCGCCTTTTCGGGGATTATCCAGAGCCTGTCGGAGGCGCTTCGCTTTGTCCAGGCCGCGCATCTTGATACCGACAAGGTATTCGAAGCCATCTCGGGCGGCGCGGCGTCAAGTTGGCAGATGACCAACCGCTGGGCGACGATGGCCAAGGGCGAGTATGATTTCGGCTTTGCCGTCGACTGGATGCGCAAGGACCTGGGCCTCGCCATCGATGAGGCCCGCGCCAATGGCGCGACCTTGCCCGTCGCGGCGCTGATCGACCAATTTTACGCCGATATCCAGCGAATGGGACGCGGGCGGCAAGACACCAGCGTGCTGATTGAAAGGTTGCCAAAACCGTGAAGCGTTTGTTGATTTCCGCGCTGACTCTCGCGCTCACCACCCCCGCCCATGCTGATACGCTGATCGACAATGTCAACGGCATCACCCTGGATGCCGAGGGCAAGGTCGTGCGCTTTACGGGCGTCGTTATCGACGAGAGCGGCAAGGTAAAGCAGCTGCTGGACCGCACGGACAAGCGCCCCGAACGGATAGATTATAGGCAGGACGGTCGCGGGCAGACGATGCTCCCCGGCTTCATCGACGCGCATGGCCATGTGATGGGGCTGGGATTCCAGCGCATGCTGCTTGACCTCAGTGCAACAACGTCGCTGACCGAGGCACAGGCGAAGATACGGCAGTTTGCCGCTGACAACCCTGAAATGCCATGGATTTTGGGGACAGGGTGGAATCAGGAGAAATGGGAGCTGGGCCGCTTTCCAACTGCGGCTGAGCTCGATGCCGCTGTGCCAGACCGCCCGGTGTGGCTGGAGCGCGTCGATGGTCATGCGGGCTGGGCAAACAGCCGCACTCTGGCGCTGGCTAAGGTCAGCGCGGCGACCAAGGATCCGGCAGGCGGGCGCATCGAGCGCGGTCCCGGCGGCGCCCCCGCCGGCGTGTTCGTCGATGCCGCCATGGGGCTGGTCAATGCGGCCAAGCCCAAGCCGTTAGCGCGCGACCTCGATCGTGCTTTGTCGCTGGCGCAGGGCGCGCTGCTCGAATGGGGCATCACCAGCATCGCCGACATGGGCACCACGCTGGAGGAATGGCAGGCTTTCCGCCGCGCCGGCGACAAGGGCCAGCTCGCGGTCCGGATTCTTTCCTACGCCGGCGACATCGACAATATGCGCATCATCGGCGGCCCCGGCCCGACGCCCTGGCTCTATGATGACAAGCTGCGCATGGGCGGGGTGAAGCTGTATCTTGACGGCGCGCTAGGATCACGCGGGGCGTGGCTCAAAACGCCCTACGCTGACGCGCCCAAGGAGCGAGGGTTGCCGTTGCTAACGCCCGCCGCGCTGCGCAACAAGTTGGTTAGCGCGACCATGGACGGGTTTCAGGTCGCGGTGCACGCGATCGGTGACCAGGCCAATGCCGAGGCATTGGATGCCATCACCGATCTGGCCGCCGATTTCCCAGGTGACCGGCGCTGGCGCATCGAACATGCGCAAATTGTTGATCCCGCCGATATCAGCCGCTTTGCCAGTTTGAAAATCATCGCCTCGATGCAGCCGGTGCACCAGACGAGCGACCGGGTGATGGCCGAGGCGCGGCTCGACCCTGCGCGCCTTACTGGTGCCTATGCGTGGCGCAGCATGCAGAATGCAGGCGTACGCCTCGCCTTTGGCAGCGACGTGCCAGTTGAAAGCGCCGAACCCTTTGCGGGCCTTGCTGCGGCCATGTCGCGCACCGGCCCCGACGGCCAGCCCTTTGGCGGCTGGCGCCCACAGGAGGCGGTGAGCCGCGAAACCGCGCTCGACGGTTTTACCCGCAGCGCCGCCTTTGCGGCCTTTGCCGAGGACCGGCTGGGCACGCTGATGCCCGGCATGCGCGCCGATTTTGTGCTGGTTGACGGCGACCCGCTGCTTGCTTCGGCCAGCGAGCTGCGCGCGATGCGTGTTCGGGAAACCTGGGTGAACGGCCAGCGCCGTTTCGTTCGCCAGCCGTGAGTGAGTCGCCGCGCCGCAAGAGCAAGCGCCGCCGCGATCCGGCCCCAGTCGTCTCGCACGTCGATGTCGCCATTATCGGCGCGGGCGTGTTCGGTGCTTGGACGGCATGGCATCTGGTCAAGGCGGGGCTGAAAGTCCGGCTGTTTGACGCCTATGGCGCAGGCCATGCGCGCGGTTCATCGGGCGGTGAAAGCCGGGTGATCCGCATGGCCTATGGTGCCGATGCGATTTATTCGGCGATGGCTGCTGAATCGCTGCCGCTCTGGCAGGCGCTGTCGGACAGTGCGAGCACACCGATCTTTCACAAGACCGGCGTGCTGTGGTGGGCGCCAGAGACCGACACTTACTCCGCCCAGTCACTGCAGTGGCTGGCCAGCAGCAACACCCCGCACGAAAGCGGCGATGCCAACTGGCTGCAAAACCGCTGGCAGCAGATCCGCTTCTACAACAATGAACGCGGCATATTGGAAACGACCGCCGGCGCGCTGATAGCGGGGCGCGGAGTGCAGGAGGTGGTCGCCGACGCCGGGTTAACGGTCGAGCGCACCGTCATGCCTGCCCCGATGCCGGTGAAGAAGCGCGCGACGCATCACCTGCCCGATGGCGGGACGGCAGACACTTTGGTCTATGCTACCGGCCCATGGCTCGCCGAGCTTTTCCCGCAGCAACTTGGTGGCCGCATCGTCGCGACGCGGCAGGAGGTGCTGCATTTCGGCGCGCCGCAGGGCGACAACCGCTTTGCTCCGCCGCAGCTGCCCGTCTGGGCCGATTTCAACAATGGCGCGATTGTGTATGGCATCCCCGATCTGGAGGGGCAGGGCTTCAAGCTCGCCTTTGACACGCACGGCCCGGTGGTCGACCCCGACACGCAGGAGCGGCGTGTCAGCGACGCAACCGTGGCGAAAGCGCGTGCTTATCTTGCCATCCGCTTTCCCGCGCTTGCCGAAGCGCCGCTGATCCACAGCCGCGTCTGCCAGTATGAAAATAGCTCGAACGGCGATTTCCTGATCGACCGGCTGCCAGGCACCGAGCGGGTGTGGTTGGTCGGCGGCGGATCGGGCCATGGCTTCAAACATGGCCCGGCGGTCGGCAGGCGGGTCGCGGCGCATGTAATGGATGCGAAGCTGGCGGTGGAACCGCGCTTTTCGCTGGTGACAAAAGGCACTGTAGCGGCGCGGACGGTGTTTTAGTTTTCAATCTTGCCCCCAATCACCGTCCGGACTGAGCTTATCGAAGGACTGTCCTTTTCTTTTGCGCCGGAAAGCGAGAAGAACGGCCCGCTGATAAGCGTAGGGTGGGCGGGGGATCGAATGAGAATCAGTGACTGCCACAATATTGCCGACTTCCGTGCCCTCGCACGGCGCCGCCTCCCCTGGCCGGTGTTCGACTATATCGATGGCGCCGCCGACGACGAAATCACCCGCCGCCGCAACCGCAGCAGTTTTGACGATTGCGACCTCGTCCCGCGGGTTCTCGCGGGGGTGGAAAGCATCGACATACGCACCACCTTGTTCGGGCGCGAAGTGGCCATGCCGCTGTTTCTGTCACCCACCGCGCTGCAACGCCTGTTCCACTGGCAGGGCGAGCGCGCGGTGCTGCGCGCCGCGGCTGACGCGGGCACGGTCGCGGGCATCAGCAGCCTTGCGACCATCAGCCTGGCCGAAGCGGGCGCGCTGACCGATGGCCCCAAACTGTTCCAGCTTTATGTGCACAAGGACGAGGGGCTGAACCAGGCGATGCTCGCGGCGGCCAAGGCGGCGAATTTCGATGCGGTCGCGCTGACCGTCGATACCATCGTCGGCGGCAACCGCGAGCGCTGCCTTAGATCAGGCTTCACCTCGCCACCGCGGTTCACGCCGGGCAATTTGCTGTCCTATGCTTTGAAGCCCCGCTGGGGCCTTAATTATGTCCTGCGCGAGTCGTTCAGCCTTCCAAACCTCGCCACCCATGTGGCCGAAGGGTCGAGCGTACCCAAATCGGTCGCCGATTATTTCTCCACAATGCTCGACCAAAGTCTCGACTGGAAGCGGGCAGAGACAATTCGCAAGGGATGGGACGGCCCCTTCTGCCTTAAAGGCATTATGGCGGTTGAGGATGCCCGCCGCGCGGTCGACATTGGCGCGACTGCGATCATGGTGTCGAACCATGGCGGGCGGCAATTGGACGGCAGCCGTGCGCCGTTTGATGCGCTTGCCGAAATTGTCGATGCGGTCGGCGATCAGGTCGAGGTCATCTGCGATGGCGGCATCACGCGCGGTACCCATGTGCTGAAGGCGCTGAGCGTGGGTGCAAAGGCTTGTTCGGGTGGGCGGCTGTACCTTTATGCGCTTGCCGCAGCGGGCGAACCCGGGGTGGCCCGCGCCATTGCGCTGCTCCGCGCAGAGATGGAGCGCGGGATGAAGCTGATGGGCGCAAAATCGCTCGCTGATCTGTCGCGCGGCAATTTACGCTGGCGCTAACAAAAAACCCCCGCCGAAGCGGGGGTTTTCTGTTGTCGCTGGTCGCTGTTTAGAAGCTGAAGCCCAGCGAGAAAATGATGGTGCTGTCGTACAACGTGTCGATGGCATTGATGCCGGTCGATTCGATGTCGGTATCGACGTAGCGCACACCCAGCGTCGCCGGTCCAACGGCCAAGTCAGCACCCAGTGCCCAGTCGAGATAATTGCCGCCCGAAGCCAGCGCGCCGAGCGCGCCATCGGTATAACCGATTGTCCCGACCAGCGTTACTGGTGTGTCAGGAATTGCCGCCGACAGACCCAGGCTCAGATAAAGGTTATCATCGTCGCCGAGCGAGCTTTGATCCCAGCTGTAGCCGACGGTTCCCGTGGCGGTCACCGGGCCGATATCATGGCTGATCTTGCTCAGAATTTCGAAATAGTCGCTGTTGCCCGCTGCGCTGTCGCCATCGGGATACCAGTAATAGATGAGGCCGATGTCGAAGTTGGTGCCTTCGGCAATGTCGGTGTTGTAGCCGGCATAGAGATCGACCTCGACCTCACCATAGAGTGGCGTATCGTCGAGGTTTGAACCCCAGGCACCGACATAGAAGCCACTTTCGTGGCTGACCGTGATGGTCGGCTGGACGGCGAAATCTTCACCCGACAGCGATAGGCCGCGGAAGCGATAGTCAGAGGTGACGGTGACACCACCGGACACGGTGATGGGGCCGCTTTCTTCCTCGGCGTCCTGCGCGAATGCAGGTGTCGCAGTGGCCGCGAGCAACAAGCCCGCGATAGCGGCAAATGATTTCTTCATGGGTTGATCCCCTTCTTTGTTACAAACCGGATCGTCCCGCCTGCGTGAACCGGACATGCCATCGTTGCAGTGAGGCGGGCACATTCCGGCTTACCGCGATAAAGTTGCGCAATTTGCTGCGACGCACAAACAAAAATGCGCTGCAAACATATTCAGCGACAGCAGTGTGACATTGCAGCAACATTGTTCAGTGCCAACTCACCGCTTTGCGGCGGCGCGGTGAGCCGCTATTGCGGGCGCTATGAGCGACCATAATCCCGGACTGCGCCCCTGGCGCGACATCCACCGCCGCCAATGCCGCCAGATCATGGTGGGCAATGTTCCCGTTGGCGGGGGCGCGCCAATCACCGTCCAGACGATGACCAACACGCTGACCAGCGATCCAGTGGCGACCATCGACCAGATCCGCCGCTGCGAAGAGGCCGGGGCGGACATCATCCGCGTTTCGTGCCCCGATACTGACAGCACCGCCGCGCTCGGCAAAATCACCCGCGCCGCACGCGTGCCAATCGTCGCCGACATCCATTTCCACTATAAGCGCGCGCTCGAGGCCGCCGATGCGGGCGCGGCGTGCCTGCGCATCAACCCCGGCAATATTGGTTCATCGGAACGCGTCGCGGAGGTTGTCCGCGCCGCCAAGGCCAATGGCTGCGCGATCCGCATCGGCGTCAACGCCGGCAGCCTCGAAAAGGACCTGCTCGAAAAATATGGCGAACCCTGCCCCGAGGCGCTGGTCGAAAGTGCACTCGACCATATCAAGCTACTACAGGACCATGATTTCCACGAATATAAGGTCGCGGTGAAGGCGTCGGACGTGTTCCTCGCGGTCGCGGCCTATCAGCAACTCGCCGAAACGGTCGATTGCCCGCTGCACCTGGGCATTACCGAGGCGGGCGGGCTGATCGGCGGCACGGTCAAGTCTGCCATCGGCCTCGGCAGCCTGTTGTGGTTCGGTATCGGCGACACCATCCGCGTATCGCTGTCGGCCGAACCCGAGGAAGAGGTGCGCGTCGGCTATGAGATATTGAAAGCCCTCGGCCTGCGCACGCGCGGTGTCCGTGTCGTCAGCTGCCCCAGCTGCGCGCGCCAAGGCTTCGACGTGATCCGCACCGTGCAAAAGCTTGAGGATGCGCTAAGCCACATCAAGACGCCCATGTCGCTCTCGGTTCTCGGCTGCGTCGTCAACGGCCCCGGCGAGGCGCGTGAAACCGACATCGGCATCACCGGCGGCGGCAACGGCAAGCATATGGTGTACCTCTCCGGCGTCACCGACCACCATGTCGCCGACGCCGACATGATCGGCCATATCGTGAAGCTGGTGGAGGCCAAGGCGGCGGAGATTGACGCCGGCACCAGCGTGAGCATGGACGTGCTGCACGGCAAGGCGGCGTGATGACAATTTGGCTCTTTATTGCGGCTGTTACGACCGAAGCAGCCTTCCCAGAGCGCACACCGGGCATGATTGAAGCATGCATCAACGAGGCGGTCGAGTCGGAGAGAATGTCCAAAGAGGGCGGCGACTACAAATATATATGCGGCGATGAAGTGGCGCAGCAACTTTGGGACTACCTTGAAAGCGCCAAGATCGAAGCATCAGAGCAAACAACCGAAAATGGCACTTGGTCGTCACGCTATTTTCCTTTGGGGGGCTGCTTCAAGCGAGTGCGGAATGTGGATGGGTCTGCGGCAACCAGTGGTCTGAGCTGTACGATCTGGATACCCTATCGCATCCAAAAAAAGCGCTAGGGCCAGTGTGAAATTCACTCCCAAAGGGCAAAGCAAGCAATGACACTCGCCATCCGCCCCGCCACACGCGCTGACTTACCCCTCATTGCGCAGTTCATTCGTGACCTCGCGGCTTATGAAAAACTGTCGCATGAGGTGCGCTTTGATGAAGCGGTGCTGGCCGAGCGTCTGTTCGGACCGCGCCCCTATGCCGAAGTCATCATCGGCGAAATTGACGGCGCGCCACAGGGTTTCGCGCTGTTCTTCCACAATTTTTCGACATTCGAAGGCCGCCCCGGCATTTACCTAGAGGATTTGTTCGTGCGCCCCGAGGCGCGCGGGTCTGGGCTGGGCAAGGCCCTGCTCGCCCACCTTGCCAAACTGGCGGTGGAGCGCGATTGCGCCCGGCTGGAATGGTGGGTGCTCGACTGGAACAGCCCCAGCATCGGTTTCTACCAGTCGCTGGGAGCAAGGCTGATGGACGAATGGACGGTGATGCGCGTCGATGGCGCTGCACTAACCCGCCTAGCTGGAGAATGACGATGCGCTTCCCCCTGCTTCTCGCTGCTGCGCTGGCGCTCGCAGGCCCCGCCACTGCGCAGACCAACCGCACCGGTGACCGGCTCGATGGCACCCCGGTGATCGACCGGCTCGACGCCAATGACCTCGCCCCCGGCGAAGTCCATCGTTTCTGGTTTCGCGCGGGCGACAGCGCATTGGCGCAGGCCTGGTATGTGCCGGTAGTGGTTGTGAAGGGCGCAAAGCCCGGTCCGCGCCTGTTGCTGACCGCTGGCATTCACGGTGACGAATTGAGCGGCATTGCTGTCATCCACCGCCTTGCGCGCGAGCTGGATCCCAAGGCGCTTAGCGGCACGCTTGTCATGGTGCCCGGCCTCAACACCCCTGGCCTTAACAATTCGACGCGAAATTTTACCCCACGCGGCGGGACAGCCGGCGACAATATGAACCGGGTGATGCCGGGCAAAGACACGCCGGGCAGCAGCCTGTCGGACATTTATGCGCACAATTTGTGGCACCGACTGATGCGCCCCAATGCCGATCGCATGATCGACCTGCACACCCAGTCGCGCGGCACCGCCTATAATCTTTACGCCTTTGTTTCTTCGCCTGAGGCGCGCGAAATTGCCGAAGCGATTGCCCCCGACACCATCCGCCTCGACCCCGGGCAGCGCGGCACGGTGGAAAATGAAATGGTGCCCGATGGCGTCCCGGCCATTACGCTGGAGCTCGGCGCGCCCGAAGTGTGGGACGAAGCGCTGATCGCACGCAGCCACGACGGCATTTTACGCTTGATGGCAAAAATGGCGATGCTGCCAGCCAGCGCAGCGCCGCCCGCCACCGCCAGGCCCTTTGTCGCCAACAATCAGGTGCAAGTGCGATCACCGGTGGGCGGCTGGGTGACACTGCACGTGCGCCTGAACGACATGGTGGCGAAGGACCAGCCCGTCGCCACCATTGCCGACGCCTTTGGCCAGAGCCGCACGACGCTGACTGCACCGGTCGCGGGGCAGGTCGTGTCGCTGAGCACCGACCCGCGCAATGATGTCGGCGATATGGTCGTTCGCATCGGCTATTGGGACCCCGACCCCAAATGCGCGGCTGGGTGTTGAGTTAAGCCCCCAGCCGAGCCCAGGCCAGCCCGGCGAATTCGCACAGCAAAGGGCGCGTATCGCGCGGGTCGATAATGTCCTCGATGCCAAAGCGTTCGGCAGTGCGGAAGGGGCTTTTGACTGAGTCGAACCGCGCCTTGATCGCTGCCAGTGCGGCGGCGGGATCGGCGCTCGCCTCAATCTCGCTCTTGTAGGCGACCTCGACGCCGCCATCGATGGGAAGACTGCCCCAATCGCCGCTGGGCCAGGCGAAGCGATACTGAAACCGCTCGGCGTTGCTCATTGCGCTGCCGGCGATACCATAGGCGCGGCGGACGACGACCGCGCACAGCGGCACCCGCGCGCGGTAAATGGCGTTCATGGCGTTGACGCCGTAGCGGATCGTGCCCGTCCGTTCGGCCTCGCCGCCGATCATGAAGCCGGGATTGTCGACCAGATGGACGATGGGCAAGCGGAACTGGTCGGCGAGCTTGACGAAACGTTCAACCTTTTCGCTGGTTTTGGCGTCCCAGCTGCCGCCCAGAAAGGCAGGGTCGCTTGCCACCACCGCAACGGGCCAGCCATCGAGCCGGGCAAAGGCGGTGATCGCCGCCTGCCCCCAACGGCGGCCCATTTCAAACAGACTGCCCGCGTCGATCACAGCGTCCAATACGCGCCGCATGCTGTAGACCTGCTTGGCCTCGCGCGGGACGATGGACAGCAAGGCTTCATCGCGGCGATCCGCCGGGTCATTGCGGGGCGTCCGTCCCGCCAACCGGTCGACCGACGATGGCAGATAGGACAGGAACCGCCGCGCCGCGGCAAAGGCTTCGGCCTCGGATCCTACCTCGTCGTCGACCACGCCATTGCGCGTATGCACGTCGCTGCCGCCCAGCTCCTCGCGGTCCAGCGTGTCGCCAATGGCTGCGGCCACTGCTGGGCCCGCCGCAAACAACTGCGACAGGCCGCGCACCATGATGCTGTAATGGCTGGCGACCACGCGCGCCGCACCCAGCCCCGCCGTCGGCCCCAGCGCCAGCGCGACCACGGGAACGGTCTCCAGATTTCGGATCACCGCGTCCCAACCGGGCACGGCGGGGACATAGGTGTAGCCCATATCTTCCAAGGACTTGACTGAGCCGCCCCCGCCCGTCCCATCGATCATCCGGATCAGCGGCAGACCTAGCTCGTTCGCCATCATTTCGGCCTGCACAAATTTGCGGTGGATCGCCGCATCGGCCGCACCGCCGCGCACCGTGAAATCGTCGGCAGTTGCGACGACCGCGCGGCCGTCGATATCCGCCCGGCCAAAGATGAAGTTCGATGCAGCCAGCCCCGTCAGCTGGCCGTCAGCGTCATAGCTGCCGCGTCCGGCAATCTTGCCGATTTCGCGAAAGCTGCCCGCATCGACCAGCGCCGCTATCCGCGCCCGCGCGTCCATTTTGCCGCGCCCATGCTGCCGCGCCACCTTCTCCGCGCCGCCCATGGCTTCGGCCATGGCCTGGCGGGCGCGCAGTTCCTCAACCTCTTTTTCCCAGCTCATGCCATCGCTCTCCTTGGCCGCATCAGGCTGTGCCAAAGGCGCGGGCGACGCGGCAAGCCAAATCGGCACTTGCACCATTGTAGCGCTTGCTACATACGGCCAAGCAGCGCGCGTACCGCATCTAAAGGAGGGTTGTTTATGCTGCTGTTCCGCCTGTTCCTGCTCACCGCCATTGCGGTCATCGGCGCCTATACCGCCATCACCATCAGCAATCATGGGATCAACCTGCTCCCCATATTCTTTGGCGACATGGCCAAAATGGGCTGGCCGGGGCAATTCAATCTGGATTTCCTGTTTTTCCTGCTGCTGGCGATGATCTGGATCGCCTGGCGCCACCAATTCAGCGCTGCTGGTCTTGCGCTCGCCGCCCTCGTGCCGGCGGGCGGTATGCCTTATGTCGCCACCTATCTGCTGGTGCACAGCTATCGCACGAACGGAGACGTGGCTGCGCTGCTCCTCGGCCCGGGACGCGCGGCGCGGCGCTGATTTGCAAAGTCGCCCGATTCATGGTTTCCTTCCGCCACGGGACGCGAAGACCGCGCGAGTCTGCGCTACTGGCGGGCCATCCGGAGACCGGAGACCCCCCGCAACTGGGGAAAAATCATGTCAAGCAAATGGATTGCCGCGTCGGCGGCGCTGTGCCTGTCGTTCACCGCGCCCGCGGCCATGGCGCAAATGCCCACATGGACGGCCGAACAAATGGGTGCATGGAAATTGGTGTCCGACAGCTGGGTCGATGATGTTGCCAAAAATGGTAAATGGCCGGGCGAATATGCCGACCCGCAATTCATCACCTGGGCGGTCGACAGCCCCGCTCCGCGCAACCGCGACGGTGCGATCCGCTGGACCCGCTTTGCCGAATCGCAGGGCAAGGTGCTCCACTATGAAATCACGCCGCAGGCGATCGCTCTTTCGGGCAATACGGCGGTAGTCAGCTACACGCTGCTGATCGTAACGCAGCGCGGAGACGACAAGCCCGATTATGACAAGGAAGCCATCACCGAAACGCTGGTGCGTTCGGGCGGCGGCTGGAAATATCTCTCGTCGGTGAGTTTTTCGCTGGATTGATTCCGCTCGAGCGGGGCGCGGTTGGGAATAGCCGCGCCCCCTTTGCCCTTCCCCGCACCCCATGCTAAGCGCCCGCGCGCCATGACCAGCTATCATTCCAGCCTGATGCGCCTGCTCGACGAGCGCGGCTATATCCACCAGACCACCGATGCAGACGGCCTCGACGCGCTTGCTGCCAAGCAGATTGTGCCTGGTTATATTGGGTTCGACGCGACCGCGCCCAGCTTGCACGTCGGCAGCCTGGTGCAGATCATGCTGCTGCGCCGCCTGCAACAGGCGGGGCACAAGCCCATCGTGCTGATGGGCGGCGGCACCACGCGCATCGGCGACCCGACCGGGCGCGACGAAAGCCGCAAGATGCTAACCGACGAAGTGATTGAGGCCAATATCGCGTCGATCCGCACAATCTTTGACCGCTTTCTGACCTTTGGCGACGGCCCCACCGACGCCATCATGGTCAACAACCACGATTGGTTGGGCAAACTGGGCTATATCGAGCTGCTGCAAAGCGTCGGCACGCATTTCACCATCAACCGCATGCTAACGTTTGACAGCGTGCGGCTGCGGCTGGAGCGCGAACAGCCGATGACCTTCCTTGAATTCAACTATATGATTTTGCAGGGCTATGACTATCGGCATCTCGCTCAGACTCATGGCGCACGGCTGCAGATGGGCGGGTCTGACCAGTGGGGCAATATCGTCAACGGGATTGAGCTGGGCCGCCGCATGGACGGCACCGAACTTTATGGCGTCACGACGCCGCTGTTGACCACCGCCAGCGGGGCGAAGATGGGAAAGACTGCCGACGGTGCGGTGTGGCTGAACGACGATGCGCTACCGCATTATGATTTCTGGCAATATTGGCGCAACGCCGACGACCGCGATGTCGGCAAATTCCTGCGACTGTTCACCGATCTGCCGATGGATGAAATCGCGCGTCTCGAGGTGCTGGAAGGAGCAGAGATTAACGCGGCAAAAAAGGTGCTGGCCGATGCAGTGACGGCATTGTGCCGCGGGCCGGAGGCTGCTGCAAACGCGGCTGCAACGGCGGCGCAAGTCTTTGAACACGGCCGCGTTGGCGGCGATTTGCCCAGCGTGTCAGCGGGTGCCGACGGCGTATCCATCGTCGATGCTTTGCGCGAACTGGGCTTTGTTGCTTCGAACAAGGAAGCGCGACGCAAGCTAGAGGAAGGCGCGGTCAAGGTCGATGGCGGTGTCGTGCGCGATCCGGCAATGCGGGTGACGCCGGGCGATACGCCCGTTCCGGTCAGCCTTGGCAGCAAGCGCCACGGCCTCGTCACGCCGTGATCGGCGCCTTCAGCCGACCAGATTCAGCGCAGGATTTTAACTCTTTATTAGTGTGATTTGGGCCACAACCCGCTTGAAACAGTTTCGGGACAAGCCCCAATGAACAAAGTCGACCCCTCACGCGCCACTTATAACGGCCTAGATCAGCGCATTGCGCCGCGTAGCGACATTTACTGCCGCTTGCCGTTCATCCTGACCGATGGCCGTCAGGAAATCGGCACCTGCGTCAACATCAGCGCCGATGGTTTGCTGATGCGCTTTGAGCGCGGGCTCGATGTGGGCGACATGATCATCTTCAAAATGCCGATCGTTGGCCGCATCGCCGCGCGCGTCATTTGGTCGCTGGGCGGCAAGACCGGTGTACAGTTTGACCGGATGATCCCGGTGCAGGACTATCTGCCGCTGCTGAAGGCGCTGGGCGTCCGTACTGACCAGTAAGCGTCATCCGCTGCGCAGCAGCGGCACCGCAGCATCGCGTTCAAACAAATAGAGGCACTGGCGCATCGCTTCGCCGCGATGGCCGGACAGGCCACCATCGCGTTCGACGAACAGGCGGGCATCATCGTGGGCGACGGGGAGCAGCCGGACCAGCTGTTCGGGCGTCGCCAGCCGATAGTCGGCATCACCCGATTGTTTGAGGCCGAGCAGCTCGCCGCCGCCGCGCAACTCCAGATCCTTTTCGGCAATCACAAAGCCATCGTTCGTCTCGCGCATCAAACGCAAGCGTTCGCGCGCGGTTTCAGACAGGGCGGCGGAGCGCAGCAGCAAACACACCGACTGCGCGCTCCCCCGACCCACGCGCCCGCGCAGCTGGTGCAGCTGGGCGAGGCCGAAGCGGTCGGCATGTTCGATGATCATCAGGCTGGCGGCAGGCACATCGACACCGACTTCGATGACCGTGGTAGCGACGAGCAGCGGCAGCGCACCCGACTGGAATTGCGCCATGACGTCATCTTTTTCGGGCCCCTTCATCCGCCCGTGAACCAATCCAACGCGGTCCGTGCCAAAGCGGGCGCGCAGCATAACGGCGCGCTCCTCCGCAGCGGCGAGTTCACTCTTGTCGCTTTCGGCGACCAGCGGGCATACCCAATAGGCCTGCGCGCCGCTGGCGATGTGGCGTGCAAGTGCATCGATCACCGTATCCAGCCGCTCGACCGATACGACGCGCGTATCCACCGGCGTGCGGCCGGGTGGCATCTCGTCGATCCGCGACACATCCATTTCGCCATGATTGGCGAGCAGCAAGGTGCGCGGGATCGGCGTCGCGGTCATCACCAGCAGATGTGGCGGCACACGCCCCTTGTCCGCCAACATCAGCCGCTGCGCGACGCCAAAACGGTGCTGTTCATCTACCACCACCAGCGCGAGATCGCGGTAGCTGACCGCCTCCTGAAAAATGGCATGGGTGCCAACGAGGATGTGCACGCTGCCGTCAGCAAGCCCCATCAGTGTTGCCTCACGCGCGCGGCCCTTGTCGCGGCCGGTGAGGATAGCGATCTCAACTCCCGTTCCGGCGGCCAGCCGTTGCAGCGTTGCAAAATGCTGGCGCGCCAAGATTTCGGTCGGCGCGAGCAACGCCGCCTGATGCCCAGCCTCCACCGCCGCCAACATCGCGTGCAGCGCGACCAGCGTCTTGCCCGACCCGACATCGCCCTGCAACATGCGCAGCATCGGGGTTGACTGGGCCATGTCGGCGGCGATTTCATCGATCACCCGGCGCTGTGCACCGGTTGGGGCGAAGGGCAGTTGCAGCCGCCCGGCCAACCGCCCATCGCCGACAACCGCGCGCCCGCGCCGCGCGCGCAAGTTGGAACGCAGCAGCATCAGCGCGACCTGGCCCGCCAATATTTCGTCGTAAGCTATGCGGTCGCGCGCAGGGGCATCATGCGGGCTGGCATGCGCACGGGCTAGCGCCTCGCCCCAGGCAGGCCAGCCGTTAACGGCGAGCAGCGAAGGCTCAATCCATTCGGCCAGCGCGGGCCGCCGGTCCAACCCTTCGCGCACCAGTCCAGCCAGACGCGCGCTGGTCAGTCCTTCGGTCAGCGGGTAAATCGCCTCCTGTACGGCTACGGTCGCCCCCTCGCCCGGCACCAGCGCCTGATCGGGGTGGACGATTTGGCGCATGTCACCATATTGGTCGAGCCGCCCGGTTACGATGCGCGGCTCGCCCAGCGGAAACAGCTTTTTGGCAAGGCCGGCAGTGCGCCCGAAGTAGACCAGCCGCACATGATCGCCCCCGCCGTCGAAGGCCTCCACCCCGAACGGCGCCCGTGGGCTCCGGCCCGGGCGGTATTCGCGCGCTGTCAGCGTGACGATGATCTGCTCCCCCGGCTGCGCATCGTCGAGCCGCGCCACCGGCTTGCGGGTGATCAGTCCTGTCGGCAGATGGAACAACGCATCGACAATCCGTTCGAGCCCAAGCCGCGCCAGCGGCTTGGCGAGCTGCGGCCCGACACCCCTAAGGTCAGTCAGCGCGGCAAAGAGCGGGTTGAGGATTTCAGGTCGCATGGCTATTCCGCCTGCGACTATAGACCCAAAGCGCGCGCACGCCAGATTCGGCATGCGTGCCCCAACCGGATTCCCATCCTGCCGTGAATGACCGCCTGAAAGCTCTCAAATACCGCGCTTATTATCGCGGCACGCGCGAGGCCGACGCGCTGGTTGGCGGCTTTTTCGATGCCCATGCAGCGCGCTGGGACGACGATGAACTGGCGTGGTTCGAGGCGGTGGTCGAGCAAGATGACGAGGACATCATGTCCTGGGCGCTGGGCCGAGCGGAACCGCCTGCCGCGCTAGCCAACCCCGCGATGATCGCTGCGCTGCGCCGCCTGGACTATATCGCCAAGCCGTGACCGATCCCGTCGCCGCCATCCTGACGGGCCAGCGCCCGCACACGCTGGCCCGCGTCGCCGACGGTTTCCTGCCGTTGCTGCTCGCCGATCTAGCGCGTGCGAGTGACCGTCGACTGGTCTATGTCGCCACCGACGATGCGGTTATGGCGGCCATCGCCGATGCCGCGCCCTTCTTCGCGCCAGAGCTGGTCGTGCACCGCTTTCCGGCGTGGGATTGTCTGCCTTATGACCGCGCCGGGCCCAGCCTACGCGTCAGCGCCGAGCGGCTGGCAACGCTAGCCGCGTTGCAAGCCCCGGCACAGCGCGGCGAGTTGATCCTGACCACCATCGCCGCCATCGCCCAGCGCACATTGACCCCCTTTCGCATCCGCCAGCTTGCCGTCAGCCTGAAGCCCGGCGCGCGGATCGACCGCGATGCGCTGGTCGCGCTGCTGATCGCCAACGGCTTTTCACGCGTAGATACCGTTGCCGATCAAGGCGAATTTGCCGTGCGCGGCGGCATCATCGACCTTTTCCCGGCAGGGGAACCCACGGGCATTCGCGTCGATTTCTTTGGCGACGAAATTGAAACGCTGCGCCGCTTTGACCCTGCCGACCAGCGCTCACAGGGCCATGTCGATGGCTTCACCTTGTTGCCCGCCAGCGAAACCCTGCTCGACGAAGCTAGCATCAAGCGTTTCCGTACCCGCTATCGCGAGCTGTTCGGTGCAGCGGCGACCGGCGACCCGCTCTATCAGGCGGTCAGCGACGGGCGGCGCCAAGCCGGCATGGACCATTGGCTGCCATTATTCGAGGAAAAGCTGGCCACGCTGTTCGACCATATTGGCGACGCACCGATGCTGCGCGGCCACCGCGTCGACGCCAGCGCAGCGCAGCGATTTGAGGCCATCAATGACTATCATGGCAACCGGGTGGCGGCGGCAGACGGCGCAGCGGGTAGTTACCGTCCGCTTGCTCCTGAGGCGCTTTACCTGAGCGATAAAGAGTGGCGCGCCGCCGAGGCCGCGCGCCCCATCCACCTCATCACCCCTTTCGATGCCCCCGAAGCGCCAAGCGCCATCGACATGGGCGTCCACGCCGCGCGTGACTTTGCGCCCGAGCGCGCCGCCGATGCCAATGTCTATGCGCTCGTCGCGGCGCACCTGGCCGCAGAACAGCGCGCCGGGCGGCGGACCATCATCGCCAGCTATTCGGGCGGCGCGCGTGACCGGCTGGCGGGACTGCTGAAGGAACATGGCGCAAACATGCTTGCCGAAGCCGACGGCTGGCAAGCCGCGTTGGGTATGGCTGCGGACCTGCGGACCACCGCGCTCGTCGTGCTGCCCATTGACAGTGGCTTTACCAGCGATGCGGTCAGCCTGCTGAGCGAACAGGACATATTGGGTGAGCGGCTAGTACGCCGCCAGAAACGCCGCAAGAGCGCCGATGCTTTCCTCGCCGAACTGGCGACGCTCAGCGTCGGCGATCTGGTCGTGCATATCGACCATGGCATTGGCCGCTATGAAGGGCTGACCAGTATCCCCGTGGGCAAAAGCCCACACGACTGTGTCGCGCTGACCTATGCGGGCGGCGACAAGCTTTACGTCCCGGTCGAGAATCTCGACGTCCTGTCGCGCTATGGCGGCGAAAACGAGGGCGTGGCACTCGACAAGCTGGGTGGCGAAGCATGGCAGCGGCGCAAGGCGCGGATGAAGGAGCGCATCCGCGAAATTGCGGGCGAGCTACTCGCTACCGCCGCCGCACGTGCGCTGCGCCCCGCCGATGTGCTGGAGGCCGACGCCTCTTATCCGGCCTTTGCCGACCGATTCCCTTATCAGGAAACCGATGACCAGGACCGCGCCATTGGCGATGTATTGGCTGATCTGGCAGCGGGCAAACCGATGGACCGACTGGTGTGCGGCGATGTCGGCTTTGGCAAGACCGAGGTCGCGCTGCGTGCCGCGTTCGTGGCGGCAATGGCGGGAATGCAGGTCGCGGTGGTGTGCCCGACGACGTTGCTGGCGCGCCAGCATTACAGCAATTTCATCGAGCGATTTCGCGGCTTTCCTGTCAATCTGGGTCGCCTGTCGCGTTTGGTGCCCGCCGGCGAGGCGCAGAAGACGCGCGACGGGTTGGCCGATGGAAGCATCGACATTGTGGTCGGCACCCATGCTGTTTTCGCCAAGTCCGTAGCGTTCAAAAGGTTGGGGCTGGTCATCGTTGATGAAGAGCAGCGCTTTGGCGTCGTCCACAAAGAGCGGCTGAAGCAACTCAAGGCTGACGTCCATGTGCTGACGCTGACCGCGACGCCGATCCCGCGCACCTTGCAAATGGCGATGTCGGGGCTGCGCGAGCTTAGCGTCATTCAAACCCCGCCGGTCGATCGCCTGGCGGTGCGAACCTATGTGAGCCCGTGGGATCCGGTAGTGATCCGCGAGGCGTTGCTGCGCGAGCACGACCGCGGCGGGCAGAGTTTCTTTGTCACGCCGCACATCAAAGACCTGCCCGACATCGAAGAATTTCTGCGCACCCGCGTGCCCGAGGTCAAATATGTCGTCGCTCACGGGCAAATGGCGCCGGGCGAGGTCGAGGAGCGCATGAGCACCTTTTATGACCGGCAATATGACGTGCTGGTATCGACCACCATCGTCGAAAGCGGGCTCGATATTCCCAGCGCCAACACGCTGGTCATTCACCGCGCTGACCGGTTTGGTTTGGCCCAGCTTTACCAGCTGCGCGGGCGCGTCGGTCGATCCAAGACGCGCGCCTATGCCTATCTGACCACGCCGGACAATGGCGTGATTACCGAAACGGCCGAGAAAAGACTGAAGCTGCTGGGCGACCTCGACACGCTGGGGGCGGGGTTCCAGCTGGCGAGCCACGACCTCGACATTCGCGGCGCGGGCAATCTGGTCGGCGATGAACAATCGGGACATATCCGCGAGGTCGGGTTCGAGCTGTACCAGTCGATGCTCGAGGAGGCGATATTGACGGCCAAGGCCGAGGGCGCGGGCCTGGCTCCGCCGCGCGAGGCGATGTCACCGGTCATCACGGTCGATGCGCCGATCCTGATCCCGGAAGATTATGTCCCCGACCTGCCGCTGCGCATGGCGCTGTATCGCCGCATCAACGATGCCGAGGGGCGCAGCGGACTGGATGCCTTTGCCGCCGAATTGATCGACCGTTTCGGCCCGCTGCCCCCCGAAACACAGAATCTGATCTTGCTGATGGAAATCAAGGGCAATGCCAAGACGGCGGGAATTTCCAAACTGGATATTGGCGCAAAGGGCGCTCTTGTCAGTTTCCACGGCGACCATTTTGCCAATGTACCCGGCCTCCTCGCCTATGTCGACCGGCTGAAGGACCGCGCGCGCATCCGGCCCGACAACAAGCTGTCGGTGAGCGGCAATTGGACGAGCGCGGCAGCGCGGCTGAACGGCGCGGTCCAATTGTCGAGCGGGCTTGCGAAATTGGCCCGCACGGCTAGCTGAGCATCGCCGCCAGCGTTTCGCCAGACACCGGGTCCGACCCCAGAAAGCCCTGCCAATATTCGACGCCAAGGTCAGCGAGCATGGCGCGCTGCGCCGCGGTTTCCACGCCTTCAGCGACCACCGCGAGACCCAACGCGCGGGCAAGTTCAGCGATCGCACGCACGACGATGGCGTCGCGCTCCGAGACGTCCATGGCGCGGACAAAGCCGCTGTCGATTTTGAGATAATCAAGCGGCAGTTGCGCCAGCAACGCCAAGGAGGAATAGCCGGTGCCAAAGTCATCGACGGCAATGCGGCAGCCCAGCGTGCGCAGTGTCGCCAGCTGATCGGCCGCACGGTCCGGGCTCGCCAGCATCGCCTGCTCGGTCAGTTCGAGCGTGAAGCGGCTGGCAGAAAGCTGGTGTTCGGCGAGCAACGCCGCAAATCGTCCCGCAAACCCGGCTTCGTCCAGATCGGCGGCGGTGATATTGAGCGCGACCCGGATGTCGGAAAGCAAAGCTGGCCACCCCGCCACTTCTGCCATGGCAAGCGCGTGCGCGTGCGCGGTCAATTGCGTTTGCAGCCGCGCCGCCGCCGCGGCGGTGACCAGCGGAGCTGCACCAAGCAGGCCCAGTTCGGGATGCTGCCAGCGCAGCAGCGCCTCCACCCCCACCATGTGCCCGCCCACCATCGCATATTGCGGCTGGTAGCGCAGCGCGACCTCACCATTCGCCAACGCTGCCGTCACTTGCGCGCCATCGCGTTTGGCCGCGGGACGGGCCAGCGCGCTGGTTGCCTGCATCAGCACGCGGTCGAACGACTGGCCAGCGGTAAAGCTCGCAAGCGCCAGGCGGATGGCGACGCGGCTGTGCGGATCGCCCACAAAGGGCTGCGCCAAAATGGCATGCAGCGCCCGTTGCTGCGCCGCCAGCGCGCCCGCTGCGGTTCCGGCCGGGGGGAGGAAAAGGAAGCGCGGCCCGTCCAAGCGCGCCACGACGCAGTCATGGCCGAACTCGTCCGCCGCGAAGCTTTCCAGTCGCCGCGCAATTTCGGCCAGCACCGCATCACCTGTGGCGATCCCCGCGCTCTGATTGATGCGGTCGAGCGCATCGGCCTGCACCACCAGCGCCGCGACCGGCATCGATGTTGCCGCGGTCAGCATGCCAATGTGGCGCGCGATGCTCGCCCCTGAAATTGTCCCCTTATGCATCAAACGCGCATAGCAGCCTTTGCTTGCCAAGCCGTTGCTTTTTGCGTCACAAGGCCGCCCGAGCCGATGACCGCCCTTTCTGCCCCGACCGCGCCTGCGCTCACCGACGGCCACGGCCGCCGCATCAGCTATGTGCGCATTTCGGTGACCGACCGCTGCGATCTGCGCTGCCGTTACTGTATGGCCGAGGACATGACCTTTCTGCCGCGCAGCGAACTGCTGACGCTGGAGGAAATTGAAGTGATCGCGCAGCGACTGGTCGCGCGCGGGGTCACCAGATTGCGCCTGACCGGAGGCGAGCCGCTGGTTCGGCGCGGGATTGATGATTTGGCCGCGCGCTTGGGCGCGATGCTGGGGCACGGGCTTAACGAATTGACGCTGACCACCAACGCCATGCGGCTGGCGGAATATGCCCCAGCACTGGCGGCGGCGGGGGTGCGGCGGATCAACGTCAGCCTCGACACGCTGGATGCCGACGCGTTTCGGCACATTACCCGCGTGGGCGACCTGGCGCAGGCCTTGACAGGCATCGCGGAGGCGCAGGCGGCGGGGATCGCGGTCAAGATCAATATGGTCGCACTGCGGGGGTTGAACGAGGGCCAGTTGCTGCCGATGCTGCAATGGTGCGCCGACAATGGCTGCGACCTGACGCTGATCGAAACCATGCCGCTGGGCGAGATCGCGGACGACCGCAGCGACCATTATATCCCGCTGTACGCGTTCATCGCGCCGCTGCGTGAGCAGCACGCGATCATGCCCGTTGACCGCAAGACCGGCGGCCCGGCGCGCTATTTCAGCGTCGCGGGAATGCCGGTCACGCTGGGCCTGATCACGCCTTTGTCGGACAATTTCTGCGCCAGTTGCAACCGCATGCGGCTGACCGCGCAGGGGCGCATCTATATGTGCCTGGGCCAGGACGATCATGTCGACCTGCGCGCCGCCCTGCGCGCCGAGGGGGCAGACGCGCTCGACCCGCTGCTGGATCGCGCGCTTGGCGCCAAGCCGCGCGCGCATGATTTTGTCATCAAGGCAGGGCAGCAGCCCGCTGTCGCGCGCCATATGAGCGTCACCGGGGGATAGACCAGAACCATGCAGCACCGCGTCGCGCTCGTCGCATCGCCGACCCCGGGGGCCGAGGCCGCCGCAGCCGAGCTGGCCCCCCTCTATCCCTTTGTCCCGTTGGGCGAGGCCGATATGGTCGTTGCGCTGGGCGGCGATGGCTTTCTGCTGCACATGCTGCATCAGATGCTCGACAGCCGCCGCATCGTGCCGGTGTTCGGGATGAACCGCGGCACGGTGGGCTTTTTGATGAACGAGTTTCGCCCCGAATTGCTGCTCGACCGGATTCGCGATGCGCGCACCTTCATCGTCAACCCGCTGTGCGGCAATATCACCACGGTCAGCGGCGAACGGCATGTCGTCCCCGCCATCAACGAAATATCGCTGCTGCGCGAGACGCGGCAGGCAGCGAAGCTGGAGGTCGTGGTCAACGGCCGGACGATGCTGGAGGAGCTGGCGTGCGACGGCGTGCTGGTGTCCACCCCGGCGGGATCGACGGCGTATAATCTGTCCGCGAACGGCCCGATCCTGCCGCTCGATTCGGCGATGCTGGCGCTGACCCCGATCAGCCCGTTCCGCCCCCGCCGCTGGCGCGGCGCGATTTTGCCCGAGGCGACGCGCGTACGCTTTAACGTGCGCGAGGCAAGCAAACGCCCGGTCAGCGCGGTCGCCGACCAGCGCGAAATCCGCGACGTTGCGACGGTGGATATCGCCATTGACCGCACCCGCCCCCTCACCCTGTTATTCGACCCGGACCAGGGGCTGGATGAACGCATTGCGATGGAGCAATTCATCGTTTGAATGGGGTTGCAAATTAACCGATGCTTCGGCATAGGCCCGCTCCTGTCCCGC
>JANRIY010000023.1:0-10965 GCA_033764495.1 Sphingopyxis sp. | reverse complement strand
CTGATCGACGGGACGATCGACGGCGAATGCCGGGCGATATTGCTGGCGCTGCTGCTCCCGCAACCCGAGGGTGACTGACCCCCCCACCTTGTGCTAATTGCATGTCAGGTCAGGGGATCGGGCGATCGCCGCCGCTTCAGCGGGGGAGGAAAGTCCGGGCTCCACGGAAACCACGGTGCCGGGTAACGCCCGGCGGCTCGGCGCAAGCCGGGTCAGGGACAGTGCCACAGAGAAAATGTCGCCGCGGCCTTGGCCAGGCGAAAGGTGAAAAGGTGCGGTAAGAGCGCACCGCGCGGCGGGCAACCGGCGCGGCATGGCAAACCCCACCGGGAGCAAGGTCGAATAGGGATGGCACGGGTTTCGGCCCAGGACCCGGTTCCGGTCCCGCCGTCCGGGTTGACTGCTCGAGCGCGCGGGGTGACCCGCCGCCTAGATGAATGATCGCCCAGGTCCCGCAAGGGGCTGGACAGAACCCGGCTTACAGATCCCCTGACCCTTCGGCATCTGGATAGCTGATCGCCGTCACTTCCCATTCCTTCGCGCCGCCAGGCAGCTGCACCGTGCGTAGATCGCCCACCGCAGCCCCGCGCAGCGCGCGCGCCAGCGGGCTGGTCCAACCAATCCGGCCCGCACCCGCGTTTGCTTCGTCATTGCCCACCAGCGTCACGGTGCGGCGCGCGTCATCTTCGTCCGCAAGTTCAACCGTCGCGCCGAACCAGACGCGGCTCTGGTCGGGCTGTTGTGCCGGATCGACGACGCGCGACGCCTTCATGCGCCGCGCCAGAAACGCCAGCCTCCGGTCGATCTCGCGCAATTTCTTGCGGCCATAAATGTAATCGCCATTCTCGCTGCGGTCGCCATTGCCCGCTGCCCAGCTGATGGTTTCGACCAGCGTGGGGCGTTCGTTGCCAAGCAGTGCGTCATATTCGGCGCGCAGCGCGGCGTAACCCGCCGGGGTAATGGGATCAGTGCGGTCGGCAGCGCTCACCCCGGCGTGCGTTTGCCGAGGTAGAAGGACAAGGGGGCGGCGGGCAAGGTCCGCCCTGGCTGCGGGTGCAGCAAGTCATAAACGACCGCATTTTCCAGCACACGCTGAACATAATTGCGTGTTTCGAATATTGGGATGTCCTCAACCCACTCGACCATGTCGATGGCGCCGTCGCGCGGGTCGCCGTTGGCGCGCAGCCATTTGTTCACATTGCCCGGCCCGGCATTATAGGCCGCCACCGCGAGCGGGTAGCTGCCGCGATAGTAGCTTAGCATCTGCTGAAAATAGGTCGAACCCAGTTGCATGTTGTAACTGGTATCGCCGGTCAGCCCCGCCATGTCATAAGGCAGGCCCAGCTTGCCCGCGACCTCGCGCGCGGTGCCGGGCATCAATTGCATCAGCCCGCGCGCACCGGCATGGCTGACCGCCTGCTTGTCGAACTGGCTTTCCTGCCGCGCGATCGCGTGGATGAAAGTCCAATTATTCTGGTGGCCGTCGGGCACGGCGACAGTGGGAAAGCCCGCGACCGCAACCGCGTCGATGCCATTGGCCTGCGCGCTGCGCCCAATCATGACGCCCAGGTCGATGCGGCCAATCTGGCTGGCAAGCTCGCCCGCCAGCGCATGGTCGGCGGGGGTGGAGGCGCGCATGCTGATGGCGCGCAAAAATTGCGACTGGTCGCGCCATGCGCCCATTTCCCCCAGGACACGCGCTGCGCGCACCAGCCGATCATCCATGAATGCGGTGCGCTCGGCGGCCGTGATGCTAACAGGTAGAGTGTCGGCGGGGCGGCTGATGGTTTGGCCTAACCGTTCGCGTGCGAGCTGGCCGTAAAACTGATCGTAATGCGGTGCCGCGGCCGCCAGCTGCCGCTGCGCCTCTGCGCGGTCACCCGCAGCCTCTGCGGCGCGCCCTGCCCAGTAAAAGCCTTTGGTGCGCGTCTGCGCCGAGCGGGCGGCATCGGCATAGGCGGCATAAAGTGGCACTGCCTCGCGCGACCGCCCCAATTTCTCATGCGCGGTATGCGCGGCCAGCCATGCCAGGCTGGTAAAATCATCACGCACGCCCAGCGGGAGTTCGCGGATGACCGTCCCGGCGGGGAAGGCATCGCCAATCTGGCGCGCGATGGCGAAGGCCGTCTGATGGTCGCCGCTGCTCGCCGCGCCGCGCGCATTGGTCAGCAGCGTTTCAACCCATTCCTCGGCATCAAGCGGCGGCGCACCCAACTGACGAGGCAGCGACAGTAAGGCGCGTGCGTCACCGACGCGGCCCGACGTACGTAGCCAGGTCGCCTTGTCGGTAATCCAGCCCGCATCGCGCCGGACAAGGTCGGGCCGCGCTGCTTCGACCGCGCTGGCCTGCAGCGCCGCGTCGGTCGCGCCGCTGCGCATCGCCAGACGGGCGCTGAAATAGGCGCGCCGCTCGGACGATGTGAACAATAACTGCCGCGTCGCCGCGCGCGTCGCACCGCTCCACAGCAAGCGGTCCATGCGTGCGTCGTGGTCTGCCGTGGTGAGCGCCCCGGGGAACAGCGCGATCACCCGCGCCTCCTCCATTTCGTCAAGCACCCCGCCCGTCCACGCCTTGCGCAACGCTTCGCGTGCCGCATCGCGCTGTCCGCTGGCGTTGAGCGCCAGCGCGTGCCGCAAATGGCCACTGGCGGTACGCGGCGGGTTGGCCGCGAAATAGGCCAGCGTCATGCCGGGGTTAAAGCCGTCGATGGCCAGCGCCTTTTCGGCGCGCGCGCGCATCTGGTCGGCCCCCGGCCAGCCGGGATTGTTGGTCAGGAAACGCGCCAGCCGGTCAAACGAGCTGTTGGCCTCGCTGTTCAGCGCGCGCCATTCGAGAACCGCTTCGGCGACGCTGTTGCGCACTGGCGGGGCGACGACGCCTTGCGCCAGCCCCATTTGCGCGCGGTACCAGGCGCGTTGTTCGGGGCTGAGCTCGTTGGCCGATGCGCCGCTGGAAAGGAGCAGGGCCGTGACGAGCGCCAACCGCGAGAGGTTTGTCGCCGTCTTCATAATGCCCTGCATAACCCCTTACGCCTTGCCCAGTGGTGAATGGCGCGCCTATGAGGCGCAACTTCAGCCGGTTTGTGGAGTCCGGTGCGCCGCTTGTAAAGGGATCAAGCATGTTTTCGGGATCCATTCCTGCTTTGGTGACACCATTTCGCGGTGGAGCGTTCGATGCGGACGCGTTCCGACGACTGGTTGACTGGCAGATTAGCGAAGGATCGAGTGCGCTGGTGCCGTGCGGCACGACGGGCGAAAGTGCGACACTGGGCTTTGACGAACATTATCAGGTGATCGATGCCTGCATCGCCGCCGCCGATGGGCGTGTGCCCGTAATTGCGGGGTGCGGATCGAACGATACCGCCACCGCGCTGCGCCACATGAAATTTGCCAAGGAAGCCGGAGCAACGGCGGCATTGATTGTCGCGCCCTATTACAACCGGCCGAGCCAAGCCGGAATCATCGCACATTATCATGCGCTGGCCGACGCCAGCGACCTGCCGATGGTGGTCTATAATGTGCCGGGGCGCACAGTGACCGACATCTTGCCGGAAACGATGGCGCATCTGGCCGCGATACCATCGGTGGTGGCGATCAAGGATGCCAGCGGCGATCTGGCGCGCGTCACGCAGTTGCGCGCGGCGGCGGGGGCGGATTTTTGCCAGCTGTCGGGCAATGACGATTTGTGGCTGTCGCACGCGGTGATGGGCGGTGTTGGCTGTATTTCAGTGACTGCCAATGTCGCACCGCGCCACTGCGCGGCCTTTGCGTCGGCTTGCGCGGGCGGCGACTGGTCTGCTGCCCGCACGCTCCACGATTTGTTGTTCGACCTGCACAAGGCCATGTTCGCTGACGCCAGCCCGGCACCCGCCAAATATGCGCTGTCGCGCCTCCACGGCTGGTTCGACCCCGAAGCCCGGTTGCCGATCATTGCGGCAAATGCACCGGCGCGCGCGGCGGTCGATTTGGCGCTGATCAAAGCAGGACTTATATAGGCCGCTTCCATGTCGCGTCCGCAGTCCGCCCCCGCTTTTGACAAGAAAAAGGTCGTCGCCGAAAACCGGCGCGCGCGCTTTGACTATGCCATTGACGAAGTGTTCGAAGCAGGCATCGCCCTGCAAGGGACCGAGGTCAAAGCGCTGCGTTCGGGCGAGGGCACGATTGCCGAAAGCTATGCCGAGGTGGCCGACGATCAAGTGTGGTTGGTCAATGCCAATATTCCTGAATTCAGCCACGGCAACCGCTTCAACCATGAACCCAAGCGGCCGCGCAAATTGCTGTTGTCGCGGCGCGAGATCAACAAACTGCACGGCGCTGTCGCGCGGCAGGGAATGACGCTGGTGCCGCTGTCGATCTATTTCAACGGACGCGGGCGGGCGAAGGTTGAACTGGCGTTGGCCAAGGGCAAGAAGGACCATGACAAGCGCGAGGCGATCAAGGAGCGCGACTGGAAGCGCGATAAGCAACGCCTGCTGCGGGATCGCGGCTGATGCCGCGCAGCAAAACCGCGCTGATGGACTGGATCCGCCGCAATTCGCCGCGCCGTGAAGAGCTGCTCGAAAGCCGCTGGATCAAACCCTTCGCGCATCGGGTCGCGCACAGCCACTTGTGGCGCTTCACCCGCACCTCGGTGCCGCGCGGGGTGGCGCTGGGGCTGTTCGTCGGCATCTTCCTGCTAATCCCGGGGGTGCAGATATTGGGTGTGGCGCTGCTGGCTTTGCCGGTCCGCGCCAATATTCCCATCGGCGCGGCGATGACCTTCTTGTCGAATCCGGCGACGACACCCTTCATTCTGGCGGCATCGGTTGGGGTCGGCAATTGGGCGTTCGGGCTAAAGGCGGACTATACCACCTTCAAGGCGCTGTGGGCCAATGACGCCAGCGCGCGCGAGTGGCTTGCCTGGTTCCTATCGGACACCGCGCCTGCGCTGTTTGCGGGACTGTTTATCATTTCGGCCATCAGCGCGCTGATCGGCTATGTGCTGGCTTCAATCGCCTGGGACAATTGGATCCGCCTGCGCTGGCGCCGCAAGCTGCGCCGTTCGCGCGCCGACAAACCGTCATAATCGTTCGACCAGCGCCTTTGCAGGGGGTTGGTGCCATCCTGTAGCCTGCCAGTAGGGGCGGATTTGGTCCGCCGGGCAACCAGGGGATCATCATGACCAATTTTTCGCGCCGCCATGCGGCCTTGCTCACCGCGACTGCCGCTGTGCTGCTCGCAGGCTGCGCCGCCAGCCCGGCACCCGAGGCGCCAGCCGCCGCGGCTCCAGCTGCTAAGCCGCAGCTAGGCACATTTGGGTTCGACGCGGCCGGAATGGATACGGCCGTGGCGCCCGGCGATGATTTTTATGCTTTTGCCAACGGTACTTGGGCGCGCACCACGGCCATCCCGGCCGACCGGTCAAACTATGGCATGTTCACTGCGCTCGACGACATGTCAAAGGAACGCACGCGCCTGATCCTGGAAGAAGCAAAGAATGACCCCTCGAGCAAAATCGGGCGCGCCTATGCCGCCTATTTGGATGAGGCAGCGGTCGAGGCGCGCGGGCTGGCTCCGATCCAGCCGTGGCTGAACAAGATCAGGGCGACCGACAAGGCCGGCATGCCGGCGTTGATGGCAGAGGCCGACCGCAATGGCGTGGGGCATCTGTTCGGCGGCTTTGTGGGGCAGGACGACAAAAACCCCGACGTCTATATTTATACGATGTTCCAGGGCGGCATCGGCATGCCCGACCGCGACTATTATTTGAAGGACAGCGATCGCTTCAAAACGCTGCGCTCCGCTTATGTGCAGCATGTCGAAAACATTCTGACGCTGGCAGGCGAGCGCGACGTCAAGCCGCGCGCCGCCGCGCTCTATGCGCTCGAGGCGAAGATCGCTGAGGTCCATTGGGACAAGAATGACAGCAGCGATGCCACCAAGGTTTATAACAAGATGACGCTGGCCCAGCTCGCCAAGGCCGCGCCAGGATTTGACTTTGCCGCGTTGGTGCGCGGTGTCGGGGTGAACGAGGATAGTCTGCTGGTATCGCAGCCGAGCGCCTTTACTGGCATTGCCAAAATTTATGCCGATGCGCCGGTCGGCGTGCTGCGCGATCTGTTATTGGTTCGCTCGCTTGACAGCTTTTCCGGATTTTTGCCCGATGCGGTCGCCAAGGAGAGCTTTTCCTTTTACGGCACCGCCTTATCAGGCACGCCCGAACTGCAGGTGCGCTGGAAGCGCGCGGTTGACTTTACTACCGCCAATCTGGGCGAAGCGGTCGGGCAGGATTATGTCGCCAAATATTTTCCGCCCGAAACCAAGGCAGCGATGGATGGCCTCGTTAAAAATGTGCTCGCCGCCATGGGTCGCCGCATCGACAATCTGGCATGGATGCAGCCAGCTACCAAAGTGAAGGCGCGGCAGAAGCTCGCCAATTTCACCACCAAAATCGGCTATCCCGACCGCTGGAAGGATTACAGCGCGCTCGAAATGCGTGCCGATGATCTGTTCGGCAACGCCCTGCGCGCGCGACAATTCGCCCATGACGACAATATCAGCCGTCTGGGCGGGCCGATCCGCCGCTGGGAGTGGGGCATGACGCCAATGACCGTCAACGCCTACGCCAATTTCAGCATGAACGAGATTGTGTTTCCCGCGGCCATTCTCCAGCCGCCTTTCTTTGATGTGAATGCTGATCCTGCCATCAACTATGGTGGCATCGGTGCGGTGATTGGCCACGAGATCAGCCATCATTTTGACGATCAGGGCGCCAAATATGACGAAAACGGCCGGCTGGCAGATTGGTGGACGCCCGCCGACGTCGCTGCCTTTGAAAAAGCGGGCGAACAGCTGATTGCGCAATATTCAGCCTATGAAGCGCTGCCGGGCGAGTTTCTGGACGGCAAATTGACGCTGGGCGAGAATATCGGCGACCTGGCCGGTCTGTCGGTGGCCTATGACGCTTACAAAGCCTCGCTGGGCGGCAAGCCTGCCCCGGTGATCGACGGCATGACCGGGGACCAGCGCTTCTTCCTGGGCTGGGCACAGGTGTGGCGGCGCAATTATCGCGAGCCTGCTTTGTCGCGGCAAATCACTAATGGTCCGCATTCCCCCTCGATCCAGCGCGCATGGGTGATGCGCAACCTTGACGCATGGTATGATGCCTATCAGGTAAAGCCTGGACAGAAACTCTATCTCGCCCCCGACGCGCGCGTGCGCATCTGGTAGGGGGCTGCTGCCAGAAAGACCAGTTTTGACCGCCCTCGTCCCCCCGAAACTGCTGAACCGGATTGCGGGCGAGGGGGATAGGCCGACGCTGGGTGCAATGCCCATCAATCCGCGGCCATGGGAATGGTTGGTGCTGGTCTCCGCCGGGCTGGGCTCCGCCGGGCTGCTGTTGTGGATCAGCCGCAGCGCGGCGCTGGCCGCCGGATTTCTGGCGGGCCTTTGCCTGCTTGCAGCAGCGGCCATCCTGCTGCGCCGCTTGCTTCCCGGGGCGGTCAGCGAGGTCGCGACGCCCCCCGACTGGACGATGCTGCGACAGGCGATTGACCATGACGATGTCGCCATTGCTGTCACCGATCGTGCTGGTCGGCTGATTTGCGCCAATGATCTTTATGCCAGCTGGTTTGGCGGATTTGTGACCCCGCCGGGCTTGCCTGTGGAACCCGCTGCGGTCGAGGCGCTGAAAGTTGCCGGGCGCGCGGCATGGCGTGACGGCAGCGGACTGGCCGCCGATCTGCGCGTCGGGGCGCTACGCTTTGATACCGATATCCGGCGCGCCGGGCGCTGCGATGATTATCTGGTGTGGCGCTTTTCTGCGATCCGCAGCGTCGATCTGGCCGCCGAGGCGGCGCGGATGATTGATGGGCCGGCTGGTCTGGCACTGGGCCATGCCGGGCTGATGGTCGCGCTGGTGGGCGCCGATGGGCGGGTGCGCGCCGCTAACACCGCCTTTGCGCTCCGTGCGCTCGGCGGCAATGTGGCAGCAGGAATGGCGGGCCGAGATGTCGCGCGGTTGCTGCGTGTGGATGATGCGGGCACGATTTTTTTTGAGGCAGAAGCAGAACGGGCGACGCCGGTTCGGCTGGTCCAAATCCCCGTCGCCGCCGCCGACCCTGCCTCACCAGTTCTGCTGTTATTGCTGGATGAAGAAGGTGGGCGCGCGGTCGAGCGCGGGACCGCCCAGGGCTATATCGAAACAATGCTCTCGCTGTTGCCGGTCGGGCTGGGGATGGTCGACCGCGACGGGCGGTTCCTGTTCGTCAATCGCGCTTTTTGCCGGGCCGCGGGGATGCCGCAAGGCAAGGTGCCACGCTTCCCAGGCGACATTGTGGTGACCGAGGACAAAGGGCCGCTGGCCGACATGATCCGCCGGCACAGCGTCGGGCAGGCCGCGGGCGGTGACATGTCGGTGCGGCTTGCCGCGCAGCCGGACGAGCCGGTGTCGCTGCGTATCGCCGGCGTGCGCGGGCTGGGAGAGGCGGCGGTGCTGCTGAGCCTGAAGGACAGCAGCGAGGAATCAAAGCTGAAGCGTCAGGTGGCACAGGCCACCAAGATGCAAGCCGTCGGACAGCTTGCGGGCGGTGTCGCGCACGATTTCAACAACATATTGACCGCAATTCTTGGCGCATGTGATTTGATGCTGATGCGGCATACGCCAGGGGACGGCGATTACGACGACATTCAGCAGATCCGCAACAACGCCAACCGCGCCGCTAGTCTGACGCGGCAGTTGCTAGCGTTCTCGCGTCAGCAAACGCTGCGCCCGCAAATCCTGCAGCTGCCCGATGTGATTTCGGAAGTGTCGCACCTGCTGAAGCGATTAATCGGTGACACCATCACGCTGGCGGTGCGCCATGGGCGCGGGCTGGGTGCCGTGCGCGCTGACCCCGGCCAGCTGGAGCAGGTTATCGTCAACCTGGCCGTTAACGCGCGCGATGCAATGCCGGAAGGCGGCACGCTGACGATTGAGACATTTCCCGTCACCACTGCCGAAGTCCGCGCGATGGGCAACGACCTGATGCCCCCTGCCGATTATAGCGCGCTGCGGGTGTCGGACACCGGATCGGGAATTCCTGCCGACGTGCTGCCCAAGATTTTTGAACCCTTTTTTACAACCAAGGAAGCGGGGAAGGGGACCGGACTGGGATTGTCGACCGTTTACGGCATCATCAAACAGTCGGCGGGCTATATTTTTGCCGACACCGAAGCAGGGAAGGGGACCAGCTTTTCCATCTACCTTCCTGTCCACCGCGACGCGAGCGGCAAGGACAAGCCGCAGCCCGCGATCCCGCAAAAGCGCAAGCGCGAAGAATGGGGCACCGGCACGATATTGCTCGTTGAGGATGAGGATATGGTGCGCGCGGTCGCCGAACGCGCGCTGACGCGCGCCGGATATCAGGTCATCACCGCGACGCAGGGCGAAGAAGGGCTGGAACGCTATGCCGCGCATGACCTTATCGACATTGTCGTCACCGACGTGATGATGCCGACGATGGACGGCCCCACCATGGTGCGGCAGCTGCGCGCCGAACGGCCGTTGCTGCCAGTGCTGTTCATGTCGGGCTATGCCGAGGGGCAGCTGCGCCAATCAATCGGCATTGCCGATGTGGATTTTCTCCCCAAACCTTTTTCCGTGCTGCAGTTGACCGACGCCGTGGCCGACGCGCTGGCGCGGGCGCGGGGAGCGCTCGCCGATGGGTGAGCGCGGGGCGATATTGCTGGTCGAAGATGACGCGATGATTGCGTTGCTGGTCGCGGACCAGTGCGAGGCCTTGGGTTATGCCGAACCGGTGCATGTCGACAATATCGTCGCGGCGCTTGATGCTGTTGCCGCGGGCGGCGTGGCTGCGGCGCTGGTCGATGTGCATTTGGGCGACGATGCCTGTTGGCCGGTGGCTGATGCGCTGGCGGCGGCGGCAATTCCCTTTGCGTTGATGACCGGCGGGGGAAGCTCGGTACCGCACGCCCATGCCGGTTGCCCGGTGCTGGTCAAACCCTTTCGCATCGCGCAGCTCGATTCGATGCTGAAATTGCTTCTTGCGCCCAATCGCGCGTGAAGTTTGGCTGAAATCCAGCAAAGTTCCCCTCTTGTTCTAACGGAACAAATGCGATACACCGGTTTCCGTTGCGGTGCGGAGCGTCCGCGTTTAGGGCAAGAAGGGAAGGGCTAATGGCCAGTCAATTGTCACTCGTCGAAACAGGAAAAGCTGCCAGCATGGACAGACAGAAAGCGCTCGAAGCCGCGCTCGCCCAGATTGACCGCGCCTTTGGCAAGGGCTCGGTGATGAAGCTCGGGCAAAAGGAAACGATGCAGGTCGAGGCGATTTCGACGGGCAGCCTGGGTCTTGATATTGCCCTGGGCGTTGGCGGATTGCCGCGCGGCCGCGTCATTGAAATCTATGGCCCGGAAAGTTCGGGCAAGACCACGCTGGCGCTCCACGCCATTGCCGAGGCGCAAAAGACTGGCGGCACTGCGGCTTTTGTCGATGCCGAACATGCACTCGATCCCGTTTATGCGCGCAAGCTGGGCGTCAACATCGACGAGTTGATCGTCTCGCAGCCCGATACGGGCGAACAGGCGCTCGAAATCGTCGACACGTTGGTGCGGTCGAACGCCATTGATATCCTGGTGGTCGACTCGGTCGCGGCGCTGGTTCCGCGCGCGGAGATTGAGGGCGAGATGGGTGACAGCCACGTCGGCCTGCAGGCGCGGTTGATGTCGCAATCGCTGCGCAAGCTCACCGGCTCGATCAGCCGTTCGCGCTGCATGGTGATTTTCATCAACCAGCTGCGCATGAAAATCGGCGTGATGTATGGCAATCCCGAAACCACGACCGGGGGCAATGCGCTGAAATTCTATGCCTCGGTGCGCCTCGACATCCGCCGTACCGGCCAGATCAAGGACCGTGAGGAAATTGTTGGCAACACCACGCGGGTGAAGGTCGTCAAGAACAAGGTCGCGCCGCCGTTCAAGCAGGT
>JANRIY010000019.1:0-1896 GCA_033764495.1 Sphingopyxis sp. | reverse complement strand
GTGGGCCTGCAAGAATTATGACGGCGACGTCCAGTCGGACCAGGTGGCGCAGGGCTTCGGCTCGCTGGGCCTGATGACGTCCGTGCTGCTGACGCCGGATGGCAAGACGGTGGAGGCGGAGGCCGCCCATGGCACCGTCACCCGTCACTATCGCCAGCACCAGCAGGGCAAGGCGACCTCGACCAACCCGATTGCGTCTATCTTCGCGTGGACCGGCGGCCTCAAATATCGCGGCAAGTTTGATGGCACGCCGGAGGTTACGCAATTTGCCGAAACGCTGGAGCGGGTCTGCATCGAAACGGTCGAGGCCGGCCACATGACCAAGGACCTCGCGATCCTGATCGGCCCGGACCAGCCCTGGATGACGACCGAACAGTTCTTCGAGCAGGTGCGCGTCAACCTTGAAGCCGCCATGGGCGTGCAGGGGTAAAACTGGCGACCGGCAATAATACGGGCAACGAAAACGGGGTTGGCGTCATGCTTGATCATTCACCGGGTGATGACGCCTCCCCCCACCAAGTGATTATGGCAGAGAAATCTGCGCTTTCAGGTCATTTGGCGCAGCATGAGTGATAGCACCGACGATTCTTCGAATGCCGGCAATGCAGCAGAAGCGTTGCCGGTTTCCAAGTTGGGCGATGCGAGCCGCAGCTGGCCGCGCGTGCTGGGCGAAATAGCGATAATCGTGGTCGGCGTCGTCATCGCCATAACGCTTGAGCAGCTCGTACAAGAAATCCACTGGTCCAGCGAGGTGTCCAACGCCCGAAGGGCATTGTACGCGGAAACTGCCGAGGCCAATGCCATTTTCCGATACCGGCTGGCAGCGCAGGACTGCGTCGCTCGCCGGCTTGACGCGCTTGAGGCGGCAACGGAACGGGCCGCGGCGGGGCAGCCGGCACCAGTCTTTGGCACCATTCAACCACATATCGGGTTCGCACTGGTGGACAGCACCTGGCAGGCAGAGCGTGCATCGCAGGTGTTGACCCATTTTCCCGATGACGAGTTGCTCGGCTTTGGTGCCTATTATTATCAACTGAGCAATATGCAGCGCATCATCGATGATGAGTTCGATGCATGGCAGATTATTCGGATCTTGGAAGGCGATCCCAAGCGGCTGAATGCTGCCGATTTCTCCAATCTTCGCGTCGCGATGAAGCGCGCGCGTTCGACGAACGGCTTGATTGCCGCAATAGCGCGTGAACAGCTTGCCACCGCCGCTGCGCTTAAATTACCTGTCGGGCAAATCGATCGTGACCGGCTGAAGCTTGCTTGCGCACCGATAGCCGAACTTGCCGCCTCTGCGCGCTAGTGAATGCCGGAACTAATGCCGGTTCGTTGCGACAAGCCAAGCCATCTCCATGCCTCCGCGCGCGGCCGAGCATAAGGAGCATGTGGCGGCAACCAGGCGTTGGACTAGTGGCAGCTCAACTGCCCGATACGGCGTCGTCTGGGGTGCTCTCTTCCTTTGCGACAATAGCGAGCGGGATTGCCGGTCCGGAGGTGCCATCCGCCGCATCGCCATAACGCGCCAGGGCCTCCACGGGCGGCACGTCTTCGATTTCACGCGCGCCCGGCTCGATATTCAGGTCGCGCAGCTTTCGCGCGGTGACGAGCGCCCGGCTTTCAAGGGAGCTTGCAAAGGCATTGTAGTTCTTCACCGCCGTGTTCAGGCCGCTGCCCACGACGCGAAGGTCGCCAACCGCCTTTGCCAGCCGGTCATAGAGCTCCTTGCCCAGCGCACCGATCTGCCGCGCCTCCTTGGCCAGCTTTTCCTGCCGCCACACCGCCGCAACGGTACGCGCAATGGCGATCAGATTTGTCGGGGTGGCAAGCAGCACCTTCTTTTCAAAGGCATAGTCCCACAGCGCCGGGTCATGCTCCAGCGCAGCCGACAGG
>JANRIY010000014.1:0-25409 GCA_033764495.1 Sphingopyxis sp. | reverse complement strand
GTTGGGTCGTGATTTCGTGTTTTTGGAACGCGATCCGTCTGATCACTGAGTCCGATGCATCAACCACCGGTACAGCCAGCCAAAGCCGCTGCCGGTCATCACGGCAACAACTGCACCCAAGGTATAAAAAAACATGGAAAGGCCAGCCCTGCCATTGATCTGGTCGAATCCGCCCCCTGCCATGATGATCAAACCGACCGTCACGACATAGGTCAGTCCGGTCAATCCGACCTTGGTCCACCAACTATTTGGACGCACCCAGATGACAATGGCGGCAATGCCCGCCGCCAGAACTGGAATATCCATCAATATCATGCGAACGGCCTAACGATAGTTGAAACTGATGCTAATGCGCTCGCTCTTTGCGCTGTTCGCCATCACTTCGTGGCGCAGCCAGCTTTCCCACAGAAAGACCGTCCCTTCTTCCGGCTCGGCATAGAAAAAGGGCTGCACCTCGGGCGGGGCGTCGTCGCTGCGCAGCGGCGCGGCCATCAGCATCGGCAGGCGCGGGTCCTCCAGCTTCAGCGCGCCTGATCCCGGCGGCACCACGACATAGAAGGTGCCCGAGATAATGCTGTGCGGGTGGATATGCCCGCTGTGCGTCGCTCCCGGCTTCATCACATTGACCCACAGGCTGTCGAGCTTCGGGGCACGGTCCAGATCGAAATGCGCGGCGCGCGCGAACACCTTGGCCTCGCGGTCCAGCAACCGCTTCAAATCGGCAAAGGCGGGGTCGCGCTGCGGCAAATCATTAAGGCTCGCATAACTGGTATAACCGCAATAGCCCTTGGCCTTGCTCCACGCGCGCCCCGCCAGATCGTCCTTGGCCAGCATCCGGCAGCTCGCCGCCAATTCAGCGAGCAGCGCGGCGTCGCCGATCTGATTGTCATAAAAGGGGGTGGCGAACAGCGAGCGGACGGGCATAGTCTGTCAATAAACCAAGACCCGCTCATGTCGAGCGAAGTCGAGACATCAAGAGGGAGAGTGGATTTGGCCGACTTCGAGCTCATCGCCGACGGCTTGCGTTTCCCCGAAGCACCCGTGGTCATGCCCGACGGCAGCGTCATCGTCACCGAAATCGCTGCTGGGCGCATCACCCGCTGCTGGCCGGGAGGGCGCAAGAAAGTAATTGGCACCCCCGGCGGCGGCCCCAACGGTCTGGCGCTCGGGCCCAACGGCAAGCTTTATTGCTGCAACAATGGCGGGTTCAACTATGTCGAGGCGAACGGCTATCTCGCCCCGCACGGCATCGCCGACGATTATTCGGGCGGGCGCATCGAACGCATCGACCTCGAAACCGGCGCTGTCGAAATTCTATACCAAAGCGGCGACCATGGCGTCACCTTGCGCGGGCCGAATGACATCGTTTTCGATGCGCACGGCGGCTTCTGGTTCACCGATCATGGCAAGGTCGATTACAAAAAACGCTGCCACGACATTGTCGGCATCTTTTATGCCAAAGCGGACGGCAGCTTTATCGAGGAAGTCATTTTCCCATCGAACAACCCCAACGGGATTGGCCTGTCCCCCGACGGCACCCGGCTCTACGCCGCCGAAACCTACACTTGCCGCCTGATGGCGTTCAACATCGTCGCTCCAGGCAAAGTGGATGCCACCGCCGGCCCCGGCGGTCCCGGCATCCCGCTCTATCGCCCGGCAGGCTATAAATTTTTCGATAGTCTGGCGATGGAGGCATCGGGCAATATTGCCGTCGCGACTATCGGCGAATGTGGCATTTCGGTCGTCAGCGCGGATGGCGCGCTGGTCGAATTTGTCGCGACCGACGATATCTTCACCACCAACATTGCTTTTGGCGGGGCGGACATGTGTGACGCATACATCACCCTGTCGGGCAGCGGGCGGCTCGTAAAGACGCGTTGGGCGCGTCCAGGCCTGACGCTGAATCACTGACTGAAGCGGCGCATTCATGACTCCGCACGACGAATCGCACCGGATCGAGAGCATTGGCTGGCTGCGCGCGGCGGTATTGGGGGCAAACGACGGCATTGTCTCGACGGCCAGCCTGCTGGTCGGCGTCGCCAGCGCAGGGCAAGACCGCGCTGCTCTGATTGTTACCGGCATCGCGGGCCTCGTCGCGGGTGCCATGTCGATGGCAGCGGGCGAATATGTATCCGTCAGTTCGCAAACGGATGCTGAAGCGGCCGACCGTGACCGTGAAGCCCGCGAACTGGCAACCCAGCCGGACGTGGAACGCGAGGAATTGATCCAGATTTACATGGCCAGAGGACTTGCCCGTCCGCTGGCAGTACAAGTCGCAGAAGAACTGACGCGGACCGATGCGCTGAAGGCGCATTTGCGCGATGAATTGGGCTTGGCCGAAACCAATTCGGCGCGGCCAGTGCAGGCGGCTGTCGCATCTGCTGCTGCTTTCGCCGGCGGTGCTGCCCTGCCCCTTGCCGTCGCAGCCATGGCCCCCGCATCTGCCCTTACGCTAGCGCTTACGATTACGTCATTGCTGTTTCTTGCGTTGCTAGGCGGACTTGGAGCGGCTGCCGGCGGTGCGCCAGTACCGCGCGCGGTCATTCGCGTGACATTCTGGGGAGCCTTTGCCATGGCCGTGACTGCTGCCATCGGCTCGTTGTTCGGGACAGGCGTCGTTTGATCGTCCGTTGGTTGATAGGGGAGAGAATATGACCACCGTCGGCTGGATTATCGCGATCGACCGTGACGACATTCGCCGCGCCGAAGTCGCTCCGCTTGCCCTCACTGCACTCGGAAATGGTCAGATCGAGGTTGCGATCACCAGCTATGCGATGACCGCCAACAATATCACCTATGCCGCGTTCGGCAAACCGATAGGGCTATTCGGCAATGACCAGGGCTATTGGGATTTCTTCAGCGAGAGCGGCGGTCCCGGTTACCTCCCCGTCTGGGGATTCGCCACGGTCACCGCCAGCAACGCCGAAGGCATCGCGGTAGGTGACGAATTTTACGGCTACTACCCCATGGCAAGCCACGCTGTGCTGACGCCTGCGAGGGTCGGGCCACATGGCTTTACCGATGTCACCCCGCACCGGACCACCCTGCCACCGATTTACAATAGCTATGCCCGCTTGACCGCACAGACCGATTACCGGGCCGAGCATCGCGACATGTGGCCCATTTTCCGCCCGCTCTTCCTGACTGGCTGGCTGATCGCCGACCAGCTTGAGGAGGAGGGTGACTATGGCGCCGCGCAAATCTTGATTGCCAGCGCGTCGAGCAAGACCGCGATCGGCCTCGGCTTTGCACAGGGTCAGCGCAGCGCTCCGCACGCCGTCACGATCGGCCTCACCAGCGCCGCCAACGCAGCATCGCTCGCTGCTCGAGGCATTTATGATGCCGTCATGGCATATGACGATATCGCAGCGCTCGACTCTACCGTCCCCAGCGTGCTGGTGGATATGGCGGGCAATGACGCGGTCACCGCCGCCGTCCACGCCCATTTCGGCGACGCGCTCAAGGCCTCGGTCATCGTCGGCAAGTCGCATTGGGACGCCAGCTCAGGCCAGGCTGCACTTGCAGGCCCACCACGCCAGGGCTTTTTCGCTCCCGGCCGCAGCCAGAAACGTATTGCCGACTGGGGCAGCGCAGAATTCCAGCGGCGCATTGCCGACGCCTGGCTCGCCTTTATGACCATCGCGCCGACCCTCGCCACCCCTGACCATCGCAGCGGCAGCGCCGCCGCACTCGCTGCCTATCAGGAAATGCTATCGGGCAAGGCGGACCCGGGCAAAGGGATGCTGATCACCCCATGAGCCGCCTCACCCCAAAGTTCACCCACGTGATCTTCGATTTCGGCGGAGTCATCACTTCGTCGCCGTTCGAGGCGTTCAACCGGCTTGAAAGCGAACGCGGCTTGCCGCGCGATTTCGTCCGCAGCGTCAACGCCGCCAATCCGGACAATAATGCTTGGGCGCGTTTTGAGCGCGCCGAAATCGACGCCGCGGCTTTCGACAGCCTATTCGCCGAAGAAGCCGCGAGCATGGGCCACTGGCTAGAGGGCAGCGCGGTTATCGCCTGCCTGTCGGGCGACATCCGCCCAGCCATGGTCGCCGCACTCGACACCATCAAGGCTGCGGGGCTGGGGCTCGGCTGCATCACCAACAATGTACGCGGCGGGCACGGCACCGGTATGGCCGCAAGCGCCGAGAAAGCACGCGCCATCGCCGCTATCCTCTCACGCTTTGACCATGTTATCGAATCAAGCAAAGTCGGCGTCCGCAAGCCCGACCCGCGCATCTATCTTATGATGTGCGAGCTGCTGGGCACAGACCCTTCGGCATGCGTCTACCTTGACGACCTCGGTATCAACTGCAAGCCGGCTGCCGAACTTGGTATGCACGCCATCAAGGTGACCAGCGGCGATCAGGCGTTGGCCGACCTTGGCGCGGCGCTGACCCTCGATTTTCTCTCCGCCTGATTCGGCAGACCGAATCATTTGCGCTAGCGTGCGCAAAGGACTCGGGGAGGGATATCATGACACGCAAAGCATCGCTGCTGCTGGCCCTGCTGGCATCGCCGCTCGCTGCTCAGGAAACGTCATCATCAAAATATGGCGCCGGTGACACAAATGGTGCGATGAACAATATGTCGGCCGAGGCCACGGTAAAGGCGGCGCAGCTCGTTAAGCACGGCAAAGTTTATGCGTTGGGTATCGTCACAGGCCCCGACACACCTGCTTGGCCCGGTCGTTCCACTTCAGTCGCGGTGATGGGCATTGACGACGGCGGCGGAATGCCGATGGGAGCCAACAAGGTGACTGGCCACGACGACGTCATCATGTCTTTCGTCGGGATTGGCACCCAGCTCGACGGTTTTGGCCACATCGGCATCGACCGCGTCCATTACAACGGCGTTCACGCCCGCGATTTCTATCGCCCCGACGGCGTCACCAAATTTGGAACCGAAGCGATTTTGCCCACTGCGACGCGCGGTGTCATGCTCGACATGACCAAGCAGTTGAAACAAAATCCCCTGCCCCCGGGCACGGCTTTCAACCGCGCCGACATTGACGCAGCGGCAAAAGCGGTAGGCGTCACCATCGGCAAGGGCGATGTGGTGTTGTTCCACACCGGCTGGCTCGCTACCGCCAAAACCGATCCTGCCAGGTTCATCGCCACCCAGCCGGGATTGGGCCGCGAAGGCGCCGAATATCTCGCCTCGCTCGGCGTCGTCATGGTCGGCGCCGACAGCAGCGCTCTGGAAGCCATCCCGTTTGAAGACCCAGCCGTCCCCTTCATCGTCCACCAGACCTTGCTAGTGAAGCACGGCGTTCACATCCTCGAAAATGTCGATACGGCTGCGCTTGCCGCCGACGGCGCGACTGAATTTCTGTTCGTCCTCGGCCAGCCGCGCATCAAGGGTACGGTGCAGGCCATCGTCAATCCGGTGGCGATCCGTTAATGCCCCAGCAGTAGGGGCACCCGCGCTTCGCGCAGCATGAATTTTGTTACCCCACCGAACAAGGTTTGCCGCAGCCGACTATGTCCAAAAGCACCCATTACCAAAAGCCCCGCGCCCAGGCTTTGAGCGATGCGCAAAATGGTCTCTTCAATCGTTTCAATCCCGCGCCGCTCCGACTGGGCAACGGCATGAATGCCGTGGCGCGACAGATAGGACAGCGCCTGATTGTCGGCGAACAAGCCATCCGCTTCGTCAATGTGAAGCAAGGTGACTGGCCGGTCATGAAGCAAAGGCACGGCCATACGCAGCGCTGCCGCAGCTTCGGTGCTGCCATTCCAGGCGATAACGGCCGGGCTGTTCGAATTCAGCAAGGGGCCGTCAGCTGGCAACGCAAGTACCGGCAAGCGCACCGCCAGCGCCAGATCGCCCGCGAGATTGGGGTATGGATCGACCTTGCCGGGCCCAGCGCAGTGCCGTTCGACGATGATCAGGTCGCTCAATGCTCCAGCGGCAGCCAGTGCCGCCACCAAATCGCCTTCGGTGGCGAGTACATCCCAAGGCACATCGTCCCGCTCTAGTCGCGCAGCCAGCAACGCCTGCTGATTTTCCAATTCGGCGCGAGCCTGTGCCAAGGCTTCGGCCATCAGATAAGTGCCGCCGAAGGGATCGGTCGACAGATAGCGATGCGTCGGCAAGTTGAGCATCGCCGTCAAATGCGCATCATGTTTTCGCGCTATATCTAGCGCTGCATCAATCTGCCGCGCCCCGCCGGCTCCGCCTTCGGCATGAACCAAAATCGACTTAATCATCTTCACCCTCCATCACGCTCAAGCGATATTGGAACGGCAAGGCGGTCATGGCATTGACTTTGGTCAAAGACTGCCGGTTGACGCTATGACAGCGGCTTTCTATCCGGCTGCCATTCCTGTACCTTTAGCACCTTTGGTTCGGCGGAGCGACAGCGCGATGAAAAAACTTTACCCCGACGCCGCAGCTGCTCTCGACGGCCTGCTCTTTGACGGCATGCATTTGTGTGCAGGCGGTTTTGGTCTGTGCGGCATTCCCGAGCGGCTGATCGACGCCATCCGCGACAGCGGCGTGAAGGACCTGACCATCGCCAGCAACAACGCCGGCATCGACGGCGAAGGGCTGGGCAAGCTGTTACGCACGCGGCAGGTAAAGAAGATGATCTCCTCCTATGTCGGCGAGAATAAGGAATTTGAGCGCCAGTATCTGGCTGGCGAGCTTGAAGTCGAATTCTGCCCGCAAGGCACGCTAGCCGAACGCTGCCGCGCGGGCGGCGCGGGCATCCCAGGTTTCTACACCAAGACCGGCGTCGGGACACAGGTCGCAGAGGGCAAAGAGGTCAAGCAGTTCAATGGCGAGGATTATATCCTGGAACGGGGTATCTTCGCCGACCTGGCCATCATCAAGGGGTGGAAGGCCGACGAAAGCGGCAACCTCATCTTCAGGAAGACCGCGCGCAATTTCAACCAGCCGATGGCGACTGCAGCAAAGATCTGTGTCGCCGAGGTCGAGGAAATCGTGCCCGTCGGCAGCCTCGACCCCGATGCCATCCACTTACCCGGCATCTATGTAAAGCGCATGATCGTCGGTGCGCCTTATGACAAGAAAATCGAGTTCCGCACGGTGCGGACGCGCGAAAGCGCCTGAACCATGCGCGGTGCGCGCGCCGCAATGCTGGCTGCGATAGCAGCGGCCCCGCTGGCGGGCTGCGCGGCCGCTGCCATCCCTGCGATCGCCGGTGCGACAATCGCAGCCGCTGACGGCAAAACGGCCAAGCCTGCCGCCCAAGCCGCGACGGCCCCACCCGCCGCGCAAGGCGAAGCCGCTCCGCCTGGCCCCCTGCCCGCCGAATTCACCGCGCTGGTCGATCATGTTCGCCAGCGAGCGGCGCTGTGGCGAGAAGGCGCGCCGATCAATTCGCTCGTGCTCGACGACCGCCAGACCGTACTCAATCCTGTAGCCATCGGCTGCGCGCGGCGCGAGCCGTTGGTGATTATCGACGCCGATCCGTCGCCTAATGCTGAACCAGCCGACGACGCAGCACGCGCCAGCTGGACACCTGTACTCGCTGCAATCCGCGCGGAAGGGGTCGGCATATTGTGGGTAACAGCGAAGGCCGACGCGGATACTGCGTCGCTGCGCGGCGCGCTCGGGCCCGGTGACACTATCGCGGGCCGCCGCGACGCAGCTGACCGCAAGCAGCTGATCCGCCAGCGCTGGGCGACAACCCACTGCATCCTCGCAGTAGTCGGCGATACACGCGGCGACGCCGACGAAGCCTATGATTATTTGCGCAGCCCGGATGCGGTCCTGCCGATTGACAGCAATTGGGGGCAAGGCTGGTTCCTCCTCCCACTGCCGCTCGCGCTTGACTTAGTCGAGTTAGTGGACTAAGTGGCTGCTAATGACAACCGTCACTGTCCACCAAGCGAAGACGCACATGTCGCGCCTGCTCGCCCGGGTTGAAGCGGGGGAGGAAATCATCATCGCGCGCGGCAAGCATGAAATTGCCAAACTCGTCCCGCTGGAACCGCCGAAGCGCAAACGCCGCACCCCCGGCCGCTTTGCCTATTTGCGGCCAGAGGGCAGCCGGGGGATATTGGACAATGGCTTTTGGGATCCGCTGACCGACGAGGAAATGGGTTTTGGTCCTGACCTTTTGCTTGATTCAGATCGATGAGGATACTGGTCGATACGCACGCCTTGTTGTGGTGGGCGCATGAACCGGAAAAGCTGAGCGACGCAGCGCTTGATGTCATGGCCGATGATCGCAACACGATATTGGTGAGCGCTGTTTCCGTCATGGAAATTGCGACGAAGAGCCGTGTCGGAAAGCTAGAATATGCAACTCCCTTTGCGGATTCCTTTCTGCAATCGCTGGCCGAATTAGGATTTGCGCCATTGCCCATCGACTGCCATCACGCCGAGAAGGCGGGTGGATTGCCAGGCGATCATCGCGACCCTTGGGATCGGCTGCTGGCGGCACAAGCGAGCACGGAAGGGCTGCCGCTGGTGACCAAAGACCCCCGCATGGCGTTGTGGAACGTTGCAACGATCTGGTAAGGATGAAGACATTGACTGACACGCTTGCCAAGGGTTGGACCCGCGACGAAATGGCCGCGCGCGCCGCGCAGGAGCTGCAGGACGGCTACTACGTCAACCTCGGTATCGGTATCCCGACATTGGTCGCCAATCACATCCCGGCGGGCATGGAAGTCACGCTCCAGTCGGAAAATGGGATGCTCGGCATAGGCCCATTCCCGCTCGAAGGAGAGGAGGACCCCGACCTGATCAACGCGGGCAAACAGACCATCAGCGAGCTGCCCAGCAGCGTCTATTTCAGTTCGTCCGACAGCTTTGCGATGATCCGCGGTGGCCACATCGACCTTACTGTGTTGGGCGCGATGGAAGTCGCCGAAAATGGTGACATCGCCAACTGGATGATCCCAGGCAAGATGATCAAGGGCATGGGCGGTGCGATGGACCTGGTCGCAGGGGTAAAAAAGATCATCGTCGTGATGGAACATACCAGTAAAAACGGTGACCCCAAGTTCATCCCTTCCTGCACGCTGCCGCTCACCGGACGCAATGTTGTCGATATGATCATAACCGACCTCGCTGTTTTCAAGCGCAGCGATCACGCCAGCCCGTTCAAGCTAATCGAACTGGCACCCGGGGTTACGTCCGACGAAGTCGCGGCCAAAACCAGCGCGCATTACCAAACCGCGCTTTAGAGCCGATGCGGCGGCGCTGGATCATAGCCTTGCTGCTGACCGGCGCAGGATTTGCGGCGTGGCAGGCCGCAGCGGACCGCCGGCCACTGGCGACGGTATCGCTGGCTTCGCCTGCTCGCTATGACGTGCCCGACAAGCCCGCAGAATGGCACGGGCGCATCGATTATCGCGCGCTCGACCGCGACCTTGCCGCGCTGTCGCTGCGCCCCGAAATGGCGGGATTGGCGGTGGCGGTCGTCGAAGATGGCCGACTCAGCTTTGTTGGCACCTATGGCGCGGCAGACCGCTCGACCGGCGTGCCGGTGACGCCCGAAACCCTGTTCCGCTGGGCATCGGTCAGCAAGACCGCGACCGGCATGCTCGCGACCAAGCTTGCAGCAGACGGAACGGTTGATCTTGCGCAACCGGTTGCCAGCTGGCGCACCTCGCTGCGGCTGCCCGGCGGGGCAGAAGCACGGTTGACCCTTGCGCAAATCCTGAGCCAGCAAACCGGCCTGACCGAACATGCCTATGACGAGAAGCTGGAGGATGGACAGAATCCCGCTTTGCTGCGCGCCAGCCTCGCCTCTGCGCCGCTGCAATGCTCGCCAGGCACCTGTTATACGTACCAGAATATCGCCTTCGACACCGCCAGCGAAATCATCGCCCAGGCCGCTGGCACCAGTTTCGACAAAGCCATGACAGCGCGCTTGTTCCGCCCGCTCGGCATGACCAGTGCCGGCTTGGGCATGGCGCAGTTGACCGGCGCACGCGACTGGGCGCGCCCGCACAATGGGAGTGCAGTGGTACCCGTGCGCGAAGCGTACTGGCGCGTCCCTGCCGCTGCAGGGATCGACAGCAACATCGTCGATTTCGCGACCTGGATGCGCGCTTCCATGGGCCTGCGCCCCGACGTGCTCCCGGCACCCGTACTGCAATCCGCGATGCAGCCGCGCGTCGCCACCGCACGCCCCTATGGCGGCGCGCTGCGGCAGGCGCTGTCCAATGCCCATTATGGCCTCGGCTGGCGGACCTTTTCCTATAACGGCCGCACGCTGGCGGGCCACTCGGGCGCAGTCGCGGGATACCGCGCGACGATGATCTTCGACCCCGCCACGCGCACCGGCGTCGTCGCCATGTGGAACACCAATTGGGGCGTCCCCTTCCGCATCCCATTCGCCGTTCTCGACCGCTATGATCAAGTCCCGGAAAGCCGCTGGCTTAATCTTGCTGACGTGCCTTTACCGAGCGGCGCGCCATCTGCGACCTGATCCTTCAGGGCGCAGTGGCCAGTCGCGCTTCCAGTGATTCAATCAATATCGTTTGATAGTAATCACCGCGCGACATCGGTTTGGCGGCCTCCAGAAAGCGGCGCATCTCCGCTTTGTCCTGGACTACCGCACAGCCATTGAACGCCCCTGCCAACGACCAATGCGGGAAACCGACTAACCCCGCATGCCGCCCCTTCAGCGCGGACCGGCGGATCAGTTCGCCCGCCTTGCACGCATCCTTGGGCGCATCGTTCAGGCCCAACAAATGTATGTAACCGACCACGAACAGCGCCTGCGGATACTCGGCCTTGACCGCCGCCTCGCGATAAGGCGCTGCCTCCTTGCCTCGCCCGGCATAGCCCAGTGCGCGCGCCAACTGATAGTTTAGGCGGCCGTTGGTGGGGTCCGCCGCCACCGCCGCCTGACAGGCAGGAATCGCCGCTGCGGTATCAACCTTGCTTTCGGGCACACCGGCGGTAATCCGGTCAGGGTCGCTAGGGTGCGCTGCCAGCCGATCGCATTCGGTGACCACAGCAGGCGTACTTTGCAGAAGCAACGCAAGGACGGCGGTCAGCATAGGGCGTCTCCCAGGCACGGCGGCTTGACGCGCGGCCAAGCGGCTTTAAGCGATTGCTATGGCTTACACCCTCATCACCGCCAATCGCAACTATTCCAGCTGGTCGCTGCGCCCCTGGCTGCTGATGGCGGCCCTCGATATTGACTTCGACGATCGTATCGAACCCTTCACCAAGCCGAACAACTATGACGACTTCCGCGCCTTTTCGCCGACTGGGCAAGTGCCGGTGCTGATCGACGATGCGCCTGCCGATGGCCCGCGCACCATCTGGGATTCGCTCGCCATCGCGCTTTACCTCGCAGACCGGCACGAAGGCGTATGGCCGGCCCACCCCGCCGCGCGCGGCTGGGCCCAAAGCGCGGTGTGCGAAATGCACGGCGGCTTTGCGTCGCTACGCAATGATTGCACGATGAATGTTGGCGTGCGTGTGAGCCCCAAGCCAATGTCACCAGCGCTCGCCGCGAATGTCGGGCGTATCGCCGAATTGTGGGCCGAGGGGCTGGACCGCTTCGGCGGGCCTTGGCTCGCGGGCGATGCCTTTTCGGCCGCCGATGCCTTCTACGCGCCGGTGGCCTTCCGCGCGCGCACTTATGGACTTGATGTCGGCGCGGCAGGACAGCGCTGGGTGGAAACTATGCTCGATCACCCGGCCATGCGCGAGTGGGAACGACAGGCGCTTGCTGAAGGCTGGCGCGAGGCAGCGCATGAGGATGAACTGCGCGCTTGCGGCACAATCACCGCGGATTACCGTCATGGCTAGCGCTCCACTAACACAGGAAAGCGCCATCACCGCAATGCGCGCAGCCGCCGCCGCGCTTCAGGCAGGCGACGGCGCGGGCGCACGCCGCCACCTTGCCCCAGTATTAGCCGCTGGCATCGACCATCCACAGCTGTGGATGCTGCTAGGCAGCGCTGCACGGATGACCGGCGACAAGGGTGCGCTCGAGCATGCCGCTGATGCCCTCTTGCTCGGAGATCCGCAACAACCCCGCGCGCTCGCCTGGAAGGGCGAGGTGCTGCTGGCCGCTGGCGACCGGCGCGGCGCGGCCGCCTTTTTCCGGGCGTCTGCCAAAGCAATCGCTGCCGTCGCGGCGCCGCCGATCACGCTGACCCAGCTTGGCAGAGAAGTCGACAACCAGATCGCGGCGCTTGAGAGCGAATTTTCCGCGGCCCTCGACGCAGGATTGGCGCAGCGCGGCATCGATCTCGCCGCGACCTCGCCTAGCTTCGCGAGGTCGCTCGCGATAATGCGCGGCAAGGTGCAGGTGGAACTAGATCTGCAGCGCCCGGCCAGCTATTTCTACCCTGACCTACCGCAACGTCGCTTTTATGAGCGCGATGAATTTGCCTGGACTGAAACGGTCGAGGCGGCGACCCCGGCCATTCGCGTGGAACTGGCGGCAGCGCTCGCCGACCCCGGCCTGTTCCAGCCCTATTTGACCCACCAAACGCAGCGCCCGGCCAAACGCAACGCGCTCGACGATGACCCGGCATGGTCGGCCTTGCACCTCATCGATAACGGGCGCATCCGGCCGGAGCTTGCGGACCGTTTTCCCGCGACGCTCGCCGCGATGGATCAAGTGCCGCTTTGCAGGATTTCGGTCCGGTCGCCGACGGTGATGTTCTCGCTGTTGCAACCAGGCGCGCACATCGACCCGCATCACGGCGAAATCAATGCCAGGCTGATCTGTCATTTGCCGCTCATCGTCCCCGGAGCAGGCGCGCTCGAAGTCGGCGGCGAGGCGCGGCAGTGGGAGCAAGGCAAATTGCTCATCTTCGATGACAGTATCGAACACGCCGCTTGGAATCACGCCGATGCAGACCGTGTCGTCCTCATCTTCGACGTCTGGCGCCCCGAAATTGGCGAAACTGACCAGCGTGCAATTGCCGCGCTGTTCGAAACGGTCGACAGCTATGCTTAGCTAAAGGCGCAGATTGCTGCCGAACTGGTGGTCACGCCCAGAATCTCAGGATCCTTCAGCGCACGCACCTTGCGGAAAAACTGCTCGGGCGTCAGCTCGCGCAGCGGCTTGTCTCCCAGGCTGCCAAGCGCCGAAAGTCGCCTCAACTGCACCAGCGACAGCCGGTCGACCATGCGTTCAGCCATGCAGGTCGCCAGCGGCCTGGACAGCCCCGCCTCGACCAGCCCGTTGCGCAGCCGCGTTTCGGGAGTGGCACATCCCGCGAGCAGCGCACCCGTCACCGCCGCCAACACCAAAGTCCGCATACTCACCTCCCATGTCCCTCGGCCACTGCGCGCGACACTGCTTGCATCAACTGCATCCGCGCGGGGATCGACGCCGTTGTGTCGGCCAGCAATACAACGATAGCATAACGCGTTCCGTCGGGAGCGGTGGCGATGCCGATATCATTATAGCCTGCGGTGATTGGCGGCAAATTTTGTCCTGTGCCGGTCTTGTTGCCCCAACGCCAGCCCGGCGGCAATCCGGCACGCAACCGGTTGGGGCCGGTGCGCGTGCGCTCGAGCAGGTCCAACGCATATTTGGTTGATTCGGCCGACAACAGCTCACCGCGCGCCAACCGTGTCAGCGCCCGTGCTGCCGCGCCAGGACTCATCCCGTCGATTGGGTCGGCGAGGTAACGATCCATCGCCGCCTTACGCACCTCGGGCGGTAATTTGGCACGCGCCGCTTCGAACCCCCGGTTCAACGACATCGATTGCTCCCACGTCAGGCCCGCGATCTGTGCCTGTAACAACCGCTCGCCAGGGCCAAAACGAATCGCGCCGAGCTTTTTGCGCGCGATAAAATCGCGCACCTTTTGCGGCCCGCCGATGTGCCGCTGCAGGCTGTCATTGGCAGTATTGTCGCTGCGATTGACCGCTTGCTCGAGTAGTTCAGCAACGGTGGGGCTGATACTGCCCTCTGCCAGCACGCGTGCCGCGATGGGCTGGCTGAACAGCGTCAGGTCATCGCGAGTTATGCGTACCCGGTCGGTCAGCTTGGCCTCGCCGCGATCGATAGCATCCAGCACAGAGAGCGCCACCCACAGCTTAGACACACTCTGTTGTGGGAAAAGGTCATTTTCGCGCCACGCCAGCTGCCAGTCGCCGTCGATGCGCGCCACGGCAATGCCTGTCTTGCCGGGAAAGGCCTTCCAAAGCTGGAAAATCGTGTCGCTCAGCCCTGGCGGGGGCCGCGCAAATCCGGGGTCAAGCGACGCGGGCAGCGGCATCGGCGCGCGGCCTTCGCGCGGCAATGGCGCAGGCGCGGGTGTTGGCCGTGTCGCTGTGGGCGACGTGCGCGTCGGCGGTGGGACGGACGCCGGCACCACCGTCCCGGCGCAAGCCGACACGGCGAGCGCCGCCATCAGGATCAGGGAGCGGGGCGGTCGGTCCAATTTGGGCATAAATCTGCCTTACCGCACCAGCGCTGGCCCGCCACTGAACGATCGCGGCTTTGCGACGAACGATTCTATGGCCGCGACCAACGGTGCAACCATTTGGCGTCCGACCTATCGGCGCAGCGCCACAACCATCCCAGCGAGCGCCACCAACCCGCCAGCAACCGATAAGGGTGCCCACATATATCCCTCGATAACCGTCGAAAATCCCATGGCAATGATGGGGATCAGCACGCTCGACCAAGCCGCTGGTCCGGGGCCGACCGCGCGGATAATCCCAAAGTAAAGCGGGAAGGTGATCGCGCTGCCCACCACGCCCAGCCACAACAATCCGGCCAGATATTCGGGGCGGTTGTCCCACACTGGAGGCCCGACGGTGGCGTAGGCAAAACCCGCATCGGCGAGCGCGCCAAACAGCATCGCCCAGGCGACCATTACGAACATTGATTGGGCCTTGGCCAGCTGGCTGCCCTGCATAACATTCGAAGCCGATGCGCTCATCACCCCGGCCAGCGTCAACATTGTTCCGGCGATGACGGCTGCGGCGCCGCGATTGGCGGCGTCCACCTCGTGTGCAATCATCATGGCGATGCCAACAATCGCTATGCCGCCGCCCACCAAAAAACGTCGCTCGATCGGCGTGCCAAGAAACAGGCGGCCCATCAGCGTGTTGGGTACGATGAGCAGAGCAAACAGAACCGCCACCAGCCCTGAGGTGATGAACGCTTCGGCGCGGTAGACAAAATTGAAATTGAAGCCGAACTGCGCCAACCCCAGCAACGCGGCAAATCCCCACACACGCCCGCGAAGCAGCATTGGCTCGCGGCGGATGGCTACGATCAGGAACATCGCAGCGGCAGCAATGGCGAAGCGATAGGTGACCGACCAGCTCGGCGGCACGCTGCCCAGCTGGTCGCGGATAACGATCCAGGTCGATCCCCAGATCATCGTCACCAGTACGAATGGGACCAGCACGCGCGGCGTGAGCAGGGTTGGAGCGGATGTGGTCACAGCGCCGTAATTGCCGCTGCAAGCCGTTCCAGATCGGCAACGTCCTGATCCCAGCTGACCACCAGCCGCGCCTGCCCCTCGCCCCAATCGTAAAAATCGAAACCCGCACCGCGCAGTCGCGACGCTTCGTCCGCCGTCAGCCGCACAAACAGCTCATTCGCCTCGACTGGGTGGAGCAAACGCTGGCCGCACGCCGCCGCCAGTGCCGCAGCCCCGGCATTGGCTGCGCGCGCGTTGGTCAGCCACAGATCATCTTTCAGCATCGCCAATATCTGCGCCGCAACGAAACGCCCCTTGCTGAGCAAATGGCCGCCGCGCTTTTTCAGTTCGCGCACGCCAGCACCGCCGCTGCCGCCGAAAAACACCAGCGCCTCAGCCATCATCGCGCCATTTTTGGTAAAACCAAACGACAGCGCATCAACACCGGCACGCCAGGTCACATCGGCAGGCGCGCAGCCGACATGGTCGATGGCGTTGGCAAAGCGCGCACCATCCATGTGCACCTTCAATCCGCGTGCCTTGGCGATCGCCGCGACCTCGGCAACCTCCTCGGGTCGCCAGCTTAAGCCATATTCGGATGCGTTGGTGATGCTGACCGCCGCTGGCTGGACCTGATGCACATCGTTCCGGATCGACGAAAGCCGCGCCTCCAGCGCCGCCGGCGCCATCTTCGCGCCAGCTCCTGCCACCAAAATCAGCTTGGCACCGCCACTGTAAAAGCCCGGCGCGCCGCATTCATCGACCTCGATATGCGCCTCGTCGTGACAGACAATCGCCTGCCAAGGCCTCACAAAATGGGCGAGCGCGATGCTGTTGGCGGCGGTGCCGGTCGCCACCCACACCACCTCGCACGCGGTTTCAAACAGGTCGGAAAACGAAGCGTCCAGTGCTCGCGACAGTCCATCGCCATCATAGGCCGTATCGACCTGGTTGGCACGCGCCAGCGCTTCCATCACCTTCGGGTGAACGGTAGCGGCATTGTCGGAAAAGAGTCGGGTCGTCGAACGCATGCCGAGGGCCGATGCCCGCAACTGGTCAAACGCGCAAGCACGCGTTTCCGATTAGAGTTAGAGGCCGAGTGCCAGCCGGATTTCGCGCCATCCGACCAGCTTAAAGTTTTGCGCCGCGGGGGCATTGTCGCCGTCCTGCGCGACGAATAGCCCCTCGGGATAGTCCGCGCCGAAATCACCGAGCATTAACTCGATGCCATCGGTTTCTTCCGTCGCACCATATTTGCCCGCCGCGATCCGGAAACGCCCCAGCATTGGCAAAGCTGCTGCGGAATCAGCCGGCACTCCAAACACGACATAGGCATTGTCACCCTGGCTCGACGCGATCAGCAGCGAGCGCCCGCCGACCTCGACCAGCGCCAGCCCCTCGACGTCGGCGACCAATTGCTTGCCATCGGCGGGCACCACCAAAGTACCGTTTGTCGGCGCCCCCGCGTCGGCGGCGAACCGCCAGATACCAACATCCTCTTCGCCCACGAACAGGCTGCGGCTAGCAGGGTCGACGACACAGCCCTCGATCTGCGTATTCACTTTCATCGTGCGGACTATTGTAGCAGCAGGCGCGCCATTCGACAGGTCAATGGCAATCTGCCGGATGGAACCGTCCTTAATCGCGGCAAAGACCATCAACTTGTTGGAAGCACTCTTCATATAGTCGATGCAGACACCATAAGCCTCGCCCGGCCCACTCGATACCTTGCCCAGCGGCGTCAGTGTCGTGGCCTTGGGATCCAGGCCAAACAGGGCGAGCCGTGAATTGCGCGGATCATTGCGGTCGCTAGCAATCACGAAAATTCCGGCGGAAGTTTCGATGAGATCAACATTGTTGACCAGCCCCGCGTTGGCAAAAAACCGCGATTTCCCGTCCAGCGTGTAGATATGCAGCCCCGCCTTCTTGTCGGTTCCGACAATCAGGCTGGCAGCGGGATTGGCGGTGTTGCGCCAAATTGCCGGATCGTCGGCAGCATCGGCGGCCGCCGTGCCTACGGGGTCGGTTTCGGCTGCGGCGGTGACATTGTCGGCTGGCAGCGCATTGGCAATCCGCACCTCGACCGGCACTTCACGCGGCGCGCACGCCGCAATCAGCAATGTTGAGCCAAGCAGCACTGGAAAAAGCAATTTGTTCATATGGGACCCCTTTGGTGGCCGCTGTGCCAGCGCCGCGCGTGCGCCGCAAATGTCATTTTTTTGTCCTTCAACAGTCACCTTCTAGACGCCGTTGCATCATCTTGCTGTCGCCCGGCCCGCATAGCGGCGCACACAATTCTCTGGAAATGTCCGGAGTCGCTAAGGGGCACACTCACATGAAAACTCGCATCGCGCGCCGGCTGATGCTCGGCACCTCTGTTGCCATTTTGCTTCCTGCCGCTGCCATGGCGCAGGACACGTCGGCTGCCGAGCCGCAGGATGAAGACGTCCAGTCCGCCCGTGAAATCGTGGTCACTGGCTCGATCGGCTATCGCTACCGTGAGGATGACGCCGCCGAACCTATCCTTGTCTATGACACCGACTATTTCCAGCGTTTCGAGCCCCTGACCGCCGGGGACGCGCTGAAGCGTGTGCCGTCGGTGACGTTTCTGGCTGACGTCATCGAAAGCGATGGCGCACGGCTGCGCGGCCTGCCGCCCGGCTATACCCAAATCCTCATCAACGGCGAAAAGGTGCCTGGCGCTAACGCGGACCGCAGCTTTTTTCTGGACCGCATCCCGGCTGAATTGATCGAGCGCGTCGAAATTGTTCGCTCTTCTTCAGCTCGCCGAACTGGTGACGCCGTGGCCGGCACGCTCAACATCAAGCTGCGCGATGGCTATCAGATCGACGGCGGTTATCTGCGCGCCGGCGGCCTCTATTTCGATGACAAGGAAGTCGAACCCAGCCTCGGCGGTGTGTTCGGAGCGCAAGTTGGTCCCGGCCGTCTGCTTGTGGGCCTCAACTTCCAGGGCCGCCACAACCCCAAGAAGAAATTCTCTCTGCGCTATGGCGATTCGCCCGAAAACAACCCCAACTTCGCAACCGACGACTTCGACAATCGCGAAGACCAAAGCGACGTGCGCGACGGCAAGGATTATTCGGCGAACTTCAGCTATGAGATCCGCGGCGCCGCCACCGACCTGACGCTCAGCGCCTTTTACGTCCACACCGACCGCACCGAAAACGAGCGCAGCTTCGAATATGACGATCCGACCGCGATCAATGGTTCGGTGCGCAATCCGATCGACCCTGGCAACCTGCTGACCGACAACGCCAACGTTAACCGCATCAAGCAGGACAGCTATAGCATCCTCGGCAAGCTGTCGCACGAATGGTCGCTGGGCAAAACCTCGATCAAAGCTGCCTTCGCAAGCTTCGACGATGAGCAGAATGAGACCGAATATGAGATTGATTTCGACCGGACAACGCCTCGCTTCACCGGCGACGTTATTCGTGCGGACCTGACCGATACCGAGCTCAGCGCAGGCATCGATCATGAATTCCCGATCGGCGACGAAATCAAATTCGTCGTGGGGGGGTTCTATCAAGACAAGGACCGCGACACCTTCATCGGCGAGGACCGCAACCGTTTCAACCTCACGACTTCGGTCCATAACTGGAACCAGTTCGTTGGCGATCCGACCGATTTCGCAACGACCCCCGATCCACTGGTCGCCAATCCCGGCAGCGACAACCGCATCGAGGAAGAGCGCATCGACGGCTTCGCGCTGATCGAAGGCGAAACCGGCGCGCTGCGCTGGGAAATTGGCGTGCGCTATGAAACAACCAGCGTCACGACTGATGACTTCACGGTCGCCGCGGCGGACCAGCGCCAGACCAATGATTATGAGGAATGGCTGCCGTCGGCGTCACTGAAGCTCAACGTTGGCAACAATGGCCGCATCACGGCCTCGGTCGCGCGCACGTTGCGCCGCCCCGAGCTTAACTTCATCTCGCCTGCCGTGCTTGAGGCAGAACTGGGCGACAACGACCTGCTTGGCAACCCCCAGCTGGAACCCGAAACCGCTTGGGGCGGCGACATCGGCTATGAACACCGCATTGGTTCGGGCATTGTTGGCGTCAATGTCTTTTACCGCGACGTCAGCAACCTGATCGAGCTCACCAATACCTTAGTCGAAGGCTCCGAAGGCCCCGGCACCTTTGTGCTCCAGCCACAGAATGTCGGCGACGGCAAAGTCTATGGCATCGAATTCGACGTTTCTACTGACCTTGGCTTCATCGGCCTGCCCGACACCGGCATCTTTGGCAATTTCAGCTATCTCGACAGCGAGATCACCGACGGGTTCGGCGACCGCCGCTTCAACGGCCAGTCGAAATATGTCTACAACGTCGGTTTCATCCAGGATGTGAAGAGCTGGGACGCGGCATTCGGTGCGACCTACCGCAAGCAGGGCCGGGCGTTCGACCGCATCGTGGGCGAGGAAATCTTCACCAGCTATGGCGCTGACCTTGAAATCTTTGTCGAGAAGCGGATTGGCGACAATTTCACCATTCGCGCGGTGGGCTCGAACCTGCTCGACGGAGCGAAGGACGAAGTGTTCAACAAGTTCACGACCATCGCCGACCAGACCACACGCGACTTCGACGAATATGAACTGGAATCGGAAACCGCCGGTCCGGTGTTCCAGATTGTCGCGCGGTTCGCCTTCTGATGCATCCCTTCCGCCGCTTCGCCAAAGTCAGGCTTTGGCGAAGCGGATAGGCAGGCGTTTGAGCCCGCCGACAAACACCGATTCCACGCGCGCTGGTTCGCCCGCTAGTTCGATGGAGGACAGGCGTGGCAGCAATTCTTCCATCAGGATCCGCATCTCCATCCGCGCCAGGTGCTGACCCAGGCAGACATGTGCCCCATGCCCAAAACTGATCTGCGGATTGGGGTTGCGGTAGGGATTAAAGGCAAAGGGATCGGTGAACACCGCTTCGTCGCGGTTCGCCGACACATAATTGAGCATCAGCCAATCGCCCGCGCGAATGGTTTGACCGCCAATCTCCGTATCCTCGCGCGCGCTGCGCATAAAATGCTGCACTGGCACCGACCAGCGTATTGCTTCCTCGATCAGTCCGGCCTTGTCGGCCTCGGCGGCGCGCACCTGTCCGAACAGGGCAGGCGACTTTGCAAGCTCCATCATGGCTCCAGCGGTCGAGGCGCTGGTGGTATCATGCCCCGCTGTGGCAATGATCATATAATAGCCCGACAGCTCGCGGTCGGGGATTTGCGCGCCGTTCACCTCGGCATTGGCCAACACCGTGGCAATATCATCGCGCGGATTGGCGCGGCGGTCGGCGGTCAGCGCGCCGAAATAGCTCTCAAAATCGGCGATGACATAGTTCAGCATCGCAATCGCCTGCTCGGCCGAGGTAATGGCCTCGCGGCTGCGGTTCAGCTCAGGGTCGGTTGGCCCGAACAATTGCTGCGTCAGCATCAGCATGCGCGGCTCATCCTCGCGCGGGACGCCCAAAATATTCATGATCACGCGCAGCGGATATTCCGCCGCAACGTCGCGGGCAAAATCGCATGTCCCGTCGAACGACAGCATGTGCTCCACGGTTTCGCGCGCGATTTCGCGGATGCGCGCTTCGACGTCGCGCAGGTTCTTGGGCATAAACCAGCTCTGCGTCAGCAGCCGGTATTTCATATGGTCGGGCGCATCCATCTGCACCAGCGAGCGGATCAGGTGCCCGTCGTTTCCGGGTGTCGCCGCGCGCGCCAGTGCCTCGCCCGCGCGGTCGGTCAGCACTGTCGGGCGCTCGCCGCTGGCAAAGCGCGCCGGATCGCGGCTTACCGCCATCACATCGGCGTGGCGCGTGACCAGCCAGAATGGGTCATGGTCGGGGTTTTCCGCCACGGCCAAAGGCGCATGCTGACGTGCCCACGTTAGCTTGGCGTGCAAATCGTCCCAATCGCCATAGGCGGCAGGATTAATCACGGCGTGCGCAATCTCGGCGGGCAGCACCTGCTGAGCCATATGTTCCTCCCCCAATCGGCGCCTTTATTTGAACAGGCTACCCAACAATCCACGCAGTAACTGGCCACCCGCCCGCCCGGCGATTTGGCGGCCGATGCTAGTGGCGGCAGAACGTGCCGCCGATTTGGCCATTTGTTCGGCGAGGCCCGGCTTCTCTGCTTCGCGCCGTGCGGCCGCCTCCGCCCGCAGCCGTTCCTTTTCTTCAGCCGCTTTGCGTTTGGCTTCTTCCTTGGCGGCGATAGCGGCCTGCTTGTCGGCCTCGGCCTGCGCTTTCGCCTCCGCGGCGGCGGCCACGGCTTGCTCGCGCTTGGCCGCTATCAACTCTTCCGCACTTTCGCGATCCACGGCCTCGTCATACTTGCCCGCCAGCGGCGAGATCGACTGAATGATCGCGCGTTCCTTGGCCTCGAGCGGCGCCACGCGCGAGCCCGGCGCGCGGATCAAGGTGCGCTCGACCGGCGACGGCGCACCATCGGCCATCAGCACCGACACCAGCGCCTCACCAACGCGCAGTTCGGTGATTTCGCGCGCGACATCAACCTTGGGGTTGGGGCGGAACGTGTCGGCGGCGGCCTTCACCGCCTTCTGGTCGCGCGGGGTGAAGGCGCGCAGCGCGTGCTGCACCCGGTTCCCCAACTGCCCCGCGACAGCCTCGGGAATATCAATCGGGTTTTGCGTGACGAAATAAACGCCGACACCCTTAGACCGGATCAGGCGGACCACCTGTTCAATCTTGTCCTGCAGCGCCGCCGGCGCATCGTCGAACAGCAAATGCGCCTCGTCAAAGAAGAAAACGAGCTTGGGTTTGTCGGGATCGCCGACCTCGGGCAACGTCTCGAACATTTCAGCGAGCAGCCAGAGGAGGAAGGTCGCATAGAGTTTCGGGCTAGCCATCAATTTGTCGGCGGCGAGGATGTTGATGTAACCGCGCCCCTTTTCGTCGAGCCGGATCATGTCCATGATGTCGAGCGCGGGTTCGCCGAAGAAATGGTCGCCGCCCTGACTTTCGAGGGTCAGCAATTGGCGCTGGATCGTGCCGACGGTCGCCTTTGATACATTGCCATATTTCGTGGTGAGGTCATCGGCATTCTCTGCGCACCAGCTGAGCATCGCCTGTAAATCGCCCATGTCGAGCAGCAGCATTCCCTGTTCGTCAGCAACGCGGAAGGCAATGGCCAGCACACCTTCCTGCACCTCGTTAAGCCCCATCAGCCGCGCGAGCAGCAGCGGGCCCATTTCCGAAATGGTGGTGCGGATGGGGTGGCCCTGCTGCCCGAACAAATCCCAGAAAATTACAGGATTATCGGCATAGGCCCAATCGCTCTGGCCGATTTCGGCGGCGCGTTTGGCGAATATCTCGTGAAGTTTGCCCAGCGGACTGCCCGCCATAGCGAGGCCCGACAGATCGCCCTTCACGTCGGCAACAAACACCGGGACGCCGACGGCGGAGAAGCTTTCGGCAAGGCCCTGCAGCGTCACCGTCTTGCCCGTGCCAGTCGCGCCCGCGATCAGCCCGTGGCGGTTGGCACGTTTGAGCACAAGCGCCTGGCGCGGCCCATCCGCTGCGCCGCCGCCGCCAAGGCCGATGTAAAGTTCAGTCACGTCGCTCACGCCATTCTCTCCCCGCCAGCCTCACCGCCATCCCTATCGGGCGGGGGGAGGAAATCAAGCAAGGGCAGTCCGTTTAGAGCCCATCCTCCCCATTGAGCGGATGGGGAGGAAAGGCCCGGAAAACTGCGCAACTTCACTCGCGATTGCGCCTAACTCCAACAGGCGCTCAACCCATGATGAAAGCATTGAGCTTGTTGCCGTCGGGGTCGCGGAAATAGGCCGCGTAAAAACCGCCGTCGCCGCGCGGGCCGGGCCCGCCCTCGTCGGTGCCGCCGTGCGCGAGGGCAATGTCATAGAGGCGTTGGATCTGGTCCTTGTCCTTCGCCTCCAGCGCAACCATCACACCGTTGCCGACGCTCGCGGCATTGCCGTCAAAGGGCTTGGTGAGGCCGATCCCCGCGCCGCCGCCGGGCACACCCCAGGCGATGAAGCCGTCAAATTCCATCATCCGCCCGACGCCCAACTCGGCGCACAGCGCGTCGTAAAAGGTCGCGGCACGCGCAAGGTCGTTGGTTCCAAGGGTGACATAGCCGATCATGATATTGCTCCTGCTTGCGATTCGTCAGGGTATGAACATATCAGGAACATTGCCATTTTCAAGGTCGAGTTTGCGCGCGCAGCGAAGCAATCCAGAGCGGTTAGCGCGCCCAGGATTGCTTCGTCGCTTTGCTTCACACAATGGTGAGCGTTACTTCTGCAACCGCACCGGCAGGAAGGTCGACGGGCCGCCGCGGCGCAGCACTTCAAGTAGCAGCGCTTCGCGATTGGCGGCCTTCGCATCGCTGATCGCCTTGGCCAGCGCCTCGACCGTGGTCACCGGCGTGCGGTTGGCGGTCAGGATGATGTCGCACCGCCGCACCCCGCGCCGCGCAATATCGCTGGTGCCAGACACCGCGCCGACCACCAGGCCCTTGGTGCTGGTATCGACACCGCAGGCCCGCGCAATTTCCGGCGTCAGCGGCTGAACGGCGACGCCCAGCGCATTTTGCACTGACTGGTTGGCGCCAGCGCTTGGGTTGGCCGGCATTTCTTCCTGCGCCTCGGGGTCGAAATCGCCGCCCTGCGCCAATTGCTCTTCGGGCGGACGCGTGCCGACAATGGCGTTGAGGGTGATTGTCTTGCCATCGCGGATCACTTCCAGCGGAATGCGCGTGCCCGGTTTGGTATTGGCAACGATGAACGACAGCGTCTGGTCGGGGCGTATTTCGCGGCCATTGACTTTGGTCACCACGTCACCACGGCGCAGCCCCGCCTTGTCGCCGCCTTCGCCCGGCTCGACGCGCTGGACGAATTCACCGCGGTCTTTGGCAATGCCCAGTGCCGCAGCCAGATCTTCATCGACTGGCGCGATGCCGATGCCCAGATAGCCGCGCTCCGGCCGCGCGCCGCTGCGCAGCGCCTCGATGACCGGAATGGCGGCGTCAGCGGGGATAGCAAAATTGACGCCGATGTTGGCGCCGACCGGCGAGATGAGCATGTTGTTGATGCCGACGACATTGCCGTTCAAATCAAACAACGGCCCGCCCGAATTGCCGCGATTGATGGCCGTGTCCGTCTGGATATAGCGGTCATAGGCGCCGCCCTGGCCGATGTTGCGCTGCACCGCCGAAATAATGCCGGCCGTCACCGTCGAGCCAAGGCCGAGCGGATTGCCGATCGCCACCACCCAATCGCCGACGCGCGGGGCCGCCCCTTCGGCAAAACGCACGAAAGGCAGGTTATTGGCTTCGATCTTCAGCAACGCGAGATCGGACGCGGCATCGCGGCCCACGATGCGCGCAGTGAATTCGCGCCGGTCGGTCATGATGACTGTCACCGTATCGACCGCTTCGCCGCGCGGTCCGCCCGACACCACATGATTGTTGGTGACGATATAGCCGTCAGCCGAAATCAGAAAACCGCTGCCACCGCCCTGCTGCTGCTGGGTGACGGGCTCGCGCGTTCCGGCGAGTGGGTTGATGCGTTCGCCCAGCGTAACTTCCTGCCGGGTCGAGATGTTGACCACGGCCGGCTGGAGCTGTTCAACCAGATCAGCAAAGCTGGCCGGCGCGCCCGAGCGCGGAACGACGCGTTCCATCTGCGATTTTTCATTCTGCGCAACCTGCGCGCCAAGCGGAGCCGTGGTCACGGCAATCGCCGTGCCGCCAAGCAGCAATGCGGTGGTGATTCCATACACGTAGCGCACGTTCATCTTCCTCTCTGATGCCAGAAATGCTGGCGAAATACCGTCGCTAGGTGCGAAGCCGCGCCTTAACGCCAATTGAATGACCCCGTCGCCGGTCCGCCCCTGTCGTCTGTTCGTCGAACGCACCGAATGCCCGGTCAGTTGCCCTGGAAACGGCGCAGATATTCATTGTCGGGCGACAAAATCATATTGGTTGCCCCCTGACTGTCCTTGCCGCGGAAGGTTTGGCGATAGCTTTGCATCGCCCGATAGAAATTATAAAATTCCGGGTCTTTTC
>JANRIY010000033.1:0-26575 GCA_033764495.1 Sphingopyxis sp. | reverse complement strand
CCGGGCAGTCGTCCAAAACGCGGTCCAAGTGACCGCCACCATCAATTGGGGACGGTGCGCAAGCGATTCAATGGATGCTCGCCGCGATTGTTGGCGCGCACCCCGTTCAGCCGCGGCGACACCACCGACCAGCGTAGCGGGGTCGCCAGCGGAATCCAGGCGGCATAGCGCACCATAATGACCTCCGCTTCGGCGATTTTGGCGTCGCGCGCTTCAACATCATCGGCGCTTTCGGCTTCCTTTAGCAGCCCGTCTGCGTCGCGGTTGCAGCTGATCCGGCCGGCGCTGCCACAGGTCAGGCGGCGAAAGGCCCAGATGGGGTCGTCGGCTGGCGCCACTTCGTCAATCAGGCGCAGGTCTGCGGCGTCGGTCATAGCGACGCGACGGGCGCGTAGCCCGATGGCACGCAAATCAGCGGCGATCCACGCGAAGAGAATGCGGCTACCCGGTCCCTGGGGCAGCGCGATGCGCAATGGAGCAATGCTTCGGCCGGTTGACTTATAGGCCGCCACGATGGCGGCGGCGCGTGCCTTGCGCTCGGCCATGCTGAGCTCGATCCATGGCGGCAGCAGAGGATCGGCCGCAGGTGAGCGCAAATTTTGGGACAGGCGCAACGTCGCTTGCGGGGTCCATTCGTCAAGCCCGAATGCCCCGATCGCGCGCGCGCGATCAATCGCCATGGAAATCGCGTCACGATTGCGGTCATTGGCGAGAAATCCATCGGCGTTGACCACGGCCAATCCGAACAACCCGGGCACTGGATCGACCACCAGCCGGGCGCGCGAAATGCGCGAGCCGACATAGATTGGGAAATCGGCCATCCGCCCGCCAAAGACGCCATCCACGCTACCGTCCATGAACCGGGCGATAGCCGTGGGAGCAGACACACCGCGTAGTTCCACCCAGCCTGCTGGGTCCTCGACGGCTTCCTGCGCGTCTTCTGGATCTTCGGCGAGCGGGTCGGGCTGCGGCACCAACATGATCCGGCCGTTGGTGCGGCGGGCATCGAGCGGCCCCCACCCGCGCCCACGATTGGGTAACGACATTGACGGATGCGCCAACAGCTCGAGCAAATGCGACTGCGGACGTTTCAGCCTGATTTCGATGACCTGATCGGTCATGGCGCGCACCGATTCAACCTCGGCAAAATTATGCCGGAGCGGATGGGTGCTGGTGGTCGCAATATAGCGGGTGATCAGCCTCGCCACGTCGCGCGCCGTAACCCGCCGGCCATCGCTCCATTCGGCTTCGCGCAAGCGGAAAATATAACTCAAACCGTCGCTCGTGACTGTCCAGCGCTCGGCAAGGCCAATGTCGGTTTGTCCTTCGGCATCGATGCTGACCAGCCCTTGCGCCGTAGCGGTGAGCAAGAGCGCATTAGGGGGCGATAGCGGTCCGTTCATGGGATTGGGCGCCGCGATCAATGGACCGATGGCGGCAATCTGGATCGGATCATCCTCACCAAACAGGCCACAGCTGGCAAGCGAGAGCAAGGCGATTGCGCCCGCTGCGCCGCGCAAAGCCGCTGCCATCATTCTTTTTCCTCTCCACTGGTGCGGACGGCGGGACTCGAACCCGCACACCCAGATGGATAACAGATTTTAAGTCTGCTGCGTCTACCAGTTCCGCCACATCCGCACGCGTAGGTCCGGCAAAGCCGAAGGGCAGGGACGGGTCAAGCGGGATTTGCCGCTTCACCGCGGCCGCACGCTGGGTTAGGGCCTTGGCAATGACCACAGTCCTTGAAATTTCCGGTTTGGGCAAGACCTATGCCAGCGGTCACCGCGCCTTGAGCGGCATCGATCTGACCATCCACAAAGGCGAGATTTTCGCGCTGCTCGGCCCCAATGGCGCGGGCAAAACGACGCTAATCAGCATTGTTTGCGGTATTGTAACGCCGAGTGAGGGCAGCGTTCGCGTTGGCGGGCATGATCATCGTACGGGCTATCGCGCGGCGCGGGCGATGATCGGGCTGGTGCCGCAGGAATTGCACACCGACGCTTTCGAAACCGTGCTGGCGACGGTCACTTTCTCGCGCGGGTTGTTTGGCAAGCCCAAGAATCCCGGCTTCATCGAACAGTTGCTGCGCGATCTGTCGCTGTGGGACAAGCGCGATGCGCAGATCAAGGAGTTGTCGGGCGGGATGAAGCGCCGCGTGATGATCGCCAAGGCGTTGAGCCACGAGCCCGAAATCCTGTTCCTTGACGAGCCCACCGCCGGGGTCGATGTCGAGCTGCGCCGCGATATGTGGAACATGGTGCGCGGCCTGCGCGCGCGCGGCGTCACCGTGATCCTGACGACGCATTATATCGAGGAGGCCGAGGAAATGGCCGACCGCGTGGGCGTGATTAGCGGCGGAAGGTTGATACTGGTTGAGCAAAAGGACGCGCTGATCCGCAAGCTGGGGCGCCGCACGCTGACGCTGCAGCTGAGCGAGCCGCTGGGCGCGATGCCCGCCGAGCTGGGCGAATGGGCGCTGTCGCTCGCCGATGACGGGCATGCGCTGGTTTATGAATTTGACAGCCAGGCCGAGGCGACGGGTGTGCCGTCGCTGCTGCGCCGGATGAGCGACATCGGTATTTCGTTCAAGGATTTGCATACCCAGCAAAGCAGCCTGGAGGACATATTCGTCGGGTTGGTGCACAGGGAGGGGCAATCATGAACCTGCGCGGCATATCGGCGCTGTACCGTTTCGAAATGGCGCGCTTTGGACGAACGGTGTGGACCAGCCTGGCATTGCCGGTGATCACCACTGCGCTTTACTTCGTGGTGTTCGGGTCCGCGATCGGCGGGCGGATGAGCGATGTCGGCGGCGTGCCCTATGGCGCGTTCATCGTGCCGGGCTTGATGATGCTGACGATGTTTACCGAAAGCATCAGCAACGCCAGTTTCGGCATCTATATGCCCAAATGGTCGGGTACGATTTACGAGATGCTGTCGGCGCCCATGTCGCCCGTCGAGCTGCTGATTGCCTATGTCGGTGCAGCGGCGACCAAATCGGTGATCATCGGCGCGATCATCTTTGCGACCGCGCATGCATTCGTCGATATCAGCGTGGCGCATCCGGTGCTGATGGTCGGCTTTCTGGTGCTGATGGCGGTCACCTTTTGCCTGTTCGGCTTCATCATCGGCATATGGGCGCAGAGCTTTGAGCAGTTGCAGGTCATTCCTCTGCTCGTCGTGTATCCGCTGACTTTTCTGGGCGGGGCCTTTTACTCGCTCGAGATGTTGCCGCCGGCCTGGCAGACAGTAACGCTGTTTAATCCGGTCGTTTATCTGATCAGCGGGTTTCGCTGGACCTTCTTCGGCGTCGGCGATGTGAGCATCGGGGTGAGCATGGGCGCGGTCGCGCTGTTCCTGGCACTGTGCCTGGGCGTCGTGTTCTGGATGTTCAGAACGGGGTACCGGCTGAAGAGCTGAGCCGGGGGCCCCCAATTGCCCCATGCCTCAAACCGTTGCCGTCGTCATCCCGGACTTGATCCGGGACAACGCACCGACGACGGCCCGTTATCCCGGATCAAGTCCGGGATGACGATAGCGCAGAAGTTTCGGACCAATCCTAACGGTTCAACCGCTCGCGGATTTCCTTGCCCGGCTTGAAATAGGGCACCTTTTTCGCGGTTACAGCGACGGATTCGCCCGTGCGCGGATTGCGCCCCGTGCGCGAGTCGCGTGCGCGCGTCGAAAAGGCCCCGAAGCCGCGCAACTCGACACGGCCCCCACTGGCGAGCTGCTTGACGATGGAATCGAAAAACAAATCCACGATTTGCTCAACCTCTTCGAGGCGCAAATCCTTGTTTTCCGCAGCTATTTTTTGCACTAATTCTGAACGGATCATGCGCATACCCCTTCGCGCGCGGTCGCAACCGCACGGCCCCCAAATGTAGCTTGACCGACCCGGTCGCCTCGTACGGTGCACCTTTTGTTGGCGCTTCTTCGTATCAGAACAGCCTATCATGCTTTGGCCCCGTATCAACCGCTTTCCGGTCAACCGGCCAGCAAAAGGCCCGCCGGAACGGTGTCCGGCGGGCCAATTTGCGTTTCATATTGAAACAAACTGGCTTAGCTGTCCTTGCGCGCCTTGAGCGCTTCGCCAAGGATGTCGCCAAGCGACGCGCCGGAATCCGACGAGCCATATTGCGCCACCGCTTCCTTTTCCTCGGCCAGCTGCATGGCCTTGACCGAGAAAGTCGGCTTTTTCGAGCGATCGAAACCGGTGACCATGGCGTCGAACTTCTGGCCGACCTGATAGCGGTCAGGACGCTGTTCGTCGCGGTCGCGGCCAAGGTCGGCGCGCTTGATAAAGCCCGTCGCACCATTGTCGCCCGCCTGCACTTCCAGCCCGTTGTCGCGGACTTCGAGTACGGTGACGGTGGTGATCTCGTTCTTCTTGAGCGAGCCGGTCGATGCCGTGGCACCGGCAACAGGGCCGCCCTTTTCCAGCTGCTTCATGCCAAGGCTGATGCGTTCCTTTTCCACATCGACGTCGAGCACGACGACCTTAACATTCTCGCCCTTGCGATGCAGATGCAGCGCTTCCTCGCCGGTGATGCCCCAGGCGATGTCCGACATGTGGACCATGCCATCGACGTCGCCGGGCAGGCCGATGAACAGGCCGAATTCGGTCGCATTCTTGACTTCGCCCTCGACAACCGCGCCCACAGGGTAGGTTTCGGCGAAATGGCCCCACGGGTTCGACTGGGCCTGCTTCAGGCCAAGCGAAATGCGGCGCTTGTCGCTGTCGACTTCGAGCACGATGACGTCGACTTCCTGGCTGGTCGAGACGATCTTGCCGGGGTGGACATTCTTTTTGACCCACGACATTTCGCTGACATGGACCAGGCCTTCGATGCCGGCTTCCAGTTCGACGAACGCACCATAGTCGGTGATGTTGGTGATTGTACCCGACAGCTTGGCGCCGACGGGATATTTGGCGGCCACGCCATCCCAAGGATCGCTTTCGAGCTGCTTCATGCCGAGCGAAATGCGCTGCGTGTCCTTGTTGATGCGGATGATCTGGACACGCACGGTGTCACCAATGTTGATGACTTCGCTCGGGTGATTGACGCGCTTGTAGCTCATGTCGGTGACGTGCAGCAGGCCGTCAATACCGCCGAGGTCAACGAACGCACCATAATCGGTGATGTTCTTGACCGCGCCTTCGATGATCTGGCCTTCGGCGAGGTTCTGGATCAAGCCGGTGCGCTGCTCGGCGCGCGTTTCTTCGAGGATCGCGCGGCGCGACACGACGATGTTGCCGCGGCGGCGGTCCATCTTCAGAATCTGGAAGGGCTGCGGCAGGTCCATCAGCGGGCCAACATCGCGCACGGGGCGGATATCGACCTGGCTGCCGGGCAGGAAGGCCACGGCACCGCCCAGGTCGACGGTGAAACCGCCTTTGACGCGGCCGAAAATGACGCCTTCGACGCGCACTTCCTTGTTGAATTCTTCTTCCAGGCGGTCCCACGCGGCTTCGCGGCGGGCGCGGTCGCGCGACAGCATCGTCTCGCCATTGGCGTTCTCGACACGGTCAACATAAACTTCGACTTCATCGCCAACGTTGAGGTCGGCCTTTTGCCCCGGCATGGCGAATTCGCGCAGCGGCACGCGGCCTTCGCTCTTCAAACCAATGTCGATGACTGCATGGTCGTTATCGATCGCGGTCACGGTGCCATTGACGACGCGGCCTTCAAAGCCGCCGTCGGCGCCGCCCAGCGATTCATCGAGCATCGCGGCAAAATCGTCGCGCGTCGGAAAAGCCGTCGTGGCCATAAATGTAAGTCCTTCAATTGTTTATACCGGCCAAGCGGTTGGTTCCGCTGGTCTTTTGGCCGAAATGCCACGACTGCCGGATGCAGGCCGCAGCATCCACCGGATGACGACGTTGAGCGAGGAGCGGGCAAAGCAAAAGGGGCGCGGCGGGAATAATCCCCCACGCCCGACGCTCAATCAGAGCGGCGGCTCAGCCGTGCCTCAACCAGCGCAATCGCCCATTGGACGGCGTTGCCTATAGTGAGGTCGCTCGTATCAAGCAAGTGGGCATCGGGCGCCTTGACCAGCGGCGCAGCGGCGCGCCCGGCATCACGCTCATCGCGCAGATAAATGTCGCGTGTCACCGAGGCCAGGTCCGCGGCGACGCCGCGCCCGGCAAGCTCGGCCTGCCGTCTAAGCGCGCGCGCTTCGGGGCTGGCGACAATGAACAGCTTGGCATCGGCTTGGGGAGCGATGACGGTGCCGATGTCGCGCCCGTCGAGTACCGCGCCGCCGGGCTGGGCGGCAAAGGCGCGCTGGCGGTCGAGCAGCGCGGCGCGTACGGCCGGGTGCACCGACACGCGGCTAGCCAAGGCACCGGTGCTTTCCAGCCGGAGTTCGGGGTCTTCGAGCAAGCTGTCGGCGAAATCGCATGCGGCAAGCGCATCGGCTTCGTTGTCAGGATCACCCCCATTGCGCTTGGTCTGCAGACCCACCGCGCGATAGAGCAAGCCGGTATCAAGGTGCGGAATCCCGAAATGCTGCGCCAGCGCGCGCGCGATCGTGCCCTTGCCCGACGCGGTGGGGCCGTCGACCGCGATGATCATGCGCCAACCCTGCCGAGCGCAGCATCCAATGCAACAGGGACGATTGAGAAAGCCATGCTCAATCGATGACAGGCAGACCTGAGCTGTGCAAGTGCCATGTATGGGAACGATTAACCACAAAAGTCAGACGTCGGCGCGCAGCCCAGCCAGCAGCGCCTCAAACCCGGGAAAGCTGGTGCCGACCGGCGTCATGTCGTCGATTTCGACGGGCGCGCGGCTGGCCAGCCCGGCGACGGCGAAGCTCATGCAGATGCGATGGTCGAGGTGGCCGGCGATGGTCGCGCCGCCCGCGAGGGGCTCGCCGCCCGTGCCCTCGATGGTCAGGCCATCTTTGCTTTCCTCAACGTCGCCCCCGATGGCAGCGAGGCCCGCGGCCATGACCGACAAGCGGTCGCTTTCCTTGACGCGCAATTCATCAAGGCCGCGCGTCACCGTGCGGCCTTGGGCAAGCGCGGCGGCGATGAACAGGATCGGGAATTCGTCGATCATGCTGGGCGCAATGGCGGGATCGACGTCGATGCCGCTCAGGCTGCTGTGCTGGACGCGGAGATCAGCGACAGGCTCGCCGCCGACTTCGCGCGGGTTGAGGAGGTCAATCTGTCCGCCCATTGCTTGCAGCACGCCGATCAGACCGGCCCGCGTCGGGTTGATGCCGACGTTGGTGATGGTGACATCCGACCCCGGCACAATCAGCGCCGCGACGATGAAGAAAGCGGCCGATGATGGATCGCCGGGAACGGTGATGGATTGCGACTTCAGTTCGGCCTCGCCCATCTGGCGGATGTGGCGGGTGCCATCGGCCGCGACGTCCACCGTCAGGTCTGCACCGAAGCCGCGCAGCATGCGTTCGCTATGGTCGCGCGTCGGGACGGGCTCGATCACCTCGGTGATGCCTGGAGTGTTGAGCCCCGCGAGCAGCACCGCCGACTTCACCTGCGCCGAGGCGACCGGCAACTTGTAGGACAGCGGCACCGCCGGGCACAGCCCACGCACCATCAGCGGCAGGCGGCCCCCGGGCGACGCGCTGATATCAGCCCCCATCTGGCCGAGCGGATCGATGACGCGGCCCATCGGGCGGCCCGACAGGCTGGCGTCGCCCACAAAGGTTGCCGTAATCGGGTGGCTCGCGACCAGGCCCATCAGCAGGCGCGTCGACGTACCGCTGTTGCCCATGTCGAGCGCGGTCGCCGGTTGCAGCAGCCCGCCGACGCCAACGCCGTGCACCGACCACTGGCCATTGTCCGTCCGCACGATCGTCGCGCCCATTGCGCGCATTGCCGCGGCCGTGGCGAGCACATCGTGCCCCTCCAGCAATCCCGCGATACGGGTTTCGCCGACGGCGAGCGCGCCGAGCATCAGCGCGCGGTGCGAAATGCTCTTGTCACCCGGGACGGCAATGTCGCCCCTGAGCGGCCCGCTGGCGACGAAAGAACAAGGGCGGGCAGGGGCGCTTTGGGTCATGGTCGGCGCGGCTTTTGACAGCGGGATAACATTCTGGCAAGGCGCACGCCGATTTGCCGGTGGTCCCGCTTTGGACTGCCGTAACCTTCCGACACAAACGGCTATATTTCAAGGATTAAGAGGCTTTTATGATTAAGGCTGAATGGGGCACGAAGCGCAGCTGCCCGAAATGTGCAACGCGATTCTATGACCTGACGAAGGATGATCCGATCACCTGTATCAACTGCGGCTATGCCTGGTTGCCGGAATCGGTGCTGAAATCAAAGCAGCCGATGCCGTTTGAAGAGGTCGTGAAGCCGGGTGCGACGCCCGATGCCGATCTGGCGGGCGATGATCTGGATATCGACGTCGATGTCGATGAAAATGCGGATTCGCCCGACAATGATGTCGATCTGGGCGGCGACGATGATCTGGGCGTCGAAACATCGGACGGCACCGAAGAGGAAATTTGACGCGCCAGCGCTGCGGGCAGGGGACGCGAAAATGACCCGCGGGGTCAATTCGCCCCTTGCCAGCGCGCAGCGGCCTGACTAAAGGGCCGCTCCTGCCCGGCGGAACCAGCGTCGGGCGTGTAAATGATCGGGGCCTTAGCTCAGCTGGGAGAGCGCCTGCATGGCATGCAGGAGGTCAGCGGTTCGATCCCGCTAGGCTCCACCATTTTTTCGGGACAAGTGAATGTCCGAGGGACATTTACCCGAAAAAATCCCAAGCCGAAGGCGCGGGAGGCAGTTTGCGCCACACAATCCAACAAAAACTTGTACGTTTGGTTTGTTGTCCCGGATCAAGTCCGGGACGACGATGGTCAGGTTTACTCCGCTGCGTCGGCGAACAGCGGCTCCAAATCAATCCGGTCTGCCAAAGTGATACGGTCCAAAATGGCTGCCGTTTCGTCGCGCACCTTTAGCATCAGGCTGCGCAGGCGGCACTCGCTCTCTGGCAGGCAGTTTTTGCAGCTTTCGTATGCGTTGCGCGCCGCGCAAGGGACCAGCGCGAGCGAGCCGCGTGTCAGGCGCACGAGATCGCCATAGCTGATGTCGACCGGCGGCAGCGCGAGTTGATAGCCGCCGTCGCGTCCGCGCTGCGAGATAACGAGGCCTTCGCGGCCCATTTCCGAGAGGATGACGGTCAGGAATTTGGGCGGAATATTCTGCGCCGCCGCAATTTCCGCCAGCTGTACCTGGCCCTGACCGAACTTGTCGGCCAGATGCTGGAACGCGCGGATCGTGTAACGGGTCTTTTGCGACAGCATGGCGCTTCTATGCCCCGCCTTGCAGGAAAATTCAACCTCTGCGCATGACAATGCGCCGGGTCGATTGATCGAAATCACATGGCGTTCACGCATTGCGCGCTATAGAGTGTGCGTCACAGCATGGGGGTGGACCATGACAGGGAAAATTTCGGCCGGCACTTGGCTGGCAACATTGGCGCTGGGGGGTCTGGCTGCTGCGCCGGTAAATGCGCAGCTCGGCAATCTGCTGCGCCGCGTGCCGCAGGCTGCCGCTGATGAGGCCACTGCTAGCCCGGATGACAAGAGCGGCGGATGTCCCAAAGGCAAATCGGGCAGCCGCGCCGGGCGCAATCTGCTGGGCGGGCTGGTGCGCGACACGGTTGGCGACGCGGCAAGCAAGGCGGGGGTGTATAGCTTTACGCCGATATCCGAAGTGTCCGACGCGTTGACCAACGCCATCGCGTGCAAGCTCGACCCCGCCGAACAGGTGCAAGCCGCCGCCGCTACCGAGGTTGCGACGCGCGGCGAGGAAGTGGGGTCCACAGCGGCGTGGACCAGCGAGACGCGGGCGAATGTCAGCGGGTCATCGACCGTTGTTGCCCGCAATGACGAAGCGGGCGGGCGGCGCTGCATGAACGTCACTGACTTCATCATTGTGGATGGCGAAGAAACGCGCGTGGACAAGCGTATGTGCAAGGAGCCCGGCCAGAAACGCTACGTGCTGGCCGAAGCATGACGGCGGCGACAAGGTTATGGGTGGCTTTGCTCGCGCTGCTGGCGGTCGGCGCAACATCGCCGCTCGACCCGGCCAATCCAACCTGCCCGCTCAATCCCGGTTGGTCGCTGAAACCCAAAATGGAATTCCGTGCCTTCAAGGTCGACGGTCGCCTGATTATCGCGGGTGAAGGGCGGATCGACGCCGGAGTAGTGACCCGGCTGGAAGCGTTTCTGGCCAAACATCCGGATCCCCACGAAGTCTGGCTCAGCTCCCCCGGTGGTGATGCACGGGCCGGCAACGCCGCGGGTCGGCTGCTGCGTGAAACGCTAGATGTCGAAACGCGGGTGCCAGCGGGCTGGGCTTGCTACAGTTCATGCAACTTCGTGTTTATGGGCGGACGCAAACGGACGATTGATCCTGGAGGTCAATTCATTGTCCATATGTTCACCCAAACCAATGATCGCGACAGCATCGACATGAGTGTCGCAATGGGAACAGATGCCACCACCGAACTGATTGGCGCGATTGAACAAGATGCCGCCATGCTGGCGACCGAGGACAATGACTTTCTGATCCGGATGGGCGTTTCCCGCAAATTACTGACTGATATCATGTATCGGCAAAAGGCGGTCGCGGGCTCTGGCAGCGATCGGTCGACACGGCGATGCCTGACCATCGACGAGGCGATACGCTATGGTGTAATGAGCAAACCAGACTGAAGAAAAAACCGGCATTTGGGAGAGCCGCCATGAACGATATGACCCATCCGCGTGCCAAATTCCGCGCCATGACCGAGGGTACGCAGGAAGACTGGGCGATTATCGCCGCCGAGCAGAAGGAATTTGCGCCGCAGAATGGCAAGCGCATTATCGAGCATCTGAAGCTGCTCGCGGGCGATTATGGCGGCTTCCCCGTCGACCGGCTGACCCACTGTCTGCAAACCGCGACGCGCGCGCACCGTGACGGGCGCGACGAGGAATATGTCGTGATGGCGTTGCTGCACGACATTGGCGACACGCTGGGCGCGTTCAATCACCCCGACATTGCCGCCGCGATACTGAAACCGTTCCTGTCAGAGGAAAACCACTGGATCGTGCAGCATCACGGCATTTTCCAGGGGCATTATTTCTTTCATTACATTGGCCTGGACCGCGACATGCGCGATCAGTTCAAGGACCACCCCTATTATCAGGCGTGCGTCGATTTCTGCGAGAAATATGATCAGCCGGCGTTTGACCCTGACTATGACAGCCTGCCGCTTGCGTTCTTTGAACCAATGGTCGAGCGCGTTTGCGGCTATCCCAAGACCAGCATTTACAAGAAGGTGATGGTGGAGGCGGAGTGAGGCCCAAAGTTTCGTCTTCCCGGACTTGATCCGGGACAAGGCACTACCCTCTGCCTGTTATCCCGGATCAAGTCCGGGATGACGATAAATTGCGTTTTGGCTCTCTCACTTACCCGAAAAATTGGCCGGGCGTTTTTGCAGGAAGGCCATGACGCCCTCGACCGAGTCGGCGGTGCCGGCAGCGGCAAATTGCCCCATGGCTTCGGCGTCGAGCGTGGTGGCGAAGTCCTGGCTCAGCCCTTGGCGGATCACACGGCGCATGGTGCCGAGCGCCACCGTCGGCCCCTTGGCCAGTCGCGCCGCCAGCGCGCGCGCCTCATCCAGCAGCGCGGCATCGTCGACGGCCTTGTAAATCAGCCCCCAGTCGGCGGCTTGTGCGGCGGAGATTTTTTCGCCCAGCATCATCATCTGCATCGCCCGCGGCAGGCCGATCAGGCGTGGCAAAATCCAGGACGAACCGCCATCGGGCACCAGTCCGATGTTGACGAATGCCTGAAGGAAGTAAGCGCTCGACCCCGCTAGCGTGAAATCGCCCGCCAGCGCGAGCGAACAGCCAACGCCCGCTGCCGGGCCGTTGACCGCGGTGATTACCGGAATGTCGAGCCCCGCCAGCGCCAGCAGCATCGGGTTGTAATGATGGCGCAGCGCGTTGCGGCTGCGCGCTCCGCCGCCGACGGCAGAGCCTTCGCTGCTGGTGCGATCGCCGCCTAGATCCGCCCCCGAACAGAAGCCGCGCCCCTCGCCGGTGATCAGCAGCGCCCGCGCGCCGTTGCCGGGCAAATGATCGAGCGCAGCGCGAATGTCATCGGCCATCGCCGGGGGCATCGAGTTCAGCCGATCGGGCCGGTTTAGTGTGATCGTGGCAACGGCGTCGGCAACGTCAAGCTTGATGGTGTCGAAGGTTGGGGTCGTCATAGCTGCTTCCTCTTCGCGCGGCTTTCCCTTTACGTGAACGTAAAGTGACATGGTTGCGGGAGTGATGCAAGGGGGCCATTGGTCGAAAACAGACGGCGGTCGGCGATTTTGGCTATCTGTCAGCCAGCTGGCGCAGCAGATATGGCGTGATGACAACCGGGGAGAGCAACATGACGCAATTGGGGCGGCGCGAAGTGGTGGCGGGCATGGCGGTACTGCCGCTGGCCGGGCTGGCGGCGACGGCACGGGCGGAGGGCCCAAGCTGGACCAAGCTGCCGACCGAGCCCTATCGCGGCAAGCAGGACGACATCAGCTTCATCGACGCGCAGCGCGGCTGGTATGGGAATGGAGCGGGCAAACTTTATGCGACGACCGACGGCGGTGACAGCTGGGCCAAAGTCTGGGACCAGCCCGGCACCTTCATCCGCGCGCTGGGATTTGTCGATGATCAAGTGGGCTATCTGGGCAATGTCGGCACCAATTACTATCCCGGCGTCACCGATACCCAGCCGCTGTATCGCACGGCTGACGGCGGCAAAAGCTGGACGCCGGTAACTGTTGCTGGAGTGTCGGACGTTGCCGGGATTTGCGGGATCGACATTGTGCGTCAGCGCCGCATTTTCCAGGGCGAGCTGCGCGACGCGCATATCGTGACGGCGGCGGGGCGTGTGGGCGGGCCCGCGATGATGCTCCGGTCAGAGGACAGTGGCACGACATGGCGGATCATCAACTTGTCCGACGTGGCGAGCATGATCCTTGACGTCAGATTTCATGATGCGCGGACAGGCTTTGTTGCTGCATCGGGCCCGGCGCCGGATGGCCAGGGTGACGCAATGATCCTGATGACTGCCGACGGCGGCGTGACCTGGAAGATGGTGTGGCGCTCGGGCCGCCCGATGGAAAATGTCTGGAAAATGAGCTGGCCCAGCCGCGACGTCGGCTATGCAACGGTGCAGAGCTATGACCAGGCGGGGGGGAATTTGCGGGTCATCGTCAAGACCGTTGATGGCGGCAAAAGCTGGCGCGAGCTGCCGTTGGTCGAGGCCCCGGGGATCCAGCAATTTGGCATCGGCTTTGTCGATGAACAGCGTGGCTGGGTCGGAACGCGCGATACAGGATTTGAAACGCGCGACGGCGGAGCGAGCTGGACCCCGGTGGCGATCGGGCGGGCCGTCAACAAGGTGCGGATTTTGCCGAACGGCGGCGGCAAGCGGGTGTTCGCCATCGGCGTTGATGTGCACCGGCTCGATCTGTGAGCACAGCTGACGGCGAACACCCTTCCATCCGTCGCGCGCGCCTGCTACCCGCCCGCGACCATGACCGCCTCGCATCCCCAGCGCCGCACCTTTGCCATCATCTCGCACCCCGACGCGGGCAAGACGACGCTGACCGAAAAACTGCTGTTGGCAGGCGGCGCGATCCATATCGCGGGTGAAGTGAAGGCGCGTGGGGCCGCGCGGCGGGCGCGGTCGGACTGGATGAAGATCGAGCAGCAGCGCGGAATTTCAGTGACCTCGTCGGTCATGACGTTCGAGCATGCGGGGCTGGTCTTCAACCTGCTCGACACGCCGGGGCACGAGGATTTTTCGGAGGACACCTATCGCACGCTGACCGCCGTCGACAGCGCCGTGATGGTCATTGATGCCGCCAAGGGCATTGAACCGCAGACATTGAAGCTGTTCGAGGTGTGCCGCTTGCGCTCGGTACCGATCATCACCTTCGTCAACAAGGTTGACCGCGAGGGTCGCTCGCCGTTCGAGATATTGGACGAGGTGGCGGACCGGTTGGCATTGGATGTGTGCCCGATGAACTGGCCGGTGGGGATGGGGGGCACTTTTTCCGGGCTGTATGATCTGGTCCATCCTTCGCTGGCCGTGCCGGGCGACGATGCTTCGCGCGAGTTCGCGGGGCAGCGGATCGCACTGGCGGGACACGACGATCCCAAGCTGGCGGCCAATGTCGATGCGCGCGCGCTCGACCAGTTCAACGAGGAAATCGAGCTGGCCTCGGCGGGCTATGCCGCGTTCGACGCGGCGGCCTATCGTGGTGGCGACCTGACGCCGGTATACTTTGGCTCGGCGCTGAAGCTGTTCGGGGTTGAAGAATTGCTCGCCGCACTCGCCGCGCATGCGCCGGGGCCGCAGCCGCAGCCCGCCGAACCCGCGCCCGTCGACCCGGCGGGCGACGATGTGACCGGTTTCATCTTTAAGGTGCAGGCCAATATGAACCCCGCGCACCGTGACCGCATCGCTTTCATGCGGCTGTGCTCCGGCAAATTCACGCGCGGCATGCGGCTGACGCAGGCGGGGACAGGCAAGGCGATTGCGGTCAGCCGCCCGATGCTGTTCATGGCGCAGGACCGTGAAATGGCCGAGGAAGCCTTTCCCGGCGATATCATTGGCATCCCCAACCATGGCACGCTGCGGGTCGGGGACACGCTGTCCGAACGCAGCGACGTGACGATTACCGGTCTGCCCAATTTCGCTCCCGAGATTTTGCGCCGCGTTGCCCTCGTTGATCCGACCAAGACCAAGCAACTGCGCAAAGCGCTCGACGATATGGCGGAGGAGGGGATCATCCAGGTCTTCTACCCAGAGATCGGGTCCAACATGATTGTCGGCGTCGTCGGCCAGTTGCAGCTGGATGTGCTGATCAGCCGGCTGGAAGCGGAGTATAAGGTCGAGGCCAAGCTGGAGGCATCGCCGTGGGACACCGCGCGCTGGATTGCTTCGGACGATACGGCCGCGCTCAAGGCCTTTCAATCCGAGCATCGCGGTGCCAGCGCCGCCGACCGTGACGGCGCGCCGGTGTTCATGGCCAAGGACGCGTGGGAACTGGGCTATGTTGCGCAGAAAAATGCGGCGATCCGCTTTACCGCGACGAAAGAGCGGCGCTTCGCCTGAGCCTTGCGCTGATGCCATTATGACGTCACCATGAGCGCGAGTGGTGGGGGAGACATGGCATGCGCAGGTTGCTTGGAATCGCTTTGCTGCTGACGAGTTGGGGGCAGGCACAAGCGGCGATCAGTTTGCCGGTCGCCAAGGGATTCTGGACCGATCTGAGCCAGAAATGCGCAACCACCCATTATGGCTATGTCTTTGACGGTCAGCGGTGGGGCGCATTTTATTTTTACGGCCCCAACGGCAGCATGGGTCCGGCCGCAGAGCTGGAGCCGATCACCCAGACCCGGACAGTCGGCGATGGCTTTACGCAGATGCAGTTCGGCGGTTTCGATGGCGCTGGCTATTTTCGCATCAAATCCGTTGGCCCTGCGCGGGCGCTGTACCGCGTCGGTGCGCCGCACCGTGAAGAAACTCAGGAAAGCGACGAACAGCTGCAGCTGTGCAGCTTTGCCGCGCTGTCGCCCAAGATGAAGGCAGCACTCCGCAAAGCCGTCCCGTCGCTCGCCGCACCGGTCAAGTAAGGCTGAACAAGTCGGCGCCATTGGCGGCGCCGGCTTCGGCTTCTGTCTCGCCCTCAAATTTGCTCACCGTCACGCCGAGCAACCTTATCCCCTGGTCCAGCGGCAGCAACGCCTCGAGCAATCCAAAGGCTGTACCGCGCAACGTGAGCGCATCGGCGACTTGCCCGCCCAAGGTCTTCGCCCGCGTAATGGTGGTGAAATCGGCAAAGCGCAGCTTCAGCGTCACCGTGCGACCTTGCCGCTGTTTCGCCGACAGCCGGTCCCACACGACCGCTGCGACATGGTCGAGCGCGGCGACAATGTCGGCGGGGTCGGTCAGGTCGGTGTCGAATGTCCGCTCTGCCCCGACCGATTTCAAAGGCCGGTTCGATTTGACAGAGCGGTGGTCGATCCCGCGCGCGAGATTGTACAGCCATTCGGCGCTGTTGCCGAAATTCGCGGCGAGCCACGCCAGGTCATGTGCGGCGAGGTCGGCGCCCGAATAAATGCCCAGCCCTTCCATTTTCGCTGCGGTTACCGGCCCGATGCCGTGAAAGCGGCGGATCGACAAACCCGCAACAAATGCCGCGCCTGCATCCGGACGGATGACGGTTAGTCCGTCGGGCTTGTTCTGGTCCGACGCCAGCTTGGCGATGAACTTGTTATAGCTGACGCCGGCCGACGCGGTGAGCCCGGTTTCGGCCCGAATTCGCGCGCGGATCGCTTTGGCGGCGGCGGTCGCGCTGCCCAGCCCGGCCTTGTCGGCGGTCACATCCAGATAGGCCTCGTCGAGCGATAGCGGTTCAACCTCGTCGGCATAGTCGCGAAATATGGCGCGGATTTGCTGCGATACGGCCTTATAGGCATCGAAGCGCGGTGGCACGAAGATGAGTTCGGGGCATTGCCGTGCCGCCGTCACGCTGGGCATGGCGGACCGAACGCCAAACCTGCGCGCCTCGTAGGATGCGGCTGCCACTACGCCGCGCCGTGCCGACCCACCGACCGCGACCGGTTTGCCGCGCAGGTCGGGATTATCGCGTTGCTCCACCGACGCAAAAAAAGCATCCATATCGACATGGATGATCTTGCGCGAAAATGCGCCAGGGTCCGAGGCTTCGTCCACGCATCGCCGATTAGCATGTTGCGTTTATGTTCTCAATCGCGCGGTCGCGACGCTTGACGTCGCCGAGCCAAGCTGGCAATCGCCGCGCGCTTGGACATGAGCGGGTATAGCATAGTGGTAATGCTCTAGCCTTCCAAGCTAGCTAGGCGGGTTCGATTCCCGCTACCCGCTCCAACTTTTCATTCATCACTGGCCGCTGATATCTGGACTTTTCACAGAATTCTGCCATATTCCATGCATTGATTGCACGCCAGTGGCCGCTGTTGTGCGCTGGCAGCCGGATAATCTGGGGGCCTTTTGTGGGGGCTTTTCGACTTTCCGGCTTGGATAGGAAACAAAAGGCCCCCAGATGCCGCTCACTGACACGACGATCCGCAACGCCAAGCCGGCCGCACGCGACTATAAGCTAGCCGACTCCGGTGGGCTGTTTTTGCTGGTTACAACGGCCGGGGGGAAGCTTTGGCGGTTGAAGTTTCGGATTGACGGGAAGGAGCGCAAGCTGGCGCTTGGTCGTTATCCTGATATCAGTCTGAGTGAAGCAAGAAAGCGGCGCGACGCTGCACGCGAACAGGTGGCACTCGGCAACGATCCGGCGCGCGAAAAGCAGCGCAAGAAAATTCAGGCGAAGCTGTCTGTTGATAATACCTTTGCCGCAATTGCTGCCGAGTATTGTGCCAAGCGCAAGCGCGACGGAGAAAAGCGCTGGGCAGCCTCTACTATCGTTCGGTGCGAGTTTTTGCTTTCACGGCTCAATTTGTCGATTGGACGACTTCCGATTGCCGAAATTGAACCTGCCGATGTGCTGGCCGCTGTCCGCAAAATCGAGGTGAGGGGTAAGCATGAAAGCGCGCGCCGGACGTTGCAACTGGCCGGTTCGGTATTTCGTTATGCCGTTGCGACTGCGCGGCTGGCATCCGACCCTACCCGCGATTTGAAAGGCGCACTAACCGCGCCAACCGTCACACATTATGGAGCCATCACCGACGCCAAGCGCGTTGGCGATCTGCTGCGCGCGATTGACGATTATGATGGCAGTGGCGTCACGAAACTGGCGCTTCAGATTGCCGCGCATGTTTTCGTTCGCCCCGGCGAACTTCGCCACGCGGACTGGAGCGAAATTGACTTGGACGGTAGCATTTGGGCAATCCCAGCCGGACGAATGAAAATGCGCAAGCCGCATCATGTTCCCTTGTCACGACAGGTTGTTGAGCTTTTGCGGGAGCTGCATTCTGCCACTGGGGCGAGCGGGTATCTGTTCCCTTCAATTCGCACGCGCGCGCGCCCAATGAGCGAAAATACCCTAAACGGAGCGTTGCGGCGGCTGGGCTATGCCAGCGAAGAGATGACAGCGCACGGCTTCCGCGCAATGGCGTCCACGCTGCTGAACGAAAGCGGGAAATGGCACCCAGACGCAATCGAGCGCGCGCTGGCGCACGGCGATACCGACAAGGTGCGCGCGGCCTATCATCGCGGCGCGCATTGGCAGGAGCGGGTGGAGATGGCGCAGTGGTGGAGCGATTATTTAGACCGATTGCGCGAGGGAGTTGTATAGCCGATCGGTCCGTTCCGTCTGCTTTGCGCCCTAATTTCGGCCATTGCGGCTTGCTTGCCGATTGCCTGAAAGCGGACATATTCGCCAATCGACTCGGTTGGCCAAGTCTGAGACTAAAGGTCCGTTTGGTTGTGAAATGCCGATCGACCGCTCTCGTCAGGAGCAGCCATTTGACCTTATCTCCAGATTGCCCCGTCAGAACGGGTCTCTATCCTCGTCGGATGACGCCTGATCTGCCAGCCCATCATCGTCGTCATCTGGCTCGTCGCCAAACCAGCTTGACAAATCGACCTCGAGCACGTCCACTTCGTCAGCACGCTGCGCCACCAAATCGAGCTTCGCCGTGAACGCGAAGGGAAATAGCTCGGAGCCGATATCCTCGCCGGCACCGGTCTGAAGAGTCACCGCCAAGCTTGCATCGCCGGATACATCAGCGGTCGTGCCGCTGATCCGAACCGAGTCTAGGTCCACGCCGACAACCTCATCGATCAGCGTATGGCCGGCGATGTCGGATACCTGTAAGGGAGGATGCTGGACAAGGAACTCGAACAGCATGCGCTCCACCCCGTCGATCTCAAGGTCCATCTGTCGTGGTGGTCGCACCATTATCAGGCGAAACGAAGCGCCATGCTGCCGAGCGAGCTTCTGATAAGACAGCAGCTCCGACGCCCAGCCATCGTATGCGCTCTCACCGGCCAGCTTGAATTCGTAAAAGACGACCTCCTCGCCGCGACGGGCGATCAAGTCGATGCGCATCGCACCAACCGAGGCTTCGCGCTCGACCTCCCAGCCGCTGCTGGTCAGCTTCGATGCAAACGCTTCGGCCGCCGCGCGTTCTAGGAACACGCCGCCTATACCCTCGGTCTGAACCTTCAACCCGCATCTCCTATTCCGAACGCCATCATCGCCGGCCGCAGCGGACCGATCTCCACATAAAGGAAATGATGCTTGGCGGAGGCAATAGCCGTTGCCAGATCGTTAAGCGCGCTAGCCGGAACACTTGTCAGATCAATCTCCTCCAGCCGAAGCGGGCCATTCGCCGTCGGGCCGTAGTCGATCACCCCTGCCGTGACGACCCGGACGACGTGATCGTCCTGGTAAGCCGCTCCCTGCAATCCATCGAGGACTCGCTTGTGTATGTTCCTTGCGTCGGCGTCGTTGCTCGGGCGATACCCAGGAACGAAGTAATACACAGCGACGTAGGAGAACTCGTCAGATTTTGTGCCACCGGCAGCGATGTAGCGCCGGGAGTACTCGAGCTTGGCGCGTTCGCCATGCTTCCCCACGGTCTTGTTCGAGGTGGGCGGCCTTCCCGGAGCAACGAAGGCAACGACGGGCCGGGGCCGATCCGGCGCTTCATCAGCGGCACTCATCGACAGACCGCCAAGGTGGCTCGACCCACCTCGATGTTTTGTGAAGTTTTGCAATCCATCGATCCAGATCATCTGCTGGGCGGCGAAAGTCCAGTGGTGTCAGTGCGCACTTGTGTGCGAAGCAGGCTTCGGATCCGGTCGCAATGAGCGGAACAAGCGGCTCTACAATCCTGGCCCTAGCCAATCGGCTCAAACCAGAATGATGCTCGCTTCAGGCTGTTGAGAGAGGCTGCACATCGATACCCATGTCCGTTTCCGGCCCATATGTAGACACTCCGTAGCTAGTTTCATTGTGTTTGGCAGGGGCCGGGTATAGGCTTCACATGCGGTTGTCGCGGTGATCGGATGGGCCTCTTAGGAAGCCCACCCAGGTGGGTCGGACATGGTCACAGCCGTTTCGGAGGCCGGCCTATGCTTGGCAACGCAACGAATGGACCAAAGCCACACAGTGACGCCATAAATTCAGGCGCAGTGGGTCAACGACTTGGCGACCTTTTCAAGATCGACCATGCGCCAGCATTGGTGACACGCAAGCTAAGCGTAGCACAAATGGCGGTGACTGAGATCCGCTCCGACGACCCTGTGCTTGGGCTTGTCAATCCGGTCCCAATCGAGGACGCGTACCTCGTCAGCTTAATGTTGAAGAAGCTCGACCATCATGAAGTCTGGGAAAGCGGTCGGCCGTGCCCCAGGCACACGATTGGCGCCGGCGAATTCCATTTGCGTGACCTCAAGCGCGAACAATCGGCTCTCATCGAGCAGCCGCATCATTCCCTCCAATTTTATCTTCCTCGCGCTGCACTCAACGCCATTGCCGAGGCGAATGAGGCCCGCCCAATCGGGGAGCTGTATTACCAGCCAGGTGTGCCGATCAGCGACTCTATCATCCGGAGCATCAGCTCATGTTTGCGAAGTGTCTTCGAACGTCCGCAGGAGGCAAATCGGCTTTTTCTCGACCACATAAGCCTCGCACTGGGCATCCACCTTGCCCAAACCTATGGGGACCTGCAACCCGGCTCTAGGTTGCAAAGGGGCGGTCTCACCGGCTGGCAGGAACGACGAGCAAAAGAATATTTGAGCGCCAACCTGAGCGGTGAGGGATCACTCAAGGAAATCGCGGCTCTATGTGGTCTTTCGACCAGCCACTTCTCAAAGGCGTTCAAGGAAACGACGGGCATCGCGCCGCACCAGTGGCTCGTCCTTAGGCGGATCGAGGTGGCCAAGGCGCTGCTCACAGCTCCGACGCTGTCGCTGACAGAGGTTGCGCTTAGCTGCGGCTTCGCCGACCAGAGTCACTTCACGCGCGTTTTCTGCCGCATCGTTGGCATCAGCCCGGGTGCCTGGCGCCGCAATCGCGATATCAGCATTACCGTATCCAAGAACTAGGATCGGGACGCGCCGCGTCAGTTCGCAAGGGCTTTGTTCAATCGGCACCTGATTCGTTCAATCTGAAAAGCCGCCCATGCGCCATTTAGATTCTCGGCGCCGCACCCCTGCGACGGGCAGGGAAATGGCGGTGCGGCCGAGGTGTTCCATGGTGACGAATTCCAGCATCAATTCCGCCACAACCCGCCGGCAATTGCTCGTCGCGGTTGCTGCCGTGTCCGGCGCGAGCTCGATCCCAGCACTTGCGCAGGCCTCCCCTCCCAGCAGCGCGTCAAAAGCTATCCTGCACCAGTCCAAGCCGAAAGGATCAGCGATGAACAGCATCATCACGAAGGACGGCACAGAGATATTCTTCAAGGATTGGGGCGAGGGCCAGCCGATCCTGTTCCATCATGGCTGGCCGCTCAGCGCCGATGACTGGGATGCCCAGATGATGTTCTTTCTGGCGAAGGGCTTTCGGGTCATCGCCCATGATCGGCGCGGCCACGGGCGATCCACCCAGACCGTCACCGGCAATGACATGGATACCTATGCCGACGACCTTGCCGAGCTGATCGCGGCACTCGACCTCGAGGACGTTGTGCATGTCGGTCATTCCACCGGCGGCGGCGAAGTTGTGCGCTTCCTTGCCCGGCACGGCACAGACCGCGCAGCCAAGGCGGTAATCATCGGCGCGATACCCCCGGTCATGCTGAAATCCGACGCTAATCCCGGCGGCTTGCCAATGTCGGTATTCGACGGGTTTCGGAGCGCGTTCCTCGCCAATCGCGCGCAATTTTACCGCGATGTCGCGGCGGGCCCATTTTACGGCTTCAACCGTGCCGGAGCAGCCATTTCTTCAGCGTTGGTCGACAATTGGTGGCGTCAAGGCATGATGGGCGGGGCTAAAGCCCATTACGACTGTATCGCTGTATTTTCCGAGACGGATTTCACTGAGGACCTCCGCAAGATCGATATTCCGCTGCTCATAATGCACGGCGACGACGATCAAATCGTGCCGATTGCAGCCTCCGCTTTGCTCTCGTCAAAGCTCGCGCCGCGGGCGACGCTGAAGGTCTACCCCGGTTTGCCGCACGGCATGGCGACGACGCACCCGCAGATCATCAATCGCGACCTGTTGGCCTTTATTCAAAGCGCGCGGATGACCGCGGGCTAAGTCGCCGCGTCAATCGGCCGCCCGCCGTCCAAGCGTCACTAAATTCGTCAGATCCGGAGAATGAAAATGACCGTGAATGTTATGGAAGAGCTGGGAGCAGAACGCTTGTCGGGCGTTGCTCCCATCGTCACCTATCACCGCACCGCAGATGTCGACGGGATCGGCATATTCTATCGTGAGGCTGGCCCAGCCGATGCACCCGTAGTGCTTTTGCTGCACGGCTTCCCGACATCGTCCCACATGTTCCGCAATCTCATCCTGCACCTTGCCGATCGATATCGCGTAATCGCTCCCGATTATCCGGGCTACGGGCAAAGCGATTCACCGGACCGGGCGAACTTTGCCTATACGTTCGACAACTTCGCCAGGCTCGTTGACAAGCTGCTCGGGCAGCTCGGCATCGAAAAGTTCGCGATGTACGTAATGGATTATGGCGCACCCGTCGGTTGGCGGCTGGCGTTACAGGAGCCCGGGCGGATTACTGGCCTTATCGTCCAGAATGGCAATGCCTATGACGAAGGGCTCAAGGCGTTTTGGGACCCGATCAAGGCCTATTGGAATGAGGGCTCGCAGGACACCCGGCAGGCGCTGGCTGGTCTGTTGACGATCGAGACCACCATCTTTCAATACACCGATGGCGTCGCCGACAAGACGCGCGTGTCACCTGACAATTGGGTGCATGACCAAGTCCTGCTCGATCGGCCAGGAAACGCCGATATCCAGCTCGACATGTTCTACGATTATCGCACGAACTTGCCACTCTACCCCGCTGTCCAAGCCTGGTTTCGCCAGCATTCGCCGCCGACCCTGATCATCTGGGGCAAGAATGATTATATTTTTCCGGCCGACGGCGCGCATCCATACAAGCGCGACCTGCCCGAGGTCGAGTTCCACCTGCTCGACACGGGCCACTTCGCGCTCGAAGACCAGCTCGACACGATGGTCCCGCTGATCCGCGACTTCCTAGCCCGAAAGATTGCATGCGCCTGAGCAGGAGGGTCGCATTAGCACAGAGGAGCGAAGCATGGACAGGTTGAAGGGAAAAGTGGCTGTTATCACCGGCGCGAATAGCGGCATAGGCCTTGCGGCAGCCAGACTGTTCGCGGCGGAAGGCGCGTTCGTCTTCATGACCGGACGCCGCCAAGCGGAACTCGACGCAGCGGTGAGCGCAATTGGTAGCAATGCGTTCGGCGTCCAAAGCGACATCGCGAGGCTCGACGATCTTGATCGCTTGTTCGCGGTGGTCAAGGAGATAAAAGGGGGCATCGATATCCTGTTCGCCAACGCGGGCGGCGGCGATTTCCTGTCGCTCGCCGACATTACCGAAGACCACTATGATCGGACCTTTGCGACCAACGTCAAAGGAACTTTGTTCACCGTCCAAAAGGCGCTGCCGCTGATGAGCCGTGGCGGTTCGATAATACTGACGGGATCAACGGCCGCCAGCACTGGTGCGTCCGCTTTCAGCGTCTATGCGGCCAGCAAGGCGGCACTCCGCAGCTTCGCGCGCAACTGGATTCTTGACCTCAAGGGCTCGGGCATCAGGGTAAACGTTCTTGCACCCGGCTCAACCTCGACCCCTGGTTGGCACGGCCTCGCACCGTCGCCTGAGGCAAACCGAGCGATGATCGCAGCGGTGGAGGCCGCGACGCCGCTGGGCCGTCTCGGCGCTCCGGAAGAGATCGCCGCCGCCGCCCTTTTCCTCGCTTCGGACGAGAGCAGCTTCGTCAACGGTATTGAACTTTTTGTGGACGGCGGCATGGCTCAGGTTTGAGGACGAGCCTTGATATCGATTGAACCGGATTAATGCCGCCACCTTTCGCTTGCCTACCGCGCCTTCGAAGGTCTGAGCGGACGACCGCTTTCGGGCCGCCAAGTCCGAAAAGCGGTATGACCGCAATCGGCCCAAATTCAGTCGTTGTTGAGGCAATGGTTTAGATCAGAGCCAGTGGTACGCTTCCATCCAGTAGCTATTGTGCTGCAACCCAATCCAGCATCGCCGGAAACAAGTCTTCGACCGTCTGGCCAGGCTTGCGGGTGGCGTAGAGGCGCAGGAGCTCAGCGTCGAATGCGGCGAAGCGCAGGAAGCCGCGCCCGTTCTGCATATTGTCGACAACGGCGGCGTGCGAGATGGTGAAATCCTCGGGGCTCATCAGGTCACGGTAATAGAGGCTGACCAGGGCCCAGTTCATATATTCGTTGAACAGGGCTTCAGCCCCCGGATAATTGCCCGGAGCCCTCCTATCGTCGGCCCATGCGGCGCGATCGGTGAGGACCTTTGCGATCCGTTCCCGATGTTTCTCGGCCACCGGATTGATGAAGCCGTGGTTCATTTCGGTGAACAGGATGGCCGAACGCTCGATCGCCGCACCCCGTGGCGTAAGGCCACGGTTGGCGTCATAAGGGTAGTTAACGTGCGGCTGCAGCTCGCGGTAGCCATCGGCCTCCAGCGTGGTGAGCGACTGGTTGTAGGCGACCAGCGGCGAGAACACGATCTTCACCCCGTCGTAGGGCTTCACCGAGGGAAAACGCTCGCCCAGCCAACTGCTGATCCGGGCGACCTGGGCTTCCTCCTCGAAGAAGCGGATCTGCATTTTGTAGAGATCCTGATGCGCACGATAGAATGCCCGGAAGCCGCTGACATTGGCGAAATCCTGCAAGTCCTCAAGGTAAGGCAGCACCGCATTGTCGAGCGACCCGGCAAAGCCGGTGCGGTCATAGACCGGACTGCGCACAATGCGCCCGTTGGCATCGAAGACGAAGGCGTAGCCATTCATCTTGAAGGTAAAGTAGTCCATCCGGTCGGCACGAAGCATTGCATCGACGCGCTTGATCAGCGGGTGATCGACATAGGGAGCGAAGTGTGTCTGGACCGCGGCGTAGTAGGGGCTGTCGTGATAGACCATATCGCGATCGCCCTGGCCAAAGGGCGAGATCGCGATGGCGATGTTCACCAGCTCATAGACTTCGGGCACCTCGACGACGGTCTTGCCGCGATGCGCCGCCTGATAGGCGGCATCGAAGACGGCCGGCGGCGTGTTGCGCTGGGCACGGATGACAGTTGCAATCTTTGCGCCATTGAACGCGATCTCGAGCGGTCGGGACTGTTCTGGGATGAAATCGGCACAGGCACGCCGAGTTTCGTTGAGGAAACAGATTGTCGACGGCGCAGCTTTTTCGACCGGAAGTGCGATGTCGCGCGGATAGTTGTTCGGATCGAGCTGCCAGTTTCCGAGCAGATTTCCGTCGATCTCGATCCCGACCTTGGCGGTTGTCGCCTCAAGACGCATAGTTTCGGATTCCTGAGCCATGGCAAGTGAGGGGAGCATCGTGGCAAGCAGCATGGCGCGGGGAAGAGGGGTAGTGATCGGCATTGGATATCCTTGTCTTGAAGGCGCTTCCAGCCGGCGGCGCGGGACGCTGTGCGCCCACCAACTGTCAGTAACTTAAGATATTTGAAGATCAATGACAGAATCGTGTCACCATCCTTGATCGTGAAGCGCGTCTCGACATTGCCCTCGGTCTCATTGGTGTAGGCGCAGATTCGCTTGCAGACGATCAGCTCCGATAGATCCAACGACTGTTTTCGGGTCGTGAGCAGATAGTCCGCTTTTCGCGCTCGTTGAACCGAAAGCAGACTGTCCGGTGGCAGGCCCAAGCAGTGCTGCCTCGGATGACTGCTATGGGGTAGGAATCAGTCGTTGGCTAAGTGTCCCGAACCCACGAGTCCTCAGCGATGCCGTTTTTCCAACGGACTTCTAGAATCCAGATGTCCATAAAGCTGGGGCAAAGGTGCCAATGGCTAAGCTCTGTGTCCGTCCGTTCGTTCTGATCGGGGCCTAGTAACTCCATCAGCTCTTCCCGTGTTTTGCCTTCAATCCCAATCCGCGTGCGGAGGTCCACGAGCATTGCACATCGCGTGTTTCCCCGGCCATCTGCGGATTTCCAAGCGACGGAGTTGAAAGGGCGCGGCACCGTTTCGGTGTAAGCGCCACCGCCGACGTAGAGCATTGGCAGGAGTATAAATATCACGAACATTAGACCGCATCCGGCCACGCGTGTCGTGCTGCTCATTCGATAGGCCATGAGGCTAAAGTATTTGAAAGGGCTTACGTCTGCTAGGGCGTCGTGAGCAAAAAGTCCGCTTTCCTAGCAGTGTGAGCTCAAAGCGGACTGACCGGAACCGGCCCAAAAAAGGACCTTACAATGGGACTAGCCCCTGAAAAAGCCCTCGATTTGCTAACCGGCCAGTTGCAGTATTATTTTGATCCCGAGACGCTCGTTGCATCCAGAATCACGCGGACGGTGTCCTCTGGCTGATCCCACATCGGGAAGTG
>JANRIY010000016.1:0-3902 GCA_033764495.1 Sphingopyxis sp. | reverse complement strand
CGCCCGCACCAACGCGGCGCCGGGGCCGGACCCGCTTTTCATGGACGCGGCCTCCCCCGTCGTCCCAAGGTTTGACAAGGATTGATTGAAGGCAATGAAGACCGTCGAGACATTGAACGAAGGCCTGAAGCGCGAATATCGGCTGACCATCGCCGCCAAGGATATCGACGCGCGCGTCGATGATGAAGTGAAGGCGATGGCGCCGCAGGTGCGCATGCCCGGTTTCCGCCCCGGCAAGGTGCCCGCGAACCTCATTCGCAAGATGCACGGCCCGGCGCTGTCGGCCGACGCGCTGAACAAAGCGATCAACGACGGCGTGCAGAGCCTGATCGCCAAGGAAAAGCTGCGCCCCGCGCTGCAGCCCGCCGTGGCGCTTGATGATGGCTATGAAAATGGCAAGGACGCCGATGTTTCCGTGTCGCTGGAAGTGCTGCCGACATTCGACCTGCCGACGCTGGACGGGTTAAAGCTGGAGCGCCTGGTGGTGCCCGCCGATGACGCGGCGGTCGATGCCAAGATCGCTGAGCTTGCCGGGCAGATGAAGCGGTTCGACACCCCCGCCAAGCCCAAGAAGGCCGAGAAGGGCGATCAGGCCATCATCGATTTCGCGGGTTCGGTCGACGGCGTGCCGTTCGACGGCGGCACCGGCGAGGATATGGCGGTGGAAATCGGTGCGGGCCAGTTGATCCCCGGTTTCGAGAACCAGTTGATTGGCGCCAAGCCGGGCGACGCGCGCGAGGTGAAGGTAACCTTCCCCGCCGACTATCCGGTTGAAAATTTGAAGAGCAAGGACGCTGTCTTTGCCGTGACGGTAAAGGACGTGAAGGTCGCCGCTGCGACCAAGGCCGATGACGAGTTCGCCAAGTCGCTGGGCCTCGAAAGCCTAGAGAAGCTGCGCGAGCTGATGAAGGACAGCGTCGAGCAGGAGCATAACGGCCTGACGCGCACCCACATGAAGCGCAAGTTGCTCGACCAGCTCGCCGCCAGCCATGATTTCGATGTGCCGCCGACGATGGTCGAGGCCGAGTTCAACCAGATCTGGACCCAATTGCAGCAGGAAGCGGCCAATGAGGCCGATCCCGCCGCCGCCATGGCCGAGCTGGAAGCCGACAAGGACGATTATCGCGGCATCGCGGTGCGCCGCGTGCGGCTGGGCTTGCTGCTGTCCGAGATCGGACAGGCGAACAATGTGCAAGTCAGCCAGCAGGAAATGCAGCGCTTGGTGATGCAAGCAGCGCAGCAGTATCGCCCCGAAGACCGCCAGCGCTTTGTGGAATATATCCAGCAGGATGCACTGGCCGCCGCGCAGCTGCGCGCGCCGCTGTATGAAGACAAGGTCGTCGATTTTCTGTTTTCCAAGGCTGAAATCAGCGAGCGCGAAGTGACCCGCGCCGAGATTGAAGCGGCGATCGAGGCCGAGGATGACAGCGGCCATGTGCATGGCCCGGGCTGTGGCCACGACCATGGTGAGGCGAAGCCTGCCAAGAAGGCGGCGGCCAAGAAGCCTGCGGCAAAGAAGGCTGAAGCGGAGCCGGCTGCGGAAGCCAAGCCTGCCGCCAAAAAGGCAGCGGCGAAAAAGGCCGAGCCCAAGGCTGCTGTCGAAGAAGCCAAGCCTGCTGCGAAGAAGGCTCCGGCCAAGAAGGCGGCGGCAAAGAAGTAACCCAGCGGGCATTGCTGCCCCTCCGACCCCTTCGGGGCCACCTCCCCATCGCAAGTCGATGGGGAGGAGTTATGCAATAGTTGCGTCTTAGTCCTCCCCAATGACTTGCATTGGGGAGGTGGCAGTGCGCAGCGCTGACGGAGGGGCCCCCTAAATCGCCTCGATGTTATAGCAGTGCCAGCTCAATATCGCGATCGCGCCGCGGTGCGGGCGCCAGGGTTCGGCGAGGGCGCGTGCGGCTTTTTCCGCGGGGCGTTCGGGCAGCGCCAATATGCGCTTGACCGCTTCCTGTACCGCCAGATCGCCCGCTGGCCAGATGTCGGGCCGCCCTTCTGCAAACAGCAGGTAAATCTCTGCCGACCAGCGACCGATGCCCTTTACCTGCGTCAACAGCGCAATCGCTTCCTCGTCATCCTCGGGCAGATTGTCGAGCGGAAGCCCGCCTGACAGTGTCAGTTCGGCGAGGCTGCGCGCATAGCCCTGTTTCTGTGCCGACAGGCCGCAGGCGCGCAGCGCGGCGAAATCGGAAGCAGCGACCGCCTGCGCCGGGCAGCCGTCACCCAGCGCTGTCTCCAGCTTGTTCCACACCGATGCGGCCGCCGCGACGCTGATCTGCTGGCCGACAATAGTGCGCAGCAGCGTGGTGTAGCCGCGTTCGCGGATACGCGGCTCGGGATAGCCCGCATGCTCCAACGCGCGGGAAAAGCGCGGGTCGATCGCAGCGACAGCGTCGATCCCCTGTTTGATCTGTGCGGCGCTTAAACCCATGTCGTCCCCCTTTTGTTCCGCATGCTTTAGCAGCGCTTGATTAACCGCGCAACGCGCGACATAGCGGCGGGAACGCGCATGGTGCGCTGCCGAAAGGATGCTCGATGGCCAAGCTGATTGTCGTGACGCGGGACGGGAATGAACATGCAGTCGAAGGCGATACCAGCCTGACTGTCATGGAAAATATCCGCGACAATGGCTTTGACGAGTTGCTGGCGCTGTGCGGTGGTTGCTGTTCGTGCGCGACCTGTCATGTCCATGTCGACCCGGCATTTGCGAGCAAACTGCCCAAGCTGGGCGAGGATGAAAATGACCTGCTCGATTCGACGAGCGATCGCAGCGAATATTCGCGCCTATCGTGCCAGATTCCGTTCACGGCGGACCTGGACGGCCTGCGCGTGACAATCGCGGCGGAGGATTGAGGGGTACACTCCCAACCCCTCGTCATCCTGAACTTGTTTCAGGACAACAGGCCCAGCCCGCTGGTTATCCTGAAACAAGTTCAGGACGACGAAACGAGCAAGATTGCTGCTATGCCTTCCCAGCCACCGCCACGGCATAGAGCGCAATCGCCGCTGCGTTCGAGATATTCAGGCTTTCCATCCGCGGGCTGATGGGCAGGCGCGCGATGGCGTCGCAATGTTCCATCACATTGTGGCGGATGCCGTCGCCTTCGGCCCCCAGCACCAGCGCGACGCGGCTGCCATCGAGCGTGGCGGCCAGATCGGTGTCGCTGTCGCCGTCGAGCGCGATGCGCCACCAGCCGGCTTCTGCAATCTCGTCGAGCGCGCGAGCGAGGTTGACGACGCGGACCCACGGCACATCTTCCAGCGCGCCCGAAGCGGCCTTGGCGATGGTGCCGCTTTCGGGCGGACTGTGGCGGTCTTGCGTGATAATCGCGGCAGCATCAAAGGCGGCAGCGGAGCGCAGCACCGCGCCAATGTTGTGCGGATCGGTCACCTGATCGAGGATAACAAACGGCCGTTTGCTGTCATTATCGACCTCATATTGCAGCACATCGGCGAGCAGCACATCGTCCAAGGGCACGACTTCGGCGACCAGCCCCTGATGCGGTGCATCGCCGGGGACGAGGCGGGCAAGGTCAGTGACGTCGCAAAAGCTGATCGGCAAGACAGGGGGCAGATCAAGCTGCGCCAGCGCCTCGCGCGTGCCCCAGATGCGCTTCACGGTGCGGTCGGGATTGGCGAGCGCAGCGATAACGGCATGGCGGCCCCACAGGCGCGGCGGCTGGCCCTTGGTGCGTTCGGTGGGGGTGCGGCGATGGCGGGAAAACTGGCGGGTCATGATTTGGGCGCTTTGTCACGACAAGGCGTTGACACGCAAGCACCCATTCGCCATGGGACCGCCTTCGCGCGGCAAGCGCCATGGACAGGTGGCCGAGTGGTTAAAGGCAGCAGACTGTAAATCTGCCCGGGTTTCCCGTACGCTGGTTCGAATCCAGCCCTGTCCACCA
>JANRIY010000030.1:0-64760 GCA_033764495.1 Sphingopyxis sp. | reverse complement strand
CGCATCGCCACTGCCGAAGATGCCCGAAAAAGGCGCAGGACCCCTAAGGCGCGGCCCGTTTAGAAATGCGTCCGCATGAAGTCAACTGTCGCGGACCGCACTTTTGCTGCAGTGCGCAAAAAAGCCGCCGCGGACTGCCCCGCGGCGGCTTTGATTTTTAGCACTTCTGCCCGCGCAGGGGCGACGCGCCGTTACAGGCAGCGCGCGTCGCGCTGCGGCGGCGCGCTGTCACGCGTCAGCCAGCGACCGTCGGGCGATTTATACTTCTCGCCGGGCAGCGTGCGCGCAATCAGGTTGCACCCGGTGGTGAAAGCGAACTGCTCCACGGTGCTGCCATTGGCCGCCGCGCTTTTGGTATAGGCGTCCTTGCGCTTGATATTGATGTCCATCACCAGCGCGCGCACTTCGGGCGTTGGCGGCGTGACAAAGCCCAGATAGCCATCGGGCTGCTCGCCCACTTGGCCGGCCTGGCGCGCAGCCTGATAGGCCGGATCACGCTGCGCCTGCGCAGGCACGGTGCTCAGCAGTGCGGCACCCGCCACGGCGAGCATCAGCGCGGCGAACGGCTTGCTGCGCGTCAAATTCGGGGTCATCGCTTTGGTCTCCATCAGAAAATCTCGCTATTCTGTTCAACCAGTTCCTTGGCCTTCCCATCCAGCCGGAATACGACTTCCTGCCGAATATTGATGTTGAGGTTGATTTCGATGGGCTTGTCGGGCGTGTCGATTTGCACGCACCCGTTCAGGCTCATCGCCACCATTCCCAAGGCAACCAAATGGTGCCGCCGCAGTCGCTGTTCAACATTTTCGAGACGCTTCATGGCACGGGCTCACTTTCAGGAGGCTGAACGGATGTCCCTTCCGCTGCCCGTTGCGCCTCGATCAGCGCATCGCGATTTTGGTCGATCAGCGCCGAGGGATCATAGAGGCTTCGCGCCGATCCAATCAATTGTCGAAATGGCGCGTTGATTTTGACGTTGAAAACGATGGGCAGCTTTTCGAGCTGCCGGGTGATGATGTTGCGCTCGGCGGTACTGCCCTGTTTCAGCCCGACGATTTTGACGTCGGTCAGCATTTCGCCATCCAGATCACCATTAAGCGTGATCGTCATTTCCTCATAAGCCAGCGATTTCAGCATATTGAATGCGTAATTGGCGAATACGCCGAGATTATAGTTGGTCAGCTCTCCAACATAGGACACCTCGCCGCCGCCGCTGCGCGCGACCAGTCGGCCATCCACAATCCGCCCGCCCAGCCCTGAAAACTCCACCGGCAGCACACCATCGAAAACGCCTTTGGCGTTCAGATTCTCAAAACCAAATTCTTTCAGGAACACACCGGCGTCAACGCCATGCAATTCAAATTCCAGCCGTCGTACGGCGTTGACGTCAAAATCGATGGTGGTCGGCTTCAGCACCAGTTCGCCCCCGGCAAAAGGCCAGCGCCCGCCTTCAATCTGGATCTTGTTGGCATCGAGCAGTTGATAGTCGATCAGCCCGCCGATCACCGGGATGCCGGGATTAATCTCGTCGATGCTGGCACGTTGCCCCGGAGCCGATCGCAGCCCGAGCAAATCTTCGAACACGATTGTCGTGCTCGCTCCGTGTACCGACCCGAACGCGGCGGCAAAGTCGCTGCCCGCCGTCGTGAAGGTCCCCGATGACGTCACGCCGTCATTGTTCCAGTCGATCCGCCCGCGCCCGGCCAATGTGCCACGCGTGTTGGCGATAATGCCCAGCGCCAGCGGGGTCAGCTGGTCGGGCTGGAATGCCTCGTTGAAGCGCATCGACATGATCAGCAGGTCCGCCGAGCCCGCGGCGCTCGTGAAATCATGGACGATATCGGTGTTGCCAATTGGCGTATCGGTCTCGCGCTCGCTGAAGCTGGCATCGGCAACGATCCGGCTGTCGGCAAAGGTCAGCGTGGCGTCGCGGCTGATCAGCGGGGCAAAGCGGGGGGCTTCTTCGGCGCGGTCGCTAACCACCAGCCCACCGTTCAGCGTCAGGGCCGCATCGCGCCAAGCCCAATCGCCCGCTATCTCTGTCATGTTCAGCGGAATTTCGCCGATCTCGCCCGCGGCACCTTCCAGTCGTCCGGTCATGGCGCCGCCTGCCAACGTGCCGGTGATCCGTTCGGCGGTAAAATTGGTTGCCGGTTCCCCTTCGCCAATCGCCACCGCCAGCGCCTCGATCACCATCTGCCCGCTCGCAAGCCCATATTGCAGTCGCTCAGCCTGCAGCGTGAGCAGGCTTTCGCCGGTCCGTCCGCGCAGTGCGGGCGCGACCAGCGCCAACTCGCCGCTCAACCTGCCACCACGATAGGCCAGCAAGGCTTGACCGGGCGGTCCGCACAGCTGCACCACATTGTTGCCCAGCGTGACGCCCGCCAGCGCCGCGCTTGCCAGTGACACGCGCCGGCAATTCCCCGCCAGCGTGACATCGCCATTGGGCTGCACGGTGGCATCGATCGGCATGGTCAGCCGATCGATCCGACCGCCTGCCAGCGGCCCGGAAAGCGCGGCGGTCGTGACAATACGCAGCCGTCCGTTGGGATCGCCAACGACGCTCACCGGCGTCAGCGCCAGCCGCGAATCACCTGCAGACAATGGTTTGAGGCTCACCAGGCCGGTCAGCCGGCCGTTGGCAACGCGTTGCAAGCGCACGTCGGCATCGGGCAGCGCACCGCCCTCCAATTGCCAGCGCCCATCGATCAGGAACATTGGCTGTTTGCCCGCCAGCAACACCGACAGCCGGCTGCTGGCATCGCCGCGCAGCTGCGCGCCGCTGGTACTGCGCAGGCGCGGCGCGATGATTTCAACCCGTCGCGTCTTGGCATCGCCAACCAGCAGCACATCGGCTTCTCCGGACACGCTGGCCAGCGCATTGGCCGCCGCGCGGGCCAGTTGTTCGGCAATGGGCCCGATTGGCGTTGCGCGCAGCGTGGCAGCCGACCCTGCCGCCTGTGCCCGATATTGCGGCGGCAGCACCGCCCGCGCTAGCCCCAGCCGGGCGCTGGCGCTCAGATTGCTGCCTGCCGTCGCGGTTCCGACGAGGCTGAGGCCCGCCACATTGAAGCCGCCATAGCGCGCGCCGCTGCCGCGCAGGTCATAATCGACCTTGGTGGATTTGGTATCCCCGCGAAAGCTGCCAGTCGCGGCAAGCGTGCCCAGCGTGCCGCCCATGGCCTGCCAACGCGACGAGGTGGCGTCAAATTCGCCCGTCCAGCTCAGAAAATCAGCGGCGAGTGAGGTTTCAAGCTGGGTATCAAGGCGAGCCAAACTGAAGCCCTGCTTTGGACAGCGCAAATCGGTGGCCCGCACGGGGCCAGCGAAATTGGGCCGGGAAAAGGAAATTCTGACCGCGCCAAAAACCGACACAAGCCCGGTTGCGCAGTCGCCATAGGTCAATCCTTCGCTGACCAAGGCGATCTGGCCGCGCCAGTTATAGCGCAGTGGCCCGGCCCCATCGATGCGTGCGCCAACCGCTCCCCAGGGCGTGTCGATCCGCGCGCGCGCATCGCTAAGCGCCACATCCAGCTCGGGCAGACGAAACGGTTCGTCGCTGGGCGGCGGCAGCAACTTATCGACTTCGCCCAGGCGGATGCGACCATCCTCCCAGCGACCAAATAGCCGCACGCCTTCGGCCGTTACTCCGCTGACCACCGGGCCCGACCAGGTCCAACCGATATCCACCTTGACGCGGCGGGCGATCAGGTCGGGTTTGGCTGGATCGCCAATGACGACATCCGCCAGGGTCTGGGTGCGCGGTCCAATAGAAACTATGCGATACTGGGCCTTTACGCCGCGTTGTTGCAGCTGGCTGGTAACAAAATTATCGGCAATCGGCGCGCGCAGCACCCAGATGGCGGAAACGGCCAGCACCAGTCCGCCGCCGACGAACAGCGCTGCGCGCCGTTTCCGCCAGCTTGGCTGCGCCGGCAAATCAGCAGGCAAGTCAGGGGCGTCGCTGGCCATATCTCCCGTCTATGGGCGTTGTCGGGCCGTCACAAGCACGTTATCGCCATTCCTGCGATGAACGACGCCCTTGCCCCGCCCGATCACCGCGGCCACCGCGCCCGCCTGCGTGCCCGACTGCTCGATGCGGGTGGAGAGGCACTCAGCGATTATGAGCTGGTCGAATATCTGCTGACACTTGCTATCCCGCGGCGCGACACCAAGCCACTGGCAAAGGCTCTGCTCAAGGAATTTGGCAGCCTAGCCGAATTGGTCAGCGCCGATCCGGCATCGTTGCTCCGCGTCAGCGGTATGGGAGAAACCAGCGTTGCTGCGCTGAAAATTGTTCAGGCGGCCAGCCTGCGCCTGCTTAAAGGCCGGGTGACCGAGCGCCCGGTGCTGGCCAGCTGGTCAGCTCTGCTCGACTGGCTGCGCGCCGATATGGGGCCAATCGCGCATGAACGGGTGCGCGTCCTCCACCTCGACACGCGCAACCAGTTGCTGCGCGACGAGGTGATGAGCGAAGGCACGGTTGACCAGTCCGCCATCTATGTGCGCGAGGTGGCAAAGCGCGCGCTGGAACTGGCGTCATCGGCCGTCATCCTGGTCCATAACCACCCCAGCGGGGTCGCCGATCCCAGCCGCCAGGACATCCACATGACGCGCGAAGTCGCTGCCGCCTTGGATAAGCTCGGCATTGCCCTGCATGATCACATCATCATCGGCGGTGACAGTGCCTATAGTTTCCGCAATGCGGGTTTGCTCTAGATTCGACCGCGTGCTTCGCCGCTGCTAACGGGCCTCATCGCCGATTCCTGACGAGAAAGCCCCGCCATGGTCCCCCGTTACGCCCGCCCCGCGATGACCGCGATTTGGGAACCCGAAGCGCGCTTCCGAATCTGGTTTGAAATTGAGGCACATGCGACCGATGCCCTCGCCGCGCTGGGCGTGGTGCCCAAGGACGCGGCAAAGGCGCTGTGGGACTGGTGGGCGACCAATCCAGCCATCGACGTTCCCGCTATTGATGCCATCGAAGCCGTAACGAAGCATGACGTCATCGCATTCCTGACCTGGGTGGCGAACAATGTGGGCGAACAGGCCCGCTTTATGCACCAGGGCATGACGTCATCGGACGTGCTTGACACTTGCCTCGCGGTCCAGCTCGCCCGCGCCAGCGACATTTTGCTCGACGATCTCGATGCGCTGCTCGCCGCGCTCAAGCGCCGCGCCTTTGAGCATAAACGAACCCCTTGCATCGGGCGCAGCCACGGCATCCACGCCGAACCCGTAACCTTCGGCCTCAAAATGGCCGAGGCCTATGCAGAATTCAGCCGCTGCCGCGCGCGATTGGTCGCGGCGCGTGCTGACGTTGCGACTTGCGCCATTTCGGGCGCGGTCGGCACCTTTGCCAATATCGACCCCGCCGTTGAAGCGCATGTCGCCGCCAAATTGGGCCTGGCCATCGAACCCGTGTCGACCCAGGTCATCCCGCGCGATCGCCACGCTATGTTTTTCGCCACACTTGGTGTCATCGCGTCGTCAATAGAACGCCTCGCCACCGAAATCCGCCATCTGCAGCGCACCGAAGTGCTAGAGGCCGAAGAATATTTCAGCCCCGGGCAAAAGGGCTCGTCGGCCATGCCGCACAAGCGTAACCCGGTGCTGACCGAGAATCTCACCGGCCTTGCCCGCATGGTGCGCGGCTATGTCACCCCCGCGCTCGAAAATGTCGCGCTGTGGCACGAGCGCGACATCAGCCACTCGTCGGTCGAACGCTTCATTGGCCCGGATGCCACCATAACGCTCGACTTCGCTCTGGCGCGACTGACTGGCGTCATCGACAAATTGGTCGTCTATCCGGCAAGGATGCAAAAGAATCTCGACCGCATGGGTGGGCTCGTCCATTCGCAGCGTGTCTTGCTGGCGCTGACCCAGGCCGGGGCCAGCCGCGAGCAAAGCTATGCGCTGGTCCAGCGCAACGCCATGAAAGTGTGGGAATCCGACGGCGCATTGTCGCTGCTCGAACTGTTGTCGAACGATGCTGACGTCACGGCGCTATTGCCGCCAGACCAGCTCGCCGCGCACTTCGACCTCGATTATCACCTCAAGCACGTCGATACGATTTTCGCCCGGGTGTTTGCAGACTAGGGTCCCAACCTTGGCAGGACTGGAAATGCCGCGAGCAATGGCCTAGCCTGACATCAGATCCACCGCACAAAGGGGTGCCGATGCAAGCGTTACGGACAATTGGCTGGGTGCTGTGCACCATCGTGCTGGTATCGTTCATCGCGATCAACTGGAACCATGTCCGGGTCAACGTGTGGCCCGAAGCCGACGGCTTCAAATATTTCGAATGGCCGGTGGGTTTTGTTGCCATGGCTTTTTTCCTGATCGGTTTCTTGCCTCCCTGGCTAATGGGCCGCGCGTCGCGCTGGTCGCTCAAACGGCGGCTGGAGAATAGCGAGCGCCAGCTGGCAGATATGCGCGCCTTGGCGAGTAAGCCTGCTGAACCTGCCGCCGCGCCTTCGCCTGAAGCCCCGCCGCCTGCACCCGGAACATTGCTATGACGTCACCGCTCTTCCTCGCCATCGACACGCCGCACCTTGATGCAGCGCAAACGCTTGCCAACAAAGTGCGCCGTCACGTCGGCGGCTTCAAACTCGGCCTCGAATTTTTCTGCGCCAATGGCCACCACGGCGTGCACGAAATTGCGAAATTGGGTCTGCCCATCTTCCTCGACCTGAAATTGCACGACATTCCCAATACGGTGGCCAAGGCCGTGCAGGCGCTGCGCCCGCTTGAGCCCGCGATAATCACCGTCCACGCCGCCGGAGGGCGCGCGATGCTGGAAGAGGCAAAGGCAGCTGCCGGCAACCATACCAAAGTGGTCGCCGTCACCGTCCTGACTAGCCTCGATGACCAGGATTTGGCCGACATTGGCGTTACTGGCACACCGCATGACCAGGTGGTGCGCCTCGCCGGGTTGGCGCAGGGTGCCGGTCTCGACGGCATCGTCTGTTCGGGTCAGGAAGTGCGCGCCGCACGCAAGGCTTGGTCCGGGGGCTTCTTCGTCGTCCCCGGGGTGCGCCCCGCCGACGGCAAGAGCGCCGACCAGAAACGCATCGTGACGCCGCAACAGGCGATGAACGATGGCGCGTCGATACTGGTTGTTGGCCGCCCGATCAGCCAGGCCGCCGACCCCGACCTTGCCGCGCGGGCAATAGAGGCGACGCTATGACGTCTGGTGGCGACTTCGCCACCCCCAATCTTCCCGCGCGCGATTTTGACGTCACTGAAAAATTCTATCGCGCGCTGGGATTTGAAACGGACTATCGCGCCGATGGGTGGATGATCCTCTCGCGAGGCGGCATACAGCTTGAATTCTTCCCTTATCCCGACCTTGACCCGAGCACGAGCAGCTTCGGGGCGTGCCTGCGCTTGGCTGACGTTGACGCTTTCATCGACAACTGTACCGCCGCTGGCATCCCGAACGTGCGCGTCGGCTGGCCCCGCCTGCATCTGCCGACGGTTGATATCAGCGGCCTGCGGATCGGTTATCTCGTCGATCCCGATGGCAGCTTGCTCCGGTTAGTTGAACAGTCCAAAGCGACCCCATGACGTCACCACAAATCAAGATTTGCGGGCTGAAAACGCCCGAAACGCTGGCTGCCGCCATAGATGCTGGCGCCACGCACATTGGTCTCAATCTTTACCCGCCCAGCCCGCGCTATGTTGAATTGCAACGGGCGCGCGCGCTGCGCGATCAGGCACGTGGGCGCGTGAAAGTGGTGCTGCTGCTCGTCAACGCGGACCCGCCCGAAACCATAAAGGCCATTACTGCAGTTGATCCCGATATCGTCCAGTTTCACGGCAAGGAATCGCCGGAATGGCTGTCTGCAGTCCGCGCGCATAGTCCGGTTGGCGTGTGGAAGGCGCTTGGCCTCAAAGATGCCGAAACGCTGGCCAAGAGCGCGCGCTTTGTCGGCAGCGCCGATCTCCTGCTGTTCGACTCGCCCGCGCAGGCGTTGCCCGGCGGCACGGGCACCCGCTTCGACTGGTCGCTGCTAAAGGGTCACCGGCATGCCCTGCCCTGGGGCCTCGCCGGCGGCCTCAACCCCGCCAATGTCGCCGAAGCCATCGCTGCTACGGCGGCACCGTTGGTCGATGTCTCTTCAGGCGTCGAAAGCGCGCCCGGCGTCAAGGATGTGGACAAGATTTCGGCCTTCTGCCAAGCGGTCCACAACGCCTGACATTGCGCCAAATCTCCGTAGCCCTGAGCTTGTCGACGGGCTTGGCACGGCAAATCGCGCATCGACAGGCTCAGCGCTACGGTAAGAATTTAAGCATATGAACAAACAGACCAACAGTTTCCGCACCCAACCCGACGAACGCGGCCATTTTGGCCAGTTCGGTGGGCGCTTTGTCGCCGAAACGCTGATGCCGCTCGTGCTCGATCTTGAACGCGAATATCGCAGCGCGCAGGCCGATCCGGCCTTTTCCGCCGAATTTGACGATTTGCTGACCCATTATGTCGGTCGCCCCAGCCCGCTCTATTTTGCCGAGCGGCTGACCGCCGATATCCGCAGCCGCGCCGCGCCGAGCAAAGGCGCGCAAATCTGGTTCAAGCGCGACGAGCTCAACCACACCGGAGCGCACAAGATCAACAATTGCATCGGCCAGATCCTGCTCGCGCGCCGCATGGGCAAGACGCGCATCATTGCCGAAACCGGCGCGGGCCAGCACGGCGTCGCCACCGCCACCGTCTGCGCGCGTTTCGGTCTGCCCTGCGTCATTTATATGGGCGCGCGCGACATGGAGCGGCAGCAGCCCAATGTGTTCCGAATGAAGCTGCTCGGTGCCGAAGTAATCGGCGTCGAATCGGGCGCGCGCACGCTGAAGGATGCGATGAACGAGGCGCTGCGCGACTGGGTCGCCAACGTCCACGACACTTTCTATATCATTGGCACCGCCGCGGGCCCGCACCCCTACCCCGAACTCGTCCGTGATTTTCAGTCGGTAATCGGGCGCGAGGCGCGCGCGCAAATGCTCGAACGCACGGGCCGCCTGCCCGACCTGCTCGTGGCCGCGATCGGCGGCGGATCGAACGCCATCGGGCTGTTCCACCCGTTTCTGGACGATAGCGACGTCAAAATGCTGGGCGTGGAGGCGGCGGGCGAAGGCCTGAACCTGCGCCACGCCGCCTCGCTCTCGGGGGGGCGACCCGGTATCTTGCACGGCAACAAGACCTATCTGTTACAGGACGCCGATGGCCAAATCGACGAGGCGCACTCGATCAGCGCCGGCCTCGACTATCCCGGCATTGGCCCCGAACATGCCTGGCTGCGCGACATCGGCCGCGTCGAATATACCAGCGTCACCGACGACGAGGCGCTGGCGGCGTTCCAGCAATTGTGCCGAACCGAAGGCATCATCCCGGCGCTTGAACCTTCGCATGCAATCGCCGCTGTAGACCGTATCGCACTGGAGATGGATGAAAATCAGATCATTCTCGCAAACCTGTGCGGGCGCGGCGACAAGGATATTTTCACTGTGGCTGAGGCACTGGGGACGGCGATATGACCGTCCATTGCTGCGAAATGATGCGGTCGAATGTCGAGAATAGTTGCGAAGATCATCCCGACCGCTTTGATTGTCCAGATTGCCTTGTGCATTTCAGCCAGACTTGGAACTCATATGGGCTGATCATCCACGACGGCACGCCCAGCGTAATCACCATCGCATTTTGTCCATGGTGCGGGGCCAAGCAGCCCGAACAGAACCAAGTTGATTTGGACGACCCTGATGTCTGATCGCCTATCCCCCGCCTTCACCAAACCCCACCCCGCCCTCGTCACCTTCATCACCGCGGGCGACGGCGACACCGCCGCCAATCTCGACGCGCTCGTCGCGGGCGGGGCTGACGTCATTGAACTGGGCATGCCCTTCACCGACCCGATGGCCGACGGTCCGGCCATCCAGCTTGCCAATATTCGCAGCCTGAATGCCGGGACCACCACGGCCGATATCCTGCAAATCGCCAAGGATTTCCGGACGTGCCATCCGCACATACCGCTCGTCCTGATGGGTTATGCCAACCCGATGACGATCCGCGGTGCCGACTGGTTCGCCGCCCAATGCGCCGACGCGGGCGTCGATGGCGTCATCTGCGTCGATATCCCACCCGAGGAGGATGACAGCCTGGGCCCCGCGCTACGCGATGCGGGTATCGCCCTCATCCGCCTCGCCACCCCGACCAGCGATGTCGCGCGCCTGCCGCAAATCCTGAGCGGCGCCAGCGGCTTCCTCTATTATGTCTCGGTCGCAGGCATCACCGGCAAACAACAGGCCGCACAGGCGAGCATCGAAGAAGCTGTCGCACGCCTCAAAGCCGCCACCGCCCTGCCCGTCGCGGTTGGTTTCGGCGTGCGCACCCCGGAGCAGGCCGCCGCAATCGCGCGCGTCGCCGATGGGGTCGTTGTGGGGTCGGCGCTGGTTGAACTCGTGGCGGAACATGGTGCCAACGCCCCTGCCCATCTAACCGCCTTCACCCGCACGCTTGCCGATGCTATCGCCACCGCAAGGGAGAAGGTCGAATGAGCTGGCTAACCCGCGTTCGCAATGTGCTGCCCTTTGGCGAGAAGCGCGATACGCCCGACAATCTGTGGCACAAGTGCCGCGATTGCACCCAGATGGTGTTCGTCAAGGAATGGCAGGACAATCTGTGCGTTTGCCCGCGCTGCGGCCATCACGACCGGATTGGCGCGAAGCAACGCTTCGACCAATTGTTCGATGACGCCATGTACAAGCGCATCGACAGCCCCGCTGTCGCTGACGATCCGCTCAAATTCCGCGATAGCAAGAAATATATCGACCGGCTGAAAGCCGCGCGCACTGCGACCGGCGACCGCGATGCCTATGCCAACGCCTATGGCCGCATCGGTGGGCGCGAGGCCGTCATCGGCGTTCAGGATTTCGCCTTCATGGGCGGGTCGATGGGCGTCGCGGTGGGCGAGGCCTTTGTCACCGGAGTCGAAACCGCGATCAAGCGCGGCGCACCCTACATCGCTATTACGGCGGCGGGCGGCGCGCGCATGCAAGAGGGGATCTTGTCGCTGATGCAGATGCCGCGCGCCACCGTCGCGCTACAGCGCCTCCGCCGCGCGGGCCTGCCCTATATCGTCGTTCTGACCGACCCCACCACCGGCGGTGTTACCGCCAGCTATGCCATGCTGGGCGACGTGCACATCGCTGAACCCAAGGCGCTGATAGGTTTTGCAGGCCAGCGCGTGATTGAAAACACCATCCGCGAGAAACTGCCCGAAGGCTTCCAACGCGCCGAATATCTGCTCGACCACGGGATGATCGACATGGTTGTCCCGCGCAAGGATCTGGCCAGCACGCTTGCTCGTTTGATCGAATATCTGGCTCCTGCGAAGGCAGCTTAACTCCGCGTTGGCAATTTGCGCGTTAGGACAAGCACATGGCCGACCGTGCAAGCAGTACCGACCCCGCCGTCCAGGCGCAGCTCGACCGGCTGAGCTATCTCTCGCCCGGGCGCGACGTGCTGGGGCTCGACCGCATTACCGCACTGTTGGAGCGCCTCCGTAATCCGCATCGGGCGCTGCCGCCGGTGTTTCATGTCGCGGGGACCAATGGCAAGGGTTCGACCGCTGCCTTCCTGCGCGCCGCGCTCGAGGCGGCGGGGCTTAGCGTCCATGCCTATACCAGTCCGCATCTGGTGCGCTTCAACGAACGCATTCGCGTTGCCGGCAAGCTGATCGATGATGCGACCCTTGCGCCATTGCTCGCCGAAGTGCTCGATGCCGCGGGTGACATCGCACCCAGCTTTTTTGAGGCGACCACCGCCGCCGCCTTTCAGGCTTTTGCGCGCACCCCAGCCGACGCCGCGATCATCGAAGTTGGTCTGGGTGGCCGCCTTGACGCCACCAACGTCATCGGCCAGCCGCTTGTGACCGGCATCGCGAGCCTCGGCATCGACCACCGCGAATTTCTGCTCTCGCCCGAAGCGGGCACCCCGACCGAACCGCTCGCGCGCATTGCTTTTGAAAAGGCGGGGATCGCCAAAAAGGGTGTCCCGCTCGTCGCGCTGGCGCACGGCGCTGCTGCCGCAGTCACCATTGCCGAACGGGCCAAACAAATTGGCGCACCGCTGCTTGTGCAGGGCCGCGACTGGGAAATGGGCCCCGCTGCTGACCATCATGTGTTCCGCGACCAAAGGGGCAGTGTCTTCCTGCCCCAGCCCGCGCTGGCCGGTGCGCACCAGCTCGCCAACGCGGGGCTGGCGGTCGCCATGCTGCGCGCGCAGACCAAATTGGACGTCGATCCTGCTGCTTTGTCCGCCGCCATGCTCAACGTGCGCTGGCCGGCCAGGTTGCAACGGCTTGGCCCCGGTCCGCTCACCGCGCAGGCACCGCTCGGCGAATTGTGGCTCGACGGCGGGCATAATGTTGATGCGGCACAGCGTATCGCCGATTTCTTCGCCCGCGACATCGCCGATCGCGGCCCGGTTGACCTGATCGTCGGCATGCTGGCGAACAAGGATCTCGATGGCTTTTTGCGGGCCATGGCACCGGTCACGCGCGCTCTGGTTGCGGTGCCGGTGCCCGATCATGCCCACCACGCGCCCGAAGCCGTCACCGCGCTCGCCAAAACGCATGGTATCAAGCATTTGGGACAGGCGACCGACGTGCCCGCCGCGCTCGGTATCATCGCCACCCTCGCCCGCAAAGAACGCCGCGCGCGCGGCGTGGCGATTATGGGCTCGCTGTATCTGGCGGGCGAAGTGCTACGCCTGAACGACGAAGTGCCGGATTGATTTACCGCACTGCAGAACCTGCTGTACCAAGAGAATCATCGGCGAGCCCTGACCGGATCATCCACCAGAACAGCGCGATACCAGGCACCGCTGCTGCCGTTGTAAGCAGATAAAAGCCGGTGTTGCCCAAACCTTCCATCAACGCGCCTGCGGTCGTTCCGGTCAGGAACCGCCCGACAATGCTCGATGCCGAACTAATCAAAGCAAAATGCGCAGCGGTAAAACGCAAATCGCACAGTGCCGAGAAATATGCAGTCACGACGACGCCACCAATGCCGCTGGCCACGGTTTCAAACGCCATGGTCGCGGCCAAACCGATATTGCTGTGTCCCGCTGCGGCCAATGCGGCAAAGCTGAGGTTGGAAATGCCCATCAGAAACAGGCTGATCAGTACGGAACGTTTCATCCCGATTTTCGCGTAAAGCACCCCGCCGATGAAGATGCCGATCAGATAGCCCCAGAAACCGGTAGCAACATCGTAAATGGCAATCTCGTCATTGGTGAAGCCTAGATCATCGAGCAACAAGCGAAGCGTCAAATTGGCCAGCGTGTCCCCGATCTTGTGAACCAATATGAACATCAGAACGAGCCAGGCACCATTGCGGCTGAAAAATTCCACAAATGGCCCCGCAATGCCCTGCCAGACGGCGCCAGCGCCCTTGGGCTGGATGGCGTCACGATGTCGGGCAGGTTCACCCGTCCACAGCACGGCAATGACCGCTGGTAAGGCCAGCGCGGCGCAGCTGATATAGGCGGCCTCCCAGCCGCTGCGCGCTGCGATGAACAGCGCCAATGCTGCCGCGCCTGCCGAACCGATGCGCCAGCCATATTGCGACATGCCCGACCCGATACCCAGTTCCTCGGGCGACAGGATTTCAATGCGCACGGCGTCAATGACAATATCAAAGGTCGCCCCGGCAAAGCCCACCAGCACGGCGCCCACCGCCATTTCGAACAGCGCCGCCAGTTCTCCCTCGCGTGCCATCCCCAGCCAGATCATCAACTGCCCGACCGGCGATTGACCGATCGCTTTGGGATCGACCATACCCAGATTGACTACAGCCAGAACCACCATTGCGGCAGCCACCAACATCCACGAACGACGTTGGCCAAAGCGGTGCAGCACCGGAATTTTCACGGCGTCGACGACCCATGCCCACAAGGGCTTGAAGTTATAGACAAGGAAGGCGAGCGAGAAAGCGGTGATGGATTTTTTGTCGAAACCATCCTGTGACAGCCGCGTCGTTAACGGCGCGGCGATCATCGCATAGGGAAAGCCCGACGATATGCCCAGGAGCAGTGCTGCCAGCGGGCCTTTGCGAAAATAGGGCAGAAATGCATCCACCCATGATTTCTGGGTCCCGGCAGCCGTCGTCATATTGTCATTCTCCCCTTCGCGGACCGGCGTAACGCCGCCCGCGCAAGGTGCAAGCCGTTATCTGAACGGCGGAGGAATGACGCAGTTTACCCCACTGGCAGCCAGCGCGCCGCACGCACCTTGCCGGCACCCGCATCTTGCCAAACCACCGCGACCTTGTTGCCGCCTGCGCGCTTGGCAAAATCGGCTGGTATCGCGGCGCTGCACCCCGATGCGGTGCAACGCACTACCATTTCGTCGCGCACGACATTGGCATAGCCCACTTTGGTGCCGCCATTTTCGCCATTGCCGATCGCAACCATGCGTTCCGATGCGATCGCCAACACCCGCAGTTCGGTGCCTTCTGCGCCTGTCACGCTGGCGCGGCCACCCGCAATCGTGATGGTGCCCTTGGGTTTGCGTCCCGCTTCGGCGATCATGCCGCGTATCTTGGCGCGGTGCGATCCAATCGCGGCGCTGCTGCCATCGACCACGATTTCGGGCGTATAAACACCTGACCCCGGAATGGCGCGCGCGGCATAGCGGCGTTGGATGCTGTCATTTTCGGGGCGGGCGAGTGTGTCTTTCCAACCCAGCCGGTCCCAATAAGTAACCGGGCGACTGATGACGATAACGTTCCGCTCGCGCACCAGGTCGCGCGCGAAAGCATCGGCGGGGGGACAGGAGGAACAACCCTGGCTGGTGAACAGTTCGACCAGCACTGGTTGCTGCGGTGAGTCTGCGGCGGCGCGCGGGGTTGCCGCCTGCGCCGCTGTTGCGGGTGCGCTGCCGGAAGTGCCGCTTGATGCGGCAAATAGCGCCGCCCCGCCAACCCCGGCAAAACCAATGCCCAGCATAGCCAACAGCTTCTTTTGCATATCACAACCTTTCGCGCCTGCGCCCTTCATGGGCGGCATGCCCATGGTTCGCACGCTAACGGGAAAAGGCTACACGTCCGGCGCGGCGGGTGTGAAAATAGTCAGACCGCCCACTTCGCGCGGTACCTCCCCCTTGCAAAGCTGGCGTTCCATAGCCCGCAGCGCACCTACCAGAGCGCCATGGTGCAACGGCTTGCCCAAATGACCGAAGGCGTATCGTTTCGCGGGGCCGGGCGCGTCGCCGCTGACCAGCAGCACAGCAACGCCGCGATCGAACGCCAGCCGCGCCACATCCTCGCCAGTTATGGCCCCGGCAATGTGCAGGTCGAGCACCACCGCATCGACATTGTCTTTGGCCAGGACGGCGACCGCCGCTTCACCGCTGTTGACCGTCGCCACCAGCGTATAGCCGGCGCCTTTGAGGTCCAGTTCATGGTCGAACGCCACCAGCGGGTCGTCCTCGACGACCAGCAAGCGGGTGATGCAACTACGTTTGACGGCATTGGAACGGCGGGAGAAGATCATTGCCATCACCTCTTTTACGCGCCATGAGCGCGCGCGAGGCGACAATCAAGCGGCCTTATGCTACGCGGCGGTGAAGCGTTGCTTTATTGGCAGTACTCGTTGCGTAAAAGCCGCATATCCCATTGATTGAAAGAGCTTCCGTGCCGCGTGATCGCAATCTCCCTCCGCCCCGAACGCGCCGTCCCGATGCTTCGGCGCGGCCAGCACGGCGCGGTGCCGGGCGGACACTGCCCGCGCAGGCAAAATCCGCCACCGAGAATGAGGACCGTGACGGACCGCAACGTATCGCAAAATTGCTCGCTCGCGCCGGGGTTGGCTCACGCCGCGACATCGAACGGATGATCGAAGAGGGGCGCATCGCGCTGAACGGAGCTATCGTCACCCAGCCGGCGCCGCTGCTTGCCTCGCTCGAAGGGCTGACCGTCGATGGCAATCCGGTCGCCAAGCCCGTTTCGACGCGACTCTATCGTTTTTACAAACCCGTGGGTTGCCTGACGGCTGCGCGCGATCCGAAGGGGCGCAAGACGATTTACGATGTCCTGCCCAAGGATTTGCCACGCCTGATGCCTGTCGGGCGGCTCGACTTTAACACCGAAGGCTTGCTGCTCCTCACCAACGACGGCGAATTCAAGCGCCAGTTGGAATTGCCCGCGAGCGGCGTCGAACGCACCTACCGCGCGCGCGCCTTTGGCGAAATCAGCCAGGCGCAGCTCGAGGATCTGGTCGAAGGCATCACCATCGACGGCGTGCGTTATGGCAAGATCGACGCCAATCTTGAACGCCGCACCGGGCGCAACCAGTGGGTGGAAATGACGCTGACCGAGGGCAAGAACCGCGAAGTCAGGAAGGTGCTCGAACATTTCGGGTTGCAGGTCAGCCGTCTGATCCGCACGCGCTACGGCCCGTTCGACCTCGCCGAGCTGCCGCTGGGGGCGGTCGATCTGGTGCCGCGCGATCAGCTTTTTCAGTTCAGGCGGCGGCTGGGCTGATGCGCGTCATTGCCGGCGAATGGCGCGGCCGCAAGCTGAATGCGCCCAAGGGTGACGCGACGCGGCCCACGGCCAACCGCACCCGCGAAACACTCTTCTCGATGCTGGTCAGCCGTCTCGGCAGCTTTGACGGGCTGCATGTCGCCGACCTGTTCGCCGGTTCGGGTGCGCTGGGGATCGAAGCCTTGTCGCGCGGGGCCGCGCATTGCCTGTTCGCCGAACAGGATCGCGCCGCGCTCGACGTGCTGCGCGCCAATCTGGCGGCGTTGGGGGCGGTGCCGCGCGCCGAAGTTCGCCCCGCCTCGGTGCTCAGCCTCGGCCCGGCCACGCGCCGCTATGACGTCATATTGATGGATCCCCCTTATGGCACTGGCGCCGGCGCCGTTGCACTCGACAAGCTTGCCCGGCTCGGCTGGACCGACGCGGCTAGCTGGATTTCCATCGAAACCGGCGCCAGCGAGAGCGTGTTGGTGGACGGCTTCGCCATCGATGCCGAACGCAAGGTCGGAAAGGCCAAGCTGACCCTGTTAAGGGCCCTGGCATGACTGCGCCCGGCCTGCGTATGACGGCGCATGATTGGGGCCTGATTGCGATCCTTGCGGTCGTCTGGGGCGGCGCGTTTTTCTTGATCGAGCTGGGCCTTACCGGCTTTGGGCCGCTCACCTTGGTGGCGCTGCGCATGCTGCTCGCCATTCCTCTGATGCTGCTCTCGCTCAAATGGCTGGGACATCGGCTGCCACTTGACGCACGTAGCTGGTGGCAGCTTACCATCTTGGGTTTCTTCAACATCTCCATGCCGATGGCGCTGTTTTTTTGGGCGCAAACGCGGATCGACAGCGCACTCGCCGCAATCCTCAACGCGACTGTGCCGCTGTGGGGCGTGCTGATCGCGCATGTCTTCACCCCTGACGAACGCGCAACGCCGCTCAAACTGGCGGGCGTTATGCTTGGCTTTGGCGGAATTATTGTCATGGTCGGTCCCGATGCCGTCGGCGGCATGGGGCAGGATGTTGTCGCGCAGCTCGCCTGACTGTTCGCGGCGGCCAGCTTTGCCGGGGCGGCAGTTTATGCCCGGCGGCTGGGCGCGACCATCGCGCCCATGGCGGCGGCGACCGGCCAGATTGTCACCGCCGCTGCGCTGATTACCCCGCTCGCGCTGATCGTCGAGCGGCCTTGGGCCGCGTCAGCACCCAACATGACCTCGGTTACAGCGATGCTGATGTTGGCATTGGTGGGCACCAGCTTTGCCTATTTCATCTTTTTCCGCCTCATCGACCGCGCCGGGGCCAGTAATGCGCTTTTGATTGCGCTGGTGATGCCGCCGGTCGCGATCCTGCTGGGCGTCGCTGTGCTGGGCGAAGTGCTGACCACCGGGCAAATGCTGGGTATGGCGCTCATCACGCTGGGATTGCTGGTGATTGACGGACGTTTGTTCGCACGCCTTGCGCCGCGTAGCGCTGTTCCCTAATCGTTCGCGCGTGACTCAAACTTCCTCCACCACCGTCGACCCGCCATATCTCGCCGGCCTAAACCCGCCGCAGCGCCAGGCAGTGCTGACCAGCGAAGGCCCGGTGCTGGTTCTTGCGGGCGCGGGCACGGGCAAGACCGCGGCCCTCACCGCCCGCCTCGCGCATCTCGTCGCCACGCGCCGCGCTTGGCCGTCCGAAATCCTCGCCGTCACCTTCACCAACAAAGCGGCGCGCGAGATGAAGCACCGCATCGGCCAGATGATCGGCGACGCGGTTGAAGGGATGCCGTGGCTCGGCACCTTTCACAGCATCGCCGCCAAAATGCTACGCCGCCATGCCGAACTCGTCGGCCTGCACAGCAATTTCACCATCCTCGACACCGATGACCAGCTGCGCGTCATCAAGCAGTTGATGCAGGCCGAAGGGCTCGACGACAAACGCTGGCCGCCCAAGTTGCTCGCCAGCCTGATCGACCGGTGGAAGAACCGCGGCCTCACCCCCAGCGATCTCGACGCGGGAGAAAATGAGGCCTGGGCCGACGGCAAGGGCAAGCATTTCTATGCCCTCTATCAGGCGCGGCTCAAGACATTGAACGCCTGCGATTTCGGCGACCTCCTCCTCCACATGCTCGTCATATTGAAAACGCACCGCGACGTGCTCGAACACTATCAGACGCGCTTCAAATATATCCTCGTCGACGAATATCAGGACACCAACGCCAGCCAATATCTCTGGCTCCGCCTGCTCGCCCAGCAGCGCAAGAATATCTGCTGCGTCGGCGATGACGACCAAAGCATCTACAGCTGGCGCGGCGCGGAGGTCGCCAATATCCTGCGTTTCGAACGTGATTTCCCCGGCGCCACCGTGATCCGGCTCGAACAAAATTACCGCTCTACCCCGCACATCCTCGCCGCCGCTTCGGGCTTGATTGACAAGAACGCCGACCGGCTCGGCAAGACGCTGTGGACCGAGCTCGACAGCGGCGACAAGGTGCAGGTCAAAGGCGTGTGGGACGGCCCCGAAGAAGCCCGCCGCATCGGCGATGCGCTCGAAAGCCTGCAAATCAAGGGCGAAAGCCTGAATGACGCCGCCATCCTCGTACGCGCCCAGTTCCAGACGCGCGAGCTTGAAGACCGCTTCATCTCCATCGGCATGCCCTATCGCATTATCGGCGGATTCCGTTTTTACGAACGCGCCGAAATCCGCGATGCGCTGGCCTATCTGCGCCTCGTCAATTCGCCCGCCGACGATCTGGCGTTCGAACGCATCGTCAACACCCCCAAGCGCGGGCTGGGCGACAAGGCCATCCAGCGCATCCATATGCTCGCGCGCGCGGAACAGCTCCCCCTCGCCCGCGCCGCCGCACGGATTATCGAGACCGACGAGCTCACCCCGCAAGCGCGCCGCGCCCTCGCCACCTTCGTCGGCCAGCTACGCCACTGGCAGGAACAGGCGCAGGCCCTGCCCCACGCCGAACTCGCCCAGCTGATCCTCGATGATTCGGGCTACACCGCGATGCTCCAGGCCGACAAAAGCGCCGAAGCCGCGGGCCGCCTCGAAAACCTGTCCGAACTCGTCCGCGCGATGGAGGAATATGACAGCCTCGACGCCTTTTTGGAGCATGTCAGCCTGGTGATGGACCGCGACGACAGCATCGATGCCGAACAGGTGACGATCATGACCATCCACGCCGCCAAGGGGCTGGAATTTCGCCACGTTCACCTGGCGGGGTGGGAGGACGGCGTCTTCCCGTCGCAGCGCGCGCTCGACGAAGGCGGCACTGCCAGCCTGGAGGAGGAACGCCGCCTTGCCTATGTCGCCATCACCCGCGCGCGCGAAACCGCGACCATCTGGCACGCCGCCAACCGCCGCATCTATGGCCAGTGGATGAGCAGCATCCCCAGCCGCTTCATCGCCGAACTGCCCCCTGAACATGTCGAAGCCGAAGACGGCCTCGGCGGCGGCGCCAGCCTGTGGCGCGCCAATTTCAGCGCCAATGCCGACCCCTTCGCGCATCTGGCCGCCGCGCAAAGCACTCGTGCCGCCACGCGCGGCCCCGCCTGGCAACGCGCCGCCGCGCAGTCGGGTGTGACGCGTGCGCCATCGTCGAGTTCTTTGGCCCCCAGCGAACGCGCCCCCGCCGCCGCCATCGGCGCCAAACCTCGCGCCGACCTCGCCATCGGCATGCGCGTGTTCCACGAAAAATTCGGCTACGGCGAAATCGCCGACATCGACGGCAACAAGCTGGAGGTTGCGTTCGAGGCCGCCGGGACGAAGCGGGTGCTGGATAGTTTCATTCGGTTGGGGTGAGAGAGAAAATCCTCCCCATCGCTGCGCGACAGGGAGGGTTGGAGAAACATATCTTCTTGCTCCCCGGCGCAAGCCTGGGTCCAGGGGCGTTTAGCACTGCAACGACTGGAACCTGGCCTACGCCGGGGAACAATAGAATATCTATTGTCAACTAAATCGATTGTGATACCCCTACCCCTGCGGCTGTCGAGTCGCTTTGGGAGAATATCACATGAAAATGAAGCTCTTAGCGGGCGCGATGGCGCTCGCCCTGATCGGCTGTTCGGAACAAAATGCCGAGCAAGCCGCGTCGGCCGACGCCGCCCCCGCCGCCGAAGCCGCATCCGAACGCACCGCCGACACCGCCACCCCCGGCATTTCCCCCACCGTCGCCCCCGGCGTCGCGTTTGACTATGCTTACGCCTTCCGCCTCGACGACGATCGCATCTCGTCGGTGCAGCAGGACCATGCCGAGGCGTGCGAACTGCTGGGCGTCCAGCGCTGCCGCATTGTCGATGTCCGCTACGGCCTTAACGACCAGAAAAATGTCGAGGCGCAGACCCAGTTCAAGCTAGACCCCGGCATCGCCCGGCGCTTTGGCGCCGATGCCATCGCCAGCGTCGAAAAGGCCGAAGGCGTACTTGCCGAAGCCTCGGTCAAGGGCGAGGATGTCGGCAGCGAGATTATCGCCTCGCAGCAACGCAGCGCGGGCAATGACGCCGAAATCGCTCGCCTCGAGGCCCGCCTCAAAGCGGGCGGCCTCGGCAAGACCGAACGCGCCGAGCTGCTCCGCCAGATAACCAACCTGCGCGGCGAACAACGCGGCGAGGAAAGCAGCCGTCGCGCGGGCGAGGCCCGCATCGCTTCGACCACGGTCGTTTTCAATTATCTGGGCAACGGCGGCCTGCCCGGCATCGGCCATAACAATCCGTTCAGCAGCGCGGGCGAAACCTTCATGCGCAGCGGCGGCACCGCGCTGACCTTTGTGTTGACCGCGGGCGCGGCGATCCTGCCGTGGGGGCTGCTCCTCGCCCTGCTCGCGCTGCTCTGGCGCAGCAATGCGGTACGCGACATCCGCGCGCGGCTTGCCGGCAAGCAGGGCGTACAAACAGAATCGCCCCCTGTAAGTTAGCCCCCCTTCTCGTCGTCCCGGGCTTGACCCGGGACAACAAGTCACTGCCAGCCTGCCGTCGCGGACTTGATCCGGGACGACAAACCATCGCAACGCACCCGACCACTTTCGCTGTCATACGCAAAAAACCTTTCCTCCCGCGCGGCTTTGTGGCTTCGTGGCCGCGATGACAGGGCACGCACCACCACCTCCAACCGCGGCGAGCAACTGGCTGGCCGAAGCGCGCGATGCCAACCGGCGCGGCGATAGCGCGGGAGAGGCTGCTGCGCTCGACGCGGCGATCCGTGCCGACCGCAGCAATATCGCCGCGCAGCTCGCCATGGCCGAACTCCAGCGCCGCCTTGGTGATGATCGCGCGGCGCTCAGCTTCTACAAGCTTGCGCTCGGTACGGCGGCAAATGCCCCCGGCGTCCCTGCGCAATTGCACGTCGGGCTCCAGCGCGCCGAAGTCTTCGCCGAAGCGACCGAGCGCCGCTTCGCCGCCCATCTTGCCGAGCAATTGGCAGCAGCAGGCGTAACGGCGCACGGCGCGCCGCCCCGCGTGGCCGAGGCGCTGGCGCTGCTCGCGGGCGATCAGCCGCTGTACCTCCAGCAACCCAGCATGTTCTATTTCCCCGGCCTCGCCCAGCGCGCCTGGTGGGACGCAGCCGAATTTGCCTGGGCGGCGGAAGTGGAGGCCGCGACCGACGCCATCACCGCCGAACTCGAAGCGCTGCTCGCCAGCGCCGACGCCTTCGCTCCCTATGTGCAGGCCAGCCCGGACCGCCCACCGCCCAACAACCCGTTGCTCGACAAGCCCGATTGGGGCGCGGCATGGCTGCTCAAGGACGGCGAGGTGGCCGCGGGCATGGCCGCCGCCTGCCCCGCCGCCCTCGCCGCGCTGGCCCGCGCGCCGCAGCCGGTCATTCCGGGCCGCGCGCCGCTTGCGCTGTTTTCGCGGCTCAAACCCGGCACGCACATTCTGCCGCATCATGGGATGCTCAATACCCGGCTGATCTGCCACCTGCCGCTGATCGTGCCCGATGGTTGCGCCTTGCGGGTGGGGGCGGAAACGCGCGCATGGCAGCGCGGCAAGCTTACCATTTTCGACGACAGCTTCGAACATGAAGCCTGGAACCGCGGCGCAAGCGACCGCACCGTGCTGTTATTCGAAATTTGGCGGCCCGATCTCACCGGTGAAGAGCGCGAGCAGCTGACGCGCATCTTCGCGGCGATTGACAGCTATGATGTGAATTGAGGGGGGATAAGATGAGCAACCCGGGCATGGATGCCGATGTTTTCGACGCCTTCATGGACCAGCTCCACCGCTACGTCCGCGAACGGCTGATCCCGGCCGAGGACCAGCTGGAAGCGCTTGGCCGCGTCCCCGACGATATTCTTGCGGAAATGAAGGATATGGGCCTGTTCGGCGTCACCATGCCGGTCGAATATGGCGGCGCGGGGATGAACATCAGCCAATATATCCGCTTTGTTCAGGCTATTGGCTATGCCGCCCCCGCCTATCGCTCGATCATCTCGATCAACATCGGCATGGTATGCAAGGCCATTGTTGGCAGCGGGACCGAGGCGCAAAAGGCGCACTGGCTGCCCAAACTCGCGGGCGGTGCCATTGCCGCCTTTGGCCTTACCGAACCCGACAGCGGCTCGGACAGCGCGGCGATGAAGACGCGCGCGGTGCGCGATGGCAATGGCTATGTGCTGAATGGCACCAAACGCTATATCACCAATGCGCCGTTCGCCGATGTTATCCTCGTCATGGCGCGCACCAATGCCGAAGCACTGCCCAAAAACGGCCATGTCAGCGCCTTTCTCGTCCCGCGCGACACGCCGGGTGTCACCATCGGGTCGCCCGACGCCAAAATGGGCCAGGCGGGATCGCAGATTGCCGACGTCATTTTGGAAGACGTCCATGTCGACGGCGACGCGCTGCTCGGCGGCGAAGAGGGCATCGGCTTTCGCGCCGCGATGCAAAGCCTTGATAATGGCCGATTATCTGTGGCGGGCGCCAGCGTCGGCTATGCCCAGCGCATGCTCGACTGCGGCCTCCAATATGCCATGGAACGCAAAGCATTCGGCGAAACCATCGCCAACTTCCAGCTGATCCAGGCGATGCTCGCCGACAGCAAAGCGGAAATCTACGCCGCCGAATGCATGCTCCGCGATGCCTGCGCTCGCGCCGATCGCGGCGAAAAGATTATCATCGAGGCCGCCGCGACCAAAATGTTCGCATCCGAAATGTGCGGGCGTGTCGCGGACCGCGTCGTGCAAATTCACGGCGGCGCTGGCTATCTGAAAGAATATCTTGCGGAGCGCTTTTATCGCGATTGTCGCATTTACCGCATCTACGAAGGGACAACGCAAATTCAGCAGCTGGTGATCGCCAAAAATATGCTGCGGGAAGCCATGGGTTAGCGTCGCTGGTGGAGCCGAGGGGAATCGAACCCCTGACCTCTGCAGTGCGATTGCAGCGCTCTCCCATCTGAGCTACGGCCCCGCGACCGCGCGCTGATAACCAAGGCCGCATTGTCGCGCAACGGCTTTTCATTAACAGGTAGATTTCAACCAAGGGGGGAAATTGCATGGCAAAGGCGTGGCATCTGGTGAGCCGTCCGGCGGGGCTTCCCGATTTTGGCAATTTTGCGCTGCGCGATCTTCCTGATGGGCCCCTAACCGATGGGCAGCTGCGCGTGCGCAACCATTGGCTGTCGGTGGATCCCTACATGCGCGGCCGGATGAACGATGCCAAAAGCTATGCCGCCTCGTTCCAGATCGATGAACCCATGACCGGCGGAGCAATTGGCGAGGTGCTTGAAAGCCGCCTCGACGGTTTTGCGCCCGGGGACCTGATCCAGCACATGGGCGGCTGGCGCGACGGCGGGGTTATCGGCCTCGACATGATGCCAAATAAATTGCCCAAACAACTGCTAGATCTCGGGATTTCTCCGCAAAGCTTTTTGCATAACCTTGGACTGACGGGGGGGACGGCGTGGATCGGCCTTCACCGTGTGGCGCAAGCAAAGCAGGGTGAAACGGTGTTTGTTTCAGCCGCGGGCGGTGCGGTGGGTGCCGCTGTGGTTCAGTTGGCCAAGGCGCGTGAGATGACGGTCATCGGCTCGGCTGGCGGCAAGGACAAATGCGCTTGGGTCCACGAATTGGGCGCGGACGCGACGATCGACTATAAGGCAGGGCCAGTGCTGCCACAGCTCACCACGGCGCTGAAGTCGCTCGGTAAATCTGGTATCGATGTCTATTTCGATAATGTTGGCGGCGAACATCTCGACGCGGCCTTTGCAACCGCCAATGATTTTGCGCGCTTTGCCATTTGCGGGCAGATTGACGTCTATAACGACGGCAAGGCACAGGAAATGAAATATCTGATCCGCACCATCCCCGCGCGCATCCGCATGGAAGGGTTCATCTACACGGACCAGTTTTTCGCCTGCATGGATGAATTTTACGCCGATATGGCGGGCCTGATCACCAGCGGCGCGGTGACGATGCGCGAAACGGTGCATCAGGGCATCGAAAGTGCCCCCGATGCCTTCTTGGGTCTGTTTTCAGGCGCAAACACCGGCAAGATGCTGGTGAAGGTCTAAAAATTCTTTCGTCGTCCTGAACTTGTTTCAGGACAACACGCCAATTTTGCCCCGTTATGCTGAAACAAGTTCAGCATGACGATATGGGGAGAACGGTGGTTGGCTAACGCCCCAGCTTGACACCCAGAAAATCGGGCAACGGCCCGTTCCAGCCATCGTCAGGGCTGTCATCCTCGGCCACCGCGTCGCGGCGCACGGTTCGCCGGTCTTCGTCCCGTCGCGGTTTTCGCTCGGGCTTGTCTTGACGCGGGCGTTCTTCCTCGCGCGGCACGCGCTCGCGCCGCGCCTTCGATGCCTCGTCGCCCCCGGCCAGCGCTTCGGGATCGACGCTAAAGGACGGAATATTCTGCCCGGTCAGCTTCTGGATACTATCCACGGCTTCCGCGTCAGCCGGGGTGACCAGAGTAAACGCGCGCCCTTTCGCGCCTGCCCGTCCGGTCCGGCCGATCCGGTGCACATAATCGTCGGGGTGCCAGGGCGCGTCGAAATTGAACACATGGCTCACGCCCTTTACGTCGAGGCCACGGGCCGCAACGTCTGACGCCACCAATATGTTGATGTCGCCCGCCTTGAACCGGTCGAGCTCGGCGATGCGCGAACTTTGGTCCATGTCACCATGGATTTCCCCCGCACGATAACCGCGGCCCTTAAGGTCTTTGGCAAGGTCGCGCACTGTCGTTTTGCGATTGCAAAAGATGATCGCGGTGTGGATGCGCTCGGCGTCGATCAGGCGGCGCAATACTTCGCGTTTTGAACGCTCGCTCGTCTTGATCAAATGCTGCGCGATATTTTCGTTGGTTGATGCCGGCCGCGCGACCTCGACCATCTTGGGGTTGTTCAAAAACTTGTCGGCCAGCTTCTTGATCGGCGGCGGCATCGTCGCCGAAAACAGCAAGGTCTGGCGCTGCGCCGGCAGCTTGGTGCAAATGGTTTCGATATCGGGGATGAACCCCATGTCCAGCATGCGGTCTGCCTCGTCAATGACCAGCAGGCTACAGCCGTTGAGCATGATCTTCCCGCGCTCGAACAAGTCCATCAATCGGCCTGGCGTGGCAATCAGCACATCGACGCCCTTTTCCAGCGCCTTAACCTGATCGCCCATTTGTACGCCGCCAATCAACAGCGCCATCGACAGCTTGTGATACTTGCCATATTTCTCAAAATTTTCAGCAACCTGGGCAGCAAGTTCGCGTGTCGGTTCCAGGATGAGCGAGCGCGGCATGCGCGCTCTGGCCCGGCCATGCGCCAATATGTCGATCATCGGCAACACGAACGAGGCCGTTTTGCCGGTTCCCGTCTGGGCAATGCCGATCATGTCGCGCATCATCAGCACGGGCGGAATCGCCCCCGCTTGGATGGGCGTGGGCTCGGTGTAACCCGACTCCGCAATCGCCTTTAACAATTCGTCCGAAAGGCCGAGATCGGCAAAATTCATGGTGCTTGCTGTCCGGAAACGTCGGTCCCCACACAGAAACCGACAGAAAAAAGCACCCCGCAGAGCGCTGCGGCGGGCTTTGCCGCGTATCGGTCAAAAGTCAAGGAAATGCGCGGGACGCGTCAACTTTCAACGCGAATGGGAATCATCAGACGGAATCGTTCAACCTCGCACTCTTCGCCAGAGCGGGCATGCAGGGCGTCGCGCTCGGCGCACAACCGCCCATCCTTTGATGCCTTCATGTAAAAGCCGGAATAGAAATCGAGCGCGCGGCAGCCGCGATTCAGCCGGGCACGCAGTCGCTGGTTTTCGCGGGTGACAAGGTCAATGCTATCGCGTTGCACCGTCTGAATGCCCACAAGCGAACGCATGGCGACACAGCGGGGCGCTTTGGTTTCGCGCCAGACAATGGGTTCGGATCGCGCCCGTGGGGCCGCAGTATCGCCAGCAGAAAAGTTGGTAAGCGACGTCGGCCGCGCCGGAATGCGGATAATCAACTGGCGCTCGACGACAATCTGATAATAGCCCGAAGCGTCGGGCCCGATGCCCGGCATTTCTACGATGGCCGCGATATTTTGATCAGTGCCCGGCGGAACGGCATCGGTCACGACCGTGCCGGGGAACAGCAACGCCAGCCCCACCGCCAAAGTTTCGCCGATCACCTAAATCTCACTCCCGTCACGTCCGGCGCGCCCCGCCCGGTCTTGCCCCAAGCGGCGGGCTAGGGCAAATGGCTTGAACCCATGATGAACCCCGATGGCCCCAAATTGCAACCACCATCGCCCGCCTTGTTGGCGGCGCTGCTTGATGTGCTGGGACCAAAAGGGTTCACCACCGATCAAGAGATCATGCAGCCGTGGCTTACCGATTGGCGCGGCAAATATCATGGCCGCGCCGCCGCCATGCTGTCGCCCGCAACAACCGATGAGGTTGCGGCCGTGATCAAACTCGCCGGGGATGCGGGTGTTGCCGTGGTCCCGCAGGGCGGTAACAGCGGTATGGTTGGGGGATCGACCCCCGATGCGAGTGGCGCGCAGCTCCTTTTGTCGCTGCGCCGGATGAACGCCATTCGCCGCATCGACCATGACGCACAATCGGTGGTCGCTGAGGCTGGGGTCGTCTTGCAAATGCTCCACGAACAGGTCGAGGCACAGGGACTGCGCTTCCCATTGACGCTGGGTGGCAAGGGGTCGGCAACGGTCGGCGGACTGGTTTCGACCAACGCTGGCGGAACCCAGGTGCTGCGCCACGGTACGATGCGTGCGCTGGTTGAAGGCATCGAAGCTGTACTGCCCGATGGCGCGATTTTTGACGGATTGGCTGCGCTGAAAAAAGACAATCGCGGTTATGACCTTAAACATCTGCTGTGCGGCGCAGAAGGCACGTTGGGAATCATCACCGCCGCGCGTTTGCGGCTGGTGCCGGCCATCACCGCGCGCATCACCAGTTGGTTTGGTGTGGCGGGCCCCGATGCCGCACTCGCCTTGCTCCGACGTCTCGACGCTGCCTTGGGCCCTGAACTGGAAGGATTTGAAATCATCCCGCAAAGCTGCGTCGATGCGGTCCTTTCCCATATCCCCGGCACGCGGGCGCCCCTGCCCGACCACCGCGGCTGGCACGCGCTGGTTGAATTGGCGGCTGTCAGCGAGGATCGAACCGATGACCTCGTCAATCTGGCCGTGGCTGCACAGCGCGACGGGCTGGTCACCGATATGGCGCTCGCCAAATCGGACGCCGAAAGCAACGCCTGGTGGCGCATCCGCGACAGCATTTCAGAGGCTGAGCGGGCTAGCGGCCCCGCGATCCAGCATGATGTCAGCGTTCCCGTTGACGCAATGCCCCATTTCATCGCCAGCAATCCCGCCCGGCTCGGCGCCGCCTTTCCCGGTGCGCGCGCGATCAGTTTCGGTCATTTGGGTGACGGCAACATCCACCATCATATCCAGCCGCCGCAGGGGGTCGATGGGGCCAGCTGGATTGCTGAACATGGCGAGGATGTGAGTGAACTGGTCTATCGCCATGTCATCGAACTCGGCGGGTCGCTCTCGGCCGAACATGGAATCGGCCAAATGAAGCGTGACTTGCTGTATCGCCTGTCGGATCCCGCCCGCATCGCGATGCTGCGCGGTGTAAAGGCGGGACTCGATCCGGCAGGGATTATGAACCCAGGCAAGCTGGTGCCCTAGCGTCTCGCGCCCCAGACGCAGCGGGCCGTAACCCCCTTGCCTTCGCCCTGCCCCGCGCATATGGCGCGCAATCGCCAATTTTCGGGTGTCCGGCTGGACCGGAGGCCCATTTTCCGGAGCTTCAAATCATGGCCAGCGCGCCGACTAACGCCAATCTTCCGCTTTTTTATCAGGACCTCGTGCCGCTTTCCAGCCAGGATCACGCAACGTGGCGGGCCCGCGCGCTTGACAAGGCCCCCTTCCTGATTGGTCAGCATGCCGTGCCGCTGACCAGCGACGAGTTTATTTCGGCCTCGCGCCACTACCCCATCGTTTTCTCGGCCGGTGACAATTCGGTGCCGCTGGCGCTGATGGGCCTGAATGAGGGCGTCAACGTGTTCGTCGATGCCGAAGGCAAGCTGATCAATCCCGTCTATGTTCCGGCCTATATCCGCCGCTATCCGTTCCTGTTGGCCAAGCTACGCCGCGACAGCGATGAAATGTCGCTGTGTTTTGATCCCAAGTCCGAAGCTGTGGGCGAATATGCCGATGGTGACCCGCTGTTCGTCGATGGCCAGCCGTCCGAGCACACCACCGCGATTTTGGGCTTTTGCGAACAGTTTGAGCAAGCAGGTCAGCGGACCGGCCAGTTCATGGAAGAATTGAACAAATCGGGCTTGCTGATGGACGGCGAGGTGTCGATCGAGGTTCAGAATGCAGCGCAACCGTTCGTTTATCGCGGCTTCAAGATGGTCGACGAGGCAAAACTGCGCGAACTGCGCGGCGACGTGCTGCGCAAAATGACACAGAACGGCATGCTTGCGCTGATCTTTGCTCACCTCTTCTCGCTTCAACTGATGCGCGAAATTTTCGCGACGCAGGTCAATCAGGGCAAGATGCCGCAGGTCGCCGAATTGCCGGCTGTTGGCTGACAAGTTGCGGGCTGGCGATCAAAAATCGATCGCCAGCCCCTTATATTCCCAGTCACCATAACGCACCGGATCGCGCCCACCGGGCTGATTTTCGGCAGGCTCAATGGCGGGCGGTGCAGGCGCAGGCACCGGCGTTGGCTGCCAATGCGGGGGGGCCGTGACCCCCGCTGGCCTTTGCGTTGCGCGGTGGGAACCAGCAGCACCGTTCGCGGATTGATTCATTGATGCACCTTGCTGTCAGCTTGCGTCTATCCATATAGACGCAAACAGGCGGCAAAGGATGCAGCCTTTTGAGGTCTATGGCAATGAACGGGCTGAAAACAACGATGTTGCTGGCAGCGCTCACCGCGCTGTTTATGGCATTGGGTTTGACGATTGGCGGGCGCAGCGGGATGCTTATCGCGCTGCTGATCGCGGTCGGCATGAACATTTTCACTTATTGGAATGCCGACAAAATTGTGCTGCGCATGCACAATGCGCAGGAGGTAGACGCCCGCAGTCACCCGCAATTTTACGGTATGGTGGCGCGGCTGGCGCAGCGCGCGGGGCTCCCGATGCCGCGCGTCTATATTGTTGAAGATGCCAATCCCAATGCTTTTGCAACCGGCCGCAATCCGGAAAACGCGGCGGTAGCCGCCACCACCGGCCTGCTCGCCATGCTCAGCCATGACGAGATTGAAGGCGTGATGGCGCACGAACTGGCGCATGTGAAGAACCGTGACACGCTGGTGATGACGATGGTTGCTACCATTGCTGGTGCTATTTCGATGCTCGCCAATTTTGGGGTGATCTTTCGCGGCGACAGCCGCAGCGCAGGCATCGCGGGCTTGCTGGCGGTGCTGGTTGCGCCGTTCGCTGCCATGCTGGTGCAGATGGCGATCAGCCGTAGCCGCGAATTTGGTGCGGATGCCGTCGGTGCGCAGATTGCGGGCAATACACGCGGCCTCGCCTCGGCGCTCGCCAAAATTGCCGGACCTGCCGCACGAATCCCGAACCGCGCTGCGCAGCGCAACCCGGCGGCGGCCCAGCTTTACATTGCCCCGCTGTCGCTTGGTGGCTTGTTCTCGACCCATCCGCCTACCGAGGCGCGCATTGCAGCCCTGAACCAACTTGGACACGACATGGGCGACCGGCAAACTCCCATGGCTTCACCGAGCGCCCGGAACCGTCCCAGCGCGCTGGATCCCATGCGTGGCGACTAGGCCGCGGCGACCAGCACGGCAGCGTCCGACGGGGGATCAGGTCGAAGGATTGGCAGCTAGGCGCGCTTCGCTCGCCATGCTTGACGCCGTGCTGCGGCGCGGCGAACCGATGGACCGCGCCGTGCATGCCGCGTGCCAGCGTTTGCCGAGCGATGATCGTGCGCTGGCGATTGCCATTGCAGGGGACACGCTGCGGTGGCTCGAGCCACTCGACGCGCTGATCGACAGCGCCACCGAGATCCAGTTGCCTGATGATAGCAAGGTCCGCGCGGTGCTGCGCACGGCGCTGGTGCAATTGCTGCACATGGGCGTGGCGCCGCACGCGGTCATAGCGACCAGCCTTGCCGCCTTGGTCGGCGGGCCGCGCCGCCTCGCTCATGCGATCCTGTCGCGCGCGCAGCGCGATGGTTGGTCCCTGCCGCTCCCGCCCCCGCTGCCTGCGTCGGTCGCAGCGCGATGGGGCACGGCTTGGGGAAAAAACGTCGCGGCCGCCGCTGAGGCAGCCTGGGCTGAACCGCCACCGCTCGATTTGCGCTTCAAATCCGAACAGGCGGCAAGCGACTTTGGCGATGGCGGGCATTTCGCTCCGCGCCATCGCCGTCTCGCGCGCGCAGGCCGGATCGAAATGCTTCCTGGTTACGCCGATGGCAATTGGTGGGTGCAGGATCTGGCGGCTGGTATCGCTGCCGACCTGCTGGGGCCGGGCAAAGGCCGCACAGTGCTCGACCTATGCGCCGCCCCCGGCGGCAAAACGATGCAGCTGGCGGCAGCTGGCTGGCAGGTCACCGCGATCGACAGCAGCTCCAAACGGCTTGAACGGTTGCGCGAAAATTTGGCGCGCACGCGGCTGGATGCCCAGCTGATCTCCGCCGATCTCCGCCATTACACGCCCAGCGAACCGGTCGATGCCATCCTGCTGGATGCCCCGTGCAGCGCCACAGGCACTTTTCGGCGCCATCCCGATGTGCTGCACCGCATCACCGACGCCGACATTGCCAGCCTCGCTCAGCTCCAGGTCGACCTGCTTGCGCGCGCCGCGGCGTGGGTCAAACCCGGCGGGTTGTTGGTCTATGCCACCTGCTCGCTTGAACCTGCGGAGGGGGAGGAAATTGTCCGTGCTTTCCTGGCGAGCAATCTGGATTGGCGTATCAGCCCCGCCAGGTCCGACGAAGTGCCCGAAGGCGTCACTATCGCCCCAGAAGGATGGGTCCGCACACTTCCGGATTCGCAGCCTGCCCTTGACGGCTTTTTCATCGCGCGCCTGACCGCGCCCTAGCCCTGCGGGCGAAACCAGATCGGCGAAGTATAGGCGCGCTCCTGCGCCACCAGCTCTGCGTCCTTCGGCAGCTTGGCGCCATAGCGTAGCGCGTCGAACAGCACCCAGCGCGGCGTCGGAATCTCGATGACGCGCACATAGTAAAAGGCGCGAAGTTCCCGATCGAAGTCGGGATCGGTCCACACCGTCTGCAATTCGGGCGCCCCGATGCTGTTGGTGTAACTGGCTTTGGCGATATCGACGGTATTGCCCACGGCCGGAATCTTGCCGCCAGCGCCTGCTTTGCGCTTGTCGGCGTCGGACCAGACCACGTCATAAATCCGCTCGTTCAACTTGCCATCGCGGCCATACCAGCCCTTGACCACCTGAACCCGGTCCAGGTTCGCGCCCATCGGGTCTTTCAGCGCCGACACGATGAACTGCGGCGCTCCGGACCCGGCCTTCAATTCGCCGCCCATTGGTACGCCGCGTTTGTAGCCTGCGGACACCCAATCTTTGGCCAGATCTGCGGCGTCGAAATCCCATCCGCCGAAAAACCGCACCGTCATGCGCGGCCCGGTCGTTGCATAGACCTCGCGCCGCAGCATCGCATCGAAAATGGCGCTGCGGGTGTTGGCGGTTGCCCAGACCGCGGCATAGCCCCCGGCAAGATAGTGCCAGCCGAACCGGCCGACGCGCGTTCCCAGATTCTGGGCTTGGCCCGCGCGTACCGCATTGGGTTCGCCGCCCGTGTGCTTGCCAAAGAAATTATCCTCGTCGCCCGTTGCCAGTGCGGTGTGGCTGTCGGTCGATCCTATCAGACCGAACTTGTAAGGGTTGACGCCGGTTCGCGCCTCAATCTCCAGGCCGCGCTTCAGCGCCTCGCGAATATATTCGCCGGCAAACATGGCGTTGGTCTTGGCCTCGGACATCGGCAAATTGCCAAGTTCCCATCCTTTTACGCCAAAGCCCGCAAACTCGTCGTTCGGCGACAGGAATGGGTGCGCCTCGCTGTCGCCCTTGATCTGGGTAATTTCCACCACCGGCTCGCGCGCAGCGCGGCGGCGGGCATAGGCAGCGGTCATCGGCCCACCGTCCGGGCCCGTCAGTTCAAACATCAGACCGTTGGACAAGTTGCTGTTATGCGGGATGGCGAGCACCTTGCCGCCCGTGACCTTTTCATACCGGTCCATATAGTCGTAGAGCTTTTCGACCTTGTCGAGCGGCGGCTGGCTGCCGAACGGCAGCGTCTTGATCGCCTCGGCATAGCCATCACGGAACATGACAACGCGGTGCAGATTGTTGCCGCCGGGCATCGATGTCCATTCAAAACCGTGAAAAGCGGTGAATTTCCCGGGCTGATTATATCGCTCGACAACTTCGGCGCTGCTTTTCCATACGGTGCGCGTACCGTCTTCGCTGGCTTCGGGATCGCGCATCGCTTCGGGCAGGTCGTTTCGTGCCGCGCGGTCGATCAGTTCGGCCATGGCGCGCTGCGACCCTTCGGGTCCTTCGTGCATCATGTCATGCCAACGGCGCAGCTCAGGGTCGCGGATCAAGAAGCGCGGGGCGTCATAAAGCCGCCGCGTCGCCCCAAGGCCATCGCTGTGATCGGCGATGACAAGGAAATCGAGCGGGCGTTCCAGCTTGGCCGCGATGCCCATGGTCGAAGTCACTTCTTCACCGCTCGCAAAGCGCAGCGCCGCTTCAGGGTCAAGCCGCACACCAAAGCCAAAGGCATCGATACTGTTGCTGGTATGCAGGTGCGTGTCGCCCCACAGAACCCTTTCGGGGTACGCGGTTTCGGCGACCGCCTTGTCGGCCTTTGCCGACGTGCCTGGCACCTCGGAAGGTCCGCCACAACCAGCCAGCGCGATGAAAGCGACAGATAAAGCAAAGCTTTTGCTTGTCCGCATTTTTTCCTCTCCCCATTCCCGTTTCTTTCTGCCACGCAAAAGTCAGCTTGTCATCGGCAAGCGTCAATCGGAAGGGACAGACGTGGCCAGCGCAGCGACAGTCGAACCCAGCTCGCCGCTGCAAATCCCCGATTTTCGGCTGTACTGGCTTGCCCGCTTCGCCGCAGTGATGGCTACCATGGCGATGGTCGTCATCATCGGCTATCAGGTCTATGCAGTCGCCCGCGACGACTATGGCATGTCGGTTCGGGATGCCTCGTTCCAGCTCGGCCTGTTGGGACTGGTGCAATTTGTTCCACTTGCAGTGCTGACGCCGTTGGCGGGATGGGTCGCCGATCGATTCGAGCGGAGGCTGGTTGCGGGTTTTGCCAACAGCATTGACATGCTCGTCGCGCTGGCACTCGGTTGGTTCACTTACAGCGATGCCCTTACATTGCCGGTCCTGTTCCTTCTCGCCGCGTTGCACGGCGTTGCGCGCGTGTTCGTTGGTCCGTCAATGAGCGCAATCGCCCCCAATATCGTTCCGCCCGCCCTGCTCCCACGTGCCATCGCGATGAGTTCGATCGCTTGGCAATCAGCCTCGGTTATCGGGCCGGCGATTGGCGGCTTTCTGTTCGCTGCCAACGGCGCGCTTCCTTATTGGACCAGCGCTGCGCTGCTGTTGTTCGCCAGTGTCACACTCAGCTTCGTGCGACCGGTCCATCCGCCGCCAGCCGAGGCGCGTCGCCATCCCTTGCGCGAAATGGCTGATGGCTTGTCCTACACCTGGCGCGAACGGTTCCTGCTTGGCGCGATCACGCTCGATCTGTTCGCAGTATTGCTGGCCGGTGCAACGGCGATGTTGCCGGTGTTTGCCCGCGACATTCTGATGGTTGGCGCAGAAGGTCTGGGCATTTTGCGGGCAGCCCCGGCAATAGGCGCAGCGACAGTTGCGTTATGGCTCGCGTGGCGCCCGCTCAAAACCAACGTCGGGATCAAGATGCTCTGGGCAGTGGTGGTGTTTGGCTTCGCGACCATCGGTTTCGGCCTGTCGACCAGCTTCCCGCTCTCGCTGGCGCTGCTCGTGTTGCTGGGCGCCTCAGACATGTTGTCGGTGTTCGTACGCAGCTCGCTAGTACAGCTCAACACCCCCGATTCTATGCGCGGACGGGTCAGCGCCGTCTCGGGTCTGGCGATATCGGCTTCGAACGAGCTGGGCGAGCTGCAATCGGGCGTGGCTGCGGCATTGCTGGGTCCAGTTGGCGCAGTCGTGTTTGGCGGCGCAGGGGCGATCGGCGTCACTGCGCTTTGGGCTTTCCTATTCCCCGAACTGCGCCGGGCGCGCACGTTCGAACCCATGTTTCGCACCAAAGCAACATTGGAATAAGCGGCATTCCAATCGCCGCACGATGGCATCCGCTGGTCGCTCATCTATTGTCAATCAAATTAATTGATATATTCAGATCATACCCGTCACCGCGGCCCTTCCCCTCAGTTAGCGAAGGAGCAAATCCCGTGACCACTTCTCCCATTGGTCATCCCATCCTGTTGATGCCAGGTCTAGACGACAGCGGCCCCGACCATTGGCAAAGCCGCTGGCAAGATCAGTTTCTGGATGCCCACCGCGTCCAGCTCGATTGCTGGCACGCGCCGTGCCGCAATGTCTGGGTCGACGCCATCGACCGCGCGCTTGCCGACATCGGTGCTCCAACCATCATTGTCGCGCACAGCCTTGGTTGCCACGCTGTCGCGCACTGGCTCGCCGATGCTGGCCGCGGCGCGCAAGGACGCGTGGCAGGCGCACTGCTCGTTGCCCCGCCTGATCTTTGGCGCACCGACCTTGATCCACGCCTCGCACCCTTTGCGCCGGTTCCGGGCCTGTGGTCAACCAGCCCGCTGGTCGTCGTTGGCAGTGACAATGATCCCTTTTGCGATCTACAGACCGCACGCAAGCTGGCGAACCGATGGACAGCGCGTTTCGTCAACGCGGGACCATTCGGTCACCTCAACGCGGAATCGCACATCGGCGACTGGCCTTATGGACAGTATTTGCTCGCGTCGTTACACTTGGAAGCGATGGCGAATGCACCCTTCATTGAAGCCGACGGCGTCGCCATCCCGCCCTTTGCCAACGCGACACGATTTCGCTTCGACCAATATCAGCACAGCCGAGGAAGACCCCTGCAATGAAAGCCAATTCGATCCTCGAAACCATCGGTAATACGCCGCATATCCGCATGAACCGGCTGTTTCCGGATGCCGAAGTGTGGGTGAAGTCGGAACGCAGCAACCCCGGCGGGTCGATCAAGGACCGGATTGGCCTCGCCATGATCGAGGCGGCGGAGGCCGACGGCAGTCTCCGCCCCGGTGGCGTCATTGTTGAACCGACGTCGGGCAACACCGGTATTGGCCTTGCGATGGCGGCGGCCGTAAAGGGCTATAAGCTCGTCCTCGTCATGCCTGAAAGCATGAGCCTTGAACGCCGCCGCCTGATGCTCGCCTATGGCGCGACATTCGATCTCACCCCGCGCGAAAAGGGCATGAAGGGTGCGATCGAACGCGCCATCCAGCTGGTCGAAACCACGCCCGGGGCATGGATGCCGCAGCAGTTTGAAAACCCCGCGAATATCGATGTCCATGTGCGCACCACCGGGCCGGAAATCCTGGCTGATTTTGCCGAAACACCGATTGACGCGATCGTCACCGGGGTTGGCACCGGCGGGCACATCACGGGCTGCGCCCAATTCCTCAAGGGGCACTGGCCGGGCCTCAAAGTCTTTGCGGTCGAACCCACATTGTCCCCGGTCATTTCCGGCGGCCAGCCCGCGCCGCACCCCATTCAGGGGATTGGCGCGGGGTTCGTGCCGGCCAACCTGCATACCGACCAGCTCGATGGCGTCATTCAGGTTGACCCGGCGGACGCCAAGGAATGGGCCCGGCGCGCCGCGCGCGAAGAGGGCATGTTGGTGGGCATCTCTTCGGGCGCAACGCTTGCCGCCATCGCGCAGAAACTGGCTGAACTGCCGGTCGGTTCGCGCGTGCTCGGCTTCAATTACGATACCGGCGAGCGCTACTTGTCGGTTCCCGATTTCCTGCCGGAGGTGTAAGGGCGCCGGCCCATGCCACTGAACCTGCCCAGCAAGTACCGGATTGATAATGCGACGGGATGGCTGTTTGCCATCCTTGCGGTGCTCGCCATTGCTGCGGTCCTGTGGGCCAGCGACGGGCGCGCGCCAGCCAAGCCCGCAAACGCCGTCCATCCCGTCGCACCGCCGCCGGATGTGGTTCCGGTCGTTGCCCCGGTCGAACTAGCCCCGGTCACGCTCGATGACGCCCGCGCTGCCAACGCGCGCATTCCCTTTGTCACCCGCAACATGGTTGCCGCTGCGCCCTTTCGCTTTGTTGGCGGCGCCGAGGATTTCCAGCGCGCCCGCGACTGTCTGGCTGCCGCTGTCCTTTACGAGGCGGGCGATGATGACAAGGGGCAGCGCGCCGTGGCCCAGGTAGTGCTCAACCGGGCGCGCCATCCGGCCTTTCCCAAAAGCGTCTGCGGCGTCGTCTTTCAAGGGGCCGAGCGGTCCACCGGCTGCCAATTCACCTTCACCTGCGACGGCGCATTGGCGCGGCGGTACAGCGATCTTGCCTGGCTACGCGCGCAATCGGTGGCGCTGGCGGCGCTGAACGGATCGGTGGATCCTTCCGTCGGCCTTGCCACGCATTATCATACCGATTGGGTGCGCCCATATTGGTCCGACAGCCTCGAAAAAATCGCGGCGGTGGACACGCATCTCTTTTTCCGTTGGCCGGGCTTTTGGGGCACGCCCGCGGCCTTTCGCGGTGGGCTGGCGGGCGAGCCGACCATCACCAAACTTGCCGGATTGTCCGCGGCGCATGGCCTCACCACAGCGACCCCCATCGAAGCGATGGCCAACGCCAATCCCGCGATTGGCGACGTGCAAATTAAACGCGATCCGGTTGCGGCTACCGGCAACACGCGTGACACGCTGTTGGTGGTGCTCGACCGCCGCGCTACCGCCGACGCGTTTGTTGCCTATGCCCTGCGCGTTTGCGGTTCCCGCGACTATTGCAAGCTCTTCGGCTGGACCAACCCGGTGCTCAAACCCGGCAGCGAAGCGATGACCGACATGCAGCGGACAGCGATGAGCTTTTCCTACTTGCGCGATGAAGGCGCCGGTTTTGAAAAGGCGCTGTGGAACTGCACCGAATTTCCGCGCGATGACGCGCGCCAGTGTATGAAACGCTAGAGCGACTGGCCGTCATCGACGGTCACGACCGTGCCCGTAATCCCCGCCGAAGCATCCGACGCCAGCCACAGCAAGGGCGCATTCAAATCGGTCATGTCGCGCAGGCGGCGGCGCGGAAAGCTTGCCACCAGCTTCTCTCCGATCGGCGAATCCATCATTGCCGCTGTCATCTCCGAACGGAAATAACCGGGCTGGATCACATTGACATTGATGCCCTTGCGCGCCCATTCGCGCGCCACACTACGCCCCAAATGCCGCACCGCCGCTTTGGTTGCCGCGTAAACCGCCGCGCCTGGGAAAATCCTATCGGCGGTGATGGACCCGATGATGATGATCCGCCCGTCTTCCTTGTCCGCGCTGCCTGCCGCAACCATCCGCCGCGCCGCTTCTTGAACGCTCAGCACCACGCCGCGCAAGTTGACGGACAGGACCGCATCTACCTCGCTGACAGGCTGTTCCAGCGTCATGCTCTCGCTGGCAACCCCGGCATTGGCGACAAAGACGTTGATCGGCCCGACCGCCGCTTCGGCTTCGGCAAAGCCTTCCCGTATCGAACGTTCATCTGCAACGTCCATCGCCACGGCATGCGCTTTGCCGCCCGCCGCTGCTATCTCTTCGACCAGTGCCGCCAGCCGATCCACACGCCGCGCCGCGACAACAACCGTCGCCCCCGCCGCGGCCAGCGCCCGGGCAAAATTCGCGCCCAGGCCTGACGATGCACCCGTCACTAGCGCGGTCCGTCCGGTCAGGTCGAAATGAAAATGCATGGCGCTACTTCCCCGTCCAGTTGGGCGCACGCTTCTCGATAAAGGCCGTCGCCCCCTCAATGGCATCGGCCGAACTCATGACCACTGCTGCATGTTTGCGGTTCAAGTCCCACAAGCCAGCCTCGTCCAGATCATAGGTCTTGCGGGCAAGATCCAGGCTAGCCGCAACGGCCAGAGGCGCCGATTCCGTCACCTTCGCTGCCAGCGCCACGGCGGTATCGAGCACCGCTTCTGCGGCGACCACGCGATTCACCACCCCCAGCGCCAGCGCGCGCGCCGCATCCAGCCGCAGGCCGGTGGTCAGGACTTCATTGGCAATCGGGCGCGGGATCAGCCGCGCCAACCGAAAAGCTCCGCTCGCTGCCGCAAACAACCCGCGCTGTGTTTCGGGCAGCCCAAACTGCGCGCCCTCACCCGCAACAATCATGTCGCAGCTCATCGCCAGTTCAAACCCCCCGCCCATGGCATAGCCATTGACCGCAGCGATCCACGGCTTGGTTCGCGGGAAATTCACGAAACCGCCAAAGCCATATTCGGGATGCGAAATGCTGTTGCGGTTGCCGCGCGCAACTTCGGCGAGGTCGGCTCCGGCACAAAATGCGCGCGCGCTGCTGCTCGCCAGCACCGCAACTCTTATGCCGTCATCGGCCTCAACGCGCTCGGCGATGGCCCCCAGCGCCGATGAAACCGCACCATTGACCGCATTCAGCGCCTCGGGCCGGTTGAGCGTGGCAATGGCAATGCCGCCCCGCTGCTCGAACAGGACCACATCGTCTGCCATTGCTTATCTCCTCTTATGCGTAGGCAAATTGCGCTGGATCCAGCGCCATCATCGCCTCAGACCCCGCCTCGATCTTGCGGCGCAGCGCCCCCGCATCGGGCAGCATCCGCTCGGCAAAGTAACGCGCGGTGACCAGCTTGGCCTCATAAAATGCCTTGTCGCCCGTGCCGGCTGCGAGCGCCTTGTGCGCTGCGCCCGCCATCATCAGCCACATTGATCCGACGGCGACCAGTCCCATGATGTGCATGTAATGATGCGCACCGGCACCGATATTGTTAGGATTGGTCAAGCCATTGTTCACGAACCAAAAGGTTGCGGCCTTAAGCTCGCTATTGGCTTTTTCCAGCCGCTCTGCGACATCGGCCAGCGCTGGGTTGGCCTTGGCCGTGGCACATTCCGCATCGATGGTGGCGAACAGCGCCTGCACCGCGCGGCCGCCATTTTGCGCCAGCTTGCGTCCCACCAGATCCATAGCCTGCACGCCGTTGGCGCCTTCGTAAATCATGGCGATGCGGGCATCGCGCACAAACTGGCTCATCCCCCATTCCTCGATATAGCCGTGGCCGCCAAACACCTGCTGGGCGTTGGTGGCGATTTCATAGCCCTTGTCGGTCCCAAAGCCCTTGATGACGGGGGTCAGCAGGCTGACCAGATCGTCGGCGGCCTGCCGTTCTTCCTCGCTCGGCGCCGAATGCGACAGATCAATCTGGATGCCCCCCCAGATGCACAGCGCGCGCAGCCCTTCGGTCATCGCCTTGGCGTCCATCAGCATGCGCCGCACATCGGGGTGAACGAACAGCGGGTCTGCCTTGGCTTGCGGGTCTGCCGGGCCAGTGAGTGCCCGCCCCTGCCGCCGGTCTTGGGCATAAGCGATGGCGTTCTGATACGCCGCGTCGGCAACCGCTACGCCTTGGACACCAACGCCCAACCGCGCGGCGTTCATCATGATGAACATGGCGGCAAGGCCCTTATTCTCCTCACCCACCAGATATCCGGTCGCGCCATCATAGTTCATGACGCAGGTCGAATTGCCGTGGATGCCCATCTTATGCTCGATTGAACCACAGCTGACGGCGTTGCGCGCGCCCAGCGAACCGTCCGCATTGACCAGAAACTTGGGCACAATGAACAGGCTGATGCCCTTAACGCTGTCGGGCGCGTCGGGAGTCTTGGCCAGCACCAAATGGATGATGTTTTCGGTCAGGTCATGCTCACCCGAGGAAATGAAAATCTTTGTGCCGGTGATGGCATAGCTACCATCACCCTGAGGTTCCGCCTTGGTGCGAATGAGGCCCAGGTCCGTGCCGCAATGCGGTTCGGTCAGGTTCATGGTACCACCCCAGCGGCACGCCAGCATATTGGGCAAATAGGTCGCTTGTTGTTCGGGCGATCCCTTTACCAAGAGCGCCGCCGACGCGCCGCGCGTTAGCCCCGGATACATGGCGAACGCCTGGTTCGCGCCATTTTCAAATTCTTCCATCACCATGCCCAGCACGTGGGGCATTCCCTGTCCGCCAAAGGCCTCGGGCGCGGTCAGCAGCGGCCAGCCGGCTTCAACGAACTGCTCAAAGGCCTCTTTGAAGCCCGTCGGGGTGGTCACACTGCCATCGGGATGGCGCGTACAGCCCTCCTCGTCGCCGACCCGGTTGAGCGGGGCGAGCACTTCGGAACAAAAACGCCCGGCCTCGGTCAGCACCGCCTCGATGGTGTCGGGCGTCGCATTTTCAAAACCCGGCAGATTGGCATAACGGTCAATGCCGATGACTTCGTTCAGCACGAACAGGGCGTCTTTCACCGGGGCGCGGTAAACGGGCATGGGAGAATCCTTCGTCTCGATTTTTCAACTGGCAGCGTTAACCGGCGCCGTAGCGTCAGGCGGGATGTTTCCCGGCCTCGGCCATGGCGACCGTATCAATAAAGCGCGTTAACTCGGCAATTGCGCTATCGATATCATCGCGTTGCTGCGTCAAAAGTGCAATCCGATCACGGCATTTTTCGATAGTGACCTGTCGCTGCTTCCTGCGGTCATCACCAATGTCGTACAGGTCAATCATCTCGCGGATGTCAGCCAGGCTGAAACCGACGCGTTTCGCGCGCAATATCCAAGCCAGTCGGGCGCGATCGCGCTTTGAATAAATGCGCGCCAATCCGCGCCGCGACGGGCTGATCAGCCCCTCGTCCTCGTAAAAGCGCAGCGCCCGCGCCGTCACGCCAAATTCGGAAGACAGATCGGTAATGCTGAACTGATCGCGGCCCAGATGGTCGGGCGTGTCGATATGCGAATGGCCATATTCAGTCGTCATCCGATCAAGCTATTTGACGTTGACGTGAACGTCAAGCGCTGTCGCGGCCATCACGATCCAGCAAATCTTCGACAGTTTCCAGATCAACAACCCGGCGATAGAAGCAGTTGGGCGCACCAGTGTGACAAGCCGGACCGGCTGGCCGCGCGATAATCCACAGAGCATCCTGATCGCAATCGACCCGCATTTCAACAAACGTCAGGAAATGTCCCGACGTTTCGCCCTTCAGCCACAATTGCTGGCGCGAACGCGACCAGAAATGCACCTGCCCCGTTTGCAGCGTGCGGTCGATCGCCTCGCGGTTCATATGCGCGACCATCAGCACGCCGCCGCTATCGGCATCCGTGACCACGGCGGTTACCAACCCGGCCGCGTCAAAATGCGGCCTAAAATGCGTCCCCGCTTCAATTGCCTGTTTCATAAGCCGCAGCCTTACCCATTGCAGGCAAGCTGTTCCACCAACAAAACGCTTTCCTACATGCGGGAAATATGTCTTTTGATAACCAGTGTCTGGCCGCGGTCTTCGCGCCGTCACCTCTCTCCTGCCATCTGGAATTCGCACCGCCGGGGGGATAGGGGGTGGTTTATACTTTCTGAGAATTCTGGGCTTTTTTGGCCGTCGGGGAAGCGACGGGCCTCCTGCTGCGCCCGGACCCTGGGGGACCATATGGGCCTGCTACCCGAACAAGACGAAGCGATGACATTAAGGGGGCGACAAATCCCGCCCCCAGCCCTATATGCGCGCCAGCCACGTCGCCCGTGCAGGATTGCCGATGCTCACCACCCATCCATTTGACGACGACAAGCTGCGCGAGGAATGCGGCGTATTCGGCATCCACGGGGCTGATAGCGCCGCGGCCGTCGTCGCGCTTGGTCTCCATGCGCTCCAGCATCGCGGGCAAGAGGCGGCGGGCATTACCAGCTTTTCGGGGCGCGATTTCCACACGCACCGCGCGATGGGCCATGTCGCGGGCAATTTTGACCGCGACGACATCATCCGCCAGCTCGAAGGCCAAGCCGCCATCGGCCATGTGCGTTACTCGACCACTGGCGAAACCGCGCTGCGCAATGTGCAGCCGCTGTTTGCCGAATTGTCGACCGGTGGCTTTGCCGTCGCGCACAACGGCAATATTTCCAACGCGCTAACGCTGCGCAAGGGACTGGTGAGGCGCGGCGCAATCTTTCAATCCACCAGCGATACCGAGGTGATTATCCACCTTGTCGCCAATTCAAGCTACCGGACGCTCCTCGATCGATTCATCGACGCGCTGAAACAGGTTGAAGGTGCCTACTCCCTAATCTGCATGACCGCCGAAGGGCTGATCGGCTGCCGCGATCCGTTGGGTGTGCGACCGCTGGTCATCGGCCGGTTAAACGAAGCGATTATTTTCGCTTCGGAAACGGTTGCGCTTGACGTTGTCGGCGCAGAGTTCATCCGCTCAGTCGATCCGGGTGAGATGGTGATTGTGCGTGACGGTGAGATGACCTCGATCCGGCCATTCGCAGAGCAGAATCCGCGTCCTTGCATCTTTGAATATGTCTATTTCTCTCGCCCAGACTCGATTGTCGAAGGTACAAGCGTCTATTCGGTGCGCAAAGCCATCGGTGCCGAACTGGCCGTTGAAAACCCTGTCGACGCGGATATCGTTATTCCCGTGCCCGACAGCGGCACCCCGGCCGCCATCGGTTATGCGCAGGCATCAGGCATCCCGTTCGAGCTCGGCATCATCCGTTCGCATTATGTCGGGCGCACCTTCATCCAGCCGGGCGACAAGGTTCGCCACCTTGGCGTCAAACTCAAGCATAATGCCAACCGCATGCTGATTGAGGGGAAGCGCGTCGTGTTGATCGACGACAGCATCGTGCGCGGAACTACGAGCATGAAAATCGTCCAGATGATGCGCGATGCCGGCGCGCGCGAGGTGCATATGCGCATCGCCAGTCCGCCAACGGCGCATAGCTGCTTTTACGGCGTCGACACGCCAGAGCGCGGAAAGCTGCTCGCCGCGCAGATGACGGTTGGGCAGATGGCGAACTTCATCAATGCAGACAGTCTGGCCTTCCTGTCCATTGATGGCATGTACCGAGCGTTGGGCACCGACAGCCGCCACAACGACCGGCCACAATATTGCGACGCCTGCTTTACCGGTGATTATCCCACGACGTTGACCGACCATGATGATGTCGCGGCGGAAGATCAGTTTGCGCTGCTGGCCGAACGGGTAGTTTAAACATGACAGATGAAACGGCAAAGCCGCTCGACGGCCAGATCGCGCTTGTCACCGGTGCCAGCCGCGGCATCGGTGCCGCAACCGCCGCCGCGCTCGCAGCAGCCGGCGCGCATGTCATTATCACCGCGCGGACTGCGGCGGGGCTCGAAGATTTGGAAGACAAAATTCACGAGGCTGGCGGCAGTGCGACTATTGCGCCACTTGATCTCGTCGATGGGGATGCCATTGCTCGCCTCGCCAGCGCTATTGCCGAGCGCTGGCAGCGCCTGGACATATTGGTGATGAACGCCGCCACACTGGGAACATTGACGCCGGTTGCGGCAATCGATGGCAAGGAATTTAACCGCGTCCTGACGCTCAATTTGATTGCACAACAGGCATTGATCGCCAACTTCGACCCGTTGTTGCGCCGCTCTGCAACGGGCAAGGTCATTGCCCTTACATCCTCGGTTGGGCGCACTCCGCGCGCTTATTGGGGGGCCTATGGTGCATCGAAAGCGGCGCTTGAGGCGCTAGTCACCAGCTATGGTGCCGAGATGGCCAATATCTCGACGGTTCGCACTGCGATTGTCGATCCCGGCGCTACCCGCACACAAATGCGCGCGCGCGCATTTCCGGGCGAAGATGCCGCATCGGTCAAAGACCCTGTCGTCGTTGGTGAAGCCATTGCGGCGCTCTGCATTGCCGGCTTTGATAGCACCGCTTATCAGGCGTTGGGCAAGAACGCGGCCTAAGAAGGGGCTTTATGCGGACCATCATCAGCACCATTGTCGGCATCCTGTTGGCTTTCGGCCTCATCTATCTCGCGTTGCAATTTGGGGGAAAGCTGTCGCCGGTCGTTTATGATCCGGCCACCGAAGAGGTCCAAATCCCGCTTGGCAACACTTTGTCGCTGTTCATCGGGTGGTTTGTCGGCAGCTTTGCTGGAGCATGGTTGGCAATGCGCGCGTCGGCACAAGCAGGGCCTGGCTGGATTGTCGCCGGGGCCGTCGCTGGGGCCGCCATTTATCGTGCGCTGACGCTCGGTGATGCCGTCTGGGTGACAGCAGCCGGATTCATCATCCCGCTAGCGGCCACATGGCTTGCCAGCCGTGTAGTGCGCACTGCCATTTGATCTGCTATTCAGCGTCAACCGCCGCCTGAACGGCTTTGTAAAACCGTTCGCGCTCGGCCCCTACCCCGTCGGGGTCTGTTGCGGTTGGCCAATTGCCATTGGTGGCAATTACCAACTTGCGCGTCGGGTCGATAAAGATGCCTTGGCCGAAAATGCCCTGCGCGGCATAGCTGCCATCGTCATTGGTCCACCATTGATAGCCATAACCACGGCCCGGCACGCCGATGTCAGCCTGCTTTGTGGTCCCAGCGGCAATCCACCCGTCGGGCAAAACCGCCTTTCCCCCGGCGACACCGCCGTTCATGATGAACAGTCCGAACCGTGCATAATCGCGCAGGCTAGCCGAAATGCAGCAGCCGCTGATTTCATGTCCCGTCGGCCCCAGCATCCACACCGCGTCCTGCTCCATCCCGAACGGACCCCAGATTTTCTCCTGTAGATAAGCCGACACCGTCTTGCCTGTCGCGCTCGACACCAGCACACCAATCAAATTGGTTTCGCCTGTCTTATAGACCCACTTTGACCCCGCCGGAGCCTCGCGTGGCAACGTCTTCATATAGCTGACGGTAATGTCCTCGCCGGACGCTGGCTTGTGCAGGTTGAACCGAGCGACGTCGCTATTGGGATCTGTGTAATCCTCGTTCCATTTCACGCCTGACGTCATGGTCAGCAACTGACGAACGGTGACATCGTCGTAGACTGATCCTTTCAGACCGGGGATATAGGCGGCGACCTTGTCTTCAAGGCTCTTGATATAGCCATCCTTAACCGCCGCACCGACCAGCGTCGAGGTGAGCGATTTGGCAACGGAAAAGCTGGTCCAGCGACCCGAGCCGTCAAAACCCAGCGCATAGCGTTCAAAACGGACTATGCCGTCCTGAATAATGATCAGCCCTGCATTGCGCTGCCGTTCCATATATTGCGGCAAATCAAACCCAGGGACAGTCAGCGACGGTCCCTTAGGCAGCATCATTATCTTGCCACCCGCGGCGATAATGTTCGTGGGTGCCAATTTTTCCATCTGGCGAAAGGCTGCGTCGCGTTGATCCAACTTCCAAAAAAGCACATTCTGATCCTTCGGCAGTTCCTGCGCGGTGAGTGGAGCATTGGACGTCGCCGCTAGCAAAAGGGCGAGACACACCAAAATGCTCTTCGGATGGATCCTTGGGATCATTGTTATACCCTCCCCACTTTCAATATTTTATCAGTGTCACCTGCGCCACGCTGATCCCGCCACCGCGAAACCCACCTTCGCAATATTGCAGATAGTAACGCCAAAGCCGCACGAACCGATCGTCGAAACCCGGCGGCAACAGGCGCTGCTCTACGGCCGCGTCAAAATTGGCGCGCCATTGCTTCAGCGTCTCGGCATAATCACTGCCGAAATGCACTGCATCCTCCCAACGCAGCCTGCGTTTTTCCGCCAGCATCCGAAATTCGGCTTCGCCGAGCAAGCAGCCCCCCGGAAAGACAAAAGTCTGGATAAAATCACGACTACGCGCATAGGCAGGAAACAATTCGTCACGAATCGCAATGAATTGGATGGCGGCGCGGCCACCGTCGCGCAAACGCTGGCTAACCACATCTAGAAAGATTGGCCAATATTCGCGTCCGACGGCCTCGACCATTTCGACGCTGGCGATGGCGTCAAATTGCCCGGTCACGTCACGGTAGTCGGTCAGGGTAACGCGCGACTTGCCGCCGGGATCAAGTGCCGTCAGCCTTGCCTGTGCTACCCGTGCCTGTTCTGGGCTTAGCGTGATCGCATGGACAATCGTGTCGTGCCGTTCGACCGCGCGCGCACTCAAGCTGCCCCAGCCGCAACCGATTTCCAGCAGCTTGCTGCCCGAATGTAGCCTTAGTCGGTTGAGCAGCGCATCGATCTTGTGCTGTTGCGCCTCGGCCAGTGGTTGATCAGTTTCTGCAAACATTGCGCTGGAATAAGTCAACGTCTTGTCCAGCCAGGCGGCGTAAAAATCATTGCCCAAATCATAGTGGGCCAGAATGTTGCGGCGTGCACCCGACCGGTGATTACGCCGCAGCCAGTGCAGCACGCTATTCACCCAGCGCCACGGCCCTTTCGCCCGGGCCGCTTGGCCCAATCCGTCGGCATTGCGCATGAACAGGTCGAATAATGGCACCGCGTCAGCGCTCCACCATTCGCCGCGTTCCCACGCGACATACCAACCTGCCGAACCGGACAAAGCGAGCCGCACTAGCGCTGCCCAGCTACGCAGTTCGACAATTGCTAGCGGTCCTTCGCCGCGACCGCCCAAGATGCGCACGCTGCCATCTGGCAAATGACCCTCAAGCGCGCCAAAATCGAGACCACTGTCAATCCGGTCGAGTTGGCGGTGGAACCATGCAGCGGGCAATCGCGCCAAGACGCGTGCCAAGCTCCCGCCGGTCGCGAAGCCCGCCTCGGCCCTCACGAGATGCTCCCCACGCTTACTCCGAGGCTGAATGGTCATCGGGCCACCTTGTCGCAAAGCCAGCGCGCGTGCAATCAGCTTTGCGCCTTCATGACACCATGCGCCGCCAGCGCCCGCTGGCGCGCCTCCCGATGCCCGACAATCTTGCGCGGATAACCTTTAGGCAGCACGCCATGTTCATAGGGGTCGTGGACATAGGGGTCGGATACATCGGCCAATTCAGGCACCCAGCGACGAATATAGTTGCCAGCGTCGAACTTTTCCGACTGGGATAGCGGTGCCATGATCCGCACGAACATATTGCTGTCGACGCCGCTGCCCGCCGTCCATTGCCAGTTGGTTGCATTTGACCCGTAATCGGCATCGACCAGCGTATCCCAGAACCATTGTTCGCCAACGCGCCAGTCGATCAGGAGATGTTTGATGAGGAAGGATGCAGCAATCATGCGCACGCGGTTGTGCATCCACCCTGTGGCCCACAGCTCTCGCATCCCAGCGTCGACAATCGGATATCCTGTACGGCCTTGCTGCCATGCTTTAAGATCACCTGCGACCGCAGGGTCGTCATGGTCCCGCCACGGAAAGTGGTCGAACGCCTCGCGCGCGTTTCGGCTGCCATAATCTGGATATTGTTGGATCAGGTTCGCGCCATAATCGCGCCACACCAACTCCTTCAGAAAAGTTTCTACCGACCCGCCGCAGGCCATAGTCGCATGCCAACACTGTGCAGGCGACACCTCGCCGAAATGCAGGTGTGGCGACAGAAAACTGGTTCCGGTGTCGGACGGGAAGTTCCGCAGTTCGTTGTAGCGGCTGGCACGGCCTAGAAAGTCATTGAGGCGCGCTTTTGCCCCTGCCTCGCCTGGTTTCCACATCGCGCGCATTCCCCCCGCCCAGTCAGGCCGGGTTGGCAACAGCTCCCAATCATCAAGCTCATCGCTGACAGGCCATTGGTCGGGGGGCGCTAGACTGAACGGTACAGGCTGCGGTTCCGGCGGCGGCATAGTTTCGGCAAGCGCGCGCCAGAAGGGCGTGTAGATCTTGAACGGCGTACCGCCGCCGGTCAGAACCGTGCCGGGCCGAGCAAGATATTGCCCGTCATAGCGCACTAGCGGGCAATGTTCAGGCAGCGCCGCCTTCAGCGCGCGCTCGGCATTGCGCCACCACGGCTCGACATGGCGCAGGGCATGGATAGCCGATGCGCCGGTTTCGCTCGCCAATTCTGCCAAAATCCTGTCTGCCCTGCCCCGCCGCAACAACAGCCGCGACCCACGTTGCTCCAGATCGCGGGCGAGTGCGGACAAACTGCGATGCAGCCACCAACGCGACGCTGCGCCCATGCGGCGGTGTGCAGGCGTGTCATCGTCAAGAATATAGATCGGAATCACTGGCCCCGCTGCTGCCGCAGCGGTGAAGGCAGGCTGGTCAGAGAGCCGCAAATCCTGCCGCAACCAGACAATCTGGGGTTGGATCATCGGGTGTCCGCCACCGGCTTGGCCACGACCTTGAAACGATCTACCGCCAATGGATGGCTATAGCGCTGATCGGTTAAGGTGAGCGTTCCATCCGGCCCAAATCTTGCAACTGGCATACGCGACCAGAACAGAAAAGCGCGTACTTCGCTGTTGCCGGCTGCAAGAGCCGCAAGGCGCGGGTCGCCGGCATTGTGTGGAATCACCTCTGTATTTGCGGCAGGCGACGAGAAGGAAGAAAACCTGATCTGCCCGTAGTCTTTATCATCGCGCCAAAACACTTCGCGCTCCCAAAACACCACCGGGGGCGGGCTCGCAACGACCAGCGGGCTTTCGATTCCCTTTGAACGAAGGGCTGCCATCGCACTCCGTTCAGCCAGTCCGGTTATGACGCCATTCGTGACGATATAGGCCGAAGCTACAGCAACCGCAAAGCCCGCCGGCTGCGACCAATTGGTTACGCCCTTGCGCTCTGCCCGCAGCGATATCCACAGCGCGCTGGCCAATCCCAGCCACAACCAAACGTCGATGATAAAGATGCTGTCGCCGTAGGACCAGCGACTGCTGAATGGTTCAAGCAGGCGGACGCCATAAGTGTTCAACCAATCCATTGCTGGATGGCTGAGCGTCCCGATGAAGGCCAGCGCCAGCAGCCACCCCCTATGCACCGCCGGACGTTCGGCATTGATCCGCCGCCGCCACCGGTCCCAGCCCAGCATCACCGCCCAAAGCAGCACGGGTAGCACCAGCATCGCCAGCGGCCCATGCGTAATCCCGCGCCGGAACGCGAGGTGCTCGGCCCCATCCAGCCAGAACAGACAGGCCGCATCGATATCGGGAATATTCGCCGCGATGATCAGCACCGGCATCGCCAGCGCCGTCTTACGTTTCAGCCCTGCTTGCCCCAGCAGCGCCCCCACTAAGCTATGCGTCAGATTGTCCATGACAACGGGTCATATGTTTGAAGCCGTTCGAATGTTAGCTGTTTTTTCAACTGGTGTAGGTCAGCATTGATCACACCGCGAATCCGGCGCGAAAGGATGATGATGAAGCGGAAACCAGCAATTGCGGGCTTGTGTGCATGGCTGGCTCTGACCAGCCATGTCGCGGCGAAGGAAAGTGACGCCGAGAAGGTGGCCAAAGTCGCCGCCAGCATGCGTGAAATGGCTGATCAGGGTTACCACTCCGAATATGGCCGCGCGCCCTCATGGTACCTTGCTGATCACCGGAAATTGGCAACCAGCATCGCCGCGCTCGCTCCGCAGCGCCCGGGGGTGGTCGATGCCTATGTCGTTGCCATTGGGCTCGATTCGGACGGCGTATTCGGGCGTGAAGCCGCCGAAGCATCGCGCGTACTAGCCCGCCGCTACGACGCCGCCGGCCGGACGATCCTGCTTGCTGCCGGGCCCAACGGCGAACAGGCCACTGCTGCGAATGGCTCGCCACAAAATCTGGCGACCGCCATAAGCGCAGTTGCAGCAGCTATGGATGTGAAAGAAGATGTGCTAGTCCTTTTCACCACCAGCCATGGGGATGCCGACAGCGGGTTGGCTTATCGCGACGAAGAATTTGGCAATGGCATGATTGGGCCGGGCCGATTGCGTGCCATGCTCGACGGCAGCGGTATCCAACGCCGAATGGTGATTATCTCGGCCTGCTATTCGGGGATATTCGTCCCCGCGCTTCGCAGTGACTCCAGCGTCGTGATCACTGCGGCTTCGGACTGGACCACTTCATTCGGTTGCAATGCCGGCAACGACTGGACCTTTTTCGGCGATGCGCTGATCAACAATGCCATGCGCAAAAACGACCCGCTCGTCGTGGCAGCGCGCAAGGCATTTGGATTGATAGAAAACTGGGAAAGGAAAATCGCGATCACACGGTCGCGCCCGCAACTATTTGTGGGTCGGGACGCAAAGGACTGGCTTGGCCCGCTTGAGAAACGCACACCCAAGGAAACGTCTGAAAAGGTCGGGCGCCCTTCGCTGCGGCTTTAAAGTTCCGGCCCCACTTCGTCGCCCACTATCCAGGTCTGGCCTTTGCCCAACAGCTTGTTCAGGTCCGCTGCTTTGCCTTCGGACGTCACGCGATTTTGCGCCCAGACTTCGGCCTCAAATGTTGGGCGCGGGTCATCATAGAGGACGCCGAGCGCCATCGGAAATTCACCGAAACGCATTTCGACGAGCATATGTGCGACGCTACGGTTCGTAACATCGTGCACAATCACCCCGGCAGCCTTCCAGTCTCCATCAGTGACATCGACGACCTTAAGCGTGAGGCTTTCATGGTCGAGGGTTATGCCCTTAGTGCCCTTGGCGAACAGCATAGGCTCGCCATTCTGCAGCCAAAGCTGGCGGTCTTCGGCCCCCTTGGGCGCGGCAAAATCCTCGAACACGTCTTTATTATAGACGATACAGTTTTGAAAAATCTCGATAAAGGCCGCACCCCTGTGCGCGTGCGCGGCTTTCAGCACTTCGGGTAGGTTCTTCGACACATCGAACCCGCGCGCCACGAAGCGCGCGCCTGAACCTAGCGCAAAGGCGCACGGCATTGCGGGGCGATCGACCGAGCCATAGGGGGTCGACGGGCCGCTGGTGCCGACGCGGCTGGTGGGCGAATATTGGCCCTTGGTCAGCCCGTAAATCTCGTTGTTGAACAACATGATCTGGCAATTGAGGTTGCGGCGCAGCAGGTGCATCGTGTGGTTGCCGCCAATTGACAGCGCATCGCCGTCACCCGTGATGATCCACACATCCAGCTCGGGATTGGCCAGCTTCAACCCCGTCGCCACCGCCGGCGCGCGGCCGTGGATGGTGTGAAAGCCGTATGTTTCCATATAGTAAGGAAAGCGCGACGAGCAGCCGATGCCGCTGACAAATACCGTCTTTTCGGGCACCGCGCCAATTTCGGGCATGGTGCGCTGCATCGCCTTCAAGATCGCATAGTCGCCGCAACCGGGGCACCAGCGCACTTCTTGGTCGGTTTCCCAATCTTTCATGGTCGTTGCGCGGGCAATGGGGGTCATGTCGTTCATGAAAGGGCTCCCGCAATGGCGGCTTCGATTTCGGCGATAGTGAAGGGCTGGCCCGACACTTTGTTGAGCGGTTTGGCATCGACCAGAAACTGGTCGCGCAGCAGGGTTTTGAGCTGGCCCGTATTCATCTCGGGCACGATCACATGATCAAAACTGTGCAACAACTCGCCCAAATTCTTGGGCGTCGGCCAGATGTGGCGGATGTGGATGTGGCTGACATCTTGCCCGCGGATGCGCGCCTTGGTCACCGCCTGATGGATCGGGCCATAGGTGGAACCCCAACCGACAATCGCCAGTTTGCCGCCCGGCGCGCCGACTTCGCACGTTTGGTCAGGAATAGTGTTCGCCACCCCGTTAACCTTGGCCTGGCGCAGGTCGGTCATCGCTTGATGGTTGGCGGGCGTATAGTTGATGTGGCCGGTATCGACTTCTTTCTCGATCCCGCCGATGCGGTGGAGCAGGTCGGGCGTGCCGGGCTTCACCCACGGCCGCGCGAGCTTGTCATTGCGCGCATAGGGTTTGAACCCGCCTTCGGGCACATGATCCAGGAAAGTCACCGGGAAGGGTTTGATATCCTCAATCTCGGGCACCGCCCATGGTTCGGCCGCGTTGGCGATATAGCCGTCAGTCAGCAGCATCACCGGCGTCATATATTGCACCGCAATCCGCACCGCCTCGATCGCACAGTCGAAGGCATCGCCGGGCGAGCGCGCCGCAATCACCGGCATCGGCGCGTCGCCGTTACGCCCATAAACCGCCTGATACAGGTCCGATTGTTCGGTCTTGGTGGGCAGGCCGGTCGAGGGCCCGCCGCGCTGCGAATTGACGATGACCAGAGGCAGTTCGGTCATAATGGCAAGACCCATTGCCTCACCCTTCAAGGCAATGCCCGGACCCGAAGACGAGGTAACGCCCAGCGCGCCGCCATAGCTCGCCCCGATCGCCGAACAGATGGCGGCGATCTCGTCCTCCGCCTGAAAGGTGGTGACGCCAAATTCCTTGAGCCGCGACAAATGATGCAAAATGGCTGATGCCGGGGTGATCGGATAGCCGCCGAAAAACATGGGCAAACCGGCGAGCCGCGCACCTGCGACTAGTCCCAGCGCAATCCCCTCGGCGCCGGTCAGCGCGCGATACAGACCGGGCGAGGCGGGTGCCGGGTCGACGTGATATTGCTTCAGCGGGCCCGACAGCTCTGCCGTTTCACCCCACGCATGGCCCGCGTTGAGCGCCGCAACATTGGCCTCGGCTAGCCCATCATTGCGTGCGAATTTTGTACGGATCCAGTCGATGAGCGGCTGGCGGTCGCGGTCGAACATCCACAGCGCGAGTCCCAGCGTCCACATATTCTTGCAGCGCAGCGCTTCCTTGTTGCCAAGGCCATATGGCTTGACCGCGTCGAGCGTCGCCTGACTGATGTTGAGCTTGAGCAGCTGCCACGGCGCGAGGCTGTCATCCTCCAGCGGATTGCTCGTATATTTGGCCTTCTCCAGATTGCGCGGCGTAAATTCACCCTCGTCGGCGATGATCAGCCCGCCGGGCTTCAATGAGCCGACATTGGTTTTCAGCGCCGCCGGGTTCATCGCCACCAGCACGTCGGGCGCATCGCCCGCGGTGTCGATGCTGGTTGACCCGAAATTGATCTGGAACGCCGACACGCCGAACAGCGTGCCCTGCGGCGCACGGATTTCGGCGGGAAAGTCGGGGAAGGTCGCAAAGTCATTGCCCGCGAGCGCCGACGAAAGGGTAAATTGTCCCCCGGTCAGCTGCATCCCGTCGCCGCTGTCCCCGGCAAAACGCACCACGACCGCATCGGACGCCTGCACTGTCGCTGCGCCGACCGGCTCTTGTGCCAAACTCGCCATTATTCGTCCTTGTTTCCTGCGTACCCGGTCAGCCCAGACTGGTGCGGACTGCCGTTTTGACTTGCAACTGATTAGGCGTTGCTGAACCGCGCCGCAATTCAGAAAAATTATCGCGGTGCCAAGCAATTTGTGACAAGGGCGCGGTCATGAGCGATGATTTCTCCCACCTGCCCTATCGCCCTTGCGCCGGGGTGATGCTGGTCAACAGCGCCAATCTGGTGTTCGTCGGCCAGCGGCGCGATAGTAGCAGCGAGGCGTGGCAGATGCCGCAAGGCGGAATCGACCCTGGCGAAACCCCGCGTGACGCCGCGCTGCGCGAACTGGGCGAAGAAGCCGGAATTGCGCCCGATCTGGCCGACATCATCGCAACCAGCGCGACCGAGCATTATTATGACCTGCCGCCGCAGCTGATGGGCAAAATGTGGGGCGGGCGCTATCGCGGCCAGCGCCAGCACTGGTTCCTCGCGCGCTTTCTGGGCAGCGATGCCGACATCAATATCGCCACCGATCATCCCGAATTTCGTGCCTGGCGCTGGACTGAGCTGGAGTCGCTGCCCGAGCTGATCGTTCCGTTCAAACGCGACCTGTACAGTGCGCTGGTTGCCGAATTTGGCGCGATGCTGGCCCGGTCGTGACCCAAGCCATCTCTTATCTCTACGCCGTGGGCCTCGGCAGCAACCGCGCCGGGCGCAGCGGGCGCACCCCGGCGGCGATGGTTGCCGCCGCACTGGTAGCGCTGGACGATGCGCCGCTGACCTTGCTCGACGCCAGTCCGATCAGCAGCAGCGCACCGCTCGGCCCCAGCCGCCGTCGCTATGCCAACTGCGTCGCACTGGTGGCCAGTCCGCTGCTCCCCGACGAATTGCTCGAAGAACTGCACGCTATCGAGGCCAGTTTCGGGCGCAAGCGCGCGCGCGAATGGGGCGAACGCACGCTCGACCTCGACCTGATCCTCTGGTCGGAGGGCAGCTTTGTCAGCGGCGGCGCAGTGGTGCCGCATCCGGCGTTCCGCACCCGCGCCTTCGTGCTCGCCCCCCTCGCCCGCATCGCGCCCGATTGGCACGATCCGCTGACGGGGCTGTCCGTCCGCCAACTGTTCGCGCGCCACGCCCGCGCAAAGCCGGTTGACCGCTTCGGCGCGCCGCATTAGGGGCACCGCTTCCGCAATGTGCGCGTTGTGCGGGCCCTTAGCTCAGTCGGTAGAGCAACTGACTTTTAATCAGTAGGTCGCTGGTTCGAACCCAGCAGGGCTCACCATTCCCCCTTGTCGCGCCTTCATGCCATCCCATATGGCAACCCATGAACAATCCCCACGCCGCATCGACCGCGCCCTGGCACGGCACCACAATTCTTTCCGTCCGCACCGACAAAGAAGTCGTCATCATTGGCGATGGGCAGGTGTCGATGGGCAATACCGTGATGAAGCCCAATGCGCGCAAAGTGCGGCGGCTGCATGATGGGTCGGTGATTTCGGGCTTTGCCGGGGCGACCGCCGATGCCTTTACCCTGTTCGAGCGGCTGGAAGGCAAGCTGGAGCGGCACAATGGCCAGCTGCTGCGCGCCGCCGTCGAGCTGGCCAAGGACTGGCGCACTGACAAATATCTGCGCAACCTTGAGGCGATGATGATCGTCGCCGACAAGGATGTGACTTTGGTCATCACGGGCAATGGCGACGTTCTCGAGCCCGAAAATGGCGTTACCGCTATCGGATCAGGCGGCAATTTTGCGCTGGCGGCGGCGCAGGCGCTGGTTGGTTATGAGGCCGATGCCGAAAAACTGGCACGGCGCGCGATGGAGGTGGCGGCCAACATCTGTGTGTTCACCAACGACCGCTTCACCATCGAAACCATCCCAGCGAAAAGCGCCTGAATCCCATGCAGAACAGCCTGACCCCGAAGGCCATTGTGGCCGCGCTTGACGCGCATATTGTTGGCCAGAGCGACGCCAAGCGCGCGGTCGCCGTCGCACTGCGCAACCGCTGGCGGCGGCAGCAGCTGCCCGCGGAGCTGCGCAGCGAGGTGACGCCCAAGAATATCCTGATGATCGGCCCCACCGGGTGCGGCAAGACCGAGATTTCGCGCCGCCTTGCCAAACTGGCGGATGCGCCCTTCATCAAAGTCGAGGCGACCAAGTTCACCGAGGTTGGCTATGTCGGCCGCGACGTGGAGCAAATTGCCCGCGATCTGGTCGAGGAAGCGGTGCGGCTGGAAAAGGAACGCCGCCGTGAGGCGGTGCGCGCCGCCGCCGAAGAAGCCGCGATGGAGCGGCTACTTGACGCGTTGACCGGCAAGGGTGCGAGCGAGGCGACGCGCGCCAGTTTTCGCCAGCGCATCCGCGACGGCCACCTTGATGACAATGAAGTCGAAATTGAGGTTAGCGAGGTCCCTGCCCTGCCCTTCGAACTGCCCGGCCAGCCGGGACAGATGATCAACATCACCGAAATGCTAGGCAAAGCAATGGGCGGCGCGCCCAAGAAGCGCCGCAAACTAAAAGTCATCGATGCTGCCACCCGGCTGATCGAGGAAGAGCAGGACAAGCGGCTCGACCAGGATGATGTTGCGCGCGTTGCCCTGGCCGATGCCGAGGCCAATGGCATCGTGTTTCTGGACGAAATCGACAAAATCGCTGTCAGCGACGTGCGCGGCGGATCGGTAAGCCGCGAGGGCGTGCAACGCGATCTGTTGCCGCTGATCGAGGGCACCACAGTGGCGACCAAATATGGGCCGCTCAAGACCGACCATATCTTGTTCATCGCGAGCGGCGCGTTCCATGTGGCCAAGCCCAGCGATTTGCTCCCCGAATTGCAGGGCCGCCTGCCCATCCGCGTCGAACTGTCGGCGCTGACCGAGGCGGATTTCGTGCGGATTCTTGCTGAAACGCGTGCCGCGCTGCCCGAACAATATGCAGCTTTGCTCGCAACCGAAGGCGTGACGATCAGCTTCGCCGACGACGGCATCGCGCGGATCGCGGCGATTGCTGCCGACGTGAACGAGCGCGTCGAGAATATCGGCGCGCGCCGCCTGCAAACTATCATGGAAAAATTGCTCGAGGAAATCAGCTTTGGTGCCGAGGCCATGCAGGGCGTTTCGGTGACTATAGACCGCGCCTATGTCGATAGCCAATTGAGCGCGATTGCGGGCGATACCGACCTGTCCAAATATATATTGTAACTGGTCGCCCGAAAGGCACGGGTTGACGGCTGCATTCGCCGAACATGGTTTGACTTTGCCGCGATATCGGTGCGATGACTTCGCCGTTCGTCGGCAATCGGGTCGCACCCCGGCGAAGGGAGACAGTAATGGCCGAGGGTCAGCCGCCGGTTCAGGGCGAATTGGGCATTTTGCGCGTGGGCGACAAGCTGCGCATGGCGCGAGAGAGCGCGGGACTGTCGATCGCGGATATTGCCAACCGGACGCGCATTTCGCAGCGGCATCTCGACGCGATTGAGCGGTCTGATTTCGATACGCTGCCCAGCCGCACCTATGTCACGGGGTTTGCCCGCGCCTATGCCCGTGCGGTCGGCATTTCGGAGGTCGAAATTGGCCGCGAGGTGCGCGCCGAGCTTGCAGGCGGAGCCATGAGCCCGCGCGAGATTTATGAGGCTTATGAACCCGCCGATCCCGCCCGCGTGCCGTCACGATTGTTGGCATGGAGTCTTGTCGCGCTGGTCGTGCTGCTGCTTGGTGGCTATGCCGTCTGGCGCACGCTAGCGCTTGATAATGTGCCCATTGCATCGACCAGTGTTGCGCCGGTCAAGAAAGCGCAAGCGGCCAAGGCCGCAGCTGCGGTTCCGGCCACGCCGCAAGTCCCCGACAATGCGCCCGTGGTGCTGACCGGCATTCAAGAAGTATGGATCGGCTTTGACGATGCCACCGGAAAAAGCATCAACTACCGGACCCTCAAAGCGGGAGAGTCGCTCACTGTGCCGCCCAACTACATGGAAGAGTTTACGTTGCGTACGGCACGTCCACAGATGCTGAAGGTTACAATCGGCGGAGTTGACGTCGGCCAAGTGGGCCCTCCTGATACGTTGGTAAAGAATATATCCCTTAAGCGGGCAGATTTGGCCGCACGGGCGGCAGTCGCGCAGAACAACGCCGTTGCTGATTTGCCTACGCGCTAAGGTACGGGCCGAGACCATCAGTCCTAGTCGCCATTGGCTGAATAAGATAAGCGAAAGACAAGTATGACCAATTCCCATTTTAGCGCGCTGTGGTTGGGCGGCATCGCCGGAGTAGCGGTTCTCGCCGCGCTGCCTGCGGACGCGCAGGAAACCAACGTCACCAAGAGGGTTGACAAGCTGGAAAAGGAAATGCGCGCGGTGCAGCGGCAGGTATTTCCTGGCGGAGCACCCGCTTTCTTTGAGGGCGAAATCGGTAACGAATCTGCGACGGGCGAGCGCCCGGCTGGATCCGCTTCGACCCCAATTGCCGATCTGACGGCGCGGGTTGATGCGCTCGAAAGCCAGCTGCGCGCCGTGACCGAGCAAAGCGAGCAAAATGGCTTCAAGCTTCGCGAACTGGAGCAACAATTCACGGCATACAAGGTCGCGGTCGACAAGCGGTTGATTGCGCTTGAGCCAACGGTTGAATCACCGGATGGTGCTGCCGTACCAGCACCCGCTGCCACTGCCACCCCGGCAGAGCTGGCTCCGCGCCCGGTCTCTACCACCTCCACACCGGCAGCGACCACGCCGCGTCCGATATCAGTTGCGCCAACCGCCGTTGCCGCTCCGCTCCGCCCTGCCGCCGACCGGGTGGCGAGGGTTAAGGCGGTTGAGGTCCCCGCGACGGGCAATGCTGTCGATGACGGTTATACCTATGGCTATCGGCTTTGGGATGCGAAACTCTATCCAGAGGCGCAGGCGCAGTTGAAACAGGTTGTCGAACGCAATCCGAAGCACCGGCTTGCCAGTTATGCGCAGAACTTGCTGGGTCGCGCCTATTTGGACGAAGGCAAGCCTAGTCTGGCCGCCGTCGCCTTTTACAACAATTATAAGGATCGACCGGAAGGTGAACGTGCGCCGCACAGCCTGATGTATATGGGTATTGCCCTCGACCAGTTGGGGCGCAAGGCCGACGCGTGCAAGGCTTTCCGTGAACTTGACGAGGTTTATGGGGAGCGCGCACCCCGGGATGTTCGCAGCGATGCCGCCGCAGCCAAAGTCAAGGCCGGTTGCTGAACCCGAACAGCTCGCCGCGCTAGCGAACGCGTTGGCACGGCTTGCGGGCGCTGATCCTGCTTCGTTGAAGTTCGGCGTTGCTGTGTCGGGCGGGCCGGATAGCATTGGCCTGCTGCTGTTGCTGCGCGCAATTCAGCTCGGTGACCTCGCAGTTGCGACAGTCGACCACGGCTTGCGACCCGAGTCTACGGTGGAGGCAGATGATGTTGCCCGTCTTTGCCGCAGATTCGGGCTTTGCCATGACATACTCCGGGGCGATTCGCCGCTTACTGGCTCGATTCAGGCTGAGGCGCGAGCGCTTCGGTACCGGTTGCTCGAGAAATGGCGCGTGGCACGGGGGTTGGACTTTGTGCTGACGGCGCATCATGCAGATGATCAGGCAGAAACGCTGCTGATGCGCCTAAACCGTGCCAGCGGAGTTGCGGGGCTTTCGGCTATTCGCGCGCGAAACGGGCGAGTTCTGAGGCCGCTGCTCGGTTGGCGGCGCGAAACGCTATTGAATATCTGCCGGACTGCAGGCGTGTTGGTCGTTGACGATCCATCAAATCATAACCCTCGTTTCGATCGCGCCCGCATGCGACGTCAAATTGCTGATGCCAGCTGGATTGATGCCGCTGCGCTGGCGCGCTCGGCGGATTTACTCGCTGGCGCTGATGAAGCGTTGGACTGGGCGGCAGAGCAAGCTGAGCAAGCAGGCGATCTTGACAACATCATCGACAACGATTGGCCGGACGAAATTGCCTGGCGGGTCATGCGAAACCATCTGTTTCGCTTCGCGGGCCAAAGCATTGGCGACCAGCGGCAGTTGTTGGACGCGGTGACCGCGCTGCGTGCAGGGCGCAAAGTGTCGCTCGGCCCGCTCATCATCACCCCTGACCCCAAAGTCGGCACATGCTGGCGCATTATGCGGGCACCGCCGCGACGCGGATAAAGCAGTTATTGTCAAATTACCGCTACGCCCTATCTTAGCGAGTGACATGGGCGCACAGGCGCGCCCTTAGGAAAGAGCGAAAATGCAGGACGACAAGGACCCACCGAGCAATCCTTGGATGAAGAGCGCGATGATTTGGGTGGGCATTTTGCTCGCCATGCTGGTGGTCGCCTCGCTTTTTGGTACCGGCAGTGCGCCTGCAGGCGAAGCTATAAAATACTCGGAATTCATACAAAAGGTCGAGGACGGGAGCGTCAAGGAAGTCGTCCTGAGTGATGATCGCATCACCGGCACGCTGACGAACGGCGAAAACTTTTCGACCAATATGATCCGAGACTCTGAACTGATTTCGACTCTCAAAGCCAATAATGTCAACTATGACGGCAAGCCTACGGAAACCCGCAACTTCTGGATGTATATGCTCATTCAGTCGCTGCCTTTCATTCTTATCCTTGGCATCGCCTATCTGGTGTTCCGCCAGGTGCAGAAGAACAATGGCAACGGAGCGATGGGTTTCGGCAAATCGCGCGCCAAGCTGCTGACCGAAAAGCAAGGCCGCGTCACTTTTGACGATGTTGCCGGCATCGACGAAGCTCGCGAGGAATTGCAGGAAATCGTCGAGTTCCTGAAGGATCCGGGAAAGTTTTCCAAGCTAGGTGGCCAGATCCCCAAGGGTGCTTTGCTGGTCGGATCGCCCGGCACGGGCAAAACCCTGCTCGCGCGCGCCATCGCGGGCGAGGCGGGCGTGCCCTTTTTCACCATTTCGGGCTCGGATTTCGTTGAAATGTTTGTTGGCGTCGGCGCGAGCCGTGTTCGCGACATGTTTGAACAGGCCAAACGCAATGCGCCGTGCATCGTGTTCATTGACGAAATCGATGCGGTGGGTCGCCACCGTGGTGCCGGGCTTGGCAATGGCAATGACGAACGTGAGCAGACATTGAACCAGTTGCTGGTCGAAATGGACGGGTTTGAGGCCAATGAAGGCATCATCATCGTTGCCGCGACCAACCGCCCCGATGTGCTTGACCCAGCGCTGCTGCGCCCTGGACGCTTCGACCGTCAGGTCGTTGTCCCGCGCCCTGATATCGATGGGCGTGAGAAAATCTTGAGCGTGCACACCAAAAAGAAGCCGCTCGCTCCTGACGTCGATCTGCGCAAGATTGCACGTGGAACGCCGGGCTTTTCGGGCGCAGACCTTGCCAACCTCGCCAATGAAGCTGCACTTCTTGCCGCTCGCAAGGGCAAGCGACTGATTGCTGCCGATGAATTTGAAGAGGCCAAGGACAAGGTCATGATGGGTGCTGAACGGCGCTCGATGGTCATGACCGAGGAAGAGAAAAAGGCGACCGCCTATCATGAGGCAGGACACGCGCTCGTGTCTCTGCACGTTGATGGCTGCGACCCACTGCACAAGGTGACAATTATTCCGCGTGGACGCGCTCTAGGCGTCACGTGGAACCTGCCCGAGCGCGACCGCTATTCGATGAACATGAAGCAGATGAAAGCGCGCCTCGCGCTATGCTTTGGCGGGCGCATCGCCGAACAACTTATCTATGGCAAGGACGAGCTCAACACTGGCGCTGCCAACGACATCCAGCAGGCGACCGACATGGCGCGGTCTATGGTGATGGAATATGGTATGTCGGAAAAGCTCGGCTGGCTGCGCTACCGCGACAACCAAGAAGAGGTGTTCCTCGGTCACAGCGTCGCCCGTACACAGAGCATCTCAGGTGACACGGCCCGGTTGATTGACGAGGAAGTCCGCCGCTTTGTCGAGGAAGGCGAAGCAACCGCGCGCAAGGTGCTGACCGACAACATCGATGAGCTGCACCGCCTTGCCGCTGCGCTCCTGGAGTATGAGTCGCTGTCGGGTGACGAAGCCAAGCGCGCCATTGCCGGTGAGCCTGTTGGTCGCGACGACGATCGGGATAGCGGTGTCGCCGCTATCAGCGGCCATGCCGGCTCGCTGCCGCAGGTCAAGCGTCGGCCCAAGCCGTTCGGTGATGCCTCGGCGCAGGGGGCGTAAGTTCGTTAGGTGACTGTTTTTCAACGCTTCACGCTCGCGTTCACCCCTGCCCTACTGCTCGCTGCGCCCGCGCTGGCGCAGGATGGCAGTAATCTGGCACTCGACAGCATTGTCGAGCTGGTGAAGACCGAAACCGACGCCAATGGCACGGAGACAACGCGCTATGCCAAGCCCGACGTGGTGGTGCCGGGCGATCGTGTGCGGATTACCCTGCGCTTTCACAACCGCTCGCGCAATGCCATCCAGAATTTGAAATTGCGCAATCCCATCCCCGATGGGCTTCAATTCGATGGCACTGATGATTTGGCAGGATTTATCCTGTCGGTTGATGGTGGCACCAACTGGGGGCAGCTGGCCGCATTGACGGTGACTCCGGCGGCAGGAGTCGCACGCCCAGCCACATTGGCCGATGTCACGCATGTCATGTGGATTTTGCCCGAGGCAGTAACGCCGGGTTCGCGCGGCTCAGTTAGTTTCTTTACGCGCGTGCGGTAGCGCGCGATGGCCCTTTACTGCGACGAATCGGGCGGCCTGTCAGCAGGCGCCATGACATTCGCTGCCGTGGCGATCGCTCCCTCAGCCGCCGATGCGGCCTTGGGCCGCTACCGCGCCATCACTGGCCTGCGCGGTGAACTCAAGGGCAGCCGGATTACCCCGGTCGAGCGGGGCTTGCTGTTCGAAATACTTGCCCAGCATGACGCCCGCGCCTGGGTCGCGGTTGCGGACGGGGCGATGTTGGCAAAGGTGCAGCAGGAAGCGCTTAGCGACAAGCAACTTTACTCACGGCTGCTGGATACCGCCGTAGCGGCATGGCTGCCAGCCACCGGAGGCGAATGCGCCGATATTGTCATTGATGCAGGCCGCTATGACCCGCGCATTCTTGATGGCGTACGCAGCGATATTCAGGCCCTGCTCGGCCAATGGGGCAAAGCATCAGTGGCCGACAGCCGGCGCTGCGCCGGGATCCAGATTGCCGATGTCATCGCCAACAGCCTGTTCAACCTGACCATCGGGTCCGTTCGCGCCCGGCGGATCGGCGCGATTGTCAAGCCGTGGATCGATAGCCGACGCTTGCGTATAATCGCGCTCCACCAATAAGAAAGGGGGCGACAGCCAAGCTGCGTCCCCCTTCCCTTTTCGAACCCTACGTGTCCGCCGGATCAGTCGAAGTCAGCACCGCCGCCAGCAGGCGCGCGCGGCGGCGCAGCTGCCGTCAGGCGCAGCGCTTCGGCTGAGCGCGAAATCGAGCTAATCTCGTCGGGCGTATCATCGTCATCGAGCACAACTTTTTGCAGCGAGCCCACCAGCGTTTCGCCCAGATCATCGGGACGGACCGTCTGTTCGGCGATTTCGCGCAGCGCAACGACCGGGTTCTTGTCGCGGTCGCGGTCGATGGTCAGTTCGCTTCCGCCCGAAATTTCGCGCGCGCGATGCGCCGCAAGCAGCACCAGATCAAAGCGGTTTGGAACCTTGTCGACGCAATCCTCAACGGTAACGCGGGCCATGTGTCATCCTTGCAATGTGGAAAATCGGCGCAGCCACGCCGCATATCAGCGGGCGCGGCTAGCAGCATGCGCACCTCGAGTCAATCAAACCGCCTTGCTACACCATGCCGCAGTCGCGATATGGGGGTGATGACTGGCGCGAGCAAGACCGTAACACTGCCGGACAGCGCACCGCTGGAAATTGACGGGCACCAAGCGCAGATACTGGCCGACGCCAACAGCCGCCTTGAACGTTACATCAGCCTGATTGACGACGCTTCCCAATCGGTTGAGATCATCATCTATATCCTTGACGATGATGCGGTGGGACGACGGGTTCGCGAAGCGCTGGTCCGCGCTGCCAGCCGAGGGGTTGCAGTGCGGATCGTTGTCGACAGTTTCGGATCCGGCGACACCGGGACGGAATTTTTTGCGCCACTGCGCCTTGCTGGCGGCGACGTTGCGTTCTTTTCCAGACGATGGCGGTCGTCATATCTTATCCGCAACCACCAGAAAATATTGCTGATAGACGGTCGGACAGTGTTTTTGGGCGGATTCAACCTAGCTGACGGCTATTTCGATAACGCTTCTGCTACCGGATGGAGCGATCTTGGTATCGTGCTTGCCGGTCCGCAGGTGGCGGCGATTTCAGACTGGTTCGACCAGTTGTTCGCCTTCACGCGCAATAGCGACGGCAAATGGCTCACTTTCCGCCGCTTGCTGCGTCGCTGGCATGACATGCACCGCCCCGTCGGGACGCTGCAATGGCTAGTTGGCGGTCCGACGGAACGGTTATCGCCTTGGGCGCGTTCGATCCGCACCGACTTGGCGGTCGGTCGCCGTATCGACATGGTCATGGCTTATTTCTCACCCGGGCAAGGCATGCTGCGACGCATGGGCCGCGCGGCGCGGCGCGGGCCGGTGCGGCTGATCACCGCCGCCAAATCGGACAATGGCGCAACGATTG
>JANRIY010000029.1:0-159281 GCA_033764495.1 Sphingopyxis sp. | reverse complement strand
TGGCGGTCGGTCGCCGTATCGACATGGTCATGGCTTATTTCTCACCCGGGCAAGGCATGCTGCGACGCATGGGCCGCGCGGCGCGGCGCGGGCCGGTGCGGCTGATCACCGCCGCCAAATCGGACAATGGCGCAACGATTGGCGCGGCGCGGCTGCTGTACCGCTATCTGCTGCGCAAGCGCGTGACCATTATGGAATATCAACCGCAACGGCTGCACATGAAGCTGATCGTGGTCGACGATGCCGTCTATATCGGCTCGGCCAATTTCGATATGCGCAGCCTGTTCGTTAATTTGGAACTGATGCTGCGGATTGAGAATGCCGCGCTGGCGGTTCAGGCCCGTTCGTTGATCGATGCCATGGCCAGCCAGAGCGAGATTGTGACGCGCGAGTGGTTAAACGCGCGGGGCGGCCTTTTGACGCGGCTGCGCTGGATTATGTCTTGGTTTGTGGTGAGTACGGTCGACTATACCGTCGCGCGGCGGCTGAATTTCGGTCTCGAAATCGACCAGAGCTAATCTTTCCAGCCCCAAAACAGGAAGCAGGGCGGCACATTCCACCATTCGAAACCCTTGTCGATGCGCGCGAAATGCACCGCCAAGAAGTCGCGCGCGCGGGCGCGGAACTGATAGACCAGAAATCCGCCATCCTTGCGCAGCACCCGGTGTGTGGCCGCGGCAATGGCTGGCCCCACTCCGGCAGGCAGCGTCGAAAAGGGCAGACCCGACAAGACATAATCGGCCTGTTCAAAGCCGTGCGCGCGCACAATGGCCTCGACATCCGCCGCGGAACCCAGCACCGGAATGAACCGACTGTCGCGAATATCATCCTTCAGATAGTCGATGAAATCAGGGTTGGTGTCGATCGCGATCAGCGTGGCGTCGCCTGGCAAATGTTCCAGCACCGGTCGGCAAAAGGTGCCAACGCCCGGGCCATATTCGACAAACAGCTTTACTTTTGACCATTCCACCGGGCCGAGCATGTTGGCGATCAGCGTCGGCGACGACGGAATGATCGACCCCACCATCACCGGATGCTTAGCAAAGCCCTTCAGAAACATGCCCCATGGGCCAAGTTTGCGAATCAGACGGTCGGTCAGGCGTTGGGCGAGGCGCGGCTTGGCGCGGCTTTGCGTCATGTGGGGTTCCGGACTGCCATAGGGAGATAAGGCAGTCGCAAAAATGCCATGGGGTTGCAAGCAGATTAGCGCTAAACCGTCATCGTACGGAGACGAAGCGTCCTAGAGGGTAGACACTGCGCGGTGCCTGTGAAAAGGCACCGCCATGGCTCTTCCCTGCCCCCCCGCTGGCGCCGTGGTCGTGGTGTTCGTGTCGCAGCGGCGCAGCGACGGCGACAATGGCTATGGTGAAGCGGCAGAGGCGATGGAGGCACTGGCAGCGCGCCAACCCGGCTATCTTGGTTTTGTTGCTGCTCGCGGTGCCGATGGTGTGGGCATCGCGGTCAGCTATTGGGCCGATGATGCTGCCGCACGCGCGTGGCGCGACGAGCCAGAGCATAGTCATATCCGTGAAATGGGGCGCACCCGCTGGTATGAGAGCTATGCACTCGCTGTCGCAGCGGTCGAACGCAGCTATGACTGGCAGCGCGAGCCCGTATGAGCGCGGTGGCGAAATCCATTCCCAACGACCGCATGGCGGTGCTGTTCTGCGTGATGCTGGTCGCGGCAGCGGGCAATACCGCCATGCAATCAATCCTGCCCGCGATTGGCGCGAAATTGCATATCCCCGATGTGTGGGTCAGTCTGGCGTTCAGCTGGTCCGCGCTGCTGTGGGTGATCACCGCGCCACGCTGGGCGCGCCAGTCGGACCGGCGTGGGCGCAAGGCGTTGATGGCGCTGGGCGTGATCGGCTTTGCGTTGTCGATGGCGCTTTGCGGCCTTAGCATTTGGGCAGGGCTATCGGGTTGGCTGACTGCCGGGGTGACGTTCATCCTCTTTGCCGCTTGCCGTAGCCTTTACGGCGGTTTTGGGTCCGCCGCACCGCCAGCGGTGCAGGCCTATGTCGCCGCGCGCACCGAGCCCGGCGAGCGCACGCAGGCGTTGTCGCTGGTGTCGTCGTCGTTCGGGCTAGGCACAGTGATCGGTCCGGCGATTGCACCGCTGTTCATCCTGCCCTTCTTTGGCCTCGCGGCCCCTATGCTGGTGTTTGCGCTGATCGGCGTCGCAGTGCTCATCGCGCTGCGGTGGCGGTTGCCCGACGATCTGCCGCGCTTTGAAGCGCGCGGGGTCGTGGCAACCTATCCTACGTCGGCCAGCGTAGCTTCCTTGGCCGATGATGAAGAAACGCCTAGCGACGGGACACCGCGTGTGCGTTTGGCCTGGAATGACCCCCGCACCAAGCCATGGATGCTGGCGGGGTTTATCGGCGGACAAGCCCAGGCAATGATTTTGGGCGTTGTCGGTTTTCTGATCCTCGACCGGTTGGGGTTGCGGCTGCGTCCCGACGAAGCTGCCGACCCAACCGGCGTTGTGCTGATGGCGGGTGCCTTTGCCTCCTTGCTTGCGCAGTGGGGGTTGATCCCGATTCTTAAGCCAGGACCGCGCTTTGCCGTTCTTGGTGGTTCCGCATTGGCAGCGGCCGGCGCGGTGATGGTTGGGCTTGCAAGCGATTTACACGCTATCGTGATCGGGTTTGCGCTGGCGTCACTGGGTTTTGGACTGTTTCGTCCCGGATTTACCGCAGGAGCGTCGCTCGCTGTGCCGCGCCGTGACCAGGGAAGTGTTGCGGGAATGACTGCCTCAATCAACGGCTCCGCTTATATCGTGTCGCCGGCCATCGGTGTACTCATCTATGGCTGGAACCCACTTGCGGCCTTCGGCCTGATGGCGCTGCTCTGCATCTATCTGGTGATGTGGGGATGGAAGGCGCTCGAAGACCCGCTAGATGACTAGCGCGACGCATGCTCTGCCGGGTCGTGCTTGCTATCGCGCACTGGCTTGAGCTGGCCGGGACCGAAGAATCCCATTGGCTCCAGCTTCAGGGCATTCTGCTTAATTGCGCCCTGAACCTTTTCATATTCCCTCTCCATTGCTTCGGTCACCGAGGCGTGGGTATCGGCCAACGCTGCTTCAAAGTCGGCCATCGAAATCAGCTTTGCGGAACTGGACTGCTGGATGGCCCGCAATCCCGCGCGGCGAATCATATCGTCAAGATCAGCGGCGGTGAAACGATGCGTTAGCGCCGCCAGCACTGACAAATCGACATCCTTTGCCAGCTTTACCCCGGCGGTCTGGATCGCCAGAATCGTTGCGCGGCCCGTTGTATCCGGCACGGGCACATAGATGAGCTCATCAAGCCGTCCGGGTCGCAGCAGCGCCGGGTCGATACTGTTCGGGCGGCTCGTTGACGCCACAAGCACAACATTGTCACTGTGCCACAGCCGGTCGAGCTCAACCAGTAGTGTGTTGACCAGTGTCTCGTTACGTTGCGGTTCGGGGCAGTTCGGGACGCGCGCCGGGGCGAGCAGCTCCAGCTCGTCAACAAACAAAATTGCGGGGGCAATCGAGCGCAACGCGGCAAAAGCAGTGCGCAGCGCGTCGCTACTTCCCTCTTCCCCAGCCGCCAGTACTTCAGGCGCGCTGTGCTGGACAAGTGCAGCCCCCGCGGCCTCTGCCGCAGTACGCAACAACAGCGCCTTGCCGACCCCTGGCGGACCATAAAGCAGTATCCCGCGTGCCGGGCGGACACCCAATTTGGCGAGTGCAGGGCCGTGGCGCAGCGGCGTTACCAAGACTTCAATCAGCTTGTCGCGCGCGGCATCAACGCCGCCCACCTTTGCCCAAGTGTCTTTATCGGGGTGAGGATTACTATTCATTCCTGCAAGCTAGAGCCTCGCAATGGCATTGCAACCGCCTTAGATGGGGCGCTTTGGGCAGTCTCCACGGTAAAAAATGCCGCACTGCACAATAAACTTGGCAACGTTGCCCCGCTCATGTCATGTTCACGTCCACAAACGGGAGAAGACATGGGCCGCCTACCGCCGCTCAGCAGCATGGAAGCCTTTATGGAAGTCGCACGGCTTGGCACAGTCAAGGCGGCGGCGACCGAGCTTGGCCTGTCGATGCCCGCGCTGTCGCGGCGCATCCAGACACTGGAACATCGCGTTGGCCGCCCACTGTTCGACCGCCATCATCACGGGCTGCGCTTGACCGAGGCGGGACGTCGCCTGCACGAGGAACTAACCCCGGTGCTTGAGGAGCTGCGCACTATCCTGCGCAACACTGCCGCACCCGACGCGACGCTGCGGCTGCACCTAAACGTTTTGCCTCTGTTTGCACAGCAGCGCTTGTTCCCGCGGCTTCCCGAACTTCGCAGGCTCCACCCGCAGTTGCACATCGACATTGAAACCCTGTCCCACGGCGAAGCGCGCCTGTCCGAGGGGATCGACGCCGCGATTGCCCTGGCGCGTGCCATCGATCCCGCGCTCTACGCGGTGCGCCTTGATCAGGATCAGGTATTCCCAATCGCGTCTCGTAGCCTGATCGAGGGCAATGAAAAAATCACCGTGCCCGAACATTTGCAACGGGCGACCGTGCTGCTGCACCGCGAAATGCCCGAGACGTTCAGCGAGTGGAAAAACGCCATCGGCATGCCCTATCTTGAACCGCAGGCGATCGATTACTTCGACAGTGGGCCGCTGATGCTAGAAGCGGCAGCGCAGGGCGTTGGCGTCGCCTTCATGCACGGCCACCACTTCGATGATGCCAACGACGAGCGGTTGGTGCGGCTGTTCGATTTCAATGTCGACAGCCCCTACAGCTATTGGTTCGTGTGCCGCCCGCGCGCGATGCGGCAGCCCGCGGTGAAGCTGTTCCACGATTGGCTGGTCGCGGCGAAGATCTAAACCAAAGCCTCGTCATCCCGGACTTGATCCGGGATAACAAGCCACGGTGGCCTGTTGTCCCGAAACAAGTTCGGGACGACGAAAACGCGGGTTAATAACTCCGGAAAATGGTGCTGCTGGACAGGATTGAACTGTCGACCTCGTCATTACCAATGACGCGCTCTACCACTGAGCTACAGCAGCGTAACCATGACCCAGCCAACCAAGCGGCGTGGGCAGGCGCGGCCTATGGCGTTGAGGCCTGCCGCTGTCAAGCCATGCAGGCTTGACGAAGCCGGCTATAGCGCGCCATTCGCCGGATATGGCCCAACCCCCTGCCCCATCCGACAAGGAACGCGAAGAGCGACTGGCCCAGGCGCTGCGTGAAAATCTGCGCAAGCGCAAGGAACAGGCGCGCGCCAAGCCGGATCCTAAAGCAGGTCAACCGTAACCGTCACGGCATCGCCTGCGACCAGCCCCTCGGCTTTGCGGACCGCCGCCTTGACCGGCAGGAACCAGCCACCGCTGGCCTTGTCAGGAAAAATCGACGTGTCCCATTGGGTGTCGCCAATGGCCGCGCGCACCTTGAGCGATCCCCAGCCTCGCTTCGCCCCGCCCTCCATCCGCCGCATCCGCGCGGTGGCGTGGATGTCGTCGGCAGGCTGGCCGCTGATGGTCAGGAAATGCCACGCCGACGCGCCCTTGTCGCTGTTCCAGATCCAGATGGTGGCGGTGACGGTGTAGGTTTCGGTCATCATTCCTCCCCCATCCTCTCCCTTCAGGGGAGAGGGTATGAAGACTTAGTGCGAAGCACTTAGTCGAAGTTGGAGAGGGGCCGACGGGTCGCTCCCTCTCCCTGCTCGCTTTGCGAGCTGTCCCTCTCCCCTGCAAGGAGAGGGATTAGGGCCGCCGCCGCACCGGGACGGGGATGTTGCAAATATCCGCGCCTCCCGCAGGCACATTGAAGAACGGATCGCGCCGGTTGGCGCGTGCGTCGGCATATTGGGCGAAGGTCGCGCTTTCGGTGGAGAGATATTCGAACGCGGGCAGGTCGGCGATGTCGGTACCAATGCGCACCGAGAGGATCGGCACGCGCTCTTCCTCTTTCTCGTAAAACCCCAGCGCGCCGGTGCCGCGCGGCAGGCTGGACAGATGCTCGATCCCCTCAATCACCCGCCCGACGAGCGCGATATTGCGGTCAAGGTGGCGCGGGGCGTGACCAATGACGGTGTAGAGCTCCGCTCCGCTGCCCGTGTCAGGCGACAGATTGCGGCCCACGCCGACCATGGCGTAGCAGTGGACGGGCCAGTATTCGTAACCGTCGTCTTTTCTGTGACCCGCAATGAGCCATCCGAAAAATGTATCGTGATGGCTGGCATATGGATCGCGAACCCGGCGGTCAGAATATGGCTCTCCATCAGCGGACGACGCTCCGGTTGCAGCCATAGCTTCTTCAGCAGCATTTTCAGCTTCCTCAGCGAAAAATTCAGCGGCGGCTGCGCCGCCTGACTTTTCCAATAGCTGGTCCAGAACATCTCGATCTTTGGATACATAGTTTTCTTGTCCAACTACCATCAAACCCTCTGGCAATGCCTTCTTCTCGGTCGCGTCGCCCCATTGGACGACATAATTGTCCTGCACGCGGTTTACGCTGGTGCCGTCCCACCACCGCGCGGCGGCGAGTTTGCGGATGTTGCCGATCCAACCCTGGCTGAACGGCGCGGGCATCAGCTGGATGACCACACGGCGCGGCCCGCGCGCACCCGGTGCGAGGTCCATCACCAGCAGGTCTGACGCCGCAATCGCGGTCCAGTCGCTGGCCGGAGCAGCTGCGACGATTTCGCCTGGCGATGGCGCGGGCTTCGCCTCCTCGGCAGCAACAGGAACCAACAGAGCGAAGGCGGCCACCGCCGCGAGCAGATGCATTTTCATGGGCCCCAAGCTGCCACAGCAACGCGCCTTGCGAAAGCCCCGCCAAGCGATTAGGGCGCACCGTTCCAAGCAATGCGGAGCGGTGGCCGAGTGGTCGAAGGCGCTCGCCTGGAAAGTGAGTATGGGTCAAAAGCCCATCGAGGGTTCGAATCCCTCCCGCTCCGCCATTCGACCAGCGCAAGGACTCCCATGACATTCGACGAAGTCATCCTCGGCCGCCGCAGTATCCGGGGCTACAAGCCCGACCCTGTGCCGCGCGAGCTGATCGAGGAAATCCTGGCCCTCGCCATGCGCGCGCCGTCGTCGATGAACACCCAGCCGTATAATTTCTACGTACTCACCGGCGAACCGCTCGACCGTATTCGCGCAGGTAATACCGAACGCATGGTCGCCGGCGTGCCGCAAAGCCGGGAGTTTCGGCAGGGCCAACCCTTCACCGGGGTGCACCGCGAGCGCCAGATTTTCGTCGCCAAACAGCTGTTTGCCGAGATGGGGATCGCCCGCGACGATGCGGCGGCGCGGCAAGACTGGGTGCTGCGCGGCTTTCGCCAGTTTGACGCGCCGGTATGCATCATCATCACCTATGACAAGGTCTGCGACGGCAGCGACGACACCCCGTTCGATTGCGGCGCCGTGGCAACCGCGCTGGTCAACGCGGCTTGGTCACGCGGGCTGGGCACCGTGATCAACAGCCAGGGCATCATGCAGTCCCCCGTGGTGCGCGAACATGCCGGAATCGCCCATGATCAGGTGATCATGAAGAGCATCGCGCTGGGCTGGCCCGATTTCAGCTTCCCCGCAAATGCTGTCGTGTCCGAACGCAAATCCGTGGCGGAAGCGGCGACTTTCGTCGGCTTCTGAATCGGCAATATCGTCACATTGCTGTCATCGCCGCCCTGTCCTAACGAAGGACGGGAATCGGAGCGGGCAAATGATTGACGCGAGCGAGAATATCACCAGCAACCCACGCATCGCCGAGGGCGCGGTGACGATGAACGAAATCATCGAAGCGCGGCTGTCGCGCCGCGCAATGGTTGGCGGACTCGGTGCTTTGGCTTTGGCAGGCTGCGCGAATGGCGAGACCAGCAATGTTGCGCTCCCCGCCCCTGCCGCGCCGCCGCCGTTCAACTTCCCCGAAATATCGCGCGGCATGGATGAAACGCACCATGTCGCGGCGGGATATCGCGCCGACATCCTGATCCGCTGGGGCGATCCATTGTTCGCCGACAGTCCCGCGTTCGATCCACTGAACCAGTCGGCAGCCAGTCAGCGGCGTCAGTTCGGCTATAACAACGACTTCCTCGGCTATACTCCGCTGGGAAAGGGCGATGCCGACGAACGCGGCCTGCTGTGCGTCAATCATGAATATAGCTCGACGACCCTGATGCTGCCCGGCGTCGCCACGACCTATCCCAAATCGATGACGCGCGAGCTGTGCGCCATCGAAATGGCCGCGCGTGGCGGCAGCGTGGTCGAGGTGGCCCGCAAGGGCGACAAATGGTCGGTCGTGCGCGGTTCCAAATACAACCGCCGCGTCACCGCCGATACGACGCCGATGACCATCAGCGGCCCTGCTGCTGGACACCCGCGCATGCGCACCAGCGCCGATCCGGCGGGCACCACCGTGTCGGGCATGATGAACAATTGCGCCGGCGGGATAACGCCATGGGGTACCTGGCTGTCGGCGGAAGAGAATATCAACGGCAATTTTCTGGGCGACCTGCCTGCAGGACATCCCGAGGCCGCGAACCACAAGCGCATGGGCCTGCCCGGCAGTTGGTATCAGTGGGGGCGGTTTGACGACCGCTACAACCTCGCCAAAGAACCCAATGAGCCCAACCGCTTCGGCTGGATTGTCGAAATCGACCCGCTCGATCCCATGTCCAAGCCCATGAAACGCACCGCCTTGGGCCGGTTCAAGCATGAAGGCTGCGAAACCGTGGTCGCGCCCGATGGCCGCGTGGTCATTTATATGGGTGACGACCAGCGCTTCGACTATGTCTATAAATTCGTCACCGCAGGCCGATTCGATGCCAAAAACCGCGCCGCCAACCGGGATCTGCTTGACCAAGGCACCCTCTATGTCGCGCGTTTCGATGCTGATGGGTCTATGGCCTGGTTGCCGCTGGTCCATGGCTTTGGTCCGCTGACGCCCGCCAATGGCTTTGCCAGCCAGGCCGATGTGGTGATCGAAGCGCGGCGCGCAGGCGATCTGCTCGGTGCGACGCCGATGGACCGGCCCGAGGATGTCGAGCCCGACCCGCGCACCGGGCGCGTGTGGGTGATGCTGACCAATAACAGTCGCCGCACCGCAGGTCAGGTTAACGCCGCCAACCCGCGTGCCGACAATAAGTTCGGGCACATCATCGAAATCCGCGAACCCGACGGCGATTTCACTGCGACCAGCTCGCGTTGGGAAATCCTTGTACGCTGCGGCGACCCTGCCGACCCGGCGGTGGGCGCGACGTGGAACGGCAGCACCTCGCCCGACGGCTGGCTCGGCAGCCCCGACAATTGCGCATTGGATGCAAAAGGGCGGCTGTGGGTATCGACCGACGGCAATGATGCGACGGGTGCCGCGGACGGTCTGTGGGCCATTGGCACCGACGGCGGCGACCGGGCCACTGGGCGGCATTTCTTCCGCTGTCCGGTTGGGGCAGAACTATGCGGGCCGCGCTTTACCCCGGACGGCACCACCTTGTTCGTCGCAGTTCAGCATCCCGGCGACGGCGACGACGAAAATCCCGCAACCTATGAAAAGCCAACAACGCGCTGGCCCGATTTCCGACCCGATATGCCGCCGCGCCCCAGCATTGTGGCAATCCGGCGCGACGATGGCGGACCGATTGGCGGCTGAGCGTGTCATGCAGGCGATACAAGTCAGCGCGCTGCTGCCCGACTTTGGCGGCTGCGCATTAGCAAACATTGCGGTGCCCGAACCGGCACCGGGCGAGGTGCGGATTGCCGTGCGCGCCGCTGCGATCAATTTTCCCGACCTGTTGATGACACGCGGCGAATATCAGTTCAAACCCGACCTGCCCTTTGTCGCCGGGATCGAATGTTCGGGTGTGATCGATGCTGTCGGTACCGGCGTCGATCCTGCGCGGGTCGGCGAAGCCGTAGTCGCGGGCAACCGGTCAGGCTGCATGGCCCAATATGTTTGCGTTCGCGCCACTACGGCGCGACCCAAACCCGCGACGCTCGATTGGGCACAAGGCGCAGCATTTGGCGCAACTTACCTGACGGCGTGGGTCGCACTGGTGCGGCGGGCGCTGGTGCAGCCCGGCGAATGGGTGCTAGTGCATGGCGGAGCTGGCGGCGTGGGTCTGGCCTGCGTCGATCTGGCGCAACATCTGGGCGCGCGCGTGATCGCCGCCAGTGCTTCAACAGAAAAACGTGCGGCCATTGCCGGCCTATATGCTCCGAACGTGGTCATCGACAGTGCGCCGGGTTTCCGCCAGGTGGTGCAGGACATTACGGGTGGCACCGGAGCCAATGTCATCTTCGACCCGGTCGGCGGCGACATATTCGACGAAAGCTGTCGCTGCATTGCGTTCGACGGACGCCTGCTGGTGGTCGGTTTCACGTCGGGCCGCATCCCGACCGTCAACGCCAACATTCCGCTAATCAAGGGCTTTTCGGTGCTGGGTGTTCGCGCGGGCGAATATGGGCGGCGTTTTCCAGAGCGCGGGGCGGAGAATCTGGCAGCGATCGACGCGCTGGCGGCATCGGGTGCGATCCGCCCGCATGTCCACGCCGCACTGCCGCTGAGTGAATGGCGCGAAGGGTTTGCAATGCTAGTCGAGCGGCAGGTAGTGGGTAAAGTGGTGCTGCTCCCGTGGAGCTGACTCTGTCATTGCGAGCGTAGCGAAGTAATCCAGAGCGGATTGCCACTCCCTAGCCTGCTTCGCTACGCTCGCAATGACGCGCTTGTTTTAGGACTTCTGCCAGACCCTAAAGTTGCCGTCGCCTGCAACAATTTCACCGCCCGTCCCCACCGGCTCCACCTTTCCATCGGTCAGAAAGGCCACCATGGCTGCATCACTTGCATCGACATGGGCCAGCGTCCGCGCGCCTTCTGGCGTTCGCGCTACCACGACGCCCGCCCGGGGCACGCCGTCGCGGGCATAGAAGACCGTGAAGGTTTCGATTGTCGCCAGCCCAACATAGGCCTCATCCAGCGGCGGGATGGCTTCACGCGCCGCATCCGCTTCGGCCTGAAAGTCAAAATCCTGTGGGAATTGCGCTGCCGCGATCCGCTGGTTTGCCAAGACAATGCAATGATTGTCGGTGGCAAAGCCGCCATTGGCGAACAGGAAACCGGCGCGACCTTCGTGGCGCAACCGTTCCACCATCGAAACGACGGCATGGCTCATGTAATTGGCAATCGGCCCACCGCCAAAGGTCAGCCCGCCAAACACTGTCGCGGGGCGATTGACCGGCCAGTCCAGTGTGCGCCGCGCCATTTTGGGAACGCACGGAAAACAGCTGTAAAGTTCCACGAAGTCAAAATCCGTCGCCGTCGTATGGTTTAACTGCAGTGTGCGGCGGATTGCGGTGTCCATGCTGACCGAGCGGTCATACCGGTCGCGCTTCAAAATGCTGCCCGCTTCCTTCGCCGCAGCCCCCATGCCGACATAGATGATGCGGCTTTCGGGCACACCGCGACGCCGTGCTTCGGCCAGACTCGCGACGATAAACCCCGCACCCTGGTTGACCGAGGCATTGGCAACCATCAGCTTGCTATAAGGGAAAGCGATAGGGCGATTGCCCTCCCCGCTGGCCAGCACCACCTCGGGGGTGACCGCCTTGCGGATCCAGGCGCCATCATTTGTCGCCGCCACTTGGCTCATTTGCGACCAGATGGCGGCGCTTTCGGCCTGTGCCTCGGCAAGACTCTGTCCGTAAGCCGCACGCCCGGCATTTTCATACAGCGGATAAACGTCAACCGGCGCGATCAGCCCGTGTACTTGCGCATAATTGGGCTCTTGCCGCGTCGCTACTTTGCGGATCTCGCTATAGCTGCGATCTTCGCCCGTCGCCGCTTTGGCCGCGCGCCCGGCGGCGGTGCGCAGTGCTTCGGCTCCTACGATGGCGGCCAGCCGGATTTCGCCCGCACCAATGCGATTGGCGGCCTCGTTTAACAGCCGGATCGGCGTGTCGCCGTGCGGTGCTTCGGACTGGTAATTGACGGCAGGCGTTGCCCCAATGGCGGCAACCAGCGGTTCGCACAGCTTGCCCAGGTGGCGAAAGCTGATCTGATCAACAATGGCGAGGCTGTCGAGATCGCCCAACAATGGCCCCACCCCGGCGTCGGCTTCCGCCGCGCGCAAGGCCGCAACCATCAGCCCCAACGAATCAAGACCGTCATCGGGGTCTGCAGGCCGATCGTTGACCTGACCACCCGCAATGATGACGGGGATATGTTCAGGGTCGGTCATGGGCATTGCGGCGTGCTCCTCGCCCTTGCCATGCCCTGCACTTTACGCGAACGTCAAGTCACCGGTGGCGGCGGCGCGCCCCTGACCAGCAGCAAATACATCACCGGTGTGACCACGCGCGACAGCAGCGTCGACGACACCAGCCCGCCGATTATCACCCATGCGAGCGGTGAGAACAGCCCCGACCCTGACAAGGCGAGCGGCAACAAGCCGCCAATCGCCGTCACGCTGGTTAGCAGAACCGGCAGGAAGCGCACCTCGCCCGCACGCTCGATCGCCTCACGCAATTCGACGCCCTGCTGGCGTAGCTGGGTGGTGAAATCGACCAGCAAAATGCTGTTCTTGATCTCGATGCCGATCAGCGCAACAAAGCCGATCAGCGCGTTATAACTCAGGCTATTCCCGGTCAGCAGCAGCGCAATCAGCCCTCCGAACATGCCGAGCGGAATCACCCCCGCCACCACCAGCGTTTCTCGGAACCGTCCAAACTCCAGTACCAGCACCATCAGCACACCGAACAAGGCAAGCATCACAATGGGTCCCATGCCAGCAAAGCTGTTCGCCGACGCTTTCGCTTCGCCGCCAACCTCGAAACGATAGCCCGGCGGCAAGGCGATGCTATCCAGCCGGTTGTAAAAGTCGCGGCTGACCCGGCTGTTGAGCACGCCAGTCTCGATATAGGCTGAAATGCTGTTCGAGCGCTGCTGCTGATACCGGCTGATCTGCGCCGGGGCACTCGCCAGATAGGGGGTGCTGATCTGCGACAGCGGCACGATGCCACCGTTGTTGCTGGGCACATAGATGCGCTCCAGCGCCGACACCGTCTGAAAATCGGCACGCGGCAACCGTGTCACCACATCGAAACTGTCGCCCTCGGCATCGCGGAAGCGGCCCGATGTTTCGCCCGCCAGCGACAGCCGCGTTACACGCCGCACCGTCCCCGGCGCGATGCCCAGCAAGGCGGCACGATCGCTGTCGACGCCCAGATTAAGGTCGATCCGGTCCACCGCCAGCGGGTTTTGCACATCGCGCGTCCCCGGCGTCTCGCGCATCAATTTCTCGACCCGCGCCGACAGGCTGCGAATGGTGTCGAGGTCGGTGCCCACGACCGAGACCGAAATCGGGGCTTCGATCGGCGGGCCATTCTGAAACTGGCGCAGCACGATGCGTGCGTCGGGATAGGCGTCGAACTTGACGCGCAGCCGGTTGTACATCGCAACGGTATCGTCGCCCTTGAACTTATCGATGATGCCCAGGACATTGCCAATGTTCGTTGCCTCCGCCTCGTCGCGGACATTGTAAAATACCTGCGGATTGCCCCGCCCGACATTGGCGAGGCGGCGGACGATGTCCTGTTCTTTGGCCATCGCGTCTTCGACGTAACGGATTGCGCGATCGGTGCGCATCAGCGACGAGCCTTGCGGCGTTTCGACATCGACCAGGAAATAGGTCGCGTCGGCAGGCGGAAACAGGCTCGACCCGATCACCGGAACCAGTCCCAGCGCGCCGAAACACAGCGCCATCGACAAGGTCAACGCACGGCGCGGATGCGTCAGCGACAGGTGTAACACCGGCGCATAGAAACGGTGAATCAACCCCTGCACCGCCTGCAGGAATCGGTTGCCCTCTGGCGCTTCGTGCAGCGGCAAGATGCGCGCCGCCAGAAACGGCACAATAGTCATGGAGATAATGTAAGAAGCGAGCACCGTCATCAGCACCGCCAGCGGTAGTGACCGGGTGAACTTCCCGGCGCCCTCGGGCAGGAACACCAGCGGCAGAAAGGCAAAAACCAGCGTCGCGGTGCAGCCCAGAACGGCCACCGCAATTTCTTTCGTGCCGTCGATCGCAGCCTGCGTGCGTTCCTTGCCCATCCGCAAGTGCCGCGCTATATTTTCCGTCACAACGATGCTGTCGTCGACCAACAACCCCAGCGCGACAATGAAACCCGTGATGGCCAGCTGGTTGAGCGTGAAGCCCAAGAGCTGCATGGCGAACAGCCCCATCAGCAAGCTCAAGGGTATCGACACCATCACCACCGCTGCCGCGCGCGGCCCCAGCGGCAGCAGCGTGATCAGCACCAGCAGCACAGCAATAGTGAAGTCGCGGGCCAACACGGTCAGTTTGGCGCGCACGTCCAAGCTCTGGTCAAAAACCAGTTCGATCTGCATGTCCGGCGGCAAAGTCGCGCGATACGCTTCGACCGTCGCCATCACCGCGTCGCGCACTTTGCGGACGTCACGGTTGTCCTTTTGCGTGGCGGTCAGCCATATCGCTTGCTTGCCGTTGAAACGCGCTACATGGCTCGCTTCGGCTGGCTTCCAGCTGACCGACGCAACATCCGCGACGCGGACGACACGGCCATCTACCGCACGCACCGGCACATCGCGGACTTCATCAAGCGAACGAAATGCGCCGTCGGTCTTAACGTTGAAGCGGCTACCACCGGACTGCACGGCGCCGGGTGGCAGATCAGCCCCGGCGGTGCGCAGCGCATCGGCGACCGCGGTCACTGCAATTCCCGCCTGCGCCAACCGCGTTGCGTCGATATCTACCATAACCTGTGGGCGGGCGAGACCGTAAACGCGCGCGTTGCGTACCCCGTCTACTTTGTTGATCTCGTCGCGCAGATCGTCGGCATATTTCTCGATCCGGCGAGGCGATGCGCCGTTGCTCACCAGCGCGAGCTGAACCACCGCGCTTTCAGTGGTGCGAACCTTGCGAAACTCAAGCCGCGCCAGGGATGAGGGGAGCTGACTGCGTATCGCGTTAACCTCACGCACCACTCCGTCGTAGTTCTTCTCAGTGTCGCTGCCCCAGTCAAACTCGGCGATGATGGTCGCGAAGCCGTCACCCGAAGTGGACTGAATTTCCTCAATGTCGTCGAGCCCCCGCAGTACATCCTCGATGGGCTTGGCAATGGTCTGTTCCATATCGGCCGGATCAGCCCCCGGCTGCGCAGCAAGGATTACCGTGACTGGGATGGGAAAATGCGGGTCAACAGACCGCGGGATTGTGTTTAGCGCGGTGATACCCAATGCCGCCATTAGCGCAAAGGCAACCAAGGTGATCTGCCACCGCGTGATGGCAAAATCGATCAATTTCACGGCGCGCTATCCGGCTGCGGAGCAACGGTTACGCCTGCCCGGATGCGCGACAGGCCCTTGCTCACCACCTTTTCGCCGGGCGAGAGGCCGCTAAGCACCTCAATCGCGCGATTATCTACACGGCCGGTCGTGATGCGGCGGACATTCGCCTTATTGTCTCCATCGACAACATAAACAAAGGCCTCGCCCGCACGTGCTTGGAAAACCGCACTAGCCGGGATTTCGAGCGCGCCTGACCGGTCTGTGGCTGGCAAGCGGGCCTCACCGATCATCCCGGACCGCAACCCGGCGAGGGGTGGCAACGCCAGCTCGGCTTCAAAGGTGCCTGTGCGAGCATCACCACGTCCACCCAGCTCGATGACCCGCGCCGCCATCGGCTTGTTCCCTAAAGCTGGCAACTGCACCGTCGCCACCTGACCCACCCGCAATGCAGCAAGCTGGCTGTCGGTTACTGCCACGCGTAGGACTAGACCTTCGTCGGCTTGGCTGACCGTAAGTACCGGCGTACCTGCAGCGACAATCTGTCCTGGCTCAGCGGACCGTGCGAGTACAACACCAGCGCCTGGAGCCGTGATTCGTGCGTAACGCTGTGCAAAACCCCTTGACGCACTATTTGAACGAGCGGCACTGGCGGCGGCCTCAGCGGATTCGACGCGCGCCTTGGTTACCCAGCCTTTGGCAAACAATTCGCGCTGCCGCGCCAGCTCAGCCTCGGCGCGGACCTGTTCGGCGCGGCTGGCCGCCATACCGGCATTGACCTCGACCATGTCAAGCTGGGCCAGCAATTGCCCGGCAGCGACTCGGTCGCCTTCATTTACCAATATGCGAGTCACCCTCCCCGCGACGACAAAAGCCAGACTTGCTTCTTGACGCGCACGGACCGTGCCGCTGACCAAGGCTCCTTCACTATCCAAAGCACGGCCCACGGTAGCGACCGCGACCGGCACTGGCTTTGCCGCCTGCTGCTGTGGTTGTGCATCGGTATCCGCGCAGGCTGCCAGCAGCAGCAAGCCTGCGGCAGCAAAAAAGACCAGGGCGTTGGCGCGCATGCATCACTCCAGGAAAAGGGGGAGAGCGAGTGAGTCGCAAGATTACTATACTCAGCGGTTTACAAATGCTAGATAGCTTTTTTATGGGCAAAAAAGCGCGACAAATCTCGGTGGGCCGCCCCCCGGACCCAGCCAAGCGGGCTGCCATATTGGTGGCGGCGCAAGAACTGTTTGCGCAGCTTGGCTTCTCGTCGACATCGATGGATGCGGTGGCCCGCCGCGCGGGCACGTCAAAACTGACCGCCTATCGTCATTTTGGTTCGAAGGACCGGCTGTTTGCTGAAGCGGTCACCGCACGCTGCGCGGCGATGCTCGGCCATTTTGACACCGACATCCCGGGACACGGCAACCCACGAGACGCGCTCATTGCCTTTGGCCATGCTTTTCTAGGACTCATCCTTCACGCAGAAGCGCTCGCCGTGCACAGACTGGTCGTCGCAGAGCGCGAGCGCGCACCCCAACTTGGGCCATTGTTTCACGATGCCGCCATCTTGCCCACGCAGGGCCGGCTGGCGCTTTTGATCACGCGGTTGGGCCTCGAGGTGGAAGACCCCACCACCGCAGCCACCGATCTTTTAGCCCTGTGGCGGTCAAAGCCGATGCTGGCGGTGGAAATGGGGCTAACGCGTTGGGACGAGGCAGCGCTTGCCGCACATATCGAGCGGGTGGTTGATTTGTGCCTTGCGGGTTGGCGCGGTCTCAACCGTGCGGACGGATAAGATATTTCTCGCCGGTCTGCTTGGCATCATAGGCCTGTAGCGTGGCCACATCTAGCGCCTGTTCCAGTGTCACACGGTGGCTGTAGTGGCTTTTGAAGGTGGTCGTTAGCTCATCAACAACGCGCTGGCGCATCCTGCCAACAGTTTCCATGCCTGCTTTCTGCATGAACGGTGTCAGCAGAAAGCCCGAAATTGACCAAGAGAAGCCGAAACTGCGATTGAAACTGGTGGGGCCGAGGTCAAGCGCGCCATAGATATAGAGCTGTTTGAAAGTATCGCTGCCATAACGGCTATAGCTCGCCATGCGCGCGACAGCGGCCTGCTCCATCGCCGCCAATATCTGACCGCCTAGCGTTCCCCCCCCAATGGCGTCGAACGCTATGGTCGCGCTAGTTTCAGTGAGGGCTGCGACCAGGTCATTGCGAAAACTCTCGCTGCTACTGTCTAGCACATGCTGCGCGCCAATCCCCTTTAGCAGTTCGACCTGCGCTGGTGTGCGAACGATGTTAACGAGCGGAATGCCGTCCTTCGAACAAATCTTGACCAGCATTTGCCCAAGGTTGGACGCAGCGGCGGTGTGAACGATGGCGCTGTGCCCTTCGGCCCTCATCACCTCGGTAAAAGCGAGCGAAGTCAACGGATTGACGAAGCAGGACGCACCATCCTCGGGGTCGGTGCCGTCGGGCAGGACCATGCACATCTGTACCGGCAAACAGCGATATTCGGCATACATCGCTCCACCCAGCAGCGCGATGGTCTTACCCACCAACGCCTGCGCCTCCGGACTACTGCCCGCCGCAACTACCTCGCCGCAACCTTCATTGCCGATGGGCATCGCTTCGTTCAGCCGTCCCGCCATGGCGCGAAGCCCTGCGGCCCCCACTGGCGCGGTGACGAGCGGCAAACCATCGCGCGTTCCAGCCACCGCCTGTTTCACATCGCCGGCGCCAACCAGCAAGCCTAGGTCCGACGGGTTGATCGGCGCAGCCAGCACCTTGACCAGCACCTCGTGCGGCTTTGGCTCCGGCATAGGTAGCCGCGCCAGACTGATTTCCAGCGTGCCGCTATCCTTGATTTCGGACAGCATCGTCAGGTTGGTGGCAGGCAAATCGGTCATGACTATGATCCTTCAGGAAGCGGCAGTAATGCGGTTGGAAACCAGATTGTCGACCACCGATGGGTCGGCAAGTGTCGAGGTGTCGCCCAGATTGCCCACGTCATTTTCGGCGATCTTGCGCAGGATACGGCGCATGATCTTGCCGCTGCGAGTCTTGGGCAGCCCCGGCGCAAACTGGATGGCGTCGGGCGTCGCAATGGGCCCAATTTCATGGCGCACCCATTTTTTCAGCTCGGCTCGCAGTTCTTCGCTATCGGGCTCGCCCGCGTTTAGCGTGACATAGGCATAAATGCCCTGCCCTTTGATTTCGTGTGGCATGCCGACGACCGCAGCCTCGGCAACCTTGGCGTGGGCAACCAGCGCGCTCTCGACTTCGGCGGTGCCCATGCGGTGTCCCGACACATTGATGACATCATCAACGCGGCCCGTAATCCAGTAATAGCCATCCTCGTCGCGGCGACAGCCATCACCGGTGAAATATTTCCCCGGATAGGTGGTGAAATAGGTCTGAAAGAAGCGCTCGTGGTCGCCCCACACGGTGCGCATCTGCCCCGGCCAGCTGCCTGTCAGGCACAGATTACCGCTCGCCGCTCCCTCCAGCACCGCACCGTCGGCATCCACCAGCTGCGGGAACACGCCCGGCAAGGGCCGCGTCGCACTACCGGGTTTGAGCGGGGTTGCCGCGGGCAAGGGCGCGATCAGCGCGCCGCCGGTCTCGGTCTGCCACCAGGTGTCGACGATAGGGCAGCGCCGCTCCCCGACAACGCGGTGGTACCACTCCCACGCCTCGGGATTGATCGGCTCGCCCACTGTGCCCAGTAGCCGGATTGACGTACGGCGGTGCTTCTGCACATGCGCGTCGCCTTCGCGCATCAACGCGCGTAGGGCCGTCGGCGCCGTGTAAAAGATGTTAACGCCCAGCCGGTCGCACGTCTCCCAAAAGCGCCCATGATCGGGATAGTTGGGCACGCCGTCGAACATTACCGTGGTCGCGCCATTGGCGAGCGGGCCGTAAACGACATAGCTGTGTCCGGTGACCCAGCCGACATCGGCGGTGCACCAGAAAATTTCGCCGTCGCGGTAATCGAACACTTCGGCAAAGGTTTTGGCGACCCACAGCAGATAGCCCGCCGTGGTGTGCAGTACCCCCTTGGGCTTTCCTGTCGAACCCGAAGTGTAAAGGATGAACAGCGGGTCCTCGGCCCCCATTGGCTGGGGCTGGCAATCGGCGGGCACCGCCGCGCGTGCCTCAGCATAAGCGACGTCGCGCCCGGCGACCATCGGCACTTCGGCCCCAGTGCGCGCAACGACGATGACTGTATCCACGGACGGACATTGCGCCAGCGCCGCATCGACATTGGCCTTAAGCGGGATCGTCTTGCCGCCACGTACGCCCTCGTCCGCCGTTATGACCAGCCGCGAGTCGCAATCCTGAATCCTTCCCGCCAGACTGTCCGGCGAGAAGCCGCCGAACACCACGCTGTGGATCGCGCCGATGCGCGTGCAGGCCAACATCGCCACCGCTGCTTCTGGAATCATCGGCATATACAGAGTGACGCGGTCGCCCTTCGCCACCCCGCGCGATTTCAGCACATTGGCAAAGCGGCACACTTCGGAATGCAGCTCACGATAGGTCAGCGTGCGTCCTTCGCCCGGCTGATCCCCTTCAAAGATGATCGCGGTCTGGTCGCCGCGCGCCGCCAGATGGCGGTCGAGGCAATTGGCCGAAACGTTGAGCACGCCGTCGTCAAACCAGCGGATGCGGAAGTCGGCCTCGTTAAAGCTGCAATCGCTGACGCGGCTGAACGGCTGCATCCAGTCAAGGCGCTTTGCCTCGCGCCGCCAATAATAGTCTGGGTTGTCGCGCGCCTCAGCATAGGCGCGGTGATAATCGGCCTCTGTGAGCGACTGCGGCGAAGCAAAGCCCGGCGGCACCGGATAGACGGTTTCACCCATGATGCGCTCCACTCCCTCGTTGACGTTCACGTAAAGCAGCCGCTAGCGTCCAAGGCAACAGTCTAGGGAGAGAATTATGGCCGGTCCACTGGCGGGCATCCGCATCATTGAATTTGCCGGTATCGGCCCCGCCCCCTTTTGCGGAATGATGCTGGCCGATCATGGCGCTGAGGTGATCCGCATTGACCGCCCCGGCGCGCACCTCGACCCGCGCGATCCGCTGTTGCGTGGGCGCAAGTCGGTGGTGCTGGACATGAAGCAGCCGGACGCGGTCATTATTGCGCGTGATCTGTGCAAGTCCGCTCACGGCCTGATCGAAGGCTTCCGTCCCGGCGTGATGGAGCGGCTCGGCCTTGGCCCCGATGTGCTGCTCGCAGACAATCCCGCGCTGGTTTATGGCCGCATGACCGGTTGGGGGCAGTTTGGCCCTTATGCGCAGGCCGCCGGGCACGACATCAACTATATCGCGCTGTCGGGCACGCTCCACACCGTCGGGCGTCAGGGCGAACGCCCGGTGCCGCCGGTCAATTACATCGGTGATTTCGGCGGGGGCGGGATGATGCTGGCGTTCGGCATGGCCGCCGCCTTGCTCCACGCCCAGCGGAGCGGCGTGGGCCAGGTGATTGACTGCGCGATGACCGACGGATCGGCCACCTTGTCGGCCATGACCTGGGGCTTTTACGGCACGGGTCGCTGGCGCGACGAGCCGGGGGTCAATCTGCTCGATGGCGCGGCCCATTTCTATGACACCTATGTTTGTAGCGACGGCAAGTTCATCTCGATCGGGTCAATCGAGCCGCAATTTTATGTATTGCTACGCGAAAAGACTGGACTGGCCACCGATCCCGATTTTGACCCGCAAATGGACCCTTCGCGATGGCCCGCACTCAAGGCCAAGTTGACTGCGCTGTTCGCCAGCCAGCCCCGCGACCATTGGTGCAAGCTGATGGAGGCGACGGACGTCTGTTTCGCCCCCGTTTTGTCGCTGGCGGAAGCGCCGCAACACCCGCACAATGTGGCGCGAGAGACTTTTATCGAGGTCGGCGGCGTGACCCAGCCGGCACCTACCCCGCGCTATTCGGGAACGGTTTCCGATCGCCCCGCACCGCCGCCCGCTGCGGGGAGCGATGGTGCGGCGCTGCTGGCAGAGTTGGGGTACGATGCAGCGCGGATTGCGGCACTGAAGGCGACGGGCGCAACGACATAACTGTCATTGCGAGCGAAGCGAAGCAATCCAGAGCGGCGCAAAGTCGCCCCTAGATTGCTTCGTCGCTCCGCTCCTCGCAATGACGGAAACCTAATCCCCCCGCGCCGTCATCTCAGCCCACAAGCCGACGCCGCCCAGCTCCACCACCTGCTCACCCAGCACGCGCGACCAATGCGCGTCATTACCCCCTTCGCTGCGCCAGCGCATCAGCGCGGTGGTGAAACGGTGCAGCGGATAGTCCGCAGTAAAACCGATCGCGCCGTGCATCTGGTGCGCAATCGCGGTGCCCACACCGATGGCACGATTGGTGCGGAGTTTCGCCGCCGCCACTTCAAACCGCGCCGCATCCAAGTTGCCATCGACACGGTCAAGCCGGTCGGCCAGCGCAAAGGCCGCAACGTCAACAGCCGCCACTTCGCACGCCAGCTGCGCCAGTGCCTGCTGCACCGACTGAAACTTGGCAAGTGTCCGCCCGAATTGTTCGCGCGTGTTGACATGGTCGATGGCGAGTTCCAGCGCCTTGCCCAGTGCACCGGCGCTGAGCGCGACATTGGCAAAGGCGCGCCACCCCTGCAACGCCAGCCGCTCGCCCAGCACTGACTCGGCCACCGGCAGCGCAGGATCCATGCCACCCGCAATCCGCAACACCGCCGTGACATCACCCCAATCCCCGCCAAAGCCGCCAACGGACTCTGCCACCAGAAGCAAGTCAAAGCCCGCCTCGGCCAGCGCCTCTTTCCGCCCCTCGGCAAACACCGCGCGCGCGGTTTCGCATAGCATGTCACGGGCGGCACTCATCGCAGGCCCAGCCCGCGCGCGATGATGCCGCGCACTATCTCACGCGTCCCGCCGCGCAGCGAAAAGCTGGGGCTGGCGATAAGCAAGGCGCGCAGCACGCCCGCCAATTCGCTGCTATCCGCCCATTCCATGTCCAGCAGCGCCTGCACCCGGCGCGGCATATCCTGTTCGAACGCGTTGCCCAATTCCTTGACGACGCACGCCTCGACCATTGGATCGCCGCCTATCGCCAGCTTGGCTGCCGTTGATCGTGACAGGTTGCGCAGTGTCCATAGCTCGGCGGTCAGATCGCCCACCAATGACGTCAATGGGGCACTGCCGTGCGCCGCTTCAATCAGCGCAACCAGCAGCGCATGGCTCGAAAGATAGCGCTCCGGGCCGGAGCGTTCGAGCGCCAGTTCGGCGGTAACCTGCGCCCACCCCAGCGCGCGCGTGCCCACCAGCGCGTCGTGCGGCACAAGCACATCGTCAAAGAATATCTCGTTGAAATCGTTTCGCCCGGCCATGTCGGTTATGGGGCGCACGGTGATGCCCGGCGTGTCCATGTCGATCAGCAGCTGCGACAACCCCGCATTGCGCTCGCTGCCCTCGTCGGTGCGTACCAGCGCAAGGATGACATGGCTGATATGCGCGCCAGTGGTCCATAGTTTCTGGCCATTGACGCGCCAGCCCTCGGCCGTTTCGCGAGCCGTCGTGCGCACCGCCGCCAAGTCAGACCCCGCCTGCGGTTCGGACAGTCCGATGCAGGCGAAGCATTCGCCACGCGCCATCGCGGGCAGATAGCGTTCGCGCTGCGCCTCGGTCCCGTATTTCAGCAGCAGCGGCCCGGTTTGCCGATCAGCGATCCAATGCGCCCCCACCGGCGCACCCGCCGCCAGCAACTCCTCGATTACGACATAGCGCGCTAGCGGATGCGCCTCGTGCCCGCCATAGCGTGCGGGCCAGGTCATGCCGAGATAGCCCGCTGCGCCAAGCTTGCGACTAAAATCCGTATCAAACTCGGCCCAGCAATTGGCCCGCCGCGCCGCGCTTGTTACTGGCTGATGCTCCGCCAGCCAGCCGCGCAGGTTGGCACGCAGCGCGCCGGCATCGTCCGGCAAATCAAAGCGGTGGAAATCGAACGCTTGCGTCACCCCGCTGCCATGCAATAGCCTTCCCAAGTAGGAAAGGATTTTCGCGCATGACAGGATTTCTGAACGTCGATCGGCGCGGGCGCATCGCCATCCTGACCATGGCCAAGCCTGAAAGCATGAACGCAATCGGCACGCATCAGGATTGCGAGGATATTGTAGCCGCGCTCGCCGCGCTGAACGCGGATCGCGGCGTCAGCGCCATAATCCTGACCGGCAGCGGCAAGGCCTTCAGCGCGGGCGGCAACCTGAAAGCCATGGCGGCGCGGACCGGCATTGGTGTGCTGGACCAGCCCGACAGCACACGCGCCAATTACCGGCAGGGCGTGCAACGCGTCATCCGCGCATTGATGGACTGCGAAATCCCCATGATCGCGGCGGTGAACGGTCATGCCATTGGCCTTGGCTGCGATCTTGCCTGCACCTGCGATGTCCGCATTGCGGGCCAAAGTGCGCAGTTCGCGTGCAGCTTCATCAAGGTCGGGATTGTTCCTGGCGATGGCGGCGCGTGGATCCTGCAGCGCATCTTGGGCTATTCGCGCGCGGCGGAGCTGTTCCTGACCGGCGACCGTTTCGATGCCGCGACCGCCAAGGATTATGGCTTGGTGAGCGAAGTGGTTCCCGACGACCAGTTGCTCGACCGCGCCATCGCCATTGCCGAACGCATTGTGTGCAACCCGCCGCGCGCCCTGCGCTTGACCAAGCGGCTGCTGCGCGAGGCGCAGCACAGCCGTCTGTCCGACATCCTCGAGCTCAGCGCTGCCTATCAGGCGATTGCGCATGAAACCGCAGACAATGCCGAAGCCATCGCTGCCTTTGTCGAAAAGCGGCCACCGGTGTTTACGGGGGATTAGCGATGGACGAAACGCGCGTCTTGCCGCTCACCGGCGTCCATAATTTCCGGGACTATGGTGGCTATGCCACGGAAAGCGGCGGGCGGCTGCGGCGCGGAATATTGTGGCGATCGGCGCACCATGAACAGGCAAGCGATGAAGATTTGGCCGCCATCGACGCACTCGGCATCGATACAGTCGTTGACCTGCGCGGCGATGACGAGCGCGCCGCCCACCCGTGCCGCCGCAGCAATAACTTTGCCGCGCGGGTGATGTTCGCGCCGGGCAATACGGCGGGCCTTGCGCCGCACCTCGCCGCAGCGAAGGCGCATATCACCGCCGAGGTGGCGCGCGAGCGGATGATCGCGACCTATGAAAACATGCCCTATCGCCCTGTGCTGGTGGAATCGCTCAAACTCTATCTCGCCGCGCTCGCTGAATATGACAGCCCCAGCCTGGTCCACTGCGTCGCCGGCAAGGACCGCACAGGCTTTGCCGTCGCACTCGTCCACCGCTTGCTGGGGGTGCATGAGGATGACGTCATGGCCGACTATCTGCTGACCAATGTCGCCGGACGGATCGAAGAACGCATCGAACAGGGCGCGCGGGTGATCCGGGCCAACTATGGTCAAGACATTCAAGACGATGCGATCCGCACGCTGATGATGGTCAGCCCTGCGTATTTGGATGCCGCCTTTGCCGCGATGCGCGAACGGCATGGGTCGCTGGCGCAATATGCCGAAGATGTGCTGGGCATGACCCCCGAGATGCAGGAGGCGATGCGGGACAGGTTGGTGGAGTAGGCCGCCGCTTATGGAGCCGCAGGCGCCACCATCATTGGCAGCTCCTCGGTGCGCCACTTCACCACCTCGCCGCCTTTGATCACCGCGCGCACATTTTCCAGCGTGCGCACATTGGCCAGCGGATCATCGTCCACCGCGACAATGTCGGCAAAGCGCCCCACTGCAATCGCGCCCAGATCGCGTTCGCGCCCCAGCGCCTGTGCGGCGTTGCGCGTCGCGGCCTGAATGGCTTCCAGCGGGGTCATTCCATATTCGACCATCACGCGGAATTGTTTCCCGATTTCGCCATGCGGCATCACCCCAGCGTCACTGGCAAACACCATGCGCACACCAGCTTTATGGGCTTTGCGAAAATTGTCGCGCTGGATCTGGGCAATCTCACGGTCCTTGCGCAGATTATCCTCGAGTACACCGTTCTTTGCGCCCTCGGCCTGCGTATATTCGGTGTTATAGATATCCATCGAGAACCATACCGGTCGCGCGCGCGCGACCGCCATTTTGATGCCCTCATCGTCAACCAAACTCGCATGCTCGATCGTGTCGATGCCTGCCGCGATAGCCGCACGGATGCCGCTTGCCCCATGCGCGTGCGCGGCGGTGCGGATGCCCCACTGTTGGGCCTCGTCAGCGATGGCCTTGAGTTCAGCGACGCTCAGCTGCTGTTGACCCGGTTCGGTGTTGCGCGAAAAAACCCCGCCGGTGGCGCAGACCTTGATCACCTCGGCGCCATATTTGCGCTGGCGGCGCACCTGATACTTCAGCTCCTCCGGCGTGTCGCCGATCCCCTCTTCCTTGCGCGGATTTTCCAGGCTGGGCGGCAGAAAGGTCGAATCGCAATGTCCGCCCGTCGCGCCCAACGCATAACCCGCTGGCACGATTCGTGGCCCCACCGCATAGCCCGCATCAATCGCCTGTTTGAGGCCAATGTCATTGCGGTTATCCGATCCGACATTGCGCACCGTGGTGAAACCGGCATCGAGCATCGCGCGCGCATTGCCCACCGCGGTCATGCCCCAAAAACTGTCAGTAAACTCCAGCCCGCGATAGCCGCCAATGTCGGCAGGGCCATCCAAATGCACATGCATGTCGATCAGGCCGGGCAGGAGTATTTTCCCGCTGAGGTCAAAGTGCCGCACATCGCTGCCCCAGCGCACCGTGCGCGCGTCCGCAATGTTCGTGATGCGGCCATCGCTACCCACAAAGATGGCGGGATATTCGACGACCTTGCCAGTCAGCACATCGATCATGCGGTCGGCGGTGATGACGGTCTGGGCGGTGGCGGGAGCGGCAATGGCGCCGATTAGCGCGAATACCAAAACCCGCAGAAAACTGCGCAACTTCACTCTGACTTGCATGGTATCCGCCCTTCCCCTGTTACCGCGCGATGACAGTGGCAAACGCAGGGCATGTAGGAAAGCGAAATCTGGTTACTGCTGCTGGTGTCGCCGCGCCTGCTTTAGCTGCCCTTCCGGCCAAAACCCGGACGCGGCGGTGGCGACGGTGCAGGGTCGATCGGCGGCGGCCCATCGGCTTCGCGGGAAGCACTACGCCCCGCCATATAGCGCGCCAAGGCGGCATCGGCATCGAAAGCCTCGTCGCCTGCCATCGATGACGCAGGACCTGCCCCTTGCCGTTCGTTACGCGTCGTTACCCAATCGGCACCCAGCAGAAAACGCAGCACGACGATGATTGGCTTAATCGAAAACAGCGCGACCAGCAGGCCAAGGCCAGCAACGGTCGGGCCCAGACCGATGTCGACGATACCCGCGATGTTGCCGCCCCCGACGCCATTGAAATACCACAGAAAGCCGCCGAAGTAGAGGGCAGGCAGAAGGCTGAGAATGAAGGTCAGCAGATTAGGCGATTGCGCGTTTCGACTGCTCATGGTTCACGTCCCCGGAAGTCCATTTCCGAAATCGGACCAACCACTTAGTAGCAGTGGATGAGAAAATGGTTAACCACCTGGCACTGCCTTGGCGCGAGCTCCGCGCACGTCACATATGCAGCATCTTGCCATAGGCCCCGAGCACGCTTTCATGCATCATCTCGCTCAGCGTCGGGTGCGGGAACACGGTGTGCATGAAGTCGGCCTCGACCAGCTCGGCGGTTTTGCCGATGGTATAGCCCTGGATCAGCTCGGTCACCTCGGCGCCCACCATATGCGCGCCCAGCAGCTCGCCGGTTTTGGCATCGAACACCGTCTTGATGAACCCTTCGGCCTCGCCCAGCGCGATGGCTTTGCCATTGCCGATGAAAGGGAAATTGCCGACCTTCACTTCATAGCCCGCTTCCTTCGCCTTCGCCTCGGTCAGGCCGACGCTGGCGACCTGCGGGTGGCAATAGGTGCAGCCGGGAATATTCTTGGGATCCATGGCATGCGGATGGCCGCCCGCGATGGCTTCTGCCGCGATCACGCCTTCGTGGCTCGCCTTATGCGCGAGCCAGGGCGGCGCGGTGATGTCGCCGATGGCCCATAGGCCGGGAACATTGGTGCGGCACATTGGGTCGGTTTTCAGGAAGCCGCGGTCCATCGCCACGCCGAGCGCCTCCAGCCCGATATTTTCGGTGTTGGGGACGATGCCGATGGCAACGATGCAATGGCTATATTCCGAAGCCGTAACCTTGCCATCCTTGTCCTTGATGCTCGCGGAAACGCCGGTCGCAGTGGCCTTCAGGCTCTCGACGCCTGCGCCAGTCATAATCGTCATGCCTTGTTTCTTCAGCGCCTTTTCCAGGAAAGCCGACACATCGGCATCCTCAACCGGCACGATGCGGTCGAGCATTTCGACGACGGTCACTTCGGCGCCCATATCGTTGTAGAAGCTAGCAAATTCGATACCGATCGCACCTGATCCGATCACTAGCAGCTTGGTCGGCATGGCCGGGGGCACCATCGCGTGGCGATAAGTCCAGATGCGCTGCCCATCGGCGGGCGCGAACGGCAAGTCGCGCGCGCGCGCGCCGGTCGCAAGGATGATATTCTTGGCGGTCAGGGTTTCGGTTCCCTTTTCGCCCTTCACCTCGAGCGTGTTGGCTGCGGTCAGCCGCCCCTCGCCCATATGCACGGCGATCTTGTTCTTCTTCATCAGGTGCGTGACGCCCTGGTTCAGCTGTTTCGCCACCCCGCGCGACCGCTTCACCACCGCATCAATATCCGCCGATATTTCAGCCGCTTTCAGGCCATAGCTGCCCGCGTGTTGCATATAGTGATAGATTTCGGCGGAACGCAGCAACGCCTTGGTGGGGATACACCCCCAGTTGAGGCAGATACCGCCCAACTGCTCGCGTTCGACAATCGCGGTTTTGAGACCAAGCTGTGCCGCCCGGATCGCCGCGACATAGCCGCCGGGCCCCGAACCAAGGACGATAAGGTCATAAGTATCAGCCACGTCAGTCTCCGATTTGTGGCGCGGTGGCGCGCAGAATGTCAAGGTTGAGGATCAGCCAGAACAGGGCCGCGACCGGGCCAACGCCAAGCCCGAAAAAGGCATATTCACCCGCCGTGTCGGGCACGAGGCGGAGCGCTATCAGATAAGCCGCGAGGACACCCAGCGCCGTCCCGATCGCCAGCAGCGACAAAGCAAGGAGCGCGCCGCGCACGCCCCAACGCCGCAACAACGCCAGCAGCGGCCAGGCCGCAATCAGCCCTGCCATGATGATCGCGAACAAAATGCCGATACTCTGCCAGTCGGTCGCCGCCCCCTCGCTGCCCAGGATCGCGAAAACGGCAAAATTGGCAAGGTATGCGCCCAGCAGCGCGGGAAGCAGGAAACGGCGCAGAATGGCAGTGGGCAAGCTCACTTCCCCGCCTCCACCGCCTGCTCCTGCATCGCCTTTTGCAATGGGCGGCCAAGGCTGAGCAGCGCGATCAGCGGTACGGCGGCGGCGATCAGCCACGCCCGGCCGACATTGCGAAGCTTCATCGGCGCGGAACGGCGGCGCAGCGTCCATCCGAGTGGAAACGCGACAAGGGCCCATACTGGCAGCAGCCATACCCACCAGGCCAGCTCACCGAGCGGCACCCGGTTCCATACCGCCGCCAAACTCGCGAGCAGACCTGCCACTCCGCCGACCATCAATCCCAGCGCCGAGACCGACTCGATGGCTCCTGCAGATGCAGGAGCGGCGTCGCTCACGCCACCAGCCCCAGCGGGCTTTCCACCAGCGCCTTGAACGTCGCCATCAATTGGGCGCCGTCGGCACCGTCGATGGCGCGATGATCGAAGCTGCCGGTGGCGGACATGATGGTGGCGATCTGCAGGGCATCGTCTATCACATAGGGCCGCTTTTCGCCCGCGCCGATGGCCATGATCATCGCCTGCGGCGGATTGATGACCGCCTCGAAATGCTTGATGCCGAACATACCCATGTTCGACAAGCTGGCAGTGCCGCCCTGATATTCATGCGGCTGCAACTTGCCGTCCTTGGCGCGGCCCGCGAGTTCTTTCATCTCGGTCGAAATCGCGCTGACCGACTTTGACCCGGCATCGACGATGATCGGGGTGATAAGGCCCGCAGGCACGCTGACCGCGACCGAAATATCGGCGCGGGTGTAGCTGATCAGCTGGTCGCCGGCGAAGCTGACATTGCATTTGGGCACTTGCAGCAGCGCCTTGGCGAGCGCCTTGATCAGCAGGTCGTTGACCGACAGCTTGACGCCGGAGCTTTCCAGCGCGGCATTGAGTTCGCCGCGCAGCTTGAGCAGCTTGTCGAGTTGAATATCGACGGTCAGATAGATGTGCGGGATCGTCTGCTTCGCCTCGGTCAAACGCCGCGCGATCGTCTTGCGCATGTTCGACAGTTTTTCGGACGTGTGCGGAATGTCGGTGTTGATCGGCGCAGCCGCAGCTGCCGCCGCTGGCACCGGCGCAGCCGGCTGCGGCGCTGCCACCGAAGCGGCGGGAGCGGATTTTGTAGGCGCCGCACCCGAACCAGCCGCCTCGACATCGGCCTTCACGATGCGCCCATTGGGGCCGCTGCCAGTCAGGCTGGCCAGATCAACGCCCTTGTTGGCGGCAATGCGTTTGGCGAGCGGGCTGGCCTTGACGCGATCGCCCCCATCGACCGCTTTCGCGGCAGTAGGGGCGGCAACCGGCGAGGCGATGTGAGCGGCAGGGGCAGGCACCGGATCGGCCTTTGGCGCCGGTGCAGCCTTGGCCGCGACCTCCCCCTCCCCAATAATCGCTATAACCGTGCCAACTTTCACATTGTCGGTGCCCTCGGCGACCAGAATTTTGCCGATCACGCCCTCGTCGACGGCTTCGAATTCCATTGTCGCCTTGTCTGTCTCGATCTCGGCGAGCAAATCGCCCGACTGGACGCTGTCGCCCTCCTTGACCAGCCATTTGGCGAGTGTGCCCTCTTCCATGGTGGGGGACAGGGCGGGCATTTTGATTTCGATTCCCATGGGGCGCGCTCAATTCCTGTTGCAGCTGGTGGGACGCCGTAACGGCACACTGCCTTTCCCTGCCATAAGCGGCGCGCCGGTCAAGGGGCAAGCGCCGCCGCCTTGCCATTCATACGAATGTAGCGCAGACTCAGGCACAGGGGTTGAGGCGGGGCAGGCGAACATGCGGACCTATCTGGTGGTGATCGACGACAGTCCCGAAGCGACGCTGGCGCTGCGCTTTGCGGCACGGCGGGCGGCGCGGACGAAAGGGCATGTCATTGTCCTCGCCATCATTCCGCCCACCGATTTCGTTGCCTTTGGCGGTGTACAGGCCACCATCGAGGCCGAGGCACGCGAACATGCCGAGGAATTGGTCGCCGCCGGGGCCGACGCGGTTGCCAGTGAAGCCGGGATCACCCCCACCATCATGGTGCAACATGGGCAGCCGACGGATGTCGTACACCTGATCCTCGACGAACGCCCCGAAGTGTCGGCGCTGGTACTGGGCGCGGCGGCGAGCGGCCCACCAGGACCGTTGGTCGCGCATTTCACCGGGGCCGATTGCGGCACCCTGCCCTGTCCCGTCATGATCGTCCCAGGCGGGATGGATGTGGAGCGGCTGACGTCGCTGAGTTAGCGCCGTTTCCCCTGGTGCCGGATATTGCCCGGTCGCCCGCGTTTGCCGATCACATGCCCCGCGCCATCGCGGCGTGCGGGTTTGCGGCCATCGCGGCGGAAGCTACCCGATGAGGGCTCTGCATCGGGCAAGGCAAAGCGCAGCGCACCACTAACCGGATTGGCGTCGACCAGCCGCAGGTCCAATTTCTGGCCCACGGCATAGCTGACCTTGCCATGTTCGCTGTCCAGTGACCGCGCTGCTTCATCATAGAAAAACCGCTCGTCACCCAGCGTCGACACCGGCACCAGCCCGTCACCGCCAAGCCCTTCGACGGTGGCAAAGAACCCGAAGGCCTGCACCCCGGTGATGCGCGCGGGCAGCACTTCGCCGACTTTGCCGGCCAGCCAAGCAGCGACATAGCGGTCGATGGTCTCACGCTCAGCCTCCATCGCGCGGCGCTCGAGCGCGCTGATTGCTTCACCGATCCGCGTCAGGCTTTTGCCATCAGCCTCGCCTAGTCCGGTGCGCGGGGGTAAGCCTTTGGCCTTGCCCGGCACATCAAGGCCATAGGCATCGACGAGCGCGCGGTGGACGATCAGGTCGGCGTAGCGACGGATGGGGGAGGTGAAGTGGGCGTAGCTGCCTAGCGCTAGCCCGAAATGGCCAACATTCGCGGGACCATAATAGGCCTGCGTCTGACTGCGCAAAATCGCGGTCATAATCTCGTCGAGCCGGTCGTCGCCCGAAAAGCCATCGATCAGTCGGTTGAAGGTCGCAGGCGTAATCACCTGCCCCAGTGCGAAATTCTGGCCAAAGGTGGCAAGATAGTCCTTGAGGCTCACCAGCTTCTCACGGCTCGGCGGTTCATGGATGCGGTACATGACGTGCGATTTCTTCGATTCCAGCGCCCTGGCGGCGGCGACGTTGGCGGCGATCATAAAATCCTCGATCAACCGGTGTGCGTCGAGCCGCTCGCGCACACGGATTTCGGCGATGTTGCCGGCGTCGTCGAGAATTACTTGGCGCTCGGGTAGTTCGAGCGCCAGCGGAGCGCGCCCTTCGCGCGCCTTGGCGAGTAGGCGCCATGCGGTCCAAAGTGACGCCAGATCATCATGATGATCGCCCTTACCTGCATCGATGATCGCCTGCGCAGCTTCATAGGCTAGATTGGCGCGCAGCCGCACCAGTGCCCGCGCAAAGCGCCACGAGGTAACCTTGCCATGCTTGTCGATGACCAGATGGCACGCCATCGCCGCCCGGTCTTCACCCGCCTTTAGCGAGCAGACCCCTGCCGACAATTCTTCGGGCAGCATCGGCACGACGCGGTCGGGGAAATAGACGCTGTTGCCCCGGCGTCGCGCCTCGCGATCCAGCGAACCGCCGTCGCGCACATAATAGCTGACATCGGCAATGGCGACGATGGCGCGGTATCCGCCCTTGTTGCCGGGGTCGTCGTCGGGCGCGGCCCACACCGCATCATCATGGTCGCGCGCATCGGCGGGGTCTATGGCGACAATGGGCAGGTCGCGCAAATCCTCGCGACCGTCGATCGTCAGCGGCAGTTTGGCCGCAACTTTGGCCTCGGCCAGCGTTTCGCCGCCAAACATATGCGGAATATCATGTTTGCTGATGGCGATCAGACTGAGCGCGCGCGGGGCAAAGGGATCGCCCAGCCGTTCAATGACTTTGGCACGCACGCCCGCGCCCTTGCCTGACAGCTCGGCCCGCACCAGCTCGCCCTCCGCGGCATCACCGATGTCGCCAATGGCAAAATCATGCCGCGCCCGCTTGTCGGTTGGGCGGAGCATCAGGAGCGGCTTACCGCCCGCGCCGGTTTCCCGGACGATTACCCCGACGACGCTTTCGCCCCCCGCTTGCAGCTTTTTCATTGGGTGCGCGACATGGCCAGCCCCGCGCTCCTCGGTGCGCGCAAGGATACGGTCGCCCATGCCGAGCGCACCACGCTTCCCCTTTTCCAAAACGCGTAGCCGTGGCGGCGGCGTGGCCGCTTCCCAATGTTCAGGGACGGCATAGGCGGCGTCGCCCTCAATCGCGACGACGCGCAGCACGGTAACCTTGGGCAATCCACCGTGCTTGTGAAAGGCACGGCCAGGTGCGAGATCGACCAGCCCCTCGTCGGTCATGTCCTTGAGCAGCGCTTTCAACGCAATCTTGTCGTTACCGCGAATGCTGAAATGCTTGGCTATCTCGCGTTTGCCCGCAGGGGACTGCGACGACTCAATAAAGGCAAGGATAGCCTCACGGGTGGGCAGGCCGGAGGGGCTGGGGCGCGGCTGGCGCGCCACTCAGTAAGACCGCCCCACCAGAATCCGCTCTACCGCCGGCTCGCCGGTAAAGATGCATGGGCCATCGGCGGCTGCCGCATCCATCGGTACGTTGCGCATCGTCAGCTTGAGTGCCTTCAATTGCTCCACTACCTTATCGAGCGCCGCACCGGTCGGCCGCGACCATTGCACCTCGGCCCAGCCGACGAATTTGTCGTCGCCGCCGAAATGGGCACCAAGGTCGGTCACGCCCCGAACAATATTGGCGTCCAGGCGCGCTTTGGCTTCGGCATAGAGCGCAGACTGGATCGCCTGTAGCTGCGTCGATGCGCCAGCGACAAAGTCTCCGCGCGCGACGAAAGCCGAATTGACCTTGCCATCATCTTTGTACAGCTGGTCGCGGCGCAGCACGGCGACGTTGCCGCCCGCCACATCGCGCGGCCCAACCTCGACAATGATCGGCGCGCCTTTTTTGACCCAGGCCCAACGCTTGTTCGACGCTTTACCCGAGCGCGCGTCCAGATGCGCGCGCACCGGCTCGCCGAATGCGGTCAATGCGCGCAGCTCGCCCAGCAGCGCCCGGCAATAATCGAGGATGGCATCATCCTCCTCGGTTTCGCGCAGCATCGGGATGATGACAATCTGGTGCGGCGCCACTTGCGGCGGGCAGCGAAGGCCATCGTCATCACCGTGCGTCATAATGACGCCGCCGATCATCCGCGTCGACACGCCCCAGCTGGTGGTGTGGGCAAATTGCTGCGTGCCCTCGCGGTCCTGATAGCGGATGCCCGACGCTTCGGCGAAACCGGTGCCAAGATAGTGTGAGGTGCCCGCCTGAAGCGCCTTGCCGTCCTGCATCATCGCCTCGATGCTGAAGGTCGCAACCGCACCGGGGAAGCGCTCATTTTCCGGCTTTTCGCCCGCGATCACTGGCATCGCCAGTGGTCCTTCGGCAAAGGCGCGGTACATTTCCAGCGCGCGGTGTGTTTCCTGCATCGCATCGTCGCGCGTGGCGTGCGCGGTATGCCCCTCCTGCCACAGAAATTCGGCGGTGCGCAGAAACATGCGCGTGCGCATTTCCCAGCGCACGACGTTAGCCCATTGGTTGACCATAAGCGGCAGGTCGCGCCACGACTGGACCCAGCGGCTCATCGCGGCGCCGATCAAAGTCTCGGATGTCGGGCGCACGACCAGCGGTTCTTCCAGCTTGGACGCCGGATCGGGGATCAACCCCCCCTTGCCATCGGGCACCAGTCGGTGATGGGTGACGACCGCCATTTCCTTGGCAAAGCCGTCAACATGGTCCGCCTCTTTTTCAAAGAAGGACAAGGGGATGAACAGCGGGAAATAGCAATTTTCGACGCCCGCCGCCTTGATTTGCGCGTCCATCAGCGTCTGGATACGCTCCCAGATACCGTAACCCCATGGGCGGATGACCATGCAGCCGCGTACACCGCTCTCTTCGGCCATATCAGCCTCGGCGATGACTTCCTGATACCAGGCGGCGAAATTTTCTTGGCGGGTGACGGATAGTGCGTGTTTCATGCCCCGCGCCCTAGCCGGTGGCGCATAGGGCGACAAGGGCGTCCCGTTCAGTCGGCGTCGAGCTGCGCCCGCAAATCCGCCACTTCCGCTTTGAGCGCGGCGATTTCATCCTTGAGCGCCTTGATTTCGGCATCGCGCGCCTTGTCGCCGGGGCGCACGGGCATCAACGCGCCAGCCGCCTGGCTGAACATTTCCATGTTGCGTTTGGCAATTTCAGCAAAGGGGTTCGCCCCCAGCGCGCCTTCGACCGCCGAGCGGAACTGCTGCTGATTCTTGCGGAAGGCCGCCATTGATGCTTCCAGATAATGCGGCACCGATGCCTGCATATTGTCGCCATACATGCCAATTAGCTGGCGCAGGAAATTGACCGGCAGCAAGGTGCTGCCTTTGGTCTCTTCCTCCATGATGATCTGCGTCAGCACATTGTGCGTGATGTCTTCATCGGTTTTGGCGTCGACCACCTTGAATTCGCGCCCGTCGCGCACCATCGCGCCAAGATCGTCCAGCGTGATATAAGCGCTGCGTTCGGTGTCATAGAGCCGCCGGTTGGCGTATTTTTTGATGACCACGGCCTCATCAGGCGAACGGGTGCGATTGCGGGCCATCGTCTATGCTCCAAAAGCGATAACAGCGGGGCGCTGCCACTGCAGCTTGCGTAGCAGCAAAAGTTGGTGCGGCGCAACAAAGCACATAATTTGTCCGTCATGCGAAATTTTGTTGCACATTTACCACAACCCTTGTCGCATCGCTGCGTCATGGCATTTTTGTGGCAGTAGGGGCTTGTGCGTGTCCGCAAAAATGGCTTTGTTGCGAGAATCGGGCTGCGCTCATGTTAGCGCAGGCCGCAACCGGGGAGTTATCAATGATCAAGTCGCACCTGCTTCTGGGTGCTGCAGCCTTTGCAGTAGCCGTTTCCGTCAGCCAGCCCGCGTTTGCGCAGGACGCACCTGCGCCGCAAGCCGACTGCGTCGACGACAACAACAATGGCGTTTGCGACAGCGACGAAACCGAAGGGCGCGCCATCGTCGTCACCGGTTCGCGTATTGCACGCCCGACGCTCGATTCACCCACGCCGCTGACCTCGGTTAGCGTCGGCGAACTGACCGACGACGGCAGCGTTTCGTTGGGCGATGCGCTGAACGACCTGCCCTCGCTGCGCTCGACTTTCTCGTCAGGCAACTCGACGCGCTTCATCGGCACTGCCGGCCTGAACTTCCTTGACCTTCGCGGTCTGGGCACTGCCCGCACGCTGGTGCTGGTCAACGGCAAGCGCCACATCACGGCAAGCGCGGGCAGCTATGAAATCGACGTCAACACCATTCCGATCGATTTGCTGGAACGCGTTGACATCGTCACCGGCGGTAACTCGGCGGTTTATGGTTCGGACGCGGTCGCCGGCGTCGTCAACTTCGTGCTGAAGCGCGACTTTGAAGGGCTGGAGCTCGACGCCCAGGGCGGCATTTCGTCGCGCGGCGACCGTGGCACCTATTCGGCCAGCCTGACCTGGGGTCGCAACTTCGCTGATGGTCGTGGTAACGTTGCCCTGTCAGCCGAATATTCGCGGCAAGAGCCGCTGTATTTCCGTGACCGTGACGGCATCACCGGCGCGTTCAGTGGTCGCTGCCAATTTCAATTGACCGAAAACCCGGCCGGCGAACCCGCCGCCGGCGACGGCATCCCCGACAGCACCTTTGTCTGCGGCGTGCGCAACAGCACGATTTCAGATGGCGGCACCATCGGCGGTTTGGGCAGCGGCGTGTTCCTGCGTTTTGACAACGCAGGCAATATCATTCGCGACGTTCCGACCACCTTCTTCGGTACTTTCTCCGGCAACGTTCAGGGCGGGAATGGTTCGACGCTACGCAACACCGGCTCGATGCTGGCGGCGGTTGATCGCGCCGCTGTCAACTTGCTCGCGCACTTTGACGTCTCGGACGCTTTCCGTCCCTATGTCGAAGCCAAATATGTCCGCGTCGATGCGTCGGGCGAGGGTCAGCCAAGCTTCTTCACCAGCGTCCCTGGCACGCTGGGTGGCCCTGCCATCCGTTGTAACAACGGCTTCCTCAATGCACAGGCGCTCGCCACTTTGCAGGCGAACGGGCTGTGCACCAACGTTGCCACCGGAACCTTCCCGCTCGCGCGCTTCAACACCGATTTCCGCGGCCGTTTCTTTGACGGCAAGCGCGAGACATATCGTGTCGTCGCCGGGGTCGAAGGCGACTTCAATGAAGACTGGAAATATGAAGTCTTTGTGAACTATGGCAAATTCGAAGCGCTGGGGCTGAACCAGAACAACTTGCTGCTCTTCACCGAAGACGGCAGCGCGTTCGACGGCTTTAACCTGGCGGTCGATGCCGTCGTTGCCCCGGTTGGCTTCACTGGCACCAACTTCGTGACCAACTCGGCTGGTCAGCGCGTGATCTGCCGCGTCAACTCGGTCACCAACGTCAGCCCCAATTGCGTTCCCGTGAACGTCTTCGGGTCGGGCAATAGCGACCCTCGCGCGCTGGATTTCATCCATCGTGATGGTGTTACGGACGAGCGGGCTTCACAGCTTAACGCCGGCGCCTTCGTCAGCGGCGACCTGTCGCAGCTGTTCGAGCTGCCAGGTGGTCCGATCAGCTTCGTGGTCGGTGCGGAGTATCGCCGCGAGCGTTCGAGCGTCGATTTTGATGATCTGACCTCGTCGGGTGCGACCTTCCTCAACGCGCTGCAGGATTTCAATCCGCCGCAGCTGACGGTGAAGGAAGCCTATGGCGAAATCCAAATTCCGCTGCTGAAGGATCTGCCCTTCGCCGAGGAACTGACCATTTCGGCTGCAGGCCGCGTGTCGGATTACAACACCGCGACCGGTACCGTTTATGCCTACAACGTTCAGGGCATTTACGCGCCGATCCCCGACATTCGCCTGCGCGCTGCTTATGCAACGTCGGTGCGTGTACCAACGCAGGGTGACTTGTTTGCCACCGCATCGCAGAACTTCGCCTTCATCGGCGACCCCTGCGACAGCGTGAACATCAACAACAACCCCAACCGCGCCGCCAACTGCGCTGCTGCCGGTGTTCCGACCACGCACACGGCGGCTTCGTCCGCAGCGTGCGCCTCGTCCGCTTTCCCGGCGGCCCCGGGCACCCCATGGCGCAACTGTACGGCGCTGACGTCGTCGACCGGCTTCCTGTCGGGCGGTAACCCGACGCTGACCGAAGAGCGCGGTAAGTCGCTGACTTTGGGTGCGGTGTTCGAGCCGAGCTTCATCCCGGGTCTGAACTTCACCATCGACTATTATGACATCGAGGTGAAAAACCGGATCGAAGTGCTGGGTGCGCAGGTCATCATCAACAACTGCTATGACAGCGCGCAAGGCATCGGCAACCCGTTCTGCGCCACGGTCAACCGTGATCCGGCCACCGGCCTGTTCGTGGAACCGGCGGTGATTTCGGGTGGCGTCAACTTTGCGAAGGGCACGGCTGAGGGCATCGACTTCGACCTCGCCTATCGCAAGACGTTTGAAAATGGCCAGCGCCTGAGCATCCGGGCCATCGCGACCAAGGTGCTCGACCGCACCAACTTCGTGAACCCGACCGATCCGCGTCGTCCCGACCGTCAGCTCAGCGAACTGGGCGACCCGGAATGGGCAGCCAACCTGACGGCGAGCTATGACTTCGGGTCCTTCTCGGTGCGCTATGGCCTGCGTTACATCGGCAAGCAGACGATCAACGCGTATGAGACGCAGAATCCCTATCGCGATATCTGCCCAGCTTCGGGTATCACGCAGAATACCGGTGGTATCAACGGTGCGGCCGTGCCTTGCACGCCTGGCGATCTCATCACGATCGCGCCGAACAACGCTGACGCCACCGACCGTGTTTACTACCCCGACGCTTTCTACCACTCGTTCCGGGTGGACGTGGAAGTGAACACCAAGTTCAACTTCTATGTTGGCGTCGACAACGCGTTTGACCGCCAGCCGCCGCTGGGCCTGCTCGGCACCGCGGGCGGCGACCCCTATGACACCTTCGGGCGTTATTTCTTCGCGGGGATTCAGGCCAGCTTCTAGCTCCTGACCAACGCGAAAACCGGAAGGGCCGCCCTGATGAGGGGCGGCCCTTTTGCTATGTAGTTTGTTCATTCTGCTGTCATTGCGAGCGCAGCGAAGCAATGACGAATTACTAAGCCCAAACTCGCTCGAACCGCTGCCCAAGCCCGGTGAGCAATTCATATTGCGACTTGCCGATCTGCTCCGCCGCTACAGGGAGGTCGAGCGGCAGGCGGATCCAGTCGCCCTCACCCACTTGCGCCGCCGCGGTCAGGTCCAGCGCGATCAAATCCATCGAAACGCGCCCTACCAACGGGAGTTTTGTGTCACCCGCCAGCGCAAAGCCTTGTCCGGCAAAGGCCCGCCAAAACCCGTCGGCATAACCCAGATTGGCAATGCCCACCGGCGTGTCGCGCAGCGAAGTCCATGTCGCGCCATAACCGACGCTTTCGCCCGCAGGTACCATGCGGCGCTGGATCAGCTGTGCCTCGATAGTGACAACAGGAAGAATATGTTCGCTGGCGTCCGTACGGGGGATGCCGCCATACAGGGCAAGGCCGGGCCTCGTCAGATCGAAACCATAATCCGCACCCAAGCAGATGCCCGCACTATTGGCCAAACTGGCGCGCGCAGCCGGAAATGCCGAGCGGATATTGGAAAAGGCCCCAAGCTGTGCGGCGTTCTGGGCGCTATCCTCATCGGCGCTGGCGAGGTGGCTCATCACCGTTTCAATGGTCAGCCCGTCCAGCGCCCCGCCCAACGCTTCATCGGGGCGCAGCCCCAGCCGGTTCATTCCGGTATCGACCATGATGTCGCAGCGCCGTCCTTGCCCGCTGGCCCGCCAGCGTGCCACCTGTTCCAGATTGTTGAGCACGGGCACTGCGGGCAAAGTCAGCGCCGCCGCCATGTCCTCGGCGCGCACGCCGTGCAGTACGCTTAGCCGCGCGCCCGATGGGAGCGGCATCAGCGCCGCCGCCTCTGCCCAGGTGGCGACAAAAAAGTCCCGGCATCCCGCGGCAAACAGTCGCTCCATCACGCCGTTCGCGCCCAACCCATAGCCATTGGCCTTGATCGCGGCGCCTGCCGCTGCGCCTCCCTGCCGCGCCAGCCAGCGCCAGTTGTGAACCAGCGCATCGCCATCGAGGCGCAAACGCAGAGGGGCGGGAATTTCCAGCATCCCGCTGCGCCTACCTTTCCGTCACCGCCTAGTCGAGCACCGCGTTGCGATTTTCGGGCAGCCAGATAGCGCTGACAATGAACGCCATCGCGGTCACGCCAATGCCATACCACAATCCGTTGAATGCCCCGCCGGTCGAAACCACGATCAATTGCGAGAAGAACGGCAAAAAGCCACCGAAATAGCCGGTGCCGATATGGTAGGGGATAGACATTGAGGTGTAGCGGATTTTCGCTGGGAACATTTCCACCAGTATCGCAGCGACCTGACCATAGGTCATCGCTGACAGCGCGACGAGCGCGGCGACGACCAAAATGATGATCAGACCATTGCGCTGTTCCGGGTCAGACTTGTCCGGGTAGCCAGCCGCTTCGAGCGCCCCGACATAAGCATCATTGTCAAACCCTTGTACCTCAGCCGTCCCAACCTTGAGCACGACGGCCTCGCCAGGTGCCTTGGCATAGCTGATCCCGCGTTTGGACAGAAAATTCAGTGCCTTTTTGCAGTCGGTGTCCTGATTGCCGCTCAAAATATCGCCCAGGCCATAGTCGCAGTCGGGTCCGACCAAGGTCACAGGATTGGTCGCCGTCGCCTTTGACAGTGCCGGATTGGCGGCGTCGGCCATCGTCCAGAATAAGGGGAAGGTCAGCAGCATCGACAGCGCATAGCCAGTCAGCAAAATGCGTTTGCGGCCATAATGGTCCGACAGCCACCCTGCCGCCACGTAAAGCGGGGCAGCCAGCAGCGCGCCCACCGCCATATATCCTAGCGCGTCGGTTTCCGGCACGCGCGCGGTGCCAGTCAGGAAATAGAGCGTGTAAAATTGCGAGGTGTAATAAATTACCGTCAACCCCGCTGCGACACCGAACATCGCGATAAAGATGCGCTTGATGTTGCCGGGGTAACGGATGCTGTCGAGAAAGGGATTTTTGGAAACGGTGCCCGCTTCCTTCATCGCCTTGAACACCGGGCTTTCGTTAAGCATCAGCCGGATCCACAGCGAAATGGCGAGGAGCAGGATCGAGATGAGGAAGGGGATGCGCCAGCCCCATGCCTCAAACGCCTCGGTCGACATGGCCGAACGTGTGGCGAGCACCACGCATACCGCGAGCAGGAATCCGCCCGCAACCGACGCCTGAATCCAGCTGGTATATTGGCCGCGTTTGCCCGGCGGGGCGTGCTCGGCCACGTAAATCGCCGCGCCGCCATATTCGCCGCCAAGCGCCAGCCCCTGCAAACAGCGCAGAAACACCAGCAATCCCGCCGCCCACAGTCCTGCTTGTGCATAAGTCGGCAGAAAACCGATCGCTGCCGTCGCGCCGCCCATCAATGTGATGGTGATCAGGAAGGTATATTTGCGCCCGATACGATCACCCAGATAACCGAACACCAGCGCACCAAGCGGGCGCACACCAAAGCCTGCGCCGAAGGCGGCAAGGCTGGCGAGCGTTGCCGCCGCTTCATTGTCGCTGGGGAAAAACAGCTTGCCGATCAGCACGGCGAGGATGCCATAGACGAAGAAATCATACCATTCGAACACGGTCCCCAGCGCCGATGCGGTAATGACCAGCCGGTCGCGTTTGGGATCGATGGCAACTTCGGTCATGCAGCGTATCTCCCCTTCCCCAGCTTTATGCGGGGATTTGTTATGTGTTCGTCATAAACGGCAATAGCCCTTGCACAAGTCCGGACCGCAAGGCACCTTTGCCCCATGCCGCAATTCATCGACCTGTCGATCCCGATCACCAACGACGTGATTTCCGACCCGCCGGTGATGCGCCCGCAGGTAACCTATATGACCCACGAGCATACGTGGGAACAGATCGCGATGTTCTTCCCCGGTCTGACCCGCGAAGATTTGCCCGATGGCGAGGCTGGGCGGTCGAGATGCTGACGCTGTCGACGCACAACGGCACGCATATGGACGCGCCGTGGCATTTCCATTCGACGACCGACTCCGGCGCGAGCCGCGCGCCCAGCATCGACGAAGCGCCACTCGACCTGTTTTTCCGCCCCGGCGTCAAACTGGACTTCAGCCACCTGCCGCATGGCCATGTGGTAAGCGCGGCGGAGGTGGAGGGCGAGCTGGCGCGCATCGGTTATGCGCTGCAGCCGCTCGATATCGTGCTGGTGCAGTCGGGCGCGGTTTACGGCACCGACAATTTCACCGATCAGGGCGTCGGGCTGGGCGCGGAAGCGACGCTGTATCTGACCGAGCGCGGGGTGAAGGTCGTCGGCACCGACGCGTGGAGCTGGGACGCGCCGTTCAGCCACACCGCCAAGCGCTGGGCCGAAACGCGCGACCCCAGCATCATTTGGGAAGGCCACAAGGCGGGCCGCATCCGCCCCTATTACCAGATTGAAAAACTGACCAATTTGGCGAGTTTGCCGCCGTTCGGCTTTACGCTCAGCTGCTTTCCGGTGAAGATTGAACGCGCGAGTGCGGGGTGGATCAGAGCGGTGGCAATGATGGATTAGGCGCGGCTACTCAACAGTAAGCAGCGTTAGCGTCTCCAGCTGTCGCAATGATCGCGCGCCGCGCTTTTCGCCGGCCATGACCAGCCGATAGGGGCCATCCTCATCCGCCAGGGGCTTGCCATCACAATGCGTCGCGATAATCGCCCGCTTGTTCCCCAGCAACGGGTCCAGTTCGCCCAGCGTGAAGGCGACCTGATAACCGTCGCGCGCTTTGGCGAGCAGGATCAACCGAAGAGCGTCAGCGCGTACATCATTGCCCGCGGGGGCGCCCAAACGGTTTAGGACGTCGGCAAGCATCGGGCCGCTGCACTGCTGGGTGGTGCCATGCGCCACTAGCGTGACCGTCTGCACCGGCAATCCGTCGACCAGTTTTTCATTCACAGGAACCGCCTGCCCGAGCGCTGCCATCGCCAGCATCACCCACATCACGCCATCTCTAAGATCACCGCATCGACCGCCAGGCTGTCGCCCTGCGCTGCGTTGACCTTGGCCACCACGCCGGCCTTTTCTGCGCGTAGGATATTTTCCATCTTCATCGCCTCAACCGTGGCGAGTGGCTGGCCCGCCTCAACCTTATCGCCTTCGCCGACGTGGAGCGAAACGAGCAGGCCGGGCATCGGGCAGATGAGGAACTTCGACAGATCGGGCGGAATTTTCTCGACCATATGCTTGGCATAGGGCGCGGCGTGCCAGGGCAGCACGCGCACATCATGCGCCCGCCCGCGCGTCGTCATACGCCAGCCGGTGCGCGTCTTGGCCAGCTTCACCGCCAGCTCCGCACCATCGATGTCGGCAATAACCAGGCGGTCGCCGGGAGTATATTCCAGCGCGATATCGACCTTGTCGCCCTCGACCTTGATGTGCTTGGTGCCGACTTTGACTTTCATCGGCGTACCGCCAATCGTCACCTGCCAGACGTGCGGCGGTTCGAGCCGGTCGCCAAGCTGGCCATCGACGCGGCGCGCGCGGTCGGCCTCTGCCGTCGCGACAAAGCCCGCAATAGCCGCGAGCGCGCGCGGCAGGTCGTCCGCCACCGCCGCGCCGTGAAAGCCGTCAGGATACTCTTCAGCGATGAAGCCGGTGGTGAGCTCGCCCGAGCGGAAGCGCGGGTGCTGCATGATGGCGCTGACGAAATCGATATTGTGGCCAAGGCCCTCGATCTCGAAACGGTCGAGCGCGGCGATCTGCTTGTCGGCGGCCTCGTCGCGCGTTTCGCCCCAGGTGACGAGCTTGGCGATCATGGGGTCGTAAAAAATGGAAACCTCGCCGCCTTCTTCTACGCCCGCATCGACGCGAATGCCATCAACTCCGCGCTCGTCACCGTCCCACGCTGGAACGGGCGTGCGATAGCGCACCAGCCGTCCCGTCGAAGGCAGGAACCCGCGATAGGGGTCCTCGGCATAAACGCGGTTTTCAATCGCCCAGCCGTCGAGCTTCACATCATCTTGCCCGAACGCCAGCTCTTCCCCAGCCGCTACCCGGATCATCTGTTCGACCAGGTCGATCCCAGTGATCGCCTCGGTCACCGGATGCTCGACCTGCAGCCGCGTGTTCATTTCGAGGAAGTAGAAGCTCTCGCCGCTGGGGTCCGCGCCGGAGACGATCAGTTCGACCGTGCCCGCGCTGTAGTAGCCCACCGCCCGCGCCAACGCGACGCATTGTTCGCCCATCGCCTGGCGCATCTTGGGCGTGACGAAGGGCGAAGGTGCTTCCTCGACGACTTTCTGGTGCCGCCGCTGGATGCTGCATTCGCGTTCGTTGAGGTAAAGGATGTTTCCGTGCTGATCGCCAAGGATCTGGATTTCGATATGGCGCGGGTTCAGGATGAATTTTTCGATGAACACGCGGTCATCGCCGAACGAATTCAGCCCCTCGCGCTTGACCGCCTCGAAGCCTTCGCGGACGTCCTGCTCGCTATAGGCGAGGCGCATGCCCTTGCCGCCGCCCCCAGCAGACGCCTTCATCATCACCGGATAGCCGATTTCCGCCGAAATGCGCACGGCATGTTCGGTATCGTCAATCTCGCCGACAAAGCCCGGGACGACGTTGACGCCCGCTTCCTTGGCGAGTTTCTTCGATTCAATCTTGTCACCCATCGCGGCGATGGCGCCGACGGGCGGGCCGATGAAGGCAATGCCCTCCTTCGCCAGCGCCTCGGCAAAGCTGGTGCGTTCGGACAGGAAACCATAGCCCGGATGCACCGCCTCCGCCCCCGTCGCCTTGCACGCGGCGATGATCTTCTCGGCCAGAAGATAAGACTGCGCGGCTGGCGAAGGCCCGATATGCACCGCCTCGTCCGCCATCTTCACAAACGGCGCCCGGGCATCGGCATCGGAATAGACCGCGACCGTAGCGATCCCCATCCGACGCGCGGTCTTGATCACCCGGCAAGCGATTTCGCCACGGTTGGCGATCAGGATTTTTTTGAACATGCTGCTTTGCCCTAATTCGGTCATATGCACCTATTTCTTCTGCAACTCTCTCAGCTTCTTCAGCAAGACAAGGCCAATCAGAACAAAGACGACCTGCGATCCGGGAAAAAGCCAGAACGTTCTTAGATCGCTCCACTCGCAATCAGTGTCACTTGAAAAAGCCGGACATGGCCCCACCGACCAGACAAAAACATTTCCGAGGCACCAAAGTGTCCCCAGCAACATATACGCGAGGCAACCAGCCCTCGCCCAACGTGGTCCTTCGTCAGGCGTATTGTCGCTCACTTTACAGCTGCCATCACACCACCCGCCCCAACCCCGCATGCATAAAATCATCGCCCTTGTAGAGCAGCGGTTCATCCCGCTCCATAGCCAGCGCATAGGCGAAGCAATCGCCATAATTCAACTTTGCGGGATGACCGCTGCCCTTGCTGAAATCGCGATACGCTTGGCGGGCGATTTTGGCTTGCGTTGACTTAACCGGGGCAATTTCAATGCCAAGGGTGTCAAGCAGCGGATCAAGCGCAGCGCTGAGCGCGGCATCTTTTTCGCCATCAATGACAATGCCCATTTCCAAATAATTCCCCGCAGAAATTACATTATCGGAATGCGACCGGATGCTGGTCACAAACGGCCCGGCTTCGGCTTCGCCGCGGTTGGCGATGAGGATTTTTTTGAACATTCTCAGCCTATGCTTTCTTCAGCTTGTCCTGCCTCAACACAGAAAAGGTGCCGTCGCCATTATCGATCAAGAAGAAACGGCCTTTTTGTCGCTTCCATAGCGGTCGCCATTCGGGGCAATTTACGGCGTCATCCTCGAACATTGGGTTCCATCGAACTTGAACTTTCTTGATATATCTTCCCTTGTCTCGCCGTGTAGCGATCAGCGTGCCGAACCCCGACTGCTCGCTTTCTGTATAAACTCCCCAAACAATGGCATCGCTCAATTTCCGCGTTGCCCGGTCGGACAATGGCGAGCAGGCTAGAGCTGGCAATGAATACCCTGCAAGCAGCAATGCAGTTAAAGCAATTCTCACTCCGCCGCCGCCAGCGCCTTGCACGCGCGCAGCGGCTCCTCCGCCGCCATCGGCACCAGCCCCAGCTTCGCCATCAGCGCCGCATCCTTGTCATCGCCGGCGTTGGCAGCGGTCAGCAGCTTGTCGCCGGTGAAGATGCTGTTCGCGCCCGCCATGAAGCACAGCGACTGCGTCGCCTCGCTCATGCTTTCGCGCCCTGCGCTCAGGCGCACCATGCTCAGCGGCATGGTGATCCGCGCAACCGCGACCGTGCGGACGAATTCAATGTCGTCGATCTTGGCCATCGGCGTGTCGGCCAGCATGTCGCCCAGCACCGTGCCCTTGACCGGCACCAGCGCGTTCACTGGCACGCTTTCGGGATGCTGCGGTAGCGTCGCCAGCGTGTGGATAAAGCCCACCCGGTCGGCGCGCGTTTCGCCCATGCCGACGATGCCGCCGCTGCACACATTAATGCCCGCGCGGCGCACTTCGGTCAGCGTATCGAGCCGGTCGTCGATTGTCCGCGTGGTGATGATGTCATTATAGCGCTCGGGCGAGGTATCGATATTGTGGTTGTAATAATCGAGCCCTGCCGCGGCCAGCATGTCGGCCTGCTTTGGCGTCAGCATGCCCAGCGTCATGCAGGTTTCCATGCCCATCGCGCGCACGCCCTTCACAATTTCGACAATCGCGGGCATGTCGCGATCCTTCGGATTACGCCACGCGGCGCCCATGCAGAAACGCTGCGAGCCGCTGTCCTTCGCACGCGCCGCCGATTGCAGCACTTCGCGCACATCCATTAGCTTGGTCGCGGCGACCCCGCTGTCGGCCTTCACCGACTGGCTGCAATAACCGCAATCCTCAGGGCAGCCACCGGTCTTGATGCTGAGGAGGGTGCACAGCTGGATCTGCCCAACCGCATGGTGCGCACGGTGGACGGTCGCGGCCTGATAGACCAGTTCGTCAAACCGCAGGTCGAACAGCGCGGCAATTTCCTCGCGGGTCCAATCGGTCCTGGTAGTCACGCATTTTCTCCAACCGGCGGCATATTGTGCCCCAATAGGCGCAGCACATCGGCAGCGCATTCCACGATATTGCTTCCAGGGCCATAGATGCCGACCACGCCCGCTTCGCGCAGATAATCATAGTCCTGCGGGGGGATAACGCCGCCCGCAAAGACCTTGATGTCACTGCGCCCCGCTTCCTTGAGCAGACGGATGAGTTCGGGAATCAACGTTTTGTGCCCCGCCGCAAGCGAGGAAGCGCCGATGGCATCGACGCCCCTGTCCAGCGCGAGGGCAAGCGTTTCTTCGGGCGTCTGGAACAGCGGCCCGCTCACGGCCTCGAACCCCATGTCGGTGAAGGCACTGGCGACAACATTAGCGCCGCGATCGTGCCCGTCCTGCCCCATCTTGGCGACCAGGATGCGCGGTTTGCGACCGAGGCGGCGGCTGACGGCATCGACACCGTCGACCACCAGCGCATAGCGGGCGTCGTCCGAGTAAGCCTGACCATAGACACCCTTCACTGGGGTGGGTGTGGTAGCGTAGCGGCCAAAGGTGGCCTCCATCGCGTCCGAAATCTCGCCCAGCGTGGCGCGCGCGCGGGCGGCAGCAACGGCGAGCGCCAGCAGGTTATCGTCACCCTTTGCCCCTTCGGTCAGCGCCGCCAAAGCCGCGCGACAAGCCGCTTCATCGCGCTCCGCCCGCACCCGCTTCAGCCGGGCAATCTGCGCTTCGCGGACGGCGTGGTTGTCGACCTCCAGCGTGTCGAGGGGGTCGTTTGCAGGCGGCTGATATTTGTTGACCCCGACGATCACATCTTCGCCGCGATCGACGCGCGCCTGCCGGGCGGCAGCAGCCTCTTCGATCATCGCTTTGGGACGTCCGGTGGCGACATAGGCGGTCATGCCGCCCGCCGCGTCGACTTCCTTGATGATCTTCCAGGCGTCATCGACCAGCATCTGGGTGAGCGCCTCGACATAGTAGCTGCCGCCGAGCGGATCGACGACGCGCGTGATGCCGGTTTCTTCGGCCAGCACAATCTGGGTATTGCGGGCGATGCGCGCCGAGAAATCGGTTGGGAGCGCGATAGCTTCGTCGAGCGCGTTGGTGTGTAGCGACTGCGTGCCGCCCAGCGTCGCCGCCATTGCCTCGACGGTGGTCCGGATGACGTTGTTGTAAGGGTCCTGCTCCTGCAAACTCACGCCCGATGTCTGGCAATGGGTGCGGAGCATCTTTGACCGCTCATCCTTCGCGCCAAGGCCATCCATCACGCGCCACCAAAGCGTCCGCGCGGCGCGCAGTTTGGCAACCTCCATGAAAAAATTCATACCGATGCCGAAAAAGAAGCTCAACCGCCCGGCAAAGGCGTCGATGTTGAGTCCACTCGCGATCGCGCGCTGCGCATATTCCTTACCGTCAGCGATGGTGAAGGCCAGCTCCTGCACCGCCGTCGCCCCGGCCTCATGCATGTGATAGCCCGAAATCGAGATGCTGTTGAATTTCGGCATGTGCGCCGAGGTGTAGGCGATAATGTCCGACACGATCCGCATCGAAGGTTCGGGAGGGTAGATATAGGTATTGCGGACCATGAACTCCTTCAGAATGTCGTTCTGGATGGTGCCGTCGAGCTGCGCTTGGCTGACCCCCTGCTCTTCGCCAGCGACTATGAAGAAGGCGAGGATAGGGATGACAGCGCCGTTCATCGTCATGCTGACCGACATCTGATCGAGCGGGATGCCGTCGAACAGGATCTTCATGTCCTCGACACTGTCGATCGCGACGCCCGCCTTCCCCACATCGCCGACGACGCGCGGGTGGTCGCTGTCATAGCCGCGGTGTGTTGCGAGATCGAAGGCAACACTAAGCCCCTTTTGTCCCGCCGCCAGATTGCGGCGGTAAAAGGCGTTGGATTCCTCAGCGGTGGAAAACCCCGCATATTGGCGGATAGTCCACGGCCGACCCGCATACATGCTCGCGCGCACCCCTCGCGTGAAGGGCGCGAAGCCGGGTAGGCCAGGATCGCTGGTCACATCTTCGCCGGTATAGAGCGGTTTGATCGCAAAACCCTCTGGCGTGTGCCAAGTCAGGTCCTTGCCCTTCACTTCCTTGGCGGCGGCGGCGGCCCATTGGTCGGTGGTCGGCTTGTCGGTCATCATTCGTCCTGTCAGGCGGCGGCGCTAGGCCGCGCCGAAACGCGCGTGTGCCAGCCGCGCAAATGGGCCAGATCGTCGGGGACGGCGATGCCGATAAAGGCAGCAAAATCCACCGTGGTCAGCAGCAAGATGTCGGCGATGCTATAGTGTTCGGTCGCCAGAAATTCGCGGTCCGAAAGCGAGGCATCGAAGAATCGCAGCGCCTCCTCAACGCGCGGGCGATTGGCCGCGCCCCATTCCGCATTGCGGCCCGGCAGCGCGGCGGTAAAATCATGGGTGTGGACCCAGACCGCGCCGATGGGCGGCATCAGAATCATTTCCACCCGGCGGCTCCACATCTCCACCAGCGCTTGTTCCAGCGGGCCGGTGCCGAACAGCGGTGGTTCAGGGTGCACCCCCTCCAGATAGCGGCAAATGGCGACGCTTTCAGCGATCACCGTGCCATCGTCGAGCTGCAACGCCGGTGTCTGTCCGCGCGGGTTGAGCGCGGTAAATTCGGGGCTTTTTTGTTCGCGCTTGATGATCGACACCATCTGCGACGGCAGAGTTATGCCCTTTTCGTGCGCAAAGATCCGCACCCGGCGGGGATTTGGCGCAGGGTTGGGGCTGTCGAAAAACATCATGCGTGCGGCACCTTTGGCGTTTCCATGATCTCGGTCAGTACGCCCTGCATATCGCGCGGATGGACAAAGAAAATTAGCGTCCCGTGTGCGCCAATGCGCGGCTCGCCCAGCACGCGCTTGCCCTGCCCCTCGAACCAGGCTTTAGCAGCGTGGATGTCGGGCACTTCGTAGCAAAGATGATGCTGACCGCCCTGCGGATTTTTCTCAAGGAAGGAGGCGATCGAGGTGTTGCCGGGCAGCGGCTCTATCAGCTCAATCTGCGTGCCGCTCATCGCGCCGTCCGCCCCGGGCGTGTCAACGAAGCAGACCTTCACCCCCTGGTCGGGCAGGTCAAAGGCTTCGTGGATTTGCGTCGCACCCATCACATCGCGGTAAAAGGCGATGCTGTCGGCGATGGACGGCGTTGCCACGCCAATGTGGTTTAGGCGGCCGAGTTTCATGGCAGAATCCTATAACGGTATATTGTCATGCTTCTTCCACGGGTTCTCTAACTGCTTATTCCGCAGTTTTCGTAGCCCCAGCGCCACCCGCTTCCGGGTATTCCGCGGATGAACCACTTCATCGATGAACCCCTTGCTCGCCGCCACAAACGGGTTGGCGAAACGTTCCTCATACTCGGCGACCTTTTCGGCCTGCTCTTCGCCCGACAGACCACGGAAGATAATCTCAACCGCGCCTTTCGCACCCATCACCGCAATTTCGGCAGTGGGCCAAGCATAGTTCAAATCGCCGCGCAGATGCTTTGACGCCATCACGTCATAGGCACCGCCATAGGCCTTGCGCGTGATGACGGTAATCTTCGGCACGGTCGCCTCGGCATAGGCGAACAACAGTTTCGCGCCATGCTTGATGATGCCGCCATATTCCTGCGCCGTGCCCGGCAGGAAGCCGGGAACATCGACGAAGGTGACGATCGGGATTTCGAACGCATCGCAGAAACGCACAAAGCGCGCGGCCTTCTTCGACGAATTGATATCCAGCACACCCGCGAGCACCAGTGGCTGGTTGGCAACGATGCCGACAGTACGGCCTTCGACACGCCCAAAGCCGACGATGATGTTGGCGGCGTGAGTCGGCTGCACCTCAAAAAAATCGCCTTCATCGACGGTTTTGCGGATCAGTTCGTGCATGTCATAGGGCTGGTTCGCGCTGGGCGGGATCAGCGTGTCGAGGCTGGGTTCGACGCGGTCATAGGGATCGCTGGTCGGGCGGGCGGGGACGCCGCTGCGGTTGTTTTCGGGCAAGAAATCGAAAAATTCGCGGGCCGCGAGCAGCGCTTCGACATCATTTTCAAACGCCACGTCGGCGACGCCCGACTTCGACGTGTGCGTCGTCGCGCCGCCCAGTTCCTCCTGCGTCACCACCTCGTTCGTCACTGTTTTGACCACGTCGGGGCCGGTAACGAACATATAGCTTGAATCTTTCACCATGAAGATGAAGTCGGTCATGGCAGGAGAATAGACAGCGCCGCCCGCGCACGGCCCCATGATGAGGCTGATCTGCGGCACTACGCCCGACGCCAGCACATTGCGCTGGAACACTTCGGCATAGCCGCCGAGGCTCGCGACGCCCTCCTGAATCCGCGCCCCGCCACTGTCGTTGAGGCCAATGACCGGCGCGCCCACCAGCATCGCCTTGTCCATCACCTTGCAAATTTTCTGCGCATGGCGTTCGGACAACGCACCGCCGAACACGGTGAAATCCTGGCTGAAGACATAAACGAGGCGCCCGTTAATCGTGCCGCTGCCAGTCACCACCCCGTCGCCGGGGATGATCTGGTCGGCCATCCCGAAATCGGTGCAATTATGTTCGACATACATGTCGAGCTCTTCAAAGCTGCCCTCGTCGAGCAAGATGTCGAGCCGCTCGCGCGCGGTCAGCTTGCCTTTAGCGTGTTGGGTGTCGATGCGTTTCTGCCCACCGCCCAGCCGCGCCGCCGCGCGCCGCCGTTCCATTTCCGCGATATTGGCCGACATGCCCGCTCCCTTGATTGCCCTGGTTCAGGCGATGGCGGGAAGCGCGCGATTTGGCAAGATGTCAGACCTTCACCACGCCCAGCCGAATCATGTCGCGCGCGGTTTCGGTGATCGTGTCACGCGCGTCGCGCGTCTGCCAGCCAAGCCTTTCCTTCGCGTGCGCCGCTGGCGTGTCACGCATATTGCCGAGCTCGCCAACTACCTGCCGGAGCACCGGATCAAACAATGCCGATAATTTGACAAGAAAATCGGGCAGCCCGCGCGACGGCACCTTGCGCGCTTCCTGACCTAGGCCAACTTTCAAGATTGCGGCTATTTCCTTCATCGTCAGCCACGGTCCTGCCGCAATGAAGCGTTCGTCCGCCATGCCCGGGGCGGTCAGACACTTGACGTGCAGGTCGGCGACGTCGCGCACATCAACCACCGAGAAACCGAAATTGGGAATGCCCGGCAGCGATCCCTCGAGCATCTTCTTGGTCGCCTCGAGCGAGGTTGAAAAATCGCCGGTCAATAGCGGCCCCAGCACCAGCGACGGGTTGACCGTGACAAACTCCATCCCCGCGCCATTGGCGGCCATCCACTCGCGCGCGGCGCGTTCGGCGATGGTCTTGGATTTTACATAAGCATAGGCGTCGGGGCTATCGACATTCGTCCAGTCGGCCTCGCTGAAGCGTTGGCGGTCGCGGCCATGACCATAAGCAATGGCGGCGACCGAGCTGGTCATCACCAGCCGCTTGACCCCCGCCGCATGGGCAAAGCGCAGCGCGCGCAAGGCGCCCTCGCGCGCGGGGACGATCAATTCGTCATCGCTCTTGGGCGCGTTGGACGGGAGCGGTGAGGCGACGTGGGCGACATGGCTGCACCCCGCCACCGCGTCGGCCCAACCATCATCGGACATCAGGTCGGCGGCGAAGAATTTGAGCTTGCTGTTGTCGACGTCCAGCCAACCGCGGACATCGGCTTCGCGCTTCAGGTTGCGGATAGTGGTGTGGACTGTCCAGCCATCGGTGACGAGCTGGCGGATGATGAAGCCGGCGATGTATCCCGAACCGCCGGTGACCAGCACTGTATCTGACATTGGCTTCCTCCCCGATGTTGGCTAAGGTGCCGCATAGCGTGCTATTATTTTAGTTGCAAATCAAAACTGGTTATTTCATTAGCACCAGTTCTTCGGCCATGCTTGGGTGCAGCGCGACGGTGTCGTCGAATTGCTGCTTGGTAAGGCCCGCCTTCACCGCGATGGCGGCAGCCTGCAAAATCTCGCCGCTGTCGGGACCGATGATGTGAAGGCCCAGCACCCGGCCCGACGCGCCATCAACGACCATCTTATAGAGCGCGCGCTCGTCGCGGCCCGCGAGCACATTCTTCATGGCGCGGAAATTGGAGCGATAGACAACCACATCGGCAAATCGGTCGCGCGCCTCGGCCTCTGTCAGGCCAACCCCAGCCAGCGGCGGGTTTGCAAAGACGGCGGTCGGGATGCTGGAATAGTCGATAGTGCGCGTTACCCCGCCGAACAGCATGTCGGCCAACGCATGCCCCTCGCGGATCGCCACCGGGGTCAGCTGGACGCGGTTGGTGACGTCGCCGACGGCATAGATGTCGGGAATATTGGTGCGATTGTGGGTGTCAACGAAAACGGTGCCGTCATCGCCCATATCGACACCCAGCGCTTCGAGACCAAGGCCCGCACTGTTGGGCTGGCGACCCACCGCGAACATCACCAGGTCGGTTTCGATCATGCCTTGTTCGCCGCCATCGACGATCAGGCTGCCGTCATCCTGCTTCGCGATCGAGCGAAACGGAAAGTTGAAGCGGATGTCGATGCCCTTGGCGATGCTGATCGCGACCAGCCGGTCGACGATTTCGCTGTCATAGCCACGCAGCATCCGATCACCGCGCGTCACCAGCGTCACATCGACGCCCAGTTCGTGGAATATCCCCGCAAATTCGTTGGCGATATAACCCGCACCGGCGATGACCGCGCGTTTGGGAAGAGTGCCGAGATGGAAGACCTCGTTCGAGGTAATGGCCAGCTCTGCACCCGGAAGGTCTGGCACAATTGGCCGGGCGCCTGTCGCTACCAGGATATGCTCGGCGCAAACTTCGCTGCCGTCGGCCAGCGCGATGCGGTTCGGCCCAGCAATCGTCGCGCGCTGGTGGAATAGCGAAACCTTATGACTATCGAGCGTCTCGCCATAGAGCCCCTCCAGCCGGTCTACTTCGGCCGCGACATTGTCGCGCAGCGTCGGCCAGTCAAAGGTGGCGCCCATGGTGTCCCAACCAAAGCGGCGCGCATCCTCCATATCTTCGGCAAAGTGCGAGCCATAGACCAGCAGCTTTTTGGGAACACAGCCGCGGATCACGCAGGTGCCGCCGACGCGATATTCCTCGGCCACGGCCACGCGCGCGCCATGCGATGCCGCGATGCGCGCGGCGCGCACGCCGCCCGATCCTGCGCCGATGACGAACAGGTCAAAATCAAACTCGCTCATATTCTGGTCTTTCGCTGCGTTGCCCGATTAGGTTACGCGTTCGTCGTGATATGGGCTTTCGTGCGCTTGCGACAAGGTTTCAGGCACCATCGCCCAGAGCCGCCGCCATCAGCGCGCGCGTGGCCGGATCGAAATCACCGCCGCCGTCTCCGACGGCCTTGGCCATCTCCTTACCCAGCTCGACGCCGAATTGGTCGAAGGGGTTGATGCCTAGCATGACCGCATTAGCGAAAGTGCGATGCTCGTAGAAAGCGAGCAGCGCGCCCAAACTGTGCGGACTGACCTGGTCGAGCAGGATGGTTGTCGAAGGCCGATCACCGGGATAGGCGCGCGCGCCATCCGCATGCCCCCGGCCCGCCATCAGCGCCGCCCCCTGTGCGATGCAGTTTTGCACCAGCGCCTCATGATGCGCGGGATCGAGGTGATGTTCGGGCTCGCGCGCCACGACAAATTCGACCGGAATCAAATGCGTGCCCTGGTGCAGCAGCTGGAACACCGCATGCTGCGCGTCAGTGCCGACGCCGCCCCAAGTGATTGGTGCGGTCGCGCGCGCGACCGGCGTGCCATCAAGATCGACCGACTTGCCGTTCGATTCCATCTCGAGTTGCTGCAGATAGCTGGGCAGCAGCCGCAGCCGTTCGTCATAGGCAAACAGCGCGCGCGTCTGGCAGCCAAGGCGGTTTGCATAAAGCTGGTCGACGAAGGCCGCAAGCAACGCGACATTGTCGACCCCGTCGGTCAAGCGAACGTGGCGGTCCATTTCCGCCGCCCCTTCCAGCATTTCGGCAAAGGCATCCCAGCCCAGCGCCAGCGCCGCCGGAAAGCCAATCGAGGACCAGAGCGAATAGCGTCCGCCGACGCTTTCGCTGAACGGCAAAACGCGGGTTTCATCGACGCCCCATGCAACCGCCTTGTCGGGATAAGCGGTCAGCGCGACCACCCGCCCGAACGGATCGGCGACCCCGCCCTCTTCCAGCCATTGCAACGCCGAGGCGGCGTTGAGCATGGTTTCGGTGGTGGTGAAGGTTTTGGATGCAATGGCGACCAGTGTCGTTGCGGGATCGAAACGGTTGAACACCGCCTGCAAAGCCGCGCCATCGACATTGGAAACCACCGCGACGTCGTAGCGATCCGACCGGCGTCCCAGTGCGTCAATCAGCAAATCAGGCCCCAGCGCCGACCCGCCAATGCCTATGTGCAGCAGATGCCTGATCTCGCCGAATGCCCCTGCCTCAATCGCGTCGACCAAAAGCCGCATGCGCTGGTGAAACTGCTGCGCGCGAAGGACGCTGTCGGCCGCGCCCTCGCCGCGCTCGGCGGTATGTTCGGCGGCGCGGCCTTCGGTCGGATTGGCAACTTCGCCGGCGAACAGCGCGCGCCGGCGACCGGAATAATCGCCCGCTTCGGCAACGGCGGACAAGGCAGCAATGGCAGCGGCATCAAGATGCGTTTTGGCAAAGTCGAAGCGAATGTCCGCCACATGCTGGACCATCGCTGCGACGCGAGCATCGCCGCCGCTGGTGACCAGATCAGTCAGGCGTTGTGGCTGCCATTTGGCCAGCGCAGTCCATGCGGTGTCGGCAGCAGTCATATCATCCTCCAGAGCAGGCGGTGGTCAGCGCGGCGTCCTTACGCGCCGAAACGCCCCGATGCCAGCCGCGATTGCCCATAATCGCTTGACCAGTGCCCCCCTTCCCCGCCAAGGCCGCGGCATGAACGATACCGCTACGACCGCCGACGCTTTGCCGCCTGCCAACGCCCCCACACCGCCTGCCGCGCCCGAACCCATCAGCGCGAAGGAAGAAGCGGTGGACACCGTCCGCTTCCTGGCCTGGCTGGTCGTCGCGGTAATCATCTTTCGCAGCTTTTTCCTGTCACCTTTTAACATTCCGTCGGAGTCGATGCAGCCCCGCCTGCTGATCGGCGACTATCTGCTGGTCAACAAAATGGCCTATGGCTATTCCAAGCACAGCCTGCCGTTCAGCGTGCCGTTGATCCCCGGGCGCATCTTTCCCGCGACGCCCGAGCGCGGTGATGTCGCCGTGTTCAAGGCGCCGCCGGGCAACAGCGTCGATTATATCAAGCGCGTCATCGGCCTGCCCGGTGACAGCATCGAGATGCGCGACGGGGTGCTGTGGCTGAACGGCAAGCCGGTGCCCAAGGTGAAGATGCCCGACCTGGTGATTCCGGTGACCCAGAATATGATCGATGCGGCGCGCGGGACGGGTGACCTGCCCTGTTATGCGATGCAATTCGAGGAACTGACACCCGACGGCAAGCGTCAGTGCCGCTATCCGCGTTACAAAGAAACGCTGCCCAACGGCAAAAGCTATGCCGTGCTCGATGTCATCCGTTCATCGGCCGACAATTATCCGCTGACCATCGTGCCCGAGGGACATTTGTTCCTGATGGGCGACAATCGCGACCGCAGCAGCGATAGCCGCTTTCCGGCCATTGAAGGTGCGGGCATCGGCATCGTTCCCCAAGAAAATCTAGTCGGCAAAGCGCTGGTCAGCATGTTCGCCACCGACGGATCGGCGAGCTGGTTCAACCCCATCAGCTGGTTCACCGCCGCGCGCTGGGAGCGCATCGGGGAAGGCTTTTGAGTCGCGGGGACCTTGCCGATACTCTGGCCCACATCACCGGGCATCGCCCGCGCGAGCTTGGGCATTTTACCCAGGCGCTGACCCACGGCAGCACCGGCAAGGCCGATTACCAGCGGCTGGAATTTCTGGGAGACCGGGTGCTGGGGTTGGTCATTTCAACCGAGCTTTTTGCGCGCTTTCCCGGGGCGCCCGAGGGGGAGCTGTCCTCGCGTTTCAACGCCCTGGTGTCCGGCGAAGCGTGCGCGGTGATCGCGCGCCAGCTTGACCTGCCCGAACTTGTCGAGCTGGGCGCGCAGGCGATTGGCGATGGCGGGCGCTATAGCGACAATATCGCCGCCGACGTCGCAGAGTCGCTGATCGGTGCGCTGTATCTCGACGGGGGACTCGACGCTGCGCGCGCCTTCATTCTGGCGCAGTGGGGACCGATGCTCGATGGCCAGCGTGCGGCGCCCAAACATCCCAAGGCGGCCTTGCAGGAATGGGCCCTCGCGCGTGGGCGCAAGCCGCCTGAATATAGCGTGGTGGATCGCTCTGGACCCGACCATGCCCCGCGCTTCACGGTGCGCGCCGCTATCGGTAAGCTGGCCGAGGCGACCGCCGAGGGTCCGAGCAAACAGGCCGCCGAGAAAGAGGCCGCCGCCGCGTTGCTCGCTATTGTCGAAGGAATGAAGGAATGACCCAGCGGTGCGGTTTTGTTGCCGTTGTCGGCGCGCCCAATGCGGGCAAATCGACCCTCGTTAACGCGCTGGTCGGCCAGAAAGTCGCCATCGTCAGCCCCAAGGCGCAGACGACGCGCACGCGCCTGATGGGCGTCGCGATGGACGGCGATACCCAGATTGTGCTGATCGACACACCGGGCATTTTCGCGCCCGAACGGCGGCTGGACCGCGCGATGGTGGCGGCGGCGTGGGGCAGCATCGACAATGCCGAGGCCATCGTGCTGGTGGTCGACGCGCTGGCCAAACCCGGCGAGCGGGTCGAGCGACTGCTGAACGGCTTGCAGAACCGCAAGGAACCGCTGATCCTGGCGCTCAACAAGGTGGACCTGGCCAAGAAAGACAAGCTGCTGACGCTGGCGGAGGATTTGGCGGGGCGCGCCAATTTTGCCGAAATTTTCTTTATCAGCGCGCAGACCGGCGACGGCGTGGCCGAGCTGAAGGCGCATCTGGCGGGGCGTATGCCCCAAGGTAGCTGGCACTTTCCCGAAGATGAGGTCAGCGACGCGCCCGAACGGATGCTGGCCGCCGAAATTACCCGCGAGCAATTGTTCCGCCAGTTGCACGAGGAGCTGCCGTATCAATCCACCGTCGAGACCGAGCTGTTCAAAACGCGGCCCGACGGCAGCGCCGAAATCCACCAGCAAATCTATGTCGCGCGCGACAACCAGCGCGCCATCGTGCTGGGGCACAAAGGCGCGCGGATCAAGGAAATCGGCGCCAAGGCGCGGGCGGAGCTCGCCGAATTGCTGGGCCGAAAGGTGCACCTGTTCCTGCACGTGAAGGTCAAGGCGAACTGGGACGAGGACCGCGGGGTGTATCGCGACATGGGGCTGGATTGGGTGGATTGAACCCAACTACCGTCGTTCCGGATCATGTCCGGGACGACGATAGCAAGGTGTGATGGCCCCTAACTCTCCACCGCGCGGGCCAGCACGATCCGTACCTGATCATCGCGCGAATGGAGGTGCAGGCGGTCGCCGTCCACCGTGTAGCGCACGCGCAAATTGCCATCGGGGATATAGATCTCGCGCTCGTTGATTTGGAATTCCTGATAAAGTTCGTCATCGCCGCGCAGCGGGCGCTGGAAGTAGGTGGTGACTTCGCCGTCCTCGTCAAATTCCATGATGTCGCCGCGCGACAGATCTTCGACGCCGCTCAGCGACACCACGCGCCATTTGCCCAGCACGCGCTGGGGGCGCAGTTCCTTGGGCACTTCGCCGCTGTAGCCGGCATAGAGCGCCGCCTTGCCGCGCATCGTGTCGACCAGTTCGCGTTCGGCCTTGAGGTCAGCGAAGTCGACCGTGGCGAGGCGCTGGCTGAGGCCATCGAGGGCGGCGAAGGCAGCCTTGGCGTCGCCCTTTTCGTGATAAACGCGGGTCGCCATATCCATCGTCAGATATTGGTCGATCAGGCTTTGCGCGAGGCGCAGTTTGGCGGGCGCTTCGCCCTGCGGCACGCCGACCGCGACGCGATCACTGCCTTTCGCTCCGTCGAGCGCGCTGGTGTAGCTGAGGCTGACGGTCATCAGCGGCGTCGCGGCGTCGAGCGATACGGGGGGCAAATATTTGCGCGTGTCGGATTTGGCGAGCGAGGCAAAAATACCGCCGCCATTGGATGACAGGAACACCGACGGGACGGTGACAGCGATGCTGCCGTCGCGGCCCTCCTTCATCAGGCCGTCGGGGACGCCAAAGACGCCGCTGATCTTATAGCCCGGTTGCGGGGTCAGCGTCATGACCAGGTCATGCGCGACCTCGCTGACCATGTTGCGGAACTCCTTTTCCATCAGCGCCCTGCCCTTTGCGGGGCCGTCAACGAAGAACAGATTGCCGCCGCGCACCGACGAGATTTTGGTCGCGAGCGCGCCGTCATATTGGACGCCGACGCCGATGGTCGTCATGCCGATGCCAGCGCGCGAGGCGGTTTCGGCGAGCCCCATGAACCCCAGCGCGTCGGTGCGGCCGGTGTTGGGGCGTTCGTCGGTGAACAGCATCAGGCGGGTCTTGCCCTTATACTGCGCCGCCTCGGCCAGTGCAGCGTCGATGCCCAGCTTCAGCCCCGCTTCCAAATTGGTCGAGCCGTCGATGGCGATGGCATCGATGCTGGCGTGGAGCGCATCCTTGTTGCCCGCAACAGCGGTGGGGGTCAGGTGAACCAGCGACGTCGTGCCGTAAATGGCAATGCCGAGGCGGTCCTGCGGGCCGAGCTGGTCGACCATGGCGTGCAGCGCGGCCTTCACATTTTCGATCGGCGGCCCGCTCATCGAGCCCGAGCGGTCGACCACGGCCATGATGCTGAGTGGTTCGCGTTTCCAGCGATCACCGTCGATATTGCTGTCAAAGCCGAGGCCGACAAACAGATGATCGTCGGGGCGCGTTGGCAGCCAGGCCGCCATGCTGTGCACGTTGAGGCAGAAGAGTTGCTCGCACGCGCCGCCCGCGGGGAGCGTCAGATCATGTTCGCCCATCAGGCCTTCGACGGTCAGCGATTCGGGCCGCGGCAATGTGGGCGCGCTCAATGCCATCGACCGGAAATGCTGAATATCCTGCGCGCCGCCCTGGCGAATGCGGCTGCCGGTGACGATGATATTGGAAAGGTCGGCTTCCTCTTCCTCTTCTTGCGGCGCCGCGTCCTGCGCGATGAGCGGCGGCGCTACCAACGCGGCGCTGGCAAGCAGAGCGAAAGCGGAACGACGAAAGCTGATGTGGCCTTTGGACATGTGACCTCTCCCCAACTGCCCGCGCCCGTTGCGTCGGACATGGGGGAAAGCTATCCCAATCCTTCTGTCGCGCAGATGAACCGGGTTGTCGTCGGACGTTCAGAAATGCCCTGACCAAGCGGAAGAGGCAGCAGCGCTATTTCGCCGCCTTTTTTGCCCCCGCCTTCTGCGCCGGGACCTTCTTTGCCGGGGCTTTTTTCGCTGGCGCCTTCTTCGCTGGTGCCTTCTTCTTCCCCTTCGCCGGCCCCTTGGCAGCCCGGGCGTCAATCAGCGCCGCCGCTTGTTCGGCGGTCAACGTATCGGGGTCCGCCGTCTTGGGCAGTGTGGCATTGGTCGTGCCATCGGTGACATAGGAACCATAGCGTCCGGCCATCAGCTTTATCTCGCCGCCGCTGACCGGATGCGGGCCAAAGCTTTTGAGCGCAGACGCAGCGGCGCGCGCGGGGCGACCACCGCTCGCCGCCGCCTCGGCAATGCGCGTGACGGCAGCGTTCATACCGATTTCAAAGATTTCGGCCGTGCCCGTTAGCTTCGCATATTTTCCGTCGTGGAGCAGATAGGGGCCGTAGCGACCCAGTCCGGCAACGATGAGCTTGCCGCTTTCGGGATGCACCCCGACCTCGCGCGGCAAAGCCAGCAGCCTGAGCGCATAATCAAGGTCAAAATCCTCGGTCGGGATATCCTTGGGGATCGACGAACGCTTCGCCTCTTTGCCCTCGCCCAGCTGGACATAGGGACCAAACCGTCCGCTGCGCTTGCTGACCTCCAGCCCCGATTCAGGATCAGTGCCCAGCACTTCGGGACCACTGTCTTCACCGCTCCCGCCGGGCTGGGCGAATTTGCGCGTAAATTTGCAGTCAGGATAATTGCTGCACGCGATGAAGGGGCCGAATTTGCCGCCGCGCAGCGCGAGACTGCCGACGCTGCATTTGGGGCACAGGCGCGGGTCGGTGCCGTCACCCTTGTCGGGGAAAAGATAAGGGCCCAAAAACTTGTCGAGCTCAGCCGTTATCTCGCTTGGCTTTTGCTCCATCACCTCGCCGGTGCGCGGTTTGAAGTCGCGCCAGAAGGCCTCGAGCACCGCCTGCCATTGTGCGCGGCCACCCGATACATCATCGAGTTCTTCTTCGAGCCCCGCGGTGAAATCATATTCGACATAGCGGGTAAAAAAGCGTTCGAGGAAGGCGGTCAGCAACCGCCCGCTTTCTTCAGGAATAAAGCGGTTCTTTTCGACGCGCACATAGGCGCGGTCCTTGAGCACCTGTAGGATTGCGGCGTAGGTCGAGGGCCGACCGATGCCGAGTTCCTCCATCCGCTTGACCAAGCTGGCCTCGCTGTAGCGCGGCGGCGGCTGGGTTTCGTGGGATTCAACCTCGACGCCCTGTTTGGCGGGCGCATCGCCGCGCGCCATGGCGGGCAGCAGGCGGCTGTCTTCATCCTCATTATTGTCGTCGCGACCCTCGTCGTACAGGGCCAGGAAGCCGGGAAATTGCACTACCTGCCCCGTCGCACGCAGCATGACATTGCCGGTGCCATCCTCCAGCTCAACCGTGGTACGTTCAAGCCGTGCGGCGGCCATCTGGCTGGCGAGCGCGCGTTTCCAGACAAGCTCATAAAGGCGCGCATGGTCACCGCTGCCAGCGTGGCTGCGCGTAAAGTCTGTCGGGCGGATTGCCTCGTGCGCTTCCTGCGCATTCTTCGCCTTGGTCTGATATTGGCGCGGCTTGTCCGGAATATAGCCGCCGTCGTAGCGGTCGACGATAGCCTTGCGCGCGGCGCTGATGGCGCTGCCATCCATTTGGACGCCATCGGTGCGCATATAGGTGATCGCGCCATCCTCATACAGCGCCTGCGCCAACCGCATCGTATGGCTGGCGGAGAAGCCGAGTTTGCGCGCCGCCTCTTGCTGCAAGGTCGAGGTGGTGAAAGGCGGCGGCGGATTGCGCGTCAGCGGTTTGGTTTCAACCGAGGTGACCGTGAATTTGCCTGCAGCAATTTCGGCCTCAGCGGCGCGTGCATCGGCTTGGGTCTTTATCGATAAGCGCTCAATCTTATCACCGCGCCAGCGCGCCAGGCGCGCGCGAAACGGCGTGCCGCCTTGCTCGAACAGGCCGGTGACCGACCAATATTGCTGCGCAACAAATTGTTCAATCTCGCGCTCGCGCTCAACGATCATGCGCAGCGCCACTGACTGGACCCGCCCCGCCGACTTGGCGCCGGGCAGCTTGCGCCACAGGATCGGCGAAAGGGTGAAGCCAACCAGATAATCGAGCGCACGCCGGGCGCGATAGGCGTCGATCAAATCGGTATCGAGCTCGCGCGGGGCGGCCATCGCAGCGAGCACCGCATCCTTTGTTATGGCGTTGAAGGTGACGCGCGCGACATCCTGTGGCAACGCCTTTTTGCTGCGCAGCAATTCCTGCACATGCCAGCTGATCGCCTCACCCTCGCGATCAGGGTCGGTGGCCAGCACCAAGCGATCAGCGGTTTTGGCGGCGTCGGAAATTTCCCTCATCCGCTTCGCCTTGTCGGCATACAGTTCCCATTGCATGGCAAAGCCGTCGTCGGGATCAACCGAGCCGTCCTTGGGCGGCAGATCGCGGACATGACCGTAAGAAGCGAGCACCTTGAAGTCGCGGCCGAGATACTTCTCGATGGTCTTCGCCTTGGCTGGCGATTCAACGATAACCAGTTGCATGTTTTGGGAAAATCCTGTCGCGGTGTTGCTATCTCACGTACGCGCGAGGGTGGCGGGGGGATTAGGGGGACGTCAAGAGGGGTTTTCCATATCCACGTCATTGCGATCGCAGCGAAGCAATCCAGGGCTGCTAAAGGCCGCTCTGGATTGCTTCACCTTCGGCTCGCAATGACGAGGCCTATTTCCCCTGATCCCAGCGATAGCCACGCGGCAGGATGCATTTGCCCGCGTCATAATTGCCGACCGAGCGGATCACTTCATCCTTGTCGGGTTCGACGCGGCGACCGCTGAGCTGGCTGTCGACCACGCGGCGCACCAACGCGTCCAGCCGCGTGACGAGGTAGCAGTCGATTGCGGGCGGGGCGTGCGGGTTTCCAATGCCGCTGTCGTCGGTCAGGAACAAATAGCGCGACTGGGTTGCTGCCGCCATGGCGCGCATCGCATATTCGGCCTCGTCGGCCACACCCGATGCGGCGATCGGGGTGATGTGAATGCGCTTGGCGCGCGCGGCCTCGGTCGCCGCCCAAGTCCGACCGAATTTGTCATTATGCGGCGGCGCGTCGGCGACCAGGAACAGCGACTTGACCGCATCGGGCCGCCACTGGTGGCTGACTGCACGGATCAGCGCCTGATCCATCGCCTCAGGATAGTCGCCGCCGCCGTTCGCCGATTGTTTGGCCAGGATGCCCTGCTGCCGCCCGATGTCGCCCGCAAAATCGACGCTGTAGGTGACATAGTCATCGCCTTCGTCGCGGTAAAAAACAAAGCCGAGACGGATGTCCACACCGCGATGCTTGGCGGTGACATCGTTGATGATCGTCCTGAGCTCGCTTTGCAGATAGCGGATTTCGTCGCCCATGCTGCCGGTGGTGTCGATGACGAACATCAGGTCGAGTTTGTCCACGCGCTGTGCGCTGTCAGTGGCAGTGAGGCCGACGAGCTGCCCGCCTGGCTGCTCGCTGACCAGCACGGCGCGCGCAGGCGCAATAATGCGGCCATCCTGCCGCGCCGACACGCTGATGCGTTCGCTGAGGTGGTCGAGGCCGGGGAAGAAGGTTGCGGTGCCGTCAGCCTGTGTTGCCATTGAAATGCTGTTGCCGTCGCTGCACGTTACTTTCACCTCGGCAAAGGGCACCGCCTGTCCGCGCGCATCGGCGACCTTCACCGTCACCACGTTCAGCGTGTCGACGCGGGGCAGATCGCGAATGCGCTGCGCCAAATTGCTCTTGCGGACATAGGCAGCGTAAAGTTCGGGATTGAGCAGGTCGTCATGCTCGCCGGCGGTGAGCAGGCCGGATTGCGGCTGTTGCGGGCGATAGCGCCGCTCGGTGGGAGGAGGTGCGACTTCGGTCGTCCGGTCGCCGCGCTTTTCGGCACGGTCGCGCGTGCTACGGCGGCTTCCGTCGGAACGCGTGCCGGTGACGACAACATCGCTGGCAGCGCTATCGCTTTCCAGCGTCTCTTCGCTGACGACAGTGACGGGGGTCGGGCTGTCATAGGATGGCGATTCGATGCGCCGCGCCGTAACCGAGATCGCGCCCTCGCCATCAGCGCCGCTGGCTGAGGCGGGCGGTGGGGGCGGAGCGGGGGGCGATGGGGGGGCTGGCACCGCCAATGATGGGGTCGCCGACACCACGTCACCGACGACCATGCGGTCGCCGCCGCTGCGATCGGCTATGGCGGCTTCGCGGTCGCGGCGGTCCTGCTCGGCCTGCCAATTGCGTTCCTGTCCGATGTCGGGCAGCGAGGCGGCGTTGCGGCAAAAGCCTTGCTGTGCCTCCACCCGCGCCAGTGCCGAAGTTGGAGCCAGCGGCACTGACGCGGACGCCGCGCTGACAATCGCCAGCAAGGCAACGGAGCTCAGAAATTTCTGGTGCATGAAAACGACCCTCCCCGGCCCCAATCCCTGTCGCGTGATAGATTGTATCATTGGGATGAACCGTATCTGAACTGCGACGAAAGCCGGGCTGGCATCATGTCCCGCTTTTGGGCATGAGGCGCGGCATGGCGACGCCGCACCCCCTGATCCAACAGGCCATTGCGCTTTCGAACAGTGGTCGCAACGCCGAGGCGGCGGCGATTGTGACGCGGCTGGCCGCTACCGGCGAGCCGCAAGCGCTATTCCTGCTGGGCCAAATGCAATGGGGCGGCGGCATCGTGGCGCAAGATCCGGTCGCAGCCCGCAGCAATTTCGAGCGCGCCGCCAAGGCCGGACATCCCGCCGCGCGCATTGTCAGCACCAATTTGCTGGCGAGCGGCATCGCGGGCGCGCGCGACTGGGCGGGCGCAATGATGCGGCTGGCAAGCGAGGCTGCCATCGACCCGCGCCGAAAAGTGCAAATCGACCTGTTGGGCAAAATGCACATCGACGCGGCGGGCGATCCGCAGCGCGTGCGCGATCCAGAGGTGCTGAGCGACAGCCCGTGGGTGCGCCGGTTCGCCGGGATAGTGACAGCGGCAGAATGCACCTATCTGGTCGACCTTGCCAGCCGTGCCTTTCAGCCCGCCACCGTCCGTAGCCCATCGGGGGGCACGATGCGCGACCCCATTCGCAACAGCGATGAAGCGACGCTGCACTGGATGATTGAAGACCCGGTGGTCCACGCCATCAACCGCCGCCTTGCTGCTGCCAGCGGCACTGACGCGTCACAAGGCGAGGCGATGCAGATATTGCGCTACAAGCCCGGTCAGCAATATCGCGCCCATTATGATTTCAACCCGACGCTGGACAATCAGCGGGTGCTGACCGCGCTGACCTATCTGAACCACGACTATCGCGGCGGGGAGACGGCGTTCGTCAAATCGGGATTGAAGGTGAAGGGCCGCAAGGGCGATGTGGTCATCTTCCGCAACACGCTGGACGAAGCGGCGCTTGACCCGATGAGCGAGCATTGCGGCATGCCGGTGATAAGCGGCACCAAATTGCTGGCTTCCCGGTGGATCAGGGCAGCGCGGATGTGCCCATAGGCCCAGTTTTCGTCGTGCTGAACTTGTTTCAGCACAGCGCGCCACCGGCAGCTCGGTATCCCGAAACAAGTTCGGGATGACGAAAGCGGGGAGAGTTACCCTCCGCTGACCCTTCCCCCCGCATGCCGTTCCAGCCGACCCGCCAGTTCGAGTTCGAGCAAAACCAGCGACACCACGCTCGCCGTACAGCCCGACTGGCGCACCAGTTCATCGATCGCGACCGGCACCGGACCCAGTAGTTCGGTGATCCGCCGGCGGTCGGCGTCGTTCGCATCAACGCCGAAATCGCCGCCGTCGTGCCGCCAGTCGCGCGCGGGCTCGCGCAGCATGCGGGGGTCGATCGGGCGGAGCATTTCGAGCACGTCGGCGGTGGACTGGATCAGCGTGGCGCCTTCGCGGATCAGCAAATTGCACCCTTGCGCGCGCGGATCGAGCGGCGAGCCGGGAACCGCCATCACCTCGCGCCCGAATTCGGCGGCGCGGCGCGCGGTGATGAGCGAGCCAGACTTGGGAGCGGCCTCGACGACCAGGGTGCCAAGCGACAGCGCGGCGATGATGCGGTTGCGCGCGGGGAAGTGGCGCGCGAGCGGCTGGGTGCCCGGCGGCTCTTCGGCGATCAGCAGCTGGGTGTTGCCCAGTTCATTCTGCAATTCTTCATTTTCGGGCGGGAAGGCGACGTCGATACCGCTGCCGATGACGCCAATGGTACTCCCTTGCCCCATCGCCCCGACGTGCGCGGCGGTGTCGATGCCGCGCGCCAGCCCGCTGACGATGGTCACCCCTTCGCGTGCCAGCTCGGCGGCGATCTGGCGCGCGAAGCGGCAGGCGATGGCCGAGGCGTTGCGCGCGCCGACCATGGCGAGCGTGGGCTTAGTGGTAAGCGCAATGTCGCCGCGGATGATGATGGCGGCGGGCGCGCCTTCGGTCTCGGCAAGCAGCGCGGGATAATCGGCGTCGGTCTGGAAGATGTGGCGCGCGCTGAGCGCAGCGACACGGGCGAGTTCCGCTTCGATGCCGCGTGGATCGGCGAGCGCCAAGCGCTTGCCGCCGCGCGCGGCAAGATCGGGCAGCGCGTCCGCTGCTGCAACAGCGCTGCCGAAGCGCAGCAGCAGTTGGCGCCAGCTGACCGGGCCAACGCCGGGGGTGCGCAGCAGTTGGAGCGCGGCAAACCGTTCGGCGTCGCTCACTTGGGTTTGGAACCTCCGATGCGCGGTTCGGTCCCGGCACGCAGCCGGGCGAGATTTTCGCGGTGACGCCAGAACACCAGCACCACGAGCGCGGTGAGGCCGGTAACGAAGCCATGCTCGCCGATGGCGAAGGCAGTGACAGGCGCGGCAACGCTGCCGATCAGGCCGCCGAGCGACGAGATGCGGGTAATCAGCACGGCGGCGAGCCAGGTTGCTGCAAAGGCAAGGCCAATGGGCCAGGCGAAGGCGAAGGACAAGCCAAGCAGGGTGGCAACCCCCTTCCCGCCCTTGAATTTCAGCCACACCGGATAGCAGTGCCCAATGAAGGCCGCCGCGCCCGCAAGCATCGGCCAGCTGTCGCCCATGTCTGGTAATGCGCGTGCTACCATCAGCGCCGCAACAGCGCCTTTTGCGCCGTCGAGGATTAGTGTCGCCGCCGCCAGCCCCTTGCGTCCGGTACGCAGCACGTTGGTTGCACCGATGTTGCCCGATCCAATTTGGCGCAGGTCGCCCGCGCCGAACATACGGGTGAGGATGACGCCGAACGGGATGGAGCCGAGGAGGTAACCACAGAGGAATACAATCGCTACCAACTGCCAATCGGTCACCAGGATCATGAAACCCGACAGACGAAGGAAATCTTCCACTATATAATCCAATCGAAAGTATCGTAGCGCTGGGTCTCTGGAAGCACGTGGCGCACGACTTCGCAATATTCTTCGTCAAGTTCAGGGCTTAGTGTGGAAATCAGCGCCGGGTCAACGCCACCCTTGCCGCATCCGGATCAACACCCTATCGCGCACAGCAATGGCTGAGATCCCTGCCCCCGATGCCCCGATCCTGTTTCTTGACAGCGGGCTGGGCGGATTGTCGGTGCTGACGCCAACACGCAAACTGTTGCCGAACGCCCCCATCATTTATGCCGCCGATTATGCCGGCATCCCCTATGGCGAGAAGAGCGAGATTGAGGTGGCGACGCGGGTGTGCGCGTTGCTGGGGATGCTGACCGAACGCTATCAGCCGCGCCTTGCGGTCATCGCCTGCAATACCGCCAGCACCATTGCGCTCGCCCATGTCCGCGCCGTGCTCGATCTGCCGGTGGTCGGCACCGTGCCCGCCATCAAGCCCGCCGCACTGGCCAGCAAGTCGCGCGTTATCGGCGTGCTGGGCACGGCGGCGACGATCCGCCAGCCCTATGTCGACCGCTTGAGCGCCGAGTTCGCCAGCGACTGCACTGTGCTGCGCCACGCAGCGCCCGAGCTGGTGGCCGCGGCCGAGGCGAAGCTGCGCGGGCAGCCGGTAGACCCCGCCGACATCCACCGCGCCTTGGCAGGGTTCGACAACCCAGCGCTCGACACTGTCGTGCTCGCCTGCACACACTTTCCGCTGCTGGCTGACGAATTGGCCGCCGCAGCGCCGGATATCCACTTCGTTGACGGCAGCGCGGGGATTGCGCGCCGGATCGCGGCATTGACCGCGGGACAGGAGTGGCCCGCCGAGCCGCCCGCTAGCCTTGCGCTGTTTACGCGCAATCCCGATCTGCCGCCCCCCGACCCGGCAGTGCTTGCGCCCTTCGGCCTGTCGCGCATCCAGTCGATTTGAGTGTGCGGAAATTTGCGATTCGTTCGCACTGGCCTTTGGCGTAAAGCAACGGTAAAGCGCGCGGGAAAATCGCCTGAAAGGGGCGGTCCTGAACGCATCAGACGATGGGGTGCACCCGGTGAATTACGACGATATTTTCGCCAAAGCGATCGACCGGCTGCACGAAGAGGGGCGCTACCGCGTCTTCATCGATATCCTGCGCAACAAGGGCGCGTTCCCGAATGCGCGTTGTTTTGCGGGGCATAATGGGCCCAAGCCGATCACCGTATGGTGCTCGAACGATTATCTTGCCATGGGCCAGCACCCCAAGGTGATCGCCGCGATGGAAGAGGCGCTGCACGATGTCGGCGCGGGTTCGGGCGGCACGCGCAATATTGGCGGCAACACCCATTATCATATCGAGCTGGAGCATGAGCTTGCCGACTTGCATGGCAAGGATGGGGCGCTGCTGTTCACCAGCGGCTATATTTCCAACGAGGCAACGCTGGGTACGCTGGGCAAGATTTTGCCGGGCTGCATCATCTATTCGGACGAATTGAACCACGCCTCGATGATCGCCGGCATCCGCAATTCGGGCTGCGAAAAGCGCGTGTGGCGGCACAATGATCTGGCGCATCTGGAAGAATTGCTCGCGGCGGATGACCCGGCAGCGGCGAAGCTGATCGCGTTCGAAAGCGTTTATTCGATGGACGGCGATGTTGCCCCGATCCACGCGATTTGTGATCTGGCCGAAAAATATAATGCGCTGACCTATTGCGACGAAGTCCACGCCGTCGGCATGTACGGCCCGCGCGGCGGCGGCATCACCGACCGCGACGAAGCGGCGGAACGGGTGACAATTATCGAAGGCACGCTGGGCAAAGCGTTCGGCGTGATGGGCGGCTATATCGCCGCCGACCGCAATATCATCGATGTGATCCGCTCTTACGCACCGGGGTTCATCTTCACCACCAGCCTGTCGCCAGTGCTGGTCGCGGGCGTGCTGGCGAGCGTCAAGCATTTGAAGGCATCGAGCGAAGAGCGCGAGGCGCAGCAGGCTGCCGCCGCCTATCTCAAGGACGCAATGCGCGCCGCCGGGCTGCCGGTGATGGATTCGGTGACGCACATTGTGCCGCTGATGGTTGGCGACCCTGTGCGTGCCAAGCGGATCAGCGACATTTTGCTCGCCGAATATGGCGTTTACGTTCAGCCGATCAATTTCCCGACGGTGCCGCGCGGTACCGAACGGCTGCGCTTTACGCCGGGGCCAATGCATACGCGCGACATGATGGACGAGCTGGTCGCGGGCCTCGCCGAGATTTGGGACCGGATGGAATTGCGGGTGGAACTGGCGGCCTGATGGGCTGGATTGTCGATCTTTTGGGCGATCTCTTGCTTCATGCGACAATCAACGAAGCCGCAGAAAGAAATCGCTGGGTACGTTGGTTTTTTTATGCACTGTTCGCGCTTATGCTTGGTGTTTTTCTAGGCTGGCTCGCGGCAGAATATTTCTGATCTTGGTCATTGCGAGTGTAGCGAAGCAAACTAGGGCTGGCGTACACCGCTCTAGATTGCTTCGCCACGCTCGCAATGAGGGTTATCGTTACGCCCGCACTATCCCGCCCATGATCGCATAGCCGCGATAAAGGCTGCGGCAGTGGCCCGCGCTGCCGATTTGATCTGCCAGCTTCGCCAGCGTCGGCCCCAAGTCAGCGCGCGGCGCGACGTGGAACTTTGCGAGCCAGGCGAACAGCCCGCGGCGCCACAGCTTGGGCAGTGCATCCTGTTGCCCGAAATCGACGATTTCGAGGCGGCCGCCGGGGGCGACGCATTGGGCCGCTTGTTTGAGCGCGCCCTGCCAGTCGGGGATCATCGACAGTGCGTAGCTGATGAACACGCGGTCAAACGAAGCTTGGCCGAACAGCGCGGCAGGGTCGAAATCAGCGGCATCGCCCTCGGCCAGCAGCGTGCGGTCCTCCATTCCAGCACGCGCGATCGATTTTCGCGCACTGGTCAGCATCTCGGCCGAAATATCGACGCCATAGAGGCGCACGCCTGGATAGCGGCGCCCCACCGCCACCAGATTGCGTCCGGTGCCGCAGCCGATTTCCAGCACGCTGCCGCCCGCTGGCGGATCGAGTTCGGCGATCAGCCGGTCGCGCCCCAGCAGATAATATTTGCGCGTCAGGTCATAGAAATGGCGCTGGGTGCGATAGACATCGTCCATCATACCGCCATGCGTACCGGCCATGGTCAGCCGTCTTTCCGCACATAAAGATGGACGCCGCCATAGATGGCCGAGCGGTCGCGGCGGGTGTAGTCGTGCGATTCCTGAGCACGGTAGTCCCACTGGTTCAGCAGCGCATCGTCGAGCCGCCCTGGCAGCAGGCTGGGTTCGGCGGCGGTACGGAACAGCACGCGCGCACCGGGCCGCGCGGTGCGGCACACCTGGCTCCACAGCGCATTCAGTTGGTCGTTGCTCATCCAGTCCTGCGCGTCGAGGAAGATATAGCGGTCAAAGCTGGCCGCGTCCGACGCAGCGAGCATGTCCGTCATATTCGCGTGCATCATGGTCACCCGGTTCGCGCGCGCTTTGACCGCATCATAATTGGCCGCCTGCAGATAGGGCGGCAGCGGCACGTTAGCACCCTTGCCATAGCCGCGCCCAAAGGCCTGCCACGCAAAATAATTGTCGGCGAGCGGGAAATCGCAGGCAAGCTTTTCCAGCCGACCGCGCAGCACTTCGGCCATTGGTTTGCCACCCGCGAGCGCATCATATTGCGCGGGCGGGATACCTAGCCCGAACAGCGACGAACGCTGGTCGGTGACCCAGCGGATGAACTTGCGATCGAAGAAAGGCGCGAACTTTTCATCAAAGATCGCGCGCTGTTCCTCGACGCTGGTCGCGGCCAGAAACTGGCGCGGATCAACGCGATGGAGCCTTGCGACCAAATGCGCGAGACCGATGAAATTGCCAAGCAGGCCGCGCCGGTAAACCCCAGCCGCGAAGCCGTTGATGCGGCGGCGGCCGATCAGGTCGCGGCCCTCCCAATAGCGGCGGCTGACCTCATCCAGATGCGGATGCACATGGGCGCGGTAATTGGCGACATTCGCCTTGCTGTCGGCGTCGGCGAAAAATTGGCGGAGCGCGTCATAATCAGGCAGCCGTTCGATCGCGGTGCGTTTCAAATGCCCCAGCGCGACATGCGCCGTGTTGAGGTCGACCGCGACAATTTCGGACGGGTCAGCGACCAGATAGGAAAAGACATTGCATCCGCCGCTGGCGATGGTTGCGATGCGCGCGCCCGGCTGAATTGCCAGCGCCTCCATATCGACGACGGGATCCTCCCAGATTTGGGCGTAAACCAGTCCCTTGAACGCCAGAGCAAAGGCACGGTCGAGCAGGCGCTGTTTGCCCTCTACTTCATGCCGGACGACGGCGGCGGCGATTTTGCGATTGGGCTGACTGGCCATGCGGGTCCTTTCCAGATGGAATCAGATGACGCGCGCATGACAATGTTTGATGGAAGTTCCGCGTCGCTGGCGTGACAAAGCCGCGACAATTGCGCAAATGCCCCTTGCCGGACTTGGAGGGGGGATAGCCCGGCAAGGGAGCACTGCGGGCTGAATTCAGCCCGGCATCACCACTGTGTCGATGGCGTGGATGACACCGTTCGACTGGTTGATGTCGGTGGCGATGATCTTGGACGTCCCGCCCTTGGCGTCGACCAGCACCAGAGCACCGTGGCTGTCATAGCGCGCGGTCAGCTTTACGCCCGCAACGGTGGTCAGCTCGGCGCGCCCACCGCCCGCCTTGACGGCGTTGACAACGTCGCTCGCCATGATGCGACCGGGGACGACATGATAGGTCAGGATGCGGGTCAGCGTGCCCTTGTTCGCGGGCTGCACCAGCGTTTCGACGGTACCGGCGGGCAATTTGCCAAAGGCGGCATTGTTGGGCGCAAATACCGTGAACGGACCGGCACCAGACAAAGTCGTGGCCAGATCAGCGGCCTTCACCGCAGCCACGAGCGTTGAAAAGTCCGGCAGCGACGCCGCCTTTTCAACGATGTTGGCCTTTGCTGCACCGCCATGGTGGTTGGCATGGGCAGCACCGCTGACGGTGGCAACCGCAAGCAGGGCCGCGGCGGCGGCTTTCAGGGGGAAACGGGTCATCATCAAACTCCTGTTTTCGCTCCCGGGGGATGGAAGCAACAAGAGCTACGGCGCGCCCACCCATTTTGGATGACGCACGACCAAAAAAAATTTTCAGATGATGTCGATTGCGCCGCGCGCCACCATTGGTGCCGAAGGCGCGCTATGCGGGGCGGCAGCGGGCGGTTCCATCGACAGCCCAAATTGCGCACGGCCGTTGATCAGGCTGCGATGCCCCTCGGCTACCGTCAGCCGGGTTTCGCCATCACGGGCAATCTGTCCCAACGAGCGCGGAATACCATCGGCCGGGATAACCCAGATTTCGGGTGCAGTCGGCGTATCGGGCATACCGATGGTCCGCAGCAGCAAGGTGGCGGTGGCCGGGTCATAGCGCGCCGCAATGCGCAGTCCGGCAATTTCCCCGGTCAGCTGCGCCACCGCCATCGTCGTCGGCGCCGCCGGCACGACCGCCGGCTGCTGCCACAGCAAAGCCAGCGCCAGTCCGGCAGCCAATGCGCCCGCGCCAATTGCCCCGCCCTGCCACCAGCGCAGCGTCGCGGGCATTTGCGGCCCCGGAGGCGCAACACGGGCGGCGATGCCATCCCACGCATGCGCTGGCGGCTCCACTTCGGGCACCGCATCGAACAGGTCGCCGGTCCTGATGCGCCAGCGCTCAACCTCGGCCGCAAAGTCGCGGTCGGCCAACATGCGCCGCAGCGCGTCGGCGCGCTCCGTCCCTTCAAGCAGCCCAAGCGCCAGCGCCCCGGCGGCAGCGGTGCGGTCATCGGCATTGGTGTCAGTTGGCGTCATCAACACATTTCCTTAATGTCAGGATGGCGCGGCGCATCAGGCTTTTCAAGGTACCGAGGGGGATAGCGAGGCGCACGGCCAATTCGCTATGGCTCAGCCCTTCGTAGAAAGCGAAGCGCACCGCGCGCGCCTCGCGCTCCTGCAACTGTGCCACGCAGTCGAGCAAATTGTGCCCATCGTCGCCGCTTTGGTCGACCTGATCGGGCATCAGATCATGCAGCGCGCCATCCTCGACCGGCACTGGCGCGCGGCCGTGCGTGCGCCGCCAGTCGATGGCGCAATTGCGCGCAATCGCACACATCCAGGCGATGGGCGACGCCTTGTCCGGGTCAAAATAGGCCGCCTTGCGCCAGACTTTAACATAGGCGTCCTGCAACGCTTCTTCGGCCCCCATGCGATCCTGCGTGATGCGCAAGCACACACCAAACAATTTTGCCGAAGTCAGCGTGTAGAGCGCGCGCAATGCCGGCTGGTCGCCAGTAGCAACCTGTCCAAGCAATTCGGCCAACCGGGTTTGCGTCACGCGGCCTCGGCCAGCACCGCGGCAAATTGATCGGCGTCCACATTCCCACCCGACAGCGTAACCAGCGTGTGCGGACCCACCGGAATCTTGCCGGCGAGCACTGCCGCCAGCGCCGCTGCGCCGCCGGGTTCGATAACCAGGTGCAGGCGTGCAAAGGCAAGGCGCATCGCCGTGCGCACCTCTTGCTCACTGACAGCCACAACCTTTACGCCGCGTGACTGCAGCACGGCGAAGTTGATGGGGTAGGTCGCGGGCGTCTGCAGCGCGTCGCACGCCGTTGGCGGGGGATTTTGGACGCGCTGGATGCTGCCGCTTTCGAGGCTGCGGCGGACGTCGTCCCACCCTTCGGGCTCCACTCCCCAGACCTGCGTTTCGGGTAGCGCCAATGCGATGCCCGACGACAACCCGCCGCCGCCCAGGCAGGCGATGGCGGTGTCAAATTCGGTGCCGGTCATCGCCTTAAGCTGGTTGGCGGCCTCGATAGCGAGGCTTCCTTGGCCTTCAATCACCCATGGATCGCCGAAGGCATGCACCAGCGTCCGCCCACTCTGGTCTACCAAGGCACGCGCCACTGCGTCGCGATCTTCTCCGCCAGGCCGATCGTAAAGCACGACTTCGGCCCCCAGCGCGCGCGTCGCCGCTAACTTCGCGCGCGGGGCGTCGTTGGGCATGACGATGGTCGCCTTTATTTCCAGCCGCCGCGCCGCCCAAGCAACGCCTTGCGCGTGGTTGCCGCTCGACACGCCGACAACACCGGCCGCCGCTTGCTGCGGGGTTAGATCGGACAGGCGGTGCCATGCACCGCGAATCTTGAACGAACCAATGGGCTGCAGGCTTTCGGCCTTGCACCAGATGGTCCGGCCATCGACTTCGAGCGGCAACAGCGGCGTTGGTGGCAGGATTGCAGCCACTTTGGCGGCGGCGCGCAGCACGCCTTCGCGCGTCGGGGCGCGGGCGGGGTCGCGCAGATGCGGGGGAGTTTCTTCTGTCATGCCCTTGTCCTATAGGGCCGGTTTGAGATGGCAAAGAGGCCATGGGAGATTTTTCGATGAACAAAGTTCTGGTGATCGGCGCAGGCGGCGTCGGTTCGGTCGCGGTGCACAAGATGGCGATGAATGCCGACATCTTTCCGTCGATCACACTGGCCAGCCGCCGCAAGTTCAAGTGCGACGCGATCGCCGAATCGGTGAAGGCTCGCACCGGCGTGACCATCACTACCGCCGAAGTCGATGCCGATGATGCCGACGCCACCGCCGCGCTGATCCGCGCGCACGGCATCACCCATGTCGTCAACCTGGCCCTGCCCTATCAGGACCTCACCATCATGGACGCGTGTCTCGCGACCGGCGCGCATTATCTGGACACCGCCAATTACGAGCCGCGCGACGAGGCGAAGTTCGAATATCACTGGCAATGGGCCTATCATGACCGTTTCAAGGATGCGGGATTGATGGCGCTGCTGGGCTCGGGCTTTGACCCCGGCGTCACCAGCGTGTTCACCGTCTGGCTGAAAAAGCATCATTTCGAGCGCATCGACACGCTCGATATTCTCGATTGCAACGGCGGCGATCATGGCCAGCATTTCGCCACGAACTTCAACCCCGAGATCAACATCCGCGAAGTGACGGCGGTGGCGCGGCATTGGGAAAATGGCGACTGGGTCGAAACCCCGCCAATGTCGGTGAAACAGCAGTTCGACTTCGAGGCGGTGGGGCCCAAGAATATGTACCTCATGTATCATGAGGAAATCGAAAGCCTGAAAACACACCTGCCCGAAATCCGCCGCATCCGTTTCTGGATGACCTTTGGCGACGCCTATATCCAGCACCTTACCGTGCTCCAGAATGTCGGCATGACGCGCATCGATCCGGTGATCTACGAGGGCCGCGAGATCGTCCCGCTGCAGTTTTTGAAAGCCGTGCTGCCCGAACCGTCGAGCCTGGGGGAGACGACCAAGGGCAAGACCAACATCGGCGTCATCGCAACGGGTATCGGCAAGGACGGCAAGGAAAAGACGCTCTACCTCTATAACATCTGTGACCATGAGGATGCCTTTGCCGAAACCGGCAATCAGGCGGTCAGCTACACCACCGGTGTCCCCGCGATGATCGGCGCGGCGATGATGGTGACGGGGACCTGGTCAGGCGCGGGCGTGTTCAACATGGAACAGATGGACCCCGACCCGTTCATGGCGATGCTGAACGACCATGGGTTGCCGTGGCAGGTGAAGGAATTGGCGGGGCCGCTCGACTTTTAGTTGTTTCGCGCAGAGACGCAGAGTTTCGCAGAGACCGCAGAGGTTATGGCCTTGGATATTGACGAATTGACCGGCATCGTCGTCGACGAATGTATCGCCATTCACCGCGAATTGGGGCCGGGACTATTCGAAATCGTTTATGAATCGATCTTGGCCGGGCGACTTGAGGCAAGAGGCCTTCGTGTTGCTCGGCAAGTTCCAGTTCCGCTGATATTTGATGGCCAAACCTTTGAACCGGCCTTCAGGGTTGACCTGCTCGTCGAGGATAGGTTGATCCTCGAGATTAAAGCTGTCGAGCAGCTGAGCAAAGCGCACGCCAAACAATTATTGACCTATTTGAGAATTATGAAGCAGCCCGTCGGGCTGCTTTTGAACTTTTCCGGCGCGACCATGAAGGAAGGCATCCGTCGGATGGTGAACGATCATAAATCAGCCTAAACCTCTGCGTCTCTGCGAAACTCTGCGCCTCTGCGCGAAACGAAAAATGGACTAAATATGGAAACCAAAGCTGGCGATCCCGGGGCTTTTGCCCGGTTTGACCTGACCCGTGTCCCTTCACCCGCGTTCGTGGTCGATGCGGCCAAGGTGCGGGCCAATTTGGCGGTGCTACGGCATATCGGCGACGCGTCTGGCGCGACGGTGCTGGCGGCGCTCAAGGCTTTCTCGATGTGGTCGCTGGGATCGACCGTGGCCGACTATCTTGACGGCGTATGCGCATCGGGCCTGTATGAGGCGCGGTTGGGCCGCGAGGAATATGGCGGTGAAGTAGCCACCTATTGCGCGGCCTACAAAGCCGATGACCTGCCCGAAATCGCCCGCTTGTCGGACCATCTGATTTTCAATTCGCCGTTCCAGATTGCCCGGTTCCGGCCATTGCTCGATCAGCTGCGCGCCGACGGCATCGCGTTCGACATCGGCCTGCGGCTCAACCCGCTGCACAGCGAAGGCGAGGTCGCCAAATATGACCCCGCCGCGCCGATGAGCCGCCTCGGCTTTCCGGTCAGCCAGCTGCGGCCCGAACATCTGGACGGCGTCACCGGCATCCATATGCACACCTTGTGCGAACAGGATTTCCCGCCGCTCGCGCGCACCTGGGCGGCAGTGCAGCCTGCGCTTGCGCCGCACCTCGGCGCACTGAAGTGGATCAACTTCGGCGGCGGGCACCATGTCACGCGCGCCGATTACCAGATCGATGACCTGATCGCATTCCTTCGCTCGGTACGCGAAGAAACCGGCTGCGACGTCATGATCGAACCGGGCGAAGCCGTTGCGCTTGACGCCGGCATCCTTGTTGGCGAAATCCTCGACCGGTTCGACAATGGCATGCCCATCGGCATCACTGACATCAGCGCGACGTGCCACATGCCCGACGTCATCGAGGCGCCCTATCGTCCCGCCATGCTGAACGAGCGCAGCGATGGCGAAGCCGTGCGGCTGGGTGGTCCCAGTTGCCTCGCGGGTGATGTGATCGGCGATTACCGCCTGCCCGCCGGCGGCGCGGTGGGCGAACGCTTCGCCTTCCTCGACCAGGCGCATTATTCGATGGTCAAAACCAATACCTTTAACGGGGTGCCCCTGCCCGCCATCTGGTTGTGGGACAGCGAAACCGACGACCTGCGCGAGGTGCGGTCGTTCGGGTATGATGAATTTAAAAGCCGCCTAAGCTGACACGTCATGGCGAGTGTAGCGAAGCAATCTAGGGCAGTTGTGCGCCGCTCTGGATTGCTTCGCTACGCTCGCAATGACGGCATTCTATTTTTATACACAGTAATTCAACGCCTTACCCTAATTCTTAACCCCCGCCCCCGATTCCCCTTTACAGGGGGGACCCCCACCCATATATGCGCCCTCCGCTGCCCCAGGGGGACTTCCAATAACCGCAAGGCAGCCTTGTCGTTTACCGTTACTTTTTGGGGGTCCCTTGCGTTGCACAATCATCATAGCGCGCTGGCTGTAGTCCAGGCACTTTCGCCGGTCGAACCCGTTACGCTCGTCCGTCCGCACGCCGCGGCGCGGGCGGCGCGTTTCTTTGTCGACCGCTTTCCGGGGAAGACGCTTTATGCGGTGAAGGCCAATCCTTCGCCCGACCTGCTGCGCGTGCTGTGGGACAGCGGCGTCAACCATTATGATGTCGCCTCGATTGCCGAGGTGCGGCTGGTTGCGCGCACGCTGCCGGGGGCCGTGTTGTGCTTCATGCATCCGGTGAAGGCCGAGGAAGCGATTGCCGAGGCTTATTTCAACCACGGCGTGCGCACCTTCAGCCTGGACAGCATGACCGAGCTCAGCAAGGTCATCCGCGCCACCAAGGGCGCGGAAGATTTGAACCTGCTTGTGCGGCTGCGCGTTTCGTCGGATCATTCAAAGCTGAGCCTTGCGTCGAAGTTCGGTGCCGAGCCCGAAGAGGTCGCTGACCTGCTGATGGCTGCACGTCAGGCGTCGGATGCTTTGGGCATCTGTTTCCACGTTGGCAGCCAGGCGATGACGCCGCACGCCTATGCGCAGGCCATGGAGCGCGTGCGCGCCGCCATCGTGGCGTCGGCAGTTACCGTCGACATCATCGATGTCGGCGGCGGCTTCCCCTCGACCTATCCCGGCATGGAGCCGCCGCCGCTCGAGGATTATTTCGCGGTCATCCACCGCACGTTCGAAGCACTGCCGATCAGCTATTCGGCGGAACTGTGGTGCGAGCCGGGCCGCGCGCTTGCCGCCGAATATAGCTCGCTGATCGTGCGCGTCGAAAAACGCCGCGGCAATGAGCTGTTCATCAACGACGGTGCCTATGGCGCGCTGTTTGATGCCGCGCATGTCGGGTGGCGTTTCCCCGTCACGCTGCTCCGCGCCGAACCATCGGGCGCCGAGACGCTGCCCTTTGCCTTCTACGGCCCGACGTGCGATGACATGGATCATATGGCTGGCCCGTTCTTCCTGCCCGCTGACGTCAAGGCCGGTGACTTTATCGAGGTCGGGATGCTGGGGGCCTATGGATGCGCCATGCGCACCAAATTCAACGGCTTCGGCGCGGAAGACCAGCAGACCGTCAGCGACGAGCCAATGGCGAGCCTCTACACGGGTAAGGCCGTGCCGGAGCGCCGGACAGCAACGGTCACGAAGCTGTTCTAGTCGTCGATAAATCTACTCAACTAATTGTATTGAAATGAAATCGGCAGGCTTTGATAAAAGCCTGCCGATTTTTCTTGCACCGCACAAAAAAAAGAGTAGTGGCCGCCACCCCAACTGTTCGGAGTCAATTATGACAACGTCGAATACGGGCACGGCTGTCCCTTCCAGCCACAATCACAAGACAATTGCTTTTCTGACCATCGGAGCCATCGGCGTCGTCTTTGGCGACATCGGCACCAGCCCGCTTTACGCGTTCCGCGAGGCGCTGCACCAGGCCGCCCCGACCGGCGTGGGTGCGGCCGAAATTATCGGCGTGCTAAGCATGGCCCTATGGTCGCTGATCTTGGTCGTCACCGTTAAATATGTCCTGTTCCTGATGCGCGCCGACAATGACGGCGAAGGCGGCGTGCTGGCGCTCTTGGCCCTCGCGGGACGCGGCATCGGCGGACGGCGCGGCATCGTGCTGGCGCTCGGCGCAATTGGCGCAGCGCTTTTCTACGGCGATGCGATCCTGACCCCCGCCCTGTCGGTGCTGTCGGCGGTCGAGGGTTTGAAATCGGTTCCCGCCATCGGCCCCGATTTGCCGCATTCGACCATCTTGTTCATCGCGCTTGGCCTGCTGATCGCCTTGTTTGCGGTGCAATCGCGCGGGACCGAGACAGTGTCGAAACTGTTCGGCCCGATCTGCGTCGTCTGGTTCGTCGCGATGGCGATCCTCGGCATCATGCATATCAGCGACGAGCCCGCGATCCTGCAGGCCATTTCGCCGCATCACGCCGTTAATTTCATGCTGACCCACGGCATGATCGGCCTGCTCGTGCTGGGCGCGGTATTTCTGACTGTGACCGGCGCTGAGGCCCTGACCGCCGACATGGGCCATTTCGGGCGCTTCCCGATCCGACTAGGCTGGTTCCTGCTGGTCTTTCCCGCGCTGACGCTCAACTATTTCGGCCAAGGCGCTTTCGCACTGGCTGCGCTGGCTGAGGCTGAAGCGGCGGGTCGCCCCTTTGCCAATCAGGATTGGTTCTTCCTGATGGCCCCCGAAGCATGGCGCGTGCCGCTGGTCATCCTGGCGGGTTTGGCGACCATCATTGCCAGCCAAGCCGTGATCACCGGCGCTTACTCGCTGACCCAGCAGGCGATCCAGCTCGGTCTGCTGCCGCGCATGACCATTCGTCAGACCTCGGCAGGTCATGCCGGGCAGATCTACTTGCCGGTCATCAATTGGCTGCTGCTGCTTGGTGTTGTCATTCTGGTTGTTGCTTTCCAGACCAGTTCGGCGCTGGCGGTGGCCTATGGCATTGCTGTCACCGGGACCATGGTGATGACCACATTGCTCGCGTCGGTGGTGGTGCACAAATTGTGGGGATGGAGCCTGGCCAAATCGGCGCTGTTCATTGCCCCCTTCCTGCTGATTGACCTGATCTTCTTTGGGGCGAATGTCCTGCGCATAGCCGAGGGCGGCTGGGTGCCGCTGCTGGTTGCCGGCATCATCCTGCTGACGATCTGGGTGTGGGTGCGCGGCAAACGGCTGATCGCTGATTATGAGCAGAGCCATGCCTTGCCGATGGAGGAAATCGCCAAGATTCTGGCGGCCAATCCGCCCGCGCGGGTGAAGGGAACGGCGGTGTTCCTGACCGCCAACCCCGATGCGGTGCCCAACGCGCTGCTTCACAACCTCAAGCACAATCAGGTGCTGCACGAACGCAATCTGATCGTCACCATCAAGACCGCCAGCATGCCTCATGTGCCCGTCGAAGAGCGGCTGACGGAACAGCGGATCAATGACGATTTCAGCCGTGTCCAGTTGCGCTATGGGTTCATGGACACCCCTGACGTTCCGGGCGATCTGGGCATGTGCGAGGGCGGCGACCGGCATCTGGGCGACCCGATGCGCACGAGTTACTATATCGGACGCAACAGCCTGCGCGCTTCACGCGACGAAGGGCTGCCGTTCTGGCAGGACATGATTCTGATCTTCCTCCAGAAAAATGCCGCTGACCCCACCGACTTCTTCCGCATTCCGCCCAACCGGGTGGTGGAACTGGGGGTTCAGGTGGTGGTTTGATCGTCGAACAGGGCCTTTGCTGTCCAATGGGCGGCAAAGGCTCCGGCCAGCTGGGCGGCAATGAAGGCAGGGACGTGCGATGGCGCAATGCCAGCAAAGCTATCTGACAGACTGCGTGCGACGGTAATTGCCGGATTGGCGAAGCTGGTCGAGGCCGTGAACCAATAGGCCGCCGTAATGTATAGGGCAACCGTTGCCGGGACGGCAGCGGGCCGCGCTTTCAGGGTTCCAAGGATGGCAAGCAACAGGCCAAAGGTCGCAATAAATTCGGCGACCCACTGCCCCGTCCCGGTGCGTACCTTGTCCGATAACTGCAATATGGGCAGGTCGAACATGGCATGCGCCGACCACACACCGGCGATGCCGCCGATCAGCTGGGCTGTCATATAGGCAATCACCAGCGAACCTGCGGGACCGCCGCGCCGCGCCATCACCAGCGTCACAGCCGGATTGAAGTGCGCGCCCGAAAGCGGACCCAACATAGTGATCAACACATAGAGCATCGCGCCCGTCGCCAGCGTATTGCCCAACAGCGCAACCGCGACGTTCCCTCCGGCCAAGGCTTCGGCCATAATGCCCGAACCAATGACCGTGGCGAAAAGCAGAAATGATCCAATTGCCTCGGCCGCGACCGCGCGCTTCATGAGCCACCCGCCATTTGACCAATGCGTTCCAGTTCAGCTTTCAAGGCGGGTCGCTCCAAATGTTCAAAATCGAGTGCCAGAAAGGCGACGATTCGTTCGGTCAATTGACGGCGTGTTTGCTCAAAGGCGGCATCGACCGCAGCGTCATCACCGATTAGATCAGCGGGATCTGGGAGCCCCCAATGCGCGCGCAGTGGCGCTCCTGCAAAAACGGGGCAGACCTCACCTGCCGCATTACCGCAAACTGTAATGGCAAGGTCGATGGACGGAGCGCCGGGGGCGGCAAACTCGTCCCAGCTTTTGGAGCGGAACGGCGCGGGATCTATGCCCAGCCGCGCGAGGCAGCGCAGCGCACCGGGATGCGGTACGCCTTTCGGCTGACTGCCCGCGCTGAACGCATGCACGCGGCCTGCGCCAAATTGGTTGAACAGCGCTTCTCCCAAAATGCTGCGCGCGCTGTTGCCAGTGCATAACACGAGAATGTTCCAAGGTTGCCGCATCGTTCCCCGCCTCGCAATCACTCAGCCTTTGGTCGTCCAGTGCCGTCGATGGGATTTGCGACAATCACATGACAGCGGCTCAGCGGTGGCCGCAGCGGTTGCAAGGCGCGTTAGCAACGCTAGGTTGCGGCCATGACCATGCTCGACGGCATCCGCATTATCGATCTGACCACGGTTATCTTTGGCCCCTATGCCACGCAAATGCTGGCCGACCTGGGGGCCGATGTCATTAAGGTCGAGACCCCGGGCGGCTGTATCTCACGCTACCTTGGCTCCAGCGCTGGCGTGCCTTCCGACGGGTCGGTCCACCTGACCGTCAATCGCGGCAAACGATCCATCATCCTCGATCTGAAACAGCCCGATGATGCCGCAACCCTGCGCGATCTGATCGCCACCGCCGATGTGTTCTTCCACAATGTCCGCGCGGCTGCCATCACGCGGCTTGGATTCGATTATGCCGCATGCCGGGCGATCAAGGACGATATCATCTATGTCCATGGCGCGGGGTTCGGGCAGGATGGGCCCTATGCCGACTTGCAGGCCTATGACGATGTTATTCAGGCCGCTTCGGGTGCGACAAGCTTGTTGCCCCGCGTTGATGGCAACCCGCGCCCACGGTACCTGCCATCGCTGATCGCTGATAAGGTGGCCGGCCATTATGGGGCGCAGGCGATTTTGGCCGCGCTGGTGCACAAGCTGCGCACCGGCAAAGGTCAGGCGGTCGAAGTGCCGATGTTCGAATGCTTCACCAGTTTCCTGATGACCGAACATCTGCGCGATGCGACGCTCGAACCGCCGCTCGGCCCCGCGGGCTATCCGCGCCAGCTTGACCCGCTGCGCCAGCCTTTTCCCACGGCCGATGGCTTTATCTCGGTCGTGCCCTACACCCCGGTCACCACCGCGCGGCTGCTCGACCTGATCGGCAGCGCCGGCTTTCTCGACCGTCCGGATATGGCCGAGGCGCGCGCGAAGGGCACGCTGATGCAAGAGGTCTGGGCCGAGACCGCGCGCAAAACGCCCTCACGCACCACCGCCGAATGGCTCGCCCTGTTTGCCGAGCATGACATTCCGGCGATGCGCGCCGCCGATCTGAGCGAGGTGACATCCGATCCGCATTTTGCGGCGACCGGATTTTTTCGCCCGCGCGACCACCCCGTCGTCGGGCCGATGCGCGAAATGCGCCCCCCGGTGCGCTACTCGGCAGACCCCGGCCGAACGCTGGGATTTGCTCCCGGGCTGGGCGCTGATGGTGACGCCATCCGTACCGAGCTGTTCGGCAGCAATCCGAAATGACAAAGCGTTGCAATCGGCTACGCAATACCTAAGCTGCCCGGCGAGGAAGGGAGAAATTCATGGTCGATTACAGTCTGCTTGCGCCGGGTGCGGTTCTGGCGCTTTGGACCACCATCATGCTCGGCTGGCTTGCCGCCGTACGCCTGCCGCAGCTGAACAAGCTGGGCATTGACCCGGCACCCGGCGGACGCGGTCAAGACGTGGAGGCGATGCTGCCGGCGAAGGTCAATTGGCCGTCGCACAATTACACCCACCTGCACGAACAGCCGACGGTGTTTTATGCGGTCATCGTATTTCTGACGCTTGCGGGCGGGGTCACGCAGCTGACCATCGGCTTGGCCTGGGCTTATACCGCGCTGCGCATCGTCCACAGCATTTACCAGTCAACGGTCAACAAGGTGCCCGTTCGCTTCGCCATTTTTCTGGCGGGAAGCACATGCCTGATTGCATTGGCGGTGCTGGCGGTGATCGCGACACTGGGCTGACCTAACAATTAGGGGGGACGTATTATGGGACATGACATTTTGGGGCCAGTCGCCGCGCTGGCGATGTGGTCAATGGTGATGTGGGCGTGGATGTACGCGACGCGCATCCCGGCAATGCAGCGCGCCAAGATCGACGCGAAGGGGCTCGTCGGCACGACGGGACGCAACCTCGACGATGCCCTGCCTGCCGAGGTGCAGTGGAAGGCGCATAATTACAACCATCTGATGGAACAGCCGACGGTCTTTTACGCAGTGGCGCTCGCGCTGGCGATCGGCGGTCAGGGCGATGGACTGAACACGCAAATCGCCTGGGCCTATGTCGGGCTGCGCGTGCTGCACAGTATCGTACAGGCAACGGTCAACCGGGTGATGCTGCGCTTCGCCATCTTTGCGTTGGCCAGTCTGGCGCTGATCGCGCTGTGCCTGCACGCCTTCATCGGCTTCGTGCTGCATTAATCCCTTACGAAACAGCCCGCCAGCTCGACATGGGTGGACCAGCGGAACTGGCCCACGGGTTGCACCCAGTCGAGCCGGTAACCACCGCCAGTGAGCAGCTTGGCGTCGCGCGCAAAGCTGGCGGGATTGCAGCTGACATAGGCGACGCGCGGCACCTTGCTGTTGGCGAGTTGCCCAACCTGCTCCTCTGCCCCGGCGCGCGGCGGATCGAGCACGACCGCGTCAAATTTGTCGAGTTCGGCGGGCACCAGCGGGCGGCGAAACAGGTCGCGGTGCTCGGTCACGACCCGCGCCTGTACCCGGTCTGCCGCACCTTTCAGCGCCAACACCGCGTCGCGTGCAGCCTCGGCGGCATAGACACGGCGGCCCTGGTGCAACGACAGCGCGAAGGTGCCGATACCCGCGAACAGGTCAGCCAATGCCGATGCATCACCCACAGCCTCGGCCACCGCAGCAATCAAAGCTTGTTCGCCTGCGGCGGTCGCCTGCAAAAAGGCGTGCGGCGGCGGCACTACCGCAAAGTTGCCAAAGCGCACTGTGGCGGGTTCGGGTTCCCAGACTATTTGCGGCCCGTCGCCCTGATCCACCACCAGCCGCGCCAGCTGGTGCGTGCCGGCAAAGTCCTGCAACGCCATAGCCGTCCCCAGCCCGTTGTCGGCCATGCCGTCGATGACGACTTCGACGCCCTGATCCAGCCGTTGCAACAGCACCTTGATCGCCCGCCGCTGCTTGCCGTGGGTTCCAACCAGGGCCCGCAGGGGCTTAATCAGCGTGAACAGCGCCGGATCCAACAGCGGGCATTGCTGCATGTCGGCAATTTGATTGCTCCCCGCCGCGTTGAAGCCGATCACCGCGCGCTTGCCCGTTGCCATGGCGGTGAGCGCGGCGCGGCGGCGGCTGGCGGGCGGCGATAGCATTGCGGTGCGGACGGAACCGGCAGCCACATTTTGGGCCGCCAGCGCGCCGACCACCCGATCGCGAGCATAAGCGGCCAGCGCGCCATCACCAACATGTTGCAGCTGGCATCCGCCGCACGAACCGAAATGGCGGCACGGCGGCATCGCGCGGTTCGGACCAGCGATGATCGTGCCGTCGGGTGCCAGCGTGTCGCCGGGCACGCCGCCAGCAATATGACGGCCGGTCGCGGTCACGCCCTCGCCGCGCGCGGCAATGCGAACGATCGCTTCGCCGCTGGTCATGATGCAGCAACCAGATCGTCGGCAATTAGTCCGGCGCCAATCATGCGCCCCCGCTGGATGTGCCACTCCACCGCACGGCACGCGGCTTCAAATGGAGCAAAGCCCTGCGCTAACATCGCCCCGCATGCGCCGGCCAGCACATCCCCCGTACCGGCGCTCGCCAGATGCGGCGATCCGGGCCACGCCGCCGCAACCTTCCCGTCCGGCGCCGCGATGATCGTGTCGGCCCCCTTGTGGACCACCACCGCGCCCGACTTTTTGGCGGCGGCACGCGTGCGATCAATCTTGCTGCCGCGCAGCCCGCCAAAGGCGCGATCAAATTCGCCGCTGTGCGGGGTCAGGATCGTGGGCGGTCGCAGCATGGCGGCGGCAGCGAGCGGCGCAAGACCCGCCTTGATTGCCCCGGCGTCGAGCACCACCGGCCTGCCCGCCGCCACCACTTCGGCGGTGAGCGCTTCAAGTTCCGCGCCTTCAATTTGCCCCGGCCCCAGCACGACCGCGCCGAGCCGACGGTCACGCAGCCACTCAGCAAGCGTTTGCCTGTCGCGCACCACAGCCTGCGCTGCCACACCACCTTCGCCGTGGAGCACAACATAGCCGGCCCCGGCGCGTAGCGCGGCATTGGCAGCCAGCGCCCCCGCGCCGCCCATCGCACCGCCGATCACCAGCACCTGGCCGCGGCTATACTTGTGGCTGGCCGCACCGGGCCAAGCTGGCGCAAACCGATCAAGGGTCGCAATATTGCTGTCGACAGCGATGCCAAGGCCAGCAAAGTGCAGCTCGCCGCAATGTTCGGCAGCGGGCAGCAGGACATGCGCGGGCTTCAGCGCGCCCAAGGCCAAGGTCAGGTCATAATGCGGAACCGGCGATAAGCATGCGCCGCTGTCGCTGGCAATGCCGCTGGGAACATCGACGGCGATCCGGCGCTCGGCGGCTTGGACAAGCCGCCCGAGTGTCGCCACCAGCTCAGGCGCCAGCGGGCGCGTAAGCCCGACGCCGAACAACGCATCGACCACGACTGGCGCGGGCAAAGTGTCCGGACCCAGTGCCTCAACCGTTCCACCCCATAATGCCGCTGCACCGCGCGCCAGATCGGTTGCGGGCGGCGCGCTTGCAGCGACGCGTAGCTTTGCTCCCCGCTCCGCCAGCAAGCGCGCTGCGACATAACCGTCTCCGCCATTGTTGCCCGGCCCGGCCAATATCAGTACTGGCCGCCCGGCCGCCGCGCGCCACACGAGGTCGGCAACGGCAGCCCCGGCGCGTTCCATCAGCTCGGCCAGGCTGACCCCATGCGCGGTCATCGCCAGCTCGGCGGCGCGCATCTGCGCAATGTTCAGGATCGGAGCGGCAACGGGCACGGTCATCGGCGCGCGCATAGCAGCAAGTTTTCGATGAGTCCCGTTCGCTAAGGCATGCCGTCGGTATCGGCGGGCAAGCGGAAACGGTCGCCGCCGATGGCGACCTCGATCAATCCGTCACCGACAATGGAAACGCTGGCTGCATCCACGCCGTCCGCCGCGACCACGCCCCGCCCGTCGGTGGTAATCAGCAGGCGGCGAAAACCGGTACCTTCGCGCCCGACCACCAGCACGATACCGTCGGCGCTGCTCATCCGGTCGAGGGTGCAAACGCGTTCAAATTGCGCCGCGCCCCCCAGCGCACAATCGATGCGGCCTTGGTTGGCGGCAGCGGCGCCGCCGCTGTCAGCCCCGCTGCTGCAGCCCGCCAGCAGCGCGACGAATGAAAACAGACTAAATATCCGCAAAGACATGCGTTTCCGTCGCCGCGCCGGGGTGGGTCACCGCGCCCGTGCGCGCGTCCCCGACATTTTGGGCATAGCGCCATAGCGCGCCTGCCTGGTAATCATGCTCGCGCGGCTGCCAGCGCCCGCGCCGTTCCGCCAGCACAGCTGCATCAACGTCCAAATCGATGGTACCGACATTCGCGTCGATGCGAATGATGTCGCCATCTTCGATCAAGGCAATGGGACCGCCCACTGCCGCTTCGGGGCCGACATGGCCAATACAGAAACCGCGCGTCGCGCCCGAAAAGCGTCCGTCGGTGATCAACGCGACTTTGTCGCCCATGCCCTGCCCATAGAGCGCAGCCGTGGTCGACAGCATTTCGCGCATACCCGGCCCACCCTTGGGCCCTTCGTAGCGGATGACGATAACCGACCCTTCGGCAATATCGCGGCGTTCGACTGCGGCGAAGGCATCCTCTTCGCAATCGAACACGCGCGCCGGGCCGGTGAACGCCAGCTCGGTCATCCCTGCTACCTTCACAATCGCGCCGTCGGGGGCGAGCGAGCCACGCAGTCCCACCACGCCGCCCGTTGGCGTTATCGGGCTGCGGGCGTCGTAAATTACCTTCTGGTCAGGGTTCCAGCTCACCTCTGCGATATTTTCGCCCAGCGTTTTGCCGGTCACGGTCATGCAATCGCCGTTAAGCAAGCCATTATCGAGCAGGGTCTTCATCAGCATGTAAACCCCGCCTGCTTCATACATGTCGCGGGCGACATAGCGGCCGCCGGGTTGTAGATCAGCGATATAGGGGGTCGTCTTGAAAATCTCGGCAACGTCAAACAGGTCAAATTCGATCCCGCACTCATGCGCCATGGCGGGCAAGTGCAGCCCGGCGTTGGTCGATCCGCCGGTCGCCGCAACCACCCGCGCCGCATTTTCAAAGGCTTCGCGCGTACAAATGTCGCGCGGGCGCAAATTGCGTTCCAGCAGCGTCATCACCTGCCGCCCCGCCGCAACCGCAATTTCAGCGCGGCTCTGATAGGGCGCGGGCACCATGTTGCTGTTCGGCAGCGACAGGCCGATCGCTTCGCCAACACACGCCATGGTGTTCGCCGTATATTGCCCGCCGCACGCGCCGTGCCCTGGACAAGCGACCTTTTCGAGTGCAATCAGCTCGGCCAGCGGGCAGTTTCCCGCCGCGTGCTGGCCCACCGCCTCGAACACATCCTTGACCGTCACATCCTTGCCGTCGAACTGGCCGGGCAGGATCGACCCGCCATAGACAAAGATCGACGGCACATTCAGCCGCAGCATGGCCATCATCATGCCCGGCAACGACTTGTCGCAACCGGCAAAGCCGACCAGCGCGTCATAGCAATGGCCGCGCATCGACAGTTCGACCGAATCGGCAATCACCTCGCGGCTTATCAGCGACGATTTCATTCCCTGATGCCCCATGGCGATGCCATCGGTCACCGTGATGGTATTGAAGCGGAAGGGTGTGCCGCCGCCCGCCTGCACCCCTGCCTTGGCGGCATTGGCCTGTGCGTCGAGCGTGGTGTTGCACGGCGCCGATTCATTGCCTGCTGACGCTAGGCCGACGAACGGCTTGGCAATATCGTCTTCGCTCCACCCCATCGCATAATAATAGCTGCGGTGGGGCGCACGCGCGGGCCCCACCGAAACATGGCGGCTGGGCAGGCGCGATTTGTCGAACGTCATGAAGTTATTCCTGCGGCGCTGGTTATGCCGTGTCCCTTTCCAAAGGACAGCGCATCACGCAAGGAGATTGCGTGCAGCGGCCAGCATTTTTGCCAGACTGGTTGCCATGCGCGCTTGTCCGGCCGCGCTGCCGCTATGGTCCTGCCGCATCTCTACGCCGACATAGGGAATGCCGCGCGCCTCGGCATGGCGGTTCATCGTCGCGTTGAGCAACTTGCCCGAATAGGGCAGCTGGTCGCCAACAAGCCAACCGTCGGCCGAAAGCGCCGTGATGGCCGCGGCAGCAAGCCGCTCGTCCTGATTATAAAGGATGCCAATGTCCCACGGCCGCGCTTCATCGGGACGGCTGGCAAGGCGCGGCGTGAAGCTATGCAGCGACAAGATCATCGCGGGCGCCGCTGCTGCGATAACAGCGTCGATTCGGGCATGATAGGGATCGTAAAGGCAGGCAATGCGGCCCCGGCGCTCATCGGCTGAAAGGTTGGCGTTGCCGGGGATGACATGCCCGTCGCTGCTGTCCGGGATAAGCCCGGGATGATCGACCTCGCGGTTGAGGTCGATCACCAGCCGCGACATCCCGCCCAAAATGCCGCAATCGATCGCACCCAATTTCACCAGCTGTTCGGCCACACTGGCCACCCCAATGTCGACCGCAATATGATCGTCAAGCAGCGCCGGTGCGATGCCAAGATCAATGTCGGCGGGGACCGCATTGCTCGCATGATCGGCGATCAACAATATGCCGCCCGCACGCGCGGCGCCCAGTTCGCGCCAGGCTGCGCTCACCGCACCGCCCCTGCCATCACCCACCAGTCGGGATGATCGTTGGCGATCCGAGACGCGGCCGCGTCGCGTTCAGCAACGCTGCGAAACAGCGCAAAGCAGCTCGCCCCGGAACCCGACATCCGGGCCATTATCGGCAGTTGCGCGCGCAGCACTGCCAGCACCTCATCGATTTCCGGAACCAGTGCGAGCGCGGGCGGCTCGAGATCATTGCGCCCGGACCGCGCGGATACGAGCGCGCTGCCCCCGGCCAAAGCGCCGCGATCGCGCCCGTCCCATCCGGCAAATACCGGCCCCGTCGCCAGCGGGATGCGCGGGTTGACCAGCAATACCGGCAGGCCGCGCACATCGCTGTCCTCGACCGTTTCAAGTTCCCATCCTGTCCCGCTGCCCCGGCGGGTTTCGCTGATTATGCAAGCACCGACGTCGGCCCCAAGCGATTGGCTGGCAGCCACCAATGCTTCCAATTCTCCAACGCCAAATTCCCGCTGCACCAGCCGGATCAGAGCCGCTGCATCGGCCGAACCGCCGCCCAGCCCGGCTGCGACCGGCAGCTTCTTGTCCAGCGTGACTGCCATTGGCGGAATGGCGGTGCCGCCCGGCTGGCTGCGCATAAAACCCAGCGCGCGCAGGACCAGATTTTCGCCGTCCGCGCTCAGTCCCTCAGCAAAATCGCCGGTGATGACCAGGCTGTCCTCGGCTGCGGGTGCCGCCGTCAGCGCGTCGCCTGTATCGACAAAAGCAAAGATGGTTTCGATGTCATGATAACCATCACTCCGCCGCGCCCGCACATGGAGCGCAAGGTTGATCTTGGCATAGGCTGTTTCGCACCACGACGTCACGGCGCCAGCGTCGCCTCGGTCAGCCCGCCCGCAATCTTCATGGCCAGCCGCTCGGCCATGGCCGGCTCTGCCTCCAGCGCGGCCGCGCGCCAAGCATAACGCGCCTCGATCAGCCGCCCGACCTTCCAATAGGCATCGCCCAGATGTTCGTTGATAACATTATTGGCGGGCTCGCCGCGCGCCGCACGCTCGAGGAGTGGCACGCCGCGCGCCGCATCGCCGGTAAGGACATATGCCCAGCCGAGCGAATCGGTGATCGCCGCACTGCCGGGCTCGCCGCGCCACGCCGCCTCGATACGCGCGAGCGCTTTCGGCACGTCCTGCCGCCGTTCGAGCGCGGAATAGCCAACAAAATTCAGCGTCCCCGGATCATCAGGGTTAGCGGCCAACGCGGCTTCCAGCAGCGGCGCAGCCTCGCTCCAGCGGTTTTGCTTCAGCTTGATTTCGGCCTTGGCAATCAACAGTGAAGCGCGCAGCGCATTGTCGCTGGGCGTTGCGGCGGGCTGCGCCAACAGCTTGTCGAACACGGCCTCGGCCACTGCCGGATCGTCGGACTGCCGCGCGATTTCGGCAAAGCGGACCAACCAGCCCCGGTCATCAGGCAATCGCGCAGGATCGGGCGCCACGATCGCAATCGCTTGCGCCACCGCCCCTGTGTCGGCAAGCAATTCGGCGCGGCGCAGTGCAAACTGGTCGGCCGCGCCACCCGGCACCCGCACAGCCTGTTCCAACACCTCTAGGGCAGCATCGGTCTGGCCGGCCTTGACCAAAGCCTCTGCCAACGCAAGCCGCCCGACGGCATCTGCCGGGTCGAGCCATTGCGCGGCACGGGCAAAAAGCAGCGCGAGGGACCCGCTGCCGCCGGGTGTACGGACAAAGCCGTCGCCGAGTAAGCCCAACCATTGGCCCATTCCTTGGCGGGCATCGGCGACTGGCAACGGCGCTGCAATTTCAACGGATTGCGCGTCGGGAAAAGCCGCAAGCCGCTGCTTAAGCGCATCGGCGGCCGCCACATCACCGCGTTTCATAAATGTCGCCGCCAACCGCGCCGCAACGATCCGGCTGGTCCGGTTGCCCAAATTGAGCCGCTCGGCCTGTCCGATCGCTGCATCGCGCTCACCCGTCAGCAACAGCATCGTGGCCCCAATCCACAGCGGGGTCTGGTCCTCGCCAATGCGCCCAAAGCGATTGAGATGCCGCGTCGGTTCTTTTTCGCGGGTCGCAACATCGATCCAGCCCAGCATCGCCGGACTCAGCAGCCGCCCAGTGAAATCGGGGCCCGCCTTGCCACTTTCCTCGCCTGCGAAACCGCGCGCCGCCCTCCAGTCGCCACGCCGCACCGCGTCCACGAGCAGCACCACCCGCGCATCGAAGCGCTGTTCGCCTGCCTGCCACAGCGCTTGTGCCGCTTAGGTGGCGCGGCGCTGGTCACCGGCGATGATCGCCTGTTCCAGCATCCGCCCGCGCAGTCCCGCGCGCGCAGGATCGACATTAGCAACCGCCACCAAGGCCGCCAGCGCTGCGCGCGCATCGCCGCTTTCCTCGGCCAAGCGCGCCTTGGCCGCCGCGCGGATCACGGCGGAATCACTCACAATGGGCGCCGCCTGCGCGGACGCCGCGAACAGGCCCAACACCACCGCCGATAAGGCACCGCGCATCCGGGCGTTACATATTGGGATAGTTCGGCCCTCCGCCGCCCTCGGGCGAAACCCAGTTGATGTTCTGGTTGGGGTCCTTGATGTCGCAGGTTTTGCAGTGGACGCAGTTCTGCGCATTGATCACATATTTGGGATCGCCCGCTTCGACGCCCACCCATTCATACACGCCGGCAGGGCAATAGCGCGTCGACGGTCCGGCATAGACGCCCAGCTCGCTGGCCTTTTGCAGTTCCAGGTCCTTGACCTGCAAATGGACCGGCTGGTCCTCCTCGTGGTTAGTGTTTGACAGGAACACCGACGACAGCCGGTCGAAGGTCAGCACCCCGTCGGGCTTGGGATAGACCGGCGGCGTCATCAGGTCGGCGCGGTACAGGCTTTGGTGGTCGGGATGGTGCTTCATCGTAAAGGGCATACGGACCTTCAGATACTCGGCCCACATGGTGATGCCTGCCAGCAACGACCCTGCCAAATCGCCATATTTTTCCATCAAAGGCAGGACGTTGCGCACCCCGCGCAGCTCGGCTTCGACCCAGCTGGTGTCATAGGTCGCCTGATAGGCCGTCAGTTCGTCATTGGACCGGCCCGCCTGCACAGCAGCGAACGCAGCCTCGGCGGCCAGCATACCGGTCTTCATCGCGGTGTGGCTGCCCTTGATACGCGGCACATTCACAAAGCCCGCCGAACAGCCAATCAGCGCACCGCCGGGAAAGGCCAATTTGGGTACCGATTGCCATCCGCCATCATTGATCGCCCGCGCGCCATAGGACACGCGCTTTCCGCCTTTGAGGATCTTGGCAATTTCGGGATGTGTTTTCCATTTCTGCATTTCCTGAAATGGCGAGGTATGCGGATTGCGATAATTGAGCCAGGTGACAAAGCCCAACGCCACCTGTCCATTCGCCTGGTGGTACAGAAACCCGCCACCATTGCTATTTTCATCGAGCGGCCAGCCCTGGGTATGGATGACGCGGCCGGGCACATGCTCGGCGGGATCGATGTCCCACAATTCCTTGATGCCAAGGCCATAGACCTGCGGCTGGCAGTTGGCTTCCAAATTGAAGCGCGCCTTGGCCTGCTTTGACAAATGCCCGCGCACACCTTCGGCAAACAGCGTGTATTTGGCGTGGAGTTCCAGCCCCGGCTGATAATCACCCTTGTGGCTGCCGTCGCGCGCTATGCCCATATCGCCCGTGGCGACGCCCTTCACCGAGCCGTCGTCATTGTAAAGAATTTCGGCGGCGGGGAAGCCAGCGAAAATCTCTACCCCCAACCCCTCGGCCTGTTCGGCGAGCCAGCGACACAAATTGCCCAGACTGCCAGTGTAGGTCCCTTCATTGTGCAAATAGGGCGGGGTTAGCAATTCGGGCAAGTTGCGTTTGCCCTTGGCGGTCAGGACCCAGTGCTGGTTGTCGGTCACCGGCGTTTCCGCAAGCGGGCAACCCATCGTCCGCCAATCGGGCAACAATTCGTCGAGTGCGCGCGGATCGACCACCGCACCCGACAAGATATGCGCGCCGACTTCGGATCCTTTCTCCAAAATACAGACCGACAGATCAGCGCCGGTTTCATTTGCAAGCTGTTTCAGCCGGATCGCCGCCGACAGGCCCGCCGGGCCAGCACCGACAATGACGACGTCATAGGGCATTGCTTCGCGTTCGCTCACGGCTCTCTTCCTCTGTTTCGGGCGGCCCGCAGCCTCACTCTGCCGCGCCAGCCGGTCAATCCATCACATAACCCGATGCCCGCCAATTGACGCTGCCGTCAACCGCTTGTTTGTGCCAACGCGATGACCGTGACCACCGCCGCCCTGCTTGTCGAAAGCCATCGCAACTGGTGGCAGCTTGCCGGGCTGGAAACGCTGGTCGACGAAGAGCCGCAAAACTGGCTGGCACCCAAGGGCGATCCAGTGCCGGATAAGCCCGCGCCCGAAGCGGTTCCGCCGGTCCGCCAGAGCGAGTCAGCATTGGCTGCGCCGGCCCCGTCGCCCGCCCCTACTCCGCTGGCACCGCTCGCGATGCCCGACGACTGGGTTGCGTTCCAAAGCTGGCTCGCGAACGACACCGCCGTGCCCGGCACGCGCTGGCACCCGCAGCGCATTCTGCCTGCCGGAACGCAGGGCGCGAAGCTGATGGTGCTCGCGCTCACCCCCGAAATGGCCGATCAGGATGCCGGACAATTGTTTGCGGGCGACGCGGGGCGATTGCTCGATGCGATGCTGGGCGCCATCGGCCTGACGCGCGCCCAATGCTATCTGGCCAGTCTGGCACTTACGCGGCCGCCCGGTGGCCGGATCGATGGTGCCGACCTGGCTGCGCTGACCCCGCTGCTATGGCACCATTTGCGCCTTGCGGCTCCAGCAAAGTTGCTGCTTTTTGGCAGCGATCTGGCCCAGTTGGTGTTTGGCAGCGATCTTGCGGCACTGCGGGGTTCCTTACGCGATGTTAACCAAAGCGGGGTCACAGTTGCGGCCGCAGCAACGCAGCATCCGCTGCTGCTGCTGGACCGGCCGGCGCGCAAGGCGGCGGCGTGGGACAGTTTGAAGCTGCTCGCTGAGGGAAAAAGCGCCGCATGACCATTTCGCCTGTTCTTGGTCGCGTGATCGTGCTGGCGCTGGTCGCTGCCGCCGCCGTTCCGGCACAGGCGACCGATGCTGCAGGACGCTGGGCGCAGGCCAGCAAGGCACTGGCTGCCGAAGGTGGACCGGCAACACTGACCGACAAGCAACGCCAACTTTATGCCGACGTTCTTGCGGCGCTGCGTGCGAAGCGCTGGGCCGATGCCGATGCGCTGCTCGACAGCGACAAGGATGGCCCGCTTGCCCATTATCTGCGCGCCCAGCTGCTGCTTGCCCCGGACAGCCCGCGGGCTGAGCTGGCCGACATCCTGCCGATCCTAGAATCAGCGCCTGACCTGCCGCAAGCATCGCGCCTCGCCACGCTCGCTTCCAAACGGGGCGCGTCGGCCCTGCCCCGTCTGCCAAGCGAGCAGCGGCTGATCTGGGCTGGCAGCGCCCCGCGCCGCACCACGGAACGTTCGGTGGAAGATCCCGCCGCTTCATCCCTTGGCGGCAAAATCCGCGAACGCATTAAGGCGGATGACCCTGCAGGAGCCGAGCTGCTGCTTGAAGAGGCGCGTGCGGGACTTTCACCGGAGGGCCTGACCGAATGGCAGCAACGCGTTGCCTGGTCCTATTATATCGAAAATGACGATGCCAATGCGCTGCGCGTCGCGCGCGAGGCGGCTCGCGGCGTGGGCGCTTGGGCGATGCGCGCTGCGTGGGTCGAAGGGCTGGCATCGTGGCGCATGGAAGATTTCCGGGCGGCAGACGATGCCTTTGTCCGCGTCGGCTACATGGCCGACGACCCCGAAATGCGCGCTGCCGGGCATTATTGGGCGGGCCGAACCGCCACCAAATTGCGCGAGAAAAAGCAAGCCCAGGAGCGTTTTCGTGCCGCGATGCATGACGCCGAAACTTTCTATGGCATGCTGGCGGCCGAACTGTTGGACGAAACGCCCGTTGCCCCGCGGCACGAGACAGGCGCCGAATTTCGCATCCTGATCCAGCAGCCCAACATCCGCCGTGCCCAGGCTCTGCTCGAGCTTGGCGCGTATGAGGAAGCGGATCAGCTGTTGCGGCACCAGGCACGCATCGGCAATCCGGCGCAGCATAGCGCTCTCGCTGCGCTCGCCGGGTCGATGGGGCTGCCCGAAACCCAGCTTTTCCTTGCGCACAACACGCCGCGCGGGCAGCGTCCCGACATGATGGCGCGCTACCCCGCACCGCGCTGGGCGCCTGCGGGCGGCTGGCGCGTCGATCCCGCGCTGGTCTTTGCCCACACGCTGCAGGAATCGCAGTTCAAGCGCGCGGCGGTTAGCCCCGCCGGCGCGCAGGGCCTGATGCAAGTGCGCCCGGGCACGGCGCGCGACATTGCCCGCTGGCGCGGCGATCTGGCGGCGGGCAACCGCGACCTTAAGAACCCCGCCGTCAACATGGATTTCGGGCAAAGCTATCTGCAATTGCTGTCGGGCGACACCTCGACCGGCGGCTTGTTGCCCAAGGTGATCGCGGCGTATAACGCGGGCCCGACGCCGGTGGCGCGCTGGGCGACCGAAGTGCGTGATAATGGCGATCCGTTGCTCTACATCGAAAGCATCCCCTATTGGGAGACGCGGGGCTATGTGGGCATCGTCCTGCGCAATTACTGGATGTATGAGGCGCAGGCAGGCAAGCCATCGCAAAGCCGCAAGGATTTGGTCGCGGGCCGCTGGCCGCGCTTTCCCGGCGAAATTCGTAGCGCGGGTATCGCCATGACGTCGGCCCCCGTGAGCAGCAATGCCGATTGACGAGACGCGGGCCTTTGTGCCCGTCCGTATCGCCGTCCTGACCGTCAGCGACACGCGCACGCTGGACAATGACACCTCGGGCGACCGACTGGTGCAGCGGTTAGGCGACGCAGGCCATGTGCTGGCCGACCGCGCTATCGTGCGCGACGAAGTTGACCTGCTCACCGCCATGCTGAGCCGCTGGATCGACGATCCGCAAATTGATGTAATCCTGACCACCGGCGGCACCGGCGTCACCGGCCGTGACGTCACGCCCGAGGCGCTGGCAGTGCTGGAGGGCAAAGATATTCCCGGCTTTGGCGAGCTTTTCCGCTGGCTCAGCTATCAGAGCATCGGCACCTCCACCATCCAGTCGCGCGCCTGCGCCCGCGTGGTGCGCGGCACCTATATCTTCGCGCTACCGGGTTCGACCGGCGCAGTCACCGATGCGTGGGACGGCATTTTGGCGAGCCAGCTCGACAGCCGGTTCCGGCCCTGCAATTTTGTCGAACTGATGCCGCGGCTCAAGGAGTAGCGCTGGGCGCCGCAGCTTCTGGTTTGGCGGCGGCCGCCTCTTGCTCGGTCCGTGCGTTATCGAGAAATTTATCGAACGCGCCGAGTTGCGTGTCAAACACTTGGCAGACATCTGAAAAATTGGCTTGATTCAATCCACCCACCGTCGACACATCAAAGTTCATGCCCATCGCACCGCTATCGGTCCGATAAACTTGCATGAAGCGATAGGCCTTGTTCCAATTATTTGCCACCTCAGCTGTATAAAGCGGATCCTCAACGAAGCTCAGCCGAAAAGACAGGCTTTTACAGTCGTTCTTTTTGTCACAGTCACTAAAAACGACATCGACGAAATAGCCGTTCATACTTGTTTCGACATAGTGATCACCGTCATCCGGTGTCACCAGCTTGGCTTTATATCCTGCCTCTTGCAGTCCCTTGACCACGGTTTCTGGCTTACTCGCGCAAATCGGATCCCTGCCGCATGCGACCTTTTCGGCGGCTGCAACGGGAACCGCTGCAACAGCCAATATGGCCGCAACTGGGAGAATGAAGCGCTTATCAAGCATGAAAGTCCCCGGTGATTCGACTGGCCTTGGCGAGGTTGCACACCGTCGGGAAACATGCAATGTGTTCTTGTTTTGTTTCTTCGTGGATTTTGCCAATGCGTGGTCGTGGCGCCCCTACCAATCCCAATCCGGTGCGTACCGGTGCGCTGCTGCGCGAGGCCGATGGCGATTGGCTGGACGGACAAGGCGCGATCGACGGCGCCCCTCCCCCGTTGCGCACGACGGTGACGGTCGAAACGCCGCGTAGCATCATCACGCGCAATAGCTCGCCTGACATCAGTTTTGACCGATCAATCAACGCTTATCGGGGCTGCGAGCATGGCTGCGTCTATTGCTATGCGCGGCCGACGCATGCGTTTCATGATCTGTCGCCTGGGCTGGATTTCGAAACCAGGCTGTTTGCGAAGCCCGACGCTGCCAAACTTCTCCGCGCCGAGCTTGCCAAGCCCGGCTATCGCCCCGCGCCGCTCGCTATCGGCACCAATACCGACCCGTATCAACCCATCGAGCGCGATTGGCGGATTACGCGCGAAGTGATTGAAGTGCTGGCAGAGGTGCGCCACCCGCTGCTGATCACCACCAAGTCCGATCGCATCTTGCGCGATATCGACTTGCTGGCGGCAATGGCGCGAGACCAACTGGTGCATGTTGCCATTTCGGTGACGACACTCGATGCCAAAACCGCGCGCACGCTGGAACCCCGCGCGTCCGCGCCAGCCAAGCGCCTCGCCGCGATCCGTGCCCTTAACGACGCCGGCGTGCCGACACAGGTCAATATCTCGCCGGTCATCCCCGCGATCACCGACCATGAAATCGAAGCGATCATGGCTGCGGCGTCCGATGCAGGCGCGGTGCGCGCCAGTTACATCCTGCTGCGCCTGCCGTACGAGGTCGCGCCGCTGTTCCGCGCTTGGCTCGATGCCCACCACCCCGACCGCGCCGCCAAGGTTATGCACATTGTTCGGGAGATGCGCGGTGGGCGCGACAATGATCCGGAATTCGGATCGCGCATGCGCGGCACGGGCGTGTGGGCCGAGCTGATCCGGGCGCGCTTTAGAAAAGCGGCGGCCAAGCATGGCCTGGATGGGCGGTACGTTCCGTTACGCAGCGACTTGTTCGTGCGGCCCGAAGCGGGTGGGCAGCTGCGGTTGTTTTGAACAGCCGTGAATCGTCGCCAAAACATCGTCATTCTGAACTTGTTTCAGGATAACGAGCCTGCAACGTGTTGTACTGAAACAAGTTCAGCACGACGAGCGGTTGCAAGTTAAACCCCCGCCAGCGCCTTTAGCTGATAATTCTTATAATCCTCGCGCAGCTGGCGCTTCAAAATCTTGCCGGTCGCGGTGTGCGGCAGGCTGTCGACGATCAGCACCTCGTCGGGCAGCCACCATTTGGCGACTTTGTCTTTAAGGTAATCGACCACCGCCGCCTCGCTGACCTCCGCGCCCGGTTTGGGCACGATCAGGAGGATGGGTCGCTCGTCCCATTTGGGATGATAGACGCCAACGGCTGCCGCTTCCTGAACGCCCGGCGCGCCAACGGCGGCATTTTCGAGCTCGATCGAGCTAATCCACTCGCCGCCCGATTTGATGACATCCTTGGCACGGTCGGTAATCTGCATCACGCCGTCGGGATGAATGACCGCGACGTCGCCGGTGTCGAACCAGTCGTCAGCGCTGGTGGCATCCTCGTCAGCCTTGAAATAGCGCCGGATGATCCACGGCCCCCTGCATTGCAGCCGCCCGCTCGAAACGCCGTCGCGCGGCAGCACATGGCCCGCATCATCGACCACGCGCAGCTCGACGCCGAACGGGGGCGTCCCCTGGCGGCAGACGATATCGACTTTTTCATCGAAGCTCAGCTCATCCCAATTCCATGGCCGTTTGCCCATGGTGCCAATGGGGCTGGTCTCGGTCATCCCCCAGGCGTGGCCGACATCGACCCCTGCCTTCATAAAGCGTTCGATCATGGCGCGCGGACACGCCGACCCGCCGATGATGACGCGGTAGAGCTTGCCATAGCCGATGCCGGTCGCGTCCATGTGCGCGAACATCGCAATCCACACCGTCGGCACGCCCGCGCTGTGCGTCACACCCTCGGCATGCATCAGGTCGCACAGCACCTGCGCATCGTTGGTCATCGAAAACACGAGCTTCGCGCCGACCGTCGCGGCGGCAAAGGGAATGCCCCAGCTGTTGGCATGGAACATCGGCACGATGGGCAAGATGCAACTGCGGTTCGACAGGTCGAATACATCGGGCTGGATTTCGGTGATGGCGTGGATCACGTTCGAACGATGCTCGTAGAGCACGCCCTTCGGGTTACCCGTCGTCCCGCTGGTGTAGCACAACCCCACCGGATCACGCTCGTCGAGATCGACCCATTCGAAATTGCCATCTTCGGCATCAAGCAACGCGCGAAAGCCTTTGTAATCACCCTCAGCATCGGCATCGAACAGGATGAAATGCTCAACCGTGCTGAGCTGCGGGCGCAGCCGGTCGACAATCGGCTGAAACATTTTGTCGAACAGCAACACCCGGTCTTCGGCGTGGTTGATGATGTAAACGAGCTGCTCGTCGAACAGCCGCGGGTTGACCGTGTGCAGCACCCCGCCAATGCCCGCCGTGCCGTACCAGCTGGCCAGATGGTGGACATGATTCATCGCCAGCGTGGCGATGCGGTCACCCTTTTGCATTCCCAGCTTGGCCAGCGCCGCGGCGCATTTGCGGGCATCTACCCCGACCTCGCCCCAGTTCGATCGCGTCGTGCGTCCGTCGGCCCAGCGCGTCACAATTTCGCGGCTACCATGCTCGCGCGCGGCATGGTCGATCAGGCTGGTGACCAGCAAGGGTTGGCCCTGCATCCCGAACATTTGCTTCTCTCCCGTTCTTCTGCCTCATGACCCGGGCAGACTGTTTCGAAGTCTTATACCGTAGCCCTGAGCTTGTCGAAGGGGGTTTCGCCATGACGCGCCGCGCCCCTCGACAAGCTCAAGGCTGCGATGAAAAACTAGACTGCGCGCGCCCTGAAATCAGGCCCGCTCTCGATTCCCATTGTCACCGCGCCAACGCCGCCAATGCGCTCCATCCGGTCCTTCAGGTCGGGGTCGACAGTGAAATTGCGGCCCAGCTCGATCCGCACCCGGTCACCGCCCGGCGCCGTGGCCACCAGAATCACCCGCCCGCGCGCACCGTCATGGGTGGTCAGCAGCTTGGCAAGTTCAGGCACCGCGTCCGCGAACGCGACCTCGCATTCGATGCGCAGCGCGGCGGTCGCGGCGATGGCCGCGAGCGGCTGGACAGAGCGGATCGTGACGCGGGGCGTTTCCTCACCCTCCAGCAAATCCAGCTCGACACCCAGCATGGCGCAGCCGCCATTTTCGGCGAGCGCCTCCAGCGCCTTGCACGCGGCTTCATCAAAGCAGCTTGCCGCAAACTGCCCCGACCGGTCGGACATTTGCGCCATCGCGAAACGGTTGCCGCGCTGCGAGGTGCGCCAGCGGATGGATTCGACCATCCCCGCCATCACCATCGGCACGCGCGTACCCGGGGTGAAGTCCTCGCGCGCGCAAATGTCGGCATAGCTCTGTGCGCCGCGTGCCGTCAGGATGGCGTCATATTGTTGCACGGGATGCGCGGCGAAATAATAGCCAAAGGCATCGCGTTCTTTGGCCATGCGTTCGGCCTGCGTCCAGGGTTCGGCCTTGGGCAATTGCAGCGTAACGGTGGCAACATCGCCGCCGCCAAACAACCCGCCCTGCCCGCTCGCACGTTCATGCGCAGCATTGTTTGCCGCCGCCAGCAATTGCTCGGCACCAGCATAAAGCGCGGGGCGATCAGGCTCGATGGCATCGAACGCACCAGCCCCGATCAGTGCCTCAATCTGGCGCTTGTTGAGCAATTTTGGATCGATGCGACTGGCGAAATCATCAAGCGTTACAAAATCGCCATTTTCGTGGCGCTCGGCGGTCAAAGACATCATCGCCTTTTCCCCCACGCCTTTGAGCGCGCCAAGCGCGTAGCGCACAGCCAGCGCGTTTCCTGTCCCCTCGACAGAGAAATCGGCCTCGCTAGCGTTGATCGACGGCGGTTCGATGGTGACGCCCAGCCGCCGCATGTCATCGACAAACACGGCGAGCTTGTCAGTCTGATGCGCGTCGAACGACATCGACGCGGCAAAAAATTCGTGCGGATAATGCGCCTTCAGCCATGCCGTTTGATAGGCGAGCAGCGCATAGGCGGCCGCATGGCTTTTGTTGAAGCCATAGCCTGCAAATTTGTCGATCAAATCGAACAGCTCGTTGGCCTTGGCGGCGTCGATGCCATTATGCTCGGCACAACCCTTCACAAAGGTATCGCGCTGCGCGTCCATTTCGGCCTGGATTTTCTTCCCCATCGCGCGGCGCAGCAGGTCAGCGCCGCCGAGGCTGTAGCCCGCCAGCACCTGCGCGGCCTGCATCACCTGTTCCTGATAAACGAAAATACCATAGGTTTCCGCGAGGATATCGCTGAGCAGCGGGTGCGGATATTCGACCGGAGCACGCCCGTTTTTGCGGTCGCCAAACAGCGGAATATTGTCCATCGGCCCCGGGCGATAGAGCGACACGAGCGCGATAATGTCGCCGAAATTGGTCGGCTTGACCGCCGCCAGCGTGCGCCGCATCCCTTCGGATTCCAGCTGGAACACGCCGACCGTGTCGCCGCGCTGGAGCAATTCGTACACCGCCGGATCGTCCCAGCCGAGCGTATCCAGATCAATGTCAATCCCGCGAAGCGCCAAGAGCCGCCGCGCCTCGCGCAGCACCGACAAGGTCTTGAGTCCCAGAAAGTCGAACTTCACGAGGCCTGCAGCTTCGGCATATTTCATGTCGAACTGCGTCACCGGCATGTCCGAGCGCGGGTCGCGGTAGAGCGGGACCAGCTGGTCGAGCGGGCGGTCGCCAATTACCACGCCAGCAGCGTGGGTCGAGCTGTGGCGCGGCAGCCCTTCCAGCTGGCGCGCCATATCAAACAGCCGGCGCACGCCGTCGTCCTGCCGATACTCTTTGGACAGTTCGGCCACCCCGTTCAACGAACGCTCCAGCGTCCACGGATCGGTCGGGTGGTTGGGCACCAGCTTCGCCAGCCGGTCGACCTGACCATAGCTCATCTGGAGCACGCGCCCGGTATCCTTTAGCACCGCGCGGGCCTTCAGCTTACCAAAGGTGATGATCTGTGCGACTGTATCGCGGCCATATTTTTCCTGCACATAGCGAATGACTTCGCCGCGCCGCGTTTCGCAGAAATCGATGTCGAAGTCGGGCATCGACACGCGTTCAGGATTAAGGAAGCGTTCGAACAGAAGGCCCAGCTTGAGCGGGTCCAAATCGGTGATCGTCAGTGCCCACGCCACCACCGACCCCGCGCCGGAACCGCGTCCCGGCCCCACCGGAATGTCGCGCGCCTTGGCCCATTTGATAAAATCGGCAACGATGAGGAAATAGCCGGGAAATCCCATGCCGGCGATAACATCAACCTCGAATGCCAGCCGTTCAAAATAGGCCGCGCGCTCGGCGTCCGATAAATCCGGGTAGCGAGCCAGCCGCATTTCCAGCCCCGCCTCTGCATCGGCACGCAGTTGCGCCGCTTCGGCGTCACGGTCTCCGGCCAGACTGGGCAAGATCGGCTTGCGGCTGGGCGCCATAAAGGCGCAGCGCTGTGCGATCACCAGCGTGTTGCGGATCGCCTCCGGCAGGTCGCTGAAGGCGTCCTCCATCGCTTCGGCCGGTTTGAGCCAGCTTTGCGGGCTTGACCGCTGGCGATCCTCGCTTTCGACATAGGCGCTTTGCGCAATGCACAGCATGGCATCGTGCGCCGGATGGAACTCGGCCTCGGCAAAGCAGGCCGGGTTGGTAGCAACCAAGGGCAATGCGCGGGAATAGGCGAGATCGATCAACCCATCTTCGGCGGCTTCCTCGGTAGCGTCGCCGCGCCGCGCGAGCTCGATATAAAGGCGACCGGGGAACAGCGCCTCCAGCTTCTCAGCATAGCCAATCGCCGCCGCCTGCTGACCTTCGGCGAGCAATCGTGCCAGCGCACCCTCGCCCGCACCCGTCAGGCAGACCAATCCCTCGGTGCGCCCAGTCAGCGCCGCCAGCGCGACATGCGGTTCATGCTCGATGGGCCGGTCTAGATGCGCCGCCGAGACGATCCGGCACAAATTTTCATAGCCCGCTGCATCCTGCACAAACAGCGCCAGCCAGTCGATCAGCGGCGCTCCGCCGCCTCCCGCCGGCCCGGGCCGGGCAACGCTGACCAACGCGCCGACAATGGGTTGCACCCCTGCCTCGACGCAGGCATCGCCAAAGGCCATGGCACCATAGAGCCCGTTGCGATCGCAAATGGCAGCCGCCGGAAACCCGCGCGCGCGCGCCAGTTTGGCCAACGCCTTCGGTTCGATCGCGCCTTCCAGCATGGTATAGCTGGAAAACACGCGCAGCGGGACAAAGGGGCTGAAGGGCATCCGCCGACGCTATGCGGGCGGGGTGATTCGGGGAAGGAAATTAAGCCATCGCAGGGGCAACGGAAATTTTTACCCCAACAACGCCTCAATCTCTTTCCGCAGCGCCTCGGGCTTGGTCGTTGGCGCATGGCGCGACACGACCTTACCCGACCGATCGACCAGGAATTTGGTGAAATTCCATTTGATCCCGTCGCCCAGCAGCCCGCCCTGTTCCTTCTTGAGCAGTTTCCAGATTGGGTCTGCGCCCGATCCGTTCACCTCAACCTTTGCCGTCAACGGAAAGGTCACGTCATAAGTGAGCGAACAAAAGTTGGCGATTTCCTGGGCATCGCCAGGTTCCTGCGCGCCAAACTGGTTACAGGGAAAAGCCAGAATCTCGAACCCGCGATCCTTGTAATCCCGGTACAGCTCTTCGAGTCCCTCATATTGCGGGGTAAAACCGCATTTCGACGCGGTATTGACGATCAGCAGCACTTTGCCGCGATAATCGCCCATCGGCTGCAGCGTGCCGCCCGGCATCGGGGCGTCCAGATCATAAAGCGCCGTCATTTCGATCCCTTCTTATTGCTGGTGGCCGTTACCACCCCGTCATGCAACCGCCACACCCGGTCCATCCGTGCCGCCAGCCGTTCGTTATGCGTCGCCACCAGCGCCGCTGAGCCCTGATCGCGCACCAGCGCGACAAACTGGTCGAACACGATATCGGCGGTCTTTTCGTCCAGATTGCCGGTGGGTTCGTCCGCGAGCACCAGCAACGGGCTGTTTGCCAGCGCCCGCGCCACCGCCACCCGCTGTTGCTCGCCGCCCGACAGCTTGTTGGGCTTGTGGTGTAACCGTTCGTCCAGCCCCAACCGCCCCAAGAGCGCAGCAGCGTGCGCGGCGGCATCGGCATGCGCAGTGCCGTGCACCAGCTGCGGCAGGATGACATTGTCGAGCGCGTCGAAATCGGGGAGCAGATGGTGGAATTGATAAACAAAACCGATCTGCTCACGCCGCACCCGCGTGCGCTCGCCCTGATCAAACCCCGCGACATCGACGCCATCGATAATGATACGCCCGCCGAAGCCGCCTTCGAGCAAGCCGACGGCTTGGAGCAGCGTCGATTTGCCCGACCCCGATGGTCCCAGCAGCGCGACAATTTCGCCGCGCACCAGGTGCGCGTTCACGCCGCGCAGCACGGCAATTTCGGCGTCACCCTGGACAAAGGTGCGCGTCACATTTTCAAGCCGCAGCGCGTCACTCATAGCGCAGCACCTGTACCGGATCGGTATTTGCCGCCTTGAACGCAGGATAGAGCGTTGCAAGGAAACTGAACAACACCGCCATTACCGCAATGCCAATGATTTCCGCCGGGTCGGGATCGGCGGGCAATTCGGTCAAAAAACGGATCGATGGATCCCACAAAGTCTGGCCAGTGATCAGTTCCAACCCGCGCACCACTTGCCCGCGGAACAGCAGCAAGATCGCCCCCAGCGCCATTCCCGCTATCATCCCTGCAACGCCGATCGACACACCGATGCTCATAAAGATGCGCAGGACCGATTCGCGCGTTGCGCCGATGGTGCGCAAAATCGCAATGTCGCGGGTCTTGGCTTGAACCAGCATGATCAGCGACGAGATGATGTTAAACGCGGCCACCACCACAATGATCGACAATATGACGAACAGCGCGACGCGCTCGATCGCCAACGCCTCGAACAGACTGGCGTTCATGCTGCGCCAGTCGGCGACGACCGCTTTCGCCGCTACTTGCTGAGCGAATGGTGCCAAAATCTCACCGACGCGGTCTGGATCCTCGGTCTTGATCTCGATCATACCAACCGAGTCGCCCAGCAGCATCAACAGCTGCGCATCCTCCATCGGCATGATGACAAACGCTTTGTCGAAATCATAAACCCCGATCTCGAAAATCGCGGCGACATCATAGCTGATTTCGCGCGGCACGGTGCCAAAGGGGGTCGCGCGCCCGGCGGGATTGATGATGGTGATGCGCGATCCCACCGACGCGCCGATGTTGCGGGCCAACTGCGCACCAATCGCCACCCGCCCGCTGCCTGGGGCCAGCGCGGCAAAGCTGCCCTGCGTCGCCTTGCCCTTAAGCGAGGGGTTGCTGCGGATATCCTCCACCAGCATCCCGCGCACCAGTACCGCCTCAACCCGCCCGTTGAAGGTGGTGAGCAACGGCTGCTCGATCAGCGGCGTTGCCGACACCACGCCCGGCACGGCCTTCGCCTGCCGCAACAGTTCCTGCCAGTCGTCGAGCCGCCCGCCGAACCCCTGGACCACCGCATGGCCGTTCAGCCCAACAATCTTGTTGAACAGCTCGGCGCGCACGCCGTTGACGACGCTCATCACCACCACCAGCGCGGCGACGCCCAGCATGACGGCGGTGAAGCTGAATCCCGCCGCGACAAAAATAAACCCCTCGCCGCGATGCGGCAGCAGGTAGCGTTTGAAGATCATCCATTCGTGGGGGCGCAGCAGCATCGCGCGGGCTTTAGGGCGGCGTTGGCTCGCTGGCAATGTTGCGCAAACGCAACAGCCTTGTCGGCAAAATGGTGCCACCATGCGCTGGGCGGGTGACAAGGCCCACAATGGCGCTACTCAGGCAATGCACTGATTGCGGACAGCGATGGCCGGTTTCAGGGAGTGCTGGGTCTGCAAAGCCCGGTGCAAAGGGGGATGGCGAAGTTCGTCACAGGCGCCCGGGTTTGGTTCTGACCAGATCCGGGCGTTTCTTTTTCGCGAAAGCCGTTCGCCTCGAGCAAAGTCGAGAGGCCCATCGGCCGGGTGCCAGGAAGAGGGGTGTCTCGACTTCGCTCGACACGAACGGTCAAATAAAGACGGCTAAGCCTCGCTCTCGGCAATATCCTCCAGCATGTCGCTGTCGAGCACGCGAACGCGGCCCTGTTCCAGGCTGATGACCCCCGCCTCTTCCCAGTTTTTCAACTGGCGGTTGATGTGCTCGCGGCTCATGCCCGCAAAATTGCCAAGCTCGGTCTGGCTCAGTTCCAGCCGCGTCGCCTCGGCCCCAACGCGAATCAGGCGGCGCAGATAACGCGCAAGGCGCGGCCCTGACGCATAGGCGCGGTCGCTTTCGATCGTCTGGTCGGCTGTGCGCAGGCGGCGTGCCAGTTGCTGCATCATCCGCCAGGCAAAATCAGGATGGCTAGCGGCGAAATCTTTGAGGGCGTTGCGCCCCAGCTGCAAAGCGCTGCCGTCGCTGGTGGCAAACACTGAAGCGGTGCGCTCGCCGCCATCAAGCAGTGCGATTTCGCCCAGCACCGCGCCCGGGTCGGCATAAGCCAGGATGATTTCGCGCCCGTTCGCGGTGGTCAGCGTCACGCGTGCCGACCCTTCGGTCAGGATCAACAATTTGTCGCCGCTTTCACCCTGCGCCAGCAATTCCTTGCCGCGCTTGAAACCAATGCGCACCGCGCGCGCGGCCAGATCGTCCCAATCCTGCGCGGCCAGCCCGGAAAACAGGCTGTCCGGCCCCTGCATCTTCGCCAATTCGCTATAATCCATCGCGCCCGTCCCCTTGGCGAATGGTCCGCAAAAATCAGACCAAGCGACTCTGCCTTACCGCAGCGGCGATAAAGCTGGCAAATAATGGGTGCGGTTCAAACGGGCGCGACTTAAGCTCGGGGTGGAACTGCACGCCGATAAACCAGGGATGGTCAGGGCGTTCGACAATTTCGGGCAGCTCGCCATCGGGCGACATGCCACTGAAAATCAGCCCCTGCGCTTCCAGCCGTTCGCGCCACGCGGTGTTGACCTCGTAACGGTGGCGGTGGCGTTCCGAAATCCGCTCGCTCCCGTAAATACCCGCGACATGGCTGTTGCCCGACAACGCAGCCTCATAGGCCCCCAGCCGCATCGTTCCGCCCAGATCGCTGGCGGCGCTGCGCTTTTGCAGCCCCTCTTCGCTCATCCATTCCTCGATAATGCCGACCACCGGCTCGTCGGTTGGGCCGAATTCAGTCGACGAGGCGTTCGTTACCCCGGCCTGATTGCGCGCTGCCTCGATGCACGCCATCTGCATGCCAAAACAGATGCCGAAATAGGGCACACTGCGCTCACGCGCGAAGCGAATCGCCTCGATCTTCCCCTCCGCCCCGCGCTCGCCAAAGGCGCCGGGCACCAAAATCGCGTGCATCGGCTCCAGCTTCGCCGCAACGTCGCTGTCCGCTGCCTCGAACAGCTCGGCGTCGATCCACTGGATGTTGACGCGCACGCGGTTTGCCAAACCGCCGTGCACCAGCGCTTCATTCAAGGACTTATACGCATCCTGCAGCCCTACATATTTGCCGACCACACCAATCGTAACCTCGCCTTCGGGGTTCTGCTTGCGGTCCATGATGTCGTACCAGCGCGACAGATCGGGCGCCGGTGCGTCGGTGATGCCAAAGGCGCGGAGCACCTCTTCATCCAGCCCCTCGCCATGATATTGGACAGGGACCGAATAGATGCTCTCGGCGTCCAGCGCGGGGATGACCGCTTCCTTGCGCACGTTGCAGAACAGCGCGATTTTCGCCCGTTCGCTGTCGGGTAGCGGTTTTTCGGCGCGGCACAGCAAAATATCGGGCTGAACGCCCAGGGACGCAAGCTCGCGCACGCTGTGCTGTGTTGGCTTGGTCTTCAGCTCGCCTGCCGCGGCAATATAGGGCACCAAGGTGACATGCACCGATACCGTCTGGTCGCGGCCCAATTCGTTGCGCAGCTGGCGGATCGCTTCGATGAAGGGCAGCGATTCGATATCGCCCACCGTGCCGCCGATTTCGCACAGCACGAAATCCAAATCGTCGGTTTCGGCCATGGCAAAGGCCTTGATGGCGTCGGTGACGTGCGGGATGACCTGCACAGTCGCACCCAGAAAATCGCCGCGCCGTTCCTTGGCAATAATGTCGCGGTAAATGCGGCCAGAGGTGACATTGTCGGCCTGCCGCGCCGCGACGCCGGTAAAGCGTTCATAATGCCCCAGATCGAGGTCGGTTTCCGCCCCGTCGTCGGTCACGAACACCTCACCATGCTGGTAGGGCGACATGGTGCCGGGGTCGACATTGAGATAAGGGTCAAATTTGCGGATACGCACGCGATAGCCGCGCGCCTGTAGCAGCGCCGCGAGCGATGCTGCCATGAGCCCCTTGCCAAGCGAAGAAACCACGCCGCCGGTGATGAAAATGAACCGCGCCATGGGAGAAAAGGCCTAGCCGCAAGATTGTCAAAAGCGCAAGCGCGAGAATCGCAGCCGCAGGAATTTTTCGGAAGGGTTGGGCAGCGGAATAACAAAAACGCCGCGTTCCCGGCCGAAGACGAGGGTCCCCTGAGAGCGGGGCGTGAAGCCGAGCTGCCTAAGCCTCAACCTCGCGCGGCACAGCGGCTCTACAACTCGCCGAAACTTATTGCTCCAGCGGCACACCCTGTTTCGCCGGCGGCGCCGCCTCTTTCGGCGCTGCTTCCCCGGCCGCAGCCCCTGCCGCGAGCGGATCATCCGAAAGCGGCACCGAACCCAGGGCCGGGGCCGCAGCTGGCGCTGCCCCCGTCACGGCTGCGCCGGGCGCGGCCTGACCCGATTTCGATAGCGAGGTATCAATCTTGGTCGCGCCGCTGCCCCCCGTTGCAGCCAGCGCTGCGAGCACAATCGATAAACCAACAAACAGCATCGCCAAAATGGTTGTCGCGCGCGTCAGGAAATCGGCCGCACCACGCGCCGACAGCATGCCCGCCGGGCTGCCGCCAACCCCCAGACCGCCACCTTCGCTGCGCTGCATAAGGATCACGCCGATCATGGCAGCGGCAATCAGCGCCTGCACGACAAGGAGAAAGGTAAAGAGGGTGCCCATGAACGCGTCCTGTGTGATTTTTCGGGATTGGCCGCGCACATAGGGGGGAAAGGGCCAGGGTTCAAGCGGGAGGCACGGTAACCGCAACAATCGGAGCGAACTTTGCCGCCGTCAGGCTCGCGCCACCGACTAGCGCTCCATCAACATCCGCTGTGCCGAGCAATTCGGCCGCATTGTCGCCGTTCACTGACCCGCCGTAGAGGATCGAAATATCCTGCCCCACCGTGCCGTAGCGCGCGCCAAGAAACCCCCGAATTGCGCCGTGCATTTCGGCCACATCGGCCACCGTTGGCGTCAGGCCGGTACCGATCGCCCACACCGGTTCATAGGCAATGATCAACCGGTCGAGATGCTGCGGCGCGGGGAGCGAATCTTCCAGTTGACGTTCGACCGTCGCAATCGCCCAGCCGCTTTCGCGCTCGGCGCGGATTTCGCCGACGCACAATATGGTGATCAGCCCCGCCGCGAGCGCGGCCTCCGCCTTCTTGCGCACCTCGGCGCTGGTTTCGCCATTGTCGGTGCGGCGTTCGCTGTGCCCGACGATCACCATCCGCGCACCGGCCTCGATCAACATTTGCGCCGACAGACATCCGGTGTGCGCCCCGCTGGCGTTCCAGTGGCAATCCTGCCCGCCGATGATCAGGCCTGGTTGGCGCGCAGCAGCAGGCGCGATCAGTGTAGCGGGCGGACAGATGGCAACGGTTGCTGTCGCACCGGCCGCTTGGGCCGCAATCGCGTCCAGCTCGGCCAACGCGCTCAGCGACCCGTTCATCTTCCAATTGCCGACAATATATTTGCGCCGTGCCATAACATCCTCCCCGCTTCGGGCCTGCCTATTGGCGCTGTGCCCGCGCACTGGCAAGCCACAAGCGCCCTTGATGACGGCGGGCGCACCGCCTAAAGCACCGCGCTTGCGGCCTTTCGCTGCACCTAACGACGACTAGACAAGGCCCCGCCTCTTCCATGATCACCGCCATCCGCCGTATGTTTTCGTCCGCCGTCGGCAAAGTGCTGGCGCTGGGCTTTCTGGTCTTCATCGGCCTTGCCTTCGCGCTCACCGATGTCAGCAACATCGGCAATTTTAGCGGCGTTGCCGGGGGCGATGTGGCCAACGTGGGGAGCAAAGGCATTGGCGTGGGTGAACTGCGCCAGCAGGTGCAGCGCAGCTATGAACAGGCACGCCAGCAGCAACCGACGCTGACGCTCGCAGCCTTTGTCGAATCAGGCGGGCTCGACAATGCGCTCAAAACCATGATCGAGGCGCGCGCCTTTACCCTTTACGCGCGCGAGCTGGGCTTTGCCGCGAGCAAGCGCCAGATCGACGGGCGCATCGCCGACACGCCGCAATTTTTTGGCGTCGCCGGCAAATTCGATCAGGCCGCCTATGCCCGGTTCCTGCAACAGCAGGGCTTGTCCGACGCCGAAGTGCGCGAAGATTTCGAGCGCCAGATTTTGTTCGAACAGATTATCAGCCCTATCGCGTCGGTGCCCGCTGTGTCGCCTTCGCTGGCGCGTCCCTATGCCGCGCTGCTGCTGGAAGAGCGCAAGGGCAGTGCGACCTTCATCGCCGCCAGCGCACTCGCGCCGACAACCACGCCCGATGACAAAACACTGGCGACCTTCCTGACTCAGAACCGTGTCCGCTATAGCCTGCCCGAGCGCCGGGTGCTGCGCTATGCGGTGTTTGACCGCAGCGCGGTGCCCGTTGCCCCGGTCACCGATGCCGAAATTGCCAAGGCGTTCAAGGACAATGCGGCCCGCTACGCCGCGAGTGAAACGCGCCGTCTGGCGCAGGTCATTGCCCCGACCCGCGCCGCTGCCGACAAAATCGCCGCCGCCGCGCGCAGCGGCCAGTCGCTTGATGCCGCCGCCTTGGCAAACGGCCTGTCGTCCAGCTTCACCCAGCCGCTGTCGCAGGGCGCCTTTGCCTCGCAAAGCAGCGCCGCCACGGCCAAGTCGGTGTTCGCTGCCGCGCGCGGAGCGATTGTCGGCCCGGTTGAAGCGCCATTGGGCTTTGCCGTTTACCGCGTCGCTGAAGTTAATGTCATTCCGGCGCGCACGCTGGCACAAGCGACGCCCGAACTGCGCCAACAGCTTGGCGCGACCAAGGCGCAGGAAGCCATGGTCACCTTTTACAACAGCGTGCAGGACGCCGTAAACAATGGTGCCTCGGTCGAAGAAATCGCGGCCGAGCGTAAGTTGAAGCTGGTGGAGACCCCCGCCATCCTGCCCAGCGGCCGTGCCCCCGACCAGGCCGGTTTTGCCCTGCCAGCCATCCTGGCACCGATGGTCAATCAAGCTTTCCAGGGCGCGACCGAGGGCGAGGGCCAGCTGGCGACGCTGGAGCAGAACCAGTCGTTTGCGGTGTTCGATGTAAAACAGATTGTCGCCTCGGCCCCGCCGCCGCTGGCGCAGATCAAGGACACGTTGATCGCTGATTGGCGGCTGGCGCAGGGTCACCGCGCCGCGCGCGACAAGGCCCGCGCCATCGTCAAAGCGGTCGAGGCCGGGCAACCGCTCAGCGCCGTTGCAACCGGCACCGGCGTCGGCGCGGTGCAGACCATTGGCGGCACCCGCGCCCAGCTCGCGCGCGACGGACGGCGCGTTCCGCCCGAGGTGGCGCTGCTGTTTTCCATGTCGGCCAACAGCGTCAAGACGCTGGAAATCCCTGGCAATCGTGGCTGGATGGTGCTGTCGCTCGGCGCGCTGCCGCGGCCCGATCCCGCTGCGGTTGATCAGGCCCGCGTCAATGCCGTTGCGCGCCCGCTTGCCGGCGCTTTTGGCAATGAATTGGTCGCGCAGCTGATTGCCGACGCCAAGGCGCGCGTGGGCGTGACGATCAACACCGACGCGGTGAATCAGCTCAAGCGCGAAATGTCGGGCCAGTCGCCGGTCGGTTGATGCTCGGCCTTTCACCCTCCTACTCGTCCACCCTGAGCATGTCGAAGGGCTGTTCTTTTCTTGCGCCGGTGCAACGAAAGAACAACCCTTCGACAAGCTCAGGGCTGGCGGGGTAAAGTTAAACCCATGCTCCACGGCCATGCTGAAGCCCTTGCCGCGCTTGCGGCGGGCCGCGCCGGGGTGATCTGGCAGCGCCAGATTGCCGATACCGACACGCCGATCGCCGCCGCGCTGAAGTTGATGCAGCCCGAGCGCGGCGACTGGCTGCTCGAATCGGTCGAAGGCGGCGAAACACGCGGGCGCTACAGCCTGATCGGGCTCGACCCTGATTTGTTGTTCGAGGTGCGCGGCAACGATGCGCGCATCAACCGCGATTGGCGAACGGCCCGTGAAGCCTTCACCGCCAGCCCTGAACCCGCACTCGCGGCCCTGCGCGCGCTGGTCGCCGAATGCCGCTTTGATGTGCCGGCTGACCTGCCCAAGGCACTGGCGGTGCTGGTCGGTTTCTTCGCTTATGAAACCACCGGTCTGGTCGAGCGCCTCCCGCGTGCAGCTGGCGCTGGCCTTGGTCTGCCCGATATGGTGTTCGTGCGCCCCGGCATGGTGCTGGTGTTTGATCGCCTCGCCGACGAGCTGTTCCTCGTCGCGCCTGTCTGGCCCGGTGGCGATGCCAACGCCGCCATCACCGCCGCCGCTGAACGGATCGGAGCCACTGCCGCGCGTCTGGCCGGTGCGGTTCCTGGCAGCCCCCGCCCTGCCGCTCTGCCGGACCCCGCCGACATTACAGCCGCGGCGCACACCCCGCCCGAGCGCTACGCCGCGATGGTCGCGGCCGCGAAAGACTATATCGTCGCGGGCGACATTTTTCAGGTGGTGCTGGCGCAGCGCTTTTCCTCACCCTTCCCGCTCCCGCCGCTTGACCTTTACCGCGCCCTCAGGCGCATCAATCCCTCGCCCTTCCTCTATTTCCTTGACCTCCCCGGCTTCTCGCTGATCGGATCGAGCCCCGAAATATTGGTCCGCGTGCGCGACAGCGAAATCACCATCCGCCCCATCGCCGGGACCCGCCCGCGCGGCGCCACCGCTGCTGAGGACGTCGCCAACCGCGACAGCCTGCTCGCGGACCCCAAGGAGCGCGCCGAGCATCTGATGCTGCTCGATCTGGGACGTAACGACGTTGGCCGCGCGGCCAAGGGCGGCAGCGTGACGGTCACCGACAGCTATACCGTCGAGTTCTACAGCCATGTCATGCACATCGTCAGCAATGTCGTCGGCCAGCTTGCCCCCGATAAAGACGCCATCGACGCACTGTTCGCGGGTTTTCCTGCGGGCACCGTGTCGGGCGCGCCCAAGGTCCGCGCCTGCGAAATCATCGCCGAGCTAGAGGCGGACGCCCGCGGGCCTTATGCGGGCGGCGTCGGCTATTTCAGCCCCGACGGCAATATGGACAGCTGTATCGTTCTGCGCACCGCGATCTTGAAAGATGGCGTCATGCATGTGCAGGCCGGCGCGGGCATCGTCGCCGACAGCGTGCCCGAATATGAACAGCGCGAGTGCGAGGCCAAGGCTGGGGCATTGTTCGCCGCCGCGCGCGAAGCCGTGCGGCTTGCGGGTGACGCGGGATATGGGCAGTGAGCGCCACATGATTTTGGTTATCGACAATTACGACAGCTTCACCTTCAACCTCGTCCATTATCTGGTCGAGCTGGGGGCTGAGGTACGTGTCGAACGCAACGATGCACTGACCGCAGCCGAGGCGCTGGCGTCAAACGCGACCGCTTTCCTGCTCTCGCCCGGCCCCTGCACACCCAATGAAGCGGGGATCAGCCTCGATCTGGTCGCTGCCTGCGCTGCCTCGGGCAAGCCGCTGCTGGGTGTGTGCCTCGGCCACCAGAGCATCGGCCAGCATTTCGGCGGCACCGTCCAGCGCGGCCATTTGATGCACGGCAAAACCTCGCCGGTCAGCCACGACGGCAGCGGGCTGTTCGCAGGCCTGCCCACCCCCTTCACCGCGACGCGCTATCACAGCCTGGAGGTGGTCGACATTCCCGCCGAACTCATCGTCAACGCAACCAGCGATGACGGCGCCGTAATGGGCTTCCGTCACAAGGAACTCCCCATCCACGGCGTGCAATTCCACCCCGAGAGCATCGCCACCGAGCACGGCCATGCGATGCTCGCCAATTTCCTGCGCGTGGCGGGCATGCCGGTGGGGGAACGGGTGTGAGGACTGCATCAACCCCAACTATCGTCGTCCTGAACTCGTTTCAGGACATCGGACGACACGGGCTTGTTGTGCTGAAACAAGTTCAGCACAACGAAATTGGGGTTGGCGCATGACCCTGCCCGACGCCACCGAACCCTTGACCCGCGAGGAAGCCGATGCCGCCTTCGCGCTGCTGCTTGACGGCAGCGTCGATGACGAAGCCATCCGCGACTTCATCCTCACCCTCTCGCTGCGCGACGAAACACCAGTCGAAATCGCCGCCGCCATCCGCGCCATCCGCGCACGCATGATCCCGGTCACCGCGCCCGCAGGCGCGATCGACGTGTGCGGCACCGGCGGCGACATGAGCAACAGCGTCAATGTGTCGACCGCCGTTGCCATCGTCGTCGCGGCGTGCGGTGTGCCCGTCGCCAAACATGGTAACCGTGCGGCATCAAGCCAGGCGGGCGGGGCCGATACGCTCGAAGCTTTGGGCCTGAACCTCGACCGCGCGAGCGAAACCGCTGAAGCCACGCTTGCCGACCTCGGCATCGCCTTCCTGTTCGCGCAAAAGCATCACCCCGCGCTCGCCCGTCTTGCCCCGATCCGCAAATCGATCGCGCGGCGCACGATTTTCAACCTCACCGGCCCGGCCTGCAACCCGGCGGGCGTGCGCCGCCAGCTGATTGGCGTCGCGCGCCCCGACTTTCTGCCCGTCTATGCCGATGCACTGACACTGCTGGATACCGAAGATGCGATGCTGGTCGCGGGCGACGAGCCGCTTGACGAACTATCGGTCAGCGGGCCGAGCACCCTATTGCGCCTCCACCGCGAAACCGCGCGCATCACCCCCGAAGACGTCGGCCTCACCCGCCACCCCCTCGTTGCCCTGCGCGGCGGATCCGCGGCGCACAATGCCGCTGCGCTCCGCCGCCTGCTGCTCGGCGAACAGGAAAGTGAACTCGACCGCGCCTACCGCGACGCCGTACTGCTCAACAGCGCCGCCGCGCTGATGGTCGCGGGCGAGGCGGCAAGCTGGCACGAAGGCGTAGAGGAAGCTGCCGAGGCCATCGACAAGGGGCTGGCGAACGCGCTGCTCAATTGCTGGGTGGCCTTCTGATGGCCAACAAACTCGCCGAAATCTGCGCGACCAAGCGCGTCGAAGTTGCGGCACGCAAGGCCGCCGCACTGAAAAACATGCGCGAAGTTGGAGTGGTCGGCACCCCTTATGAAGATGCCGACGATGCTGAGTTGTTGAATGTCTGGGGAGCAGAGGCGAGCTTAACTGGCGGTTTGCGGAGTTTTCGTTCGGCACTCGTGCGCAAGCATAATGAGGGCAAATTCGCCCTGATCGCCGAAATCAAAAAGGCCAGTCCGTCCAAAGGCCTGATCCGCGCCGATTTTGACCCCGCAGCTCACGCCCGCGCCTATCAGGCGGGTGGGGCGGCATGCCTGTCGGTGCTGACCGACGAACCCTATTTTCAGGGACATACCGATTATCTGATTCAGGCCAAGGCCGCGTGCGACCTGCCCGTGCTGCGCAAGGATTTCATGATCGACCCCTGGCAGTGCGCCGAAGCGCGCGCGATGGGGGCCGATGCGATTTTGATCATCGTCGCCGCGCTCGATGATGGCGCGATGGCCGAAATCGAGGCCGAAGCTTTCGCCCAAGGTCTCGAAGTGCTCGTCGAAGTCCACGACGAAGCCGAGCTCGAGCGCGCACTCAACCATCTGAAATCGCCGCTGATCGGCGTCAACAACCGCAATCTGAAGACGTTTGAGGTTGATCTTTCGACCACCGAGCGTCTGGCCAAGCTGGTTCCAGACGACGTGCTGCTGGTTTGCGAAAGCGGTATAGCGAGCCATGCCGACTGTCAGCGCATGGCGGCCAGCGGTGTGCGTACCTTCCTGGTCGGCGAAAGCCTGATGCGTCAGGCGGATGTCGAAGCGGCGACGCGCATGCTATTGACGGGCGCATGACCAAACTCACCCACCTCGACGACGCCGGTCAGGCTGCGATGGTCGACGTGTCCGCCAAGGCCCCGACTGTGCGCGAAGCGGTGGCATGCGGGCGCATCACCATGTCGGCCGCAGCCCTGACCGCCATCCGCGATGGAACGGCGAAAAAGGGCGATGTTCTCGCCACCGCGCGCATCGCAGGCATCATGGCTGCCAAGCGCACCAGCGATCTTATCCCGCTGTGCCACCCGCTCATGCTGGCCAAGGTCGCGGTCGATTTTGTGTTCGAAGCAGAGGGCATCCGCGCCACCGCCACCGCGCGCCTTACAGGCCAAACGGGGGTAGAGATGGAGGCGATGACCGCCGTGTCGGTCGCGCTCCTGACTCTCTATGACATGACAAAATCGCTCGATAAGGCAATGGTAATCAGTGATATTCGTCTTTTGAGCAAGACCGGTGGCAAATCGGGCGACTGGCAGGCCGCATGAGCGGGCTGCTACCTGTGGAGGAAGCACAGGCCCGTCTGCTTGCACTCGCCAAACGACTGCCGGCGGAAACATTGTCTCTCACCACCGCGCTTGGCCGCTATCTTGCAGCCCCCCTTGCTGCGCTGCGCACCCAGCCCGCCGCCGCCCTGTCGGCGATGGACGGCTATGCCATCCGCTTCGCCGATCTGCCCGGGCCTTGGCAACAGGTCGGCAGCATCGCGGCGGGGAGCTGGCCCGAAACCGGCATTGCGCCGGGCGAAACCATGCGCATTTTCACCGGCGCGCCGTTGCCCGAGGGTGCCGATACCGTGCTGGTTCAGGAAGATGCGTCCGCTACCGATGGCAAAATCGCTCTCACCGGATCCGGCCCCGCCGCGCTGGGCCAGCATGTCCGCGCGGCAGGGAGCGATTTTTTCGGTGGTGCCGACCTCGCTGCCGCTGGTGCACGCGTCTCGCCCGGCCTCGTTGCCCTCGCCGCGATGGCAGGACACTCCAGCTTCACCGTCGGTCGCGCCCCGCGGGTTGCGCTGATTTCAACTGGTGACGAACTGGTCGACCCGGGCGCTCCGCTCGCTCGCGGCCAGATCCCGGACAGCAACGCCCCGATGCTGACCGCGTTGCTAACGGCGGTTCCGGCACAGATCGGTGCTATTGTCCGCATCGGCGATGACCGCGCCGCCACCATTGCCGCAATCGACCAGGCCGCCGCCACGCACGACGTCATTGTCACACTGGGCGGCGCGTCGGTTGGCGATCACGATCATGTCCACGCCGCCATGACGTCACTCGGCGCCCCGCCCGCCTTCTGGAAAATCGCAATGCGTCCCGGAAAACCGCTGCTCGCGGGGCGCGTCGGCAATGCGGTGCTGCTCGGTCTGCCGGGTAATCCGGCGTCAGCCTTTGTAACGGCGCAGCTGTTCCTGCTGCCATTGTTGCGCCACCTCGCCGGGGCCAACATGCCGCTGCCCGAAGCGGCACACGCCACGCTCGCTGCCCCGCTAGAGGCGGGCGGGCCGCGCCGCGATTATCTGCGCGCGATCGTCGCTGATGGACGCATCACACCCTTTGCGGCGCAAGATAGCGGCCGCACGATTGCACTCGCCAACGCCAACGCGCTCTTGGTTCGCGACATCGGAGACCCGCCCCAGCCCGCAGGCGCACTGGCACCATATATCGCGCTTTGAACAAAGCGGGACCACAGGGGCTTGACGCGGCCCGCTTTGTTCTTTAGCTGTTCTTCCTATGTCCAGAGGCTGACCAGCGAAGGGTGCCAACATGCTTACCGCAAAACAGCAGGAATTGCTCATCTTCATCCAGCAACGGCTCGACGCCAGCGGCATTTCGCCCTCGTTCGAGGAAATGAAGGAAGCGCTCGGGCTCAAGTCCAAATCGGGCATCCACCGGCTGATTAGTGCTTTGGAAGAGCGCGGTTTTCTTCACCGCCTCCCCAACCGCGCCCGCGCGCTCGAGGTGACGAAGCTACCCGACGCGCTCAAGGCCGAGACCGCGTCTATGCGCAACAATCGTGAAAATGTTGTGCCCTTGCGCAAAAATCCTGCGCGCATTCCGATGGCCGCCAACGACATCATCGAACTGCCGCTACATGGCAAGATTGCTGCCGGTGTTCCTATCGAAGCGTTCGAAGATTCGGCCGCGCTCGCCGTGCCCGCTGCGCTGCTCGGCCCGGGCGATCATTATGCGCTCGAAGTATCCGGCGATTCGATGGTCGAGGCGGGCATTTTGGACGGCGATTATGCGCTGATCCAGAAAGCCAACACCGCCCGCGAAGGCGACATAGTGGTGGCGCTGGTCGACGGGCAGGACGCAACGCTCAAATATTTCCGCCGCGAAGGCGCGATGATCCGGCTTGATCCTGCTAATGGCGCCTATGAACCGCAGCGATATCCGGCGAACCGCGTCATGGTGCAGGGGAAGCTGGCGGGCCTGCTTCGTCGTTACCACTGACCTGCTGTGCCTGCCGCCATGGGTGGGCATCACTCGGGTCGATGGCGGTACTCAGGGACGGTGGATCGAACCGCACTGCCACGCCGCCGTGGACATCAAATGCATCGCGGTCGAGCGTTAGCCAGCGTGCTTTGCACCCCACCGGCAGCCAGCGGTCGGCAATGACAATGTCGGCCGCGGCGCACGCTGCGATCAGTTCCGGCCCGTCAACCAGATAACGGCTGCGCGCTGCCAATATTGTCCAAATGCGCCCGCCGCGCGCGACCGGCCAACGGCAGAAATCGGCGTTGCATTCGCTGCCGGGGAGTTCGGCAAACGCCGCCATTTCCTCCCCACTGCCTGCCGCCTCGGCCAGTTGTTCACGCACATAGTCGCCTGCGCCCGATCGCAACGTGGCAAAACGGCCATCATTCATCCGTGCAGCAACATGGCGGCCGTCGCCGGTAATCAGCAAATCAGGCGCCGGAGACGCCAGCATCAGGGCAAAGCCGCCCAAGGCCGGTCCCAGTCCCCACCAACGCCACCGCGTTTGCCACAGCAGCACCCACAGCAAGCCGCCTATCGCGAGCGCAAAGCCAATCGGTGATGGGCGCGGAAGTGTGAGCACTGCTCCGGGAACGGAAGCCACAAAATGGGCAATGCCCAACAGGATTTCGATTCCCTTGCCGGCTATCCACCACGCCGGTGCACCCAACCCCAAGCTGTCGAGCGCCAGCGCCAGCGCCTCCATCGGCATAATCACAAAGGTGGTCAGTGGAATCGCCAGCACATTGGCGAGCGCACCGTAAAGTCCGGCGCGATGAAAGTGGAACATGGCAATCGGGGTCAGCGCCACCTCGATGGCCAGTCCGGTCAGCACCAATCCCGCCAGCGCCCGGATAAATCGCGCTGCCGCGCCTTCATCCCGCCGAGCCAGCCAGCCTTGCACGCGCGGGTGCTGGTGCAACGCAACAATGGTGGTAACGGCCATGAAACTCAGCTGAAAACTGGGTCCTGCCACGGCCTCGGGCCAGAACAGCATCACCAGCAATGCCCCTGCCGCAACCAGCCGCAGCGTCAGCGCCTCGCGGCCCAGCGCCAGTGCCGTCAACACCAGCAATGCGGCTATGCACGACCGGATCGTTGGCACTTCTGCCCCGCTCAGCAGCGTATAACCGATGCCCGCCAGCGCCGCACCGCCCGCCGCGAGCAGCGGTACCGTTCCCGACCACGCCAATCGCTGGTTCAGCGCTAGCAGAACCATCATCGCAAACATGGTTCCAGCCACAACCGCCGTTATGTGCAGCCCGCTTACCGAGAGCAAATGCGCCAATCCGCTGCGCTGCATCGCTTCATTATCGGCATCGGCGATGCCGCCGCGATCGCCGGTGACCAGCGCCGCCGCCACACCGCCTGCACTGCCCTGAATTTGGGCCTGGATATGCTTCGTGAGTCGCGCTCGCACTCCGGCATCGGGCGAAGGCGCGGTTCCCCCGGCTACGGTCGGCTTACCGATCACGCTCCCGACGGCCCCCAATCCCTCGAACCAGGCGCGCTGCGCAAAATCATAGCTTCCGGGCAGAGCCGGCCCCGGTGGTGGCATCAACCGCGCGCGCAATCCTATTCCCCGCCCCGCCACGAGTGGCCGATCGGGCAGGTCACGCTGGGCAATCGTTACGCGCAGGCGGCGAGGCAGGTCAGCGCGGCCAACGGGCTCCACGACGATTCGCACTGTTTCCCGCGCGGGCAGCGGCTCAACATCGCGGATAATGCCTGAAAAACTGGTGGTAACCGGGCGCGCTACCACCGGACCCGCGACCCACTGGGCGTGCCCCCACACCAGCGCCAGACCCAAAACCGCCGCCAAGGGACCGCGCGTCAGCATGGCCCCCACACGCGTCTCACCAGCCAACAAATGGGCCACGAGTGCCACGGCAATCAGCAGCCCTGCTGCCCCGCCCCACGCCAAGGGGTGCGGCAGCACGAACCACAACATGATGCCTGCGCCCAGCGCTACTGGCAGCCAAATCCCAATAGCATCGCGCTCTGCCTCAAGACGCGCCTCCAACCGCGTCACCGCTGTCGTCCGGGGGGCCGCAATGGGCGTTTGAAGCGGCACTGTTGCCATGCTAGGGGGTCCCCCGCGACCCGACCGGGCGCCTTATTCAAATTGCGCAAAGAATCGCCTCGTGACAACCCAATCCCGCGCCGCTGCTGAAGCCACCGGCAGCGCCGTTGTAACCCGCTTCGCCCCTTCGCCCACCGGCTATCTGCATATCGGCGGAGCGCGTACTGCGCTGTTCAATTGGCTGTTCGCGCGCCACCACGGCGGCAAATTCCTGCTGCGGATCGAGGATACCGATCGCGCGCGATCAACCGATGCGGCAATTGACGCCATAATTGACGGCATGCGCTGGCTCGATCTCGATTGGGATGACGAGGTCGTCTACCAATTCGCGCGCGCCGAGCGACATGCCGAAGTTGCGCACCAGTTGCTGGCGGCGGGCCATGCCTATGAATGCTGGTTGACGCAGGACGAACTCGCTGCAATGCGCGCCGAGGCACAGGAAAAGCGCCTTCCTTTTCGAGTGCGTAGTCCATGGCGCGACCGCACCGACCGCGGCGAAGGCGCACCGGTCGTGCGGCTCAGAGCGCCGCAGGACGGCGCCGTTACCATTTCTGACCGCGTACAAGGCGATGTCACCGTCCAGAATTCCGAGCTTGATGACTTCATCCTGCTGCGCTCGGACGGTACGCCCACCTATATGCTCAGCGTCGTCGTCGACGACCATGACATGGGGGTCACTCATGTCATTCGCGGCGATGACCATCTCAACAACGCCTTCCGCCAACTGGCGTTGATCCGCGCGATGCAGTGGCCAGAGCCTGTTTATGCCCATGTTCCGCTGATCCACGGTGCCGACGGTGCGAAACTGTCCAAACGCCATGGCGCGCTGGGGGTGGACGCCTATCGCGACGAACTGGGCTATCTACCCGAGGCGGTGAACAATTATCTGCTACGGCTCGGCTGGGGGCATGGCGATGCCGAGATTATCAGCCGCGATCAGGCCGTAGAATGGTTTGATCTGGCCAACGTCGGGCGCAGTCCGGCGCGTTTCGATTTCAAAAAGCTCGATAATCTGAACGGTCATTATCTGCGCGAGGCCGATGATGTCCGCTTGGCCAAGCTGGCCGCACCGATGCTGACCGCAGAGCTGGGGCGCGACCTGACCGAAACAGAACTTGCGCTACTGACGCGGGCAATGGCTGTCATCAAAGTTCGGGCCAAATCGTTGCACGAAGTCGTCGATGGCGCCCGCTTTCTGTTCGCCAAGCGCCCGTTGGTGATGGATGACAAGGCCGCGCAGCTGATTGCCGATGCCCCGGCCGGGCTGGTAGCGGCTGCAACCACATGTTTGCGCGGCCTCAACGATTGGAGCGGCGAAAGCATTGAAGCGGCAATCCGCGAACAAGCCGAGATTGCAGGCGTCGGGCTAGGCAAAATCGCCCAGCCGCTTCGCGCTGCGCTGACCGGCCAGGCCGTCTCTCCGGGCATTTTTGACGTGCTCTTGCTCTTGGGACGTGAGGAAAGTCTAGCGCGGCTTGACGCGGTACAATAAGTTCCGGCAGGGGCGAGTCCTCTCTCAGAATCGCCAGCGGGCTACAGGGGAATAATATGAGCCAGAACAGCGCCAGCTTCACCCTTGGCGACCAAAGTGTCGCCATGCCCGTGCATCAAGGTTCTGTAGGGCCTGATGTCGTTGATATCCGAAAATTCTATGCGCAAACCGGCGCCTTCACCTATGACCCTGGTTTCACTTCGACCGCCAGTTGCCAGTCGGCACTGACCTATATCGATGGCGATGAAGGCGTCCTGCTGCACCGCGGCTATCCCATTGGCCAGCTCGCCGAACATTCCAGTTTCATGGAAGTTTGCTACCTGCTGCTAAACGGCGAACTGCCATCGGCAGACGAACTTCATAACTTCAATTACACCATCACCCGCCATACCATGCTGCATGAGCAGCTCGCGACCTTTTACCGCGGTTTTCGGCGCGATGCCCACCCGATGGCCATCATGTGCGGCGTCGTTGGCGCGCTGTCGGCCTTCTACCATGACTCGACCGAAATCAGCGACCCGCACCAGCGCATGGTTGCCAGCCATCGGCTGATCGCCAAAATGCCCACCATCGCGGCGATGGCGTATAAATATTCGGTCGGCCAGCCGTTCATCTACCCGCGCAACGAACTGTCCTACACTGGGAATTTCCTGCGTATGACCTTCGGGGTGCCAGCCGAAGAATATGAAGTGGTGCCTGCCGTCGAAAGCGCGCTGGACAAAATCTTCATTCTCCATGCCGACCATGAACAGAATGCCTCGACTTCCACAGTGCGGCTTGCCGGTTCTTCGGGGGCGAACCCGTTCGCCTGTATTGCTGCGGGCATCGCTTGCTTGTGGGGCCCGGCGCATGGCGGCGCGAACGAGGCTGCACTCAATATGCTGCGCGAAATCGGCCGGCCTGAGCGTATTCCTGAATACATCGCGCGCGCCAAGGACAAGGATGATCCGTTCCGCCTGATGGGCTTCGGCCATCGCGTCTACAAAAATTATGACCCGCGCGCGACCGTCATGCAAAAGACAGTTCGTGAGGTGTTCGACGCGCTAAAGGTAAACGATCCGGTCTTCGAGGTCGCGCTGCAACTCGAAGAAATGGCGCTCAACGACAGCTATTTCATCGAAAAGAAGCTGTTCCCCAATGTCGATTTCTATTCGGGCGTCATCCTGTCGGCGATCGGGTTCCCGACCACTATGTTCACCGCGCTGTTCGCACTCGCCCGCACCGTGGGCTGGGTGGCGCAGTGGAACGAGATGATTTCGGACCCCGAACAGAAAATCGGCCGGCCGCGTCAGCTCTACACGGGCCCGACGCAGCGCGACTATGTGCCGGTAAGCCAGCGCTAAATCAGCCTTTGGGCAAGCGCAGCGTGAAGCGTGCCCCCTGCCCCGGCGCGCTGTCGACCGTCAGGTCGCCGTCCATCGCCCGAGCTAACCGGCGCGCGATGTAAAGGCCCAGGCCAGACCCGCCACTATCGGTGCGGCCCAGCCGTTCGAATTTTTCAAAAATCAGCGATTGCTGATCGGGGGCCAAGCCCTGCCCTTGATCGGCAACGGTAATGCTCGCGTAGGACGCGTCCGCTTCGCCGCGTATCCAGATCATCGAACCTTCGGGCGAGTAGCGGATCGCGTTGCCGATCAGATTGAGCATGATCTGCAATACGCGCCGAAACTCGCCGGTTGCAGGCAAGGCTTCGTCACGCTTGGGCGCGTCAATGCGGATCTGGCGCTCTTCGGCCTTCATCCCGAGCAAACCAACTGCCCGGCGTGCCACATCTGCAAGATCGACGGCCTCACGCGCCGCGTGAAACCCCGGGCGCTCGATATTCTGCAAATCGCCAAGGTCATCGATCAGCCCAAGCAAATGCCGCCCGGCATGCGCAATATCGGCCGCGTAACGGGCATAATCGGCACGGATCGGCCCTTCAAATTGGCCCGAAATCGTTTCGGCGGACGCGATAATGCGGCCAAGCGGGCCACGCAATGCCCCGTCGATTCGCCGCCCAAAGCGCGGATCGGACAGCGGCAACGCGCCAAAGGCGGGATCGATGATCCGCGGCGCATCGGCAACGCCGGCATCATCGGCATCAAGCCGCGTCAGCCAACCCCGAAATCCAGAAAAGCCGCCTCCGGCGTCGAACAGTGCCGTTCCGGACATTGCCATGGCCGGGCGGTCAGCAATCAATGCGGCGGGCAAACGCAACCTTTGGTCGGAAAAGCTGCGATGATCGGCAAGCGCCAGCAACAGGGGCAGGCGGCCATCGCTGTCAGGTTCCAGCTCGAACACTTCGGACAGCGAGCGGCCTTGCCAGCCGTCGGTGGGTGGCGATCCGGTCACGGGTTGCAACGCCAAAAGGCGCAGCTGCGCATCACAGGCCCAGCTCCAATCGGTGGCCATAGATGTGCCAGCGCCGTGCGCGTCGGCATCCGCGAACCCGGCCGCGTCGGCTGCCTGCTGCGAGCGCCATTCGCGGATGATGATTTCGGCTCCATTGGCAACCGGGCTGATCGTCACCGTGGCGCTGATGTCGCTATGGTCGTCAGCGGTCAGCAGCGAGCGGGTGATTTCGCGTTCCAGCCGCATGGCCAGCGCCGAAAGGCGCGACAGTTGCGGCAACATTAGCGGGCCACCGAGCTTACCACCCGCGCGCTCCTGAAGGCGCAGCAGCGCGGGGTCGGCCGCTACCAGCAGCCCCTTGGGGTCAATCTGTCCGGTAACGACCGCGGCGCTCATAACGGGCGGTCCTGCTGGCGTGCTCGCAGCGCATTGGCGCGTGCTGCAACCGCTTGAACCAGATCTTCACTCGCCGGTACCGGCGGGGGCAATGTGGCATTGGTTGGCCGCCCCGGAATTTCGGCAAGGCTATCGAGCAGCGGGGTGATTGCGCCGGGTTCGAGGCCAAGTCCTGTGAAGAATTGCAGCACAGCAAGCTCATCCGCCGCCACCAGCGCTGCCGCCGCGTCGGCAATGCGCCATCCGGATCGCACCGCCACCACTGCAATGACCGCCAGCCAATCGTGCCGAGCAATCGCGTCAGCCATAGCGGCTGCGAGCAAATCCGTCGTTTCAAGCGCGTTCACATAAGCGCGCGCCGCACTGTCGGCGGGGCAATCCGCCAAGTCGGCCATGACGCGCTCCACTGCCTGGGCGATGGCGGGCGCGCGGGCATTAAGGTCATTGGCTTGTGCCAGGTCCTGCGCGCCAAGGTCGAACAACAATGCCCGTCGCGCCGCAGCTGGCAATTCGGACGCAAGGAGCAGCGGCAGCCCAAACGCGTCACTGCGCCGACCGTCGGCCACGCGCAGCGACAACAAGGCCGCATCGACCACCGCGGCGCGCGCCGGTTCGACCCCTGGTGGCACAGCGCTGCTCCGGCGTTTGCCGCTCGCATCAGCGAACAAGCCTGGCAGCGGGTCGTGCAGTGGCCCGGTCATCATCCGCCGCCAGCGATATTCCTCCACGCGCGCAAAAATGGCTGGTGCCAGCGCCGCCGCCGATGGCAAGCCGACGCTTTCCCAATGGGCCCAGATGCTCGTGACCGGGGTTTTCAACGGTAGCTCCGCGGCCAGCATCTGTACCAGTCGCCGGGTGATGCCGAGGCCGAGCGCCTCTTGCTCCTCGGTCAGCCTGACTGCACCGGGCTGGCCCAGCCGCGCCGCAAGCGCGGCCTGATGCTGCGACCAGCGCGCCGCCGCGCCGCCCAGACCTTCCAGAGAGGATGATTCCTGCATGCCTGTCCTGCATAGCAGAGCCGCGTTAACGTTTGCTAAACCCTGTTGCTGTGCCGCGGGGCAAAGCGCAACCACAGCAGCAACTGAGCAAGCCCAGCCAACGGCAGCAACGCTTTCGCCATAGGCAGCAGCCCTGCCGCAGCGGCAACGGCCAGGATCAGCCACGCCTGATCGGCATCGGGAAGCAGCCAGTGCCGCGCACGCTGCGCGCCCAATTCGGCATAAAGGCGCCGCGCCAGCAGGATAATCGCCGCAAGGCTCAGCCCAAGTGCCATCGGGACAAGCGGCGGCGGCGCGCCGGGTGCGAGCAATATGGCCGGGACCCAGCCAATCGCCGCAAGAAGAACGACCGATATGGCCCGAAACAGGCTCCGCAACTGCTCGAGCCGGACGTTTTCCAATCGGAAAGCCGCCAGAAACCGCAGCGCCGACAATCCAATGCACCCCACAACAGCGGCCAGCGCTGCGCCAAATTCCTGGCCCAAACCGGCCGCAACCGCCGCCGCCAGCCACGCCGCCCCGGTCATCCACGGCAAGGCCGCGACCAGGCGTGGGGCGCGAACCAGCGAGGGACCGAGCAACCGCACCAACGGCATCGAGAAGAGCGACCGGCCAAACCCCATGCCGCCATATTCCACACGCTCAATCCCCACTTGCTCCATTTGTGAAGCCGTTGCGCTGTTCGCAACGATGGAAATCTCGCCTTGTCCGAACAACGCGGGTTCGCATTCCAACCGCGTCGCATTGGCCTGGATGGCAAAGCGCAGCAACGTCAGCACAATGTCCCATTCGCCTGGCAGCGCCGCCAATTCTGTCACGCTCGCGGCCGGGACCAGCGCCAGCCCGCCCCAGCGGTGCGCGGCATCAACCCGTTCGAGCGCGTGCGTCAACGGCGTGTCGGCGGTAACGAGGATCGACGGTGTCGCAGCCAGCGCCAGCGCTTTATATTGGCCAGGCGGGGCAATCAGCCCGTCGGCCACCAGCAACAGCCGGTCGGTGGGTTGCAGGCTGGTTTGCAAATCTGCGGCGTCGCGAACCACCTGCACGCGGCTGCCGCGGCGCCGCACCCGGTCGAGCGCCTGCAAAAGTTCCGGAGGCACAGCGCCCACAACGACGAATAAAGTCTCGGCACCCGCCGCCAGCGCACGTGCCGCTTGCCGCTCGATAATTGTTTCGCCCGCCACCGGAGCCAATGCGCGCAACATTGTTCCATCGTCGAGCGCTTCGCTCGCGGCGATCAGCGCGACGAGCGCCATGGCATCGACTGGTTGAAATGCGGGTTCACCCCCCCTGTCTGGTCACCATGCAGCAATTTGGCAAGCCTTGGTGCAGCCCGCGCGCCGCGAAGATTCCTATGGCGCCGCAGGTCAGCAAATTTTTTCTGGCGCGCCTTTCGATGGAATCAATTAAAACAGAGACTTAGTGTGAACATCTGGCATGATGGGTAAGGCTGTAAAGCTGGCCTTCCGCTTCCGCTTCGGCTAGACAGATTTCTGTCACATTACCCCCGAAAGAAGGCCCGGTCTTGACCGAAGAAACCCCCGTTCCCCCGCCCTCGCCCGAGGGCGTTGCCCCCGTCAACATCGTCGACGAAATGAAGTCGAGCTACCTCGACTATGCCATGAGCGTGATTGTCTCGCGCGCTTTGCCCGATGTGCGCGATGGTTTGAAGCCGGTGCACCGCCGCATCCTGTTCGCGGCGCAAGAAGGCGGCTTCGTTCCGGGCAAACCCTATAAAAAATCGGCAAAAATTGTCGGCGACGTGATGGGTAACTATCACCCGCACGGCGACAGCGCGATTTACGATGCTCTGGCGCGGATGACGCAGGACTGGTCGATGCGCGTGCCGCTGATCGATGGTCAGGGCAATTTCGGTTCGATGGACCCCGATCCGCCCGCGTCGATGCGCTATACCGAAGCGCGACTGGCCAAGGCTGCGATGACCTTGCTGGGGGACCTCGACAAGGATACCGTCGATTTCCAGCCCAATTATGATGCCAGCCGCGACGAGCCGTCGGTGCTGCCGGCGCGCTATCCCAATTTGCTGGTCAACGGCGCGGGCGGCATTGCGGTTGGCATGGCAACCAACATTCCGCCGCACAATCTGGGCGAAGTGATCGATGCCACGCTAGCGCTGATCGACAATCCGGCTATCACGCTTGAAGAGCTGATGGCCATCATTCCCGGCCCCGATTTCCCCACCGGCGCGCTGATTTTGGGTCAGGGCGGCGCGCGCAATGCTTATGCCACCGGGCGCGGCTCGATTATGATGCGCGCGACGCACGAGATTGAGGAAGGGCGCGGCGACCGCCGTTCGATCGTGCTTACCTCGATCCCCTTCCAGCAGGGCAAGAACGGCCTCGTCGAAAAAATCGCCGAAGCCGCGCGCGACAAGCGGGTCGAGGGCATTTCGGACATCCGCGACGAATCGAACCGCGAAGGCGTGCGCGTCGTCATCGACCTGAAGCGCGATGCGACCCCTGACGTCGTGCTCAACCAGCTGTGGCGCAACACCCCGGCGCAGCAAAGCTTCCCTGCCAATATGCTGGCCATTCGGGGCGGCCGCCCCGAAATGATGGGGCTCAGGGACATTTTGTCGGCCTTTGTGACCTTCCGCGAGGAAGTGATTACTCGGCGCTGCAAATTCGAGCTCGCGAAAGCGCGCGACCGCGCCCACATCTTGTTGGGCTTGGTCGTCGCCGTCAGCAATTTGGACGAAGTCGTCCGCATTATCCGCGGGTCTTCCAGCCCGGCGGCTGCACGCGAAGCGCTGGCGACGCGCGACTGGCCGGTGGGCGAAATCGCGCCCTATATCCGGCTGGTCGAGGCCATCGAGGGCGACTTTGATGCGGGCGAAACCTATCGCCTGTCCGAGACCCAGGTGCGCGCCATTCTGGAGCTTCGCCTGCACCGGCTTACGGCGCTTGGTCGCGACGAAATCGGTAAGGAACTCAAAGAACTGTCGGGCGAGATTGAGGAGCTTTTGAGCATCCTCGCCGACCGCGCCAAGCTCTATGCCGTCATGCGTGAAGAACTCAGCGCTGTGCGCGCGGAGTTTGCGACGCCGCGCCGCACCCAAATTGCGCCCGCCGCCGACGGCATCGAAGACGAGGATCTGATCGAGCGCGAAGAGATGGTCGTGACCGTCACCATGGACGGCTATATCAAGCGCACTCCGCTTGCCACCTTCCGCGCGCAGCGGCGCGGCGGCAAGGGCCGCGCCGGCATGGCGACCAAGGACGAAGACGTCGTCACCGAATTGTTCGTCACCTCCACCCACACCCCCGTGCTGTTCTTTTCGACCCACGGCAAAGTCTATCGAATGAAGGTGTGGCGCTTGCCCGAAGGCGGTCCGGCAACGCGCGGGCGGCCGATGATCAACCTGCTGCCATTGGCGCAGGGCGAAACAATCTCGACCGTGCTCCCCTTGCCGGAGGACGAGGGCGAATGGTCGAAACTGCACGTCATGTTCGCTACCGCCAAGGGCAGCGTGCGGCGCAACAGCATGGACGCCTTTGCCAATGTCCCATCGAACGGCAAGATTGCGATGAAATTCGAAGGCGATGACGCCGATGACCGGCTGATCGGCGTCGCGCTGCTGACCGAAGGCGACGATGTGCTGCTCGCCAGCCGCCAGGGCAAGGCCATCCGCTTCATGGGCAGCGACATCCGCGAATTCCAAAGCCGGGCTTCGACCGGCGTGCGCGGAATGACATTGAAGGATGGCGACGAGGTTATCTCGCTGTCGATCCTCCACCGCTCGGGCGCCTCGCAAGAGGAACGCGAGGCCTATCTGCGCGCCGCCCCGTGGAAGGACAATGAGAATGAGCCGACCCTGCCCGCCGATCGCATGACCGAAATGGCAGCGCGCGAACAATTTATCCTGACCGTGTGCGCCAATGGCTATGGCAAGCTGTCGTCGGCCTATGAATATCGTCGCACCGGACGCGGCGGCCAGGGCATTACCAATATCGACAATATCGCGCGCAATGGCCTCGTCGTGGCCAGTTTCCCGGCGGTCAAGGATGACCAGCTGATGCTCGTGACCGATCAGGCGAAACTCATCCGTATCAGCTTGTCCAGCTTGCGTGTCATTGGGCGCGGGAGCGCCGGGGTGCGGCTGTTCGATGTCGCCGCCGACGAGCATATTGTTTCCGCCGCGCTGATCGAGGAGAGCGAAGAGGCCGAGGATACGGAAGCCCCAGCGGCGCCAAGCGACGAGCCGACGAGCGAGTGAGCCCGACCGCTTTCAAGGTTTTGACCTCCAACCAATGGGCCGAGCTGCAACGTGACAGCACATTTGCCGGTGCGCCGATCGATCTGGCCGACGGCTATATCCATATGTCGACCGCCGAGCAGCTAGAAGAAACGCTGGCAAAGCACTTCGCCGGGCAGACCGGTCTGGTCATCGCCGAAATCGATCTCAGCGGCTTTGGCGAGGCGCTGAAGTGGGAAGTGTCGCGCGGCGGCGTACTTTTTCCGCACCTTTACGCGCCATTGCCGCAGTCTGCCGTCATTGGCATTCAGCTTAGGGATATGGCGTAAAGCACGACCGCGCCGAGCAGCCCCGTTACCAGCGCGCCAAAGCACCACAGCACCGATCGGCGGATCCATAATGCTTGCCGCGCAGCTATGGCCTTGTTGGCGTCGATAACGGCTTGCAGCACTTGCGCTTGTTCGATGCGCGCGGTGGTTAGATCATAACGGGGGCGCTCGCGCGGACTCCACTGGTCAGGCAACCAGTTGCGCGGTTCATTGCCGGGGAAAAAGAATTTGGCGGGCAGCGCTGCATGGACCGCCGCCATTGCCCCGCCGATCAGCGCCAGTGCCACAACCAGCGCAAGCGTGCGCAGTCCAGCATCAGAAACGATACCTGTCGGAAGTTTTTCAGCGATCAACAGCCCGACCAGACCTGTCGCGACAGTGAGGGCGATACCGGCCAATGTCAGCGCGCGCTGGTCTGCCGCAAAGCTCGCCTGAAACTGGCTGGCGACCAGCATTTCGCCTTCGCGCACGACTTCGGCCAGCACGGCGTCATCGAGCTTGGTCAGTTCGTCGAGCGACGTTGCTTCCTGCGACATGACCGCTATTTATCGCGTCATGGCCAAACCACCAGAGTCGAATTGGCGCGTTTCGGATGGCTCCGACGAGCAAGCTCGGCCTGAGCCTTTGCCATGGACACAAAGCGCACCAGACATGCCGTCGGCGATGGACCATTTTCCTGGTGCCTCGCGATCAGGAGCGGGCCGCTCTTTCGGCCTCACGCTCGCGAAAATTGTTGGCCTTGGTCTGTTGGCGGTCGCGGCAGGCATATTCTCCGGTTACTTGGGCTGGCCCTGATACAGCGTATTGAAAAGCGTTAGCGCCGCCGCGCAGCCAGCGTGGTCACCACGCCCCAGGCGATCAGCGCCTGCCCGCCAAAATAGAGCGGCCAGATCAGCATACTGGCCAGTCCAGGCGGCAAGGCACCGCCTATGCGCGCGAAAATCAGCAGGTCCGAAATAAGGAAGAACATGGCCCCTAGTCCGACCCGATAGCGCGGAAAGCTGCTCATCCACGCCGATGCAGCCATGACCGCCACCACCAGCGTATAGAAAAGTGCACCGGCAAACATGGCGGTATGGAAGCTACCGGCCTCGCGCAGCAGAAACCAGGTGATGACAAGCGACAGCGGTGCCACCACCGCCGTCAACAGCCGCTGCGATCCGGTCAGCTTGGGCCGCGGGTTGGCATTGTATAGCCCGATCGCAATCACATGACCGAACAAAAAGGCAAAGGCGCCGATCATCAGTCCGGATGTTTCGAGCAGCACATCGCCCAGCGCGCCAAAGCCCAGCACCAGCGCGATCATCTGGCCGTGGCGATCGCGGCCGTTGACCGCCGCCCACAGTGCCAGCAGGCCCACGCCCGCTCCCTTCCACAGGATGATCGACGGTCCGCTGAGCGCCAGCACAACCGGCAGCATATAGGTCGCCCCCACGGCCAGCGCGGCCCACCACAGCCACGGCGTTCGCGTTTCGTCGATCCGAACCGCTGCCTGCATATCCATCCCCCTTTTGCCGCGCCCCGCTTCGTGCCAAAGGCCGCGGCAACGCCTTTCCATGGAAACAGTAAACAGACAATGCATCATGTTCACATCATCGGCGGCGGCCTGGCCGGGTCAGAGGCGGCGTGGCAGCTGGCAGAAGCGGGCCTGACCGTCCGCCTTTCCGAAATGCGCGGTGGCGGCGATATGACCCCTGCCCACCAAACGGATGGCCTCGCTGAAATGGTCTGTTCAAACAGCTTCCGTTCGGATGATGGCGACAGCAACGCGGTCGGCCTGCTGCACCGCGAAATGCGCGCGCTGAATTCGCTGATCATGCGCGCTGCTGATGCCACCAAGGTTCCGGCAGGATCAGCCTTGGCCGTGGACCGCGACCAGTTTTCGGCCGAAGTTACCCGCACGCTGGCCTTGCACCTCAATGTCAGCATCGTGCGCGAACGCATTGATAGATTGCCTCAAAACGGATTGACCATCGTCGCCACTGGGCCGCTAACTGCCGCGGCGCTGGCCGACAGCATTGGTGCCGCCACCGGCCGCGACGCGCTCGCCTTTTTCGACGCCATCGCGCCGATCGTTTATCGCGATAGCATCGACATGGATGTCGCCTGGATGGCCAGCCGCTGGGACAAGGTTGGGCCGATGGGTGACGGCAAGGACTATATCAATTGCCCTATGGACAAGGACCAATATCACGCCTTTGTCCAGGGACTGCTCGACGGCGAGAAGACCGAATTCAAGCAGTGGGAAACCGACACCCCTTATTTCGAGGGCTGCATGCCTATCGAGGTGATGGCAGAGCGCGGCGTCGAAACGCTGCGTTTCGGCCCGATGAAGGGCGTCGGGCTCGACAATCCGCGCACCGGGCGCTGGCCTTATGCGGTGGTGCAGCTGCGACAGGACAATGCGCTAGGCACATTGTGGAACATGGTGGGGTTTCAAACCAAGCTGAAACACGCCGAACAGGTGCGCCTGTTCCGCACGATCCCGGGGCTGGAAAAAGCCGAATTTGCGCGCCTCGGCGGATTGCACCGCAACAGTTTCATCCGCTCGCCCGAGCTGCTGGACGGTCAGTTGCGGCTGAAAAACGCACCGCACATCCGTTTCGCAGGCCAGATTACGGGCTGCGAAGGCTATGTCGAAAGCGCCGCGATCGGGCTGATTGCCGCACGCTTTGCCGCCGCCGAATTGCGCGGGTCCGCGATCGCCCCGCCGCCGCCCGAAACCGCGCTCGGAGCATTGCTGGGACACATTACCGGCGGCGCCGATGCGGCGAGCTATCAGCCCATGAACGTCAATTTTGGTCTCTTCCCGCCGCTCGCCGATGACGTGCGCAAAAAGGACCGCAAGCTGGGCTATACGCAGCGTGCGGGAACGGCGCTTGCGAATTGGATGGCGGCGGAGGAACCAACCAACGCCTGAACCCCACCCCGCGCGCCCTGCGCGCGTCGAAGAGCCGTTCATTCCTTGGACATTGCCAAGATGAAGGACAGTCCTTCGACAAGCTCAGGACGAACGGCTTTGCAAATCTGAATGGTTCAACACCGGCATGCCGGATTCGGATTGCGCTTAGGCGCGGTCGTCGCAAATTCTGCCCGCGTCAGATCACCCGACTTGTCACCGTCGGCTCCCGCAAATCGGTCACTCGTCGCCGCCGCCCATTCCTCGAACGTCAACAGATTGTTGCCGTCCTTGTCGAGCTTGCGAAAGGCGGCCGACCGCGTGCCCAGCATTTCGATGCGGCTGATGCGCTCGTTGCGATCCCGGTCATAGCGGTTGAAGCGCTGCTCCTCGCGCGAGGCGCGCTTGGCCTCGGGAAGCACCGGCGGCGGCGCACCAAATTTTGGTGCGTCGGCCCCCGCCTGGGGAATAGCAGGCAAGGCGGGCGGCGGCGCGGGCAGCTCGACCGTGCCTTCGCTCTGACTCAACCCCTGCCACAGGAACAGCCCGCCCGTCAGCGCCAGCGCGGTGGCGAGGCCCCCCAGCAAAAAGTGAGACCGCGCCGCCATGCATCACTCCGATAAGTCAGAATTCCACGCTGACCCGGCCATAAACGAAGCGTCCGCTGAAGCCAAAGGGTGACTGCGACGAATAGGGCAAGAAGCTGTTGTTAAGTCCGAAGTTAAAGCCATTCACCGTGCCGAACGGCAGTCGGTCGGGATATTCGTCGAGCAAGTTATTGGCACCAACCGCCAGCTGCACTGCCTCGACCGGGTTGAACCGCACTTCCAGATCCATCACCCATTTCGGCGTCAGGGTGATATCGCCCGGGGCTGATCCCTTGGGGATGGTGATGTCCAGGCTCGGCCCCGGCAGGAACACGCTGCCGTAACGGTTGCCGCGCGCCGTCAGCCCGAATTTGCCCGCTTCCCAATCCAGTCCGATGTTCAACTTGTTCGAAGGCTGACCATCGGTCAGGCGGAAACTTTCGGGCCGTGCGAACAGGCGCTGCGCGGTAAAGCCGCTGAAAGTGCGCCGGTCCGTAATCTTGTTGTCGTTGATGTTATAGCCGGCGGTTAGCGTGAAACGGCCTGCCCCAAAATCGGGTACGCGGTAACTGGCAACGATATCAAGACCTTCGGTCCGGGTATCGATACCGTTGATAAAGAAGCGCGCCGAAGTGCCAACCACCCCGGCGGCCTGCAGGATAGCGACCACATCGGCCCCTTGCAGATTTTCGGTGAGGGTGATGCGGTCTTCAATCTTAATGTTATAATAATCGACCGTCACGTTCAGCCCGTCGATCAGGCTCAACACCACGCCCGCGCCAATGTTAAGCGATGTTTCAGCGTCAAGCGGCTCTGCCCCCAGCGCGACCGCGATAGGCGATTGCACCGGGAAAGTGCCAATTTCGATCAGCACGCCGTTCACATTGTTGGTCGACGTGGTCGAGAAGAACTGCTGCGCCATCCCCGGCGCGCGGAAACCGGTCGATATCGAACCGCGCAGCGCAATGCCGTCAATTGGTTCAAACCGCGCCGCCAGCTTGCCATTGATGGTGCTGCCAAAGTCGGAGAAATGCTCATAACGCCCCGCCAGCTGGACGTTGAATATATCGCTCAGGTCGGCATCCAATTCGACATAGGCGGCAAAGCTGTCGCGCGATTCGTCGATGGCGGTGGTTGGCGAAAAGCCTGGAAACACCTGCGATCCCGGTGCGGCACCGTTGCTGAAGGTAAAGGGACCGGCGACATAGCTCGCCACTTCGCCGGGCACGATCTTGTAATTTTCATTGCGCCATTCACCGCCCACCGCGAGCGAGGTTGCACCAAGCCCGAAATCGATCTCGCGCTGCGCATCGAAATTGACCGACATCTGGCCCGAACGCAGGCCGCCGGCATCAAATGTGCGGGGGCTGTTAGCCGCGCCCAGCGATGTGTTGATGCTGTTCGAAATGACGTAATCAAGCCGGTTGGAGCCATAGTTGACGGACAGGTCAAGGTTCCAGCCAGCGGTTTCACCGCGGATGCCGCCCGCGATTGCGATATCGCGGATCTCGCTGTTGATCAGCGGCAAAAAGCCGTCGGGATAAACGGGAATGAATGTTGTCGTCGATGCCGACCAATCGCGGTTACGCGCATCGAGCGCGCGGCGGTAGAAGCCCGCGCCATTGCCGTCGCGCACACCATAGCTGCCGAATGTGTAAAGCTCAAAGCTCTCACCCACATCCATGCCGGCATTGACGAAGAAGTTGAAATCTTTGGATTCCCCGTCACCGAAGCGGTGCAGATAGCGTCCAATGGTCGCCTCGCGCGGATCGCCGGCCGTAAGATACTGGCGGCGAATGTCGGGGCCCGACCGGTTCGTCGGCGAGCGGTCCTTATATTCGGCGGTGAAGTTGAAATAGCCGCTGTCGCCCACGGGCAGCCCAATGTTGGTCGATAGCGTATAAGTGTCGCCATCGCGCCGTTTGCGATCATTGCCGGTGAAAGTGATCGCCGGGTCGTCGGCGGTCCCGGTGGTCAAGCCAACGCTGGCGACCTGCGCAACATCTTCCATCGTCGTGATATACTTGCCGAAGCTGGCCTGCGCCCGCCCGCCTTCACGTTTCTTGATCTGGATGTTGATCACCCCGGCGATCGCATCCGAGCCATATTGCGAAGCCGCGCCATCGCGCAGCACCTCGATGCGTTCGATTGCGAGCGGCGGGATGGTATTGAGGTCGACCCCCGCCGAGCCGCGGCCAACCGAGCCATTGAGGTTGAGCAGCGACGATAGATGGCGGCGCTTGCCGTTGATAAGCACCAGCACTTGGTCGGGCGACAGCCCGCGCAGCGTTGCCGGACGCAGCGAGTCCGTTCCATCGGTCAGCGACGGCTGGGGAAAGTTGAACGACGGCACCAGATTATTGAGCAGCCGGTTGGTTTCGGTCGTTCCGCTGTTCACCAGCGAATCGGCCGAAATCACATCGATTGGCACCGTACTATCGGCCACGGTGCGGTCGGTACGGCGCGTGCCGGTGACAATAATGGTTGCACTTTCGTCGGCGACTTCGGCTTCCTCCTGCGCAAACGCGACGCCTGGCAGGCTGACGCTGGCGGCAGCGACTAGGGCGGTGGCAAGCAGCGAACGGGTGATGGTGCGTGACATAGCTGAGAGAGCTCCCTGTTTTGGCTCCGGTAGGCGGCAAATGCGCCTCGCGACCCGGGCTACCCGTCAGCATGACGGCACAGAAAAGCAACGCAATGAAATACGCGCAATTTTACGCAAATTTATAAGATAATTTGCAATACTGTGACGTGACTGCAACAGATTTACGGCGCTACCATGACGCGCCGACCGCGTGATTGTCTATCACAGCACAATCATTTATCGAGGCACTCGATGAGTTCGCCCTATCTTCCGACCCTGAAGCAGCTGCAATATCTGGTTGCGCTCGAAGCGCATGGTCATTTCGGCAAGGCTGCCGACAGTTGCAATGTTACCCAGTCGACGCTTTCGGCCGGCATCCGCGAGCTGGAAACACTGCTTGGCCTGATGCTGGTCGAGCGCACGCGCCGCGTTGTGCGCTTTACCCCGCTTGGACTCAACATCGCGCGCAAGGCGCACCGCGTCCTGCGCGAGGCAGAGGAACTGGCCGCATTGGCGGCAGGCGCAAGCCAACCGCTGACCGGCGAACTTCGGATGAGCGTGATCCCCACTATTGCGCCGTTCATGTTGCCAACGGTCTTGCCACAGCTGCGCCGCGAGCGCCCCGAGCTCAAATTGTTCCTGCGCGAAGAGCCCAGTGCCCAGGCCTGCGATTCGCTCCACCACGGTCAGGTCGATTGTGTGTTGCTGGCGCTGCCCTATGCCTGCGGTGATGTCGATAGCGCCGTGCTGTTTGACGACCCCCTGCTGGTCGCATTCCCCGGCGACTTTCCGGGCGACCTGCCGGCGGTGGTCAGCGCCGACACGCTCGATCCCGCACAACTGCTGATGCTCGAGGACGGCCATTGCCTGAAGGATCATGCCCTGGCCGCATGCAACCGCCCCGAATTGCGCAGCGGCACGCGGATGATGGGCACCTCACTGCACACGCTGGTACAGATGGTCGACAATGGCCTCGGCGTTACGATGCTCCCGCAAATGGCGCTCGATTCCGGGATTCTCGACCGCACAGACATCGATACCCGGCCGCTTGCCTCGGACCATGACTGGCGCACCATCGCGCTTGTCTGGCGCAAGAACAGCCCGCGCGGCGAGGAATTTGCCCTGCTGGCTGATGTGTTGAAGCGGCTCTATATCGCGCGCGGCTAGTCCCACCCCGCCGCACGCGCTTCGTCATTGGCGCGGGGCTCGACCCAGCGTTGATTGCCATCCACCAGCGTTTCGCGTTTCCACAGCGGGACATCGGTCTTGAGCCGGTCGATCAAAAAGCTTGCCCCTGCCAGCGCTGCATCGCGGTGCGCGCTGCTGGCCAGGACCAGCACAATGACCTCACCGCGCTGCATCGCACCGATGCGGTGAATGACGCTGACACAATCCAGCGCCCAGCGCGCTTGTGCCTGTGTCGCCAGAGCGTCCAGCGCCGCTGCGGTCATCGCCGGATGATGCTCCAACATCAATTCGCTCACGCCATCATCGCCGCGCACACGGCCAATGAAACTGGCTGTCGCTCCGTGTCCGCCGCGGTCATGCACCGCAAATTCGGTCACCACGTCAATGGCACCCGATGTCACCAATGCGCGTTTCACCCGCCGGTCACCGGCGGAAACAAGGAAATGTCGTCGCCATTGCCAAGGGTATCGTCGAGGTTCGCCATGGTTGCGCCCAGCGCCACGCGAATGCGTTCGGGCTCGGCGAACGCCGCTGCGCCGGCCGCATCGCGCGTGGCCAGCCAGCCGATCAGGTCGCGAACGGTTGCTATCCCGGTCGGAACGGTGACCGTTTCGCTGCCCTTCCCCATCCGTTCACGCACCCAGGCGAAATAGGAAATATTCATCGATAGCATAGTGTTAATCCATATGTTTCAGACCAACACGCAGATAATCCCAGCCGGTTATGAGCGTCAGGACCGCCGCGCCCCACAGCGACACCAGCCCAACCAGTTTCACCCAATCCCATTGCGGCACCGCACCAGCCAAAATCAGCGCACCGAACGACACCAGCTGGAATGTCGTCTTCCATTTGGCGAGCTGCGTCACCGGCATCGACACTTGCAAGGTCGCCAGAAATTCGCGCAGACCCGACACAATAATCTCACGCAACAGAATGACCAGCGCTGCAATCACGTGCCATCCGGCAATATCGCGCGTGAACACCAGCAGCAAAATCACGGCCGCGATCATGATCTTGTCCGCAATCGGATCGAGGAATTGGCCGAGCCGCGACACCGTACCGCGCGCGCGGGCGACATATCCATCGAAATAGTCGGTCAATCCCATCAGGCAATATAGTGCAAAAGCAAGGGCATAGTCGATTTGAAGCGGTTGATGGCTGCCCAAGCGCGTCCCCGGCCATAAAAGGAACAGCAAGATCGGCACCGCCAAAATGCGCGATAACGTCAACAAATTGGGCAGGCTCAACATTTTGATACAAAACCCCCGGGGCGCACGGTCATTATGACCTTTGACCGTCATCTTCCTAGCCGATATGGCATCGGCGCGACAACCGCGAAGCGCGCCGTACACAGGGGATAGGATTTCGATGACAGGCTCGCTCTCGCTGCTCGGTCAGCGCCGTTTTCTGCCGCTGTTTGCCACCCAGCTGCTCGGCGCATTCAACGACAATCTGTTCAAGAATGCGATGGTTCTGTTCGTTGTCTACAATGTGCTGGACAGCGAGCGCGACGAAACGTTGTTCAGCGGTCTCGCCTCGCTGATCTTCATCCTGCCCTTTTTCCTGCTTTCTGCGATGGCTGGCCAGCTGGCCGACACGCGCGACAAGGCGCGGATCATCCGCATCGTCAAATTCTGCGAAATTTTGATCATGCTCGTAGGCGCGGCAGGGCTGCTGCTGGCGTGGCAGGGTATCGCGGTACACATGGTGGCCATCCCGCTATTGTTGCTCGCGCTGTTTGCCATGGGGGTGCACTCGACCTTCTTTGGCCCGATCAAATATGCGATTCTGCCCCAGCACCTGGCCGCGGACGAGGTGCTCGCGGGCACCGGCTGGGTCGAAGCAGGCACCTATATCGCCATTTTGGCGGGCACGATCATCGCCGGGGTGATCCCCGTTGAAATCGCCGCCGCGAGCGTCATTGTCACCGCTGTGGTGGGCTTTCTGACGTCGCGGCATGTGCCAGCGGCTCCGGCCGAGGCCGACGCCGATTCGCCGCCGGACTGGCACATCATCCGTTCATCGATACGTCTGGTCAGTGCGACCTTGCACATCCGCAAACTCTATCTGGCGATTGTGTCGATCAGCTTTTTCTGGACCATCGGTGCCGTATTGTTCATCCAATTCCCGCCGCTAGTAAAAAATGTCCTGACGTCCGACGCAGGCGTCGCCAGCCTGTTTCTGGCAATCTTCTCGGTCGGCATCGCCATCGGCTCGGTCGCCGTCAACCGCCTGCTCAAGGGCGAGGTATCGGCCCGTTACAGCCCGGCGTCTGTCATTGTCATGGGGCTGTTCGTCGTCGCGTTTTACTTTGTGTGTCGCGGCTGGATTAATGACAACCCCGGCGAGCTTTACAATATCGGTGAATTTTTGAACCATCAGAACAGCTGGGCGATTACATTGACGCTGCTGGGCGTGGCGATCTCTGGCGGAATGTTCGTCGTGCCGCTCTATGCCTTTCTGACGACCACAGTGCCGTTGTCGCAAACCGCGCGCACCGTGGCCGCCAACAATATCGTCAACGCTGGGGCGATGGTGGTCGGATCCATGATCGCCATCGGGCTCAGCACGCTGGGGATGAGTGTCATCAACCAGCTGTTGCTCAGCGCTTTCATGTGCCTGATTTCGGCGTGGCTGGCGTGGGAACTCCACAAAGCCTGCGATTAAGCCGCCCTGCCCCGATCAGTACAGAAACACCATCAGCGTTGTGAAAAACACCGCGAAACTCTGCAGAAACAATTTCACATCGCTGGTGCTGACCAGCAACGGAGCGGGCTTGCGTTCCGCCGCCAGCGCTGCGCGCAGTGCGGCCTCCCAGTCCGCAGGAGCGGCGAGCGCCGCCACCTTTAGCTGCCGCAAATGATGGGCGCGTACCCGTTCGCGGATGTTGACGGCGTCGGAGTCGCTTTCGGTCATGTCGCCAAAGCTATCGCGGCTTTAACGAATTGATAAGGTTAAAAGAGGGTTAATTTTTGAAACGTGTCAACGCGGCACATTGCTGCGGATCCGCAGCCGCGCATTGTCGCGCAGGCCGCGCTGACCCGGCTGACAAACGGCGGGCCGCATCCGCTGGCCCAGACACAACCGCACTTCTTGCAACCAGCCATTGCGGTCGGCCGTGACCGCCAGCATGGCGGCGCTCACACCTTTGTTCTGCTGGGCAAATGCGCGGCGCAGACTCCCTGCCGTTTGCGGCTGGCGTGCCAGTGCCTCCATGTCGGGGAAACGCACAGCGCGGTACAGTATCGCCGCCGCGCGGAAATAGGCCGCCGGGGTCGGGCTCATGCACACGCCGTGCTTGGCCCATTGTCGCTGCATAAGCTGCACCGACGGCGACATGCAAAGATGCTCGCGCAGCACCGGTTGCGGCACGATCCGCGCCGGGCGGCACCATCCCGGATACCCGGTGCCGCTGCCTTGCGGCCACAGCCCATGCAAGACCCAGCCGAAGCGCCCCGTTTCGCCGCCGCACTGCACCGCGTCGCGCCGCTCGCCAGGATTGCGGCGACTGGCGCAATATTGCGGCGACCAGCTGAGCGCCAGATTATAGCCGCTGATCGGAACCGTACGCGCCACCGCGCCGCGCGGGGCGCGCTCCAGCCGGGGCACGTCGATACGGTCCGGGACGCGGCAGCTGATGACTTGCCCCTGCGCGGCCACGGGCAGCAGCGCGATGGCCAGACTAAGCCAGCGCAAAATCAAGCCCGATATCGGCGGCCGGCGCTGACTGGGTTAGCCGCCCGACCGAGACAAAGGTCACGCCCGTTTCGGCAATCGCGCGGATGGTATCAAGCCGTACCCCGCCCGACGCCTCGGTCGGCACCCGGCCCGCCACCAGCGCCACGCAAGCGCGCAGTTCGTTGGTCGTCATATTATCGAGCAACAGGTGCGTTGCGCCCGCACCCAGCGCGGGTTCGATTTGATCGATCCGATCAACCTCGACGATGATGCGTTCAATCCCTGCCGCGACGGCGCGCTGCACGGCGGCCTCGACCGACCCCGCCACGGCGACGTGATTATCCTTGATCATCGCCGCATCCCACAGCCCCATGCGGTGATTGGTCGCCCCGCCCATACGCGTCGCATATTTCTCCAGCACGCGCAGCCCGGGAATGGTCTTGCGGGTGTCCAGCAATGTGCAACCCGAGCCTGCAATGGCGTCGACATAGGCGCGCGTCATCGTGGCAATGCCCGACAGATGCTGCACCGTGTTCAGCGCCGAGCGTTCGGCGGTCAGCATGGCGCGCGCGTTACCCTTGATCCGCATCAGGTCGCTACCTGCCGTAACCGCCTGCCCCTCTTTGGCCAGCAGCGTGATTTCGATGTCGGGATCAAGCGCCTGAAAGAATCGCACCGCGATCGGCAAGCCTGCCACGACAATTGCATCGCGGCTGTCCATCACCCCGGCAAAGCGCGCATCGGCGGGAATGGTCGCCTGCGATGTAATATCGCCTTCTGCCCCCAAATCTTCGGCCAAGGTGCTGCGGACAAAGGCATCAAGGTCAAAGCCGGGAAGCGCGAATAAGGTCATACCCCTGCGTTACCCGCGCGCGCGGTCAAATCAACTTGACGTTCACGTAAAGTAGCGGTGTGTTGCAGGCCAGAGGAGAAACAAATCATGCAATCGCCCATCTGCGCCATGCTCGGCATCGAATTTCCGCTGCTCGCCTTTTCGCACTGCCGCGACGTCGTTGTCGCAGTGTCGAAGGCCGGGGGCATGGGCGTGTTCGGCGCCGCTTCGCTGCCACCGCACCGTTTGGAGGAGGAGCTAGCCTGGATCGACGCGCACATCGGCGGACGGCCCTATGGCGTCGACCTGATCGTTCCCAACAGCTTTGCTGGCAAGGGTGAGGACGGCCCGCGCGCCGCCCCGACCATTCCCGCCGAGCACCGCGAATTTGTCGCTGGGCTGCTCGGCCAGCACGGCGTCGAGGCGACCGATCTGACGCTGCCAAAGGAAAGCGCTGGCGGGCTGGGCACCAATATGACCGACAGCGGCGCGGCGGCGCTGCTGGAAGTGGCCTTTCGGCACCCGATCGGCCTGATCGCCAATGCGCTGGGCGTTCCGCCGCCGCTCATGCTCGAGCTGGGCAAACGCCACAATGTCCCCGTCGCCGCGTTGGTCGGCACGCGCGACCATGCGCTGGCGCAGGTGCGCGCTGGGGTCGATATCCTGGTCGTCGCGGGCGGTGAAGCGGGCGGCCATTGCGGCGAAGTCGCCACCATGGTGCTGGTCCCCGAGGTTGCCGCTGCGGTGAAGGCGGTCGGTGCGGACACGCCTATTTTGGCTGCGGGCGGTATCGTTACTGGCCGGCAGATGGCAGCCGCCATGGCAATGGGCGCGCACGGGGCGTGGACTGGATCGGTGTGGCTGACCACCGCCGAGGCCGAAACCAACCCGGTCGTGAAGGAAAAGATGCTCGCCGCCTCGTCGCGCGACACCATCCGGTCGAAAAGCCGCACCGGCAAACCGTCGCGCCAGCTGCGCTCGGTATGGACCGACGCTTGGGAAAGCGAGGCCGCGCCCAAGCCGCTGCCGATGCCATTGCAATCGCTGGTCAGCGAACCCGCGCTGCGCAAGGTCGACAAGTTGGCCGAGGGCGGGCACGAGGGCGCTAGAGCTCTCGCCACCTACTGGGTCGGTCAAGGCGTCGGACTGATGAACGAAGCCATGTCGGCAGGCCAAGTGGTGCAGGCGTTCAAGGAAGACTGGCTCGCGGCATGCGAACGACTGAACGGATTTTTGGCGGAAGTGTAACTGTCACCCCTGCGCAAACAGGGGTGACACGCCTTTTTACCCCACGCGCGCGGTCAAAATCTTCCCCGGTTCACGCGGCGGCTCGCCTTTGGGCAGGGCGTCAACCGCGTCCATTCCCGAAATCACTTCACCCCAGACGGTATATTGGCGATCGAGGAAGCGTGCATCTTCAAAGCAAATGAAGAACTGGCTGTTGGCGCTGTTGGGATTTTGCGAGCGCGCCATGGAGCATGTGCCACGCACATGCGGCTCGGCCGAAAATTCGGCCGGAATGTCGGGCAGCTGCGACCCGCCCATGCCGGTGCCAGTCGGGTCCCCGCCCTGCGCCATGAAGCCGTCGATCACGCGGTGAAAGATGACGCCATTGTAAAAACCGACGCTGGCCAGCTCGGTAATCTGCGCGACATGCTTGGGGGCCAGGTCGGGACGCAGGCGGATCACCACCTCGCCGGTTGAAAGCGTCAGCGTCAGTGTCTGGTCGGTCATGGCAATTCTCCTGCAATCAAGTTGCCGCACGCCATAGCGGGGCGGGCGCGGCATGCCAGCCGAAAATTGCGCGTGCGCGTTGCCATTCATAGGGGCGGGGACTAGGGACAAGCCATTGTCCGGGTGCAGGGAGGCGCGCGATGACCGACACACCGCAGCACGCCGCCAATCCCGCCCCACCCGCGCGGACCGACTTCGACGACGAAAACCGCCTGCGCCCGCAATTTGTGCGCGAAGTGCTAGACCTTGCCGAAGCGGGCGATGTGGAGGGCGCACGCGACCGGGTTGGCCGCCTTCACCCCGCCGATATCGCCGATTTGTTCGAACTCGCGCCGTCGGATGGGCGCGCGCTACTCGCCGCGACGCTCGGCGAGCTGGTGTCCGCCGATGTGCTGGCGGAAATGAATGATTATGTGCGCGACGATCTGGTCGAATTGCTCGCGCCCGAACAGCTTGCCGAACTCGCGTCCGAACTCGACACCGACGATGCCGTGGCGATTATTGCCGAGCTCGACACCGACGAGCAGCAGGCAGTGCTCGAGGCGATGGAGCCCGAGGATCGCGCCGCTATCGAAGACGCGCTGTCCTACCCCGAGGAGTCGGCCGGGCGCTTGATGCAGCGCGATCTGGTCGCGGTGCCCGAACATGTTACCGTCGGCGATGTCATCGACCAGCTGCGCGAAGGCGGCGATTTCACCACCGATTTCTGGGAAATTTTTGTCGTCGACCCGCACCATAAGCCCGTCGGCACATGCCAACTGAGCTGGATCCTGCGCACCCCGCGCGACATTGCGATCACCGACGTCATGAAGCGCGAACAGCGCCTGATCCCCGCCGATATGGATCAGGAAGAAGTCGCGCTGATGTTCCAGAAATACGCGCTCATCTCCGCCGCTGTGGTCGACAGCGCCGGGCGGCTGGTCGGCATGATTACGGTCGATGACGTCGTCCACATCATCCAGGAAGAAGCGGGCGAGGACGTGCTGCGCCTGTCGGGCGCAGGCGACGGTGACATCAACGAACCGGTCGCAGAGACTTATAAGGTGCGCGTGCGCTGGTTGATTGCCAATCTGGGCACCGCGCTGATCGCGACATCAATCATCGGCCTGTTCGGGGCCGCCATCGAACAGATGGTGGCGCTGGCTGCGTTAATGCCGATTGTGGCGGGCGTTGGCGGCAATGCCGGGACGCAGACGCTGGCGGTGACGGTGCGCGCGCTCGCCACCAATCAGGTCACGGCATCAAACAGCGGCCGCGCCATTTGGCGCGAGATGCGCATCGCAATGCTCAATGGCGGCACGATAGCGCTGATCGCCGGGACTGCCACCGCGTTCTGGTTCTCCAGCCCGCAACTGGGCGTGGTCATCGCCTGTGCGATGGTCGTCAATATTTTGGTCGCAGGCATTGCCGGGGTAGCCATTCCGCTGCTGTTCGATCGGTTCGACCAAGACCCGGCGGTGGCTAGCTCGATTTTCGTCACGATGATCACGGACAGTATGGGCTTTCTGGCTTTCCTTGGCCTGGCGGTCGCGAGCGGCCTGGTTTCTATCTGATTCAGACGATTCAGAATTTTTTTGCATCGCGTGAAACCAAATGCGGTGAAGCTGCGTTATGGTTAGTGGATGGCGTATAGCCCCCCAACCCGCGTCATCCAGCACCATGGGCCCGGCGCCGCATCACCCTCCCCCCCCCCTCGATGCGCGCCGGGCCTATTTCTGGTCCGAACCAACGAAGGAGGGCGCCATGTCCCGCATCACCAAAATTATCCTGACCATCGCCGGCGCAGCCGCGCTCGCGGCGTGCAACACCATTGCCGGCATTGGCCGCGACGTGGAATCGGTCGGTGAAACGGTGGAAGACGCGGCGACTTAAGCCGCCTCGTCGGCCTTGGCCTTGTCGCGGCGGCGCTGGGTAAACCAGATCGCCACCAGCGAAATTTCATAGAGCAGGATCATCGGCACGGCGAGCAGGAACTGGCTCAGCACGTCCGGCGGCGTGGCCACTGCGGCAATCGCAAAAGCCGCAACGATCATATAGCGCCGCGCGCCAACCAGCTGATCGCGGGTAACAATCCCTGACCGTTCGAGCAGCATCAGCAAAATTGGCAGCAGAAAGCAGATGCCGAACGCCATCATGAAATGCATGATGAAGGACAGGTAGCTGCCGGCAGACGGCAGCGCCTCTTGCGACACCCCGCCCAGGTCCCCCTGAAAACTGAGCAGGAAAGTTAACGCCACTGGCACTGCGCCATAATAGGCCGCCGCAGCGCCCAATGTGAACAGCAACGGTGTCGCCAGCAAGAACGGCAACAACGCCCGCTTTTCCTTGGCATAAAGCCCTGGTGCTACAAATTTCCACAGCTGGTTGGCGATGACGGGAAAGGCGACCATCACTGCCGCGAACAGTGCGACCTTGATCTCGACAAAAAAGGCCTCGAAAAGCTGGGTATAGATCAGCTTTGACTGCCCGGCCTTCACCAGCGGCGCGACCAGAAAGCTGTAGATCGGCTTCACAAAATAGAAGCAGACGCCAAACGCCACGGCCAACGCCAGCACCGATTTGAGCAGCCGCGACCTGAGCTCGATCAGATGATCGAGCAGCGGCATCTTGCTCGCATCAATTTCCTCGCCACCGGTCACGGGTGTTTCGGCCGTCATGGCAGCGCTTCGCCCTTGGGCGGCGCAGCGGGGGCGTCGGGCGTCGCGGCGGTCGGCCGCATCAAGATTTCGGGACCGTCATCGTCGCGTGCCGCGTCTGGGCTGACCTGAACCGGCTCATCAACGCGCGGATATTGGCGCATGATTTCCTCATTTTGCTGGCGCCACTGCTTTTCCAGCTCTTCCAGTTCGGCCTCGCGCATCATCGTGTCGAGGCCCGAACGAAAATGCCGGGCCATACCGCGCGCTTTCCCGATCCATTTGCCAACGAAGCGCATTGCCCGCGGCAAATCCTTGGGGCCGATCACGACCAGCGCAATCAGCGCGACCAACAGCAATTCGGTCGGAGCGATATCAAACATAGTTGGCGCTTATCACCGACCAGCCGCCAGCAGTATGTACCCCGGCGAAAGCCGGGGTCCACCGGGCATATCGCACGGTCTAATGGACCCCGGCTTTCGCCGGGGATCAACTGATTGTCGCAGAGAAATTCTCGCCACCATGATTCAGCCCGTTATACGGGCAATTAGGCCGGATCGCGGTCGTTGGTCACGGTCGAGCTGGGGGCCGGATCGGGCGCGCGCTGGCCGTCGATCTGCTTTGGCGCGGCGACGGTGTCATCCTCGGCCATGCCCTTTTTGAAGCTTTTGATGCCTTTGGCGACGTCGCCCATCATGTCCGAAAACCGGCCCTTGCCGAACAACAACAGCACGATCACGCCCAGGACGAGCCAGTGCCAGATGCTAAAACCACCCATTTCAAAATCTCCTAGCCCGTCCGATTAGGCGTCTTCGCCGTCCTTTACCAGATCGCTATTGTCTATCGAAGCTTCAAGTGCCGCTTCATAGGCCAAATCGACCGGGTCGAGTAGCCCGGCGGCGCGCAAATCGTCGACGCCCGGCAAATCCCGGCGGCTGGTTAACCCGAAATGGGTAAGAAATTCCTGCGTCGTCTTGTAAATTAACGGGCGCCCCGGCACCTCGCGCCGCCCTGCTGGCGCAATCCAGCGCGCCTCCATCAGCACATCCAGCGTGCCTTTGGCGGTCTGCACGCCGCGGATCGCCTCGATCTCGGCGCGGCTGACGGGTTCGTGATAAGCAATGATGGCCAGCACTTCGGTGGCGGCGCGCGACAATTTGCGCACCTCGTCGCGCTCGCGCCGCAGCAGATGGGCAAGGTCGGCAGGCGTCTGAAAATGCCAATGCCCGCCGCGCTCGACCAGTTCGATGCCCGTTCCAGCATGGCGCTCGGCGACGGCGGCCAGGATTTCCCGCACCTGCGCTGACGTCACCCCGATGCGCTCGGCCAGATCACGCACATCGACCGGCGCGTCAGCGGCAAACAGCATCGCCTCGATCGCGCGTTCATTGGCGTCAATCATGCCGTGACCCCGCGCAGGTAAAGGGGCCCGAATGCCTCATCCTGCCGCAATTGCAATTTCCCCTGCCGCGCCAGTTCGAGCGCGGCGACAAAGCTTGACGCCACCGCCGAGCGGCGAAGCGGGCCGTCATAGTCGCTCGGCAGAAACGCCGCCAGTTCAGTCCAGTCGAGCCGCACACCCAGCAGCCGCTCCAGATGCGCCAGCGCCGCATCCAGCGTCACGACGGGTCGGCGCGCAATCATATGCACCACCGGTGCGGCGCGCGCCTTCACCTGACCATAGGCAGCGAGCAGATCATAAAGGCTCGCATCCCATTGGCGCAGCTTGATATCGCGCAGCCCCTCTGGCGCGGCACGCGCAAACACGTCGCGCCCCAGCCGGTCGCGCGCCATCAGCCGCGCTGCCGCCTCACGCATTGCTGCCAGCCGCTGCAGTCGCAGCTGCAGCCGCAGCGCCAGCTCGTCGGGCGATGGCTCCTCCAGCGGGTCTTTGGGCAGCAGCAACGCCGATTTGAGGTAAGCCAGCCACGCCGCCATCACCAGATAATCGGCCGCCACCTCCAGCTTCAGCGCGCGCGCGCTGTCGATATAGGCCAGATATTGTTCGACCAGCGCCAGGATGGAAATCTGCCGCAAATCGACCTTTTGTCCGCGGGCCAGTGTGAGCAGCAGGTCGAGCGGCCCTTCCCAACTGTCGAACGAAAGCCGCAGTGTATCGCCATCTGGCTCGCGCGGCAGCGCCTCGTCAGCAAAGTCGAACAGCACGGCGTCCGCCATCATGCCGCCGCCGCCATCAACGCATCGCGCCGTTCGATCAGGGCCGCGAAATCCGTGCCATTCCGCACTTCCCGTACCCGATCCATCGCGCCGTCCAGTCGCGCGCGCACCTCCACCGACATGCTGGGCAAGGCGCTGGCGATCCCCACCATATCGTCCATTTTTGCCCAGCAATTCAGTGCAATATCGCATCCCGCTGCAATGGCGCGGGCCGCACGCGACGGCACGTCACCCGCCAGCGCATCCATGTCGAGATCATCGGTCATCAAGAGGCCATTGAAACCGATGCGCTCGCGGATGATCGACTGAATCACTGTCGGCGACAGCGTCGCGGGCAATTCGGCATCCCAGGCGCTGAAAACCACATGACAGGTCATACCCATCGGCGCATCGCGCAGCGCGGCAAAGGGGGCAAGGTCGGTGGCCAATTCGGTATCGCGCGCATCGACCACAGGCAGCGCCTTGTGCGTGTCGAGCAATGCCCGGCCATGCCCCGGCATGTGTTTGACCACACCGACCACACCGCCGGCCTGCAAACCGGACAGAATCGCGCGCCCCAGCGCCGCGACGCGCATTGGCTCGCTGCCCAGCGCACGGTCGCCAATGACGTCGCTCGCGCCCGGTTGGCGCACGTCAAGCAGCGGCAGGCAATCGACATTGATACCGCTGGCCGCCAGCATCAGCGCCAGCGCGCGCGCATTGACGCGCGCCGCCTCAATCGCGCTCGCCGGGGCGCGCTCATATAGCGCGTCAAAGGCGGCTCCGGGCGGAAACTCCGGCCAGTTCGGCGCGCGCATCCGCGCCACGCGCCCGCCCTCCTGATCGATCAGAATCGGCACATCGTCGCGCCCCGACAGCGCGCGCAAACTGTCCGTCAGGCCACGAAGCTGGTCGTGGTCAACGATATTGCGGCCAAACAAAATATAGCCCGCAGGGTTGCCGTCGCGGAAAAAGGCGCGCTCGTCGCTCGTCAGTTGCGGTCCCGACAGACCGAAAATCGCCGGTAGCATCGCCGTCATCCCTGCCCGGGCGCGCGTAGCGCGCACCCCGCTTCCCCCAACACGGTCAGGATGACACGCCCTGCCACCAGTTTCAACGCACCACGGCGCAGCTTTCGCCCGCCACGCGCAGCTTGCCGCAAATTTCGCTCGCCGCCGCGGTGGAGCCCGCCCCGGCGCGCAGTCGATAGACGGTTTTGCCGCCGACCGTTGCAGGCACAACCGATTGGCCAAGCCCGTCCAGATAAGGGAAGCGTTTGGTGAGCGACGACCAAGCACGATTGGCACTTCCCTCGTTGCTGAATGCGCCCAGCTGGATGGCGGTGCCCGGCGCCGGCGTGGCAGCTTCCGGCTTGGCGACAGCCGTCGCCGCCTTGGGTGGGGGGGCTTTGCTGACCACAATCGGGGCTTTGGCCGCCGGGGCCGGGCCATCTGGCTTGGCCTCGACAACCGCTTTGGGCGCAGGAGCGGCGGCTTTGGGCACGTCTGTCACCGCCGGTTCCTCGGGAATGCGCGCCGGATCGACGCGCCCGGCAGGCTCAAGCCCCTCGCTCGCAGCAAAACTGGCATCGCCTTCGCCTTCAAACTGCTTTGCGCCGTCGCTCGCTGGCGGCGTCTTATAGGGCCCGGCTTCGGCAGCAATCAGTTCGCCCTCCCCGCGGTCGCGGCCACCCTGCCACCACCACAAAGCACCGAGCGCCGCCGCAATCAGCACCAACCCACTGAGGACCAGCAGCAGCAACCGCACGGGCGAAACCGGCTCATCGTCAGCAAAATCGCCTGCCGGTTCCAGCCAGGGCAAGCGTTCCTCATTGTCGAGGTTCAGCCCGCCCGCCTGTTCACCCGCCGCCATCATGCCAGTTCCTCGACCGCTGTCACCCCCATCAGTGACAGCCCGTTGCGGATGACTTGCCCGATTCCCTGCGCCAGATAAAGCCGCGTTGCGGTCAGCGCCGGATTTTCGGTCTGGATAACCCGCGCTTCGGGTCGGTCGTTGCCGGCATTCCACCAGCTGTGAAACGCTGCTGCCACCTCGCCGAGGTAAAAGGCGATGCGGTGCGGTTCACGGTTTGCCGCCGCCGCTTCCACCGTGCGGGGAAATTGCGCCAGCAATTTGACCAGCGCCAGTTCGATCTCATCCAGCAAGCCAGCGTCGGGCGCGGGCAGCACCATCCCCGCTTCGGCGACTTTCCGCCCCAGCGAGGCAATGCGGGCATGGGCATATTGCACATAGAAAACCGGATTATCCTTCGACGCCTCGACCACTTTGGCAAAGTCGAAATCCATTTGCGCGTCGGCCTTACGCGTCAGCATGGTGAAGCGCACGACGTCTTTGCCGACCATGTCGACAACATCGGCGAGCGTCACGAAATTGCCCGCGCGCTTTGACATTTTGAAGGGCTCGCCGTCCTTCAGCAGCCGCACCATCTGCACCAGCTTGACGTCGAAGCGCGTTTTGCCCCCGGTCAGCGCCGCGACCGCCGCCGTGATCCGCTTGACCGTCCCGGCATGGTCGGCGCCCCAGATGTCGATCAGCTCGTCGGCGCGCGCCGCCTTTTCGGCATGATAGGCCAGATCTGCCCCAAAATAGGTCCAGCTGCCGTCCGATTTTTTGATCGGCCGGTCCTGGTCATCGCCATATTGCGTTGCACGGAACAGCGGCAGCTGCACTGGCTCCCAATCCTCGGGCGTCTCGCCCTTGGGGGCCTCAAGCATGCCGTCATAGACCAGGCCCTCGCCGCGCAGCCGCGCTTCGGCTGCCGCGGGCTTACCCGCCGCTTGAAGTTCGGCTTCGGAAGAAAACAGATCATGCGCGATCCCCAGCTTGGCAAGGTCGGCGCGGATCATGTCCATCATCGCCGCCACCGCGCGGGCGCGGAACAGGGCGAGCCATTCGTTTTCTGGCGCAGCTACAAACTGGTCTCCAAATTCGGCCGCCAGCGCCACACCAACCGGCTTCAGATAGTCCCCGGGATACAGACCCTCAGGGATTTCAATGGTTTCGCCCAGTGCCTCGCGATACCGCAAATGCACGGAACGCGCGAGGACATCGACCTGTCCGCCCGCATCATTGACATAATATTCGCGGATGACCTCGTGCCCCGTAAAGGCCAGCAGGCTGGCGAGCGCATCGCCGACCACGGCGCCGCGGCAATGGCCGACATGCATCGGCCCGGTCGGGTTGGCGGAGACATATTCAACATTGACGCGTTTGCCCTGCCCCATCGCCGAGCGGCCATAATCTGTGCCTTTGGCATGGATCAGCGCCAATTCGGCGCGCCACGCCGCGGCATCGACGCGCAAATTGATGAAACCGGGGCCAGCGATTTCGGCACTGGTGACAACCGGCAGTTTGCACAGCTCACCAGCCAGCAATTCAGCCAGCGCGCGCGGGTTGGTGCCCGCAGGTTTGGCAAGCACCATTGCCGCATTGGTCGCAATGTCGCCGTGCGCGGGGCCGCGCGGCGGCTCGACACTGATATTGCTGCGCGGCAGGCCGGCGGGCAATTGACCGCTGGCTTCAAGCGCATCGAGCGCGGCACTGATATGCTTCGAAAAATCGGCGAAAATCGTCACGTTCGGCCATCCTGTCGGCTGGGCGTAAAGTCAAAATGCGGCATGAAACGCCCCGTGCGGGACGTCAAGGCGGCTGGCCCTGACAGCGGCGATTATCGTCGGACGTTATGCTCGAGCTGTGCTTCGGTCAGCTGGAAGCCGACCAGCAACTCGAAACTCGCGCGCTGCATGGCGGTGCGCACTTCGGGGACGGTCAGCGGATCGACCGCAGCATCCTCGTCTCCCGGCCGCCGCTTGCGCGTAATCCGTTCCATAACGTCGGCGGGCAGCGTCGCGGCCGCGCGGTCGACATAGGCAGAGGCCTGCCCTTTCCCGCTGCCGCGGGTCTGCCCGTCGGCAAAGCTGACGCGCACCTGACCGATGCGTTTCGCGACCACCGCCGAGCCGCCCTGGACGACGGCGGAGAAATAAGGGATGTCGATGCTGCGCGCCGGACCCGCGTCGCGGCGCGTGGCCAGCACGTCGAAGTCAGCAACCATATAAACTTTGTCGCCCTCTTCATTGCACTGCGGGGTCAATTTGGTGATGGCGGCCACCACATCCACCGCGCTCGCATCGCGGCTGGTGGCGGGGTCAAAGATCGTGATGTCACCGGTGTGCAGCGGAATGGCCAGCGCCGGGCACAGGCTGCGCGTCTGGGTGATGCCGACGCCCGACGAAAGGTCGATTTCATTGTCCCGTGCACAGGCCGACAGAATCAAAACGCTGCCCGACATGGCGAGCAGGGCGGCACGGCGGCCAGACAAAGCAGAAAAAGTCACGAACAAAATTTCCTCAAAACTTGGTGCCGTGGCACCATGCGCGCCGCTTCTTATCGGGGGGATGAACGGGGCGCAATCTTTGTGGCCGCTTTTTCGGCGGCTGGCCCTTTGCGAAGGCGGGACGGCTGGTCTAGAAGGGCGGCATGACCGACACTGTTGCTCCCATCCATTTGCTCCTTGCCGCACCGCGCGGCTTTTGCGCAGGCGTCGATCGCGCCATCCGCATTGTCGAATTGTCGCTCGAACGTTTCGGCCCGCCGGTCTATGTCCGCCACGAAATCGTCCACAACAAATATGTTGTCGACACATTGAAGGCGCAGGGTGCGATTTTCGTCGAAACGCTGGACGATGTGCCCGACGGCGTGCCCGTAGTGTTCAGCGCGCATGGCGTGCCCAAGGCGGTTCCGGCAAAGGCTGAGGCGCGCGGCCTGACCTATTTCGATGCGACCTGTCCGCTGGTGTCGAAGGTGCATCGCCAGGCCGAACGCAACCATGAGGCGGGACGGCACATCATCTTTGTCGGGCATGCCGGGCATCCCGAGGTCATCGGCACCTTTGGCCAGTTGCCCGACGGCGCCATGACATTGGTCGAAACCGTCGAGGATGTCGCCGCTCTTGACCCCGCCGATCCCGACAGGCTGGCGTTCCTGACCCAAACAACGCTGTCGGTCGACGACACCGCCGCCATTGTCGAAGCTTTGCAGGCGCGATTCCCGTCGATTGTCGCGCCCAAGGGCGAGGATATCTGCTATGCCACATCGAACCGGCAGGCGGCGGTCAAAGCCATCGCCGAACGCTGCGACCTGATGCTGGTCATCGGCGCGACCAACAGTTCGAACAGCTTGCGGCTGGTCGAAGTCGCTTCGCGCGCGGGCACTCCGGCGCGGCTGGTGCAGCGCGGCAGCGACGTCGACCCGGCGTGGCTGACCGATGTCACGACGCTGGGCGTCACCGCTGGGGCCAGCGCGCCCGAACTTTTGGTGCGCGAAGTGATTGCCGCCGTCGCCGCTGTGCGCCCCGTGCATGAAGAGCAGGTCACTACGGCGGAAGAGCATATGATTTTCAAGCTGCCGCGCGGCCTGGAAACCGCTCCCGCCTGATGGCCGTCTATACGCAGGTTTCTGCCGAGCAGCTTGAAGCGCTGCTGGCGCGCTATGATCTGGGCACTCTGGTCTCTGCCAAAGGCATTGCCGAGGGCGTCGAGAATAGCAATTTCCTGATTGATACCACCCAGCGCCGCCTGTTCCTGACCCTGTATGAGAAACGGGTCGACAGCGCCGATTTGCCGTTCTTCTTCGCGCTGCTTGACCATTTGGCGGAACGCGGCGTGCCAGTGCCGCGCACCTACCGCGACAAACAGGGCGAACAGTTGCAAGAGGTGGCGGGACGGCCCGCGTGCCTGATCGAATTTCTGCCCGGCATTTCGGTGTCACAACCGACGCCGGCGCAGGCGCAGCATGTTGGTGCGGCGCTGGGGCAAATGCATGCAGCGCTGAGCGATTTTCCGCTGTTGCGGCCCAATGCGTTGGGACTGGCAGGATGGCACGACCTGGCCGCGCGATGCGGCACCGATGGCCTCAATGCCATCCAGCCGGGGCTGGCAGACCGCGTGGCGGGCGAACTTGCTTGGCTCGACCAGCACTGGCCCGCCAACCTGCCCACAGCAATCGTCCACGGCGATCTTTTCCCCGACAATGTGTTGATGCGCGGCGACGCGGTGGGCGGACTTATCGACTTTTACTTTGCTGCAACCGAAGTCCGCGCCTGGGATCTGGCGGTCACGCACGCCGCATGGAGTTTTACCAGCGATGGCCGAAACTATGATGGCGCTATCGGCGCTGCTCTGGTCGCGGGCTATGATGCCGCCTTTGGTCGCAGCACCGCCGAAGCCGCGGCCTTTGACGCCCTGGCGCGCGGTGCGTGTCTGCGCTTTTTGCTGACCCGCGCTTATGATTGGGTGAACACGCCCCCCGGCGCGCTGGTAATGCGCAAGGACCCGCTCGCCTTTCTGCGGCGGCTCGATCATTACGCCGGCGCAGCATGACCCGGGCAAAAACGGTCGTCATCGCCACGGACGGGGCGTGCAAGGGCAATCCGGGACCCGGCGGCTGGGGCGCGGTGCTGCGGTGGGGCGATGTTGTCCGGACGCTGGCGGGACATGAGCCCGACACCACCAACAACCGCATGGAGCTGATGGCGGCGATTGAGGCGCTGGCCACACTCAAGCGCCCCTGCACCATCATCCTGTCGACGGACAGCGTCTATGTCCGCGACGGCATTACCAAATGGATCCATGGCTGGCAGCGCAACGGCTGGAAAACCGCCGCCAGAAAGCCCGTCGCCAACGCCGATTTGTGGCAGCGCTTGGCCGCTGAAGCAGCGCGCCACAGCATCGATTGGCGCTGGGTCAAGGGCCATGCCGGCGACCCCGACAATGAATGGGCCGACCAGCTGGCCAGCGATGCCGCGCTGGGAAAATTGCCCGATGGGGAGTGAGCGGTGTTACTCCGCCTCGCGCACCTCGGCGGCCGGGCCGTTCTTCTTCAGCGATTCGATGGCATTCTTGGCCGCCGCCTTGCTGGAATAGCCTTCGGTCCAGAACATCGTTTCGCTATTATATTTGAAATAGGCGACATATTCGCCCTTCTTGTTCTGCTTGATCTCGAAATAATGCGCCATCGCTGCCTCTCCTTGGCTGGATTTCAGGCGCGAAGCTGCCAGCGTGCCAATGCCCCGTAAAGCCCTAAAGTTCAGGCGAACCGCGCTGGACTGAACGCCCCCGCTGCGATGGCCGCATAGGCCGGATCGGCCGGCGCGCCCAGTTGCTCGGCGAGCAGCCCGGCGATGGCTGGCGCGGTCTGGATACCAAAACCGCCCTGCCCCGCGCACCAGACAAATCGGTCATTGGCAGGATCGGCGCCGAACACTGGCAGCCGGTCCGGCGCAAAGCTGCGCAGTCCGGCCCACTTGCGCTCGACTGCAGCGATCGGCCAGTTGACGACATGTTCGAACCGGTCGATGGCAATGGCCACGTCCAATTCCTCGGGCGCGACATCTCCTGCGGCGACCGGCGTTTCGTCATGCGGGCTCAGCCACACCCGCCCCTCGCCTTCGCCCTTGAAGTAAAATTCGCCGCCGACGTGGATCGTCAACGGCAGATGCGCGGGGGTCGCAATCCCCAGTCGCAACTGGACGATGGTGCGCTGATAGGGTTGGATGCCGATCGGCCGGATGCCGCTGTTCGCCGCAATCTGGTCCGCCCAGCCGCCCGCGGCATTGACCAGCGTGTGCACGCGTAGCGCGCCGCTGCTGGTTTCCACGTCCCAGCCGCCGTCACGCCAGCGCGCCCGCTGGAAAATGCTGCGCAGGTGCAATTCCGCACCACTGCGCTTCGCCTGACGCAGATAGGCCGCGTGCAGACCCGCGACATCGATATCGCCGCAATCGGGCTCGATTGCACCATGCACCCATTCGGGGCGCAGGCCGGGCACATGTGCGGCAATCCCCGCATGATCAAGCGGGCGGACATCGACCCCCTGCGCCGCAAAGGTCGCCACGAACTTATCCACCGCAGCCTGTTCATCGGCGAGTCCGATGGTGAGCGCCGGGCGCGGGCTCAGGAAGCTGGTTTCGTTGAAGTCTGGATCGGGGCTCGCAATCACCGGCTTGCCCGCAATGGTCAGCGGCTGGACCAACGGCCCGCCATAGGTTTCGTGCCACAGCGCCGCCGATCGCCCGGTCGAATGGCGCGCTGGATTATCCTCCGCCTCGATTATTCGCACCGCACGGTGCCCAGCCAGTGCGGCGGCCAGGCTGGCTCCGGCGATACCCGCGCCCACCACTAGCACGTCACAGTCGAATCCGTCGGTCTTGGTCATAGCAGCCAAGGCTATGCCGACACTCGCCTGCGGCGGCAACCTTGCAAACGGGCGCCGGGGATTGGCCAGCCGCCGAACATGGTTACGTTTTGGTAAGTCAAACTTGTTAGGCCTGTGGCGATGACGTTTACCACGCTCGCCCCGCCCGTTGCACTGGCTCTTGCCGCCGCACTCGCCGCCATGATGCTGGCCGCGGCGATCAGCGATATTCGCAGCCGCACCATCGCCAATGGGCTGAACGCGGCGATGGCCGTGCTGGCCATCCCCTATTGGTTCGCGATTGGCCTCTCGCCCTGGCCTGACATGGCACTGCAGTTCGGCTTCGCCTTCATCACCTTTGCCGCTTTTGTTGGCCTTTTCATGGTCGGCGGCATGGGCGGCGGCGATGTAAAAATGATTGGCGCGGTTGCGCTGTGGGTCCCGCCATTGCTGCTCCTGCCGATGCTGATGGTCATGGCCATCGGCGGCGGCGTGCTGAGCGCGGCCATGCTTGCCCACAAATATTGGACCAAAAAAACCGAGCCGCCCGAGGTTCCTTATGGCGTCGCCATCGCCGCCGCGGGGCTTTGGATGCTTCACCAACAATATCTTAACCAGTTTACGTTTAACCCGTCGGCATGAGGGCAATTGCCATCGTCCGTTAGGGCAGGCGCAGGAGGCGAAAGATCGTCATGGATACGCGAAAGATAATGCTGATCGTGGGGGCACTGAT
>JANRIY010000039.1:0-66309 GCA_033764495.1 Sphingopyxis sp. | reverse complement strand
AGCACGGCGCGCTCCGCCCCGCTTACCATAAGTCAAGACAGGGGTTTCGATCATGACCAAGCGGCCGCTTTTCGCCAGCATGCTGCTCCTCACGACAGCGCTGGTTGCGCCGTCGGCCTTCGCCCAATCGACCGCCGAGCCCGCACCGGCAGCGGAAGAAGCGGCCCCGGCAGAAGAAGCCCCTGCCGAAGAGGCGGCGCCGGAGGAAGAAGCCGACGTTTCCATTCCCGGTGGCGGTGATGCCGAAATCGTCGTGACCGGGCGCAATACCCCCAACGTCGTCCGCGCCACCCCCGAGGTGGTGTCGGTGCTGTCGTCGGCCGACATTGCGCGCACCGGCGAAGGCGACATCGCGGGTTCGCTGCAGCGCGTAACCGGCTTGTCGGTGGTCGGCAGCGGATTCGTGTACGTTCGCGGCCTGGGCGATCGCTATTCGCTCGCGCTGCTCAACGGTTCGCCGCTGCCCAGCCCCGAGCCGCTGAAGCGCGTTGTACCGCTTGACCTGTTCCCGACCAGCATCATCGATTCGACGCTGGTGCAGAAGAGCTTCTCGGTGAACTTCCCGGGCGAATTCGGTGGCGGCGTGATCAACCTCACCACCAAATCGACCCCGCGCGAAGGCTTTTTCGAAGTTAGCAGCAGCATCGGCTGGGACAGCGAAACGACCAACCAGCTGGGCTATACCTATTATGGCAGCGACACCGACTGGACCGGTTTCGATGACGGCACGCGGGACATTCCCGCCGGCCTGCAGGCCGCGCTCAACAGCGGGCGGCCGGTGCTGGTGGGCGCCGATTTCACGCAGGACCAGATCGAGCAAATTGCCATCGAACTGGTCAACGCCGAAACGACGCTGCTGCAGCAAAACAACAATATTCCCGTCAACTGGTCGTTCGGCCTGTCGGGCGGCAAGAGCTGGCCCATTGCCGATGGCGAGCTGGGCATTATTGCGACGGCGAGCATCGACAACAAATGGCGCACGCGCGACACGCTGCAGCAAACCTCGCTCGACCCCGATCTGGCAGGGCCGCCGCAGACCAGCTTCCAGCGGGTGATTACGGATAACCGGGTGGTCGTGAACGGTCTGCTTGGCGTCGGCCTCGAGCTAGGCGATCACCAGTTCCGCTGGACCAACCTCTATATCCGCGACACGTTGAAGCAGGCACGGCTTGGTCTGGGCGTCGACCAGAATAACGCCACGCGCGACATCATGCAGCAGGATACGGCCTGGTTTGAACGCCAGCTGATCAATACCCAGGTGGTGGCCGAATTTGATTATGACGAGGTGCAGATTGATTTCCGCGCTTCCTATGCAAATTCGCAGCGCGAGGCGCCCTATGAGCGCAGCTTTACCTATATCCGCACCAACCTGCCGCTGGCACAGGACCCGGTCGGCGACAAATTCGTCAACGATCTGGGCGGCAACCTGGGCGAAGCGAGCATTGCCTTTTCGGATTTGAACGAAGACTTGGTTTCGGCCGGCGGTGACTTCAGCTACGAACTGGCGCCGTCGATCACCGCGACGGTGGGATATGCCTTCACCGATACCGAACGGACGGCGGTGCGGCGCGAATTTTTCTATCGTGCGCAGAATTTGCCCGTTGCAGTGCAGCAGCAGCGGCCCGATTATTTGCTGTCGGATACGACCATCCAATTGTTCGATGTAACGCTGCTCGAAGCATCGGCGCAGGATGGCACGGCGGCGTTTGAAGCGGCGCTAACCACCCACGCCGCCTATGCGCAGGTGCAGGCCGAGATCATCTCGGGTGTCAACGTAAACGCCGGTGTGCGCTATGAAGACGGCAGCCAGACGGTCGTTCCGGTGGACATTTTCAACACCGGCGGCAGCGCGATTGCCCAGACCAACATCAACAACAGCTATTGGCTGCCGGCCATCACGCTGACCTGGGAAGTCGCGCCCGACATGCAGCTGCGCGTCAACGGGTCGCGCACCATCGCGCGTCCGCAGTTCCGCGAGCTGATCGCGCAGGTTTATTTCGACCCCGATTCGAACCGCCAGTTCCGCGGCAACCCGTCGCTGCAAGACAGCAAGCTGTGGAACGCCGAAGTGCGGTACGAATGGTATTTCGACCGCGGCCAACGTTTCACCGCAGCGGGTTTCTACAAGTCGATCGACAACCCCATCGAAACTTTTACCAGCATTTCAACCGACTCGGTCGCTAACAGCAGCTTTGCCAACGCACCCAAGGCGACGCTTTACGGCATCGAGCTCGAGCTGCAGAAATATTTCCCGCTCGACACGCTGTCGGATGAGGCCTTTTTCGCCAGCCGCCGCGCGGTCGTGATTGCCAACTATACCTATACCAAGTCCGATATTTCGGTTGGTGCGGGTGATACCACGGTCGTGAATGGGCAGACGCTGGCGGCTTCGGACTTTTTCTTCGATGGCTCGCCGCTGACTGGCCAGTCGGATCATCTGGTGAACCTGCAACTGGGCCTGGAAGATCAGGATGCACTGTCACAGCAGACCTTGCTGCTGAGCTACGCCAGCCCGCGCGTCACCAGCCGCGGTCCGTCGGGCCAGCCCGACATTCAGGAGCGCCCGGGCTTCCGCCTCGACTTTGTCGCGCGCCAGGGTTTCCCGGTGTTCGGCAAAGAATTTGAGCTGAAGTTCGAAGTCCGCAACATCACCGGCACCAAATATCAGGAAGTCCAGCGTTCGGGTGACCAGCGCGTGTTCCTGAACCGTTATGATCAGGGCACGACCTTCTCGCTTGGTGGTTCGATCAAATTCTGAGGCTCCGCGCGCCCATTGGTGACAATGAAATAAAAATGTAACCTGACCGTCTGCCGATTGTCACGACCGCCGCTTACGCGAGTCGCGCCAAACGGTGGACGGAGCGGGGGAATACAGCGGGTGCCGGGTTTCGCAGACAGGCTGAAGTTACGCGGGATCGACTTGCGCTGGCCGCATGTGCTGGTCGCGCTGCTCGCGGCGCTGGTACTGGTGCAGGCGGTGCGGCTGCTGTGGGCGGTCGCGGTGCCGACTGGTCCGCTCGGCGACTGGCGGCATGGCGGCGCGCGGCTGTTGACACCAGCCGAGGGGCGCACGCTGTTTGCTTCCTTCGATCCCTTTTTCCGCAGCGGGCCGGTGACGGCGGGCAGCGTTGCGGTCACCGCGCTCGACCTGACGCTGTTTGGCGTCAATGTGAACGAAGCGGCGGGGTCCGGTTCGGCGATCATTGCCGGGCCCGACGGCGTGCAATCGAGCTTTGCCATTGGCGATGAAGTGCAGCCGGGCGTCAAACTGGCCGCGGTAGCCTTTGATCATGTGACGCTCGATCGCGGCGGGTCGCGCGAGACGCTGTTCCTCGACCAAAGCGTGCCTGCGGCGCCCACCGCACCAGCAACGCCTGCGGCATCCGCCACTTCCGTACCTGCCACCGACAGCGGCGGCGGTGAATTGTCGCCACAAGCCCTGCAAAACGGCGTCGAGTTTGCGCCGCGCAGCGAAGATGGCCGCGTCACCGGGTTGACCGTCCAACCGCGCGGCGACGGGGCGGCCTTTCGTGCCGCCGGACTGCGGCCGGGCGATGTTGTCCGCACGGTAAACGGCCGCCCTATCGCGGCCCCCGCCGACATTGCCGCGCAAATCACCCCGGGTGCGCGGCTGAGCCTCGAGGTCGAGCGCGGCAGCGCGGTCGTCCCCGTCCCCCTGTTTATTGGAAAGCAGTAATCTCTATCATGCGCATGCGTTCAACCGCCCTGCTCGTTACCGCCGCCCTGTTCGCCGCGACCCCGGTGCTGGGGCAATACACGCTGAACGTGCGCGATGCCGATGTGCGCGCTTTCATTCAGGACGCCGCGCGGGTGATGGACCGCACCTTCATCATCGACAGCCGCGTGCAGGGCAAAGTGTCGGTGGTGACCGACCGACCTTTGAGCCGGTCGGAATATTTCGAAATTTTCCTCTCGACGTTGCGCGCCAACGGGCTTGTCGCGGTGCCGGTGCGCGGCGGGGCCTATCGCATCCAGCCGCTGGACGGCGCGGCGACGCAGCCGGGCCGGATTGGCAGCGCACAGTCGGGCCAGAACCAATTTGTTACCGAGATCATTCGCCTGCGCCACATCGATGCGGCGGCAGCGATCGAAACGCTGCGCCCGCTGGTCAGCGCGCAGGGTTCGCTCACGGCCAACCGCAACGCCAACAGCCTGGTCGTGGCCGATTTCGCCGACAATATCCGCCGCATCCGCACGCTGGTGGCGCAGATCGACAAGGACAACAGCCGCAGCCAGATTGTGACGCTGCGCAACGCCGGTGCGCGCGAGATTGCCACCGCGCTGCAGGCACTGGCCGGCACCGGGGCCGAGGGTGTCGGCCCGCCGGTCACTATTGTCGCAATCGATTCGAGCAACGCCATTGCGCTGCGCGGTGATGCGACGCAGGTCGCGCGCTTTGTCCAGATGGCAGGCGAACTCGACCAGCGCGCGGCGGCGGGAACCGAGCTGCGGGTTTATTGGCTGGAACATGCCAATGCCGAGACTTTGCTGCCGACGCTGCAGTCGTTGGTCGGCGGCGGCAACGCCGGGGCGACGCCTACGCCGGCAGGCGGACCGGCGCGCAGCGGTGACAACGAAGGCGGCAATAGCGGCAATGGCTCTCCCGCCCCAGCCGCCCCGACGACGGTTTCGGTTCCCGGGGCCAATGGCACGACCGGAATCGGCGCGCGCGGGCCGGTGACCGTCACCCGTTATGAAGGGGCCAATGCCATCATCGTGGCGGCCAGTCCCGAGGTGCAGCGTATGCTGGGCGAACTCATCCGCCAGCTCGATACGCGGCGCGAACAGGTGCTTGTCGAGGCGATCATTGTCGAAGTCGGTGATGCTGCCGCCAAGCAGCTTGGCGTGCAGTTTCTGTTTGGCGACACCAACGTCGGCTTTGGTGCGACCAATTATTCGAACGCGCAGCCCAACATATTGACGTTGGCGGGCGCGGTCGCGGCCAATGAACTGGGGACCACCGAGACGGTGGTCGTGGCCCCTGACGGCACGCGGACGACCACGCGCACGACGACCAACAGCGGCCTGCAAGATGCATTGCAGCAGGCTGCCGTCGATTCGATCAGTGCGGCGACTGGCGGCATCGGCGGCATCATCACCTCGCTGGGCGGCGACGGCATTTTTGCAACGGTGATCAACGCGGTGCGCAGCGACACCGAATCGAACCTGCTGGCGACGCCGCACATCGTCACGCTGGACAATCAGCAGGCGAAGTTTCTGGTGGGACAGGAAGTGCCCGTATCGACCGGCGAGCAATTGTCGGAAAATTTCGACAATGCCTTCCGCACCGTGCAGCGACAGGAAGTCGGCATCAAGCTGGAGGTCACGCCGCAGGTCAATGCCGCGGGCGAGATCAAAATGTTCCTGAAGCAGGAAGTGTCGAGCGTCGCAGGGCCGGTGTCATCACGCTCCAGCGACCTCATCCTCAACAAGCGCACTTTTGAAACCGTTCTGACGGTCGACGACGGCGATATTCTCGCCATCGGAGGGCTGCTTAATGACGATGAGCGGCGCACGATTGAGCGCATTCCGCTGCTGAGCGATATTCCGCTGATCGGCGAACTGTTCAAATCGCGCAGCCGCAGCCGCACCAAGACCAATTTGATGGTGTTCATCCGCCCACGCATCCTGCGCAGCCGCGCTGACAATGCGGCCATGACGGCGCAGCGCTATGCCATCGTCCGCAACGAACAATTGCGCCGTAACCCCGATAGCGAACCCGCGATTGACGCGCTGGTGCGCGACTATCTGGGCACAGTGCCGCCAGCCCCCCTGCCGCCGCAGCCCGGCGATGTCACCGTGGGTCCGGTCAATATGCCTGCGCTGCGGCCCGAAGGCGGCGTGGTGACGCCGACCGACGTGCCCCCGTCAAATCCGGAGCCTCGGCCATGACCAGCAACGCGCTCGATATTCCCTATGCCTTTGCCCGCCGGCACGGCGTGGTGGTGACTGGTGACAGTGACGAGCGCTGGACGGTCACTTTCCGCGAAGGGGGGGATCCGGCGGCGCTGGTGGAAGTGAAGCGCTATCTGGCGCGGCCGATTGCGGTGGAGTCGGCAACAGCAGCGGAATTCGACCGGCTGCTGTCAGACCATTATGCGCTCGACGCCGACGCGGCGGCGATGGCGGGGTCGGTGGATAGCGGCGATCTGCTGGGCGGCGGCCTGCCAACGGCGGAGGATTTGCTGGATAGCAGCGACGATGCGCCCGCGATCCGCCTGATCAACGCGGTGATCGCCGAGGCGGTGCGGCAGGGCGTCAGCGACATCCATATCGAGCCCTATGAAACCGGTTTGGTGGTGCGGATGCGCGTCGATGGCGTCCTGCGCGAACATTTGCGCATGCCGCCCCACGTCGCCCCGGTCGTGGTCAGCCGCATCAAGGTGATGGCGCGGCTCGACATCGCTGAACGGCGCGTTCCGCAGGACGGGCGCATCGGGCTGACGCTGGGGGGCAAGGCCATCGATGTGCGTGTGTCCACGCTACCCAGCCGCGCCGGCGAGCGCGTGGTGATGCGCATCTTGGACAAGGATGCCGCGGGAATTGATCTGGAGGTGCTGGGGCTGACCGGTAGCGCAGCCGAGGTGATGCAGGATGCGCTGGCCGAGCCCAATGGGATTATCCTGGTTACCGGGCCGACGGGGTCAGGCAAAACGACGACGCTCTATGGCTGCCTGAAGCAACTTAACGATGGCAAACGCAATATTTTGACGGTCGAAGACCCGGTCGAATTCGCCGTTGAGGGCATCGGCCAGACACAAGTCAACGCCAAGGTCGGGCTGACCTTCGCCAATGGCCTGCGCGCTATCCTGCGGCAGGATCCCGATGTCGTGATGGTCGGCGAAATTCGCGACCGCGAGACGGCGGACATTGCGGTGCAAGCCTCGCTGACCGGCCATCTGGTGCTATCGACGGTGCACACCAATGATGCGGTGGGCGCGATTACCCGGCTCAAGGATCTGAAAGTTGAGCCGTTTCTTTTGGCGTCGACACTGCGCGCTGTGGTGGCGCAGCGGCTGGTGCGGCGGCTGTGCCCCGATTGCCGCGAGCCGGTGCAGGCCGACCAGAAGGTCGCGGCGCTGCTGGGCATCGACGCGGGGTCGGTGGTGTGGCGCGCGGCGGGCTGCGACAGTTGCGGGCACACCGGCTTCAAGGGCCGCGTCGGTGTGTTCGAGGCGGTGCGCATCGACGACACCATCCGCCGCTATATCTATGATGGCGGCGACGAGGCGATGATTGCGCGCCATGCCTTTCTGCGCGCGCCGACGCTGGCGGGCGCTGCGCGCGCGATGGTGCGCGATGGACTGACGACTCCCGAAGAAGCGATCCGCATTGCGCGGCGCGAGGAAATCGATGCCTGATTTTGCCTGGCGCGCCATCGACGCCAAGGGCCGCGAGACCAAGGGAGCGTTGACCGCCGCCGACGAAGCGGCCGCACGGCAGGCGCTGGTGGCGCGCCAACTGCACATATTGGCGCTCACGCCCGGAAACGCGGCGTCGCCGGGTCTGCTTGCGGCATGGCGGCGTGGCAAGGCGCTGTCGGCCAAGGAGCTCGCCCTGTTCACGCGCCAGCTGGCGACCTTGAGCGAGGTTGCGCCGCTGGAGGAAAGCCTGCGCACGTTGGGTCGGCAATCGGAGGGCGAAAATGCGCGACGCATCATTGGCGCGGTGCATAGCGGGCTGGTCGAAGGCCGCCCGCTGGCCGAAGCCATGGCGCGCGAGGCCAAAAGCTTTCCACCGCTATACCGCGCCATGGTCGCCGCAGGCGAGCAAACCGGCGCGCTGGCGCCGATACTGGCGCGACTAGCGCAGTTGCTCGAACGGCAGGCCGAGGTGCGCGGTAAGCTGATCGCCGCGCTCGCCTATCCGCTGGTGCTGGCGTTGGTGGCAATCGGCGTGGTCGCAGCGCTGATGATTTTTGTGGTGCCGCGCGTGGTCGAACAATTTTCCGATACCGGCGCGCAGCTGCCCTTTCTGACCCGCGCGGTCATTGGCCTGTCGGAATTTCTGGCGGGCTGGTGGTGGGCGCTGCTGCTGCTGATCGCGGCGCTGGCGGCGCTGGTGACGCAGTTGTTGCGCAACCCTGACATTCGCCGCCGCTTTGATGCGCGCCTGTTGCGGCTGCCGCTGTTGGGGCGCTTGCTGCGCGACCTTAACGCCGCGCGCTTTGCCCGCACGCTGGCGACGATGGTGGGCAGCCGCCTGCCGCTGGTCGAAGGACTGCGGCTGACCGTGCCGACGGTGCGCAATCAGGCGCTGGCGGGGGCGACCGCAACGCTGGTCGAACAGGTGCGCGCGGGCGGCAGCCTTTCGGCGGGACTGCGCGATGCCGGGGTATTTCCGCCGCTGCTCGTTTATATGACCGCGAGCGGTGAAAGCGCGGGACGGCTAGAGGTGATGCTGGAGCGCGCCGCTGACTATCTGGAACGCGAATTTGATCGATTCACGGCCGCGTCCATGGCGTTACTCGAGCCTGTCATAATTGTCATAATGGGGACGTTGGTCGCGCTTATCATTCTCGCGATCTTGCTGCCAATTCTTCAACTACAATCGCTGACGGGGTTATAGCTTTCCGATGACTTTATTCCGCCTTATGCTCCGCCTGATGACCGACATGACGCGCCCGCAGCCGCCCCGCCGCAAATCCGGCGAAAGGGGTTTCACGCTGACCGAGCTGATGGTCGTCATCTTCATCATCGGCCTGCTCGCCACGGTCGTGCTCATCAACGTATTGCCCAGCCAGGACCGCGCGATGGTGACCAAGGCCGAGGCGGATATTGCCACGCTGGAAACCGCGCTGGAACAATATCGGCTCGACAATCTGGCCTATCCCGCGACCAGCGAAGGGTTGAACGCATTGGTCAGTCCGCCGGCGACCTTGGCTGATCCGGCGCGCTATCGCCGTGGCGGCTATGTCAAACGCTTGCCCGAGGACCCCTGGGGCCGTCCCTATCAATATCAAGCCCCGGCACCCGGCGGCGCGCCGTTCGATGTCTGGTCATTCGGTGCCGATGGTGCCCCCGGCGGGACCGAGGACAATGCGGACATCCGCAGCTCTGCCCCCTGAACCGCGCCAAAGGGGTTTCACCCTGGTCGAACTCATGGTGGTGCTGGCGGTGCTGGCGCTCGCGGCGACCGTGGTGGTGCTCACTATCCCCGGCAGCAACGCGCGCGTGAGCAATGAGGCCGACCGGTTGGCCGTGCGGATCGCCAGCCTGCGCGACCTTGCCATCGTCGAAGGACGCCCGATGGCCGTGGTGGTGTCACCTTCGGGCTATGCCTTCGAACGGCACGGGGCCGACGGGTGGAGCGCCCTGCCCGGGCGCGCCTATGCCCGCCGCGACTGGCCGACCGGGATCCGCCTGACCCAACCGGCGGACGGCGCACCGCTACGCGTCACCTTCGACAACATCGGCACCATCAGCGCGAGCACGTCGCTGACACTTGGTGATGGCACCACTGCCGCGCAGCTACGCGTCAGCACCACCGGCGAGGTGGTGCGCGGTGAATGAACGCGGCTTTACCCTGCTCGAAATGCTGGTCGCGCTGGCGGTGATGAGTGTGGCGGCACTGACGCTAGTGCGGCTCGATGCCTTTGCGGTGCGCAGCGCAGCTGACCTCGATGCGCGCACGCTGGCGCAGGTGGTGGCCCAGAATGAAGCGGTGCTGCTGTCGACCGATCCGGCGCCACCGACGATTGGTACTAGCGTCAGCGCGGCCGACAATGCCGGCCAGCGCTTCCGTATCGAGCGCCGCGTCGCGCGCACTGCCGATGCCAATTTGCTGCGCATCGATCTGATTGTCCGCGCCGAACCGGGGCCGGGGCAGGCGGCACTCACCATTATCCGGTCGGCGCGATGAGCGGCTTAATGCAATTCTCCGCCTGTCCCCCGGCGAAAGCCTGGGCCAAGCGAGGCATTAGCCGCCATCGGTTCAGAAAGCCTTGGACCCCGGCGTTCGCCGGGGAGCAAAAAGGACGTGAGCGCGGCTTTACGCTGGTTGAAATGCTGGTTGCGCTCAGCATTTTTGCGGTCATCGCCAGCATCGGGGTGGGCCTGCTGCGCGCGTCGGTCAACACGCAAGGGTCGGTACAGGACCGGCTGGGGGCGATGGGCGCGGTCAACCGTTTGCGGTCGATTATGGCCAACGATCTCGCGCAAGCCGCGCTGCGCCCGGCGCGCGGGCCCGATGGCACTATGCTCCCCGCTTTTCGCGGCGATGGGCAGGGCTTTGCTTTTGTCCATCGCGGGCGCGCCGCGCTCGATGCCGATGGCGTGCCGGCCGTGCAGCGCGTCGAGTATCGGCTGGCGCGTAGCGAATGGCGGCGGGCGACCGCGCTGCGCACCGATGGTATCGCGCTCGGCGAAGGTGATGCGCTGGCACGCGAGGTAAACACGGTAACGGTCCGTTATCGTGATGTGCACGGCGAATGGCAGCAGAACTGGAATTCCGATGAGCAACAGCGCTTGCCTCTGGCGGTCGAGGTGGCGTTGACGCGTGGTAGCCGGGCGCCACTGCTGCTGCGCTTTCAGACAGGGCCAGTGCTGCTGCCCCCGGTCCCGGCGGCGCAGCCATGAGAACGGCCTCGGAACGTGGTGCAGCGCTGCTCAGCGTGTTGTTGCTCGTCGCGGTGATGGCGGTGATTGCGGCGACGGCGCTCGATCGGCTGATGCTGGCGACGCGTCTTGCGGGTGCGGCGGCTTCGATTGATCAGGCGCGTGCCTTTGCCGCGGCGGGCGAGGCGCTGGTGCTGCGCCGTGCGGGCGACATTGCGCAAAGTCGCGACGATGCTTGGCTGGCGCGCGACTATCCTTTGCCGCTGCCGGGTGGCCGCGCGACGGGGCGGCTGACGGACGCCACCAATTGTTTCAACCTCAATGCGCTGGTCGCCGAAACGGGGCCAGGGCGCCTGACCCAGCGGCCTTTGGCGGTGCAGCAATTTGCGGCGCTGGCGCGGCTTGCGGGTATCAATGCGGGGGAGGCGAGTGCGCTCGCCGCCGCAACCGCCGACTGGATCGACAGCGACGCCAACGAGAGCCCGCTTGGGGCCGAAGACGGCGCCTATCGCGGCATGACTCCCGCCTATCTGCCCGCCAACACGCTGATGGTCGATGCCAGCGAGCTGAAGGCGGTGCGCGGAGTGACAGCGGCCCATTATGCGCGGCTGAAGCCGCTGATCTGCGCGCTGCCGGTGGCCGAGCCACTGCGCGTCAATGTGAACACGCTGCGCCCCACCGAAGCTGCGCTGGTGGCAGCCCTTTGGGCCGAGCGGCTGACGGTAGGCCAGGTACGTTCGGCGCTGGCAGGCCGCCCGCGCGGCGGCTATGGCAGCGCGACGCGATTCTGGCAGGCCGCGGCCTTTCAGGGGTTGAACCCGCCGCAGGACGTCGCCGAACAGATTGTGGTAGCGCCGCGCTGGATCATGTTGACCAGCCGGGTGGAGATGGGGGACAGCAGCTTGGATGTGCGCAGCCTGATCGACGTGCGGCGTGACCGCCCGCAGGCGGTGCCGATGGTCGTGGCACGGCAGTTTGGGGTCACTGACTGACATGGCCGATATGCTGATTCTAATGCTGCCCGCACCGGGCACGGATGCGGGTGGCGGCATTCGGCAGTGGTGGGCCATCGCTGAAGGTAAGGTTGCCGAAAGTGGCAGCGACGGCGGATGGACCGCGTTGCTGGGTGAAGGCGCGAATGTCGTCGCGCTGGTTCCCGCGGCCCATGCTCCCGTCCGTTGGCTCGAGTTGCCCGGGCTGACGCCGCCGCAGGCGGCCGCCGCCGCGCGCCTGCAATTGGCGGATGCCGCGCTGGGCGATGCGGCGGACCAGCATGTTGCCGCCGGATTGGCGGGCGATAATGGTGTGGTTCCGGTTGCCGCCGTATCGCGCGGCGCGATGGACGGGTGGCTGGCGCAGCTGGCGCTCGCCGAAGTCACCCCCCGCGCGCTGGTGCCGATTGCTGCGCTGGTGCCTGCACCCGCCGAAGGGCAAGCGACGCGTGCGGCGATAGGTGGAGAAACATTGTTGCGCACAGCGGCGCTGTGTGCCGAGGCCGACGAAGTCATTGACCCAATGCGCCTGTCCGGCTTGCAGCCTGTAACCGCCGACGATGCGGCGGTCTTCGGTTGGCTCACCGAGCTAACAGAGAGCGTACCGATCGACCTTTTGACCGGCGCTTATGCGCCGCGCCGCAAGAGCGCGCTGTCGCCTGATATGCGCAAATGGCTGATGCGGCTCACGGCGGCCCTAGTGCTGCTGACGCTGGCGGTGCCGCTGGTGCAGGCGGTGCAACTGGCGCGCAGTACCAGCGCGGCTAATGCGCGCAGCGTCGCAGCGGCGGCAGCGGTCGGGGCCAAGGGCGACGATGCGGCGGCGGCCGAGGCCGCGCTCGACGCACTGCTGGCGCAGCGTGGCGGTGGGCCGCTGGCGCTGTCGGCCCCGCTGGGTGGACTGTATCAAAGCCTGCAGGACTATCCGGCGGTCGCGGTTCGGACGTTGGGCCATGGCAGCGATGGCACGCTGTCGGTGACGCTAGCCGCGCCGCGCATCGAGGATGTTAATGGAGCGCTCAAGGCGCTGCAGGCGCGGGGCTACACCATAACGGCCCAGCCAATGCAGGGTAGCGACGGCATGCAGATGGGCAATGTAACGATAAGGGCTGTGCCATGATCGCGTCGCTAACCCGCTGGTGGCAGGCTTTATCGGTGCGCGAACAGCGGCTGGTCGGCGTGGCGGGCGCGCTGGCGGCGGCGGTGCTGCTGTGGCTAATCCTGCGGCCGTTGGTGGGCTATATCAGCGGGTTGGGCGACGAACATAAGCTAGCGGTTGAGCGCGCAGCGCGGGTGGAAGCCAAGGCCGCGCTGATCAAGGGCGCCGCGGCTCCCGCGAATGCACGCATCACCGGGCCGCTCGACCAGTGGATCGCCGTGAGCGCGGGCGACACCGGCCTGAGCCTTGATCGCAATGAGGCGCGCGGCGACGGCGCGGCGACGCTGGCCATCGCGTCAGCGCGCGCACCGGCGGTCATTGGCTGGCTGGCGCAGTTGGAGGCGCAGGGTTTGGTCGTCGACCGGTTGACCATCACGCCGAGCACCGACGGATCGGTTGGGGTGACGGCAGAGGTGCGGCGGCCATGACGCGGCCGAGGATATGGATTGCAGCGGCGCTGCTCGCGGCGGCGCTGATCATTGCCACGCTGCCGCTGCGGCTGGTGCTCGGCATGGCTGGCGCGGGCGATGCTGGTCTGACTGCGCGGGCGGTGACGGGCAGCCTCTGGTCGGGGCAATTGATTGATGCGCGCTGGCGCGGTGCGCGCCTGGGCAGCATTGGTGCGGGCCTTGCCCCTCTGGCGCTGCTGCGGGGAGAGGTGCGGCTGGAAATCGCGCGTGACGATGTGCTGCTCGGCAAGCTGACTGGTGCGCTGCTGCTCAATGGCGCGCGCGGGGTCAAGGATATGAACGGCAGCGTATCGTTGGGGGCGAGCCTCGCGGGCGTGCCGCTGGACAGTCTGCAACTGGCGGGTGTAGCCGCGCGCTTTGATAGCGCGGGACGCTGCGTCGAGGCGGCAGGCCAGGCGCGGCTGAGCATCGCGCTGCCGGTGCCGGGGCTTGACCTTGCCAATGGCATGGCAGGACCGCTCACCTGCCGCGACGGACGCGCCGAGGCGGCGCTGGCGAGCCAATCAGGGATGGAGCGGCTTACGTTAGCGTTCGATGGCGCGGGACAATATCGCGCGCGCCTGTCGGTGCGGGCAAGCGGTGATGCCGCCGCCGAAGGCCTGTTGCGCGCCGCCGGATTTCTGCCCGCCGGGGGCGATCTGGTGCTGCTGCACGAAGGGCGCCTGTGACGCTGCTTGGGTGGCTGGCGGAGTTGCCGCTGGTCACCGTGCTGCCATTCGCTGCTGTGCTCGGCCTGATCGCTGGCAGTTTCATTGCTACGCTAGTGCTGCGTTGGGGGTCTGGGCGCAGCATTTTGGGGCGTTCGGTCTGCGACGGTTGCGGGCGGACACTGGGGTTACTGGACCTTATCCCCTTGATCGGTTGGCTAGCGCGGCGCGGGCGCTGTTCGGCCTGCAGCACGTCCATCGACCCACTGCACCTGCGCGTCGAGGTGGGCTGCGCGGCGATTGGCGCGGCTTCTGTGCTGTTGCTCCCCGGCGCGGCGGGCTGGGGTTTGGCGCTATTCGGTTGGCTACTACTGCCGCTCGCGCTGCTCGATCTGCGCCACTATTGGCTGCCCGATGTTCTGACCGGCGTTCTCGCGGGCACGGGGCTGGTGCTGGCGGGGGCGATGTTGGACAGCAGCCTGCCCGCGCGGCTGACCGGTGCAATTGCGGGCGGCGCGACCTTAGGGGTGCTGGCGTGGCTGTTCGCGCGCGCGCGCGGGCGCGACGGCATGGGCGGCGGGGATCCCAAACTTGCGGCCGCCATTGGGTGCTGGATCGGCTGGATGCCGCTGCCCTTCATGTTTGCCATGGCCAGCTTCGGCGGGATTATCTGGGCCTTGCTGCAAAAAGGGGACGAACCGGTGCGTGACCGGCACATCCCCTTTGGTGCGTTTATGGCGGCGGCAGCATGGGCAACCGTGCCGGTCTGGACCTATTTCATCACTGGATGACGATGCTCACCGCGCGGCGGTTGCGCGCCCAGGCGGCTTCGTTCGATTCGATTGCGTCGGGGCGATCCTTGCCATAGCTGATGACGTCGATGCGCGACGGATCGATGCCCAGCGAGGCGAGATAGTTCTTGGCCGCATTGGCGCGGCGCTCGCCCAGCGCGATGTTATAGTCGCGCGTACCGCGCTCGTCGGCATGGCCCTCGACCAGCACACGCACGGCGGGGTAGCGCTGCAGCCAGGTGGCCTGGCTGCGTAGCGTTGCCTGATCTTCGGCATCGACGTTGAACTGGTCGTAATCGAAGAAGATACGGTCGTTGCTGATGTTTGCGACGAAATCCTGCTGCGATCCGGGGATGATACCGGGCGCGGTGCCGGTGTCGGTGCCGCCGGTGACGGTGCTGCCGTCGGGCGCGGGCGGCAGCTCTGCGGGCGGCTTCTTGGCACAGGCGCCCAGCGCGAGTGCCGCGGCGGAAAGGGTGAGAAGAGCGGTGCGGCGAAGCGTCATGGTGTTTCTCCTGTCTGGCGCTTGTCGTGGAAGGCTAGTGCTGCTGATGCGGCGATTAACCCATGTTGAACCCGGTTAATCAACCCGCTTTCGCCCCGTCCGTTCCGGCAAGCGGGGCAAAAGCGGGGTGAGATGTTAGGGCAGCACCGGCCCCCAGGCGGGATCAGAGCCATCCTGTGGCGTTTGCAGACGGCGCAGGTTCACGCCGGTCAGATCGACCTGCCAGATGGTTGACCGTCCCTCGCGCCCTGGCGATGTGCGGAAAAATTGCAGCACGCGGCCATTGGGCGACCAAGTCGGCGCTTCGTCCTGCCAATCGTTGGTCAGCAGGCGTTCACCGCCGCCCGCCGGTGTCATCACGCCGACCCGGAATTCGCCGCCGCCAATTTTGGTAAAGGCAATCAGGTCGCCGCGCGGCGACCATTCGGGTGTGGCATAGCGCCCGCCGCCAAAGCTGATGCGGCGCTGGCCCGACCCGTCGGCGTTCATGACATAGATTTGCTGGCTGCCCGACCGGTCGCTTTCGAATACAATCTTGCTACCGTCGGGTGAAAAGCTGCCCCCGACGTCGATTCCGGGGGTGTTGGTCAGGCGCACCGGCGTGCCGCCGCTGGCCGCAATCTTGTAGATGTCGGTATTGCCGCCCGTAGCCATCGAAAACAGAATCGTCTTGCCATCGGGCGACCAGCGCGGAGCGAAAGTCGCGTTGGCGGATTCATGCACCAGCCGCTGACTGCCTGCTGCCACGTCATAGACGAATACGCGGACGCGATTGTTGAGGTAGGACACATAGACGATCTGCTTGTAATCGGGCGAGAAACGCGGGGAAATGGCGAGCGCTTGGCCTGAAGTGATAAAGCGGTGGTTGCCGCCATCCGAATCCATGATGGCGAGCTGCTTGATGCGATTATTCTTGGGCCCGCGCTCGGCAATGTAGGCGATACGGCTGTCAAAGAAGGGCGCTTCGCCCGACAGGCGCGAATATATGGCGTCGGCACATTTGTGCGCGGCGCGGCGCCAATCGCCCGGCTGGATAACGAAACCTTGCCGGACCAGCTCGGTTTTCAGCGCGACGTCGAAAAGATAGCATCCGACCGTCAGGCTGCCGTCCGGGTTGGCGCGGACGAAGCCGTGCACCAAATTTTCGGCATCGCGCCCGGCCCAGCCATCAAATTGCGGCGCGGTGACTTCGCCCATGCTGATCTGGCGCAGCCCCGAGGGGCCGATGGGCGCATAAAGCCCGCTGCGTTCCAGGTTGGCTGCGATGACGCTGGCGATCTGGCCGCCCAGACTGGTGGTCGATAGGCCCGCGACGGTGGTGTTGGTGGGCGTGGTGAAGGGTGGCAGGATGATGATCGCGCGCTCGCTGCTGAGCGTGCCTTCAATGGTTTCGCGCGGCTCGGCAGGCGGTGGAGTCACTGTCGGTGCCGGCGTGGTCTGCGCTGCAGCAACGAGCGGCAACAGTGCGGCGAGAGCGAGAAGCGGGCGGATCATGGACTTCACCTTTTGACAAAATCGAGCGTGTAGTTGCGCCAGAAATCATAGTTTTCGGCTGGCAAATCGAAAGGTGCGGCGAGTTCTATCGCGCGCTTGGCGCATTCCTGATGACGTGCCACCTGGAACTGGTTGCTGTCATTCTGGCCGATGGTGACAACACTTGTCACCGCGTCAAGCCCACCCGATTGCGTCAGGCGGAACTTCACCGTAGTTTTGAGCGCATCGACGTCCAACCCGCTGACGCGGCATCCATTCCAGCGGGAGGCAACTGCGCCCTTGATGCTGACGTCGATGGATTTGCGCACCTCCGCTGCGGTTTGTGTGGCGGGCAGACCCCGACCGGGGGCTTTGGTTGCTTCCTTGCCCAACCCCTCGGCGATGCCGTCGAGCCTTCCTGTGGGCGTATTGGGTCGGCGCGTTGGCGGTCCTTTGGCGGGCGGGGCTTTGCTGGGGGGTTGCTTGGCCGCGGGAGCTTTTGGCGTTGGTTTGGGGAGAGGTGCGGGCTCGGGCAGCGCGGTCTGCGCCTCGCGGGACAGGGCCTCTTCCTCGCCCAGCTTAGCGGCCGGCGGCGTTTCGGAAATTTCGGGCGCGGTAGATGTGGGGCCGGTATCGGCGATCAGGTCGACCTCCATCGGCGGATTGTCGAACCGCCGCTCGCCGCGTGTCCATTGCACCGATAGCAGCGCAAGCAGCACCACATGCAGCACCACCGCCGCGCCAACGGCAACACGCAGATTCTGGTCCGGACGGCTGATCAGCGTTTCGGCCATAACTCCCGCCTAGGGCTCGGCATCTGAACCGCTGGTGACCAGCGCGATGCGGGTGAGGCCCGCACGGTTAATCTCGCCCAGCACGCGCATCACCCGGCCATGATCGAGGCTGCGGTCAGCGCGCAGCTGGATTTGCGGCGGCGTGTCGCTCTCGGCCAGGGTGGCGAGGCGCGCGGGCAAGTCGGAGCTGCGCACTTCCTCTTCGCCGATAAATGTGCGTCCGGCCTCGTCGATGCTCAACTGCACCGGCTCCTGTTGTTCAGCATCGACCGGCTTGGCGCGGCTGTCGGGCAGATTGATCGGCACGCCCGCGACCATCAGCGGCGCTGTGACCATGAAAATGATCAGCAGCACCAGCATCACATCGACGAACGGGGTCACGTTGATTTCGGCCATCGGCGCGCGGCGGCGTTTGCCGCGCCGTCCGCCCCCACCGCCTGCCCCGGGCATGGACATCGCCATCAGTCGTGCTCCAGCTCGCGGCTGAAGGTGGCGTGCAGCCCGTCGGCAAAGCGCGACAACCTACTGTCGAGCCGGTTCAGCCGCTGCGAGAAGCTGTTGTACGCAATCACCGCCGGGATCGCCGCGAACAGGCCGATGGCGGTCGCAAACAGCGCCTCGGCAATGCCCGGAGCAACGACGGCCAGGCTGCTGTTCTGTTCGGCGGCAATGGCGGTGAAGCTGCGCATGATGCCCCACACCGTGCCGAACAGCCCGACGAACGGGGCTACCGCGCCGATGGTGGCGAGCACGCCGATGCGCTCGGCGAGCCGGTCAATTTCGGCATCGACGGCGGCGTGCATCGCGATGCCCAGCCGCTCGCGCGTGCCGTCGCGGTCGATGGCCTTGCCCTTGGTCGAGCGCCGCCACTCGCCAATCCCCGCCGCCAACACGCGCGCTGCGGGCAATTCCTCGCGCCCATTTTCGCTGAAAAACTTGTCGATGTCGCCCGCCCGCCAGAAATCGCGCTCGAACGCCTCGGACTCGCGAATCGCGCGGCCAGTCCCGCGCCCGAAGCTGAAAATCAGCGCCCAGACGTAGATGGAGGCGATCAGCAGCCCGACCATAACCGCCTTCACCACAATATCGGCCTGCAAAAACAGGGCGACAGGTGACAGGGTGGCGGCGTCGGTGGCCAATTTGATGTCGTCGAGCAAGGTCAGTTCACTCCGGTCATGATGGCGGTGAAACGTTCGGCCCAGCCCGCGGGTTGCCGGCGCGGGCGGCCATCGGGGGTAATGAAGGCGGCGGTAACGCGGCTTTCGGTCAGTGTCTCCTCGCCGCGCAGCACGCGCTGGGCGATGATGACGCTCGCACCGCGCACCGCCTCGACCGTGCTGATGACAATAAGGTCATCATCAAGTTTCGCCGGGCGGCGATAACGGATATTTAGGTCGGTGACCGCCCATGCGCCTTCGCCCGCGTCATTCGCCGCGCGCTGGTCGATGCCCGCGAGCCGCAGCATGTCTGACCGCGCGCGCTACATATAACGCAGGTAATTGGCGTGATAGACGATGCCCGACAGGTCGGTATCCTCGAAATAGACGCGCACGCGAAAGATATGCGCGGGGCCATCGAAATAGCCGGGGGTGAAAGGGGGCGGGGACATTAACCAATGCGATAGCGGGCGGGGGACTCGGCGGGAAGGGGGTAAGGGCGCTTTATCGCGCTACAGACTCGGCTGGTCGGCTATTCGCCGTCAAACAACCCGTCCTGCGCACCGGCGGGCGGGTTCCGCCCCAGATGCTTCCATGCGGCCGGATTGAGGCAGCGCCCCCGTGCCGTCCGCGCGATCAGCCCGGCTTGCAGCAGATAGGGCTCGATCACATCCTCGATCGTGTCGCGCGGCTCGGACAGGCCTGCGGCCAATGTTTCAACGCCCACCGGCCCACCGCGATAAATGTCAGCGATCATGGTCAGATAGCGCCGGTCCATCGCATCGAGGCCCAGCGCATCGACCTCCAGCCGGTTGAGCGCGGCATCGGCGGCCTTGGCATCGACGATGCTTGCCCCCGCGACGCTGGCAAAATCGCGCACGCGGCGCAGCAGCCGCCCGGCGATGCGCGGCGTGCCGCGCGAGCGCTTGGCTATTTCGAGCGCGCCATCGGGGGCGATGTTGAGGTCGAGCAACCGCGCCGCGCGAGTAATCACCTGCTCCAGCTCGCCATGGCTGTAAAAATTCAGCCGCACCGGAATGCCGAAGCGGTCGCGCAAGGGGGTGGTGAGCAACCCCTGCCGCGTCGTCGCACCGACCAGCGTGAATTTAGGCAGGTCGATGCGCACCGACCGCGCCGACGGCCCTTCGCCAATCATGATGTCGAGCGCGCGGTCCTCCATCGCGGGGTAGAGGATTTCCTCGACCGCAGGCGACAGCCGGTGAATTTCGTCGATGAACAGGACGTCGCCGTCTTCAAGATTGGTGAGCAGCGCGGCGAGATCACCCGCCTTGGCAATGACTGGGCCGCTGGTGGAGCGGAACCCGACGCGGAGTTCGCGCGCGACAATTTGGGCCAGCGTGGTTTTGCCGAGGCCGGGGGGACCGTAGAACAGCACATGGTCGAGCGCGTCGGAACGCGATTTGGCGGCCTCGATGAAGATGCGCAGATTTTCGCGCGCCGCGGCCTGCCCTACGAACTCGGCGAGCGTTTTGGGGCGCAGCGCAGCGTCGGCGTCCTCGGGGGTGCGGATGGGGGTGGTGAGTGGGACGAGGTCTGTCACTAAACCAATCCTACGTCGCGCAGGGCCTTAGCAGCTTCAATAGCTTTTCTAATCGCCTCGCCCGTTCCTTCGGTATCAAAACGCCTTGCGGTCATATATGTACTAAGATCGTAATGCAGGCTTTTGCGCGGCTTGGCCCAAATCAACACAGCCGAATTCATCAGTGCGAGGTCGATCTGCCAGAGCTTTTTCTCAAATGCTTTGACTGATTTTGCCCCAGATTTCTGGAACGCTACCCAATCGGTTGATTTTTCATTTTGAAGACTTTTTGGGGATTCTCTCTGAAATTCGTCGAGGTGCTTAATGGCCGCCTCTCCAATTGCCGCTGAGTTCGCACCAATATTCAGCAAAGTTATCGACGCAGTCTCGGCAATTCCAGCAACACTGCAAATGAGATATTGCTCTTCAAACTCATACAAGCGAGCTTGAGAGGAGTATTGGAAGTATGGCTCCTCATCACGTCGATGCCTTCTCAATGTTATGGGAAACTTCACCGTACCGCTCCCAAAAACTCACCCTGCGCCAACAGACAAATCAAACAATGCCAGCGAACGTGGCGTCCGCAGACAAGCCATATCCGTTCGGGTTGAGCTTGTCGAAGCCCTGTTCTTTCTTTCGCCAAGGTCAAAAAAGAACGGTCCTTCGACAGGCTCAGGACGGACGGGGAGGGGGATGGGCTTGTTCACCCCTTCGCTAACCTTTTCTCAACTGCTTGCCACAGCCCCGCGACCGCTTGCACTGGCGCGCTGCGTGGACCCATTAACTTCCCCACTGGTGCCCGGGCTTCGGTCATGCGCTCGTAGGCGCTGGCGGCAGGGATCACCGGCCAGTCGGGGGCGCCCGCCACCGCCGCACGGTGCAGGCTGCGGCGGCGGTCGACCATTGAAAAGACGGGCATCAGCACCGCCTTCGCCGTCTTGCCGCCCAGATGTTCGGCGATGGTATCGAGTGCGCGCTGGGCGAGCGGGGCGGGGATGACGGGGACGATGACCAGGTCGGCGGCACGCAAAATCTGGTCCGATGTGTCGGTCAGGCCCGGCGGACAATCGATGATGATGCGGTCATAGTCCTTGGCCAGCCCCTCGGCGATCTTGGCGAGGCGTTTTTTCTTGTCGAGTTCATGAAAATCAATGTCGAGCGTGCGCAGCGACGCGTCGGCGGGCAGGATGGCGAGGCGGTCGATGGCGGTGGCGCGGATCAGCTTGTCGGGCGCGACTTCTTTCAGGATGGCGGACTGCGCGCTCTTGCCTTTGGTGGTTTGGCCGAGGATGTAGCTGGCGGCGGCCTGCGCATCGAGGTCCCACAACAGGGTGCGGCGGCTCGACAGCGTGGCGGCCGCCCAGGCGAGGTTGACCGCCAGCGTGGTTTTGCCGACGCCGCCCTTCAGGCTGTACACCGCAATCACTTTGCCGCTCATTTGGCTGCCTTTCGAAGTGCGAGGCGCACCAGCGCGTCGAGGTTTGCGCCTGCGCCCAAATCGTCATTCGCCGCCGCCACTGCTGCGCTCGCTTCGGCGGGTTTGAACCCCAGCCCGGTCAGCGCCGCAACCGCATCGGCGAGCGGGCCGCCACCAACCGGCACGCCGCTGCCCGTGCCCGCGATGCCCGCAAGGCCACCGGCCTTGTCCTTCAGTTCGTTGCAAATCCGCTGCGCCAGTTTCGGCCCGACGCCGTTAGCGCGCGCCACCATCGCGGCGTCGCCGCTCGCCAGCGCGCGCTGGAGGTCGGCGATTTCGAGGGCTGACAGGATGGCGAGCGCCATTTTCGCGCCCACCCCCTGCACGCTGACGAGCAGGCGGAACCAGTCGCGCTCCTCGGCGCGGGCAAAGCCCAGCAGGCGCAGAAAATCCTCGCCCACCAGCATTTCGGTGTGGATGGTCACTTCGCCGCCGACTGCGCCCAATGCGTCAAGTGTGCGCGCCGAGGCTTCGACCAGATAGCCAACGCCACCGACATCGATGACGGCATGGCCTGCGCCTGATGAGTCCAGCCGTCCAGTGAGTTTGGCGATCATTGTTATACCCTACCCGTCCGGGCTGAGCTTGTCGAAGCCCCGTTCTTCCTTTTCCAACCGGTTAAAGAAAGGACGGTCCTTCGACAAGCTCAGGGCGCACGGCTTTAAGGGGCTAGCGGGGCTTGTGATGCGCATGGCAAATCGCCACCGCCAGCGCATCGGCGGCGTCTGCCCCCGCCACCGTCACCCCGGGCAGCAGCACGCGCAGCATGGCTTGCACCTGTTCCTTCGCCGCGCCGCCGGTGCCGACCAGCGCTTTTTTGACCAGGCGCGGGGCGTATTCGGTCACGGGCAATCCGCCGCGCGCGCAGCCGAGCAGGACCACGCCGCGCGCGTGTGCCAGCTTCAGCGTCGATTGGGGATTGTCGTTCACGAAGACCTCCTCGACGGCGGCGCAGGCGGGTGCATGGTCGGCGATTACCGCTGCCAGCGCGCTGTCGAGATGCGCCAACCGGCTGGGCAGCGCGGCCTTCGCATCGGTCTTGATCTGGCCGTTGGCAATGTGGCTGATCCGGCTGCCGTCGATGCGGACGATACCCCAGCCGGTACAGGAGAGCGACGGGTCGAGGCCGAGGATGATCAGCCGAGCTTCTCCATCACCGCATCGGGAATCTCGTAATTACCCCACACCGTCTGGACATCATCGTCATCGTCGAGCGTGTCGATCAGCTTGAACAGGCTTTGTGCGGTCGCTTCGTCGGCGATTTCGCTCTTCATCGTGGGCCGCCAGGCGAGCTTCACGCCTTCGGCTTCGCCCAGCTTGGCTTCGAGTGCTTTGGCGACGGGGTGGAGATTTTCGACGCTGGTCCAGATTTCGTGGCCGTCCTCGGACGATTCGACGTCATCGGCGCCTGCATCCAAAGCGGCTTCGAATACGGTGTCGGCATCGCCTGCGCTGGCGGGATAAAGGATCTGGCCCAATCGATCGAAACCATGGCTTACGCTGCCGCTGGTGCCGAGGTTGCCGCCGTTCTTGCTAAATGCGGTGCGAACGTTGGTCGCGGTGCGGTTGCGGTTGTCGGTCAGCGCCTCGACGATCAGCGAAACGCCGCCGGGGCCATAGCCTTCGTAGCGGATTTCCTCATAATTCTCGCCTTCGCCGCCCGACGCCTTGTCGATCGCGCGCTGGATGTTGTCCTTGGGCATTGACTGCGCCTTGGCCGCGTTGACAGCAGCGCGCAGGCGGGCGTTAGCGTCGGGATCGGGCAGGCCCATTTTGGCCGCAACGGTGATTTCGCGCGCGAGCTTGCTGAACAGGGCGCTGCGCTTTTTGTCCTGCGCACCCTTGCGGTGCATGATGTTCTTGAACTTGCTATGGCCGGCCACCGCCGTCCTCCGTGGTTATGACAAACTGGTGGCCGCCCCTAGCGCGTGGTGCCCTGTCAGACAACTACGGCGGTGCCGCTAGCGGTGACCATCAGCATCGATCCGCCCTGACCCAGCACCTCATAATCGAAATCGACGCCGATCACGGCGTTGGCGCCGCGCGACCGGGCTTCGCCTTCCAGCTCTTTCAGCGCCGCTTCGCGCGCGTCGCGCAGCGTTGATTCATAGCTGCCCGACCGGCCGCCGACGACGTCGCGGATGCCTGCGAACAAATCCTTAAAGATGTTGGCCCCGACAATCACTTCGCCGGTAACGATGCCCAGATAGTCTTTGGCGGGATGGCCTTCGATGCTGCTGGTGGTGGTCAGGATCATGGCTGTGCTCCTTGCTGGGGAAATCAGGCGATGCCGAGGGCGGATTTATAGACGTCGAGAATGGCTTCCATTTCTTTGCGGTCGTTCACCGGCATTTTGCGCAGGCGGACGATCTGGCGCATGATTTTGGCGTCGTAGCCGTTGGCCTTGGCTTCGGAATAGACGTCGCGAATGTCATCGGCGATGCCCTTTTTCTCTTCCTCCAGCCGCTCGATACGCTCGATGAACAGGCGCAATTGCTGGTCGGAAACGCTGGCTTCATCGGACATGGATAACTCCCGCTGGGTAATGTTTGGCCGACGCGCCTAGCTGGGACGTAGCAGATTCGCCAAGCCCTATTCGGGCGGAAAGGGTTGGCGCTTGCCGTCCAGCTTGTGGACAACGCCACGGCGCATTACGAAACTGACCCTTTCCAGCGCGGTGACATCGGCCAGCGGGTCGCCCGCGACCGCGATGATATCGGCATCGCGCCCGGGCAAGATTGCTCCGATGGGACGATCGAGTTCGGCTGCATTGTCGCTGGTGGCTGCCTTGATCGCTTGGGCCGGGGTCATCCCCGCCTTGATCATCAGCGCAAATTCCTTGGCATTGTCGCCGTGCGGCGCGACGCCGCTGTCGGTACCGAAGAGGATGCGCACCCCGCCTTTCACCGCGCGGGCAAAGCTGGCGGCATGTGCGGCGGCGGCTTCTTCGGCCTTGGCGAGCTGCGGTCCCGGCGCGTCGCCGCGCCGCGCCTGCGCCAGTGCGGCAATGGGGGCGACGGCAGTGGGGACGAGCGCGGCATTGCTCGCTTTGAACAGCTTGACCGTTTCATCGTCGATGAAGCTGCCATGCTCAATGCTGTCAACCCCTGCACGCAGTGCGGCATCGATCCCTTCCTTGCCGTGCGCATGCGCGGTGACCTTGCGGCCAAAGCTGTGGCCGGTGTCGACGATGCTCTTCATTTCGGCGTCGGTCATCTGCTTGCCCAGCCCGCCTGCGACGTTGGAACGCACCCCGCCGGTAGCCGCGAATTTGATCACTTCCGCTCCGATGGAAATTTGTGCGCGCACGGCGCTGGCACAGCCATCGGGGCCGTCGCACACATTGGTGCGCTCTTCGGCTACGGCGCGCGTAAAGGTCCGATTGAGCCCGTTAACGCCGCCATGGCCTCCCGTGACCGACACCATCGTTCCCGCCGGGATGATGGTCGGGCCGACGATGACGCCATTGTTGATGGCGTCGCGCAAGGTGGTGGTCGTTCGCCCCTCACCGCCCAGATCACGCACCGTCGTGAACCCGGCCTCCAGCGTCTTGTGCGCATTGGCCTGCGCGATGACAAAGCCATCCTCGACATCGCGGCTTGGCCCTTCGAGTCGGCTGCGCAGCAGATTGTCGTCGCTGCCAATATGAACGTGCATGTCGATCAGACCCGGCAAAACAAACTGCGTTTTCAGGTCGATGATGCGCGCGTCGGCTTCTGACACGACAAAGCCGCTGCGCACTTCGGCGACCTTGCCGTCGCGGACGATGATAGTGGAGGGGCCGCGCGGCGTTGCGGCGGGATCGGCAAGCAGGCGACCGGCGTGGATATAAGTGGTCTGGGCGGCCAGCGGCGATGATGCCAGCAGCAAGGCAGCGGTCAGGATCAGGCGCATCGGTTTTCTCTTCCCTTCAACTTCAAAAATGCCTTGGATTCTTCGCCATGCTGGCTTCCATGGCTGCAAGCTGCTCGGGCGACGCCGCGGTCTGGTTCGCAGCCTTCCAGTCGGAATAGGGCATTGCATAGACAATGGCGCGCCCCGCCTCCTTGTCCATCTCGCCGGCCTCGGCGACCCAGTCGCCCAGGCAATTGCGGCAGAACCCGGCCAGCCCCATCAGGTCGATATTGGCTGCATCGGTGCGGTGCCGAAGCAAGCGGACAAGGCGGCGGAAGGCAGCCGCTGCAACTGCGTCATCGAGCGTGTCGAGGGGATCGGTCATCAGCTGTCTTCCTGTTGCCACCAATGAATAGCTATGCGCATGCCCGCAACGCTTGCCAGCGGCAAGGGGCTCGTGGCAATTGCCTTGCGAGCCGGACGAACGAGCGACGAGGGGATTGATTGTGGCGCAGATTTACAGCCCGCGTGCGCGCAAGGTGCGGATCCTTGCCACTTTGGGTCCGGCGAGCAACACACCCGAGATGCTGCGCGCCCTTGCGCTCGCCGGGGCGGATGCCTTTCGCGTTAACATGAGCCATGGCGAGCATGCGGGGCATGCGGCGGTGATCGCCGCGATCCGCGCGCTGGAAAAGGATACGGGTCGCCCGACAACCATCTTGGCCGACCTTCAGGGCCCGAAGCTGCGCGTTGGCAGCTTTGCTGATGGCGGGGTTGACCTGGTTTCCGGCAACGACTTCATCCTTGATGCCGATCCGGCGCCGGGCGATGCAACGCGCGTCCATCTGCCGCACCCCGAATTGTTCGCGGCTTTAAAGCCCGGCACACGGTTGCTGGTGGATGACGGCAAGCTGGTGTTGCGGGTGCAGGCGGTAACGCCGACGCGCATCAACACACGCATCGAGATTGGCGGTCGCATTTCGAACCGCAAGGGCGTCAATGTGCCCGACGTGGTGGTGCCATTGGCGGCGCTGACCGAGAAAGACCGTCGCGATCTGACCTTCGCGCTGGAGCAGGGGGTTGATTGGGTTGCGCTTTCATTTGTCCAGCGACCCGAGGATGTCGCAGAGGCCCGCACGTTAATTGGCGGCAAGGCGGCGCTGCTGGTCAAATTTGAGAAGCCCAGCGCCGTCGAGCGTATCGAAGAAATATTGGAATTGGCCGACGCGGCGATGGTGGCGCGCGGCGATCTGGGCGTGGAATTGCCGCCTGAGGCCGTCCCGCCCCTGCAAAAGCGCATCGTCGCGACCGCCCGCCGGATGGGCAAGCCGGTGGTGGTGGCGACGCAGATGCTGGAATCCATGATCCAGTCGCCCACCCCGACGCGTGCCGAAGTGTCCGACGTTGCGACCGCCATTTACGATGGTGCCGACGCCATCATGCTATCGGCGGAGACGGCGGCGGGCGCTTGGCCGATCGAGGCGGTGACGATGATGGATAGCATCGCCAAATCGGTGGAGGCCGACCCCGATTATTTCCGCCGTCTGCACTTTACCGAAACCAAACCCGACGCGACGACGGCCGACGCACTGGCCGAGGCGGCGGGCAGCATTATTGCGACGATCGATGCCGATGCCATCATTTGCTTCACGGCGTCAGGATCGACCGCGCGGCGCGTGGCACGCGAGCGGCCGGGTGCACCGCTGCTGGTGCTCACCCCCAAACTTGACGCGGCGCGGCGAATGGGCCTGCTCTGGGGCGCGCATGCCGTGCGAACCAAGGACATTGGCAGCTTTGAAGAGATGATCGCCAAGGGCAAGCGCATGGCGCTGCGCCACGGCGTTGGCCGCGCCGGTGCCAAGCTGGTGATGATGGCAGGCGTCCCGTTCGGTACGCCGGGTTCGACCAATGTACTGCACGTCGCCACGATGACTGGCGACGAGCTGCGCGGTTACAAGGGAGACTGACGCGCCGCTGCGTGGTTAATTCGGGTCGAATTGATTCAAATCAGGACGGCTTGGTAAACACTCTTTGCACCATGATTTTGACGCGGCATAGTCGGCCGCGCTGGTGGAGTCGCCAGCGTGGACTAGACAGGATTTGCCGTAGCGTGAGCGCACCATTTCGCTTCCCCCGCTTCTTTGTCACCAGCCCGGCACCATGCCCCTATCTGGCGGGCAAGACCGAACGAAAAGTGTTCACCGAACTGGGCGGAAGCAATCCGGCGGAATTGAATGACGCGCTGGGACGCATCGGTTTCCGCCGCAGCCAGTCTGTTGCCTATCGCCCCAGCTGCACCGGGTGCACCGCGTGCGTGTCAGTGCGCGTGTGCGCCAATGATTTTGAACCGGGGGCAACCCAGAAACGCAATCTTCGCCGCAACGGCGATCTGGTGGTTGCCGCGTGCAAACCGTGGGCAACGCAGGAACAGTTTAATCTGCTGAGCCGGTATCTGCGCAGCCGTCACCCCGAAGGCGGCATGGCCGATATGGACGAGCAGGATTTTGCCGACATGGTCGAGCAGACCCCGGTCGACAGCTATCTGGTCGAATATCGCGAACCCGCGCAAGCCGACAGCCGCCCCGGCAAGCTGGTGGGCTGCTGCTTGACCGACAGGCAGAATGATGGACTGTCAATGATTTACAGCTTCTTTGATGCCGAACATCCATTACGTGAAGGCTTGGGCACCTATATCATCCTCGACCACATATTGCGCGCCGGTGCTGCGGGCCTGCCTTATGTCTATCTGGGCTATTGGATCGAAGGTTCGCGGCGCATGGCGTATAAGGCCAAGTTCCGCCCGCTCGAAAGGCTGGGCCCCGACGGCTGGCATGCCTATGATCCGCCAGTAGCGGTAATGGACCGGCAGGTCGAAACCGCCTGATTGACGCACGATTTCAGCGTCAACAATGGTTGACGCCCCCTGCCTTTCCCCGCCATAACCCAAGCTTATCGGACGCCTGACAAGTCCGGGTCGCATCCATTGGGGAAGGTTGCCGTTTCGGGCCGGCAGCCATAGTTGGGGGATGCTGATGCGCGGCGAGCGGTCGGCGGGGTTGGAACCAGTCTGCGAGCGCCGGGATCCGCGCCGGGCGGGCGACAGCGCATGAACGATAAGGTTCAGATCGCCATAATCGGATCGGGCCCGGCCGGGCTGAGCGCCGCTGCGCGCGCGGCCGCGCTGGGGTTGTCCCATGTACTTCTCGAAAAAACCGACCATCTCTCTGATACCATTTTTAAATATCAGAAGGGTAAGCTGGTGATGGCGACCCCGACGCGGCTGGACCTGCGGTCTGACTGCGATTTTGACGAGGGGATTCGCGAGGATATATTGGCGACCTGGGATCGGCAGATGGCCGAGCACAGGGTGAATATCGCCTATTATGCCGAAGTCACTGCGGTCGAAGGCGCACAAGGCGATTTCACCATCCGCACCGCGCGAGGCGCCGAATTTCGGGCCGAATATATCGTATTGGCCATTGGCACTCAGGGCAATCCCAACCGAATGCGCTGTCCCGGCGGCGACATGGCGCATGTGGTCTATCAGCTCGACGATCCGGCAGATTATCAGGACAAGCATGTCACCGTCGTCGGATCAGGCGACGCGGGTATTGAAAATGCGCTGGGGCTGGCCGAGTCGGCACTTGAAAACACCGTTACCATCCTGAACCGGTCTAAAGATTTCGCCCGGGCCAAGGCCAAGAATGTCTCTGACCTAATGGAAGCGGGGGCGACGGGCGCAATGATTGTGCGCACCGAAACATCGCCCAAACTGGTCGAGGAAGGCTGGCTGACGCTCGAAACGCCGACGGGCGATGTGCGGATCGAGTGCGACGCGATTATTGCGCGGTTGGGGTCGGTCGCGCCGCGTGCCTTTGTCGAGGGGTTGGGCATCGAGTTTTCGAGCCCTGACCGCGAGGCATTCCCGAAGCTGTCGCCGCAGTTTGAAAGCACCGCGCCCGGCATTTTCGTCATCGGCGCGCTCGCGGGCTATCCGCTGATCAAACATTGCATGAACCAGGGCTATGATGTCGTTGAATATGTAAAGACGCAGATCAGGGGCGAGCCCTTCACCCTGCCGCCCGCAGACGAGGGGCTGCTCGTTAAAGTGTTTGAAGGGCTGCCCGGCAATCGCAGCGTTGCCGAGTGGTTGGAATTCCTGCGCGAACGGGTGAGCATTTTCAACGATGTCTCGCCGCTGCAGATGCGCGAATTCATGCTCGATTCGCAGGTCAGCTTTGTGCGCGCGGGCGAAGTGGTGTTCGAAGGCGGCGAGCCTGGCACCTCGCTGTTCGCTGTCGCTGATGGTGGCGTGCTGGTGCAGATTGATCCCAATGATGCAACCCGCGTCGTGCCGATCGAAACCGGGAGTATCTTTGGTGAGGTTGGCCTGATTTCGGGGCGCAAGCGCGGTGCGACCGTGCGCGCCGGTACCGACAGCATCTTGGTCGAAGTGTCGCGCACTGCCGCGCTGAAGCTGATGGCCGCCGTGCCCGGGGCCAAGCGGGTGATCAACCGCATCAGCTTGGAACGCCAGTTAATGCAGATTTTCCGCGGTGGGTTGACCCCGGCCGACCTAGTCGACGCAGTCGATAATGCCGAGGTGCTGACCGTCAAGATTGGCGAGACTGTGCTGGCCGAGGGCGACACCGGCGATGACATTTACGTCATCCGGTCAGGTTCGATGGCGGTCGAAAAGATGATCGGCGGGCGGCCGATTTTCCTGTCCTACTTGCCTGCCGGTGCCTTCTTCGGCGAGATGGCAGTTCTGGGGGGAGGGCAGCGGACCGCGACGGTCAAGGCGGCAGTCAAGAGCGAGGTCATCAAGCTGCGCGGCGAGGATTTCCGCCGCATCCTGGATCGCAAATCGGCGATCAAGCTCGACACGCTGGAGGCGATGCAGAAGCGCACCGCGATCAACGACTTCATCGAAAGCCGCAAGGGCAGCTATTACAGCGCGGTCGATCTTTATTCGGATACGGCGAGCTTTCTCATCAAACAGGGGATTGGCGAGGCGACCGATGCGCTGCTGATCGACGAGCGGCTGTGCGTCGGCTGCGACAATTGCGAAAAAGCCTGTGCGGACAGCCACGATGGGCTCTCTCGGCTCGACCGCGAAGCGGGCAAGAGCTTTGCCCATCTGCACGTGCCCACCAGTTGCCGCCACTGCGAGCATCCGCATTGCATGGCGGATTGTCCGCCCAACGTCATTCACCGTGGCCCTGATGGCGAAGTTTATATGGAAGATGGCTGCATCGGTTGCGGCAATTGCATGCGCAACTGCCCCTATGGCGTCATCCGGATGGAGGCGAAGCCGCCGAAGAAGCCGGGCCTGTTGCAATGGTTGTTGTTCGGATTTGGCCCCGGCCCCGGCGAACCCTCGCCCAAATGGACAAAGGCGAATTTGCCCGAAGGCACCAAGCCCAAGAAAATCGCGGTAAAATGTGACATGTGCAAGGGGATAGAGGGCGGTCCGGCCTGCGTGCGCGCCTGCCCGACCGGCGCCGCGATCCGCGTGACGCCCGAGGAGTTTCTGTCGGTTGCCAAACTGGGCGAGGGTGACGACTGATGGCGCTGGGTCCCGGCATTTTGCGACGTCGCACCCGCGCTGCCGCCGCGCAAACGGGGCGCGTGCGGCAAAGCGCGCACGAAGGCTTCCTTTCTTACGCGGGCTTTCGCTGGGCGAAAATTTCGGGCGGGGTGATGCTGCTGGTCATCATCTCCTACATGCTGATCGACATCACGCCGCGCCACAATGGCGGCAGTTGGTATGGCTATACGCTGGGGACAATAGGTGCGGCGCTGATCCTGTGGTTGACCGCGCTTGGCTATCGCAAGCGCAAGATGACCAGCGGCTCGTGGTCGCTCAAGGCATGGACTTCGGCGCATGTTTACCTGGGACTGTCCCTGATCGTGATCGGGACCTGGCATACCGGGTTCCAGCTGGGGTGGAATGTCCACACGCTGGCCTGGGCGTTGATGATGATCGTCATATTGTCGGGGTTGTTCGGGATTTTCGTTTACGCGACGCTGCCGCAGTCTTTGGCCGCAAACCGCGAGCAAATGACGCAAATGCAAATGTTGGAGGCCATCCGCGCCTTTGACCGCCAATTGCACGTCGCTGCGCTAGCGCTGCCGCCCGCGATCAGCGCGCCGGTGCAGGCGTCGTTGGAGCAAGACCCGTTCGCAGGCTCGGTGGCAAGCCGCTTCACGGGCCGCTATCCTGGCTGTGCGACTGCAGCGGCGCGCCGCGCGCTGGCCGGAGTGCCGGGCGAGAGCATCCCGCGCCTGACCGACCTGCTGGACCAGAAACAGGCGGCGCTCGCACGGCTGCGCGGCCATCTGCGCATCCGGGCAATTCTCGAGGCGTGGCTCTATGTGCATGTGCCGATGACGTTTGCACTGATTGCGGCGTTATCGGCGCATATCATCAGCGTGTTCTTTTACTGGTAGGGGCTGGGGCATGGCATTCATCCTCCGCCGGGTTTCGGTTACACGCGCGGGCAAGTCGATCGTACGCGATCGCCCCTTTTCGGGCAGCAGCATCCGCATCGGCCGCGACAGCAGCAATGACATTCATGTCGAGGATTTGGCGGTCAATCCGCACCATGCCACGCTGACATCGGCAGACGGTCGCCTTTTGCGCGTGGACGCCGCGGAGGGGTTGGGCTTCGATTTCAACGGCCGCAATGTTGACAATGCCGAATTCGATAGCGCCAGCGGCGCCGAGCTACGCTTTGGCGGGCACCGCCTGACCGTACAGCGCGAGGGCGCGGCCATCATCTTGCTAGTGGAGCGGGTGGAGGAACTTTCGCAATCGGCCAAGGATGTCGACGAAATCAAGGCCTTTTCGCTGCGCGGCCTGCTGCCCGGGCGACGCGTGGGAGCGTGGGGCTTTGCCGCACTGATGCTCGCGGCCTTCCTGATTGCGCCCATCTGGAGCTGGTGGAGCTATCAAGGCGTTAATGAGCGCAAGGCCGGGTTGCATGCGGACAGCAGCTGGTCCTCGGGTCCATTATCGAGCGCGCACGCGTCACTGAAGGATGATTGCCAGTCCTGCCACGTCGAGCCGTTCGTTACCGTGACCGACAGCGCGTGCGTGAATTGTCACACCGGCGAGCATAAGAAGCTGAGCGCGGCGCATGCCAATGCCAGCACCGCGACGTTGCTTGCCGCGCGCGCACCTTTGTCGGGTGGCGAGAAGTTTCTGGCGAGCGTCGGCGAGGCTTTCAACAAGCCGCAGGGCCGATGCACCCAGTGCCATACCGAGCATGAAGGCGCAGGGCCAATGCCCGCGACACCGCAAGCCTTTTGCGCCGATTGCCACGATGGGATGAGCGGGCGGATCAAAACCGGGCTGGGCGATGCCGCCGATTTCGGGGTCGATCACCCGCAATTCCGCCCGCTTGTGCGCCCGGCGGTGGGGGCCAAGCTGGTGCGCGCCTCGCTCGACCGCAATCCGGTCGATATCAGCGGCCTCAAATTCCCGCACGATGTACATATGGACAAAAAGGGTGGGGTCGCGCGCATGGCGGCGAGCTTTGCCGGACGCTACGGCTTCACGCGCGCGGGCCTGCAATGCGCTGATTGCCACAGCGTCGAGCGTGACGGGGTCAGCTTCAAGCCTGTCGATATGGAGGCCGACTGCGCCATGTGCCACAGCCTGGCCTTTGAGCAGGTCGGCGGGGTCACGCGCACGCTGCGCCATGGCGAACCGGCGCAGGTTATTGCCGACCTGACGGCCTATTATCGCTCGACCGCGCCGTCGCGACCGCTCCAGCTTGGCGGCATGGCGCGGCGGCGACCCGGCCAATATGCCGAAGGCCAGGTTTACAACATCTATTTCCGCGAGGTGGCAGTGCGGCCGTCGCGTGCCAGCGAAGCGATTGCCGCGGTCTTTTCCAAAGGTGGGGCCTGTTATGATTGTCATACCATTTTTGCCCCCGCGAGCGGCAAAAATTGGCGCGTGCTGCCGGTCAAGCAGACTGAAGTTCATTTCAGCAAGGGCTGGTTCGACCACAAGGCGCATGAGGAGACCAAATGCGCCGATTGCCACAAGACAGCGCCGGAATCGAAGCTGGCGACGGACCTGCTGATCCCAGGTGTGAAGCAATGTCGCGATTGCCATGTCGGCGAGGATGGTGCGCAGCTGGCCAGCATTCGCGTTGATGATCCGGTCAAATCATCCTGTGCCATGTGCCACGAATATCATATGGATGGGGGGCCACCCTGGTCGCCAAAGCCAAAGAAGAAACAAGGCCAAGTGACGGCGATCACAGCCAAGCCGCGATTCTCCCTCTACACTGTCGACTTCGGGTCGGGCAGCGCGCGCGGAACCGGAGGATGAAGGCGGGGTCGCAACCTGCCGGCGGAGCGAGGGGTCACCGATGCTGATTGCCCAGATCACCGACGTGCACATCGGGTTCGACCCGGACAATCCGGCCGAATATAACCGCAAGCGGCTCGACGATGTGCTCGACCTGCTGATCAGCGGGCCCAATCGCCCCGACCTGCTGCTTGCCACCGGCGACATTACCGACCGGGGAGATGCGGCGAGCTATCGCCGCCTCGCCAACGCATTTTCGCGCTGTCCTTTTCCGGTGTGGCCCAGCGTCGGGAATCATGATGTGCGCAGCGCCTTTCACGCCCAGTTCCCGGGTTTCGATGATGGCAAAGGTTACGCGCAATACAGCATCGAGCTGGACGAGCTGCGGCTGGTGACCATCGATACGCTGGAGGAAGGGCGGCACGGCGGGGCGTTTTGCGCCGATCGCGCGGCATGGCTCGACGCCGAACTGGCGAAGGAGCCCGACAAGACCACCTATATCGTCATGCACCACCCTCCGGTGGAAACTGGCATCGAGTGGATGAACACCGATCACCGCGAGCCTTGGGTAGCAACCTTTGCCAAAGTGCTCGACCGGCACAGCCAAGTGCGCGGGCTGATTTGCGGGCATCTCCACCGTTCGGTGACGATCAACTGGCACGGACGCACGGTGGCGATCTGTTCATCCACCGCACCGCAAGTGTCGCTCGACCTCAGGCCCATCGACGAAAACCGACCCGACGACCGCCCGATGATCGTCGCGGAGGACCCCGCCTATGCCCTCCACCGCTGGAACGGCCGCGAGCTGGTGAGTTTCTTTGACCATGCGGGACAGCACACGATGTTGGCCAAATATGACCGCAATTTGCAGCCGTTGGTGCGCGAGCTTAAGGGCGAGCGGCCGCGCTGAAACGACGGATGGTCCAAACGATGGCCGCAGTAAACAGCGCACCTTCGAGCATCGCTGACAATGCCTGACTGATCGGGCCGAAACCGCTTTCGCCCAGCATAGCACCAATGCGATCGAGATTGAGCCGCGATCCGGCGAGGCTGTCGAGGCTGCCTGCCAGCATGCGGCCACCCATCAGCGTGACCAGCAAGCCCGCTAGCGCGCCGATTAACGCGGAGAGCGCAGTGCGCAGGCCTGGACGTGCGCGCGGAGATTGCCACAGAGCCAGTCCCACTGCACCGCCGATCAGCACGCCTTCGCCCGCGCCGGTCATATGCGCGGGCGCGCTGCCGATCAGCAGGGTGAAGGCGTCAGTACCAATCAGCTCGGTCAGCGCGCCAATCGTCAATCCGCCTGCCGCGCCGCCGAGCGACAGTGCCGCACCGCCGCTGGACACACGGCGCTGCGCCAGCGCCATTCCCAGGCTGACCCCGGCCGCACCCAGCGCAGCAATGGTGACAGCAATGCCAAACAGCACCAACAGCAGCGATGCGCCGCCTATGTTCGCAGGGGTGATAGTAGTGGCAATAAGGCCATAGAGCAGGCCGCCGATACCGCCCGCCAACGCGCCGCCCAATGTGCCGCCGACGACAATCGGCTGCAAGGTCGGCGCAATAAGGGTGGGCACTGTTGCTGCCGGTTCACCCGCGACAAAGCGATATCCGTATTTGGGGACGGTCTGGATGAAGCGCGGTGCCGCGGCATCATCGCCAAGCGCGCGGCGCAAAGTGCGGATACACTGGGTCAACGCCTCGTCGGTCACTGGAATGCCTGCCCACACCTCGGCCATAAAGCGGTCCTTAGTGACGAGCTCGCCGGGTGCAGCAGCGAGCACCACGAGCGCGTCAAAATAGCGCGGGTTCAGCTCCACCAATGCGCCATCCTTCAGCAGCCGTCGTTGTGCGCGGTCGAGCGTGAAAGGACCAAAGCGGAGCGGTGTTTCGGTCATTTTTCAGCGATTGCTCATCTTTTGCTCATGCCCCTCAGGGTGCAGCGCTGGCAGGGCTGCTGCCGTCATCAACAGCGAAAGCAGAGCGATATGTCAAACGAAGCCGTCCCTTCATCCCGTGCGCTCGGTTGGGTTCGTCCCGCTGCATGGAGTTTTGCCGCCGCGCTGCTGGCTTTGCCCGCCGTCGCCATGCGCTTTACCAGCGAGGTCAATTGGACGTTGAGTGATTTCATCATCATGGGCGCGCTGATTGGCGGGACTGGGTTTTTGCTGGAGGTTGCGGTGCGGCTGTCGGGCAACTGGGCCTATCGGATGGGCGCGCTGGTTGCATTGCTGACAAGCTTTCTTATCATCTGGGTTAATCTGGCGGTCGGGATCATCGGCAGCGAGGATAACCCGCTAAACGCCATGTTCGCGGGCGTGCTGGGGGTCGCGCTGGCCGGGACAATCATTGTCGGCTTTCGCGCACGCGGCATGCGTCATGTCTTGGTGGCGACGGCCATTGCGCAGATTGTTGTCGGTCTGATTGCCGCCGTTTATGGTCATAACATCTGGCCGATAACGGTTGCGCTGGCGATGGTTTGGAGCTTTGCCGCCGCGCTGTTCAACCGCGCAGCGTCCCAACCATCTCCTTCCTCGTTATCCCGGACTTGATCCGGGATAACACGCCCCAGTTGCTTGTTATCCCGGACCAAGTCCGGGATGACGACATCAAGGGAAGCGACGAGATGCCTAATAGCCCAGCGCCAAATCGACCTGCGGGCTCACCGGCTCCCCCCGTTCCCAGCGCGCCAGATTGTCAAGGAAGCGTTGTGCCGAACGGACAAACATCTTGTCCTGCGCGCGGCCCGACAAATGCATGGTGATATGCGCGTTGGGTAGCGTCCACAGCGCATCATCGGCGGGCAGCGGTTCGGGCGTGGTGACGTCGAGGAAGGCGTGCGCAATTTGGCCCGTCTGGAGCGCGGTTACGAGCGCGGCCTGATCAACCACGCTGCCGCGCGCGATGTTGATAAGCGTTGCGGTCGGCTTCATCGCGGCGAGTTCGGCTGCACCGATCATCCCGTCGGTTTCGGGGGTGGCGGGGACGGCGAGGATGACCCAATCGAAGTCACCCAGCCGCGCGCGCCACTGGTCGGGGGTCAGCGTGTTTGGGCCCGGCGAACGGCGGACGACGGTGACATCGACCGCGAAGGCCTTGAGCCGCTCCTCGACCAGCTTGCCGATCGCGCCATAGCCGAGGAGCAGGGCTTTGGACCCGTAAAGTTCGACCTTGCCGGGCGAATCCATCAGCCATTCGCGCCGGTCCTGCGCGCGCACCACCTCGCGATACCCTTTGGCGACCGTCAACATGCCCATGATGACATATTCGGCGATGGTGATGGCGTTGATGCCCGCGCCATTGGTGAGGATCGTGCCGCGCTCGCGCAGCAGATCCAGCGGCATATGGTCAGAACCGGAGTAAATGGTGTTGAGCCATTTGAGGTTCGTCGCCGCCGCAATGGTGTGCGCCATGTCGTCCTTGTCATACATGTCGAACCAGCCGATTTCGGCAGTCGGCGCCAGGGCGAGCGCCTCTTCCTTGGTCATGAAGAAGTGCGGCTCAACCCAAGCGGGCAGGCGGTCGTTCAAAAGCGGGAACATCAGGCCCGACAGGACGGCTTTGGTCATTCCTTATCTTCCTCTCCATCGACTTGCGATGGGGAGGTGGCATCGCGCAGCGATGACGGAGGGGCCTTCCCAAATCGGCTCAGTCGGTCGTCAATTGCGGCGACAATCCCGCACACAACGGCAGTCGGATCGCGCAGCACATCGGTTGCCGCAATCCGCATCGTATCGACGCGATGCTCGGCCAACCACGCATCGCGGCGTGCGTCGCGCACCGGATTGTCGCCCATGTCGTGCGCGATGCCGTCGACCTCGATTGCGAGATTGGCGCGCGCGCAGAAGAAATCGAGCACATAGGGTCCGGCGGGATGCTGCTTGCGGAACTTGTGGTTGCCGGGTGACGTGCTCAAGATTTGCCAGAGCATGAGTTCGGGTTTGGTCAGCGCGCGGCGAAAGCGTTTGGCGCGTTGGACCGATGCTGCGGGCTTATTCGGACGCATTGCTGGCCCCTCCGTCACGGCTTCGCCGCGCCACCTCCCCATCGCAAGTCGATGGGGAGGAAGTAGAAAATGTCGCGCCCTTGTCCTCCCCAATGACTTGCATTGGGGAGGTGGCGCGAAGCGCCAGAGGGCGGCCGCCCTAAACCTCAATCCGCCAATCCCAACCCAGCGGATCGCCGTCCATCACCTCAACCCCGCACGCGATGAGGTCGTCGCGGATGGCGTCGGAGCAGGCGAAGTCTTTGGCTGCGCGGGCTTCCTTGCGCTCGGCGAGAGCGGTTTCGATTTCAGTTTCGGTGATGGTCGCGGTGGCAGGGCGGATGCGCAGGTCGGTGCGGTGCAGCCGGTCGAGCCCAAGGCCCAGCACGCGGTCCATTTGGCTGGCAGCCGTAACTATGCACTCGGCTGCGGTTCGCTTTTGTCCAAGCAATTCGTCGAAAATCGTCAGCGCGTCGGCGGTATTGAGGTCGTTGGCGACAGCAGCAACAAAGCGTTCGACCAGCCCGCGGGTAACGACCTCCCGTTCCCAGCTGTCGCCCGGAACCTCGCGAAGCGGCATGCGTTCGAGCAGCCGCTCTTCCCATTTGCGCAGCGCCATCACCATTCGCTTCAGCCGTACAAACGCCGCCTGCAACCCTTCCCAGCTGAACTCCAGCTCGGACCGGTAGTGCGCCTGCAGGCACATCAGGCGGTAGGCCAGCGGATGGAAGCCTTTGTCGACCAGCGTTTGCAGGCGCAGAAATTCGCCCGCGCTCTTCGACATTTTGCCGCGCCGGTCGATCAGGAAATTGTTGTGCATCCAGATGCGCGCACCCGAGTGATCGCACCCGGCGTGCGCCTGGTTTTGCGCAATTTCATTGGGGTGGTGAATCTCGCGGTGGTCGATGCCGCCGGTGTGGATGTCGAACGGGTGGCCGAGCAATTCCTTGCTCATCACGCTGCATTCCAGGTGCCAGCCCGGCGCGCCTTTGCCCCAAGGGCTGTCCCATTCCATCTGGCGCGTCTCGCCCGGCGGCGTTTTGCGCCAGATGGCGAAGTCGGCGGCGTGGCGTTTGCCGTCGACTGGGTCGATCCGGCTTTCGCCTTCGTCGGTGCTGGCGCGCGCGAGGCGGCCATAATCGGGCACGGTCGAGGTGTCGAAATAAAGGCCGCTGTCGAGCAAGTAACAATGCTTGTCGGCGATTGACTGGCCCCATGCGATCATCGCTTCGACATATTCGGTGGCGCGGGGGTGGGCGGGTTTGCGGATGTTGAGGCGCGCCAGATCCGCTTCAAAATCGGCCTGATAAAAGGCCGCAATGTCCCACGCGGTCTTGCCCTGCTGCGCCGCCGCGCGCTCCATCTTGTCATCACCCGCATCGGCGTCGCTGGTCAGATGGCCGACATCGGTGATGTTGATGACATGGGTCAGCTTGTAACCCTTGTACGACAGCACGCGGCCCAGCGTGTCGGCGAACACATACGCGCGCATATTGCCGATATGCTGGTAGTTATAGACGGTCGGGCCGCAGCTGTAGACGCGCGCTTCCCCGTCGTGGAGCGGCTTGAATTCCTCAAGCTGGCGGGTCAGGCTGTTGAACAGCATCAGCGGGGCAGGCTCGGTCATGCCGCGCGCCATGCCCCGCCTTGCTTATGTGCGTCAACTATTCGTCGGGCACCCACAGATCTTCGTTGCCCGCGCCCGTCACCGGATCGTCGATCAGCGGTTCGCCGGTCAGCGGGTCGAGCCCGCGGAGCGTGATCAGCGGCGAGATGACCGACTGGTCGCCGGTACCATCTTCGTCGCTGCCCTCCCGCTCGATTTCCTCTTCGATCACATCCTGCACTGGGAAGTCGGGATCGCGGGTGGTCGGCGGCGGCGGGGCCGGGCTGCACGAGGCGATATTGCCCAGCGGACAACCGTTGATGGTCGACAGCGGGTTGAAACCCGTTTGCACGCGCGGACCCGTCGTCGGCGAGCCGGTGGGGGACGCATTTGGCAGCGGGCCGTTGATGGTCACCAGCGGGATCACCGCCAGCCCGGTCACCACGCCCGCCGCAGTGCGCTGCACGGCATTGATGACGAGCCGATCGCCCGAATTCGGCCCATTGATGAACAAGCCGCCAGCGCCAAAGCTGATGCCGCGCCGCTGGTCGAACGCGGTCCCGGCGCCGCTGTTCTGAATATAGATGCTGTCGTCGTCGCTATGATCCAGGATAACGGTATCCGCCGCCAGCGCGCCGATGTCGCTGGTAATGCCGTCATTTTGCGCCAGCCGGGCATCGACCGCATCGACATTGGCCCCGCTGCCGATCAGGCCCGAAATGTCGGTGATCGCTTGCGCAGTGGCGACGGTGATGTCTTCACCGCGCAGCGACAATGTGCCGGAAAGCTGGTCGGGCGCGCTGCCGCTTAGGCGGATCGAGCCTTGGCCCAGAATGACCTGCACCCCGCCACTGGCCTCTAGGTCAAAGGTTTGACCGGCACCGGTATTGGTGAAGCTGACATCGCCCAGTACGCGCCCGGTGCCCGGCGTTACCACACGGAAAGTGCCCGTCGCGCCAAATTGCTGCGCCGCGTTAATGGTGAAGTCATCGACGACAACGTCGGGATCGCGCGTGAAACCGACAGCGGTGGCCTGCGCCACCTGCACCCGAATGCCGCGCACGGTGATGTCGCCGCCAAACAGCTGGGTGATTTCGGTGGCGTCGAGGTGCCAGCCGCCCCGCGTACCGGTGCCGCCGACAAAGGTCTGTACATCGGGATTATTGTTTGCGACGAGCACCGCGTCGGTCGTGCCCAGCACGCCGACGCGGCCAGCGCTGGCGATGGTGATATCGCCCGAGCGCAGGGTAATGCCTGCGGCCGACAGCACGTCATTGACCTCGATATCGTCGTCGGCCTCGACATCCAGATTGCCCGCCGCGGTAACGCGGCCGAGGCGCGCATCATTGTTAGCCTCGACAAACAAATTGCCGGACGTGACCGTCGCCTGGTTGATGATGACATTGCCGACGGACGAGCGCACCTCGCTGGCGTTGGCCAGCGTCGCATTCTGGATCGTCACAGTGCCGCTGCCGTTGATGATCGCACCCCCGACATCGGTGGTCAGCTGCGCAAAGGTCAGCGGATTGTTATTGATGCCACGAATGATGATGTCGTTGGCGCTCGCCGTGACCACCCCGGTCGAGGCGAGGTCCAGGTTAATCGAGCCGCCATCGGCATCGAGCGTTGTCGTGCCGCCAACTTCAACCTGTCCGGTCAGCGACGCGGCAGCATCCAAATTGGCGTTGCCGGTAACCGAAGTGCGTTGCAGCGCGATTTCACGCGCTATGATATCCAGATTGCCGCCGACCGTGTTCAACGGCGGGTTCTGAATGCTCTGCTGGATCTGCACATTGCCGCCCGCCGTAATGAAGGCGTTTCCACCTGCAACGATGCGGGCGATCGTGGTATCACCGGCCGCCGCATCGACGCGCAGGTTGTTGCCCGCTGTCAGCACGCCCGTGACGGCGTTATTGCTAGCGGTGCCGAGGGTAATGTCACCGTCCGCCGTCACCGTGCCCAGCGCCAGGCCAGTCCCGGCCGATGCGGTGATGCTGCCATCGTTGGAGGTGATCGATGGTGCCGAGATTGTCCCCGCAAAACTCGACAATAGCACCGACTGACCTACGTTGGTGGTGCCAAGGCCGATGCTGCCGCCAGCCGTCAGCGTCAGGCTGCCGTCCACCGTGGTCGGGCCGCCGGTGATCGGCCCGCCGATCGCGCTCGCGCTGTTGGTGGTCCAAAGGACGTCGCCGGTCGATGTTAACGAGTCATAGGTCAGCCCGCCCGGCGTTGAACCCCGGACCAATCCGGCGCGGATATCACCGATGGTCGCGCGGCCGCTGGTCGGCGTTTGGAACGAGGCGAAATTGATTACAGTGTAAGCAGGAACGACACTGAAAATCTGCGACGAATTGCCCAGCCAGAACAGGCCGTTCGTCGTGACGTCGCCGAGCGTTGCATTGCCGCGCACATAGACGCCAACAGCCGCCGTTCCGGTCACATTGCCTGCGGTGACGCTGGCAAGATCCGACGCCAGAATGGCATTGCCGCTGGTCGTCACGTTGCCCGTCTGCACCGCACCAGAGGCGCGCACGCGGATGACATTGCCCGCCGGACCTGCCCCGCTGAAGGTACGCGGGCCGCTTGCAGCGGTGCCGCTGCCCAGCCCCGTCGAGGTCAGATTGCCCGCAGTCAGGGCAAATTGCGTCGTGCTGACCACCCCGGTTTGCGAATCCGCGGCGATAGTGGCGGGATTGGCGTTAGAGCCATTGACGGTCAGGAAGATATCATCGCCCGCCGTCACATCGCCAACAGCCAAGGCGCCGTTGAAGGTTGACAACAACACGTCGGTTCCCGCGACAACATCGCCGAAATTCAGACTGCCAGCACGCGCCTCGACATAGCCCCCTGCGGTTACCAAGCCTGCCGTAATGGCCGAGCTGCCGGGCACGCCATAAACCTGCACATTGCCGCCTGCGTCAATGCTGTCGATGTTTCCGTTGCCACTTGTGTCAATGATCGCGTTGCCGCCGCTGGTCAGGCTGCCCCCGCTAATGCTGCGGTCGCCCACCGGCGATGGCGGGGCGTTGGCCGTGGTCAGCAGCAGATTTCCGCCCGCATCCAGCGTGTCAAAACTGATCTGAGTTCCATCCAACGTGATCTGATTGTTGGCGCGGCCGTCGGCCACCCGGATCAGCCCGGACGAAACCGACAAACTGCCATTGTCAGCAATCAGACGGTTCATGTTGACCGAACCAAAGCTTGACGTCGTCAGTGACAGGTTGGCGCCTGCCGCCACTTCGGCTCCATCATCGCTCTCAATAGAGAGGAACGCATTCAGGAAGATGTCACCCGTTGCCGACACCGTGGCCGTGCCATCGGGACGCTCGTCGTGACTGAAGCTAATGGTATTGCCCGCAGTAACGAACAAGGGTCCATTGACGGCCAGGGTGGCGTCGCCGACCATTGCTACTTCGACATTGGTCGCTGAGGAGATGTCCGCAATTCCGCCGACGTCGAGGCGGCCCGGGCCGGTTCCGGCGACACGGATGGCGTCGGTCGCACCCAACTGCATGCCGTTCAATATTTCAATTTCGGCGGTGCCAAAATCGAAATCAATCCCGAGCAGGCTGCTGTTGGTGTCGCTGCCAAAAGATTCGGCGAGCAACGAGTTCAGGCTGACCGACGGCCCTTCAACGCCAGGAACCTGCAAATCGAAGCGGATGGACCCGCCGGAGCCAAAGGGATTGCCGAATTGGTCGAACGCGCTCGCCCGCAGCGAAACGTCGCCAGCGGAAATGAAGGCGGTTTCGCCCGCCGTTTGGATCAAAATACTGCCGCCCTGGCCACGCGCCAAATCGAACCCAATGGCGCCGCGATTACCCCGTATACCAAACAGGCCGTTCAGACCGGCAACACCGTCGACGCCCGCCGAAACGGTTGAAGCACCGCCGAAGCCGCCCGATCCGCCCTCGCCAAAGAAGCCCCCGAACCCGCCTTCACCACCATCCCCATTGAAACCTGCAAAACCGCCGGCATCGACCTCGACCGAGCCCAGGCTGACGCTGCCGTTATCGGCGGAAACCAGCAGGGTTCCGCCAAAGCCTTCGCCGCCAACGCCACCGTTGCCGCCGTCGCCGCCCGCGCCGCCATCGCCGCCGCGCCCGCCGTTTCCGCCGTTGCCACCGGCGCCGCCCGGACCGCCCGCGCCGCCGTTCCCGCCATTGCCGCCCGTCTGGCCTGTGCCGCCGAGGCCGCCTCTGCCGCCGATGCCGCCGCGCCCGCCGAAGCCCGCCACCGAATAGAAATTGACATTGCTGGTCAGAATGCCGCCTTGCTGGCCAATCAGGTTGATCGTCCCGCCAAATCCATTGCCGCCGTTGCCGCCATCGCCGCCGCGTCCGCCAACTTGACCCGTTGCGCCGTCGGCCCCCGCGCCGCCGTTCCCGCCCGATTGCCCGGCGGCAATGCCATTGGCACCGTCCGCCCCTGCGCCGGCAGGGTTTTCGAAACTGGCAGCAGTAGCACCAAAGCTGCCAGCCCCGCCAAAGCCTCCGGCGCCGGTTGCCGAAATTCCTTGCGGTGCGGTTATGGTCAGCTGCGAACTGTCTGTCGCGATGAAGTTGATCGTTCCGCCAGTGCCGGTGCCGCCATCAGCGCCGGTTTGGGGGTTGGTCCCTGCGGCTGCCCCGCCTGCACCGCCGCGAGCACTGGCGTCGATGTCGGGCGTATCGATTTCGAGCGCGGCGCTGCCGGTGCTTTCAAACGTTATTTGTCCGCCAACAGCGTTACCTCCGACGCCGCCCAGGCTGGTCAGCGCTCCAACAGCGCCGCCAACCTGACCACTGCCGCCAGCGCCGCCATCAGCACGAGCATTCACGCGCAGGCCAATGAGCTGATTGAAGCCATTGGTCTGGTTGACAAAGGCGGTGCCGCCATTGGCATCGCCGCCAGATCCGCTTTCGGCATTAAATCCGCTGCTGCCGGCCCCGCCCTCGGCAGACACGTCAAGGTTGACGCTGCCGCCCGAGCTGAAGGCCGCTGCAAGGTTTACTGCTGCGGTGCCACCGTTACCGGAGCCGCCGTTGCCGCCGCGCGATACGCCGGTCAAGATTGCGGAAGGGGAACTGAAAAAGAGGTTGCCGCCATCGCCACCTTCGCCCGCCGCACTGACCTGGATAGCGTCTGCCAGCAAGACGCCAGCATTGATGTTGAGCTGAACATTGCCGCCGGTTCCGTTGCCCCCAGCGCCGACATCATTCAACGTGCTGTCCGAGCCGTCATAGGCACCGCCATCCCCACCCTGGCCATCGGCTTCCAAGTCCAGCGTGCCGAAATTGACGTCGGTGCCATTGAAGTTGGCGTTCACCACCCCGCCAACCCCGTTGCCGCCCGTGCCAGCCGGGCGCAAGGTCGGACCAGTTTCATCGATGAAGCCGGTGCTACCTTGTCCGCCTTCACCGTCTGCGTCGGCTGAGAAAGTGGCGGCGGTCAGCGTGCCGCCTTCGAAGTTGAGCAATATGGTGCCACCTGTGCCAATGCCGCTTTGCGCGCCTGCTCCACCCAGCCCGCCAGTGCCTTCGGCGCCGATATTCACATTGTTCAGCGTGGCGTTGCCACCCGACTGCGTAAAGGTCACCGTACCCCCGGTTCCCGTCCCGCCCGCGCCATTGTCTGCGCCACCGCCGAGACCTTCGGCCGACAGGAACAGACCATCTCCCGTCACCGTACCGCCACTGATGATGACGTCGATGGTACCACCAATGCCGCCGCCTGCCGATTCACCGCCGACCGTGAAGCCGCCCTCGTTAATGATGCCCGTCTGGCCCTGTGCCGAGACGAACAGGGTGCCGAGCGCCAAGTTAGTGCCCAATCCCCCAGTCGATTCGATGGTCACGGTGCCGCCTTGGCCCGATGTTGGTGCAGTCGCCGTGCTGCTGGTACCAGAAGTGCCGCCGACGTCGACCGAGGTAAAGGCGCCCAGCGTTACGGTGCCGTTATCGGCCCTGATCAAAACGTTGCCGCCGGTGCCTGTCCCGCCAACCGGGCCCGACCCTGCAAAACCAATCGCTGAGATATTGTTGAAACCGCCATCTACGCCCAGCGAGCCGCCGCTGGTTGCGGTGAGGTTGATGGTCCCGCCGATGCCGGCTCCGGTAGCGTTTGACGCGTTGCTGGTCAGTCCGTCAGCCTGCAAGTTGATATCCGGCAGATCAATCGTTCCGCCGTTTGCATCAAGGGTAATATTGCCTCCGGTCGCGTCCTCGCTGAATTGGGCGTCGTTGCCGCTGCTGGAATCAAAGCCTCCTGTGGCGTTCACGGTGAAGGCATTGGCGACCGTAAAGCTGCCCCCAACGTTGGCGACAACACTCGCATTTCCTCCGCGCCGTTCGCGCGTGATGTCGGCTGATCCCCCAGTCGTATTGGCCTGGACGTCGATGTTCACAACATCGCTTATGGTGACAGCAGCGCCCGTGACCTCGATCGACGCATTGCCGCCGAAGGCCGTACCGCCGACATCGTCGGCGGGCTGGGTTTCAATGCCGCCGCCTGCCAGCGCAGCGCCGCTGAGTGTGAGCTGGTCCAGCGTCGCCGCGCCGCCCAGCACAGCGAGGCGCGCATTGCCGCCAAAAGCATTGCCGCCGGTATTGAAGTTGTTGTTCGCTGCGCCGCCGGAGGCCGATGCGTTGATGAAGGTCGCGCCGGTATTGAGTTGGCCGAAAGAGGTGATGGTCGCATTGCCGCCAAGCGCAATGCCGCCGACCGAAACCAGCGATTGTGTGGACGGACCGGTGCTGACGGGACCGCCGCCGACGGCATTGGCATCGACGATGGTGACCGGACTGGTGACGCTGCTCGTCGCGCCGTTCACCGCAAGGAAGGCGTTGCCGCCGGTCGCATTGCCGCCGGTCACCGACCCGGTGCCACCGGTGGCACCCGCGTTGATGGTAAGCGCCTGCAGTGCAGAGAGTGCCGCGCCGCCGCTGACCGTTACGCTGGCGCTGCCCCCTACGGCGGCCGCGCCATTGGCGGCAAAGACAAATTGGTTGGCATTGACGTTAAAGTCGTCGCCATCGCCGGTGCCAGTGGCAGAGGTTGTAATCGACACGGCTTGCACCACTGCGCCGGCGCCGTTGACGATCAATTCGGCGGTGCCGCCCGTTCCGGTTGCGCCATTGGTTGTGCCGAAAAATCTGCCGGTGCCGTTGGCGCTGATGTTGATGTCAGTCGCGGACACCAAGCCGCCGTTGACATTGAGCCGCGCGGTTCCCCCCAGTGCGTTGCCGGTGAGGGGATCGGTAAAACCGGGTGCGCTGATGGTCAGCGCCCCACCGGTAACGCCCAAGCCCGGCCGCGCTCCGGCTGCTGCTGGATTATAAGTGAGGTTGATTTCGGCCAATCCCGGGTCACCAGCGCGTCCTGGTGCGACCAGCTGCAAGCCGCCAAAGGCCAATATCTGTTGCTGGTTGCCAATCGACAGCCGGGCACTGTTGTCGCCTTGCAGCAATGCCGAGCCGTTGAAGCGGATGCGCCCCTGCTGCGGCGGCGGGACAAAAATTGGCGGGCCGCTGTAGATAGTGTTCACCGGCGCGCCGACGAAATCATTGCTGGCGCGCGCGATGATGCCGCTGTTGAAGATGATATCCTGCACGCCGATATTGGCAGCAGCGGTGCTGACCGGATTGGGGTTGGCAGCAATTTCCCCATTCACAATATCATAGCCCGCCGACAGCCGGATCGCGCCGTTGGGATCGACCTGCGCGCTGACCGGATCCTGGTAGCCGACTTGGCCCGACACCAGCATCGTCACCGCGTCATTCTTGGGAATGGCGACCATGTAGATGCGATTGTCGTTGGGATCACCGTCGTTGGCCGATGGCCCGGTCGTGGTGCCGCTGTGGTCGATTACCGTGCCGCCTTCGGCCCCCACCAACACATTGATGTCGAACAGCCCCTGGTTAATACGGATGTCAGCCTGTTCGGCGGCGACATAGGCGGTCGAACCATCGGTCGACACGACCCCGCGCTGCACCACGCGCGGCGCCACCATGGCAAAATAGGCGCTGCCGGGGTTGGTATTGGCGACGGTAATTGACGCGCCTGCGTCGACCTGCACCGTCGAAGTGCTGCCCGATGCGCCGCGGAAGCGGATTTCATTGCCGACGCCAAACAGACCGCCGGTGGTGTCGATATCATTGGCGGTTAGTACCAGGCTGCCGACGTTGATGACGCCGGTCGATCCGATCAATATGCCGCCTGCGTTATAGAACCAGATATTACCACCGGCGACATTGGCACCGACGACATTCTGGAAGCTCTGGACCGTGCCATTCAGCGCAATCTGGCGGTTGATGGGTAGGCCGCTGGTCAGGAAGCGGTTGAGTACGGTGTAGCCGGGCGCCGTGCCGATGAACGTCAGCGTGTTGCCCGACGGCAGGAAGTTAATGGGGCCGCCGGTCGGCGCAGTGTCGGTCGGGCTCCAGGTTATGACGGTCTGGGTGCTGGTGGTATTGACCTGCGTAGTTGAAGCATTGGGCGCAGTGATGCTGGCGGTGCCGCTGTTGACGACGCCGGTGCCCGCCACACCCTGCGCATGGGCCGATGGCGATAGCGCGAGCGCGGAGAGGCTGGCGGCAACCGCCGCGCTGGTCATCAGGCGACGGTGCAGCCGGTCGGTGCGCGTGGCTTGCGTGCGGGCATAGGTCATATCAGCGGGCTCCAACGCCAAAGGCAGTCGTCAGGGAAATCAGGACAAGGGCATCACCTTTGCTGGTGGCAAAAGGAGCACGTTTCAGCGGCACGGCGAGCGCGAAGTCGAAGCGCGCCAGATCGCCATAGGCCACGCGCACGCCGCCACCGGCCGAATAGATGCTCTGCGCGCCAACCCCGGCAAAGGTCGAATCGCGGTTCCACACCCATGCGGCGTCGAAAAAGGCAAAAGGCTGGGCCGCGATGGCAGTGCGATTTTCGGGGATCAGCGAACGCAGTCGCGCTTCTGCTGAAAAGGCGAGGCCGCGGTCGCCGATCAGCGTGCCGTGATCATAGCCGCGGCCGACGGTGAAATTGCCCGCCGAGAATTCTTCATAGGCGAGCAATGGGTCGTCGGTCCATTGCCCGCGCGGCAGCAGGGCGAGTGCGAAGCCGGGGCTGGGGCGGAACTCCGCCTGTCCCTGCCAGCGCACCAGAAAGGCATCAGGCTTGCCTTCGATCCGTGACAGCGGCACGACGCCAGGTGCAAGGCAACCGGCGCCGAGTGGGCCGGGGCAGCGGTCGCTCGCGCCAAGACCGCTCAGCCCCTTGCGCCATTCCGTGCTGCTGCCCCAATACCAGCGCGGCTCGGCGCTGTTATAACCGTTGCGGCCCGCCACCGATGCTTTGTCGATCTGGCTATGCTCGCTGCGCAAAGTTAGGACGCGCAGCCGGTCGCGATTGAGCGGCGTGCCCGGCAGGCGGATATCCTGATCGATGAAATCGATGCCGCCAGTGATTGTCCAGCGCTCGGCCTGGCTGAGCTTGATCGGATAGGCGGCATAGGCGCTGATAATCTGCGTATCGGACCGGAGCGGCAGACCCGCGATATCGGGCCGGGTCCATGCCTTGGTATAGTTGGCACCGATGCGAAAGCCATCGCTGCCGAGCCGCATTTCGTGACCGAGTTGCAGAATGCGCTGCTCGCGCGCGTCGCCGGACACATAAAAGCTGGCGCTGGTCTGATCGCCGAGGCCCGTCAGCCCGTTGAAGCGGGCGCGCGCCACCAGCCCAAGCGGACCCACATCTTTGGTGCCATAGTTTTGCGCGTTGAAATCGAGGAGGATGGGCGTGCGCCGGACGACGACTTCGCCAATCACTTCGCCCGCGATCGCGCTGGGTCGTAGAGTGAGCCGCGCGTCGAGCCCCGGTATTTCGCGCGCGAGCAGCAGCGCACGCTCGGCTTCGACCAGATTAAAGACCGGTTGGCCTTCCAGTTTGGCGAGGTAGCGGGCGAGCAACGCCTCGTTTAAACCGGCGTCGCCGCGCACCTGCACCCGAGCCAGCCTTGCTGCCAAAATGTCGAGTTTGACGACGCCGCCCTCAATCGTCTGTTCGGGGACGCGGATTGCGGCAAGATAGCCTTGTCCGCGCAGCATCGTGGCGGCGCGGTCGCGAATGTCGCAGATCGCCGACACCGGCACTTCGGTCCCGACGAGGTTGCGCCAGCTGGCCTCGAGCATGGCCGGATCAATGGGGCCGCCGCCCGAAAATTCGACACGGGTCAGCGTGAAGCGGATGGCCGCAAATTCGGGATTGGCGAGCGGGCAGGGCGAGCGTTCAATCTCGTCCTCGGCGGTGATTGCCGACTCGGTCGGGGGCGGCGGGGCGGGCGGAGCCGGGCGCAGGATTTCTTCGCGAGTCGGGGCAGCTTGCCAAGCATGGGCCGTGCCCGGCAAGGTCAGAGCGGCAATGGCAGTGCTGGCCAGCAAAGCTAAACCGCCGCGCTGCCGCGCCCTCCATCCGGACGCCGATGTGGCCGCGTCGTTGGTCATCTATCCCCCTTTGGCCCCACCCGGGGCGTCGCATCTTCGATCCAATTCCGGCCGGGTTAAAAACCGACAGGTGGCAGCGCGACCCAAAAAGGGTGACCGGCCCCGCGCTCGCGGCGGTGGTCCGGCATTTGTCAAAGGCTAGCAGAGCCATTCGGCCCGTTCAATGCTGGGCTTATGTCCTTAAACGGCACCCATTTCGTCTTCGGCCATCGTGTCGACCAACCGATCGAGCTGTGCCGTGCAACCGCGCTCGAGCAGGGTTGTCGCGATGGCTTCGGGTGTGTCAGGCAGGCTGTCGAGCAGCTGGAACTTGATCGACACCGGCTGCGCCAAACCGGCACCGCTGAGCCGGTAGCCCGCGCCAGCCGCCAAAGGCAGTGTGGCACCCGGCCAGCGGCGATAAGCCTGGCCATCGAGGAAAGCGATGGTTTCAGCCTTGCCCGCGTTGCCCTCGGCTTCGACGCGCAGCGAGGTGTCACCATTGATGTCGGGCCGCCAGAAGAGCAGCGTGGCCGGGTCGGCGACGCAGAAATTGCCGCCCTTGCGGGCATCGATCAGCCACAGGTTGGGCGCACGAATCTCGGCCGATGCCGTTTCGACGTCGCCTGGCCCGCGGGTCGCCCCGCCGCGGCGGCGCAAGGCACCATCGCGCGAGATCATCTGCGACATGGTGGAACTCAGCGTCTGGTTGGCGGCAACATTGACCGAACTGTTGTGGACGCCGGGCCGCGCCAGCGTGCGCGTCTTGCCCTTGTCGAGCAGCACAACGCGGTCGCCGGCAACCAGCGTAATCTTTTCATTCGCGGCCAGTTTCTTGCCAACCGGATACTTGGCGGCAGACGGACCCGACGAGCGCACCACCATCGATTGGGCGAGCGCGCTCGTCGACACACAGGCGGCCGTAGCCGCAAGGGCGGCGGCGATCAGGCGAGACTTAGGACAGGACATAGGATTCTCCATCTCCGGTTTGCTCCAGACGGTCTAGCAGGAACATGATGGCTGGTTCCTGACCGAGATTTGCCCGCAGCGCTGTGGCCGCGGTCACATAGCTGATTTTATCGCCATTGGCATGCGCGGTAACCATGACGGCAATTTGGGCGCGCGTATAGGCGGGCAGATCGGGTCGCGGTTCAAACACATCGACCGGCTGACTGCGCCCGCGCAGCGTGATGCGGCCGAGCGGCACCAGATCTTCGCGCCCCGCGCGTTCCGCCGCCTCGCGACTGAACAGCACGCTGGAAAAAAGCTGCTTGTTGGCAGCCTCCAGCCGCGCTGCCGTGTTCATGCTGTCGCCCAGAGCGGTATATTGAATACGTCCTTCGCCGCCGAAATTGCCGACAATCGCCTCACCAAAATGCAGGCCCACGCGCGTTTTGCCGATGGGCGGGACGCCCGCGCCCATTTCAGAGCGGAATGCTTCGCCCTCTTCGAACATTGCGCGCGCGGCGGCGGCCGCATTGGCAGCATCGTCGGGACGGCTGATTGGCGCGCCCCAGAAGGCCACGACAGCGTCGCCGACGAACTTGTCGATGGTGCCGCCGTAGGCGAGGACCACGTCGCTCAAACGGTCGAGATAATTGTTCAGCAGGCGCGCGACGGTTTCCGGCGTCACGGCGTGGCTCAATTTGGTAAAGCCCTCAAGGTCGGTGAAGACGCAATAAATCTCACGCTTTTCGCCATGGAGTGCAAGGCGTTCGGGGTCGCGCAAAATTTCGGCAGCAATGTCACGCGGCAGATATTTGCCCAGCGCCGACTGGGCAAAGGCGCGTTCCTGCGCGCCGATCGTGCGCGAAGCGGACCCAATTGCGGCAAAAGCAAACAGCCAGCCCAGCGCCCAGCCAAAGGCAGGCAGCTCGAGCGTGTCGGTTCCAACCGACTGGAGCCAGAAGGGCAGAGCGAGAAAGCCAGCGAGCTGCACAATCATTGCTCCTGTCACCAGCCACGCTCGAGCATCGATCAGACTGCTGAGGCCGCCAGCAACAACCACCAGTAACGCCGTCGCCCACAATGCACCCGATGACAGTGGGGCCGGCCAGTCGTTGTCGAGCTGTTGTTTCAGCATATGTGCGTGGATTTTCATCCCGAACATTGTGGTGCGCTCGCCGACCTGCAGGTCTGGGAGCCGCGACAACGGCGTTTCGAACTGGTCGACGTCAAACACATTGCTGCCAATCAGCACATAGCGCCCCTTTACCGATTCGCTGAAGGCGGCGATCATTTCGTCGTCCATTTCCGAACCAAAATTGTCGATGACCAGTTCGGAAAAAACACCGACCTCGTCCCCTTGTTGGGCTTTGAGCGGAATGTGGTAGCGGATCGCGCCGCCAAAGTTTCGGCCTTCGGCTGAAACCGGTGCCATTGCATTGGCCAGAAGCGGCGGCAATCCGCGGGGGCGCACCGGCCAACGCCGCATGGTGCCGTCCTCGTCGGTAATAAACAGGACGCTGGCGGGCTTAACCTGCGCGGTCTGCACCGCCGCGATGAAATTTTTCAGAATTTCCTGTTGTTCGAACAATATCGTGTTGGGTGTGTTTTCCTGTTCCAGATAAGCCAACCAGGTCGGTGTCCTCATCGTGCGCAATTGCGCTTGCAGCGCCGCATCGTCGGGGCGGGGAGAATCGAACAAGATGTCGATGCCGATCGCCTTGGCTCCCATGCGGTCAAGGTTGGCCAGCGCGCGGGTCAAAATGGCGCGATCGAGCGGCGAGCGAATTCCGGTGTTGAGGAGTGTTTGGTCATCATAGGTGACGAGCAGGATGCGCGGATCCTGTTCGACAATCGGTGCCATCACAGCAGCGCGCGCATCATAAAGCGCGCGCTCGGCATCGCTGAGCAGTGGAACCTGCCAAGTGAAGCGCGCGAGCAGCATCGCAAGCGCGAGGAACAACAGCGTAATGACCAGCCGCCCAACGCCCAACTGGCCCACCAGCCGTGACACGTTGCGCGTCAGCGTTTCGCGCCGGGCGGCCATGCTGTCCTCATTGGCGTCCATGTCGGCGATCAGCGGGCGCTTTCCGTGGCGGCGGTACCGGGGACCAGCACCTGCTGGCCGTCGCCCACGATAGCGAAGCCCGACCAATAATAGGGGTGCGAGGTGCGAACGTCGCGCATCAGATCGCCCTGCGCGGCCCACAGCGCATCGGCAATGCCGGTGCCAGGCGGCGCGCTGAACAGTCCGCCAATCAGCCGCTCGGTGGCGTTATAGTCGTCGGGCACCGGCCAGTGGCTGGCGATGACCGATCGTCCGCCCGCACCGATGAAGGCGCGCACCAGCCCATCGAGCGCGGTGCCCCCGCCGGTGGTCACCCCGGCCTCGCGCGTCGCTGCGACGGTCGCTGCGCCAGCGGTGTCGCACGCCGACAGGATGACCAGATCGGCGTCGATCTTGAGGTCAAAAATCTCGTCAAAGCTGAGGAGGCCATCCGAGCCTTCGCCGCCAAACGAGGTCAGCAGCGCAGGGCGCGCCGGGCAATCGGGGCGCGGTGCAGTGACGAGGCCGTGGGTAGCGAAATGGAGCACGCGATAGTCGTTGAGGTTGTCATAGCTCTTCACCGCCAAATCGGTGAAGCCGCTGCTGGTCAACAGTGTTGCCTGGTCTTCGCCAATGACGCTGCGCGCGCGGATCAGCTCGCGCGGAGCGATCGGCTTGTTCCATTCGGCCAGCGGCCACGCGCAGCTTTCGGACACGCCGCCGCTTGCGGAGCGGGTGCGGGCGGTTTCCGGCCGCGCGCTGATCGGTGCATTGTCGCCCGCGCCGAAATATTGCCGCGTCGCGCGCGAAGGCGCGGCGCGGCGGGCATTGCGAAAGGCAAGCGGTGATACCGCCGTGCTGGTGCGCGCCGTCCGGCCTAGGAAGGCGAGCTCGCGCGCGTCGAACGCATCGGCCTCGGGATCGGCGAGCCGCGCGTTATAGGCGGCAAGGCCGCTATTGTTGGTGACCAGCAGCCCAAGCGGCAGTTGCAACATCGGCCCGTCACCTTCGTAAATGATGTGGCGCGTGGCGGCGATTTGCGGCGCGGCGGGGCCGAACAATTCGCCAAACAGCGCAAAGGCCGCCTCGGCATCAAAGGGATAGGTGACGACGCGGCCATTTTCGCGCGACGCGATGGTGCTGCGCAGTGCAGCGACGCGCGCTTCCAGCGCCGTCGTGCTGAGCCCCGCTGTCCAGATTTGCGCGCCGCCTTTGTCAACATAAAGGCCATAGACGGCTTCGCCAACGACCAGCGTTTTCGCATAGGCCTCGCCATCGGTTAACATCGCCTGCAATTCGGGCAGGGTCAGGCTGGTTTGTTCGATGGCGCGGAATTGCGGGAAGGCCGACAGCGCGGTGAGCGTCTCGGTCTGTTGCCGTGCCAGCCCCTCGATCCGTGCAGCGACTTCGCGGCGCAGCGTCAGCACATCATCGCCTGGCGGCAGCTGGGCCAGACGGGCCTCTTCGACGCGTGCGCGTTCAACGTCGCGGGCAAGGTTGGTCGCCTGACGGAACAGTCGCGCGCCCTCGGTGGTGCCACTTGACAGCTCGCGCGCCAGGATTGCCTGCGTATCGGCCACGCCGGGGCGTACCAGCAGTTGGCTGGCCACAAAGAAATCGCCGATGGCGGCGGGGTCGCTGGCTGCACGTTCGGTCAGCAGGCGGAAATAGGGCGCCATCTGGTTGGTCATGCCGGTCAGCGTGCGGCGCTGCGCCGCCATCGCACCTACGACATTACGATAAAGGGCCAAAGCCTCATCGTCGCGGCCTTGACGCACCATGAAGGCGGCGTGGCGCGCGCGGGCCGAGGCGAGCGCGGCGGTTTCGGGATATTCGGTGCCGAGCAAATTGACCGATTCGACAAAGCGTGCCTCGGCCTGGGCAATATTGCCCAGCGCCTCTTCGGCGAGCGCAATTTCGCCCAGCATCTGGCTGCGCAAGCGGATGATCGAGGTGACGCGCCCGTCGCGCACTTTCAGCGCGTCGTTCAACCCGGCTATCTGAGCATTTTTGGCCGCAGTCGGATTTCCCCGCAGTCGGTCGGTAGTGCCGCCGAGGTGCAAGGCCTGCGCATCGATGATTTGCGCGCGTTCGAGCGGGGTAAGCTTTTCCTCATCCTCATTCTGCCGCAGCGCGCGCCCCGCCGTTCCGCTGTTCAGCCCGGCGACGGCGATGGAGGTGAGCGCGATGCCGGTGTCGGTCGGAACCACCGCTGACGGAATGGGCGGCAAAGGCGCAGCCAGGATCGCCGCCGCTTCGTCCAACTTGCGTTGGTTGAGCGCGTGGATGGCGCGGTAGTTACGGCGCAGCCGTTGCTGGACAACGTCGGCGGTGGGGATGGCCGCAATCTCGGCAAACAGGCGGTCGGCTTCAGCAAATTCGCCCAGATTCGAGCGCTGGAGCGCCCGGTTTAGGACGAATTCGGTTGGATCGACAGCGGTATCGGCGTCGGCGAGTTCAGGACGGCGACCCAATGCTTCGAAAAATTCGGCGGCATCGGCATAATCGCCGCTGTGATTGCGGCGATACCCCTCACCCAGCGCCTGATCGATGTCGATGTTGCCCGCCAGATCGCGGGCAAAACCATCGCTGGAACCGGCCGACGTGGTGGCAACGCGGATCGGGCCGCTGGCGATACGGTTGTCGGCCACCGAGGCGAGGGCCAGTTTCAGTGCGTCGCCATAGGCAGCATAGCCCTCAACCACGAACAGGTCTTCGCCGCGCTCGGCAAATTCGGCAGTCCAGCCCGTTTCGCTGTTACCAATGCTGCAGTCGGTGAAGCTGCGGCAATTGAAGGCGGCGGGCCGGGCCTTGCCGATGCGCGCCTCGGCCGCAGCGCGGTCATCGCGGAGCAGGCGGACATAGCCGACCGGCTGCGACGCATCGCGGCACAGGATCAGCCAGCCGCGCTCGAACATGCCGGTGGCCACTGTATCGCGCAGGGTCGTTTGCACCTGGCACAGCGTGCCCGACGAATCGCCGATCGGGAAACTGTCGCGCAAGAGCGGCCCAGTGCCCTGCGCGATTACAGGCGGCGCGGCGGCCACCGCGAGCGCAGCAAACAGCGCAGTGAAAGCGAAATGGCGGCGGCCGGGCATGGCGTTTGTCCCCCTGAACAGGCTGATAGACACGCATCAATCCCGCCTAGCGCGGCAAGCGCGCCAAGGGGATGCAACCCGATTTTTCTTTTCAGACTAGCGCGGGTTTGAAGCGAAGGGAAGTGATCTGCCGCACAGCCACTATGGCGTGACGGATGCGCCTTGCGCGCCGGGTAGCCAGCGCCTATTTCTCACAGACGCAAATTTGCCCCAACCAAAGGACGGACATGACAAGTTTCAGCGACCGCGAGCGCGCTTTCGAGGCCAAATATGCGAACGATCAGGAATTGCAGTTCAAGATCATCGCGCGGCGCAACCGGCTGCTGGGTGAATGGGCAGCCGACCGCATGGGGCTGACCCCCGAGGAGCGCGATGCCTATGCCAAGGCGGTGGTTCAGGCCGATTTTGAAGAGGTTGGCGATGAGGACGTAATCCGCAAGGTCACTGGCGACCTGACCAGTGCGCAAATTGATGTGACTGACGCCGAAATCCGCGCCGCGCTGGAAGCAAAGACGGTCGAGGCGCGCCGCCAGTTCATGGACATTGTCTGACGGGATTTGCCGCATGGCCATGGCCGCCGAAACCATTGAAGCGATGATCCGCGCTGCGTTGCCTGACGCTGAGGTCACGATCACCGACCTCGCCGGTGACGGCGACCATTATGCCGCCCACGTAGTCAGCGCCGCCTTTGTCGGGATGCCGCGCGTCGCGCAGCACAAGGCCGTCTATGCCGCACTGGGCGGGCGGATGGGCGGCGAGTTGCACGCGCTGAAACTGACCACGGCCGCCCCGGCCTGAACTTTGTTTGGAGAATTACATGACCGACACCGCCACCAACACCCGCATCGCCGAGATGGTCGCTGCCTCACCCGTGCTCTTGTTCATGAAAGGCACGCCGCTGTTTCCGCAGTGCGGCTTTTCAAGCACGGCGGTTGCCATACTCGACCATTTGGGCGTCGCCTATGACAGCGTCGACGTGCTGCAGGATATGGAAGTGCGGCAGGGCATCAAAGCCTTTTCCGACTGGCCGACCATCCCCCAGCTCTATGTCCAGGGCGAATTTGTCGGCGGTTCTGACATCATGATGGAAATGTACGAAGCCGGCGAGCTGCAAGCACTGGTAGCGGATTTGCCCAAGGCTGCGTGAGGAAATGCTGAGGGGGACGGGGCCTTTGGGCCGCACCGTCCCCCCTCACATCATGGGGGTAAGTGGGATGTTCCTGTGCGAGTGATGGCGGGTGGTCCCAGGGACCAGACTGTTACCACCCGCCGCTTGTTTTGAGCGGATCACTCAGGAACATCTTCTACTATACAATCGCCGTGCCAAATGGGGCGAAGCCAGCTTTGCGGCGGGTGACGATGGTTGGCAAAAGGTAAATGCCATCGTCAGGTGTAAGCGAAACCGACAATCGCGGGCCAAAATCCATTCATGATCCGTTCAGCGAGACGATTACATCTGTAGTCGTGAAGGGGAAGGTGCATGGCCGACCGTGTCAGCGAAGCCGAACTGCAATTGCTTGCCGCGCTATGGGATCGCGCGCCACAAAGCGCGACTGAACTGGCGGATTCTGTGGGCGCCGCCAACGGCTGGACGCTCGCCACGGTTAAAACGCTGATTGCGCGGCTCGTGCAAAAGGGCGCGGTTGATGCCGCCGCCGACGGCCGCCGTTTCCTTTATTCTCCTTTGCTGGCCCGCGACGCGGTCGTGGCGCTGGAAAGCGAGCGGCTGGTAGACCGCTTGCTCGGCGGGCGGGTCAGCCCACTGGTCGCGCATCTGGCTGCGCGCGAAGCGCTGAGCGCCGAGGACATTGCCGAAATTGAGGAAATTATTCGGGGGTTAAAGCCATGACCGATACGGTGGTGATGCTGTGGCTGGAGGCCATGGGGATGACCGCGCTGCTGATCGCGGCCGTGCTGCTGGTGCGGCGACCGGTGGCGGCGCTGTTGGGTGCGCGCATGGCCTATGCGCTGTGGCTGATCCCGTTGCTACGGCTGTTGCTGCCGCCGTTGCCCGGCGACGTCAGGATTGTAGTGGCCGAACCGGCCGCGCCGACTGTCGCGGTAGAGGTTGGCGCGTCGATGGCGGACGCGAATGCGGCTGTGCCGATGGTCGACTGGACGAACCTGTTGCAGCTGCTTCCTGCGCTCTGGCTTGGCGGCTTTGTCGCGGTGCTGGGGGTTGCTCTGTACCGCCATCGCAACTGGCTGCGCGCGATGTTGGCCGATGCGACGCCGCTGGAGCCGATCGGTCGGGTGCAGCTGGTGATGAGCGCCGCGGTCGACGGTCCGGTGGCCACGGGGCTCGTGCGCCCGCTGGTCGCGGTGCCGAAAGATTTTTTTGCGCGCTACAGCCAGGCCGAGCGAAAGCTGGCGATTGAGCATGAGCTGGCGCACCACCGCGCCGGTGATTTGTGGGCCAACGCGGCTGCACTGGTCGTGCTCGCGGCGCAATGGTTCAATCCACTGGCCTGGTGGGGTCTGGCTGCGTTCCGCTTCGATCAGGAAGCCGCCTGCGACGCGCGGATTTTGGGCGCCGTTGCCGCGCCCGAACGTCCGGTGCAGGCGCATCATTATGCCCGCGCGATTGCGAAAAGCCTGGCCGGACCCCGGCTGCTGCTCGCCGCGCCCATGACATCGGGGAGAGAAGTGAAGGAGCGATTGCAAATGTTGACCAAGGAACCGCAAGGCGGCGTGCGCCCGATAGTGGGACGCATGCTGTTGGGGGGCAGCGCGGTGGCCGTGCTGGCGCTGACGATTTCGACTCTGCCCGACGAGGTGGTGTTCGCCGCCGAACCTGCAGCCGCTGCGCCCACCGCGCCGGTGGAGCATCGGGTTTCGCGGGTGGTGTTGGTCGATGCCAACGAGGAGAGCGCGGCGCCGGACGCCGATGGAAAGAAGCGCGAAGTGCGCCAGATCATCATCCGTGACCATGCCGACGGCGCAGGCAAGCCGCGCGTTATGATGTTCGATGGCGAAGAAATCCCGCTGCCCGATGGCGCCGAAATTGCCCGCAGCGTGCAGCTGGCGATGCCCTTTTTTGGCCTTGATGAAGATGAATTGCGGACAACGCTTGCCGAACAGGGGATCAAGGGCGCGAAGGCCGATGCGGTCATTAGCCGCTTGCGCGAAAAGCGCGCTGAGGCGATGCGCAAGCAGTTCAGCTGGGCTGAGGGGCACGCCAAATTTGCCGAAGCACAAGCCAAACGCGCTGAAGCGCATGCCAAACGCGCAGCGGCCTTTGCCGTCGCCCCATGCCCGCCGGGAGAGGGGCATCGCGTGCGCATCGACACCTTGCACAGCGCCGGTGATGATTCACCGCACGTTCGCATGATTGGCTGCAACGGTGCGGAAATCTCGAAAGAAAAGCAGGTTGAGGCGATGAAAAAGGCACGCGACCGGCTAGCTGCGCAGAAGGATGGCCAAGGCATGAGTGCCGAAATTCGCGCTTCGGTTGTGGCCGACCTGGACAAGGCGATTGCCGAGCTGGAGGCACAGCCAGATAGCTGACCGACGCCCTTTCGCGGTTGGCTGGGAAAGGGGTCGGGCAACCGGCCCCTTTTCCTTTGGCGATGTGGGTGCCACATGAAGCAGGTGACCGACTCCCGACCCTGGCCCGACAGCATCCGCGCTGGTGAAACCGAGCAGCACGAGCCGCTCGTCCGCCGCGTGCTTGCGCCCAATCCGTCGCCCTATACTTTCACGGGCACGCAGACGTGGCTGGTGGGGGCGGGCGCTGACGTCGCCGTCATCGATCCCGGCCCGACCGGCAGCGGCAAGAGTGTCGGTGACCCAGGCGATGCCTATGGCGCCGGTCATGTCGAGGCGATTCTGCGGGCAGTGGGCAGCGCGCGCGTCACCGCCATCCTGTGTACGCACACCCACCGCGATCATTCGCCCGCCGCCGCGCCGCTAAAGGCCGCCACGGGTGCACCGATCATCGGCTGCGCGCCACTGGCTTTGAAGGATGATGGCCCGCGTGCCGATTCGGCGTTCGACCCCGATTACGCGCCCGACCAGGTGCTGGTCGACGGCGAACAGGTGGCGGGCGATGGCTGGACGCTGACCGCCGTGGCGACGCCGGGGCATACGTCAAACCATCTATGCTATGCGCTCGAGGAAAGCGGTGCGCTGTTCACCGGCGACCATGTCATGGCGTGGTCGACCAGCGTGGTCAGCCCGCCCGACGGCGATATGGCGGCCTATATGGCGAGCCTCGCCAAGCTCTATGATCGCGCTGACCGCGTCTATTATCCCGCGCACGGCCCAGCGGTGACGAAGCCCAAGCAGCTGGTGCGGGGCATGCTGGGCCACCGCAAACAGCGTGAGCGCCAGATATTGACCGAGCTTGGGAAGGGGCCGCGCGCCATCCCAGCGATGGTCGCGGTGATGTATAAAGGTCTCGACCCGCGGCTGGTGGGTGCGGCGGGTCGTTCAGTTCTGGCTCATCTGCTCGACCTAAAGGCGCGCGGCCTGGTCGCCGATGGCGGCGATATCTGGAGTTTGACGCCATGACCCGCAATCGCAGCGGTTTGATGATTGTGTTGTTGCTGATTGCCATTTTTGGCGCCCTGCTGTTGGTTGGCTGGAACCAGCTGCGTGCCAACTTTGCACCTGCTGCGCCTGAAACCATCGTTTCTGCCAGCCTTGAATCGCTGAAGGAACAAAATGTGCTGGTGCCCTTCACTGCCCGTTTTGTCGCCGATCCGACCAGCCGTGTGCGCACTTTGGGACTGACCGCGCAAAAGACCCTGATCGTGCCGGGGACGGTACGGTACGAGCTGGATCTGGGGGCGCTGTCAGCGAAGAATCTCGATTGGGACGCGGAAACGCAGTTGCTGACCGTCAGCCTGCCACCGCTGCGCGTTTCGGCGCCCGAAATGGACCCGGCGGGCGCGGTCGAATATCGCGATGGTGAACTGGTGCTCTCTGTGACAGACGCCGAAAAACGGCTCGACGCGGCTAATTGGAAAGCGGCGCGCGCCGAGATCGTCGCACAGGCCAAGGGCGCGACGCCGATGCGGCTGGCCGAAGCCGCCGCGATCAACGCGGTACGCGGCAATTTCGCCCTGCCGCTGAAGGCCGCGGGCGTTGACGCCAAAGTGGACGTTCGCTTTAACCGTTGATATCCGCAATTGGGGGGGGTGGGGTGATGGCAACAGCAGCATTGGCGACAGGCGCGGCGCGCGATGACGCGTCCTTTTTCTTCAAACTGGCGGCGGCGATGGGGCTTACGATCGCCATCGCCTTTTCCTTGCACTTTGCGATGGGCCGATCGTCGTTCGGCGCGCCGATGATTGTGCACGCGCACGCCGTCGCCTTCATGGCCTGGACCGGCTTTTTTGTGCTGCAAAGCTGGCTGATGGCGAGCGGGCGGGGGCAATATCATCGCCGCTTGGGCTGGCTGGCGCTGCCGCTGGTGGCGGTGATGGCTGTGTTGGGCACCGGCGTGACGGTGGCGATGGTCCAGCGCGGGCAGGCACCGTTTTTCTTCACGCCGCAGCATTTCCTGATTGCCAATCCGCTGACCTTGCTGTCGTTCATCATCGTGCTGAGCGCCGCAATTGGCATGCGACGGCGCAGCGACTGGCACCGGCGGCTGCACATCTGTGCGATGGCGATGATCATGGGCCCGGCATTCGGGCGGTTGCTGCCGGCACCGCTGCTGATCCCCTACACCTTCGAGATTAGCGCGCTGGCAGGGCTGCTTTTCCCATTGGCCGGGATGGTCCGCGATGCGCGCGCCGGCGGCGTTCATCCGGCATGGGTTTGGGGAATGGCGCCGCTGCCTGTGGCGCTGCTCGCGGCCATGCTGCTGTCAGCATCGCCGCTGGGGACGTCCATCTATACGGCGGTCACGGCCGGGACGCCCGGTGCCAAAGTGCCGGGGCTGGAATTTCCGCCGCCGCCACCGGGGTTTGCACCGAATTAATCGCCAAAGCTGCTTGCGGCACGGGCAGGACAGGGCCATTTGCAGCGCAGACTATCCTGCCAATGGAGCCCTGCTGCCATGACTGCCCCGATCCGCGAAAATCTGTCTGGCGTCGATATTGTCGGCGAAATCCAGCGCCTGAAGAAAGAGCGCAACGCTGTCATCCTTGGCCACTATTACCAGCGGCCCGAGATTCAGGAGATTAGCGATTTTGTTGGCGACAGTCTGGAGCTGTCACGCAAGGCGGCGGAAACCGATGCTGATGTCATCGCCTTTTGCGGCGTCAAATTCATGGCGGAAACGGCGAAGATCCTCAGCCCGCAGAAAATTGTTGTGCTGCCCGACATGGACGCAGGTTGCAGTCTGGAGGATAGCTGCCCGCCCGAACAGTTCGCGCGCTTCCGCGCGGCGCATCCCGACCATATTGCACTGACCTATATCAACTGCTCGGCGGCGGTGAAGGCTTTGAGCGACATTATCGTCACCTCGTCGAGCGCCGAGACCATCATCAACCAGCTGCCACAGGACCAGAAGATCATTTTTGGCCCCGACCGGCATCTGGGGGGGTATATGAACCGCAAGACCGGGCGCGACATGCTGTTGTGGCCGGGCGTGTGCATTGTGCACGAGGCGTTTAGCGAAACTGAGCTTTTGAAGCTGAAAGCGCAGCATCCGGGCGCGCCGGTTGCCGCGCACCCCGAATGCCCGCCGCACATTATTGACCACGCCGATTATGTCGGATCGACCAGCGGCATATTGAAATTCGCCAAGGAAATGGGCGGCGACACGCTGATCGTGGCAACCGAGCCGCACATCATTCACCAGATGGAAAAGGCGGTGCCAGGGAAGAAATTCATTGGCGCGCCGGGGGCGGACGGAAACTGCAACTGCAACATTTGCCCGTACATGGCGCTAAATACGATGGAGAAGCTGTATCTTGCGCTGCGCGATTTGCAGCCGCGCATCGAGCTGGACGAGGAATTGCGGGTGAAGGCGAAGCGAAGCTTAGACCGCATGCTCGAAATGGCGAGCGGAAGTGTGGGGAAGGGTGATTTGGGGGCGCGGTGAGTCGCGCTCTCTATGACGCTACCTTCCCCGAATCGCGTCACAAGATTCCACCCTTGAATCCGAATCTTTCCTGCCCGAATCCGCATCTTGCATCTGCCCGATTTATCCACAGCCGGATTCGCATTTTGGGCAATTTGATGACGATTCCTTTTGGTGAATCGCTGCGGTCGTGAGACCTTCAAATTATCGGGAGCAGCGAAGCGCGGACCCGCCACGAGACGTCGCAGGACCGCAAGGTCAGTCGCCTGAATGTGGCACGGAACGGTAGAGCAGCAAACGATACCCGGCAAACGGCAGGTAGCGATTCCCATGAAGAGCAGCCCGCCCGAGCAGGGACGAGATGCAGACCGGACTTGAGGTCAGCGAAGGTCGAAAGATCAGGCGCAGGACAAAGGACGAAGGGCATTTCAGGTGAGGCCGGCCCCCGCGAGGGGGCCGACCGAACCGCCGCCGGAACGGGCGGCGCCGATGGTCTATCGGTCATGCGCGACAGGGGCAGCGAAAGCTGGGCCAGTCGAGGCGGATCAGGATGATGTCGGTTGCCAACGGAACCGGATCAGTGGGGGTTGGCAGCAATGCCGGCCCCCATTTCGTTTGTGCGCGGCGCCCCCTTGGCCGTCCACGGCCCCCTGCAAAAAATTATGCGCAGCTGTGCGGTCTGTCACATCAGCTTCCGATTTGCGTGGCTAACAACCCCATGCGACCCGGAGTGGTTTCCGCATGGAACCGTTCCCACTGCCCCGGTGCCTGTTTTTGAACCGCACCGGGGCATTTTTTGTCGCTGGCGGACAGGCGAGTCTGCACTCGTATTTCCGTTTCTTGCCATTAAGGTGACCTCATGCCGTCGCGGACAATGTTCTGGCGACGGCGAAAACGGCGGGGCGTGGCCCGTCGCCAGCATGGAGGAACAGCATCATGGACTTTATCATCGCGCTCATAATGGGCGGCGTTATCGGCTGGCTGGCCAGCATCGTGATGAAAACCGATGCGCAGCAGGGGATTTTCCTCAACATCATCGTTGGCTGCATCGGCTCGATTCTGGGACGCTTCCTGTTCGGCCGCTTTCTGGGCGGCGGCCATCTGCGTGGCGACGCGTTCGATCCGATGACCTTGCTCACGGCCTTTCTGGGCGCGGTGGTCCTATTGGGGATCGTCAATCTGGTGAAGCGCGGCAAGGTGCGCTAGCCACCGGCCAACGCGCCGGAATTACAGGGCAGCTGCACTGTTCCGGCGCAGCTGCCCTTTTTGGTCAGCGTGAAATATTTCGGCGAACGCCCTTTGGCGCTCGGCGAGCGGCGGGGGTGCCTATGGCGCTGGCGGGACACTCGGTTTAGCGCCAATCGAACAAACTGCGCTTGCTTCGAGTGATTTAATCAGGTAATACACCTCCATCGCTCAAGCCTGCCCGCACCGAGCGGCAGCAATGGGGAATGATCGTGAACTACGAAACCAAGGTGGCACCGATGGATCAGCTCAGCGGGACGGGCTATGGGTATGAAGCCGACCAGAGCGGCAAGCGGCGCCGGATATTCATCGGCGCGCTGGTACTGCTAGCGCTGGTTGTTGCCGGGGCATGGTACGCATTTTCGGCGGGCAAGTCCGCCGACGGTCAGGCAGCGGCAAGCGGCGCAGCGGGCGGCGAGAAAGGGGCGGCAGGCGCTGCCCCGAATGTGACCGTCGTTATCCCCGGCCGCCAGGACGTGGAACAGCTTATCTCTGCCAATGGCACCATTGCCGCGCGGCGCGAAATGCCGGTTGGCGTGTCGGGCGAGGGCGGGCAGGTGACGCGCGTGCTCGTTGAACCAGGCCAATGGGTCGCCGCGGGACAGGTATTGGCGACGGTTGATCGTGCGGTGCAGGTCCAGCAGCTCAATTCGCTGGCAGCCAGTGTGCGCGTGGCGCAGGCTGATGCCGATTTGGCGCAGGCCGAACTCGACCGTGCGCGCTCGCTGGTTGATCGCGGCTTTATTTCGAAGGCAGACCTTGATCGCAAGACCGCGACGCGCGACGCTGCCGTGGCGCGCGTGCGCGTGGCCGAGGCGCAGGTGAGCGAGGCGCGCGCACGCAACAGCCGCCTTGATATTCGGGCCCCCGCCGCCGGCCTGGTGCTGACGCGTCAGGTCGAGCCGGGGCAGGTGGTGAGCGCGGGCAGCGGTGTGCTGTTCCGCATGGCACGCGGCGGCGAAATGGAATTGCTGGCGCAGCTCGCCGAAGCCGATTTGCAAAACTTGCCGGTGGGCACGGCTGCGACGGTCACGCCGGTGGGTAGCGACCTCAGTATCGCAGGCCGCGTGTGGCAAGTCTCGCCGGTCATCGACCCGCAAACCCGCCAGGGCACGGTGCGCATCGCCGTACCCTATTCGGCGGCGCTGCGCCCGGGCGGCTTTGCCGACGCCAAGCTGGTGGCGGGTCGCGGCCGATCGCCACTGCTGCCCGAAAGCGCGGTGCTATCCAGCCCCGAGGGCAACTATGTCTATATCGTCGGCAAGGACAATGTCGTGCAGCGGCAAAAGGTGACCATCGGGTCAGTCAATGACAGCGGTGTGGCCATTGCCAGCGGACTGACCGGCAACGAACGCGTCGTGGTGTTGGCGGGGTCGTTCCTCAACCCCGGCGACAAGGTGAAGCCGGTGCTGCAGAAGTCGGCGGCGCGCTGAGGCGCGCCGGGTAAGGGATCGAAGCCATGAATTTCCGCAATATCTCCGCCTGGTCGATCCGCAACCCGGTGCCGCCGATTGTGTTTTTCGTGCTGCTCTTGCTGGCGGGAATCGTCAGCTTCAACCGCATGGACGTGAACGACAATCCGGAAATTGAATTTCCCGCCGTGCAAGTGATTGTCTCTCAGCCGGGGGCTGCCCCATCCGAGCTGGAGACGCAGGTCACCCAGCGCGTCGAAGCCGCTGTCCGCTCGGTCAGCGGGGTGGACGAGCTGTCCTCCTATGTGGGCGAGGGCAACAGCCGCACCTTCATCCAGTTCGACATTGGTACGCCGATTGACCGCGCCTTCAACGACGTCAATCAGGCGATATCGCAGATCCGCGGCGATTTGCCCGATGGCATTTTGGAACCGCAGGTCATTCGCGTCGATATTGCGGGCGGGCCGATCACCTATTTCGCGGTCGAAACGTCGGACATGACGCTGGAGCAATTGTCCTGGTTCGTCGACAATACGGTGGCGAAGGAATTGCTGGGTATCGAGGGCATGGCGCAGGTGCGCCGCTCGGGCGGGGTTGACCGCGAAATCCGCGTCATCCTCGATCCCGCGCGCATGCAAAGCTATGGCATCACAGCAAGCCAGGTGAATGCCCAGCTGCGCCAGACCAATTTGAACGCTGCCGGTGGCCGCACCGAAATTGCAGGCTCAGAGCAAGCCGTGCGCGTGCTGGGCAATGCCGGCAGCGCCTATCAGCTGGGTGAGCAGCGGTTGTCGCTGGGCAATGGCCG
>JANRIY010000035.1:0-33580 GCA_033764495.1 Sphingopyxis sp. | reverse complement strand
GGGTGGCCAGTTATAGGTTAGCTCTACCTCCGCCACGCCTTCCTGCCCCGGGCAAGCGAGAAAAATAAGCGTGTAGCGCCCCGCTTGGCTGTCGAACCGCCGCACTTCTTCAAGCCCGATCAGATTGAAAAAGCGCACCGTCGCATCGGGATCGCTGACGCGGATCATGCTGTGTAGATATTTGGCCATAGGGGCGAGTATATCGCACAAGTGGCGATTCGAAACCACTTAACCCCGTCCCCTGAAAGGGTGGCTAATCACGCCCGCAAAGCGCGCCCCTCATAATTCTCGAACATCGCCACGACTGCATCCGGCACGGGCGTCGATGGCCCGCGCGCTTCGCTGACATGCACCGATACTTCCATGCCGGTGGCACGCAGGTCATCGCGGCCGGCGCCATGCAGCTCGAACAGAAATGTCATCGAGCTGCGCCCGATACGGCTGCACCTGACACAAATGTCGATTTCCTCGTCGAGCAGGATCGGGGCTTTGTAATCCACCTCGGCGCGCGCGACATGGAATTCGGCGTGCTTCTGCTCGCCATCATACATGCCGACCGCGCGCCAATATTCGGTGATGCCGATGTCGAAATATTCCAGGTAACGGCTGTTGAACACCACCGCCTGCGCATCAATTTCGGCATAGCGGACACGCTTCATCTGGCTGAATTTGAATTCGCTGCGTGCCATGTCTGCCCCTCGTTTTACTATTCACCGGCCCATGCCAGCGAGCGTTTCCAACAGCAAGGCAATGTCGCCGTCGCGCGAAAGGCGATGGTCCCCGTCTTTGATCAGCGTCACGCGAACATCGTCGCTCGCCAACGCCGCTGTCAGTTGCAGCGAAATCTCCCACGGCACATCATCGTCGCGTTGGCCGTGCAGCAGGTGGACGGGGCAGGCGAGGGCGATTGGTCCGTCCAGTACCCGGTTCGCCTGCCCGCTCTCCCAAAATCCGCGCGTGGTGACATAGGGTTGATCCGAATAGGGCGTCTCCTCTAGCAACTGCCCTTCGGACTGAATGATGGCTTTTTCAGCATCGCTAAACCCCCATTCGGTGAAATCGGGCGCCGGCGCGATGCCGACCAGTCCTGCCACGCGGTCCGCAGGCAGCGCGAGCGCGACGAGCAGCATCAGCCAGCCGCCCAGCGAACTTCCCACCAGCAGCACCGGCCCCGCCACCTTGGCCGCGATCAGATCCAGCACATCATCGCGCCAATCGGTCAGCGTCTGGTCGGCAAACCGTCCCTCGCTCAGCCCGCACCCGGCATAATCGAGCAGCAGGCACGCCTGCCCCCGCTTCGCGCAGTCGGCGCGCACTGCCGTTGCCTTGCCGCCTGCCATGTCGGACATGTAGCCGGGCAGAAAAACCACTGTGGGGCCAGCCCCGGGCAGGTAGCGAAAGGCAAGGGTCGGGCGATCAGGGCGCATGAGTATGTCGGCGGCGGGCAAGGTCATGACGCGTCCATGTCATCGCGCGCATGGTCTTGCAATCAACGCGCGCACTCCCCTTGCCCCGCCGTCCCCGCGCTGGCAAAGGAGCGCTCGCGCAATTCCGTGCCTGAAAGCTGTGTAATTCCCATGTCCGACATGATCCGCGTCACCCTTCCCGATGGCTCAGCCCGTGAAGTCGCGCGCGGGACTACCCCGGCGGACATCGCCGCCGCCATCGGCCCGGGCCTCGCCAAGGCGGCGCTCGCCGCGCGTGTCGATGGCGAGGTGCGCGACATCATGCGTCCGCTGGAAAGCGACACCAACCTCGCGCTGATCACCGCAAAGGACGAGGCCGAAGCGCTCGAGCTTGCTCGCCACGATTTCGCGCACATCATGGCCGAGGCGGTGCAACGGCTTTTCCCCGGCACGCAGATCACCTTTGGCCCGGCGACGGCGGATGGTTTTTACTACGACTTCGCGCCCACTGCCGATCACGGCCCCTTCCGCGACGAAGAGCTGCCGCTGATCGAGGAGGAAATGCGTCGCATCATTGGATCCGACAAGCCGTTGCGCCGCGAGGTCATGGCGCGCGACGATCTAATCGCGCGCTGGCGGGACGATGGCGAGACGTTCAAAGCCGAATGGGCCGCCGAATTGCCAGAGGGCGAAGAACTTAGCGTTTACTGGTCAGGTGATGACTGGATGGACATGTGCCGCGGCCCGCACCTTGCCTCGACCGGCAAGCTCGACCCGCAAGCGTTCAAGTTGACGCGCGTCTCGGGCGCTTATTGGCGGGGGGATCAGAAAAATGCGCAACTTTCGCGCATTTATGGCACCGCATGGCTGAACAAGAGACAACTCGACGCCCACCTCCTCCGCCTTGAGGAGGCCGCCAAGCGCGACCACCGGCGGTTGGGGCAGGAACTGGACTTATTCCACCTTCAGTCCGAGGCACAGGGATCGGTCTTCTGGCACCCCAAGGGCTATGTCATATATCGTGCGCTCGAGGATTATATGCGCCGGGCGATCAAGGCCGCGGGCTATGACGAGATCAAGACGCCGCAGTTGATGGACGTGCGCCAGTGGGAGCAATCGGGCCATTGGGGCAAATATGCCGAGAATATGTTCGCGGTGCCCGACATCGTGCCCGACGGCGAAGGCGCGCCGACGGTGGCCGCCGACGCCGACTGGATGGCGATGAAGCCGATGAACTGCCCGGCGCACATCATGGTGTTTCGTCAGGGCATCAAATCCTATCGCGATTTGCCGCTGCGCTTTTACGAAAATGGCTGCTGCCACCGTAACGAGGCGCATGGCGCGCTGCACGGCATCATGCGCGTGCGTCAGTTCACTCAGGATGACGCGCATATCTTCTGCCGCGAAGATCAGATCGTCGACGAGGTGCGCGCCTTCTGCTCGCTGGTCGACCGCATCTACAGGGATTTCGGCTTCAGCTATGCGATCAAGCTGGCGCTGCGCCCCGAAAAGCGCTTCGGCAGTGACGCCGACTGGGACAAGGCGGAGAGCGAGCTGCGCGACGCGGTGACCGCCGCCGGCCTCGCCACGCCCGAATTCGGCTGGGAGGAGCTGCCGGGCGAAGGCGCTTTCTATGCGCCCAAGCTCGAATGGCATCTGACCGACGCGATCGGCCGCACCTGGCAGGTCGGCACGCTGCAGTCCGACCGGGTGCTGCCCGAACGGCTCGATGCCAGCTATGTCGGGGAGGATGGCGCGCGCCACCGCCCGGTGATGCTGCATCGCGCGATTTTCGGCACCTATGAACGTTTTATCGGCATTCTCATCGAGGAATATGCCGGGCGCTTCCCGATGTGGCTCGCCCCGCTGCAGGCGGTGGTGGCTACGATCACCTCGGACGCAGATGGCTATGCCAAGGACGTGTTTAGACAGCTGGATGCAGCCGGGCTCCGCGCGGAGGCGGATCTGCGCAACGAAAAGATCAACTTCAAGGTGCGCGAACATAGCCTCGCCAAAGTTCCACAATTGCTGGTGGTCGGCAAACGCGAGGCCGACGAGCGGACCGTGGCACTGCGTACTTTGGGGCAAGAGGGCCAGCGGATCATGCCGCTGGACGAAGCCATTGCAATGCTCACGGCCGAGGCGACACCGCCCGATCTCAGGGCCTAACGGGTGCGTGCACTCATCGTCGCGTCGCTGGGCATCAACATCGCGGTGCTGGTGCCGGTTTGCTTCAGCTTGCTTGCTAAGTCGGACTGGACGCTGGTAGCCTATGGCGCGGACAGCCCTGCGCGCGGAATCCTGTTGTCCATCTATCTCGCTATATTGGTGGCGTCGACAGGCCTTCTGTTCAAACCCGTGCCGACGATGGTCGCGGCGCTGTTGATGCTGCAGGTGCTGTACAAGCTGACGACGCCTATCACCGTTGGTACGCTCAGCAATCCGGTCGTTATCAGCAATCTTGCCATCGCTGCCTTTCATTGCCTGACACTGGCCGCAATTTGGAATGGCCGACAGGCTTAACCTACACAGAGGAGCTGTTCATGAGGTTCAAGACCTTCGTTTTCTGTCTTGCTGCAACGGTAGCCCTGTCGGGCTGCGATGCTGCCAAGGACGTCGGTACTGGCGTTGAAAAGGAAATGGCCAAGGCCGAAGCCGAGGCCAGCCGCACGCCTGCGCAACAGGCCTATGCCGCTGCCAATGACAAGATGCATGGCGCCATGGGCAGCAGCATCGATGCCGACCCTGACGTTGCCTTCATGCAGGGAATGATTCCACACCATCAAGGCGCAGTCGACATGGCGCGCGTGGTGCTGGAGCATGGCAAGGACCCCGAAGTCCGCGCGCTCGCCGAAACGGTGATCAAGGCGCAGGAGGCGGAAATCAAGCAGATGCAAGCTTGGCTCGCCAAACGCGGCGCACAGCCAGCGGCCGCACCAGACATGCCGGTGGCGAGCGACGGGGTCGACCACAGCAAGATGGGGCATTAGTGAAAGAAGAGGTGCTGGACTGGTTTAGGAAATCGATGCTTTGGCCTTGCACCATATCCGTTCTTGTTCCGAACTCCATGCGCCTTCTACGTCGCTGGTCATTGTTGCCAAATGACGTTTGGCGGTCGGATAATCTCCAAATTTGCAAGCCAATCGGGCAAAGTTTGTGCTGTTCCAAGCGCTAGGGTATTTTTCTGCAATATCGTCCATGGCTTCGACCATCAAAGTCCAGTCAATCTCGGCAATGGGTAAACTCTCCATTTGATCCACGTACCAAACTAGTCGCGCGTATGAGCCTTTGCCATCTTGCGATGCATTGTCTGCGGCCAGACGCGCCAGCTTGTCTTGGTCGCCCGGCAGGCCCCACCATTGCGGCCGCAGATACTCGGCAGCAGCAAAATACATCTCATAGTAATAAGGTTCCTTGTCCGATCCTTCTTCGAGCATTGCTTGGATGGCAACCTTTCCTCCGCCGCCCGCACCGTGAAGTCGGATCGCTTCAACGTAGTACTGCGGGTCAACAGACACGGTTTCACGGCGCGATTCCAGCAGACCTATTGCGCGATCAATTTGCTCTTGGAATCCTGCCAACTGCGATGCCGAGGATCGCGAAGCAAAGGCGCTGCCACGCAGACAAAATCCGTAATCGTACACCAGCCGGGCCTTGGCCATATGCGCCGCAGGCTCGTCCGGATGAGCGGCAAGCCAGTCGTCTACAAAACCGTCGTTCGGATTGGAGCAAGTCGGCGATGCCTTCGCCTCAGGCAGATGGACAAAAAGCGCACGGTAATATCTCGACAGTTTCCACGTTCCGCTCGGCGTGCGACTCCGTTTGCTCCGATAATCTGCGGCCATTGCGTTCAGCTCTGCAAAATCGCGCCGTTCGATGCTCGATTCTACCGCGTCCTCAATGGCTTGCCGCTCAGCCATTTCATCGTTGGTGGCGGCTTCGACTTCACCCCAGCTTGCACTGCAGCCGCCGCAAGCCAGTGCAATCAAGATTGAAAGCATGATTCGCGGCCGCATTCTGCCTCTCCCCATTCAAACAGGTCGCTGCAGTTATCGGCGATCGCTTACCAAAATATTGTCAGAACCTGTGGGCAATTCCGGTTTTTGCGGCCTCTGGTCCGATATAGCGCAGGGCTTGCGCGGCGTCCAATCGCTCGGCTAAAGCGCCGCACCGCAGATTTTCGGGGCAAAGGATTGGAGTTGAGCGACGGTTTGGCCAACAACAAGGGCATGGTGCGGGTAGGGCGACCGGTGCCCGACGCCGGGGGGCGCAGTCGCTTTGGCCTGTCCGGCGTTTCGCAAAGCTATGACCCGCGCACCGTGGCGATCCGTCCCGACCTTGCCGACATTGCTGTCGCCGGCCAGCATTTTGCCCCGCACTATGCCGCACCGATGATGCGCAGCGTGCGCGTTGCAACGCCGCTGCGCTCGACCAGTGCAGGCGATGGGGAGACGCTGGGCGAGCTGCTGCCGGGCGAGGGTTTCGCATTGCTGGACGTGACCGGCGGAGTGGCGTGGGGCTATCGCTTGAACGACCATCTGGTCGGCTATTGCCCAGCTGCCGCACTCGGCTCGCCGATTGCGCCAACGCACCGTGTCGCTAGCGCCGATGCGCCAATCCTTGCCTCAGCGGACGACAATGCCAGCCACGTCACCAGCTTTCCCGCTGGTGCGCTGGTGATGGGCAGCGCGTCTGGGGAGTGGCTCGAGACACCGCACGGCTGGATGCGCCTCGCCGATCTGGAAGAACTCGCGGCGACAGGTGGCGCGGGCTGATACCATGCCATTTAGCCTGTTCATCGATGGTGCAGCGGGCACGACGGGCCTCGAAATCGCCGAACGACTTGCGGGGCGCAGCGAGTTTGCGCTGCTGCATCTGGATGATATCGACCGCAAGGATGCGGCAAAACGCCGTGATGCGCTCAATGCCGCTGATTTCGTCATCCTATGCTTGCCGGACGATGCGGCGCGCGAGGCGGCGGCGATGGTTTCAAATCCCACGACGCGGATCATTGATGCGTCGAGCGCGCACCGTGTCGCAGCAGGCTGGACCTATGGCTTTCCCGAACTGTCGGCGGCGCAGCGCGAAGCGATTGCAAATGCGCCGCGGGTTTCCAACCCCGGCTGCTATCCCACCGGCTTTCTGGCGCTGGTCGCGCCACTCGTTGCAGCGGGACTGCTCGATAGTGCGGCGCCGCTCACGTGCAATGCTGTGTCGGGCTATTCGGGCGGGGGCAAGGCGTTGATCGCGCGGTTTCGGGCGGACCCGGCGCTCGGTTTTCGCAGCTATGCACTTGGGCTCGACCACAAACATTTGCCCGAGATGCAGGTTTATGCACAGCTGAGGCAGCCCCCGGTGTTTGCGCCTGCGGTGGTACCGGTTCTGCGCGGAATGATCGTGGAAATTCCGCTCGTTGCTGGCTTGGCTGATGCTGATGCCGTCCGCGCCTGCCTGACCGGCCATTATGCCGGGAGCGCGGTAATTGTCCAGGGTTCAGCTGAGAACGGCGAGCTATTGCTGCGCGACGATGTGCCCGGCTGGGACGGGCTGGAATGGTTCTTGTTTTGCGGCGCGGGCGGACAGATGCGCCTTGCTGCACGCCTCGACAATCTGGGCAAGGGCGCCAGCGGGGCATGCGTGCAGAACCTAAACCTGATGGCCGGATTGCCGGAAACAGCTGGCCTTCGGCTTTAGTGCACGGTGTCGAGCGCGGCGTCGATCGACAAATAGGTGATCAGCCTCTCAATCTGGCGCCAACGTGCGAAGTGGATGTGGTTGCCCAACAGCCGGAACTGCTCCGCGCGCGCAGCGGCGGCAAAGCTGGCCTCGTCGCCATGCTGGGCGATTAACAGGGTGGCATCGGTGACCGCACTGCGATCGGTAATCATGGGTGTGTGCAGCATGTCTGGTCCTGTGCTGGCGGCAGAGCAGCCGCAATAGCTGACACGCGTCAAAGGGGTGTTCCCGAACAGGCTGAATAATCTGGTAAGCATGTTGCGCCGCTTCGCTGGTCCGCCCTTTTCATGGCGCGGTTGGCCGTGTAGATGACGGCTATGCGCAAATTCCTCAAATATACCGCCATCCTGCTCGCCGTGCTGATAGTTGCGGGAGGGGCGGGTTTTTATTTCCTGTCGCGGCCCGATGTGGCGCGCTTTTCGACCGCCGAGTTATCGGGGCGGGTGCCAGTCATGGCGAGTGTGCGGCCGGAGAGTTTCCCCACGATCCGGGTTCCGGAGGTCGTAGGTTTCGCAGCGGGTGCCGCTCCACGCGCGGCGAAGGGACTGGCAGTGGCACGCTTTGCTGAAGGGCTCGACAATCCGCGCACCGTGCTGCCATTGCCCAATGGCGACGTGCTGGTCGCCGAAAGCCAAAGCCCGCCGCGCAAGGATGGGGGAATTGAGGGCGCGGTAATGAAGCGGTTGATGTCGCAGGCCGGGGCGGGTGGCGCTTCGGCGAACCGCATCACCTTGCTGCGCGATGCTGATGGCGACGGTAAGGCCGAGGTTAAGCGGCCCTATATCACCGGGCTCAACTCGCCCTATGGCATGGCGCTGGTCGGCGACACGCTGTACGTTGCCAACACGGACGCGCTGCTTGCTTTTCCTTATGTCGCGGGTGCTGACAGTATCACCGCGAAGCCGCGCAAGTTGGCCGAGCTGCCTGCGGCGGGGACCAATCGCCATTGGACCAAGAGCCTGATCGCTTCGCCCGACGGCCAGCGGCTCTATGTCGGCGTCGGCGCCGACAGCAATATCGCCGAAAAGGGCATGGCGCGCGAGGTGAAGCGCGCGGCGATTCTGGAGTTCACCATCGCTAATGGCAAGTCGCGCATTTATGGCGCGGGTCTTCGTAATCCGGTCGGCATGGGGTTCCACCCTGTTGAAGCGACGCTGTGGACCGTGGTCAACGAGCGCGACATGCTGGGCAGCGATCTGGTACCCGACTATCTGGCCGAGGTTGAGTTTGGCGATTTCTTTGGCTGGCCCTGGTATTATTGGGGCGGCTTCGTCGATGGCCGTGTCGCCCCCGATGCGGAGGACCGGCGGCAATATGTGAAGCGCCCCGACTATGGTTTGGGAGCGCATGTCGCCCCGTTGGGGATGAGCTTCGCGCGCGGGCCGACGCTTGGCGAACGCTTTGCCAATGGTGCGTTCATTGCGCTGCACGGATCGTGGAACCGCGTGCCGGTGTCAGGCTATAGTGTTGTTTTCGTGCCCTTTTCGGCCAGCGGTAAGCCGGGTGACGCTTTGCCCATCACGGTGCTCGATGGCTTTGTGGGCAAGGGCGAGGAACAGGTGTTCGGCCGCCCCGCCGATGCCCAGGTTGCGGCTGATGGCTCGCTGATCGTTGCCGATGATGGCGCGGATATCATCTGGCGGGTGACGAAGGCGGGCTAACCCGCCGCCCGTCAAACCCGCATCGGCATCAGCACATAGAGCGCCGCGCTTTTTTCACCTTCGCGGATCAATGTCGGGGCATTGGCGTCGGCGAGGTGGAGTTCGACCAGGTCGCCATCGACCTGGCCCAAAATATCGCCCAGATATTTGGCGTTGAAGCCAATCTCCATGCCCTCGGCACCATAGTCGCCCGCCAGTTCCTCAGCGGCGGTGCCGTTTTCGGGGCTGGTGACCGACAGCGTCACGCGGTCCTTGTCCAGCGTCATCTTAACCGCGCGGGTCTTTTCCGATGCGATGGTCGATACGCGGTCCACGGCCTGCGCAAAGCCCTTTGGATCGACCTTGAGCAGCTTGTCGTTCGCGGTCGGAATGACGCGGCTGTAATCGGGGAAGGTGCCGTCGATCAGTTTTGACGTCAAAATCGCGTTGCCGACGGTGAAGCGGATTTTGGTCGGCGACAGGCTGATTTCGACATTGCCCTCGGCCTCGTCGAGCAGCTTGCGGATCTCGCCGACGCATTTGCGCGGGAGGATGACATCGGGCATCGCGCTGGCACCCGCGGGCTGCGCCACGGTGACGCGCGCGAGGCGGTGGCCATCGGTCGCGGCGGCCTTGAGCACCGGGCCTGACGCATCCTCTGCGACGTGCAGGAAAATGCCATTCAGGTAATAGCGCGTTTCCTCGGTCGAAATCGCAAAGCGCGTCTTGTCGATAATCTGGATCAGCGTCGCCACCGGCAGCTCAAAGCTGGTCGGCAAGTCGCCCTCGGCAATCACCGGGAAATCGTCGCGCGGCAGGGTGGGCAGGTTGAAGTTGGAGCGTCCGGCCTTTACCTGCATCTTGCCTTCGGCGGCGTTCAGGCTGACTTCGCTGCCTTCGGGCAACTTGCGCGCAATTTCGAACAGGGTGTGAGCGGACACGGTGGTGGTGCCCGGCGTTTCGACCTTGGCGGCGATGGTTTCGACGACTTGCAGGTCAAGGTCGGTCGCCATCAGCCGCAGGCTGCCGTCGGGTGACGCCTCGATCAGCACGTTCGACAGGATGGGGATGGTGTTGCGGCGTTCGACCACCGACTGGACATGGCCCAGGCTTTTCAACAACACCGCCCGTTCGATGGTCGCTTTCATGTGACGCTTTTACCCTTTTGCTTTGTTCTGGCCTCTGTTCGGCGGCGGACGAAGCGATGCCCGCCGAGTCCGGCCCCGAGAAAGTTGTGACATTCCTTACCGCAGCATCGGCACAGCGCAACCCTTGCAATGCCGTGCGCTTGGGGGAAAGGAGAGGCGTGGCCCGTTTGCGCGTCCTTACCCTCACTATCGCCGCGCTGGTGGCCGCGCCCGCATTGGGACAAGGCGCGCGCACGGCGCTCGGCATTTTCGAAAGCTGGGGGGCGTTCCGCGATCCCAAGACGGCGCGCTGTTATGCCATCGCCGCGCCCGAGGCGAGCGCGGGGCGCGGACAGGTGCGCGGTTATGCCAGTGTTGGCTTCTGGCCCGAATCGCGGATCCGCCAGCAACTCTATATCCGCCTGACGCGCGAACGCGGCGCGGGCACCGAGCTGCGCCTGACCGTAGGCGAGCGGCGCTTTGTGCTGACCGGTAACGGCGTGCATGGCTGGGCGCAGGATGCGCGCATGGACGCGGCGATTGTCGCGGCAATGCGCGGCGGCACGACCATGGTCGCGGAGAGCCGCGATGCCGCAGGGAACCGCATCGCCGACCGCTACGCGCTGCGAGGCGCGGCGACGGCGATTGATGCGGCGGCGCTGGGGTGCGTGGGAATGCGGTGAAGCCCCAAAGTTCACGAAGTTCACGCTAAGTCCCCCCTTGGTTGCACCATCGCCGCCCCTCCGTCATCGCTGCGCGATGCCACCTCCCCATCGCAAGTCGATGGGGAGGATAAGGACGCACCATCGGCCTCTTCCTCCCCAATGACTTGCATTGGGGAGGTGGCGCGAAGCGACGGAGGGGCGGCGATGGTGCCGGGCAGAGGAACGGCAGAAAACTGCGCAACTTCACACATAATTGCAGGCGCCGTCGTGCGCCTAAAGCAACAAAAGATACCGTCGGCTTCAGCGAATCTGTATCCTTTGTCGCTTTTGTGAAGCTGCGGCGCGCCGGTAGTGCGGAGACAAGAAGCGTGGGCATGGCGCATCTGTTGATGCTGCGCAGATGGACCGCATGTAGGAAAGGGAAAAATGGACTCACGCTAAGGCGCGACGGCGCAAAGGAAGGCGGCCCGATCGTTAGCGCCCAATTCCCGTCGCCCCGTGCACCGACACGGGGCTTGGCTTTCTTTTACTGGTTCCAATGTGCGAGAGCGGACGCGGAAAAGCCAAGCCCCGCATCAAGTGCGGGGCGACGGGATTGTTTGGTGGGTGCGGGACGGGTACGATTGCCTAAACCACTGGCTTTTTCTGCCATAGTTTCACCGCCAAGAGCAGACTTGCCATTGCAAGGGTGCCGAACACAACATGATCGAGCCACAAGCTGCCAGTCACAAAATAGTCGGCGCGGTTGGTCGTGACGGTGGATTGCCCGGTAGTCGGAGAATAGCATTCCATCCATTCTCCTCGCCAAACGGTAAGCAAATATGGGCCTTCGCTGTCGTCCTTCGGATGAAATACGTCGTCGTCGCACTGATCAAAGTTCCCGGCGAACAACGCTACCTCATATTTGTCGGCAGGATTTTTGGTGTGGGCAAACTTAAATTCTTCACTGCTGGGAAGCCGGCCTTTGGCCGCTTCAAAGGCCTTGACCGCCGCTGCTGCCTGTTTGAACTGCCTGTCAATGATAAGGGAGTTCTGAATGGTGTGCTCGACCAAGGCTCCCGAACTACATCCGAGAAGGCCGGAGCACAGTCCAGCAATTGCAAGGAACATTGCAGCTATGCGTCGGTAAACCATCAGAAGCTCAGCCTCGCGTTGCAGGTGCGCCGCAAACCTAATGCCGACGGTATGACTTGTTAGCAATCACCCCCGCTTCCCATTTCTCCCCAACCCGCCTATATGGCCGCCCATCATGCAAATCCCCGGCCATATTGACCCTGTCCCTACCGGGACCGTGCCCCCCCGCGCTGACGGGCGGACTGATCTGGTGGGTTTGTCGCGCGATGCTATTCGCGCCGCGCTCGAGACCGCCGGGCTGGATGCCAAGGCGGCGAAGCTGCGCGCCAAGCAGATTTGGCACTGGATCTATCATCGCGGCGTCACCGACTTTGCGGCGATGACCGACATTGCCAAGGATATGCGGCCGTGGCTTGCGACACGCTTTGCCATTGGCCGCCCGCGCGTGGTGACCGCGCAATTGTCGGAGGATGGCACGCGCAAATGGTTGCTCGCGACCGAGGACGACCAGGAATTTGAAATGGTGTTCATCCCCGATGCCGATCGGGGGACGCTGTGCGTGTCTAGCCAAGTCGGCTGCACGCTGAATTGTCGTTTCTGTCACACCGGCACGATGCGGCTGGTGCGCAACCTGACGCCCGGCGAAATTGTCGGGCAGGTGATGCTGGCGCGCGATGCTTTGGGCGAGTGGCCGAAAGGCACTATGGCTTCGCACGCCGACGACGCCGACGAGGATGACGAGGCGGGGCATTATACCGCCGACGGGCGCATGCTGACCAACATTGTGATGATGGGGATGGGCGAGCCGCTGTATAATTTTGACGGGGTCAAAGGTGCGCTGAAAATTGTGATGGACGGCGATGGCCTGGCGCTGTCGAAGCGGCGGATTACGCTGAGCACATCGGGCGTGGTGCCGATGATGGCGCGCGCGGGCGAGGAGATTGGCGTCAATTTGGCGGTGTCGCTGCACGCCGTGACCAAGGAAGTGCGCGACGAGATTGTGCCGATCAACCGCAAATATGGCATCGAGGAGCTGCTGCAGGCGTGCGCCGATTATCCCGGTGCGAACAATGCGCGGCGCATCACGTTCGAATATGTGATGCTGAAAGACAAGAATGACAGCGACGAGGATGCGCGCGAGCTGGTGCGCCTGATCAAGGCCTATAATCTGCCTGCCAAGGTCAATCTGATCCCGTTCAACCCCTGGCCGGGGTCGATTTACGAATGTTCGACGCCCGAACGCATCCGCGCGTTCAGCAATCTGATTTTCAAGGCAGGTATCAGCGCGCCGATCCGCACCCCGCGCGGGCGCGACATTATGGCGGCGTGCGGCCAGCTGAAATCCGCGGCGAAAAAAATGAGCCGGGCGGAGCTCGACCGGTTGGCCGAGGAAAAACAGGCGGCCTTGGGCTAACTGTATTACCTGACTAATGCAGTCAATCGAAGATTTTTGACACTTTGTCGCCCGTTCATTGGCGGCTCATCCTTCCATCGCCAGAGGAGCGCCCCGCGCCGAAGGCCCAACAGGGCATCGGCGTGCGAATAAAGAAGGAAGGAACAATAATGAAAAACTATGCAAGCCTTGCTGCTCTCCTCGCAGCCGCATTCGCCGCTCCGGCGATGGCCAACGAAGCCCGCGTCGAAGCGCGCGGCGGGATCGTGTGGGTTGGGGGCGCTGAAGAAGCGCTCGCTGGCGTTGCCGCCGGCTATGACTTTGACCTGGGCGACAGCAAATTGTTCGCAGGTGTCGAAGGTTCGGCCGACAAGGCGCTGACCAACGGCGCCGATGTGGTCTTTGGCGTTGGCGGCCGTATCGGGGCCAAGGTCAGCGAAAATGGCCGCCTCTATGCGACCGCTGGCTATAGCTTCAACGCTGGCGACGCGGTTCATGTCGGCGCGGGCTATCAGCACAATCTGACCAAGTCGGTGTACGGCAAGGTCGAGTATCGCCGCTATCTGGACAATGGTCCGGACCTGAATGCGGCGCTGATCGGCGTCGGCGTCAAATTCTGACGCTGCGCTAAAGCATGATGCCATGCGGGGCGGGCGGGCTGGATGGCCCGTCCGCCCTTTGCATTTGTATCCGATCAGCCCGCGGGGTCTTCGGGCAGGCGCTCTGCTACCAACGGCGCTATCCCCTTGGCCATCACGGTCACGCCGTCGGCCGTCGGGTGGATGCCGTCGGGCAGCATCAATTTGGGCTGGTCGAGCACGCCTTCCAAAATGAAGGGATAAAGTGCGGCATCATAGCGTTTGGCCAGATCGGTAAAAATGCTGTTGAAAGCCTTGCCATAATCGGCACCCAGATTTGGGGCGGCGAGCATGCCGGTGAGCACGACCGGGATGTCGCGGCGTTTAAGTTCGTCCATCATTGCGGTCAGGTTGGCGCGCGTTTCGGCGGCGCCGATGCCGCGCAGCATGTCGTTGCCGCCGAGGCCGAGGACGACCAGCGCGGGCTTGGTCGGTGCATTATCGAGCACGAAAGCCAGGCGCGCGCGGCCCGCTGCGGTCGTGTCGCCCGAAACACCGGCGTTTTGCACGCGCGCCGGGCTGCCCGCCGCGACGAGCGCGGCCTGCAGTTGCGGGGCGAGCCCTTCGGTCGGACCCAGCTGGTAACCGGCATAAAGGCTGTCGCCAAACGCAATCACCAGCGGCGCATCGGCGGGCACCGGCGCAACCGCCGCTGTGCTCGCGCGTTCTTTCGTCGATTCGGGCGGGGCCTCTGCCGAACCGCAGGCCGCCAATGCTTGGCAAAGGACGAGCGCCGCCCCATATCGCAGCCACGGGCGCGTTCGCGTCTGTTCCGTCATTTCGAAGGACTCTCCCTTTCGTGCACAAGCCAGTGAAGAACGCCATGGATATGGCGATTGCGGCGCAGAATGTCACCCTTACGCTGGGCAGCGATGACGCGCCGGTGGATATTTTGCGCGGCGTCGATTTGCATGTCACACCGGGGACGTCGGTGGCGCTGCTCGGCCCATCGGGGTCGGGGAAGTCGAGCCTGATGGCGGTGCTCGCCGGACTGGAGCGCGCGAGTGGCGGCGAGGTGCGCGTCGCGGGCCTGGATTTCGGGGTGATGAGCGAGGATGAGCTGGCGCGTGCGCGGCGCGGGCGGATTGGCATTGTGCTCCAAGCCTTTCACCTGCTGCCGACGATGACCGCGCTGGAAAATGTGGCGGTGCCGCTGGAACTGGCAGGACATCCCGCTGCTTTTACGATGGCGAAAGAAGAATTGACCGCGGTGGGGCTGGGTCACCGGCTGCACCATTATCCCACGCAATTGTCGGGCGGCGAGCAGCAGCGCGTGGCGATTGCGCGGGCGACCGCGCCCGGACCGCAGATTTTGTTTGCTGACGAGCCGACCGGCAACCTCGACGGGGCGACCGGGCATGCGATTATCGAGCTGTTGTTCCAGCGCCGCGCGGCGACAGGGGCGACATTGTTGATCATCACCCATGACCCAGAGTTGGCCGGGCTGTGCGACCGCATTGTCACCATGCGCGACGGGCTGGTGGTGGAGGGCGCGGCTTGAGCGCCGCCACGCCGCGCTGGTCAATGCTGTGGCGGATTGCGCGCCGTGACCTGGCGCCGCGCATCCGCGGGCTGCGGCTGCTGCTCGTCTGCCTGTTTCTGGGCGTCGCCACGTTGGCAGCAATCGGCAGTTTGACGGCGGGGATCACTGGCGAGCTCGAACGGCGCGGTCAGGTTATCCTGGGCGGCGACATTGAATTCGGGCTGGCGCAGCGGATGGCGAGCGAAGCAGAGAAAGCCGCGATAGCGCGCGAAGGGCGCTTGTCGGAAACGGTGCGGATGCGCGCGATGGCGATTGCGCCGACGGGCGACAGCTTGCTGGGTGAACTGAAAGCCGTTGATGGCGCCTATCCACTCTATGGCAAGGTGATGCTGGCGAGCGGTGCAGCGGCGGCAACGCCCGCGCCGGGGACAATCTGGATCGGTAGCGATCTGGCCAACCGGCTCGACCTAGAGCGCGGCGGGACAGTGCGCTTTGGCGAGCGTAGCTTTACCATTGCCGATGTGCTGGTCGAGGAACCCGACCGGCTGGGCGAGGGTTTTACGCTGGGGCCGGTGGCAATCATTGCCATGGGCGACTTGGCGTCGACCCAGCTGATCCAGCCGGGCAGCATGTTCGAGGCGAAGTACCGGTTGCGCACCGCGCCGACCGCCTCGCTTAACGCGGTGCGCGACCGGATTGAAACCGCGCAGCCCGATGCGGGGTGGGAAATAACCGACCGCTCGAACGGCGCGCCGGGGACACGGCGCTTTATCGAGCGCATGGGCCAGTTTCTGGCGCTGGTCGGGCTTGCCGCGCTGGTGATCGCCGGGATTGGCGTGGGCAATGGCGTCGCCTCCTATCTGGCGGGCAAGCGGCAGGGGCTGGCGACGTTGAAGGTGCTGGGTGCCGACAGCGGCACGGTGATGCGCATTTATGGCATCCAGATTTTGGTGGTGGCGGCGCTGGGGATCACCGCGGGGTTGGTCGTCGGGTCGCTGTTACCCCCGGTGATTGCCTGGATAGCGGGGCCGGTGCTGCCGGTGCAACCAGGGTTCCGCCTCTATCCACTGCCGCTTGCCGTGGCGGCGGCCTATGGCTTGCTGATCGCGGCGGCGTTTGCATTGCCGCCGCTCGCCGCGAGCCGGCGGGTGCCGGCAGCGGGCATGTATCGCAGCGGCGTGGAAGCCGCGCGGCGGCCCGAATGGCGGGTGCTGGTTGCGGTCGGCGCCGCGCTGGCGGCGGTGATTGCCTTGGCGGTTGGAACAGCACGCGAGCCGCTGTTTGCAGCGGGCTTTGTCGGCGCGACGGCAGGGTTGCTGCTGATCCTGACGCTGCTCGCACAGGGGATTGCGCGCGGGGCAGCAAAATTGCCGCGTCCCAAGGCACCGCTGCTGCGCCTGGCGCTTGCCAATCTGCATCGCCCGGGCAGCGCGACGGCGGCGCTGGTGGTGGCGCTGGGGCTGGGGCTGACCTTGTTCGTGACGCTCGCCGCAATCCAGACGAGCATCACCGCCGAAATTGCCAAAACGGTGCCCAAGCGCGCCCCGAGCTTTTTTGCGCTCGACATTCCGCGCGACCGCGAGGCGGAGTTTCGCGGCATCGTTGCACGTGCTGCGCCGCAGGGCGAGATCAACGCCATCCCCTCGCTGCGCGGCACCGTTACCGAATTTCGCGGCCAGCGCGTTGCCGAGCTCGAGACTTTGCCTGAGGGCGCGTGGGTGCTGCGCGGCGACCGCGGGATTACTTACAGCGCGGCCAAGCCCGAAGGCAGCGTCGTGACCAAGGGCGCATGGTGGGCGGCGGACTATGCCGGGCCGCCGCTGGTGAGCGTCGAGGAAGAGGTGGCGGGGACGCTGGGCTTGGATATCGGCGACACGCTGTCGGTCAATGTGCTGGGGGTCGAGGTGCAGGCCAAGGTCGCCTCGCTACGCCGCGTTGAATGGGACAATTTTGGATTGAATTATGTGCTCGTTTTCTCGCCGGGCAGCTTTGCCACCGCGCCGCACAATATGGTCGCGACGCTCACCGTACCGCCCGCCGCTGAGGATGTGCTGGCACGCGAGCTTCCGCGTGCTTTCCCGTCGGCTTCGCTGATCGCCGTGCGCGATGTGATCGGGCAGGTAACGACGCTATTGGGGCAAATGGGGCGCGCGATTGGCGCCGCGGCGAGCATCGCCATCTTGGCGGGGATCGCCGTGCTGATCGGCGCGATTGCCGCAAGCCGCGAACGCCGCATGTACGACAGCGTGATCCTGAAACTGCTCGGCGCCACGCGGCGCCAGATTTTGGCGGCGCAGGCGCTGGAATATGCGCTGCTGGCGATGGTGCTGGCGGCGCTGTCGCTGGGCGTGGGGCTGCTTGCCGCGCGCTATGTGGTGGTCGAGATCTTCGATTTCGCCTTTGCGCCCGATCCCCTGACGGTGGGCATAGCGCTGCTCGGCGGGGCGGGGCTGGCGTTTGTGATCGGCATGGTGGGGAGTTTGCCGTTATTGGCGGCAAGACCGGCGGCGGCGCTGCGGGGGTTGTGATCCATACAGCCCCTCCCCTTCAGGGGAGGGGCAGCGAGACTTAGCAGCTTGATGCCTAGTCGCAGCGGGTGGGGAATGTCAGCCTCGGTACATTCCGACAGACCCCACCCCCAACCCCTCCCCTGAAGGGGAGGGGCTTACCTACCCCGCCCGCCGCCCATAGCGCTCCCTGAGCGCCGCCCATGCCGCCCTCAGCCCCAGCGCGTCGCCGCCCTTGGCGCGCCCCGGTTTCGCCGTGGGCCGCCAAGCGAAGGTGTCGAAATGCGCCCATTGCCCTTTGGCGGGTGCGAACATTTTGAGGAACAGCGCCGCCGTCACTGACCCGGCAAAGGGCGAATTGCCGCTGTTGTTGATGTCGGCAATATCCGATTTCAGCATGTCGCCATAGGCATCCCACAGCGGCATACGCCACAACGGGTCGTCGGTCGCCTTACCCGCCCCGAGCAGCGCGTCGGCCAGCGCATCGTCATTGGCGAACAGCGCAGGCAGATCGGGGCCGAGCGCGACGCGCGCCGCGCCGGTCAGCGTCGCGAAGTCGATGGTGAGTTCGGGCGATTCCTCCTCCGCCTTGGTCAATGCATCGGCGAGGACAAGACGGCCTTCGGCGTCGGTATTGCCAATCTCGACGGTCAGCCCCTTGCGGCTTTTGATAATGTCGCCGGGGCGGAAGGCGTTGCCGCTGATGGCGTTTTCGACCGCCGGAACAAGGCAATGGAGCCGCACCGGTAGCCCCGCCGCCATGATCAGTTCGGCGAGCGCCAGCGCATGCGCCGCGCCGCCCATATCCTTTTTCATCAACAGCATGCCCGCCGCCGGTTTGATGTCGAGCCCGCCCGAATCAAAACATACGCCTTTGCCGATGATAGCGAGGCGCGGGTGGTCATCTTTGCCCCAATGCAGTTCGATCAGGCGCGGCGCGTGGAATTTGTCGGCGGCGCGGCCGACCGCGTGGATGAGGGGGAAGCCCTCGGCCAGTGCGTCGCTCTTGGTCACGGTCAGTTTGGCGTGATGGGCTTTGGCGATGCGGGCGGCCTCGGACTCCAGCGCGGCCGGCCCCATGTCGGCGGCGGGCGTGTTGACCATGTCGCGCACCAGCATCACTGCGCGTGCTTCGGCCAGCACCGGCGCGATGGCGGCGACATCGCTGGTCAGCAGCACACGGTCCCCGCGGGGTTCCTTTTCAGCCTTGTAGCGGGTGAAGCGATATTGGCCAGTGACCCAGCCGAACAGCGCCTTGCCAGGATCGCCCTCGGCAAGGCGGTAGGTGCCTTCGGGGAGGCGTTCGGCAAGCGTGGCAAGACCCCAGCTGGTCAATGTGGTGCCATTGCCGAGGCCGCTGACGACCGCCCAATCATCGGGATTGTCGGCGGGCAGGATCGCGTAGGCGAAGGCCGTGGGTTTATAATTTGCGGCAGCAAGCGCGGCGCGCTCGCGCGGGGTGCGCGCTTTCAACCAGTCATCATATCCCGCCTCGCCGACGAGGTGGATGGTGCGTGCACTCTGGCCCTTGTCGGGCTGGATGAGGGTGGAATAATCGGTCATGGCGATGGTGTTAGGGCGGGGAGCGGCAGGGGTGAAGCGTTAAATCCTCTCTTGGTCATCCCGGACTTGATCCGGGATAACAGGCCGCCGTCGCGCGTCATCCCGGATCAAGTCCGGGATGACCAAGAGAGGGAGCGGTGCGTTATTCCGCCGCCTCGAGCTGCGCCTCGGCTTTGACCCCCGTCGCCTTGTTGAATTTCAGCACGCCATCGTCCACCGGCCCTTCGCGCATGATGACGCGGTCTTTCAGATAATCCTGATTGAGCCGCCACGGCGCCACGGTGCCGTTGCGCGGCTGGCTGGCGAGCGCGCGCTGGATATAGCCTGAGGAGAAATCGAAGGTGGGCTCTTCATCGATGCTGCCCGGCGCCAGCACCGGGTTGGCGATGTCGGCACCGACGCTGTCCATATGGTTGAGCAGGCGGCAGATATAGGCCGAGACCACATCGGCCTTCAGCGTCCAGCTGGCATTCAAATAGCCGAACACCGCCGCGAGGTTGGGGATGTTCGAATACATGCAGCCTTTATAGAAGAAATGCTGGTTCCACACGACGGGCTGACCATCGACGGTGAAAGCGACCTTGCCACCGGTGACGAGCTGCAGGCCGGTCGCAGTGATGATGACGTCGGCATCGAGATGCTGGCCGGATTTGAGCTGAATGCCGGTCGCGTCAAAGCGTTCGATATGGTCGGTGACAACGCTGGCCTTGCCGCTGGTAATGGCGATGCACAGGTCGTTGTCGGGGACGAGGCACAGCCGCTGTTCCCACGGATTATAGGGCGGGGTGAAGGCGACGGGATCATATTTGTCGCCCAGTTCGCGCTTCAGCGTGTTGGTGAGTTTCTCGGCCACCTTGGCGGGCTTTTTGCGCGCCATTTTGAAGCCGAAGTTCTGCAGCCGCACATTTTTGAAGCGCGTGATGCGATAGGCCCACTCGTCGGGCATGATACGGCGCAGGAAATTGGCCATTTTGTCTTCGGCCGGGCGCAGGAACATCCAAGTCGGCGTGCGCTGGAGCATGGTGACATGTGCCGCCGCCTTGCCGTCGGGGGTGAGCGCCATTGACGGGACGATGGTGACCGCGGTCGCCCCCGAGCCGATCACGACAACGCGTTTGCCGCTGTAATCATAATCTTTGGGCCAGAATTGCGGGTGGATGATGTCGCCCTTGAATTCTTCCCGCCCGGGAAAGCCCGGATCATAGCCCGCGTCATAATCATAATAGCCCGACCCCATATAGAGGAAGCGAGCGGTGGTGGTGGACTGCGTCCCGGCGCTGTCGGCCAGCGTGACCGTCCAGCGTGCAGTGCCGCTGTCCCAGTCGGCGGCGATGACCTTGCGGTTGAAGCTGATACGGTCGCGCAGACCGCGTTCGTCGACGATCTTGTTCAGATATTTGAGGATCGAGGGGCCATCGGCGATGGCCTTTTGCTCGCGCCAGGGTTCGAAGATGTAGCCAAGCGTATGCATGTCGCTGTCCGAGCGGATGCCGGGATAGCGGAACAGGTCCCAGGTGCCGCCCAGATTGGCGCGCTGTTCGACCAGCGCAAAGCTTTTCTGCGGGCAGTCGCGCTGCATATGCACCGCCATGCCTATCCCTGAAATGCCCGCGCCGACAATCAGCACGTCGACGTCCACTGCGGCGGCGGCGCTGCCGCGCGGCAGGCTGCCGGTTGCCATGTCCATCATTCGACTCCTCGTTTCCCTTGCGGCCGAAGATTACTGACAACGTTGCAAATAGCAACCGGTGTTGGGCCTAGAGCCTGTCCTGATGGGTTTGAGGTGTCATGACGGAGCCGATTTTGGCCGAGCACAAGGAGCGAGGAGGGAGCCATGCTGAGGCATAGGGACCGACGAGCGACGCCGTGATCGGCCAAAAGGGGCCCGCCCCTGCGGGGTTGCCGCTGGAGGTCCCCCGGACTGCGTCAGGCTGCTTGGACGGACATCCGGTCCGCCCAGCACAGCCTTTCTTGCCGAGGAACCTCCAGCGGCAATCATGACACCTCAAACCCATCAGGACAGACTCTAGCGCTGCGGCCGATATACCACATTGGCGGCGCCAACCATGCGCGCCGGCATGTATAGGCCGTTGCCATAGGCAGTGATCTGGCCGGTTGCGATGCGGTCGATGCGGGTGCGGATATAGAAGGCTCCTTCCTGCCGCTCTTCGGTGGCGCGGCGGATCTTGCCTTCCAATTCCGTAAGGTCCTTGGTCAGATTCTGGGTCAACGCCTCGGCAATTATCGGTGCAAAGCTGTCGCGCTGCGCGATGGATAGCAGCAGGTCGCCGGTAATCGCATCGGTATCGCCGCTGACCTGCACATCGCCGAAGCGCACCACCGCCGATCCCGCTTCGGTGAGCGGTTTGGCGGTCAGCCAAACCCTGCCGCGCGTTGGCTCGCCGCTGCGGGCGCGAGCGCGGGCGGAAAGATCGATGCCCACCGCAACCCGATTACCGGGCGTGCCATAAGCGGTGACCTTGTCGAACGTCACATCGACTGCACCAATGGCGGGCAGGTCGAAGGGCCGCTTGGACCGTTTGACCAGCGCGCGCAAGATGATGGGCTCAAGCTGGGCGTAATCGGCGATCACCGGCACGCGCACGTCGAACTGCGGTACTGGCTGTTCACGCACCAGATCGGGCAACGGGGTGGGCGCGGTTGGTTCGGGCCGGCCCGCGACGAAGGTTTCGCTGACCGCCTCAACCCCTAGGTTGAGGGTGATCCGCTGGTTGCGGATGGAATAGCCGCCATAAAGGATGCGCTGCGGCGTCAAACGCAACCACACCGGGGGATTTTCGCGGTTGAGCGACAGGACGGTGAAGGCCTGCCGCCAAATGTCACCCGCCTGCCCCCGGATGTTAAGGCCGCTGATTTCGGCGCTGACCTGGCGTTCGATGTTGCGCACCACCGGCGCAAGCGCGCGGTCGGCTTCGTCGGTGAATGTCACGCGGCGGCCAAGGAAATCGATGCCCGGCGCCTTGGTCCAGCCATAGCTGATGCGCGCAGTGCCGCTGGTGCGCCAGTCGGGGGTCAGGTCGATGCGCACGCGCGCGCGCACCATAGCAGCGGCGGTTGCGGTTTCGCCCTCGAACACCCGGTCAGCATCACGCGCCTTGACGGTGGCGGTTAGCGGCATGTCGATCACGATGTCGCGTCCCTCGCCGCGCAGCCGCAGCGGGCCGCGCGTCACCTGGCCGACAATGGTACAGGCAATCGGCGGGGTGACGTTCACTCGTTCACCAAAAACCTTGACCGCTTGTGGCTTCACGCAGGCGCGCTCGCGCCGGTTGATGGTCCATAGGGTGCGCGGCACCGATCGTTCCAGCGCGCGCTTCAGCGGCGCGATATCGGCAGCGATGGGAACGGCGATCAGCGATGTTTGCGATGGATTGGGCGCCTTGTCGGTGGCGCGCGGCGGGGCCGGGGTGTCGGCTTGCTGCCGGGTACATGCGGCGACCAGCAGGACGCCTGCCAGTGTCGCCTTCAGGATCGCTGCCTTACGCAAAAGCCTTTTCCCCCTGGTGGGCTGGGTAGCAGCAAGGCGCGTTGGCGCAAAGTGGTCAAGGCGCGATTTTCGGGCAATTTTTCAGCGCCGTCTGGACCAGTTGCAGTTCGGATCGGTCGGGGCCGCCGATTTGCAGCTGGCCGCCGACGATGGGCCTGCTGACGAGCAGTTCGGAAATGACGCGCCCTGCGCCGCGAAGGGCCAGGGCATGGCCCACTTGCCCGCTGGTCAACTGCGCCAGTTCTGCGGCCTTGGCTGGGTCAAGCGTGATGATCAGAAACTCATCAGCGGTGTATAAATCGACCATCAGGTCGGACCGCACGGGGCCAGCCCCGCACAGCGGCATGGTGCCAAACCACACCCCGCCGCGCATCGGGGCAAGGGCGCCGCCGAGCTTGGCCGTCAGCGCGGCGAGGTGCGATTCAGCGGCGGAAGCGAGCACTGACGCGCCGCCGCTGCGGTCACAGTCGCCGCTTGGCGCTGCCACCGGCAACATCGAGAGCGCTTCTGGTCCCCATACGCCATTGGCCTCGCGGCGCAGGGCGATCATCCGGCGGTCCAGCCCTGCAAGGCGCTGCAGCGTCATGACGCCGCCATTGCCAACGCAGCCCGAGACCGAGGCGAGCGCGGCCTCTGCATCGGCGAAGGCGGCAAGCAGATCGGCCGGCATTGCTGCGGGGATCGACGGCACTGGGGGTGCGGCCGGGGGCACTGCTGGCTGTGCCGTTTGCACTGCCAATATCGCGAGAAAATGACCAAACATGCGCCGCAAACTAGCGCAAAGGGTTTAAGCACCCCTCAACGCGGGCACGCCGAACAGATCATGTTCATCTGCATCCTCGATACAGACATCGATGATATCGCCAGGCTGTAGCGCTGCCGCGACATCGCGCAGATAGACATGGCCATCGATTTCGGGCGCATCGGCCTGTGAGCGGCCCGTCGCGCCGATGCTGCCGTCGTCATCGGCTTCACCCACTTCGTCGACGATGACGGGCAAAGTGCGGCCGATCTTGGCGGCGAGCTTGGCGGCGCTGATCGCGGCGGTTTTGGCCATGATGCGTTGGTAGCGTTCTTCCTTCACTTCCTCGGGCACCGGATCGGGCAGGGCATTGGCCTGCGCGCCCGCAACGGGCTCGAAGCGGAAGGCACCGACGCGGTCGAGCTGCGCTTCGTCGAGCCAATCGAGCAGATATTGAAAATCATCCTCGGTCTCGCCGGGAAAACCGACCACGAAGCTGGAGCGCACCGCAATGTCCGGCGCGATGGCACGCCAGTTTTTGAGCCGCTCGAGCACCTTGGCCTCGTTCGCCGGGCGCTTCATGGCTTTGAGCACTTTGGGGCTGGCATGCTGGAACGGGATGTCGAGATAGGGGGTGAGCAGCCCTTCGGCCATCAGCGGGATGACCGCGTCGACATGCGGATAGGGATAGACATAGTGGAGCCGAACCCAGGGCGCGCGGCCCTCGCTGGTGCGCAGCTGGCCAAGCTCGCGCGCAAGGTCGGTCATATGCGCGCGGACTGTACGGTCCTTCCATTGGCGTTCGTCGTGCCGTGTATCGACGCCATACGCGGATGTATCCTGGCTGATGACCAGCAATTCCTTCGTGCCTGCCGCGACCAGCTTCTCGGCCTCGCGTAGCACGGCGTCGATGCGGCGGCTGACCAGTTTGCCGCGCAAATCAGGGATGATGCAAAAGGCGCAGCTGTGGTTGCAGCCTTCGGAAATCTTCAAATAGCTGTAATGACGCGGGGTGAGCTTGAGGCCGCCCTCATCAAGGCCGGGGACAAGATCGACGAACGGCCCCTGCGTCGGCGGCGCCGCGTCGTGCACCGCGCTCACCACATCTTCATATTGGTGCGCGCCGGTGATGGCGAGAACGCCGGGGAAGCGCGCGCGGATGACGTCGGCTTCCTTGCCCATGCAGCCGGTGACGATCACGCGGCCATTCTCCGCCATCGCCTCGCCGATGGCTTCGAGACTTTCTTCCTTGGCGCTGTCGAGGAAGCCGCAGGTGTTGACCAGCACCACGTCTGCCCCGGCATAATCGGGGCTCATCGCATAGCCATCGGCGCGGAGTTTGGTGAGGATACGCTCGCTGTCGACCAGCGCCTTGGGACAGCCGAGCGAGACCATGCCGACTTTCGGCTGGGCGGGAAGGGTGGTGACGGACATGATGCGCGGGCGCATAGGCGAAAAGCAGTGGATTGTCACGCGGCGCGCGCGGGCGCATGCTGCACAAGCCGATATCGGTCAGGGAGAGCTGAAGCATGTTCTGGGATAACTGGCTGACGATCATCGCCGCTGCGGCGGTGGGGTTTTTCGTGGGTGGGCTTTGGTATGGGCCGATCATGGGCAAGGCGTGGATGGCCGAGCATGGCTTTACCGAGGAAGAGCTGGCCAAGGGCAATATGGTCCGGATTTACGGCACCACCTTTGTTCTCAGCCTGATCTCGGCCTTTTTCCTTGGGCACCTGCTAGCCCATTTTGATCCCAAGCCGGTGCAGACGATGATGATTTCAACCGGCATCGCGCTGGGCTTCATCATCCCCGCCCTTGGTACCAATTACCTGTTCAGCCGGGCGAGCTTGAAGCTGTTCCTGATCGATGCGGGCTATTGGCTGCTGTTCTACGCGGCGATGGGCGGGGTTTTTGTGGTGCTGGACTGAATCAACTGTCGGGAAAGGCCATGTGTATCCACACGCTGCGGTAAAGCGGCGCGCCCGTGGCATCGAGCGGTGTGACCGCGTCGACCACCGGCGCGCTGTGCGCCGGGTCGGGCACGGGTGCTGGTGGGGTGGGGTTTGGCGGAACTAAAGTCGTCAAGCGACGTGACCCACCATAGGGCGGCGCGGCGCCGTCAACCGATGCAGCGGCACCAAAACTGGCAAGCCCCTGAAGCCCCCAATTGCTGATGAGGAAGGCGCTGGGCACCAGCTCGTCGTTGATATGGGTAAAGCCAAATTGCCGATCGGGCGGGGTGACGTTGGGCAGGCTGAGCCAAGCCGCCGCCATGGTCATGCCCATGCCGGTATCGCCGGGACCCGAAAACATGGCGACGCGGTTCAGATTGAACAGCTTTGCTGCATAGCCCGCATGGCCCGCCCCCTGGGAGTGACCGGCGAGACTGATCCGGCTCCAGTCAGGGTCGCTGCCGCGCAAAAACTGGTTCCAGCCTTCGCCGGGATAAGTCTGGTGCAGATAGCTCAGCTGGTCGGCGAGGCGCCCGCTGATGCTGTTGGCCAGATTGATGTCGACGACCGGGCTGCTGTCGGTGCCGGTGATGATTTCGGCGCGCGCCTTGCCGATGCAGTCGGGGTCGGCGCTGCCCATGCAAAAGGATGCGACGGTCAATGCGTTTGGGTAGGACAGGCCGATGCCGTGATAGCCCCGCTGCGCGCCGGTGCGCACAATTTCGCGGTAGAAGCGGGGGATGGCGGTCGTGCCGGGCAGCATCACGAACAAACGCCCGCGCATCGCCGCACCATCAGGGCGGACCGTGAAATTGGCGGACAGAAAGGTGGTCAACGCTGGATTGGCCGTCGCGGGCAGGATGTCGCGTTCGACGATCCCGGCGTTAGCAGGTGGCGGTGCTGGGGCCGGGGTTGGCGTGGCGGCTGGGGGCATGCTGACCGGCGGCGCGGCCGCCCTGCCGCCGCCACCACCGCATGCCGTCAGCAATGCAGCGGCCATCAACAAGGGGAAGCGATGCGTTGCTGTCATGATGTGCCAAGCCTGTCTTGCATAGATATTGGCTTCGGGATGCTGGCCGATTGTCGCAAATTTGTGTCGGGTGTGAGCGAGGGATTAATGACGGAAACGCGATTGTGCGCTCAATCCGCCTCGCAGCCTTCGCAGCGGATGACTTCGACGACCGTGTCGCCCGCCTGCAGGCTTTGCGCCTCGGGTTCCCAAAAACCGAACGGCTTGCCGCCACGATAGATGCGCATGCCGCGGCCGCCGCTGGTCAGTTGGTCGAGGCTTTTGCCGATCTCGTCAGCGCGGACGGGCCTTTCGTTCAGCTGCACCTTGCCGGTGACCGAAGCGAGGTCGGCCATATAGTCGGCGATATGCGCGCCTTCGGCCGAGCCCGCCAGCAACAGGCCCGTGAAGCTGACCGGGTTGATGACATTGTTGGCGCCGGCCTGACGCGCGAGCAGTTCATTGTCCTGCTGGCGGATGACGACGCTGATCGGCACCTGCGGGGCGAGGTGGCGGACGGTAAGGACAATAAGGATGCTGGCATCATCGCGGCCCGCCGACACCAGCACCGCGCGGGCCGAGGCAATGCGCACATCCACCAATGTTTCGTCAATCGTCGCGTCGCCCTGTAGCACGCTGCAACCCATTTCTTCCGCCACCGCGATGCGCGCGGCGCTGGGTTCGATCACGACGATACAACCGGGGTCGGTGCCGCGCTCGATCAATTCCTTGACGGCCTCGGCGCCGCTGACGCCAAAGCCAAGGACGACGATGTGGTCGGTAAGCTGTTCCTGAATGCGGGCCATGCGCCATTTTTCCCATGAGCGTTTGATGACGAAGCTGTAAGCCGTGCCGACGAAAATGAAGATGACGGCGACGCGGATCGGCGTGACAATAACCGCTTCGATCAGCCGCGACCGGTCTGTTACTGGTACAATATCGCCAAAGCCGGTGGTCGTCACCGAAATCATCGTGAAATAGACGACATCGAGGAAGCTGACATGGCCGTCGAGCTGATCCTTGAGCCCGGCGCGGTCGAGCCAGTGGATCAGAATGACAAACCCAATCAGTGCCAGCGCCAGACCGAGCCGCCCCGACACGTCCGCCCATACCGGCACTTTGTTGGCGCGGCGCAGTGGCTGGAACGGGCGGGGATGGCGGACGGGCATTGCCCTGTTGTTAGAACAAGGTGCGCAGTGATGCCAGCGAGGTGTCGTGGGTTAAGTCGAGTTGTAGCGGCGTGACCGAGATGTAACCGTCGGCAATGGCTTCAAGGTCGGTATCGTGACCCGGCGTTTGCTCGATGCCGTGCAGTCCGAACCAGAAGTAACGGTAGCCACGCGGGTCGGTACCTTCGACAATGCTGCCGCGCGAATAATCGTGAAAGCCCTGTCGGCAGACGCGGATGCCCTGCACCGCTTCGGGCGCCAACGCGGGAAAATTGATGTTGATGACGGTGCGCGGCGCTTGCTCCATCGCGACCAGCGGGGCGAGCACGCGCGGCCCCCAGTCTTCGGCGGCGGCGAAGGGGACGGTGTCTCCCATGCCCTCGCGCGCGTAAACCTGGCTCAGCGCAATCGACTTGATGCCCGCCAGCGCGCCTTCGATGGCCGCCGAAACGGTGCCTGAATAGGTCACATCATCGCCAAGGTTCGCGCCGCGATTGACACCCGAGAGGATGAGGTCGGGCTTGGCGGGCATCAGCTTGCCGATGGCCATCATGACGGCATCGGTGGGTGTGCCCGATACCGACCAGCGGCGCTCGCTGTGCTGGCGGACACGCACCGGGCGCGACAGGGTCAGGCTGTGCCCAGCGCCCGATTGCTCTTCGGCCGGGGCGCAGACCCAGATGTCGTCGGACAGGGTGCGCGCGATGCGTTCGAGGATTTCGAGGCCGGGGGCGTGGTAACCGTCGTCGTTGGTGAGGAGGATGCGCATTCTTATTCTCTATCGTTTTAACCCCGCTCGCCCTGAGCTTGTCGAAGGGCTGTCCTTTCTTGCACCCGTGCCAAGAAAGAACGGTCCTTCGACAAGCTCAGGACAGACGGGATTTGGGGGAGAGGGAGGCTTACGTGGTCAGGCTGTTCACCCCGCCCATATAGGGCAGCAAGGCGTCCGGTACCGTGACACTGCCATCGGCCTGCTGATAATTTTCGATGATCGCGACCAAAGTGCGCCCGACCGCGAGGCCCGAGCCGTTCAAGGTGTGGACGAAGCGCGTGCCCTTTTCCCCTTCGGGCCGGTAGCGCGCATCCATGCGCCGCGCCTGAAAGTCGCCGCAGTTGGAACAGCTTGAAATTTCGCGATAGGCATTCTGGCCCGGCAGCCAGACCTCGAGGTCATAGGTTTTGCGGGCACCAAAGCCCATGTCGCCCGTGCACAACAGCAACTTGCGATACGGCAGACCCAGCGCCTGAAGGATGGATTCGGCGGCGGCGGTCATCCGTTCATGCTCGGCAGCGCTGTCTTCGGGCCGAGTCACGCTGACCAGTTCGCATTTTTCAAATTGATGCTGGCGGATGAAGCCGCGGGTATCCTTGCCCGCCGCGCCAGCCTCGCTCCGGAAGCACAAGGTCAGCGCCGTCAAGCGGATTGGCAGCACTGCCGCGTCGAGAATTTTGCCCATTACCGAACTGGTCAGGCTGACCTCTGATGTGGGAATCAGCCAGCGCCCATCGGTGGTACGGAACGAGTCTTCGGCAAATTTCGGTAACTTATCGGTGCCGAACATCGCCTCGTCGCGGACGAGCACGGGCGTATTGCATTCGGTATAGCCATTGGTTGACGTCTGCTGATCGACCATGAATTGCCCGATCGCGCGGTTAAGCCGTGCCATCTGCCCACGCAGAAAGGTGAAACGCGCTCCCGATAGCAAAGCGCCGGTTTCGAAATCGAGCCCCAACGCAGGGCCGATGTCGGCATGCTCGCGCGGGGTGAAGTCGAAGCTGCGCGCGGTGCCCCAGCGGCTCAGCTCGACATTGGCACTTTCGTCGGCGCCATCGGGCACATCGTCGGCGGGCAGATTGGGTAGCGCAGCCAGCGTGTCGAGCAATGCGGCACGCGCGTCGCGTTCGGCGGCCTCGAGCGCGACCATGCGGTCTTTGATGTCGGCGACCTCGGCCTTCATGGCTTCGGCTGCGGCCTTGTCGCCCTTGGCCATCGCCGCGCCGATGCCCTTTGACACTTCGTTACGCCGCGCCTGCGCGCCTTGGAGATCGGTGGTAAGTTCGCGCAGCAGGCTGTCCATCGCGACGATGGTGTCGGCGACGGCGGCATGGCCGCGGCGGGCGAGGGCGGCATCGAAAGCAGCGGGATTGTCGCGGACGAGGCGTATGTCGTGCATGGCAGCGGCCTATGACGTGCGCGCCCGTATGGCGCAAGCGGTGCCCACAAAAAATGGGCCGGGGAAGGTCGCGCCCCCGGCCCATTTCCTTGGCCAGCGGGAGTTGCCCTCCCGTCCGTCCAGTGGATTGCTTTATGCGGCGTCGCGAGTGATCGCGGCTCCGTCCTTCATTGCGAGGCGGCGGCGCGCCAACAGCGCGACAGCGGCAGCCCCGAACAGCAGCATCATTGGCGGCGCAGGGACCTCCGTTGGCGGCGGCGGCGGTGGCGGCGGCGGTGGCGGCGGCGGTGGTGGCGGAGGCGGCGGAGGTGGCGGCGGCGGCGGCGGCGGCGGAGGAGGAGGAGGAGGAGGAGGCGGAGGCGGCGGCGGTTCTCCGCCAGATGAAGACGATGACGAAGACGACGATGAGCTGGATGACGATGACGATGACGATGACGATGACGAGGAGGACGAACTCGACGAACTGGATGACGTGGAGCTGCTGACATTGCCCGACGAGGTGCTTACGCCGCCGGTTGATGTCGATACACCGCCCGTTGAGGTGGACACGCCGCCCGTTGACGTCGAAACGCCCCCGGTGGAAGTGGAAACGCCTCCGGTCGACGTGGTCGAGGTCGAGCTGATCCCGCCTGTCGAGGTTGATACGCCGCCCGAGGTTGAGCTGCTGGTCGAGCTGACACCGCCCGTCGTCGAGCTGATGCCACCCGATGAGGTCGAGGTCGATCCACCCGACGTTGACGTTGAGCCGCCGGAGGTGGAGGTCGATACGCCGCCGGTGGTGGTGGACGTCGAGGTAACGACCACGCTGCCGCCGCTGCTGCCCGAGCTGCCGCCGAAGAAACCGCCGAAAAAGCCGCCGCCAAAGCCGCCACCGAAGCCGCCGCCAATAACCGTCACGCCGCTGCCGCCGGAGCTGCCGCCGTCCCAGCGGCCCTGTGGGAAGGGGGCATATGGGATAGGGGGCAGCGGGATCGTCTGGGTGGTAACGGTAGTGCCGCCTTGCGTAACGACGCGGCGCGTGGTGACGACGCGTTTGACGCGCTTCACCCGCTTCGGCGTGTAGGCCGCGTGGCGCGTGCGATATTTCTTCCCCGGCTTGGCCTTTTGCACATGTGCAGCGGCGGGCACGTCGCTGACATGCATTGCACCGCCACCGACCAGCGCACCACCGCAAGTGCAGGCGCACAGTTTCGCAAGGGCCATTCGAACGGACATCGATTCTCTCTTCCTGTTGCGCGCCGCCGCAGGTGATGCCGACGGGCCGCTGCCAACAGGACGGAGAGATGCGGAAGGGGCAATCGCGTTAACCTTGATTGCCTGTCCCGAAACCGGCCCGCCCGCGCCAAATCAACCCACGCGCCGATTTCTGTGTCGTTATGGAACGGATTTGCCGGAGTTTTGCGCCAAATGGTTAATTTGTTGCCATCGCGCGGCCCGCCTTGTGCGGCCCGATTGCCCTCGCTATAGGCGCGGCACCCCAGCGGTCCGGCGCGGCTTTGCGCCGGAAGAATGCGGAAAGGATGCCGGACTCGTCATGCCGTCCAATCTAGGCGATTTAGGTGCCGATGCGCTGACCGAAGCGCGCAATGCCATCCAGTCCGATTACCTGCCGAGCGATGACGAGCCGTTCATGAACGAGCGGCAGCAGGAATATTTCCGCGGCCTGCTCAACGCCTGGAAAAAGTCGATTCTGTCGGAGAGCGAGTCGACGCTGGCCCATTTGCAGGACGGTCCGCTGCGCGAGCCGGACCTCGCCGACCGCGCCTCGAGCGAAACCGACTGGGCGATCGAATTGCGCACCCGCGACCGGCAGCGCAAGCTTATCGCCAAAATCGATGCCGCGCTGCGCCGCATCGACGAGGGCGAATATGGCTATTGCGTGGTGACCGGCGAGCCGATCAGCCTGGCCCGGCTGCAGGCGCGGCCGATCGCGACGATGACGCTGGAGGCGCAGGAGCGTCACGAGCGCAACGAGCGCATCTCGCGCGACGATTGACCCCGCGTCTTGCACCGGCGGGTGCCCGAATTAACGATTGCAAATCCGCGCGTCCCGAAGTGGGAAGCCCATTTTGCAGGGCTTGACCGGCAGCTGAGCCAGCGCGATGGGCTGGCGATCATGGAACAGTACCACAAGCCCGATACGACCAAGAACCGCCTTGCCGAAGATATTCTCGGCTTTGGGGAAATGAGCGCGCGCGGTGCCGACCGCGATAGCCTGTTTATGTTGAGCGACATCAGCGTGGCGGGCTGGCCAGCGCCGGTTTCCGCGCGGGTGCGCAACCTATCGGCTGGCGGCATGCTGGTCGAATTGCCGCAACAGATTGCCCAAGGATTGGTGGTTCGGGCGACATTGCCCAACATTGGTGAAGTCGCCGGCCGCTGCGTCTGGTCAGGTGAAGGACGCTATGGTCTGGCGTTCGATCATGCGATTGATCCGAAAGCAGTGCGGCGGCGCAGCACCGCCAATCACGAATTGCCACCAACATTGTTGGGCCAGCCGCGCCGCACCCCGAAGATTCGCCCGACATTGCGCCCGATCTAGGCCGGGCGCACGCCCAGGCGCGTCAATGCGCCTGCGTGAGTTCCTCTTTCACGCGCAGTTTCTGCTTTTTGAGTGTCGCGAGCAGGCTGCCGTCAGGTGCCGGACGCCGTTCTTCGGCGTGGATGCGGGCATCCAGTTCGGCATGGCGCGATTTCAGGGTTTCCACATGGGCTGAAGCCATTGGCGTATCTCCTTCGCTACGACTCGAGACAAGAAGGGGAGTAAATCATGCCTGCGAAGAATTGTCGTGCGATGAATCACGATTTCGGACGAAGCGCCCTAGGACCGGGACGCATGTAATGGGTGCTGACCTTGAGTTGCGGACGGGCCGTGCCCATGCCAAGGATGGGCGGTGACCAAGGACGAGATTCAACAGCGGCTAGAGCTGGTGCGCATCGAGCACCGCGACCTGGACCACGCCATTGCCGCGCTGGCGGAATCGCCGATCCCCGATCAATTGCAACTTGCCCGGTTCAAGAAACGCAAGCTGCGCCTGCGCGATGAAATTGCCTGGCTGGAAGACAAATTGATTCCCGACATCATCGCTTGACCTGCTGGCAAGCCGCTGGTTCTGACCCGAACAGGCACAGGTTTTGCGGCATATGGTTAGCGCGGTTGCGGGCGGCGGATGGGCATGGCACCCGCAGCATCATGGCCGATCTGGATCATCCGCGCAGCGCATCCACCTCGCTTTTCCGGGCGCAGGTCGAAAGCCTGTATGTCGATGCCATGGTGTTGGCCGACGAGGCCTATGCCGCGCTGGCCGGTGGCCGCGGAGACAGCGACCAAGCGGTCGGCGCAGCTGACCGGATCGCTTTAGCCTGCGAATCACTCAAGACGACTACGCGGTTGATGCATGTGATTGCCTGGCTGTTGCACCAGCGCGCGCTGATCGCGGGCGAGCCGGGGGCGAGCGACAAAGACAGTGCAGCGCAGCTGGGCGAGGCCCTGGAAGCCGATGCCGCGCTTTGTCGTCGCTTTGATCCGCTGGTGCAGCGGATTGTAAGCGATAGCGAGCGGCTGTTTGCGCGCGTCCAACGGCTGGATGGCGAATGGCGCGCCACGCGCAATGTGGCCCCGGTGCAGGCGCTGCTCGGCGAATTGCAGGCGCGGCTCTAGCCGAGCCATTCTACCCAAGCACCATGCGCATGGGCATGGCCCAAGACGCGCGGGGCGCCGTCGCCCGGCCAATGCCTGACCGTTAATTCGTGCAAAAAGGTCGCGCGGTTGGTTTCCAGCATCTGCCAAGCCA
>JANRIY010000028.1:0-225756 GCA_033764495.1 Sphingopyxis sp. | reverse complement strand
TGCGCCACCATCTGGCCAAAACGGCCGTAGCCGATGACAATCGCCTTGCCGCGCGGCGCGGTTTCGGGATCGTCGAGATCGGTCTCGGGGTCGGGCGCCAGTTCCAGCCCGCGTGCAAACAGCATCAGGAAGGGCGTGGTGACCATCGACACCGTCACCACCGCGCTGAACAGGCTGGCCGCGGCGGGATCGATCAGCAGCGCTGCGCTCGCCTGATTGAACAACACAAAGCCGAATTCGCCGCCCTGGCTGAGCAGCAGGCCAAGACTGATCGCCTGATTCCAGCCGACACCAAAGGCACGCGCGAGCAAGGTAAGCACCGCCACCTTTACCGCCACCAGCCCCAACGCCAGCCCCAGCACCAGCCATGGGTTGGCGAACACGGCATCGAGATCGAGCACCATGCCAACCGCGAGGAAGAATAGTCCGAGCAGGATCAGACGAAAGGGTTCGACATCGGCCTCGATCTCGTGCCGATAGGGCGAATCAGCGAGCATCACCCCGGCGATGAAGGCGCCAAGCGCGGTCGACAGGTGCAGGCTGTGCATAAGCGCAGCGCTCGCCAGCACAGTGAGCAGCCCCACGACCACGAACAATTCGCGTTCGCCCAGCCGCCCGACAAGCCGCAGCAAGGGATTGAGGATGAAACGGCCGGCGAGCACCAACCCGACCACCGCCCCCACGGTGTAAAGCGCCATCTCCAAGCCCGTCGGCGCGGTCGGGTCAGCGGGCGCACGCGACAAGGCGGCAATGATGGTAATCAGCGGAACAATCGAAAGATCCTGGAACAGCAGCACCGAAAAGGCGCGCTCGCCATAGGGCGAGTTGATGCGCCCCGAACTTTTGAGACCTGGCAGCACCTGCGCGGTCGACGACAAGGCCAGCGGCAGGCCCAGCGCCAGCGCGGCTTGCCAGGTGAACCCCAGCGTCGCGAAAATCAGCGCAGTCAGGATCAGCCCGGCGATGACCACCTGCGCTAGCCCCAGCCCGAATATATCGCGCCGGAGTTGCCACAGGCGGCGCGGATGAAGTTCCAGGCCGACGAGGAACAAGAGCAGCGCGATGCCGATTTCGGCGATGGCAAGCTTGGATTCGCCGCCGCCGACCAACCCCAACCCGTAGGGTCCGACCAGCGCCCCGGCGATGATGTAGCCCAGCACGGCGCCCAGACCCAATCGCCGGAAAATCAGCACAAACAGCGTGGCCACGCCCAACAGGATGGCACCTTCGGTGAGGGCCTGTGCCGCCGTTCCTGCTTCGCTGCCCGAAGCGTAGATGAGGCTGGCGTTCATGCCGGCGCCGTTTCGGCAGCGAGTTGCGCAGCAAGCGCAAAGGGCAGCAGGATCGCGGCATGGCGGCCGGGATAGTCGCGCGCTGCGGCGAGCAGCGCGATGCCGGGCCAGTCAGGCGCGGCGTCGCTGGCGCCGGTCAACCACGCTGCCAGCGCGGTGTGCGTTGCCGCGAGGTCGGCGGCATCGCGGCCGGGGGCTCCGCGCGCGAAGAGCGTGGCGGAGGCCTGTCCCAGCGCGCAGGCTTCGACCGTCATACCCGTGCGCGCAACGCGCCCATCGGCGCGCATATCAAGGTCAAGGTGGACACGGCTGCCGCACAGTGGAGCGCGCAGATCGCCGCTGCACGTTGGCGCATCGAGGCGCGGAAACTGCGCCAGTGCGACGGCCAGGGCCAATATTTCCCGGTTGTACAGCGGCGCGCTCATTGGCTCGCCCTGCGTTCGGCTTTACGCTCGGCGATGACGCCGCTCAATGCAGAGGCGGTGGCCGCCAGCGCCGGATAGGTACGACTTTCGGCCATCCAGGCCGGGCGCGAGGCGTCGGCGCCGAAGCCAAGGTCATAGATCAGCGTTGCCAACATAAACAGCAAGGTCGCAACCATAAGCCCTTTGACCGCCCCAAAACCGGCGCCCAGCCCGCGGTCAATGCCGCCAACAAACGATGCTCGCGCCCGGTGCCCCATCGCACGCGAGGCCCATTTGCCGAGCAGGAAAATGACGCCAAACAGCAGCACAAACGCCAGAAGTGCTGCCGCACCGGCTGTTCCCACCTGTCCTTCGAGCAGACCGCTGACTGGGGCATGCAAAAAATAGACGGCTGCAATGGCGACGATCCATGCAATCAGGCTGGCCACTTCCTGCACCAGTCCGCGCATGAAGCCAAGAATGGCACCCCCGCCCACCATCAGCAGCACGGCCATATCCAGCGAGGTCAAATTTTCCATAGGCCCGCGCTAACGGCGCGATAGCATCAGGTCAACGAGTTCGCCCAGCCGGTCGAAGCCGCGCACATCAATCCCGTCGGCTGTGGCCAGCCGCTGCGGCCCCCACCCCTGCGCAAAGCCCAGCTTCGCCGCTTCGCGCAGCCGCAGCGCGGCGTGGGCGACGGGGCGGATTTCGCCCGACAGCGCAAGCTCGCCAAAAGCGATGCAATCGGCCGCCACGGGTTGTTCGCTAAAGGCGGACACCAGCGCAGCGGCCACCGCCAGATCAGCGGCGGGGTCGGTCAGCCGGTAGCCGCCCGCGACATTCAGATACACCTCGGCCGCGCCCAGCGACAGGCCGCAGCGCGCCTCCAGCACCGCCAAGATCATTGCCAGCCGTCCGCTGTCCCAGCCCACCACGGCGCGGCGCGGCGTCGCCCCGCTGGCCAGCCGCACCGTCAGCGCCTGCACCTCCACCAGCACCGGACGGGTGCCCTCGAGCGCCGGAAACACCACGGCACCCGGGACAGCCGCGTCGCGCGCAGTGAGAAACAGGCTCGACGGATTGGCAACTTCGGTTAATCCAACATCTTGCATCGCGAACACGCCGATTTCATCGGTGCCGCCAAAGCGGTTCTTCACCGCGCGCAGGATGCGATACTGGTGGCTGCGCTCGCCCTCGAACGCCAGCACGGTATCGACCATATGTTCCAGCACGCGCGGACCCGCGATGCTGCCGTCCTTGGTGACATGGCCGACCAGCACCAGAGCGCTGCCGCGTTCCTTGGCGAAACGGATCAGCTCTTGTGCGCTCGCCCGCACCTGGCTGACCGTGCCCGGCGCGCTTTCGATGAGGTCGCTGTGCATCGTCTGAATGGAATCGATGACGATGAAATCGGGAGGCGGTCCGGCGTTCAGCGTCGCCAAAATGTCACGCACGCTGGTCGCGCTGGCAAGGCCGACGGGCGCGCTACCCAACCCTAGCCGCTGCGCGCGCAGCCGCACCTGCGCCGCTGCCTCTTCGCCCGAAATATAAGCGACGCGCGCACCGCCCAAAGCCAGTTGTCCCGCCGCCTGCAACAGCAAAGTCGACTTGCCGATCCCGGGATCGCCGCCGATCAGCGTTGCCGATCCCGCAACAAAGCCGCCGCCGAGGGCGCGATCAAATTCCGCCAGCCCCGAAGGCATCCGTCGCGGCAGCGCCGCCGTATCACCCAGCGATTCCAGCACAAAGGCGCGCCCGCCGCTGCCAAGATTATGTTTGGCCGAAAAAACGGTTTCGCCCGCTTCCTCGACCAGCGTGTTCCATTCGTTGCAGTCGGCGCATTGTCCCTGCCAGCGGGTCGCCACCGCGCCGCAGCTCTGGCACACATATTGGCGTTTGCTCTTGGCCATTACCGCCCGCATAGTGCGAACAAAGATCGAACGCTAGCGCCTTTTTCGACCACGCACCAGCGACCGGACAGGGCCAGTCCGTACCGAGTGCTTTATTGGCTGTTAACCGTGAAAGGCTAGGCTGGCCGCCAATCCGGTCGTGGTCGAACCGGCAAGGGTGGTCATGACAACGCGCATTCGCGATCAGTTGCAATTGGACGATGCACCAGAGCGCAGCGGGCCGCCCGACGATTTGCGCATGCTGCTCGGCGTACCGCGCCACAGCGAGGCCAACACATCAGAGGTCCGGCTGCGCATCGACCAGCTGATCGGCGGTACGGCCATCGCGGCTTGCAGCGGATTCATCGCGCTACTGACGCTGATATTCTTGCTCGAACCCGCATTGCGCGCGGGCGCGCCGGGCGCGTTGGCCATCGTTGGCGGCGGCGCCATCGGCACAGTGGCAGACTTGCTGTTGCTGGCACGGCGGCGGAATTTGCGCGCTCATGCCGACAGCCCGCGGCGCACCATTGCAACGCTGGTCAGCTTTGGTGCGATGTCGTCGGCAGCATGGGCGTTTGGTGCGATACTGGTCGGGCAGCAGCATCTGGGCTTCCCCTATATATTGGCGGGAACGCCGCTGCTGCTGGGGCTGGTGGCGGCTTCGGCGCTGCCTGCCCTATGCTTCGGGCGCATCTTGATCGCGGCGCTTGTCATCCTAGCGATCGACGGGCCGACGGCGGGACTGGCGGCGTTGACGCTGGCCAGTGTGCTGGTAGCGGTTGCCAACACCATCATGACCGCGCGGCGTCAGGTGGCGGTACGCGGCATCATCGCCGAACATGAACGCATCCGCCGCAGCCGCGACCTGATTATCGCCATGGAGAACAGCGGGCGCAGCTGGTTCTGGCAAACCAATGCGCGCGGCCGCCTGACCTATATCTCGCCAGGCGCGGCGGCCCGCTTTGGCAAGGGCGTCGAGCAACTGGTCGGCACCCACTTTGCAGAGTTGCTGACAGCCAGCACCACCGCCAGTTTCGACGAAAGCCAGACCCACCAGACCATCGAATTTACGCTGGGCGCGGGCGTTCCGTTCAGCGACATCATTGTCCGCGCCCCTGGAGTCGCTGATCGCTGGTGGTCCTTGTCGGGCGTGCCGATCGATGACGAGCATGGACGTTGCCATGGGTTCAACGGCTTTGCCACCGACCTCACCGAACAGCAGAAGAGCGAGGCCGACGCCAATCGCCTCGCCAATTTTGACGGGCTGACCGGCCTGCCCAACCGCGGCGCAGTGCGCCGGACGCTGGAGGATTTATTGCAGGACGACGGACTGCGCACCCCGCAGTGCGGCCTGTTCCTGTTGGATCTTGACCGGTTCAAGAATGTCAACGACACGCTGGGCCATCCGATGGGCGATGCCCTGCTGAAAATCGTCGCCCAGCGGTTGGCGCGCGTGGTTGGAAACCGCGGCCAGGTCGGGCGGCTGGGCGGCGACGAATTTATCGTCATCGTACCAGAGGCATCGGACCTGGGCATGCTTGCCAACCTTGCCGACGCGGTGATTGCGCGCCTGTCGCTTCCCTATGTGATCGACGATTGCACCATTCAGATTGGCGCCACTGTCGGCATCGCCATGGCGCCCAGCGACGGCACCAACCCCGACGAATTGACCCGCAGCGCCGACCTTGCGCTCTATGCTGCCAAAGCCGCCGGCAAGGGCGTGCACCGCTTCTACACCCCCGAAATGCACCGCGAGGCCGATGCCCGCCGCGCCATTGAAGGCGACCTGCGCGATGTGTTGGCGCGCGGTGAAATGTCGGTTTTGTATCAGCCGGTGGTCGATGCGCAGAGCGAAGCCATTACCGGCTTCGAGGCGCTCATGCGCTGGGATCACCCCGAACGCGGACCTATCGCGCCAGCGGTGTTCATTCCGATTGCCGAGGAAATCAACCTGATCCACCGGCTGGGCGACTGGATGATCCGGACCGCCTGTGCCGAGGCGGCACACTGGCCCGAGCACCTGAAAATCGCCGTTAATCTGTCGCCGTTGCAGTTCGCTTCGCCCTCGCTGATTGGCACGTTGGTTGGCGCGCTTGCGGAATCGGGGCTTGCCCCCGACCGGCTCGAACTGGAAGTCACCGAAAGCGTATTGCACAACGAAGATCCCGCCATCGACAAGGTGCTCGCCACCATATTGGGCATGGGTGTGCGGCTGGTGCTCGACGATTTCGGTACCGGCTAGGCCTCGCTGGCTTATCTGAAACGTGTGCCCTTTGCCAAAATCAAGATCGACCGCAGCTTTGTGCGTGGCGATCCCGAAAGTTTGCGGCGCAACCAAGCGATTATCCGCGCGATGGTCAGCCTGGCCAACAGCCTGGACATGCAAACCGTAGCAGAAGGAGCAGAAACGCTCGACGAAATCGAGCTCATCCGCAGCTTGGGCTGTTCGCAGATCCAGGGCTATATTTTCGGCTATCCGATGCTGCCAGCCGAAGCGCGGCGGCGCGCGCAGTCAGCCAGCGCCCCAAGCAGTGCGCCCGCCAACCGGCAGCGCGAGCCTCGACTGGCGTTGCTGCGTACCGCGCAGTTGGAGTCGCTGGGCGGCAGCAACGACGTGCGGATCCGCAACATTTCGGCGCGTGGCGCCATGGTCGAAGCACCCGGCAATATTTCCATCGGGCTGGACGCCACGCTGCGACTTGCCGATGGCTGGGCTTTTACCGGTGAAGTGCGCTGGCGGCGGGGCAACCGGCTGGGCATCGCTTTTGACGCGCCGATCGCGCTCGACGATTTCGTCATGGGGCTAGCCCCGCCGCAGCCCGCAAAAACCATTGAACCTGCCGAAGCGCCCGTTCCCGACTGGCTGCAACGCGCTGCCGAGCAGCGCCGCAGCGCCTAAAAACTATACTCCAGTGAGAGCAAAGGCGCGTGTCCGACGCGGTCGGGGCGACCATCCAAAATGTCCTGATTGCGCAGATAGCCAACCCCAAGAGCCAGATTGTCAGCGACCTCGTAGTCAATCCCCGCGTGCGTGCGCAGACCGGTCAGCCCCGTGTCGCCACCATTGCTGGTCGAGCGGAGCGTGAAAAATGACTCGGCATCGGCAACGAATGCTAGTCGCCCGTTGTCGGTCAGGGGCAAGTTGACGCCCGCCCGTGCGCGGAGCCGCCACCCGGTCTGATCGGCACTGTCAACAAAGCGCTGCTCAAGCCGCACCCGCGCGCGCAATACACCGCTACGCGCACTGATTTGTTGCAACAGCCGTGTCTCGTCGGACCCGACATCGTTCATGCGCCGTTCGATGCCACCGCTGATGCTGAAATTGCTGTCCAGTTTCTGGACCAGCCAAAGGCGGCCATAATAGGTGTCTGGTCCGGCGCTTTCAGGACGAAAGCGTTGCGCCGTCTCGATCTCGACACCTGTATTATCGTCAAGGTCAAACGCCGCCGACGGGTTGAGCCACAGCTGGAAGCTGTCGTCGGCGGCAACAGCAGCGGTAGGCATCGTCAGCGTAAATGCCAGCACCAGCGGCGTCAAAAAGCGTCGCATTTCAGGGTCCTCATCATTTTTGAGATTGTGAACGGAAACGGGATAAGCCTGCTCAACGTCTCGCGATCTAGCATGGTTGCGTCGGCGGTGAAACGCCTGCCGGTCGCCCGTTCCCCTGCGCGCATGGAAGGCCTATGGCGGCACCAGCCGCAACGAATCGCGCCTGCCAGCCATCAAAGGATCGCGCCGCATGAAATTCTTCGTCGACACCGCCGAAATCGCCGACATCCAGGACCTTGCCGCCACCGGCCTGCTCGACGGGGTAACCACCAACCCGTCGCTGATCGCCAAATCGGGGCGCGATTTCAAGGAAGTCACGGCCGAGATCTGTCGCATCGTCGACGGCCCCGTGTCGGCCGAGGTCGTCGCGCTCGACCATGTGACGATGATGAAAGAGGCCGAAGTGCTGCGCAAAATTGCCGACAATGTCTGCATCAAAGTGCCGCTGACCATCGACGGCCTGAAAACCTGCAAGGCGCTGACCAGCGAAGGTACGATGGTCAATGTCACCTTATGCTTCAGCGCCGCGCAGGCACTGCTGGCAGCCAAGGCTGGCGCGACCTTCATCTCGCCCTTCGTCGGCCGCCACGACGACAATGGCTTCGACGGCATGGCGCTGATCGACGATATCCGACTGATTTACGACAATTACAGCTATAGCACCCAAATCCTGGTCGCCAGCGTGCGCCACGGCATCCACGTGCTCGAAGCCGCCAAAATCGGCGCCGACGTTATGACCGCCCCCCCGGCGGTCATCAAAGGCCTGTTCAAGCACATCCTGACAGACAAGGGGATTGAGGGGTTCTTGGCCGACTGGGCGAAGACCGGGCAGAGCATTGGGTGAGGCGAAGGTGGCGGATTACACCACCATCGCACTCGCAGAAGCGCGGCGCGAATATCTGGCGAATTGTACGACCGCCATGCCCATCGGAGGTTTGCTGGCGTGGTCGGCGCTTGCCATTGCGGCGTATCTGCTCGGCGACCGTTTGCCCACCTTTGCACCCTTCATTGCGGCAGCGGCTCCGGTGCCGATTGCGCTGCTCATCGACAAGCTGCGCGGCGAGTTGCATTATTGGAGCAAGGGCCGTGACAATCCCATCGGGCAGTTGTTCATGCGCTTTATCACGGTCATCGCGCTGATCATTCCGTTCGCCATTATTGCGACGCGGGCAGCGGGGGAGCTCGATCTGCTCATCCTTGGCCTTGCCATATTGTCCGGAATGATCTGGGTGCCGCATGGCTGGGGCGCCGATGATCCGGCGGGCTTCATCCATTTCGTTCTGCGCGCGATCCTCTGCTACGCCGCCTATCTGTTGGTACCCGAACCGGCACGCGGGGCAGCCGTGGCTGCGGCTGCCGCGCTCACCTATGTCTATGCCATTGTCGCGATGAGGAAGCCGGCGTCAGTGAGGGCGTAAGCAGGTGGGTTGACAACCGGGCAATGTTCCGCTAATGTTCTACTCGTGCACATACAACCCTTCCCCCGCGCGGCAGCAGGCTCTCCCCCGCGCCGCCGGGGGAAAAGTTGTTGCGCCATAGTGGCTTATGTCACCCGGCCCGACGCGACATAGCATTCGTCCCAGCGCTTGTTCCGGATCACATCGGTTATAGTGGCGACGGCCTGGGCAATATCGGCATCGGACAGATAGAGCGGCGTGAAACCGAAGCGCAGGATATCGGGAGCACGCACATCGCCGACCACGCCGCGCGCGATCAGCGCGTGCATTACCGCCCCGGCATGCTGGTGGCGGAAGGAGACCTGGCTGCCGCGCTGGTGCGGATCGCGCGGTGAGGCAAGCTCCAGTTCCGGGCACGCCGCCTCGACCCCCGAGATAAAAGCATTGCTGAGCGCGATCGACCGGCGGCGCACATCGTGCAGGTCGACCCCGTCCCACACGTCGAGCGCGGCATCGAGCGCAGCGAGCGCCAATATCGGCGGCGTTCCGACACGCATCCGTTCGATCGCGCTGCCGGGGCGATAGTCCGGCTCAAAGGCAAAGGGCTGCGCATGGCCCATCCACCCCGAGAGCGCGGGCAGCGCCGCATCGGCATGGCGCGGCGCAACATAGATGAAGGCGGGCGCACCGGGGCCGCCGTTCAGATATTTATAGGTGCAGCCGACGGCGAAATCGACATTACTGGCCACCACATCGACCGGCAGTGCGCCGGCTGAATGGGCCAGATCGCAAATCATCAGTGCCCCGGCCGCATGCGCGCGCGCGGTCAGCCCGGCGATGTCGTGCAGACGGCCGGTGCGATAATCGACCTCGGTCAGCATGACGGCGGCGATGCTTTCATCGATCGCATCGGCTACGGCGTCGGGAGCAACGATGCGCAGCCGATAATCCCCGCCCAGCGTCGCCAGAAGCCCCTGCGCCATGTAAAGGTCAGAAGGGAAATTGCCGCTGTCGCTCAACACCACTCGCCGGTCCGGCACCATTGCGAGCGCGGCGGCGAGCGCCTGATAGACTTTGATCGACAGCGTATCGCCCATCACCACCATGCCCGGCGGCGCACCGATCAGGCGGCCAACGCGGTCGCCGACGCGGCGCGGCGCATCCATCCAGCCGCATGCATTCCACCCGCCAATCAGCTGTGCGCCCCATTCGCCCGTCAACATTTGGGCGACGCGCGTCGGCACGGCCTTGGGCAGTGGCCCCAGCGAATTACCATCGAGATAAACGAGACCATCGGGCAAATCGAAGCGCGCGCGCGTGGCGGTGAAATTGGTCATGCGGCAACGGTGTGCCGGATTGGCAAGCGGCGTCAACCGGCTATGCTAACAGGCATGACCGATTGGGACGCCGCTTATTCCAACGCCGCCTATATCCCGGACAGCGGCCGCTGGCCCGCAGCTTGGGACGGGCCGGCGCGCGATTATCGCGCGGCGATGCTGGCGGCTGACCGGGCAAAACTCGATCTACCCTATGGCGCGCACGCCCGTCAGCGATTCGACTTGTTTCTGCCAGTGGGCAAACCGTTGGGACTGCTTGTATTTGTCCATGGCGGCTATTGGTTGGCGTTTGACAAGAACAGCTGGTCGCATTTCGCCGGGGGTGCTGTGGCGCGCGGCTGTGCCGTGGCCATGCCCAGCTATCGCCTGTGCCCAGAGGTGCGGATTGGCACTATCGCGCAGGACATTTCCGATGCCGTGGCGGCCGCGGGGGCAATGATCGATGGACCGATCCTGCTCGCCGGTCATTCGGCGGGCGGCCAACTGGTCGCGCGACTGGCGACGACATCTTCGCCGTTGGCGCCGCCGCTGCGCGACCGGCTGCGGCGGGTCACGCCAATTTCGGGGCTGCACGACCTTAAGCCGCTGATGCTGACCAAGATGAATGCCACTTTGCGAATCGACGCGGGCGAGGCGCTGCGCGAAAGCCCCGCCTATCTGATGCCCTTGCCCGGCGTCACCATCACAGCATGGGTCGGGGCGGATGAGCGTCCCGAATTTCTGCGCCAGAATGACTTGCTCGGCGCAGTTTGGCCAGGCGTGAAGGTTCACCGCGCCACGGCGCGCCACCATTTCGACGTGCTTGATCCGCTGGTTGACCCGCACTCCGATCTGATTGCCGCCATTCTCGGCAGCTGATTGCCGCTTTTGCGCTTCCCCACGCGCCGCCGTCTGCTAAGCGCGCGGCACCATGCTCAACATCAACGGCATCACCGTCCGGCTCGGCGGCCGAACTATCCTGGACCGCGCCACTGCCGCATTGCCAGGACAAGCGCGCGTGGGGCTGATCGGGCGCAATGGCGCGGGCAAATCGACGCTGATGAAGGTAATGATCGGCGCGCTCGAAGCCGACGAAGGCTCGCTCGACCTGCCGCGCGGCACCCGCATCGGCTATATAGCGCAGGAAGCCCCAGCGGGCGACGCGACCCCGTTCGACACCGTGCTCGCCGCCGACACCGAACGCGCCGCACTGCTGCATGAAAGCGAGATTTTGGGTGAAAGCGGCGCGGACGCCGACCGGCTGGCGCATGTCTATGACCGGCTGATCGCCATCGACGCCTACACCGCGCCGGCGCGCGCCGCCCGCATCCTGATCGGACTGGGGTTTGACGAGGCGATGCAGCAACAACCGCTCGACAGCTTTTCGGGCGGCTGGAAAATGCGCGTGGCGCTCGCCGCATTGCTCTTTTCGCAGCCCGACCTGTTGCTGCTCGACGAACCGTCGAACCACCTCGATCTGGAAGCCACGCTGTGGCTCGAAAACTTCCTCAAAGCCTATCCGGCGATGATGGTGGTAATCAGCCATGAACGCGACCTGCTGAACAATGTCGTCGACCATATACTGCATCTCGAGGGCGGCAAGACCACACTCTACACCGGCGGCTACGACAGTTTCGAGCGCCAGCGCGCCGAACGCGCGGCGCAGCTCGCCGCCGCGCGCGCCGCGCAGGAAGCGCAGCGGGCGAAATTGCAGGATTATATCGCGCGCAATTCGGCGCGCGCCTCGACCGCCAAACAGGCGCAAAGCCGCGCCAAGGCGCTGGCGCGGATGCAGCCGATTGCGGCACTGGCCGAAGACCCGTCGCTCAGCTTTGATTTTCCCAGCCCCGATGAACTGAAGCCGCCGCTCGTCACGCTTGATCTCGCCAGCGTCGGCTATGCGCCGGGGCAGCCAGTGCTGCAGCGCCTCAACCTGCGGATCGATCCCGACGACCGCATCGCGCTCCTGGGCCGCAACGGCAATGGCAAGACCACCCTGGCGCGGCTACTGGCGGCGCAGCTGACGCCGATGGATGGGGCGATGACAGCGAGCGGCAAGCTGCGCGTTGGCTATTTCACCCAATATCAGGTCGAGGAGCTCGACGGCGACGACACCCCGCTCGACCATATGACGCGCCAGATGAAGGGCGCCACACCGGCGGCAGTGCGCGCGCAGCTGGGCCGCTTCGGCTTCTCAGGGCCGAAGGCGACCACCAAAGTGGCAAAGCTATCCGGCGGCGAGCGCGCCCGACTGGCGCTGGCGCTGATTACGCGCGATGCGCCGCATATGCTGATCCTCGACGAGCCCACCAACCACCTCGACGTCGACGCGCGCGAGGCGCTGGTGCAGGCATTGAACGGCTATGCCGGCACCGTGGTGCTGGTCAGCCACGACCGGCATATGCTGGAATTGACCGCCGATCGGCTGGTGCTGGTCGACGGTGGCACCGCCAAAGAATTTTCCGGCAGTATCGACGATTACACCGACTTCATATTGGGCAAGAACCAGCCAAAGGGCGATGCGGCAAAGGGCGGCACGAAACCCGATCGCAAGGCCGCCGCCGCGGCCCGCGAGGCACAGGCGCAGCTGAAGAAAGCGGTCAGCGATGCCGAGGCGGACCTGGCCAGGCTGCAAGTCGTGCTGACCGCCATCGACCGCGCCATGTTTGATCCAGGCGCGGCCGCCAATGAATATGCCGGGCTGACCATGGGCGAACTGGCGCAGCGGCGCGGAAAGATTGTCGCGGCACAAGAGGCAGCCGAGGCCGAATGGCTGACGGCCAATGAGGCGCTGGAGCGCGCCGGCGAGCATGCCCTTGGTTGAACCGCAGGCCCGGCGCATTTTCCTGCTCGGGGCGACGGGCACCATCGGGCGCGCGACCGCGGCAGTGCTGGTACAGCGCGGGCATGCGGTGGTTTGTTTCCTACGACCGGGGGCAGCGACGCACGGGCTGGAGGGCGCGGAGCTGCGCTTTGGCGATGTGACTGATGCACGGTCGTTGGCCGCCGACGGCCTGCGCGGCGAACGGTTTGACGTGCTGCTATCCTGCCTCGCCTCGCGCACCGGGGTGCCCGCAGACGCGTGGGCCATCGATCACCGCGCCAATAGCCAGGCCTTGGCCGCCGCACGCACCGCTGGGATCGGCCAGTTCATCCTGCTGTCCGCCATTTGCGTCCAGCACCCGCGGCTGGCGTTGCAACATGCCAAGCTGGCGTTCGAGGCCGAACTAATCGCTTCGGGCATCGCCTTCACCATTGTTCGGCCTACGGCCTTTTTCAAATCCTTGTCGGGCCAGATTGAGCGCGTCCGGGCAGGCAAGCCGTTTCTGCTGTTCGGCGACGGGCGGCTAACGGCGTGCAAGCCGATCAGCGATGCTGATCTGGCCGCCTATCTGGCCGACAGTGTGGGCAATCCGGACCGCATGGGCCGCATCCTGCCAATCGGCGGGCCCGCCCCGGCAATTACGCCGCGCGAGCAGGGCGAGCTGCTGTTCGCGCTCACCGGCCGACCAGCCCGGTTCCGCGCAGTGTCGCCAGCGATGCTCAAGGCGGTCGCTGCCTTGCTGGATGTGATTGGCGTCGCGCTGCCCGCCGCGGCGCGCAAGGCCGCGCTGGCGCGTATCGGCCACTATTACGCCACCGAATCGATGCTGGTCCGCGACCCGGTGACGGGTCGATACGACGCCGATGCCACCCCCGAAACTGGCCGCGAAACATTGGCCGACCATTACCGCGCGCGCCTGGCCGGCGAACGCTCTGACGAGCGCGGCGATCACGCGCTGTTTTAGTCGCTGGACAGCGCGGCCCGGCTGCCCAATAGTCGTGCGCAATGGCCTTTACCGAACATCCCCTGCGCCGCTGGGCGGTCGACGAGATGCGGCTGCGCCGGTTCGCGCCGGTACCGCCTGACTGCGAAATTTATCAGGTGGTCCGGCTGGTAACGCCCGACGAACGCGGCGACGAGGATCGCTGGTTGACCAGTCAACGCCCGGACTTTGGCGATTGGACGCTGGCGGCGCGCCACGGCGCCGGCCTTGCCATAGGTGGCATCCAGTTTCTGTGGGAACGCCATGCCGAGGCGAGCACCCTAACCTTCATTTTCCCGGCAGCGTGCGAAGCGGCGGCGCGCGCACCCTATATCCGCTGGCTCGAAGGCTGGCCCGGCGCAGTGGTGCGCGCGACACGCCTGTTTGTGCTGCCCGACGCGGCGGCGGTTCCCGATGCGCTGGCAAGCCAGCAGATTTCGCAGGCCGATATGGTATGCTGCGACATCAATGGCGGCATCCGAATCTGGTCTGATTTCGGGATCCATGGCGACGGCTATGGCCGCCTGATCCTGACCGCCGGTGACGTCGACGATGGCGAGCGTGGGCGGATCATCCAGCGGATGCAGGAACTGGGCAACTACCGCAATATGGCGCTGCTCGGCTTTCCAACCGTCCAGCAATATGGGCCAGAGGTGGATACGCTCGAAGCCCGGCTGTCGGACCATTCGCGCCGCGTCGCGCTGGCCGATGAAGATGATGACCGGCTGCTGGAAGAGCTATCGTCGATCTCGTCCGAGCTGGAACTCATCCGCTCGGCAACCAGCTTTCGGCTGAGCGCGACCGCGGCCTACGCCGAAGTCGCGGGCGACCGGCTGGCGGCGCTCGACATTCGCCCGGTCGCGAATTTCCAGAGCCTCGCTGACTTTACCGAGCGGCGACTGGTCCCGGCAACGCGCACCTGCGCCGTGTTCCGCCAGCGACTGAGCCATATCGCGGAACGGATCGCAGGAGCGATGCACGCGCTCGACACGCGCATCGACAGTCGCATCAAGGCCCAGAACCTCAGCCTGATGCAGTCGATGGAACGGTCGACCCAGCTGCAGCTGCGGCTGCAAACGCTGGTTGAAGGGCTGTCGGTGTTCGCCGCCGCTTATTATTTGCTGGGCCTGATCGGCTATGTCGCCAAGGGCGCTGCTGCCTATCCTGAGGGCAAGTGGGCCGATGTGGTTGTCGGCGCGCTGACCGTCCCGGTCATATTGTTCATCTATTTCATGGTCCGGCGGCTGCGCAGCAAGGTGCTGGGTGACGCCGGACACTGATCCGGCCGCATATTCCTGCTTTGCAAGGCCCGCCAACTGCGATAGTGCGCAATCAGGGTTGGACGGGAAAAGTCCCGACTTTCGTGTCGTCGCGCACAAGAGGAGCAATTATGACCAAAACGCGTGCATTCATTGGCGCTGTGGCGCTCTCGGCTTTGCTGGCCGCCTGCTCGGGCGGCGAAGAGAAAAAGACGGCTGACGCGGCGCCGACTGCTGCGCCTGCTCCCGCACCGGCACCGGCACCGGCCCCCGCACCGGCGGCTGCGCCCGCTCCGGCAGCTGGCACGCCGGCGGCGACCGACGTTGCCACGCTCGACGGTACGCAATTCGCAAGCTTCACCGGCAATGCCGCTGCGGGCAAAACCGTATTCGCCCAGTGCCGCACCTGCCATGTCACTGATGCAGGCGTGAACAAGATCGGCCCGTCGCTCGCCGGCATCATCGGCCGCAAGGCCGGCAGCGTGCCCGGCTTCAGCTATTCGCCGGCCAATGCCAACAGCGGCATCACCTGGACCAAAGAAAAGCTGTTCCAATATCTGGAAAAGCCGACCCGCGTGGTCCCGAACACCAAGATGATTTTTGCTGGCATCCCCGATGCGCAGAAGCGCGCCGACGTGATCGCCTATCTCGAAGCGCCGAACTGAGCACGGCGGCGATACGCCAAACAAAAAAGGCCGGGAGGAAACTCCCGGCCTTTTTTGTTGCTCACCCCATCCCCTTCAGGGGAGGAGCTAGTTCACGCTGCCATCTTGCCCCGCGCCAGTTCGCATTGCGACCAGATTTCAGAGAGCGCGCGCAGCAGCTTGTCGATGTCACCATCGCTGTGCACCGGCGAGGGCGTGATGCGTAGCCGTTCGGTACCGCGCGGCACTGTGGGGTAATTGATAGGCTGCACATAAATGCCGTGATGTTCCATCAACCAGTCGCTGATGAACTTGGCCTTGTGCGGATCACCGACCATCACCGGAATGATGTGGCTGGGGTTGGGCAAGTGCGGAATCCCCATCCGGTCGAGCGCTCCGCGTACCTTGGCGACGCGGTCGCGCTGACCTTCGCGCTCGACATTGCTGTCCTTCAAATGGCGGATGCTGGCGCACGCCCCGGCGGCAACCGCAGGCGGCAGCGCGGTGGAAAAGATGAACCCGCTGGCGAAGGTGCGCACAAAATCACACAGGTCGCGCGACGCGGCGATGTAGCCGCCCATAACGCCAAAGGCCTTGCCCAGCGTGCCTTCGATGACGGTGATCCGGTCCATCAGCCCTTCGCGCTCGGCCACCCCGCCGCCGCGCGGGCCGTACAGGCCGACGGCGTGAACCTCGTCGATATAGCTCATGGCATTGTGCTTTTCGCACACCTCGACAATTTCGGCGATTGGGGCAATGTCGCCGTCCATCGAATAGACGCTTTCAAATGCCACCAGCTTGGCGCGCGCGGGATCGAGATCAGCCAGCTTGCGGTCCAGATCCTCGGGCGAGTTATGTTCGAACACTTTGCAAGGCGCGCGGCTGTGGCGAATGCCCTCGATCATCGAGGCATGGTTGAGCGCATCCGACAACACGATGCAGTCGGGAATCTTCGCCGCCAGCGTGCCCAGCGCCGCCCAATTCGATACATAGCCCGAGGTGAAGAGCAGCGCGTCTTCCTTGTGGTGCAAATCGGCAAGCTCGGCTTCGAGCAGCACATGGTGGTGGTTTGTGCCCGAAATGTTGCGCGTGCCCCCCGCACCCGCGCCGCATTCGTCGATCACGCGGTGCATCGCGTCCAGCACTTTGGGATGCTGGCCCATGCCCAGATAATCGTTCGAGCACCACACCGTCACTTCGGTGGTAGCGCCATCGACATAACGCGTCGCCTTGGGGAAAGACCCGGCGCGGCGCTCGATCTCGGTGAACACCCGATAACGGCCCTCTTCGCGCACGGCGGCCAGTTGATCGCCGAAATAGGCTTCGTAATTCATGCCCCTAGTCCTTCTCTCTCATATTTTTATGGCGTGATGGTGCGGCCGTCGCCGTCGCCCAGCTCCACAGCGCGGAGTCGCGAAACGGCATGGCCAGAAACAGATGTTCGAGCGCGGCGAGCAGGCACAGGCAGCACAGCAAGCTGGCTTGCACCGCACTGGCGCTGGTAGGCGCCGTCAGGGCGGCATATGCGAACCAGCCGCCCAACGCGCCGATAGCCAAAATCGACAAAGGCAGCATCGGGCGCAACCGCTTTGGCCCGAAATAGCTTTTGAGATAGGCCATATGCGGCGGCAGCAACTCGTCCGACAGGCTGGGCACACCCCAATAGATGTTGAGCTTTGAGGACAGCCGGAAAATCAGCAGCAGCGCGAAACAATAGGCTCCGGTCGGATTGGCGGTGACGGCCGCCAGTGACAAGAGCAGCCCTGCGGTCATCGCCAAAGCTACCTCGTGATGGATCAGCGCCATAGTCGCCGCCGAAAAGCGCTGCCAGCCGCTCGCCGCTGCCGGGCAGGGATCGCGGTGCGACCCTGCCACTGCGCCGGTCAGGAAGCTGATTTCATGCCAGCTCCAGATGAGCAGCCCGCCGAGGAACGAGGCATAGGCCGCCCAAACCGCGGTGCTGGCGGCGGTCAGCACCACCAAGCCGAGCCCAACGAAGGCACAAGCGCACGAAATCATCAACGCGCGCCCAAAAGCAGCACGCAGCCGGTGGCTGATCATCGCCACCAGCCCGGTGGACACGAACCACAACAGGGTCACCGCCGCAAAAGGCAAAGCAAGGCTGCCGCCATCTACCATGCCGGGGCCAGCCGGACGGTTGCGGGCAGCGCATTGCTGCGCGGCTTCATGAAAAACATGCGCGCAAGGGCAAGGCCAGCCTTGCCAATCCCAGCGATGCGGCCAAGCCGACCGCCGATCCCGCCGCGCGCTTTTGCTTCTTCAATGGCTACCGAGGCCAGTCGCAAATCTTCCATCGCCGCGCGGAAACGGGGATTGTCGGTATCGAGCTCGACCGGGAAGACCTGACGGCTGATTTCGGTGCAAATGTCGAACACTTCATAACCATAGTCGCGCGGATGCACGCCAAGGGCCTGGTGGAATACCGGGCGGTTGTGATCGCGCACATACATGGTGGCGTACACTGACAGCAGGAAAAAGCGGATCCACAGCTTGTTGAGGCCCGTCAGCAGTTTGGGGTCGCTGCGCATCAGCAGCGCGAACGCCTCGCCATGGCGGAACTCGTCATTGCACCACTGCTCGAACCAGCCGAAAATCGGGTGGAACTTATTAGCCGGATTGCGCGCGAGATGGCGGTAGATGGTAATATAGCGCGCGTAGCCGATCTTTTCCGACAGATAGACCGCGTAGAAAATATACTTCGGTTTGAAGAAGGTATATTTCTTGGTCTTGGTCAGGAAGCTCAGATCCACGCCAATCCCCGCACCCTTCAGCGTTTCGTTGATGAAGCCGGCATGGCGGCTTTCATCGCGCGCAAGCAGCTTGAATAGCCGTTTGACGTCGGGGTTTTTCGTGCGTTTGGCGATTTCGGCATAAAGGATACAGCCTGAAAATTCGCTGGTCAGCGAGCTGGCGAGAAAGTCGATGAATTCAGCCTGCAGCGCCGGTTCAAGCGCCTCGATCACGCCGTCAAATTCGGGCGTCTTGCGAAAGTGGCGTTTGTTGGCGTCGGCCTCCATCTCCTCCATCAGCCCTTCCCACTCGGCGCGGACGGGCGACACGTTGATCGCATCGAGCGCGGCAAAATCGGTGGTGTAAAAGCGCGGCGACAAGACGGTGTCCCGCCGCGCGATGGCCATGGTGTCGAGCGCGGCGGGCGCGGCCTTGATCTGGGTCATGGCGTTCATGACAGTCTCCCCGGAGTAAAGCTGACTTCGTAAAGCTCGGCGAGCTCGAAGTTTGACGTGAAGCGCGTCCAGGCACGGCGCAGCAGGCTGGCGCGCTCGACCGTAGCGGTGCGGTCAACCACGATGCGCTGGCCGAATTCGACCATCACCGGCGCACCGTGCACCTGCACCCGGTCGCCGGGATGGATGGCGATATTGCCAGCCAGCTCGACATGCGCGTGGAAATGCTCGGCGCTTTGCTCCACCTCGATGCGGCAGGGCGTATCAAAGCGTTCGGAGGCAAACAGCCGCATCATGCTGCTGGCCCCTTCAGCATTTCGGCAAAGGTGCGGCTGTGGTCGGGGCCGAAGCCATGGATTTCGGCGGTTTTGCCAGTCTGCGGATCGCGCAAGCTGAGCGCGCCATTGGCCCAGCGCACCAGTTCAAACGGCGGTTCGGAGCCGATACCCGCAGCGGCGCGCGCCTTGGCAAGCCGGCGCAGCGTGGCGCGGACAAAGCCGCCCTGCCCATAACCAATTTCCATCACCACCTCACCCGACGCGGCGTCGCTGATCACCACGGCCCCGTCAGCGCGGTCGGCAACGGTCAACAGCCGCGACGCTTCGGGGGCAATCCCGCTTGCCGCACGGCCAGCTTCGGGCATTGCCGACTTGGCAATCCACCCCATGCTGACCGCGCCGGTCAGCGCCATAGTGACGCCCAGCAGCGCAGCTGTGGCAATCAGCGCCTGTTTGGGTACGGTCGGGTCATGGTGGGCGTGGCTCATGCTGCTGCACCTTGCATCGGCCGCTCGGGCGCGCGCTGCGGTTCAACCGCTCGCACGGCGACGGGCTGGATCTGCTGCGCGGCCTTGAACAGCGTTTGTCCAACCATCTGCGCTTCGGGAATGGCGCGCAACATCGGCGCCGGGCGCACAATGCGCAGCGAACGCACGTGCGGCCACAGCATGATATAGCCCATGCGCGGCATGCCTTTGAGGTGCAGCACGATATTGCCATGGCCAAGGCCGAGCATTTTCAAATCGGCCGTCTCAATTTCGCCCAACGGCAAATTGATGCACTTGTTGAGCGCCACGCCGATGCGCATGACGATGCGCTTGCTGGTCAGCGTATAGACGGTCGTGCGCCCCACGCCCCAGGCGAACAGCAATTGCATGCCAAAGACGATGAGCCCCAGCGTGCCCACACCGATGGCGGTATTCACGTCGCCGCGCGCAATGGCCCAGAGCGCGATCCCGCCAAAGTACAGCGCCGCCAGCCGGATATGCAGTGCATGCGCGGCAAGCTGCTTCCAGTCGGGGCTGCCTTGCCAGAGGATGGTTTCATCCGCTGGCAGGGCTTCGGGCAGGCCCCGGACCGGTTCATGGTCATATTCGCTCACAGGATCGGTTCCTGCCGCGCGGCGTTGGCATAAAGATAACCGCCGCCGAAATAGCCGAAGATTTTTTCTTCCTCGAGAAAGGTAATCTGCCCGGCCGTTTTGGGCACCGGCGCTGCGGCGAAATCGGCAGCATTAATGGCATCAATCACCACCCGGTTGCTGCGCCGTTCCACCTTGGCCATGCCCATGGGAGCAAGCACGCGGTTTGACCCGGTGTCGACTTCCAAATAGCGGATCTGATGCTCGGCACGGTCAACCCAGACGTCGGTGATGGTGCCCGCCACCGCACCGTCCGCCCCCACGGCGGCCATACCGCGCGGGTCGGCATCGCGTGTATGAATGGCGATGTCGCTGGTCAGGCCGATTGGCACGATGCGATTACGCCCTTCGCCGTCGAGATCGGGATGGTCCTGGCGCTGCGCATAGGCCGCCGGCCCCATGCCTGATGTCAGCGGATTACCGGTCGGTACATAGGGCGCGCCCGGCGAACGAAAGGCCCGCGTCGCAGGCACATCAACCGGATCGCGGCCGGGAGGCGGCGACGTCATAGTCCCGCGGCCAAAGGGCATTTGGAACACTTTGGGCGATGCCGTGTGCAGGATGCCGCCCGGGGTGTCGACGCGGCCGGTGACCTCGTCTTCCAGCGGATAGCCTTCGCGCCGGCTCTCTCGCTGCAGATAGACGATCAGGGCTATGAAGAACAGGACGAAGGCCAGAAACAGCATTTCTGTCACATCGAAGCTTCCAACAATTTTTACGTCATCCATTGTCTCTCTCCGCCACAAAACCAGCCCGAAAATATCAAGTCGGGAACTCGCTCAATCCAAACCGCTGCTGCTGTTCGCCGCTCCATTTGCGCTGCAGGCCAATCACCGGACCCAGCACCACCAGCGCTGCGAGCAGCAGGAATATTTCGATGCCATAAACCACCAGATAGCCTGTCGCCCGGTCGGCCAGCGCCGCACCCATCGCGTCGTGCAGCGCAGCATAGGCAACGCCGTCGCGGATCAGGCCGCCGAGCGCGATGCCCAGTCCCGCGCCGCTGGCCTGCACCGCGCCCCATGCGCCGAGCGCCAGCCCTGCGCCGCCGCGCGTCGCTAGGCCCATCGCGGCAATCATGGTGCCGACCGAGAAAAGTCCGGTGCCAAAGCCGATCCCGGCAGCGGCCAAAAACAAAAGCGAGGGTGCGGCAAGCGGGGCAGCAAACAGCGCCATCAAAAATGCGACAATCCCGATCACTGCGCCAAGCCCGGCCAGCCGCAAGGGATCAGAACCGCCCGCCAGCCGCTGCGCGCTAAAGGCAAAAGCGCTCAACGCCCCCAGGGCCCAAATGCCGGTCAATGCGGTCGTCGACGCGACGGCCAGCCCCAGAATTTCGCCGCCATAGGGTTCCAGCAGTGCATCCTGCATTGCAAAGGCAAGCGCGCCGATACCGATGGCGAGCAACAGCCGCGCAGCGTCGGGGCCGGCGGTGAATTCCGCCCACATCTCGGCAAAGCGCGGTATCGGCTGGTCGCGGCTGGTAGCCAAGCGGTTGCGAGCCTCCTGTTTCCACAGCGCGGTGATATTGAGCAACATCGTCAGCGCCGCCGCGCCCTGGATCACCTGCACCAGCCGCGTTGCGGTGAAATTGTCCAACAAATTGCCCAGCGTGAACGACGCCAGCATCATGCCAACAAGCAGCATGACATAAAGCAGCGCGACCACGCGCGGGCGCTTGTCCTCGGCGGCGAGATCGGTGGCGAGCGCCAGGCCTGCGGTTTGCGTCACATGCATACCTGCACCGGTCAGCAGGAAGGCGAGGCAGGACGCCGCGACCCCCAACGCAAATGTCTCGCCGCGCGTCAGCAGAATCAGCGCAAATGGCATAATCGCCAACCCGCCGAACTGACCCAGTGTCCCGAACCAAATATAGGGTACGCGCCGCCAGCCCAGCACCGATTTATGATGGTCCGAACGGTGGCCAATCAGCGCGCGGAACGGGGCAATGAGCAGCGGGATGGCAATCATCAGCGCGACGATCCACGCGGGCGTTCCCATCTCGACAATCAGCACGCGGTTGAGGGTGCCATTGAGCAGCACCGCCGCGATGCCGACACTGACCTGAAACAGCGCCAGCCGCAGCAAGCGCCCCAGCGGCAAATCCACACTCGCCGCATCGGCAAAGGGCAAGAACCGCGTTCCCACGGCCTGCCAGAAATTCAAGGCAGTTGGCTTGTCGCTCACCCCCGGCGCACCCCCATCATCTGCGATTTATAGAATCCGCTCGACACCCGCTCGGTCCCGGTGACGGCCCAGCCGGGTAGCCCGGCAGCGATGGCCTGCGCCAGGCGCGCTTCGCCGACGGGCTTGATTGCGGGCGAGCGGTCGCTGCGCGGGAACAATTTTCCTGCGACATGCATCGCGCGCAGCAACGGTGTGCCGGGAGCAAAGGTGAAGGCGATATGGTCGCAGCGCTGGGCCCAGGCGCGCAGCACACCGATGATGTCGCTTTCATCATAATGGATCAGCGAATCCATCGCGACGACATGGTCGAACCGGCCGAGATGGTGGCAACGCATGTCACCGACCCGCCAGTCAATCTGGACGCCCGCAGGCGCGCGATCACGCGCGACATCGATCAGGCCCTGTGACACGTCGATGGCGACGACCATGGCGCCGCGCTGCGCCGCCGCAATCGCCAATGCCCCCGTGCCGCACCCGGCATCGAGCAACCGTTGCCCGCGCATGTCCTCGGGCAGCCGGTCCAGCAGCAGCGCGCGCATCGCATCGCGCCCGGCGCGCACCGTGGCGCGGATGCCGCTGACCGGCACGTCGCTGGTCAGATCCTCCCACGCTTTGCGCGCAGTGCGGTCAAAATAGGTTTCCAGCCGCGAGCGGCTTTCCTGATAGCTGGTCGAGGCGAGGCCCGCTTCCATCATTCGAACCCCAGAAAATCAAAGATTTCGCGGTCCTTCATCGGCGTCGCCTCGATCGGCTCGACCCCGGCCCAAAGCTTGCGGGCGAGGTTCATATATTCCTCACGCGCCGCCTCGACCTCGGGTGAATCGGGCATTTCGAACAGCGTGCATTTCTTCAGGCGCGAACGGCGGATCGCGTCAACATCGCCAAAATGAGCCAGGCGGCGCATGCCGATGGCGTCCGAAAAGCGGTCGATCTCGTCGGTCTCGCGGCTGCGGTTGGCGACCACCCCCGCAAGGCGGACATTGTAATTCTTGGCCTTGGCATTGATCGCGGCGACGATGCGGTTCATGGCAAAAATGCTGTCGAAATCATTGGCGGCGACAACAATCGCGGCGTCGGCATGCTGCAGCGGCGCGGCGAAGCCGCCACACACAACATCGCCCAGTACGTCGAAGATGACGACATCGGTGTCCTCGAGCAGGTGATGCTGTTTGAGCAGTTTCACCGTCTGGCCGACGACGTAGCCGCCGCAGCCGGTGCCTGCCGGCGGCCCGCCCGCCTCGACGCACATCACGCCATTATAGCCTTCGAACATATAATCTTCGGGTCGCAGTTCCTCGCTGTGGAAATCGACGGTTTCGAGCACGTCGATGACGGTTGGAACCATCTTGCCGGTCAGCGTAAAGGTGCTGTCATGCTTGGGGTCGCAGCCGATTTGCAGCACCCGGTGGCCCAGCTTCGAAAAGGCTGCTGACAGGTTTGAAGAGGTCGTTGATTTGCCGATGCCGCCCTTGCCATAGACGGCGAACACTTTGGCGGTGCCGATTTTGTCGCTGGGGTCGAGCGCAACCTGCACGCTGCCCTCGCCATCAGGCGGTGCGTGGCCAAGGTCCAAAAGCGTCATTTCATTTCTCCAGTCATTCGGCGGCAACCAGGCCTTCCAGCCGGTCCTCCAGATCTTCAGCAGCGGCTTTCAGCGCCGCCAGCGTTGCGGCATCGGGGGTCCACAGCTGGCGGTCGCAGGCCTCGAGCAGGCGGTCGGCGACGCGCGCGGACGATTTGGGGTTGAGCGCCGACAGCCGCGCGCGCATCGCGGGGTCGAGCACGAAAGTCTCACTAATCTGCTGATAGACCCACGGGTTGACGCTGCCCGTCGTCGCCGACCAGCCGACCGTGTTGGTGACATGGCATTCGAGGTGGCGGACACCTTCAAACCCATGCTCCAGCATTGCCTCATACCATTTGGGGTTGAGCATGCGGGTGCGGGTCTCGAGGTCAATCTGCTCGCCCAGCGTGCGTACCTTGGAATCGCCCTGCGTCGCATCGACAATATAAACCGGCGCGGCACTGCCACGTGCCTTGGCCACCGCCTTGCTCATACCGCCCAGCCCGTCGACATAATGGTCGATGTCGGTGACGCCCAGCTCGACGCTTTCCAGATTCTGATAGGTCAGCTCAACCCCGGCGAGCTCGCTTTCCAGCAGCGCGCGGTGCTGCACCGGCGCGCCGCTGCGGCCATAGGCATAGCCCTTGTGCGTTTCGAACATTTCGGCGAGCTCGTCGGGATCGGCCCACGCACCACCGTCGATCATCATGTTGACATTGGCGCCATAGGCCCCTTGCGCATTGGAAAAGACGCGTAAGCTCGCGACATCCATGCTGCATCCATGCTGCGCAGCATGTGCCAAACTGTGCTTGCGCACAAAGTTTGCCTCGGGCGCTTCGTCGGCGGTGCTGGCGAGCCAGCTCGCCTCGGCCAGCATGCGCGTTTGCAGCGGCAACAGGTCGCGGAAAATGCCCGACAGCGTTACCACCACGTCGATGCGCGGACGGCCGAGTTCTTCAAGCGCAATCAATTCGGCCCCCGCGAGCCGGCCATAATCGTCAAAGCGCGGGCGCGCCCCGATCAATGCGAGCGCCTGCGCAATCTGCGCGCCCTCGCTCTTCAAATTGTCGGTACCCCACAGCACCATCGCGATGCTTTCGGGCAGGGTGCCGCCATCCGCAGTATGCCGCGCCAGCAGTTGCTCGGCATGCGCGTGGCCCGTCGCGCAAGCATAGGCGCTCGGGATGCGGAACGGGTCAAAGCCGTGGATGTTGCGCCCCGTCGGCAATACCTCTGGGTTTTTGAGCAAATCACCGCCGGGTGCCGGGCGGACATAACCGCCGTCAAGCGCATGGATCAGCGCGCCCAACTCGTCATTGGCGTCGAGCTTTGCGGCGATGTCAACGCGCGCTATTTCCGGTGAGGCAGCAGCCATGGCGTCGATCAGTTCGCTGCGCGCCGTGTCGCGGAGTTTCCCGCCGAGCACATGCAGCCCGTGAGGGATCAGCTCGCGCTCGATCTCGTAAAGGCGGCCGGGCAGCGTGTCGAGATCGTCGCTGGCGATATCCACCGCGGCGCAGGCATCACGGATCATCTCAGCCAAGTCGCCGCGTTCATCGCTATCGTCGGCCACACTACGGTAGCGTTCGACCATCGCTTTGAGGTCGCCAAAATCCTTGGTCAGCCCGGCTTGGGCGAGCGGCGGCGTGAGATAACTCACCAAGGTCGCACCCGAGCGGCGCTTGGCGACCAACCCTTCGGACGGGTTGTTGCTAGCATAGAGATAGAAGTTGGGCAGATCGCCGATCAGCCGTTCGGGCCAGCAATCGCCCGACAGCCCGGCCTGCTTGCCGGGCATGAACTCCAGCGCGCCGTGCGTGCCAAAATGCAGCACCGCATCCGCCCCAAAATCCTCGCGCAGATAACGGTAGAAGGCGGAGAAGGCATGCGTCGGGGCGAAATCGCCCTCGAACAGCAGACGCATCGGATCGCCCTCATAGCCAAAAGCGGGCTGGACCCCGACGAAGACATTGCCGAACTGCGCGCCAAGCACATGGATCGACTTGCCGTCGGACTGCTGGCGACCGGGGGCTGGTCCCCACTGCGCCTCGATGGCGCCGAGGTGCGGCTCACGCGCGACATGATCGTCGGCAGCGATCCGTGCGGCGACATTGGCGTCGGCGCCATATTGCGCGGAATTGCCGTGCAAGATGGCGTCGCGCAGGTCATCAACGCTGGCAGGCGCGTCGACGGCATAACCCTCCGCAGCCAGACGGTGCAGCGTGGCATAGAGCGATTCGAATACCGCCAGATGGGCGGCCGTGCCCATCGCCCCGGCGTTGGGCGGAAAGTTGAACAAGACAATGGCGAGCTTGCGTGCGGCGCGGGCCGAGCGCCTGAGATCGACCAGCCCGCCCACCTTGGCCGCCAGCGCCTCGGCGCGTTCGGGGCAGCTGTGCATCGCGCGCATTGCGCCGCTGGAGAAATGGCAGTTGCGCTCGCAACCGGTGCATCCTTCGGGCGACCCGTCGGCACGTCCACCAAATACGCTCGGCACGATGGCCCCGTCGAGCTCGGGGATGGCGACCATCATCGTGGTTTCGAGCGGCAGCAGGCCCATGCGCCCAGCGCCCCATTGCTCCAGGCTCTGAAACTCGATCGGATGCGCCGCAACATAGGCAACATCGAGCCCGGCCAGCGTCGTCACCGCTGCGTCGACATCATTATAGGCAGGGCCGCCGACGAGCGAAAAGCCGGTCAGGTTGACAATGGCATCGACGCTTGGCTTGCCGCCCGCCACAAAATAACGCTCAATCGCCGGACGCGCGTCCAACCCGCTGGCAAAGGCCGGAACGACGTTCAGCCCCACCGCTTCCAGCGCCGCGATCATCCCGTCATAATGGCCGGCGTCCTTGCCGAGCAAATAGGAGCGCAGCATCAGCACACCCACGGTACCGCGTGCGGCTTTGGCACGCGGCAGGCGGCCTGCGTCCTCGCCCATCCGTCCAGGCAGCGCGGGGTGATAGACACCGACCTCGGGATACTCGCGCGGAGCATGGGCCGGCAATTTGCCCTTCAGCGCAGCGCGCTCGCCGTTCGCGTAACGGTCGATCAGCCCGCGCACCATGTCGACGACATTGTCGTCGGACCCAGCGAGCCAATATTGCAGCGTCAAGAAATATTGCCGCACATCCTGTGCCGTACCCGGCACGAAGCGCAGGATTTTCGGCAGGCGGCGCAGCATTTTCATCTGCCCCGCGCCCGAACTCGCGCCGGGTTTACTCGATCCACGCAATTTCTTGAGTAGCGCCAGCGGGCCCTTCGCCGGCTTGTCCATACGGTAGCCGCCGAGCTTGGTCAGCTTGACGATGTCGCCTGCGGACATCAGGCCGACCATCGCGTCGCAATCCTCGCGCCGTGCCGCGAGCGCGGGGTGGATGGCGCGGATATGGTCCTCCAGGAACAGCATCGTGGCGATGACGATGTCGGCCTCGGCAATCGCCGCCTTGGCGCGCTCGAGCACAGCGGCGTCGCGGTCCCAATCGGCGGCGGCGAAGAGCCGGATCGACACGCGATCGGCGGCCATCGCGTCATTCGCGCGCTCGACCGCAGCGGCGAGGTGGTTGTCGAGCGTGACGATCACCACGCGGACGGGAGGGTGCGTGCTACCGGGCATAATGTGCTTTGGCCTCATAAAGCGTCGCTAGCTCGATCGTGCCGACGCCGCGCTCAGCGGCATAGGCCTCGGTGTTTCGCCGCGCCTTGCCGCGCACGAAGAAGGGGATTTTCTTAAGCTCGCGTTCGGCGTCGTCGCTCCAAACAGCATCGCCCAGCACGACCGGTGCAATTGCAGCGGCCGGCGCCGCCGCGCTATGACCGGGCCCCAGATGCGATGCCCCCGCCCCGTCATGAAACTCGAAATCGTCGCGGAACATCGTAAGCAGATGCTCTTCCAATCCCATGGTCAGCGGGTGAACCCAGCTGTCGAACAGCACATTCGCGCCCTCGAAACCCATCTGTGGTGAATGACGCGCCGGGAAATCCTGCACATGCACCGGCGATGAGATGACCGCACAAGGGATGGCAAAGCGTTTGGCGATGTGGCGCTCCATCTGCGTGCCCAGCACCAGCTCGGGTTGCAGCGCCTCAATGGCGGCTTCGACGGCCAGATGGTCGTCGGTGATCAGCGCCTCGACGCCATAGAGTTTGGCGGCGGTGCGCACGTCGCGGGCATATTCGCGGTTATAACAGCCGAGGCCAACGACCTTGAAGCCCAGTTCCTCATGCGCCACGCGTGCGGCGGCAACCGCGTGGGTACCATCGCCAAAGATGAAGACGCGCTTGCCGGTCAGATAATTGCTGTCGATCGAGCGGCTCCACCAGCCCATGCGCGACTGGCCTTCGCAGAGCATTGGCGCGGCATCGACGCCCGCCAGTTCGGCGACTTCGCGGATAAAGTCCTGCGTCGCGCCCAGGCCAATGGGGACGACGCGCACCGTCTTTTGTCCGAAGGTCCGTTCCAGAAATTGCGCCGCCAGATCGCCGGTTTCGGGATAGAGGAGGATGTTGAAATCGGCTGCACCGAGCCGGGCAACGTCGGCAGCGCTGGCCCCCAGCGGTGCGACGACATTCACGTCGATACCCAATTTGCTCAGCAGGCCCGTGATTTCTTGCACATCGTCGCGGTGACGGAAGCCCAGCGCGGTCGGCCCCAGCAGATTGACGCACGGGCGGCGACCTTCGCGCGGCGCGGGGCGGGCATCCTTGTTGGCCAATTTGCGAACGATCTGATAGAAAGTTTCGGCCGCGCCCCAATGCTCCTTACGTTGATAGCTGGGCAGCTCGAGCGGAATGACCGGAATGGGCAAACCCATTTTCTCGATCAGGCCCGCCGGGTCGTCCTGAATCAATTCCGCGGTGCACGATGCCCCGACCAGCAGCGCATCCGGCGCGTGGCGGGCGAGCACATCGGCGGCGGCGGTCTGGAACAATTGTGACGTATCATGACCCAGATCGCGCGCCTGAAACGTCGTGTAGGTTACCGGCGGGCGCTTTGCTCTCCGTTCGATCATGGTGAACAAAAGATCGGCATAGGTATCGCCCTGCGGCGCGTGCAGCAGGAAATGCACGCCCTCCATTGCGGTCGCGACGCGCATCGCGCCGACGTGCGGGGGGCCTTCATATGTCCAGACGGATAATTGCATCGCCCTAGACCCTCAGCACATCACGGCGGCGCAGCGGCCGCGCGAACAATTCGGCAAGGTCGCCGGCCTGGTCGAACCCGTGGATCGGCGAAAAGACCAGTTCGATCGCCCATTTGGTGGAGAGCCCCTCGGCCTCGAGCGGATTGGCGAGGCCGAGGCCGCAGACGGTGAGGTCGGGGCGAATGCTGCGCACGCGGTCGAGCTGGCGATCGACATCCTGACCTTCGCTCAATTGGACGCCCGCCGGCAACGCGGCGAGCTCCTGCGCCAGATGGCGGCGGTGGAGATAGGGCGTGCCAACCTCGGTCAACACCATACCGAGTTCATTGGCGAGAAAGCGGGCGAGCGGCACCTCCAGCTGCGAATCGGGCATGAAGAAAATGCTGCGGCCCGCGAGCCGCGCGCGGTGATGCGCCAGCGCCTTTTCAGCGCGCGCCTGATAGGGGGCCAGCACCGCATCGAAATGGGCGTCGGCCACGCCGAATTCGCGCGCGGCGGCGAGCATCCAGCTGGTGGTACCCTCGATGCCGAACGGAAACAGTGCGTCCAGCCGCCGCGCGCCGCGCTCTTCCAGCCGCGCCGCGGTATCGCCGAGGAAGGGCTGGGCGAGCAGAAAGCGGGTGTTGGGGCCAACACCGGGCAGGTCGGCAACTGCGCGTTCCGGCAGGCTCGCGACGGGACCAATGCCCAGGTCAGCAAAGATGCGGCGAAATTGGTCCTCGACGACGTCGGGCAACGACCCGACGATGATCAAATTGCGTTCCGCGGCCGCATCCAACGCCGGCATAACCGGAACGAGCGATGCAAGGCATGCATCCTCGCCCTCGGTAAAGGTGGTTTCAATACCGCTACCCGAATAGTTGAGCACGCGCACGCGCGGGGCATGTTTCGCGCCCAGCCGCTGCGCCGCTTTCGCGAGGTCGAGCTTGATCACCTCGGAAGGGCAGCTGCCGACCAAGAACAGCGTCTTGATGTCGCCGCGCCGCGCGAGCAGCTGGTCCACAATGCGATCCAGCTCGACATTGGCGTCGGCAAGCCCCGCCAGATCGCGTTCTTCCATGATGGCGGTGGCAAAGCGCGGTTCGGCAAAAATCATCACCCCCGCCGCCGATTGCAGCAGATGCGCGCAGGTGCGTGAACCGACAACAAGGAAGAAGGCATCCTGCATCTTGCGGTGCAGCCAGATGATGCCGGTCAGTCCGCAAAACACTTCGCGCTGGCCGCGCTCTTTGAGCACCGGCGCACAATCGACCGTATCAGCAGAAAGGAGGCGTGCGGGGGCGTTCATACCGCCGCCGCCTGCGGCGATTGCAACCGCGCAATGCGCAATTTCCACAGAAACTGCCCGGCGTTGATGACATAGGCCGCATAGCCCGCAAGCGCGACGGCCATCCGTTCTTCGGTGGTACCAAAGCCGCCAAACAGCATGACCAGATAAGCGCTATGCAGCGCCAGCACTGCCATGCTGAACACATCTTCCCAAAAGAATGGCCGCGCGAACAGCCATTCGCCGAATACCGCCTTTTCCCAGATCGAACCGGTAATCATGATGGTATAAAGGGCCAGCGTCTTGACGATGATCGAGGTATCGGCGGCGATTTCGCCAACACCCGTTGTCAAAAACCGCACCACCAGAAACAGACTGACCAGGAAAATCAGGAACTGAACCGGGGCCAATATGCCCTGCACCAGCGTCCATACCGACTCGTCACGGCGCTTTCGCTCGGCGGCTGTATAGAGCGAGCGAGACCGCGCCGATCCCGCGACAGCCGCGGTAGCGGCGGCTTTTCCGAAATCCCCGCTCCGCTCAGTATGTCCGTGCATGGACAGGACCCAACTCCCATATTTTTCTGACGGAGAGGAAAGGTCAATTGACGCCAAGTGTCAAGTTTTTTAGACGTCCAAAAAAATTGACACTCTGGCGATTGCAGTGCGGAAGTTTCTTCTATACGCTCCGAGTCGCGCGAGATGGGAAAGCATCCGCGAGGCCGACGTTATGCCACGCCGACCAGATGTCGCGGGAGAGTCAGGCAATGGCTTCAGTGTTCGGGATAGCCGAAATTAAGTCGCGTATTTACGGTTGGCGGGCGGGGCTGACCGGTGTCACCCTGCGACGACCGTCGCCGGCAAAATCGGACCCTGCCTTTGACAATCCAGACCCCAAGGCGCGCGGTACCGACATCTGCGAAACTGAGGCAGACGTGCAATATGACCTGTCACTGCTGCTTGAAAATGTCGTAATCCCGCGGCTGATTGCCGAGCGCGGGCCAGTCCGCAAGGTGGTCCAACCCGCGATCACCATTGCCGAGACATTGCCGCTGGAACCCAGCATTGCCGCAGCAGAAGTAGAGATTTTTGCTAATCTGGCCGTTGCCGACGATGCGGCGGCGCTGCTGGCATTTGTCGAACGGTGCATGGAATGCGGCCGCAGCGTTGAGACAATCTACATCGAACTGCTGGCCCCGGCCGCGCGGCGATTGGGCGAATATTGGGAGGCTGATCAGCGCGATTTCGTTGAAGTGACGATGGCGCTGTGGCGCATTCAGGAATTATTGCGCGAACTGGCTCTGCGCGCGCCGCCGCAGGCGCGCGCCGACCAGGGTCAGCGCAACGCGCTGTTTGCGACCGCACCAGGGGAGCAACATAGCCTGGGCACCTTAATGGTATCCGACTGTTTTGAACGCGCCGGATGGGCGTGCGAAGTCATGATCGAACCCACCACGTCCGAATTGACGGCAAAAATCGCGCATCACCACTATGATCTGGTTGGATTGACCGTCAGTTGTGATTGCTCTAGCGCCGCGCTCGGCAATTTGGTCACCGCGCTCCGTGCAGTGTCCAACAACCCCGGCATCCGGATCATGGTCGGCGGACGTTCGATAAACGAGCGCCCCGAACTGCTCGGCGAGTGCGGCGCAGATGCGACGGCGAGTGATGCGCCGTCGGCGGTCGCGCTGGCCGAATATCTGGTTCCGGCAAAAGCGGGCATTTTCGACACCCCGATTTAGGGAACTGGTCAGGTCAATGAACCTTGAATCCTCCTCTGCAGATCAGATCCCCTTCAATGACCCTGAGGCGATTTTCGCGAATTTCCGGCAGGCGGATGTTATTGCGCTGGCCTATTCAGCGGGCGACTTCATTCTGGCGATCGACGATCAACATGTTGTGCGCGACATTGCCGCCAACGTCCGCGATCATGGCTTTGCCGTGCAGTGGATCGGACAGAAATGGGCCGACACGGTATCGTCGGAAAGCCGCGGCAAAATTGCCCAGATGCTTGACCCACACCACCCTTCACGCGCGCTGTGGCGGCAAGTCAACCACCCGCTAGAGGGCGATGATTTCCCGGTCAGCTACAAGATCATCAAGCCCGAAGATAGCGGTTGGACCCTGGCCATCGGCCGCGACTTGCGCGCCATGTCCGCGCTGCAGCAGCGGCTGCTCAAAACCCAGCAGTCGATGGAGCGCGACTATCTGCATTTGCGCCAGACCGAGACGCGCTACCGTCTGTTGTTCGACAATATCGCCTATCCGGTGTTGATCGTGGCGGCCGATGACTATGACGTGCAGCAGGCCAATCACGCCGCCCATCGACTGCTTGAGGCCACGCCGGGCACGCTAGAGGGCAAGTCACTATTTGCGCTGTTCGATGCCAACCAGCGCAGCGCGATTATTGCCTATTTCGGGGCCGTTACCGTGAACAGCGCGGTCCCACCGGTCGATGTGAAAATTTCCGGGCGCAACCAGGAAGTGAAACTGGCAGCCACCACTTTTCGCCAAACCGGGCGGCAATATTTGCTGGTCAATATCGACGATGGCACGCACCAGGTGCCAGTGCGCCGCGCTGACCATGATGTCCTGGCCGTCATCGAGCGCATGCCCGATGCCTTTGTGCTGGCCGACGATAAGCATGCGATTATCGCGGCCAATCGCGCCTTTGCCGAAATGGTGCAGGCGGGGTCGGTCGAACAATTGCTCGGGACGCCGCTAGGACGCTATATCGGCCGACCGGACGTCGATCTTAATCTGCTGCGCAAACAATTGCGCGACAATCAATATGTCCGCAACTTCAGCTCGATCGTGCAGGATATCGGCGGCGGCGAAGAGCCGGTGGAAATTTCCGCGCTGATGCTTGAGCGCGACCAGCTGCTTTTTGGCTATTCGCTGCGCAGCGTGGGTCGGCGCGAGCGCGACCTCCCCGCCACTGGCCGCGAATTCCCGCGCTCGGTCGATCAATTGACCGAGCTGGTCGGGCGCAAGACGCTCAAAGAAATTGTGCGTGAAAGCACCGACCTCATCGAACGCATGTGTATCGAGGCAGCGCTGCTACACACGTCGGACAATCGCGCCTCGGCCGCCGAAATTTTGGGGCTCAGCCGCCAAAGCCTCTATTCCAAGCTGCATCGCCACGGGTTGGGCAATCTGGTCGGCGATGATTGAGCCGCGAATCGGCTTGACGCATTTTCTGTCCAATTAATTTGACACTCCGTGTGGGCGGGCATAGCCTTTGCCCATGCCAGATTCGGCGCTCTTAACCCGTCTGCCGCGCACGCCCGCGCCGCGTGATGTGCTGGCGCTCACCAAACCGGTCACGTGGTTCCCGCCGATGTGGGCCTTTTTGTGCGGCGCGGTCTCATCAGGCATGCCGCTTGCGGAAAATTGGCCGCTGCTGGTTGCTGGCACACTGCTCACCGGCCCCTTGGTGTGCGGGACCAGCCAGGTCATCAACGATTGGTGCGACCGTCACGTCGATGCCATCAACGAACCCGATCGCCCGATCCCGTCGGGGCGCGTGCCGGGGCGCTGGCCGTTCGGGATAGCGCTGGTCGGGGCCGCACTGTCGCTGGCACTGGGCGCGGCGCTTGGCAGCTGGGCTTTCTGGGCCACCTGCGCCGCCTTATTCTGCGGTTGGGCCTACAGCGCGCCGCCGCTACGCTTCAAGCGCAGTGGGTGGACCGGCCCGCTGGTCTGCGCGCTCAGCTATGAAGGGCTGGCCTGGTTTACCGGGGCCGCCGTATTGCTCGCCGCTGCGCCGCTGCTGCCGGTATTGGTCGTTCTGCTGCTCTACAGCCTTGGCGCGCACGGCATCATGACGCTCAATGATTTCAAGGCCGTGGCAGGGGACCGCGCGACCGGACTGCGTTCGCTGCCCGTGACGATGGGCGTCCGCAATGCCGCGCAGCTCGCGTGCGCCGTGATGGCGCTGGCGCAGATTGCCGTGATCGGCGTGCTGGCGGCGCTGGCGCTGTGGCTGTCGGCGGCGATCGTGACGCTGCTGCTGGTAGTTCAGCTCGGCTGCATGGTCCGGTTGGTGCGCGATCCGGCGCGGCTGGCCCCGTGGTACAATGCCACGGGTGTATCGCTCTATGTGCTCGGCATGCTCGCCGCCGCGCTCGGGCTGGGCGGCCATATATGAACGGCACGGTCGGCCTAGGCTGGTTCGGTATCGTCCGGTTGGGCGCAGTGCAGGCGGCAATCGGCGCGATGGTGATGCTTGTTACCTCGCTGCTTAACCGCGTCATGGTGGTTGAATATGCGCTCGCCGCCGCGATTCCGGGCGCGCTCGTCGGCTGGCACTATGCCGTGCAATTGAGCCGCCCCTTGTGGGGTTACCGCGCGGACCAGTCGCCGCACCGCACCCCGTGGATCCTGACCGGCATGGGCGTGTTGGCGCTGGGTGTGCTGGTTGCCGTCGATGCCACCCTGTTCATGGGCGGCGGGCGCTGGTGGCCGCTGGTGCTGGCGGTGCTGGGCTATACGATGATCGGGCTGGGGGTTGGTATGGCCGGGACGGCGCTGCTGGCCCTGCTCGCTTCGCGCACCGCGCCTGCACGCAAACCCGGTGCGGCGGCCATTTGCTGGACCATGATGGTGGCGGGCATCGTGATCGCCGCCGCCACGGGACAGGCTTTCCTCGACCCCTTCAGCCCCGCGCGCCTTGCCATTTTCTGTAGCTTGGTGGCGCTGGGCGCCTTCCTGCTGGCGCTCGCCGCGCTGCACCGGGTTGAGGCGACCAGCCTGCCGGTCCCGCGCGACGCGCCGCCGCTGCGCCAGCCCTTTGCCGACACGCTGCGCGATATCTGGACCGATACGCAGGCACGCCAGTTCACCGGTTTCGTGTTCATTTCGATGCTGGCCTACAGCATGCAGGATTTGATCCTCGAACCCTTTGCGGGATTGGTCTTCGCGATGACGCCGGGGCAATCGACGGGCCTGGCAGGCGTCCAGCATCAGGGGATTTTGCTGGGCATGGTTATCGCGGGTGCCGGTGGCAGCATGCTTGCGCGCCGTTTTGGTCCGCGCCTCAAACTCTGGATTACCTGCGGCTGTTTGGCTTCGGCGCTGATGCTCGCATGCCTGTCGGTCGGCGCGGGCGTCGGGCCGGGCTGGCCGCTGGCTACCAATGTCTTTGGCCTGGGCGTCGCCAATGGCGTGTTTGCGGTGGCGGCGGTGGGCGCGATGCTCGGCCTCGCCAGCGACGGCCACGGTTCGGGCGAGGGCGCGCGCATGGGGGTATGGGGCGCGGCGCAGGCAATCGCCTTTGGCCTAGGCGGCTTTTTGGGGGCGGTGCTGGTTGATGGTCTGCGCGCCGCGATTGGCGCGGACGGCGCGGCCTTTCAAGCGGTATTCGCATTGGAAGCGGGATTATTTGTGCTGGCGGCAGTCGTGGCGGCAGGCACCCGCCTGACCCGCACCCGTGCAGCAGGAGGGGCGATAACGACATGACGCACAAAACCGATTTTGATGTCATCGTCGTCGGCGGCGGGCCTTCGGGCGCTACCGCCGCCCACGATCTGGCCTGCGCCGGACACCGGGTCATGCTGCTCGACCGGGCTGGGCGGACCAAACCGTGCGGCGGCGCGATCCCGCCGCGGCTGATCAAGGATTTCGACATTCCGCTGTCATTGATTGTGGCGCGGGTAAAGGCGGCGCGCATCATCGCGCCGTCGAACAAGACCGTGACCATGCCGGTGGGCGAGGGTTTTGTCGGCATGGTCGACCGTGATGTGTTTGACGAATGGCTGCGCACCCGCGCTGCCGATGCCGGCGCGGCGCGCGTCACCGGGCGGTGCGAAAATGTTGACGCCAGCGGCGACATCGCGCGCCTGACCTATCGCACGGGACGCGATGGTGCGCCGCAAACCGTCAGCGCGCGCGCGATCATCGGAGCCGATGGGGCGCGCTCGGCCGTCGCGCGGCAGTGCATCAAGGGCGGTGACAAGGTGCCTTGCGTTTTCGCCTATCACGAAGTCGTCGAAGTGCCCGACCAGATCAGCGAAGATTATGAGCCCGCCCGCTGCGATGTTTATTATCAGGGGCATTTGTCCCCTGATTTCTATGCCTGGGTCTTCCCGCACGGCAAGACTGCCAGCATTGGCCTCGGCAGCGCCAACAAGGGCTTTGCCCTGCGTGAGGCAACCGCGGAAATGCGCGAACAGGTCGGCCTAGCGCACTGGAAGACTTTGCGCCGTGAGGGCGCCCCCATTCCGCTCAAGCCCCTGAAACGCTGGGACAATGGCCGCAATGTGCTGGTGGTTGGCGACGCCGCCGGGGTGGTCGCGCCGTCGTCGGGGGAAGGCATCTACTATGCCATGACCGCCGGGCGCATGGGGGCGGACGCCGTCGCCGCCTTCCTCGCTACCGCCGATGCCCGCGCGCTGGCGGGCGCGCGCAAGGCATTCATGAAGGATCATGGCCGCGTCTTCTGGATTTTGGGCGTGATGCAATATTTCTGGTATTCCAGTGACAAACGCCGCGAACGCTTCGTCAAAATGTGCGCCGACCCTGACGTCCAGCGGCTGACGTGGGAAAGCTATATGAACAAAACGCTCACCCGGCGCGATCCCTTGGCACATGTGCGCATCTTCTTTAAGGACCTTGGCCATCTGTTCGGATTGCGCGCCGTAGAGGGTTGAGGGAGCGGAATGACCAAGGCGAGAATTTGGCCGATCCTGATTGCCGGGTCGCTGGCACTTGTCACCGCAATGGTTGGCGGCACCATCACCGTTTTGGATAATTGGTATTATTCGCTCCAGCAGCCGAGCTGGGCACCGCCCGGCTATATGTTCGGCATCATCTGGACTGCGGTCTTTGCCATGATCGCGCTTGCGGGCGTGTTCGCCTGGGAACGCGCGCCAACGCGGCGCGATGTGGAAATCAGCATCGGGCTGTTCGCGCTTAACGGCTTTCTCAATCTCGGGTGGAGTTTTCTCTTCTTTCGCCTGCATCGGCCCGATTTGGCCTTTTTCGAGTTGATCGCGCTGTGGCTGTCGATCGCCGCGCTGATATGGTTCTGCGGCCGCTTTTCACGCGGCGCAGCGCTGTTGCTGGTTCCCTATCTCATCTGGGTGACCATCGCCGGTGTGCTTAACTGGCAAGTGGTCCAGCTCAACGGGCCCTTCGCCTGAATGGAGCAATTTTTCGCTAGCGGCCGAGCGGTGGATGTTGTGCTGCTGGTGCTGCTGGTCGAGGGCGTCTGGCTGAAGGCACGCGGCCAACGCTGGGCCGATATCCTGCCCGCGCTACTTCCCGCCGTGCTGATGATGCTGGCCCTGCGCGCGGCGCTCACCGGCATGGCCTGGCCCTTTGTCTCGCTGCCGCTAGCGTTGGCCTTTCCGGTGCATCTCTATGACCTGCAGCGGCGGGGGATGCTGAATCATGGCCCGGCAGCCGACGGAACAATGCAGCCATGAACTGCAAAATGTGTGAGCAGTTCTGGGATTGGATATACGACCTATCGCATGCATGGGAGCGTGCACATTCCAACGAGGCGAAGCTCTGGTCAGAGGAAAGTGAACGAGCTTCCGACCTTGCTGCCAAGGCCCGGGCAATACAGGACAGCGACCCGGGGGCCGCACTGCAATTATACCACGAAGCTGCGGATGCCGGATCGGTCTGGTCCATGGAAGTGCTTGGCTGGCACTACTCAAACGGCATCGCGACCGAACAGGACCCGGTCATCGCCGATGACTTTTACCGCCGTGCGATAGCATCAGGTTCATTAATGGCGATTATCGGCTATGCCCAGTTCCTGAAGAACGGCAGTCGTCGCGACGAATGCTCACGGGTGCTGGAGGATGGTATCGCTGCCGGGTTTGTTCCGGCTTCTTTCTGGCTCGCGCGATTCCGCTATATGTGGGCGCCGAACTCTGCGTCCTGCAAAGAGGTCCGGCCAATCTTGGAGTTCGCTGCCAAGCAGGGCCATCCCTTCGCCCGCATCACGCTCGCTCGGTGGCAAGTTATGGGGCAGCTTGGCATTGGAGAAATTCCGACAGGGATCAGGTCTTCCTTTGCCTTGATTGGTGCGCTCGTGGGCCACGAAGGCAATACCGACAAGGGATTGGCCGCCTTGGCCAAACTCCAATAAAAAGACCCGGCGGGTTAGGCCGGGTCTTCTTGGGGGCCGGGCAGGGTGCATGCCCAGCCTTTGCCGTTGTCGGCGTCAATATTCCGGCGCGTAATGATGCTCGATGGCCCACAAATACCAATTGTCGACCACGGTTCCGGTCAGCAAGATGCCGATGCCGCCGGTTAGCGGGCACAGCACCGCGAACCACCACGCCCAGCGGTGGATCGATTCCATTGTGGCGTTAAAGCCCATGGTCCAGCGCCAGAACAACGCTGCACGCTCCGATGCGGTACCGCGGTCGGTAATCTGCTCCAGCTCGCGCTCGCCGCCGTAGCGCCCGACCGCGAGAATGGTCGCGCCGTGCATCGCGAACAGCAACGCCGAGCCGTACAGGAAGACAATCGAAAGCGCGTGGAACGGGTTGTAGAAGAGGTTCCCGTACTGGAGCGAGAAATTGTTGGTCCATTCAAGGTGCGAGAAAATGCCGAACGGCACTGCCTCGGACCAGCTGCCCATGAAGAAGGGGCGGATGAAGCCCAGCACCAGATAGAGCCAAATGGCAGCGGCAAAGGCCCAGGACACATGCGTCCCCATCCCCAGCGCGCGCGCGCGGCGATAACCGCGCACCCACCAAAGAATGATGGACAGCGTCAGGAAGAAGCCGGCCATGATCCACCAGCCGCCTTCGTTCAGCGGCACAAAGGGCGAAAAGCCATGCTCGGGTCCCGGAGGATTGAGCGTCAGCCAGAAGAACTGGCGAACGAATTCGACCGGATCCCAGTTAACCGAGGCGGCCATGTTGAAGCCGATGATCTCGATAGCCAGGAAACCGAACAGCAGCGAGGCTAGCCCCAGCCAGCCGAGATAGATCGGCCCCAGCTGTGCCTGGCCGAATTTGCCCATCCAGTAACTGAACCCCGTTATCTCGATGCGGCGTTCATCCCCGGCGGGCAGGTGCATGCCCATTTCGGGGGCATAGGTCAGCTGCACCTGTGTGAATATGTTCTGATAGCGTGCCATTACCTAAGCTCCCCTCAAGACCAGATCGGAATGTTGCGCCACCATTCCCACCATTCGGGCCAGCCGCCCGCATAAAGCGGCCCCGCAATGATGATGCACACCGCGCTCCAGAATCCGGCGTTGAGCGCCAAAAACAGACCCAGCCGGTGGATGCCGATGGTGCCGACCGAATAGCCAATGAAGTCGCGGAAGAAGGTGTCCTCATATTCGGGCGTGCGTACTTCGCCCTTTTTGGGGTTCACCGCCGACAGGATCAGCGCGCCATGCAGCGCCAGCGCAAAGCAGGTCGTAAAGAAGAACGACACCGCAATCATATGCGCCGGATTATAGTGGAAGTTCACATACATATAGCCGGTGTTCGACACCCAGTCCAAATGGCTGAAAATCCCGTAGGGAAAGCCATAGGACCATGCCCCCATCAGCACCGGGCGAAACACCACCAGCGTGACATAGGCCAGGATGGCAAAGCCGAAGGCGATGGGCACATGATATCCCATGCCCAGCTTGCGGCATATCTCCACCTCGCGCAGCGCCCAAGACACAAAGGCCCCGATCGCACACATGGTGATAATCTGCCAGAATCCGCCTTCTTTCAGCGGCGCGAGACCCAGCCCCACGCTGTCTGCCGGTGGATTGATCGAGATCAGCCACGGGTTCCACGTCGGCCCGATAGCCGCCGCATAGAAGATGAGCGCCGTCCCGAGGATCGCGCAAATCGCGGCCGTCACGCCGAAGAAGCCGACGTAAAAGGGCCCGATCCAGAAATCGAACAAATCGCCGCCGATCAGCGTGCCACCGCGAACACGATATTTTCGTTCAAAGCTTAACAACGACATAGCACATCCCCTGCCGCCACTGCTGACGCGCACCCGATGGATTGAAACAGTCTGTGCCTGGCCCGGAAGGGTCGTGACGCCTGCGGCGCCACGACCTCTTTGGGGCTAGGGTCTTATGGTCAGCCAGCCGGCGCTGCCGGATCGGCTGCCGCCGGAGCAGGCGCAGGAGCCGGGGCCGGAGCCGCCGGAGCCGCGGCCACAACCGCCGGGCCTTCGATCCAGTTGAACCTGTCAGTGCTGAGCAGGATGAAATGGATCAACAAAGCCAGCACGAACAGGAAGATCGCGAGCGCGACCAAGGTCCGGCGTGGATCGAAAATTAGCCAAATTCTCCACATGATACGGCCTCCTTATGCCAGCAAGTTCATGATGGTCGCGTTTGCGAGCTGCGTCGCGTCATTGATCATGGCGTAGCCATTGACGCTCGGAAACCACGGCCGCCACATCCACACCAGCACGTGCGCCACGATGGCGACGATGGTGAACATGATGAAGCTGCTCACAAACATTTTGTGAAATTCCTTGGCTTCTTCCGGGGTCAGATATGCCCCCGGGCCAAAGCGTTCATTATCGCTCATAGTCCCTTCTCCATTTTAGCCCCATGCAAGCGGCGCGAAGCAGCTCTTCCGGGCACTCGCCTTGCAGCAAACGGCGCTGCACAGGTTGCGTTGGCCGGGGCACAGATGCCCCCCGGCAAATTTTCGAAAGCGGCGCTCATGCGCCCGCTCCCTGAAGCATGGTGGTCGCCAGCCGGTCGGCGGAGACATGATCCTCACCCGCCGCGCGTGCGCTACGCTCGGCGGCATCGCGCAGCCGCTTGGCTGCGGAAATACGCACCAGCACTGGCTGCGCTTCGACGATGGCGTCCAGTTTTTCCTTGGCGGCCGCGTCCCAGGTGAGGCCAGCCTCGCGCCGTGCCGGGGTGGCCGCGCCCGCGTCCATCTGCGTTGACAGCGGCAAAATGTGGAACAGCGCATCGAACAGCGCGTTGCACACTTCCTGCACCAGCCAGGTCGCGCCCGCATAGCCCATGTAGGGCGTGCCGGTATGCCGCCGGATCGCCGCGCCGGGAAAGCTCGCCGGAAGGAACATCCCCCGCCCGCCGCTTTCGGCGATATACATGCGCTCATTATAGCTGCCGAAGGTGATCATCGCGGGCGTGTTGAAAATGGCGTCGCGCACCGCCTGATTGTCGGGCTTGACCCCCGCCCGCCGCGAAAATGCGAACGAACAGGGCAACCCCATGTCATCCTCCAGGAATTTGCGGATGCCGCGCGCGTAGGTTTCGTTGGCCACGATGCCAAAGCTGGCGGTGGCGAAGAAATCCTGGGTAACCGAACGCCACAAATCCCACAGCGGTTTGATTGTTGTGTGCTTCTCGCGCTCGATGAAGGGTTCGGGGTCCAGCCCGGTCAATTCGCCGAGCTGGCGCAGGAACAGGGTGGTCGATTCCAGCCCGATGGGTGCCTGAAGATAGGGCCGCTCGAGCAGCTCGCACAGCTTGCGGCCAAATTCGCGGTACATGCAAATATTGACCGAGGCGTTGGCCAGCTTGGCGATGTCGGCCAGATGGCTCCCCAGCGGGAAGACCATATTAACCTCGCACCCCATGCCTTCAACCAGCCGCCGGATTTCAGCCAGATCGCTCGGCATGTTGAACATGCCATATGCGGGGCCAATGATGTTGACGCGCGGCTTAACGCCTTCCTTGCGTTCGGGCGCCGCGGGCATTTTTTTGGGCCCAAATTCGGTCCACAGCCAGGCGAGCGCCCGGTCTTCGGACTGCCACTGGTCCTCGTCTATGGTGCGCGGCAGGAAGCGCTTGATATTGGTGCCCTCGGGCGTCACCCCGCCGCCGATCATTTCGGCAATCGATCCGGTGACGACGACCGCGGGCAGATCAGGGTCGAGCGCGGCCCAGGCACGTTTCATGGCGCCTTCGGTCCCCGTCTTGCCCAGCTCTTCCTCGCCAAGGCCGGTGACGACAATCGGCAATTCATGCGGCGGCAGCCCGTCGGTGTAATGCAGCACCGAGGTGACCGGCAGATTCTCGCACCCCACCGGACCATCAATGATGACCTGCAGCCCTTTGACCGCAGTAAAGGCATAAACCGCGCCCCAATAGCCGCCCGCGCGGTCGTGATCGAGGATCAGCGTCATGACCCGATCGCCTCCGCTGCCTTGGCCGCCGCGGCATTTTGCGCGGCATATTTGGCCTTGAACTTCGGTCGGTCGGTGGGAGTATCCTCCCAGATACCCGCCGTATGCCCGCTGCCGACACCTTCGAAAAAGGCGTGCATCCGGTCAAAGCGCGCCTTGTTGCCGATGGCGGCATTGACAACCTGCGCCAAGCTACCCGCCCCCGCCGGACCCATCAAAGGGCGCGCGGAGATAAGGTTGGTGAAATAGAGCGCCGGGATGGCTTTCGCCTTGGCATGCTGCACCACCGGCGTTGTGCCGATGGCAAGGTCGGGGCCAAATTCCTCGACCGCCGCGATATCCTGTTCCAGGCTCGCGCGATATTGCACGCGCACCCCGCGCGCCGTCAGCCATTCGCGGTCCGGCTCCGACCAGGGCGTGCGCGGACAGGCGGTGCCGACATAAGGCACGTCAGCCCCGCTTTCGATCAGCAGCCGCGCAACCAGCAGTTCGGAACCTTCATAGCCCGACACGGTGATGCGCCCCGCAATGGGTTTGGCCTTCAGCGCGGCGTCGATGGCCGGCAGGACGGCATTTTGCGCCAAAGCAATCTGGTCGGCGCTGGCACCCGTCGCTGCGCCGATCGCCGCGAGCCATGCCGCCGTCCCGTCGCGCCCGACCGGCGCGGAGCCGACCACGGTACGCCCCGCCGCTTCAAATTCGCGGACACTGGCGGTGTAGAATGGGTGGATGGCGGCCACCACCGCGCAATCGAGCGCGGCATAAAGCTCGCGCCATTCGCGTGTCGGCACCGTCGGCCCCGCCGCCAGCCCCAGCGGCGCCAGCATCAGGCCGATGCCCATGGGATCGGCGGGGAACATTTCGCCCAATAGCGTCACCGACGGTTTGTCGCTGCGCGACGCCGGCGCGGCGACCGGCCCCTGTTTGGCTTCCAACCGCGCATAGTTCAGCATCGCGCCGGCGAGTACGTCCTTGGCCTCGGCATGGGTCGGAATACCGAACCCGGGCACGTCGATACCGATAATGCGCACGCCGTTGATGGCGTCGGGCAGCAGGCGCAGCGGCACCCCGCTGGCGGTGGGCACACACAGGTTGGTGACAACGATGGTGTCGTATTTTTCTGGGTCGGCCAATTGCTCGACCGCTTCCTTGATATCCTCAAACAGCTTGCCAGTGACGAGCGTTTCGGAACTGAAGGGGACATAGCCAACGCTGCGCCGCGCACCATAGAAATGGCTGGTGAAGGTAAGTCCGTAAACGCAGCACGCCGATCCCGATAACACCGTCGCCGTCCGACGCATGCGCAGGCCGACGCGCAGCGATCCAAAGGCCGGGCACATGGATTGCGGCTGGTCGTGCGGACCGACCGGATAATCGGCTGCGTAGCGGTCGAGGACGTCGCTCTTACCGGCCTGCCGCGCGGCCTCACGCATGGTATCTTTCGACGAACAGCCGCCACCTGCGCCCAGATCGATGCGGTCGCGCGCACGATCAAGTTCAGCCGGGGCGGTTGGTTCAGTCATGCATCATACCTCGTCATAAATCACTTCGAGCGTCGGTTTGGTCTCATAGGTTCCGCCGCGCATGTCGGCCTGGGTGGCAGGATAAAGGGTGAAGTCGGCGCCGGTCACATCGGCGCTGAACAGGCCAAGCAACCCGTCCTGATCGAGCGGAGCCGGGCGCAGCGGCGGCGCAGCGGCGACATTGATCGCCAACTCTTCGAACAACGAAGCCCACTGGCCACCCGGCTTGCCGATAATCTGGTAATTCGCCGATTTCTTGCGGATATCCTCGTTCGCGGGAATTGCGGTCAGGATGGGTATGCCGACGGCTTCGGCAAAGGCATTGGCCTCTCCCGTCCCGTCATCCTTGTTCAGGATCATGCCGGCAACGCCGACATTGCCGCCCATTTTGCGGAAATATTCGACCGCCTTGCAGACATTGTTGGCAACATAAAGCGATTGCAGGTCGTTCGATGCGACCACGATCACCTTCTGGCACATGTCGCGCGCAATCGGCAGGCCGAAGCCGCCGCACACCACGTCACCCAGAAAATCGAGCAGGACATAGTCAAAGCCCCACTCGTGAAAGCCCAGCTTCTCCAGCGTTTCAAAGCCGTGAATAATGCCGCGTCCACCGCAGCCGCGCCCGACCTCGGGTCCGCCCAGCTCCATTGCGAACACGCCATCGCGCTGGAAGCACACATCCTCGATCCCGATTTCCTCGCCTGCCAGCTTTTTGGCCGACGACGTCTCGATAATCGTCGGGGTCGACTTGCCGCCAAATAGCAGGCTGGTGGTGTCCGATTTGGGATCACAGCCGATCAGGAGCACGCGCTTGCCCTGCTGCGCCATCATGTACGACAGGTTGGCGAGCGCGAAGCTCTTGCCGCTGCCGCCCTTGCCATAAATGGCAATGATCTGCGTTTCCTTGGTCACCGCCCCCGTCGCTACCGCATCGGGTTCGATTGCCGCTTCGTCGCGCAGCGCCTGGACATCCAGCATCGTCATTCGCAATCGCTCCAGTCGAGCACCATTTTCAGGCACTCTGGGTTTTCAAAAGCTTCGGGATAAGCCGCTGCCGCATTGCTCACCGGCTCGATGCGCGAGATCAGCCCATCGAGGTGCAGGTTACCGGCCTCAATCAGCGCACGCACCGAGGCGAGGTCATCGGGCTGCCATTCGGCGGCGATGCGCAGCCGCGCCTCACGCTGAAAGGCTGGTGCAAAGGCAAAGGCGATCGGATCGCAGTAGAAGCCAGCCAGCACCAGCTCGCCGCCCTTGGCCAGCCGCCCGATAAACTGGTCCAGCGATGCCGCATCACCGCTAACATCATAAATGGTGCGATAATCGTGGCGGTCATCGTCTTCAGGATGGATCACACGATAGCCATCGGCCCCGCCCATACGCAGCGCGTTGGTATCCCATACCGTGGGGGCTGGCGCGCCCGCCGCCACGGTCAACCGCGCCATCAGGCGACCGAGCACCCCGTGCCCGATAATCAGCTGCGGCAGGTCGCCGCGCGAAATGGCATGCAGTGCCGTGGCGGCGAGCGCATAAAGAATGCCCTGCTCCGCCAGCCGCTCCTCAACCGGCATGGCGCGCGCTGAACCAATTACCACACGGCGCGCGGCGCCGCCAAACAGCCCGCGTGCATCATGATAGCAATTGGCGCCCGGAACAAAGACCCACTCGCCAATCCGTGCACGCGCCTCGGCGCCGGCGTCGACAATGCGTCCAACCGATTCGTATCCCGGAACAAGCGGATATCCCATACCGGGGAAGTTTGGCATCTGCCCGGTCCACAGCAGTTTTTCAGTGCCAGTGCTAATGCCGCTAAAGTTGATTTCCACCAGCACGTCGCTCGGACCAATCGATTTCAGCGCAGTTTTGCGCATCACCAACTGGCCCGGTGCTTCAAAAATGATGGCGGAACTTTGCAAAACGCCCTCTTCCTCGACCCCGCTCATCAGGCTGCATTGGCCAGATAGAGTCTCTCTCACCTGTCAAGCTATAGGAACGCTTTTGAATGTCAAATTATTTGGACACTTTGGTGTCACTTTGTCGCGACAAGGGCGCTGGTGATGATGGGTTGGGCGGTGGCAATGCGGCGAACACGACGAAATCCCGCCGCATGCAGCATCGCCTGCAAGCTGCCAAAACTGCGCGGTCGCCCTGACCCCATGGCCCACAGATACAGGCCAAAATAGGCATCGCCCATGCGCGGCGCGACCGATTCGTCCGCCAACGGTTCGACGATCAACAAACGGCCATTGCCGGGCAATGCTGCAAAAATGCTGCGCAGCAAACTTTCCGCCACGGTATCATCGTGATCGTGCAAAATGCGCACCAGCGTCATCAGATCGTGGCCCACGGGCAGCGGATCGCTTTTGAAACTCCCGCCAATGAGTGCGATGGGCCGCACAGGCGGGTCGGCAGCAAATCTTTGTTCGGCCAGCGCCACCACTTCCGGCAAGTCGAAGATACCAATGTCGATGCCGGGCACAGCCGCCGCAACCGTGCGCGCGAAGGATCCCGATCCGCCGCCAATGTCCAGCATGCGGCGCGATGCGCCAAAGTCGAATCGCCCCATGATCTCAGCTACGACCATTGGCTGAGTCGCCGCCATCAAGGCCGAATAAGGTGCTACCTCCTGCGCCGCGTCTTCCGGCTGGCGTGCAACATAGGTCCAAAATCGCGACAGAGCCGTCGGCGCGCTGCGCCCCGCGCGCAGCAGGTCAAGCGGAGCAGCAAGATCGGCGTAGAGCAATTGATGGTGGGCAATCATTGCCTGCCCCCCGCGGTTTGGTTTCAGCTCCGCTCCCGCGCTTCCCAGCGTCCAGAGGCCTGGCTGCGGCGACTCGGCAAGCCCAAGTGCAGCAGCAGCACGCAGCAAGCGGTCCGTTGCATCGGGCGGCAGGCGCGCATGCGCGGCGACCGCAGCATCGCTGCGCAACACCCCGTCCAGAAATTCAAGCAAACCTGCTTCGACGAACGCTGCCAATATCTGCGAATAGACAAAGCCTGCGACCAGATCGAACTGCGCCGCCGCACGCCGCCGCGCTACGCCGCGCGTCAATATGTTGCGCGCCGCCCAATGCTGGAAGCGCGCGCTTCCCAAAATCCGGTTACGCCACAACACCCAGCGGGACCGGGCATTGAGTGCACTGGGCGGCAGGTCATATTTAACAGACATATTCAACTGTCCAACAAACTGGACGTCTGTTACGCTGCGGTCAAATATTTAGCGATGGAGGCGAACCAGCGTGGCGCAGCGCCAGGACCCTGTGGTGATTATCGGCGCTGGAATCGGCGGACTGGTCGGTGCTGCGCTGTTGGCGGCGCGCGGGGTTCCGGTAACGCTGATCGAGCGGGCGGACCACCCGGGCGGCAAGGCACGGCAACTGCCGGTGGGCGACGTGATGGTCGATGCCGGCCCGACCGTTTTCACCATGCGCCCGATCATCGATGCCATCTTCGCCGAAGCGGGGGCAACCGTGGACGATCATGTGGCCTTACGCCGCGCGACTCGCCTTGCGCGTCACAGCTGGGGACATGGCGAACGGCTCGATCTCTTTGCCGATTTCGAAGAAAGCTGCGACGCTATTGCCCGTTTTGCCGGGGTGAAGGCCGCCGAGGGCTATCGCAGTTTTGCCGCCGAAGCACGGCGCATCCACGACATCCTCGACAAAAGCTTTTTGCAGAACAGCAAAACTTATCCCCCCGGGCTGATGTGGCGCATTGGGTTATGGCGTATCGGCGCACTGCTCGCGATCCGCCCCTATGAAAGCTTGTGGAAGGTCCTGGGCGAACATTTTGCCGACCCGCGCCTGCGCCAACTATTCGGTCGCTATACCACCTATTGCGGCTCCTCGCCGTTCAAGACCCCGGCAACCTTGATGCTGATTGCCCATGCCGAGGCGCAGGGGGTGTGGGAAATTGCCGGCGGCATCAGCGCGCTGGCGCAGGCGCTCGCCAATGTCGCCGCGGCCAATGGTGCAACGCTGCGCTATGGTGATGGAGTCGCGCAAATCCTCACCGCACGGGGACGCGCTGCCGGTGTCGCGCTGGCTAGCGGCGAACGCCTTGCCGCGTCGGCGGTGCTGTTCAATGGCGACCCCGCCGCGCTGGGAACGGGACTGCTGGGCCCTGACGTTTGCGCCGCTGTGCGCGCCACGCCGGTGAAAGCGCGCTCGCTGTCGGCGATGGTGTGGCTGGCGCACGCCCGCACCAGCGGCTTCGACCTCGCCCACCATAATGTGTTTTTCTCCGGCGATTATCCGGCCGAGTTCGACCAGCTGGCGCGCGGCGAGGTGCCGCAGCAGCCCACCGCCTATGTTTGCTCCCTGGATCGCGGCGAGGGTCGCGCCGCACCAGCAGACCGCGAGCGGTTGCAGATTATCGTCAATGCGCCGCCCAACGGCGACACCCATGAATATGTTGCAGAGGAGAGGCAAAAATGCACAGCGAACATGCTGGCGAGCTTGCGGCGCGGCGGACTGGAGCTGGAATCGGGGTCTCCGCATCATCTGCTTACCCCGACGGATTTTTCGGCGCGCTTCCCGGCGACGGGTGGAGCCCTTTATGGACGGGCCTCGCACGGGTGGGCGGCAAGCTTCCTGCGCCCCGGCAGCCGGACCGCGATCCCTGGGCTTTACTGCGCGGGCGGGGCGACCCATCCGGGCGCGGGGGTGCCGATGGCCGCCTTATCGGGGAAGCTGGCGGCACACGCGCTGTTGTCCGACCTTGGTTTGACGAAGCTGTCACGCCCCAGGGCTATCGCTGGTGGTATGTCGACGCGATCAGCGACGACGGGCGCCACGGCCTGACCATCATCGCCTTTATCGGCAGCGTTTTTTCGCCATACTACAAGCGATCCGGGCGCAGCACGCCGGTGAACCACAGCTGCCTCAACGTCGCGCTCTATGGCCCACGCGGCCGCTGGGTAATGACCGAGCGGGGACATCACGACACCATCCAGAGCGCCGACGAGCTGGCGATCGGCCCCAGCGCGATGCGCTGGGAGCGCGACCGGCTGATCATCGACATCGAAGAACGCGACATCCGGCTGGGCGTGCCGTGGCGGCGACGCGTTGCCGGGCGGGTCACCTTACACCCCATGATGCTCAATCCGCAGGCATTCAAGCTTGATCCAGCAGGCCGACACCATTGGCATGCCATCGCCCCGCTAGCACGGGTCGAAGTCGACATAGCACAGCCAGGTCTGCGCTGGACGGGAAACGCTTATCTCGACGGCAATTATGGCAGCGAGCCGCTGGAAGCCGGTTTCAAACATTGGCAATGGTCACGCGCGCACGTCGGCCGCGAAGTCGCGGTGATTTACGAAGGCGAACGCCGCGACGGCAGCCCCTTTGCCAGCGCGCTGCGCTTCGACCGGCGCGGACGGGTGCAAGACGAGGAATTGCCCCCCGTCGCTCCGCTTCCCCGCACCGGATGGCTGATGAAACGCACGACACGCGCTGACCGAGGGTTCGCCCGCGTAGCCAAAACCTGGGAAGACGCCCCCTTCTATGCGCGTTCCAAACTGGCCATGAACCTGTTCGGTCAGCCGGTGACCGCGGTGCAGGAAAGTATCGCGATGGACCGGCTGGTGCACCCCGTGGTGCAATTCATGCTGCCGTATAAGATGCCGCGGGAAGCCTAGTCCGGCTTGGCGTCTTTGCCTGCGGCCTTTTCCTTGTCCTTGGCAATCTCACGGTTGATCGAGCGCAGCTGCCAAAAGCCCAGCCCCAGCGCGACGACGCCGACGAAGATGATTTCGATAAAGCCATAATTGTCGAGTGAACCCATCGCCTGTCTCCTCCCGGTCACTGCTACGCCGGCGCGGTATCCTGCGCAAATGCCGTGATGATGGCCACTGCTTCCGCCGGTGCCTCCTCATGCGCCAGATGGCCATGCGCGACCCGCTGGGTTTGACAACCCGGGATCAGCGCCGCTGCAGCCAGCACATCTTTTTCCGCAATCGCCGCATCACGGGCCCCGTGTACCAACAGCACTGGCGCAGCAACCGCCCCCAGCCGGTCACGCAATGGCTCCAGCTGCCAGTTCGCCATCATCCGGATGGCGCCGTCGCAGTGCCCCGAAGTGCGGAACAGGCGCTGGTAGTATCGCTCGCCATTGGCATCGATGATCGAACCTGTGGCCCGCTGCAAAAACTTCGCGGTTTCGCCCGGTCCACTTGCCAGCCGCGCGAAAATGATGGCCACGAACGGATTGGAGAACAATATCTTGGCAAGCGCCGGAAACAGCCGTGCCGCAAGACCGGGAAAGGGCATCAGCGCGGGCGTGAAGCCCACCACCCGCGCTTCCCAGCCGCGGGTTAGCGCCAGCTGCAGCCCGATGGCCACCCCGGCGCTGTGCCCGACAATCAGATCCGGCACCGCGCCCAGTTCATCGAGCAACACCCCCACCGACGCCGCCATCCCCGGCAGCGTCGCGCGTCGACCCAGATTGGGCCGGGTAAAGCCATGGCCGGGCAGATCCATGGCAATCACGCGGTAATGCTGCGCCAGCAGCGGCAGCACATCCCTCCAGCTGTGCGTCGCCGCGCCCGTGCCGTGCAGCAACAGGCAGACAGGGCCGCTGCCTATCTCCTGCACATGCCAGCGATAGCCGTCGGCCGCGACAAAGTGGCTGGCTTCGCGGTTGGGCCAGTCGGCGCCGTCACGCTCCCATTCGGGATAGCGGCTCACGGCGCGCCCACGCTTTCCACAGCTGCAACCAGCGCGGCGCTGCCTGCGCGGGGCAGCGGAACGTAACGCCCCCCCATCGCAGCGGCGAGCGCAGCGGCCTCGGGTGTCGGGCGCGGGGCAATGTCGATGACGACGCTGGCATGCCCGGCGCTGCGCAGCGCGTGAGCCGCCACCTCGGCTTCGGCCATCGCCTCGGCACGGCCGGCGCTACCGTCGCGCCGGACATTGGCCTTACCGTCGGTCAAGAGCGCGATGACCGGCGTCTGTCCGCTGCGCTGGGCGTTGCTGGCAAGTTGCTGCGCCGCGATCAGGCCAGCAGCCAGCGGCGTGCCCCCACCGCCCGGCAATTCGGCCAGCGCCCGGCGCGCGCGCGTTAACGACCGCGTCGGCGGCAACAACAAATCGGCGCCTTCCTTGCGAAAGGCAATCAGCGCGACCTGCGCGCGTTTGACATAGGCCGCGGCCAGCATCAGCTCGACGGCGCCCTTCGCCTCGGCCAGCCGCGACATGGCCGCCGAGCCCGATGCATCGACGGCAAAGATGGTCAACGTCCCGCGCCGCTCCTCAAACGCGCGCACGCGCAAATCATCTTTGCGAATATGTACCCGCCGACCATCAGCCGGCTTGGCATCGCGGCGGCGGATGGCCTGCCACGGCGCGGCGGCACGCAGACTGGCGATCAGCGCCAATTTCCGCCCTTGCCCGGGCATCCCCGGTCGCGCGCCCAGCGGCCGCCCGCGATGTGCCGATTTCTGTCGGTCACCGCTGCGCCCGCCCGTCGCATGCCCGCCCCCGCGCGCACGGCGCTCAATTTGGTCAAGGATGTGCGGCGGAATGGCGGCGGCAGCGGCCTCCAGTACCAAATCGTCCAGCTCGCTAGGGTCGATGTTACGGGCGCTGTCGTCACCGGGTTGGTCGTCGGGTGGCGACGCATCTTCGCTCTCGGCTTCCGGCGGCGGCGCGGGTTGCGGCACCATCGTCGCGCGTGGAGCAAGCACTAAGCGCACGGCGGCGGCGATGTCGTCGTCATCCACGCCCGATTTATCATGAAGCGCAGCATGCGCCCGCGCCGCAGTGTGCACAAAGTTGAGCGCGCGGACCGATGTGACGCCAAGGGCGGAAGCAGTGGCGGCGAGGACAGTCAGCTGCACGTGATCAAGCTGCCCAACATCGGCAATGGCTTTATTCCCCTTTGCCGTCTGCCCTGAGATTGTCGAAGGGCGGGCCGAGTAGGATAAACTCCCCACATCGCAATGAAAGGCTACTCGCTCGGCCAGCGCCGCTGGCACTCTCTCCTCCGCCTCGCGTCCGTCATCCAGCAGGATTATCGTCTGTCCACCGGCGTCCATTGCCTGCGCAAGATGCGCCGCAACATCGGCGCGCAGACGTTCGGCCATCGGCACTACCACTGCTCCGCCTCGCGCGGCTTCGAGCAATCCGGGACGCATGACCGTGGCGCCGCTGGCAAGCGTTGCGGTCAGGTCGAGACCGCCCAGCAACCGTTCGGCATCGACATTGGCAGGAATACGCACCAGCGGCGCAATAGCCGCCGAAATCTCGGCTAGCATCGCGTCGCGGGCCGGTCCGTCGCCGCGCAAAATGATGCCGCCAAAGCGCTGCGGGTCGCGCAGGAACAGGGTCAGCGCAAGCGCTGCGTCACTCACCCGAAGAGCTCGGCCAAAGCGCGCTCGATCCGCACCGTGGAGCCGGTTTCATCGAGCACATTGCGCCGCAGCCGGTGGCGCAGCGCGAGCGGCGCGACGGCTTTTAGGTGCTTGCGTGTCGCTGCCTTGGCGCCGTCAAGCGCCGCGCTCGCCCGCGCGGCGCGCAACAATGTCAATTCACCGCGCAGCCCGTCGGCGCCCACAGCCTTACACAGCTGCGCCATATCTTCGAACAGCGCGTCAGGCACCGCAACCTTGTCGAGCGCCGCTTTGGCGCGCGCGATGCGCTTCAAGATTTTGGCATCGGCCTCGGCCCACTCGGCGGCGAAAGCGGTCGATGCAGTTTCGTGCGCGGCACAGCGTTTCATAATCTCGACGCGGTCGGCGATGGCCTCGGGCGTGCGCACCTCGACCGAGAGGCCAAAGCGGTCGAGCAATTGCGGGCGCAACTCGCCTTCTTCAGGGTTGCCGCTGCCCAGTAGCACGAAGCGCGCAGGGTGGCGCACCGACAGCCCGTCACGCTCGACCAGATTCTCGCCCGACGCTGCCACGTCGAGCAACAGGTCGACAACATGATCCTCAAGCAGATTAATCTCGTCGATATACAAAAACCCGCGATGCGCTTTCGCCAGCAGTCCGGGCTCGAAGCGCCTTTCGCCATGCGCCAGCGCGCGTTCCAGGTCTAAAGTGCCGAGCACCCGGTCCTCGGTCGATCCCAGCGGCAGGTCGACAAAAGGCACGGGCGCCTTCACCGCCTTCACCTTCGCCGCAGGATCATAATCGGGGCTGCGTTCTATCTCTTCGGGTGCACAACCAAAGCGGCAGCCTTTGACAACGCTAATCGGCGGTAACAATGCGGCCAGCGCGCGCGCAGCGGTCGACTTGCCCGTCCCGCGGTCGCCGAAAATCATCACCCCGCCGATGCGCGGATCAACCGCCGCCAGCAACAATGCGCGCTTCATCTCGTCCTGACCGACGATGGCGCTGAAAGGAAACCCACCCATAGCCGCTATCGCTAACACAGCAGCGGGGGAGCGCAAGCGGCAGGCACACGAACCCGCGCATTTAACGCTGTCCTACAGCGCGCAAATCTGCTTCATTCACCCCGATACAAATGCTTCGCGCGCCTGTTGCGCTTACCCTGCATCGCAAAGTCATGTTGAAAATGGCCGAGGGGGAGGGGGAGGGTATCCTTCTACTTTCTGAGAAATGCGCGGTTTTTGCGCTACAGGGAACGGCTTGACTTGCCACCCCTGGATAGGGATAATTGGTTTCAAGTGAAACTAAATTGACACAGGATAGATAGATGTCCGATTTGTTCGACAATCCGCTGGGCCTCGACGGCTTTGAATTCGTCGAATTTTCCGCGCCCGAAAAAGGCGTGCTCGAACCGGTGTTTCAGGCGATGGGCTTTACCCTGGTCGCACGCCACCGTTCAAAGGACGTCGAACTGTGGCGGCAGGGCGAGATCAACCTGATCGCCAATTACGAGCCGCGCTCACCCGCTGCCTATTTCGCCGCCGAGCACGGGCCATCGGCGTGCGGCATGGCGTTTCGCGTGCGCAACGCCGCCAGGGCCTATGCCGAAGCGATCGAGCGCGGCGCCGAACCAGTCGAAAGCAAGACCGGCATCATGGAATTGCGCATCCCCGCAATCAAAGGCATCGGCGGGGCGTTCATCTATCTGGTCGATCGTTATGCGACGCTCGATGAACCCGACGCCTTGTCCATCTATGACATTGATTTCGAATTTGTGCCCGGCGTGGACCGCAATCCGGTCGGTGCAGGTTTCAAAAAAATCGATCACTTGACCCACAATGTCTATGCCGGACGCATGGCGCATTGGGCGGCCTTTTACGAGCGCGTCTTCAATTTCCGCGAAATCCGCTACTTCGATATCAAGGGCGAATATACCGGGCTGACTTCCAAGGCGATGACAGCGCCCGACGGCAAAATCCGCATTCCCTTGAACGAGGAAGGCAAGGCGGGTGGAGGCCAGATCGAGGAATATCTGCGCGAATATAATGGCGAGGGCATCCAGCATATTGCCTTCATCTGCGACGACCTCATCACCTGCCTCGACCGGCTGAAGGCAAACGGTGTGCCGCTGATGACCGCGCCGCCCGCCACCTATTATGCGATGCTTGAAGATCGGCTGCCCGGCCACGGAGAACCGGTCGAAGAACTGAAGGCGCGCGGCATTTTGCTCGATGGATCGACCGAAGCGGGCGATGCGCGCTTGCTGCTCCAGATATTTGCGCAGCCGCAGATAGGCCCCGTATTCTTCGAATTCATCCAGCGCAAAGGCGACGAAGGCTTTGGCGAGGGCAATTTCACCGCGCTGTTCAAATCGATGGAGCGCGACCAACTGGAACGCGGCGCGCTGGCGGTGGAGAGTGCAGAATGAGCCACCCGGTCAAACTCGGCGGCATCCATCACGCCGCTTATCGCTGTAAAGACGCCAAAGAGACGGTGGAATGGTATGAACGCGTGCTCGGCATGCGGTACACCACCGCATTTGCCGAGGATCATGTGCCATCGACGGGCGAATATGATCCCTATATGCATGTGTTTCTGGAGGCCGGGAACGGCAATATCCTCGCCTTTTTCGAACTGCCCAACCAGCCGGAAATGGGCAAGGATCCCAATACGCCCAAATGGGTTCAACACCTCGCCTTTCGCGTGCCGACGCTCGATGCTTTGCTCGCGGCGAAAGCGCATATTGAGGGCGAAGGCATCGACGTGCTCGGCCCGACGCATCATGGCATTTTCAAATCCATCTATTTCTTCGACCCCAACGGCCACCGCGTCGAGCTGGCCTGCGACATCGGCACGGCCGACCAATATGCCGAACTCGCGCGGGTCGCCCCGCTGATGCTCGACGAATGGAGCCAGACCAAAAAGGCCCCGCGCCACGCCGACTGGCTGCATCAGGCGGCCAATGAATGACGGCGGTGCCCGCTTGGCCCCCGGCCAGCACACCGCGCCTTTATGTCGCTGAACCGCTCAGCGATGGCGCCAGCCTGACCATCGACGGCAATGCTGCCCATTATCTGCGCAACGTCATGCGGATCGCCGATGGCGCACCGCTGTGCCTGTTCGACGATGTCAGCGGCGAATGGCTGGCTAGCTGCTCGCTGTCGGGCAAGCGCAGCGTGGTCGCGACGCTGACGCACAAGCTGCGCGACCGCGAGGCCGTGCCCGACCTGTGGCTGTGCTTTGCACCGATCAAAAAAGCGCCGCTCGACTGGCTGGTGGAAAAGGCGACCGAACTTGGCGCGGCGCGGCTGGTGCCGATTATAACCGAGCGCACGATCGTCGACCGCGTCAATTTGGACCGGCTGCGCGCCATCACGATCGAGGCCGCTGAACAATGCGGGCGCACCGCGCTGCCCGAACTGGTTGCGCCGATCCGGTTGCCTACGCTGCTCGCCGACTGGCCCACCGGACGGACCCTGCTGTTCGCCGATGAAGCCGGCGGAGATCCGGCGGCGAGCGCAATGGCGGATTCCCCTGCCCCTGCCGCGCTGCTCACCGGCCCCGAAGGTGGCTTCACCGACCGCGAGCGAGCACTGGTTTTGGCGCACCCCGCCACCCGCCGCTTTTCGTTGGGACCACGCATATTGCGGGCGGAAACGGCGACCCTCGCCGCCACAGCCATATGGATGGCTAATTCACCCGGCCTCTGAACCGCAGGGTAAAGCTGGGCTGGGTGGTCGCCGTGGCCGCGGCCATGGTGCCGGTCGGGGCGATCCGCACCCCCCGCACATTGGGGTCATAGCCCGCCGCTGGCGTAAAGGTGAAGGGCGCGCCGCCGCTGGGCTGGCTGGAAAAACTGACCATCGTCGCGGGATTGAAGGCGTTGAGACCGCTAGCCGTCGTTCCATTGGTAAAGGTCACCGGGGTCGATGCGTCGTAGGTGAAATTGGTGGGCAGGACATCGGCAACGATAATTGAACTCGCGGTCACCGTCTGGTTGCCAGCGTTGGTTACGCTGATGGCATATTCGACCACCGCGCCCGGGATCAGCTTGGGGTTGATGGTGCCATTGACGGGATCGGAAATGACCGTCGATGTTTTGGTCACCACCAGATTGGCGGTGGCCAACCGCGTGTTGGTTAGTGTGCACGTCACGACATCGCCCAGTTGCGGCGTCAGCGCGCCGGGATAGGTCGTTGGCAGCACGGTCGACGATGACCCGAAAGCGTTGGTGCACGCCATGGTCTGGCTGTAGTTGCCCAGGTTTCCGGTACCCGCAGCAATCTCGTCAAGCGTCAGCGCGGTACCCGCGGTCATCTGTACCAGCCCAGTATCACCGCCGGTCACCGTTCCCCCCGTGCCACTGGTCGTCGCCGACGCCAGCACTGCAGCGCCATTACGGATCCGAACCGTGAACTGATCCCCGGTAAAGCGCCGTCCGGAGCCACCCAAGGCTTTGCGCAATTGCAAGTGCGGAAAGGCGGCATTGGTGAAATTGCAGACCAGCGCGTCGCCAAAGGCCAGCGCGCCAAGCACATAGCTGGTCGTCTGCACATTAACCGGCAACGGCGTCGAAGAGCCCGACGTACTGTTGGTACAGGTCAGCGCCGGTCGATATTGGCTGATGCTGCTGACGCTGCCTGCGGCCATGGCTTCGCTGAGCGTCAGCGAAATGCCCGACGCCAGGCTGACCGCGGTGGCGGCGAAGGGTCCATTGCCGGTGCCCGTCGTCGTTCCCGTCGCCAGCGTGCCGCCCGATGAAGTCGCCGTGACATTGAAGGTGAACTGATCCGCGGCGTTCACCCGCGCTCCGGTAATCAGCTTGTTCAAGCGGATGGACGCAAATCGCACCGCGAACATAACCCCCTGCAACCCGCCCGCCTGCAACTGGGCGGTTACCGTGGTGGGGCTGTTCGACCCGACGATGTGCCCCCCAACCGTACCGGGCGCACCTGTTACCGTGAAGGTGGTGGTGCCTGCGCCGCTGATTGCTGGATAATTGTTGCCGCTGATCGGCGGCACAATATCCAATACCGTCCAGGCCGACCCATTGGTCGTGTAAATCAGCGACTCACCATCGTTGGACGATTCAGCATCGGCCACCACAAAGCTGTAGGCCGTCACCGCGCTGGCCCCGGCGGGTGGGGTGATCAATATGTTGGAGATGGTGATGAGGCGGGTCCCAGCCGCAGCAGTGTAGAGGATGGGCCGCCCGGGAATCCCGAGAAAGGCGGTATTGCCCACCGCAGCACCGGTCCACGATGGCGCCGCCACGGCATTGAACGCCGTTCCAGACCCTAGCGTTACCCGCAAGTTGAACGTCAGCGTCGACCCGTCCGTCAGCGTGTAGGAAAAATTCTGTCCCGCCCCCGAACGTGCCGCTGTGTCATTGTAGGTGGCAAAATTGAGCCAGCAGTAGGTTTGCCAGCCATCGGGCGCGGTGCCCTGCGTTGTCGCCGGTGAACAGGTTTGCGCAGCCGCAGGCGCGGCGGTGAACAGCGCCGCCGATGCCATTGCCAAAAGCAACAGCAGCCTCTTGATTGCTAGCCGAACCCCCCTAGTCACACTGAAGCCTTATTGGTCAAAACCCTGGTTGCCTAGCCCCGCTGCGCCGAGATAAGGCCAAAATTAACCATTGTTTGAGACAGCGGGTTATGTCTGGCGGGCGCGCATTGTTGCTGGCGAGCCGATGTACCAATTTGTCGGCTTGGTCACAGCCGCGGGCACTTGTGTGCCTGCTCGCTGCGCTGTCGCTTATGGCGTGGCCCGGCGTGGCCGCAGCGCAAACGCAAACCACCTATTCAAACGCTACCGGCGGAGGGATTTCCGACGTCAGCTGCAACCTCCCCATCGCCTCCCAGCTTACCCGCACATTCACCGTTCCAACCTCTTACATCGTTGGCGATGTCAACGTGGGCATCTTGCTCGATCACACTTATCGCAGTGACCTGCGCATCTTTCTCACCTCGCCAGCGGGGACCAGCGTCAGCCTCCTGCCGTGGACGACCAATGTCCAATCGGGCAACAATCTGAATGATCTGTTCGATGATGAGGCCGCTGCAGCGATTACGTCGCACAATGCAACGGTGAACGACCCACTGACGCCCACCCCTCCACCTTACAACCACAGCTTTCGGCCCGCGAACCCGCTCAGCGCCTTTGACGGTCAGGATGCAGCGGGCACCTGGAGCCTGCGCATTTGCGATGCTGTCAGCGCCGATACCGGCAATTTTCGCCGCGCCGATCTGCTCATCACCTCGACCAGCCTGTCGACGGTGAAAAGCTCTACAGCTGTCAGCGACCCCATCAACAATGCCACCAACCCCAAAGCGATTCCCGGTGCGACGGTGCAATATTGCATTTTGGTCACCAACAACGGCAACGCCGTGACGGCCGCGTCGACTAACATCTTGGTCAACGATCCCGTGCCGTCGAACACCACTTATGTGACCGGCAGTTTGCGATCGGGGCCCAGTTGTGCGGGCGCGACCATAGTTGAGGATGATGACAATGCCGGCGCCGATGAGAGCGACCCTTTCGGCATGGCTTTTTCCGGTGGCATAGTCTCAGGCAGCGCCGCTTCGCTTGCTGCCAACGATACCTTTGCCATGGTTTTTCAAGTCACAATAAACTGACTTGTCGCCCCCGCGATGCCCCCCTAAACCGCAGGCATGAGCACACGGCAGGTTTCAAAAGAAAACGATCCCTTCATCGAAAGCCGCGAACAGTTGCTCGCGCCGATGTGCAAGGGCGAAAAGCCCAAATCAGCCTGGCGCATTGGCACCGAGCATGAAAAATTCGTTTACCGGACCGCCGACCATCGCGCCCCCAGTTATGACGAGCCCGGTGGCATTCGCGACCTGCTCATGGCTCTGACCCGATTTGGCTGGGAACCAGTGCTTGAGCGTGGCCCAGATGGGACGGAAAACGTGATCGCGCTGGCGGGAAGCGATGGCACCGTCAGCCTCGAACCGGCAGGTCAGCTCGAATTGTCAGGTGCGCCGCTCGCCAACCTACACCAGACTTGTGCCGAAACCGGGCGCCACCTGAAACAGGTCAAGGAAGTGGGCGCCGAACTCGGCCTGGGCTTCCTTGGACTTGGGATGTGGCCCGACAAGACCCGCGCCGAACTGCCCATCATGCCCAAGGGGCGTTACAAGATCATGCTCGACCATATGCCGCGCGTCGGCACGATGGGGCTCGACATGATGCTGCGTACCTGCACCATCCAGACCAATCTGGATTACAGCAGCGAAGCGGACATGGTGCAGAAATTTCGCGTCTCGCTCGCGCTGCAACCCGTCGCCACCGCGCTGTTCGCCTCGTCACCCTTTACGGAAGGGCGGCCAAACGGCTTCCTCTCCTATCGCAGCCATATCTGGACCGACACCGACCCGGCGCGCACCGGCATGATCCCGTTCGTGTTCGAGCATGGCTTTGGCTACGATCGCTACGTCGACTATATGCTCGATGTGCCGATGTATTTCGTGTTTCGCGACGGCAATTATATCGACGCGGCGGGCCAGTCGTTTCGGGATTTCATGAAAGGCGAACTGCCGGCGCTGCCCGGCGAACTGCCGCGCGCCTCCGACTGGACCGACCATCTGTCGACCGCTTTCCCCGAGGTCCGACTGAAAGGCTATCTCGAAATGCGCGGTGCTGATGGCGGGCCATGGAATCGCATCTGCGCACTGCCCGCCTTGTGGGTCGGGCTGCTCTATGATCAAGGCGCGCTCGACGCCGCCTGGGATCTGGTCAAAGGCTGGAGCATTTCCGAACAACAAGCGCTGCGTGATGCTGTGCCGCGTCAGGGGCTGTGTGCCCCCGCCCCCGGTGGCGGCACCGTGGGCGATCTGGCCAAACAGGTGCTCGAGATTGCGAGCGCGGGGCTGATCGCGCGCGGCGAAGTCAATGCCATGGGGGATACCGAGGTCGGCTTCCTTGAGCCGCTGCGCCGCATCGTCGCCAGTGGCATCTCGCCGGCGCACGACCTCCTCAAACGCTATGAAGGCCCGTGGGGCGGCTCGCTCGACCCGATTTATGACGAGCTTAGCTTTTGACTTTGTCATAAAAGCCAGTCCGGCTGTCACAAACCGCCGCAATTTTGCAACAGTCATGCAATTATTCGCGAGTGCGCTGCGTCAGCCGTTGACGCTGGGCGGCGCGCGCGACAACGGCGCAGTGATACCCAACTTGGGTTGCAATGCGATACGCGTTCCCCCTTTTTGCAACAGGAGCAAAGCCGATGCGCCGCCTGATTTCTGTTCTTTCGCTAACCACTGCCCTGACCGTCACTGGCTGGGCCGTCCCTGCCATTGCGCAAGACACGACCGCGCAGGAGGACGGGACGTTGGGCGACATCATCGTCACCGCGCAGCGCCGTGAGGAAAATCTGCAGGATATTCCGCTGTCAATCACTGCCGTGGGCGGCGACAAATTGGACGCGATCACCGCGGGCGGCGTCGATGTGCGCGGCCTGTCGGGGCGCGTCCCCAGCCTGTTGATCGAAAGCTCGTTCGGCCGCACCTTCCCGCGCTTTTACATTCGCGGCCTTGGCAATACCGATTTCGACTTCAATGCGTCGCAGCCGGTCAGTTTGGTCTATGACGATGTCGTCCTAGAAAACCCGATCCTGAAAGGTTTCCCGGTATTTGACCTTGACCGCATCGAAGTGCTGCGCGGGCCGCAGGGCACCCTGTTCGGGCGCAACACGCCAGCGGGCATCGTCAAGTTTGATTCGGTCAAGCCGGGTGACGACACCAATGGCTATGGCCGCATTTCCTGGGGCCGCTACAACAATGTGAACGCGCAAGGTGCCGTCGGAGGCCGCCTGTCCGACACCGTTTCAGCCCGCCTTTCCGCCATGTATCAGCGTCAGGACGATTACATCGACAATGTCCTGCCGTCCGGCACCACCAATGACGCGCTGGAAGGTTATGAAGAATTTGCCGCGCGCGCCCAGCTGCTGATTGAGCCCGGCGACAATCTCGACATCTTGCTTGGCGGGCAAATCCGTTCGCTCGATGGCACTGCACGCGTGTTCCGCGCCAACGTATTCACCAAGGGGCAGTCAGGGCTTAACGCCAATTTCCGCCGCAATCGGGTGTCCGTCGATGGCCAGAATGAACAGGAAGTCGACACTTGGAACCTGTCAGCGCGCATCACCTATGATGCCGGCGCAGTCGATCTCATCTCGGTCACCAGTTATTGGGACGGCGACGCCACCTCGGTCGGCGATGTCGATGGCGGCTTTGGTGCCAACTTCCTGCCGCCCAACCTGACCGGTCCGGGGCAGATTCCGTTCACCGCCGAAACGCGCGACAGCGTGCCGAGCTTGAAGCAGTTCACGCAGGAGCTGCGCATCGCCAGCAATGGCACAGGGCCGCTGTCCTATCAGGCGGGCGTCTTCTATTTCGATGAAGACCTGACCATCGTCAGCGAGAATTACTCGACGCTGGGCGATCCCAACAATGCGCCGGGCGGCGTCAACATATTGGTCGCGCAGGACCAGCAGAGCGAGGCCTGGGGCGTGTTCGGCTCGCTCACCTACGAACTCACCGACGCGCTGTCGGTGACCGGCGGCATCCGCTACAACAATGACAGCCGCGATTTCGTGGTGGTGCGCAGCCGCGACACCCAGTTCCCCGCCTTCCTGCAAAACCCGCTCGGCACCGTCACCCGCTCGGTCGAGGATGACAATATCACCTGGGATCTGAGCGCGACCTATGCCGCCAGCGACGATGTGAACCTTTATGCCCGTGTCGCGCGGGGCTATCGCGCGCCGTCGATCCAGGGCCGTGTGCTGTTCCCGCCCGCGACCGCCACCCCGCTGGAAGACGGCGTGACCATCGGCGACGCCGAAACCATCCTGTCGTGGGAAGCGGGCGTCAAGACGACGTTCCTTGACGGACGCGGCCGTTTCAATCTGAACGGCTTTCTTTATAACCTCGACGATGCCCAACTGACGGCCGTCGGCGGCGGCGTCAACGCCAACCGCCTGATTAACGCCGACAATGTGCGCGGCTATGGTTTCGAAGCGGATTTGGAACTGCGCCCCGTCCCCGAACTGACGCTTACAGCGGGTCTGTCGTACAATAACACCGAAATCCGCAGCCCCGGGCTGACCACGGCGGCCTGCGGCGCGGTGCGCACCGACCTGCTGCCCGCCGATCCGTCGCTGTGCACCGTCACCGACCCAATCGTGACCCCTGCAGCACCGTTCAGCGCCGCGATCGTCAACATCGACGGCAACAGCCTGCCGCAAAGCCCCAAGTGGATCGCCAACTGGACCGCGCGTTACGGCATCCCCGTGGGCGACGGCGAAGTTTACGCCTACACCGACTGGGCCTATCGCAGCCGCATCCATTTCTTCCTGTATCGCTCGGTCGAGTTCACCGACGCGCGCATGCTCGAAGGCGGGCTGCGCATCGGTTACAAGACCGATAGCTTCGACGTGGCTGGCTTCGTCCGCAACATCACCGGCGACACGTCGGCGGTGGGCGGTATCGACTTCAACAACCTGACCGGTTTCGTCAACGAACCGCGGATCTGGGGGATCGAAGCCGGGTTCAAGTTCTGAACCCTCTTACCAGCTAATCAAGGGGCCTCGGCAGCAATGCCGGGGCCCTTTGTTTAGGCGACCGGCCCGACGGCGGGATCGGGTTGCAGCACCACCAGCGGCTTCGCCCGCCCAGTTAGCCGCGCGCACAGGCGTGGGATCAGCGCATGCTGCTGCGCCCAGTGCCAATAAGCGGCATAGGCCGGGTCAGCGAGCAGGTGCTTTTCCTCGGTCTTAGCGCGCCAATAATAGATCAGGCTGACCGCGCCCAACAGCACCGCGTTGCGCAGTCCTTCGACCACGCTGCCTGACGTCACCAGAAAGGGCATCGCTCCCAGCCACCAGGTCAGATTCTTCGCGACATAAGCGGGGTGGCGGGTAAACCGGTATGGGCCGTGGGTGATGATGCCGCGGTGCGTGAGGTTCGAAAAGCGAATACCGAACGCTAGTGTCGCCCAGCTGTACACCGCCGTTAGCCCTGCGAGCAGCACACCCCAGACGATCAACAGCGTATCGTTCGCTGCAAACCAGTAACCCCAATCCGCTGTCCCGGCGTGATAGTCGAGCGGACCGCCCGCGTTCATCAGGATGAAGGGCGGATAGCAGATCAGCGCCGCGACCCAAGCCATGCCATAGGGATTGGCGGTGCGGATATGCGCATCGAGCGGCTTGACCGTCAGTATATAGCCCACGGTCGCGACATGGACGTCAATCAGGAACAGGAAGTTGATCGTCCACAGCGCGAGGGCGTAAGGATTGGCCGTGACCTCGGCGATAGGCACGCTGACCAAGCTCGCAAAGTTGCCCGGCACGATCGACAGCATGAAGGCGGTAAAGAAGCCCTTCACCGCCCAAGCGCGCAGATGATGGCCGATGGCGCGGCGCGCGTCCGCATCAGCGCCTTGGCCCATGAGCCAGCTGCCGAACGCATGGCAGCCATCGCGCGGATCAATGAGCCGCCGGTCAAGCCACAGCACATAGGGCACCGACAGCAAAACGAGCGCCGGCAGCACCGCACCCAGCAATTGCATCGAGAAAAGATACTGCCCCTGCCAATAGTAGCGCAGGGCGCCATAGGCCAAGGCAATGAGGCCCCATGTCGCCCATAGCCCGGCGAGCTTTATAAGGCTGATGTCCAGTGTTTCGCGCCATGGACGCCGCAAGGCCCAGTTGATCCCGGTGGTTGGGCTGCGGTGCACGCGGTCGACCAGCACCGACCACAAGACCATCGGGATGGCACATGCCAGCACGCTGACTATCGCCGAACTCGGCCCGCTCATCACTCCGCGATTGCCCCAGTCGACGCCCAAAAAAGAGGCGATTTCGGGGGCAGTGCGCGCTGCGAGCAGATAGCAGATCAGGCCAGCCAATCCAGCATAGCCGACACCCGCGCTGACCGCCGAGCGCGGACGCGCGGTTGCCAGCGCCACCGCATCGGGCGGCGGCGCGGCAGGGGTCGGGGCGGCGACCAGTGGGCGCATCAAAGTCATTATCTTTGCGCATAACCGCCAAAAGTTAGGGAGGCGTCAACCGCCGCGAATCGTTTCAATATGGGACAGGTGATTCGCTTGCCGGGGTCGATTCGGCGGCTTGTTCCACGCTTCACCTTGTTGATGGTTCGACTCGGCCCGAGTCCGCCGTGCAAGATTCGGACTCCGCGCGCGGGGCTGCTAGGGGCCTTCCACAATCGGGGGGCAATGCAAAAGCAACGCCCGACAATAACGGATGGGGTCGTCACCTTGCCATCACTACCGACTGGCCTGAGCCAGTGGCGCAACCGTGTTGCTGCCCTGTTTCAGGACCATGAGATTTTTGTTCGCACGCACGGCGAAGTCCGTTTCGTGCGCATCAGCGCGCGCTTGCAAAAGCGTGTGGCGGCGATTGCCGCGCTCGTCCTGTTTGCCTGGGCGGCGTTTACCGTCGCCATGCTGGTCAACCAGTGGCTGACCGCCGACGAACGCGCCGCCGTCGCCGCGCAGCAGGCCAAGGCGGCGGCAGCGGAAGCGCGCATTGCCAAATATCAGGGCCGCGTCACCGAGACTGCCGCCGACCTCGACGAGCGCCAGACGCAGCTCGAGGGCTGGGCCAAAGAGCATTTTGGCGAGGACGCGGGCGCGCTGCCCGCGGCCGATGCCGCACCCGCCGAACCGCTGAAAACGACTTTTGTGATCGACCCCAGCCTGCCCCCCGAAGCGCAGGCGCTCGCGCGCATCGAAGCGCGGCAGGAGGCGTTCGCCGGGCGCTTGCTTGCCGCCGTCAACGCCCGCGCCGCGCAGGCCGAAATGGCGGTCGCCAAGCTGGGGCTGAACCCCAAGGCGCTGGTCCAAAATGCCCAGCGCGGTCGCGGTGGTCCCTTCATCCCCTATAAGGGCCGCCTGGGCCGCGCCAAGGCGCTGGGACCTGCCTTTGCCGCGCTGGAAGGCGCGCTGTTCCGTATGGAAGTGCTGGAACGTACGCTGGTCGCCATGCCGTCAGGCAAGCCCGCCAGCATTACCCTGATGTCCTCGGGCTTTGGCTATCGCAGCGATCCGTTCAACGGCGGGGCGGCGATGCATAGCGGACTGGACTTCAAAGGGCCGGTGGGCACGCCCATTTTGGCCGCCGCGCCTGGCCGCGTGGCCAGCGTCGGCTGGCAGGGCGGCTATGGCCAGACCATCGAGATCGACCATGGTCAGGGCATCATGACGCGCTATGCTCACCTGTCAGGCTTTGACGCGCGCGTGGGCCAGATGGTCGCGGCGGGCGACAAGATCGGGCGTATGGGATCGACCGGACGTTCGACCGGCAGCCATTTGCATTTCGAAGTCCGCATCAACGGCGCCGCGGTCAATCCGCGCCGCTTTCTGGAGGTGAACAAAGATGTTCTCGAAGCCAAAGCCGACGCCCGAGAGCGCGTCGCCGCCGTCGCCCGGAACCAATAGGATGGCAAGCATGGCCACGGGCGCGCGCCACACCACTTTCTCGATTCTGGGTGCCGATGTCGTCATCACCGGCAATGTGTCGGCCAGCGTCGATTTGCATATCGACGGCAAAATCCAGGGCGACCTCAAGTGCGCCAATCTGGTGCAGGGCGAGGCAAGCGAAATCAAAGGCAGCGTTGTTGCCGATTCGGCGAAGCTGGCCGGCGCCATCGACGGCAGCATCGAGGCCAAGACGTTGGTCATCCACGCCAGCGCGCGCATCACCGGCGACGTCACATATGAAAGCGTGACCATCGAACAGGGCGCGCATGTGGACGGCAAACTGACCCACCGCCGCGCAGGGGTTGCGAAACCGGCGCTGGGCGTGGTGGGTGGCGGCGCTGGTGAGGGCCAAATGGCGGGGTGATTTAACCGCTAAGTTCACAAAGGTCACGATACGTCCCCCTTTGTTTTCCAACTTTCGGGGGATTGCATTGCGCGCGGTGAGCGGATGACGCGCAAAACACGCAAGATGGACACGGTTCGGCATAGCCGTGATCAAGACATAAAGCGCGCGTGTAGGACAGCCGAATATCGGGGCTAGAATCGAAGCGTGCGCTATTCCCCGCCAAAGATCAGCCGCAGCCCCCCGTTGACAACGAAGCCGTCGGTCGGACCCCAAGCGTCGACCGTCCAACGACCGTCGGGCGCCCGCGTCGGCCTTGGCAACGGGTCATATTTGGTCTGGCGGACGCCGAGCAGATTTTCGGCATTCACGAAAAGGCGGACCTTGCCGAGCACGATCTCTCCCAAAAAGCCCATTTCGACATAGCGGCGACTGCGGTTACGATAAGGGTTGTCGTCGAGCCGCTGGCCCCCGGTATAATAGGCCTCGAGGCCCAGTCGCCCCACGCCTTCCTTTTCCCACATCGCGACTACGCCGCCGCTGTGGCGCGGGGTGCGGGCGACGCGTTGCCGCCCCGGCCCGCTGTCCGCTGGCTCGGTCGCGTTCACATGGACATAGCTGCCGGTGATCGAGAAATTGTCCCAGCGCTGGCGCAGCAACAGTTCCACGCCATAGGTTCTTGTCGCGCCCGCTATATTGACCAGCCGGACACGGTTGCCGCCGGGCAAATCCTCCAGACGCAGCGCATTATCAGCGGTGGAAGCGAAGAGCGATACGTTCACTTCGGTCGACCCGACGCCGTAGCCAATGTCGAGCGACACGGTGTCCGCAACCTCCGCCTTGAGGCCGCTCAAGGGTTCGAGCCGCGACAGGCCCGCCGCCTCAATCTCATCGACGAACGGTGTCGGCGCAAAGAAACCGCGCCCGGCCGACAAGCGCAAAGTCCAGCGGTCGGGCTTGTAGAGCAGTGACAGGCGGGGGCTGAACCGCGTGCCATAGTCGCTGTGGAAATCGACCCGCGCGCTGCCTGCCATCGTGAAGTGGCTCTGCACATCCTGTTCGACCTGCGCGAAGAGTCCAGGTGCGGTGTAGCTGTAATCGAACAGCGGGAAGGTTTCGGAGCGGAAAGCGTCGCTCTGGACAGCCGCGCCCGCGAGCCATGATGTCCCCTCGGCCCCGCCACTGATCGACACCTCGCCAAACAGGGTGTCATGCCGGTCGTCTTCTGTGATGGTGCCGAAGCGGTGGAGGTGATCCTGCGCCATGCCCGAGGCGCGCACGTGAAGCTTCCCCAAGCCGTCGACCGGCACCTCAGCGACCAGCCCCGCGTCGAGACGGCGGCTGTCCTGATTTTGCGCGAAGGGCGTGCCGTCGGGCAAAGTGCGTCCGGGCAACGTGCCGCCGCGCCGGTCCTCGGTCATCGCGCCGATGGTGAGATAGGCTTTAGCGCCGCTGTCGCCCTCCCAATAAATGCGGGGGCGCAATGTCGCACGGCGATAGCCGGGCATGTCGATCCAGCCATCACCGTCGAGATCATTGCGGCTTTGGCGATGCAGTCCGCCTGTCAGCGAAGCTCCGAAACCGCCGCCAAGCGGTGTTGCGACATAGGCGGTCGCGTCCTGGCCGTCGCGCGACGTGGAGTTCAAGAGCAGTTCGGCCTGCGCCGCATCGCCCGGCCGCCGCGACACCAGGTTGATCACGCCGCCGAGCGCCGATGCGCCATAGAGCGCCGACGCCGCGCCCTTGATAATCTCGACCTGACCCAAATCAGTCGGTGCGATCTGCAGCAAGCCGATGCCGCCAGTGCCCGCGTAAAGCGGCAAGCCATCGGCCAGCAGCTGGGTATAACGTCCCTCCAGCCCGCGCACCCGCACGTTTGACGATCCCAGCGCGGGTGAGGTCACCTGCACCCGCAGCCCGCCGGTTTCCGCAACAAGCATCGCGATATTGCCCGGCGTCATCAGCAGCTTTTCTTCAATCTCTTCGCGGTCGATCACCTCGACCCGGATTGGTTCATCCTGAACGCGCCGCCCCGAGCGCGTCGCCTGAACGATGATCTCCTCGACTTCCTCTTCGGTTTCGATTTCTTGCGCGGTCGCCGGTGCCGCAAGCAGAGCAGCACAAATTCCAATCGTGATCCTCAACCGCGCACTCCAATCCGCCGATAGCTTAGCGCTTCGGCGACATGAATGCGCCCGACGCCGTCGGCCCCTGCCAGATCGGCAATAGTGCGCGCAACCCTGAGAATCCGCGTATAGCCGCGTGCGCTGAGGCGCATGGCTTCGGCGGCTTGGGCGAGGAGTTTGCGGCCGGGTTCGTCGGGGGTCGCGGCGCTTTCGAGCAGGTCGCCGTCGATTTCGGCGTTGGTGCGCGCGCTTGTCCCGGCATAGCGCGCCGTTTGCCGGTCGCGCGCGGCGGCGACTCTTGCGGCTACCTCGGCACTCCCCTCCGCGGGCGGCGGCAGGACCAGATCGGCGGCGCTGACCGCCTGCACCTCGACATGCAAATCGATCCGGTCGAGCATCGGGCCCGAAACCTTAGCCTGATAATCGCCCGCGCATTTGGGCGCGCGGCTGCAGGCCAGCGCGGCGTCGCCCAGATGGCCGCAGCGGCACGGGTTCATCGCCGCGATCAGCTGGACGCGCGCCGGAAAGGTGACGTGGCTGTTGGCGCGCGCGATGCTGACCTCGCCCGTTTCGAGCGGCTGGCGCAGCGAATCGAGAACGGTGCGCTGGAATTCGGGCAATTCGTCGAGGAAGAGGACGCCAAGATGCGCGAGGCTGACCTCGCCCGGGCGCACGCGCAGGCCCCCGCCGACGAGCGCGGGCATTGAGGCGCTGTGGTGCGGCGCGCGAAACGGTCGCGCGCGGACCAATCGCCCTCCTTCAAGCTGCCCCGCGACCGAGGCGATCATCGATACTTCCAAGGCCTCCGGCATTATGTAGCAAACGCACCAACCCCTGCCTACCTTTATCTGCATATCCGATGCATAAGGCAGCATGACTGATTACATGGTAACAGGGCGGTAAAGCGCCGCGCTGCATTGGCTGGCGAGATGCTACGGACGCAAGAGGCGCTATCCCAAATGGCGCGCGATCTGGAAACGCTGGACGCTGCTATCAGACTGGTTGCGCCTGAGTTGGACATTCCCGCTATCGCTCCCAAGATGGTCAAGCCACCTGAGGATTGGTCAAAGCGCGGTGAAATGTCGCGCCAAGTGTTCGGTATCATGCGGGCCGCGAACAAGCCGCTTACGTCCAGAGAGATTGCCGCTCAGATGATTGTCCAGCGCGGGCTGGCAGCAACGCCAAAGCTGCTAGGGCTTATGTCGCGGCGCATTGCTGGTTGTTTGCGGGACAAGCGCGAACAGGGGTTGGTGCGCAACGTGGAGACGCGCGGCGGGCAGTATCTGGAGTGGGAGTTAGTGCGCTAAAGCTGCGTCCATGCCCAGTATGCTATGTTGCCCAGCACCCATGCGGCTATGGTGTAGCCGGTGGCGATGGCGAGTTTGGTGCGGAAATTCGATGTAATTTGCATGCCAGTTTACGCCTAAATTACCCGTCGGGTTTCCGACGTAATCAACGAATGTATCGACGGACATACTTGCAGAACATTACGCTGCGGCATATCCTGTTAACCGAGAGGCACTAGCGACGCTTGCAAAAGCACTGCAAACGATGAACTACGGTTTCTTTACGAGGAACCTATATCGTTGTCGCACGTTCCTCGTGTGCCAGAAAGGGATCACCATGCCGCAGAACATCGCCACCGATGCAAGTTTGCTCGCGAAGCTGGCTGCTGCGTCGCGTGTCGCTTTGACGCGTGAACAGCTGCGTCGCCAGCGTGTCTCGTTCATCTATGGCAGCCTGCCTAAGGAAAGCACCATTACGCGACAACAGATCGAAAATGTGCTTAGCAAGTCAGAGGGTGAACCGGCCTAATCACCTGTGTTCGTATTTGAGCTGGTAGGGCGTGAAGACCATCCGGTCTATCAGAGCCTCGCGATTGAAAACCTAGACCGACAATACGGATTTCTGCGTTCAGCGGTGATGGCGTCGTTGGAGTTGCAGCGCCCTATGCTGTCGCTCGAAGTTGTGCTCTCCCTCAATTTTCACGCAATCACATGCCTCCACGGTAACGCTGGGGTGCTCAGGCCGTGCCAAGTGACCGTGGGCGACTATATTCCGCCTCCGCCTTGGGAGGTCGGCTCCCGCATGAGCATGTTTATCGACGAGGTAAACCGCAACTGGGAGAGTGCGGACGCCGTTTCGCTTGCATGCTTCATCCTGTGGCGACTGAATCACATTCACCCATTCGTCAATGGTAACGGGCGAACAGCCCGTGTCGCCAGCTACTATGCGCTTTGTCTGAAGGTGGGGGCTTGGTTGCCTGGAGATACGCTGTTACCTGAATTGCTGCGCCGCGATCGTCCCGAGTATGTTGCGGCCCTTAAGCATGCTGATGCTAGTATTCAGACAGGTCTGGACCTTTCAGCGCTGCACACGCTAGTTACTAAACTACTTAATGAACAGCTGGGCTCGGTAGTTGAGCAAAACGAAGAAACAGCGAACGGGGCGACCTAGGCTGCCCGCTGCCAATACCCCTTCCACGTCCGGCTAACCCGCGATGCCATCGCAGCGCCACCAACCAGCGCAGCCTGATCGCCATTCGACACGCGCCGGTTATCTTCGCGCCATGATGCTTCACGCGCGTAGCTGGCGAGATACGGGCCAGCGATATGGTGGTGCGTCCCTACTTCCATGCGGCGAAGGCGGCTGAAATAGCTTTCGGCTTGGTTGGTGCAAGCGCCCTTGTCGAAGAACTGGACCGAGTGATTGACGCGCTCTGTCATCCAACCGGCGTGAAGCGCATCCCAGCCTGAGCCTTCATCGGCGTGGAGAATGGCAAGGTTAGCGACATGATCGCGGACATAGGGAACGGCGTCACCCTCATTGGCAACCACGAAGGGCAGCGACCGGCCTTTGCGTTCACGCATCACCACAACGCACTGGCGCTTGCCTGAGCGGTTGAACGACAGGCGACGGTCAACGCGATCTTCTTTGCGGTTTTCCGGTTTGACGTAGCCACCAAAGTAAGCGCCGTCGATTTCAACCACGCCGTCCAGCGTCCGGCCTTGCTGTTCGCGGGCCATCGCTTCACGCAGCTTGTGCGAAAGGACAAAGGCGGTCTTGTATTGCACATCCAGATCGCGGCTGACTTGGAGTGCAGACACGCCCTTCGCGCCGTTCACGAAAATGACAATCGCGGCCAGCAGGTCGGTGAACGACAGCTTGCGGCTGGCAAAGATAGTCCCGCTGGTGACGCTGAATTGATGGTGACAGCCAACGCACTTGAACTTGCGGCGGGTAGGAATGTCATAAGTCTCGACACAGCCACAGCGCGGGCAAACGGCGTCCCCGTCCGTTTCCGGCCAGCGCAGCTTGCGGAACGTATCGTAAGCCTGATCTTCGCCCATGCGGAACACAGCCTTGAGGCTGAGGGTGCGGGCGGCGGCGGAAAGAAGGAAGTGCTGAGCCATTTGTCACTATCTGCGTTGCTAATGCATCGTATATAGTGACATATCCGCACTGTTGTCAATGGCAAATGTATCGTATATGATGATTATGTCATCATAGGAGATACAAATGCCGGATACGGAATGGGAAGCGCGCGTCAAAGGGCTGTTGAAAGCCGAATTGAAGCGGCGGAACGTGTCCTATGCCCAGCTGGTGGATCGGCTGGCAGATATAGGGGTGGTGGACTCTGAGCCGAATATCAGGAACAAGCTGAGCCGGGGCAAATTCACAGCGGTGTTTCTTCTGCAATGTCTGGAAGCGATAGGGGCGGAGTCAATAAGGCTCAACTAGTTGCGTGGATTGTCGGTGCAACAATTCTCGCCGTGTCCTTTATCGGGTGGGGCTTATGGAAATCCGCCGAATATGAGTGGGAGGCCGATAATCAGACTAGCAAATATGCCGCTTACACCGACAAGCAAATAAGGCAGTCCTGCCCCCGTCGCCCCTCTGTCGATCAACAAAACTGCGCGGCAAAGGCTCGCCACGAACAACGAGCAAATGAACGCAACGAGCGCGACCTTGTAGCCCAGAAAAAGTCCGCGCTGTGGGCTTACATCATGGGTGCCGCCGCCGTCATCGGCATGGGATTGAGCACAGTCGGCGTCATTTTGGTCTGGACCACGTTTAGGGAGACCAAGAGTAGCAACGACCTCTTTAGGCACAATCAAAGAGCAAGGTTGATTGTGAAGTGCGAACTCGACGCCACGATGCTTAATGGCGACATCACAATGATAATCAAAGCCGAGAATGTTGGGCAGAGCATCGCAATTGATGCCGTATGTCGGGCTGACGCGCATGCGGATGTTCCCGATCATCCATTCACCACCAATGAACAAGGATTTCCGCATAACATTCCGGCAGGGAAGGATGCCAAGATGACTGTCATTACAGGTCTGCGCGTCGGCTCTGTAATGGCAGGCCAAATTGAATACCGAACCATTTTCGGAGGCCCGGAGTTCTCCTATTTTTGCTTTCGTGTAACTGTAACCCCCAACAGAAATTTGGGTGGGCTTCCCTGCAAACCCAACCACTGGCCCGAAGACACCTAACGCCATCAGCCCCGCGAGCACGATACCAAGCGCGCTCACTTAGCGCCCCCGCCCGGGGTTGGCCCGCTTGGTGCGTTTGCTACATAATGCCGAAGGCCTCGGCGGGCGTAAGGTCGGGCAAGATGCCCGGCAAGCACGAGGCCATCAGCGATTTGCCCGCGCCAGGCGGACCGCTCATCAGCACGTAAGGGACGGCAGGACCCTGATTACCCCTGATCCTCGAAGGGTGAACCATTTCGGGTCCCCGAAGGAGCCTGCCGACATGACCGCATTGCGAGCCATCGCAACACCTACGGACCTCCCCAAGGTCTACAGCTACACCCGTTTCAGCACCCCCGAACAATCCCAAGGCGACAGCGCCCGCCGCCAAGGCGAAGCGGCCCGCAAGTGGGCTGAGGCGCGGGGCCTGCCCTTGGATGAAAGCTTACGCCTGACTGACCTTGGCGTGTCGGCATATCGCGGGGCGAATATGAGCACTGACCGGGGCCTTGGCGGCTTTCTGACCGCATGCCACGCGGGCTTGATCGCGCCGGGCTCTTACCTCCTAGTCGAAAACCTTGACCGCATATCGCGTATGACGCCGCTGTTGGCACAACAGGTGTTCGCTTCAATCATCCTTTCGGGGGTGACAATCGTCTCCCTGAGTGACGGCAAAGAGTTCAGCCAAGCCAGCTTAGAAGGCAACCCATTGGACCTCATCATGGCGATGATGAACGCTTGGCGCGCTCACGACGAAAGCAAGTTGAAGGGCCGTCGGGTCGCCGCCGCATGGGCCGAGAAACGCCGTAAGGTCGCCGCCGGGGAAACCAACGCCTACACCCGTCGCGCCCCCGCGTGGCTGCGATGGTCCGGCGAAGGCTGGCAGCTTCACCCGCAACACGCCGAGACCGTCCGCCGGGTGTACCGCGACACACTGGCAGGGGCCGGGGAACATGCCATCGCCAAAGCTTTGAACGCCGAACGGGTCCCCGTGATGGTCCGGGGCAAAATGTGGCACCGATCCACCGTCGCCAAGCTGCTGCGCAACCCCGCCGTAACCGGGGCGCTTGTCACCGGCCATATCGACTATGGCGAAGGACGCCGCCGCCGGGTCGCTGGCGATACCGTCCCGGCCTTCTATCCTGCTGTCATCTCCGCCGATGATTGGGCGTCGGTGCGGGCCATTAAAGACGGGTCGATTATCCGGGCGCGGGGAAGGTCCGCGTCGGCACCCGTGCGAAATATGCTGGCAGGGCTGGCACGCTGTCCTGAGTGCGGCGCGGCCATGACGCGGGTCTATAAAGGCAGCGGAGACAAGGGCGGGTCTCCCAAGCTGGTATGCACAAAGGCCAAGGCCGGGGCCGCGTCACACGGCTATGTGTCCGTCCCGCTGGACAAGGTGCATGATGCCATCGCGTCCGGCTGGCAGGCATTGCTTGCCGATGTCCCCGCCGGGGGCCGGGGGTCGGACCTAGACCGGGAAGCGCGCAACCTGTCCGGGGAGATTAGCGCGGCTGAGGATGCCTTGGCCGATATGATCGATCACATTGCCCGCGCGCCGTCCCTCGCCCTGTCGCGGCATATCCGGGCTGCTGAGGCGAGCCTAGCGGTGCTGAGGGGGGACCTAGACGCAATCGAAATGGCCCGTGCGAGTGCGGACGGGGGCTTAGTGCATGCGCGGCTGGCGCAGCTTGCGGACACTTTCGGGGACCCTGAGGGAGGCCCGCCGGACGTGCCGACGGTCAACGCGGCGCTGCGGTTGGTGTTCGCCGGGGTGACGGTCGATCATCAATCCGGCCTGTTGCTATTCCAGTGGCGACAGGGCGGCGAAACTGCCGTGAGGTATGCTTGGACGGACGCCTGACAGGGCATCGCATTCCAGCAAAGCTGTTGATTTATCGATGAAAATATAGTAAGAGAGACTCGATAATCAACGTGTCCCGGAGCCTTGTCAGGATGAAAAGCAGAAGATTGAAAAAGGCGAAGCGCGCCCGCCAGCAAAAAGTAAAAATAGCTCCGCGGTTACTTCCCGACATTGCGGCGGGGGCCTTCGAGCCTAGCTGACTGTCCGCCGCAATGTCGGGAAGTAACCTCGCAAGAAACGTCGCTCCGCTCCGATTTTAGCCGCGATCCAAAACCCGTCAAGTTCACGCGAACGTAAAGAGAACACGCCCGCCCTCCCCCTCCAGAACACCGAAGGCACCCCGAAGGTAGACGCAAGGGCGCTGCATGCTTGGCTGGGGATTGGCCGCCGCTTCCCTTCGTGGATCGCCGGTATCTTTACCGCCTATGCGTTCGACGAGGGGGCCGACTTTATCCCCGTTCGGGGAGAAAGCACCGGCGGACGCCCCCGCAAGGACTACCTCCTGACCCTCGACGTCGCCAAGGAAATCGCCATGATCGGCAACACGGCGAAGGGGCGGGCGACGCGGCCACAAGAGAAGCTGCTTGTGCGCATGTTCTATTTATGTTCTCATATGGGAATGGACAACATGGACCCCGCCCGAGTCGCCGAAACGATCCTAGCCGCGCCCGGCTGGGCGCGCGTCGGCATAACCGCGCCGAACAGCAACATGCGCATTGAGGCCGCCTTTGAGTTAGCGAAGGCGATAATTGAGGGCGCTGCGGTTGTGGACGCGCCAAGCCCGGACCAGCTTGGGCTGTCTCTTTAGTCAATGCCGGGGAGCGAACTGTGAAACCGCTTTCCTACACCCCCCGCACATGGTTCAACGGTCCCCGACGGCGCACCTAAGGGAGCAAGCGACCATGCGAAAACGGGCCTTGGAAATCGAGTTCTGGTTCGCCACTTTTCTGGTTGGCGGGTCCTTTGTCTACGGCATCTATAGCGGCTTGAAAACGCTGTTCTAATTGGTGGAGTGCCGATTAACCCTGACCTTCGGAGAGACCAACCCCCGCCCCCGGTCAGCCCCTATGTAGGTTATCTGTAGGATAGCCTCAGGACCCCCTCAGGACATCCCAAAGCGATCCTGAGGGAAACCGTCGGACTACCGTCAGTAACACTCTCCTAAATCCCTATTCCAAGACACGGTAGATATCCCCTCAGGGGTCGATATCCCGTGCGCAGCTCTAGGTCTCTCTGGCAAGGCAGGGACCTAGAGCTGCCACCTATTCCAGCAATGCGCGGGTCTTCCCGCCATGACCCGACGTGGGGCGTCGGGCCTATCGGCTTGCCCATGATGGGCGGGCCTTAATTCCCCAGCCGCAAGCCCCGGCGGCCAAAGATGAAAGGGTTACCGACTTGTCGGACAACCTGAATATTTATGACCACGCTGACCTTATGGATCAGCAAGACTACGGCTTCACCGACGAAACCGACATTGCCCTTGCCCGAGAGATAATCGCAGAGGACCCGCTATCGGTTCCGAGAGCTCTCAAGGTCTCCGGCGCGGCCCAGCTGCGCAGCTTCACGCCTCAGCTTTCCGCCCTGCCGCCCGAAACTCAGCGCGATATCAAGGCGCGCCTGAGCGGTCTTGAAGGCGACCGTCGGGATGCTGAGGAAACCCGCTTAGTTGGCGAAGCCGTCCGTAAGGCAGCCCTCAGCGCTAAGGTTCTGACCGGCATGGGCGCTGGCGCAAGCGAGTTCCTACGCGAGAGCGCGGACATCGCTTATGAGGTCCGCACCCTCACACAAGAGCATGATCGCCTGTCAGACGAATTGGCGGCGATCCATGGCCATGCCACAGAAACCGACCTCGCCACCGGCGAAGCCAAGGCCGTCCCGATCCCTGCCATCACCGGCGAACGGCGGGCGGCCTATGAGGCACGGCAGGCGGCCATCAAGGTTCGGCTGGCCGACCTAGCTGGGCGAGAAGGCCAAGGCCGACTGCGGCAGGCCGTAGCGCGAGAGATTGAGGCACGTAAGGCCCGTGATGCGCAGCTGGCAGAGGACAGAGAGGCCCGCGAGCGCGCTAAGGACATCGCGCGCGAGCGGCGCATCATGGCCCGCGCTGAGGCGCTGGCGCGTCAAGAGGACAACACCCCCTAATGCTGTTCTCCAGCCGCGAGGGCCGCGTTGTCATGGACAATGCCGCCCGCCGCAAGCGCCACTTGTCGCCGCCGGTCGATCCCTACGCGCCTACCTCCCCCGACTATGCCAAGCGCAGCGCCGTCACCCGCGTTGACCTTGGCGGCGGGATGATCCGTGAAGACATCGGCGAACCAACCACCGGCGGCTATCCCCCGGCAAAGGCAGGGCGGCATAAATGACTGCCACCAAACCGCGCACTCTACGGGACGCGGTTGACGCCAAGTGCCGAGAGTGCAGCTACGATCCAGACGCACCGGGAAGGTGGCGACAGCAAGTTGCCGAGTGCGTTTCGGTCGACTGCCCGCTGCATCCCTTTCGGCCCCTACCCCGTAAGCTGAAGGGGTCTGAATGTTCGCTATAGGCTGCATTGAGCGGCCCTAGAATGACGAAACAGGACGGGGATGGACTGAGGTCTATCCCCGCCCCCCCGCGCAAAAAAAGCTCTGAATGACAACCCTTCAAGGGGAGACAAGCCTTGCCCAATCCCAAGCCCATGCCACTGCCCCCCAACCATTCGTGGTGCTACGGCTGCCACGCCTTTCACGACATTGCCGCCGTCCCTGCCAATGATCCCTTCGCTAGAGGCGTTGGGTATTCATGCGCGGCTGGCATCGAGAAGCGAATTGCGGCCATGTCCAAGGTTGGAGACTATAAGCCCAAGACGGTGCTGCGCCGGTTTGCTGATTGAGTGCCCTCTAGGGGCGCCTCGGGACCCCTACAGCGCCTTTCCAGCCCCCTCGGCTACCCACCTACCCCTGCCCAAAGCAGGGGCAAAAAATGCTCCGAATGCAGCCTATGGCGGCAATTCGGCTGGAGACCTCCCATGCCTAAGTTTCTGATCGCCACGCTGGCTAAGCGATACACTCACCCTGCTGCCCGCGACCACTTTGCAGCGCAGTGCCTACGGCATGGCCGCCACCGCGATCCTGTTGCGCTGGCGGCCATGCTGGATAGCCCCCGGCGCGCCCTGAGGGCCTGATACATTTGCTGCAAAAATCCGAGCGCCCATATCGCACACAGCGATGCGCGCGTTCCCCCCATAGGGGGCCGGGGGCGTCCCTACCGTTGTCCGCTGCTTTGCTCCTGTCAGCGGATAAGCGAAGGGGACGCACCCGGCGGAGCGCCCCCGTCGGTTCAGCGGGCCGGGGGATATGGCCGGGATAGCAAGGCGTCTACCCGCGCCCTAGCTGCCATCGCCCCTGCAATGTGCGGGCGGGCCGTCGGTGCCTTCGCGGCGGTGCTGTCAGTTGTCATCGGATTGCCTCCTATTGCCTTGGCGTCATCGCCGCGGACCCTGTTGCACATGATGCTGGCAAGGTGTTTCCACATGCCAGAGCATCGGGCCGAATTGAGTCCAACCGAGTCCGGGACGCGGTGAAGCGAGTCCCTGCCCCTCTTGCCGGGGCCTGAAATGCCTTTTACAAAATTGCCTAACGTCCGTTAGACGATTATGAAAGGATGCCGCCATGTGCCGCGTTGTCGCTTACTACCGCGTTTCCACTGAGGGGCAGGGCCGCTCTGGCCTTGGCCTAGAGGCTCAGCGCCAAGCCGTCCGCGCCCTATGTGAGGGACGAGGGTGGCAAGTCATTGCGGAGCACACCGAGGTTGAAAGCGGCAAGGTTGCTGCCCGCCCGGAACTGACCGCAGCGATGCACCGCGCCAAAGTCACCGGGGCCTTGCTGGTTGTCGCCAAGCTGGACCGCCTGTCCCGGTCCGTTGCCTTCCTGTCCGCCCTACAGGACAGCGGGGCGCGCTTCATCGCAGCCGACATGCCTGAGGCGAACGAACTAACCGTCCATATCATGGCCGCCGTTGCGCAAGCTGAGCGCAAGGCCATCGGGCAGCGCACCCGCGACGCCCTACAGGCTGCCAAGGCCGCCGGACGCCGCCTAGGCAATCCGAACGGGGCCGCCGCGATCCGTAGGGCCGCCAAGGGCAACGCCGCCGCCGTGGCTGAGTTGAAGGCCGGGGCCGATAGCTTCGCGGCGGACCTAGCGCCGATCATCGCGAACATAAGGGCGTCCGGCGGCCGATCCCTCCCCGCCATTGCTGCCGAGTTGAACGCAAGGCACATTCAGACCCGCCGGGGTGGCCGCTGGCATGCCTCAGGGGTCCGCAATCTGCTAGCGCGCCTGAGTTAGCCCGCGCTTGCCCCCTGCCCTGCGTTTTTCTTGCTGGGGCTGGTGTCAAGCGCAACCCCGATTGAGGCGGATGCGGACAGACTACTGACTCGGCGTCGGCTTGTAGTCTATCACAACGCCCGCCACCGCGATGAAATCCTTGAAGCGACAGCAAAGCCTAATCCGGCGGCTTTGTGCCCTCACTGTCTGAAAAGGAAGGATTGTTTCGTCGAAAACGGTCAAAGACCAGCTCTGCCCACGGGCTTCCGTGGTTTTCCCTTTCGACATGTCGAAGCGGGGCTTCATCTAGTCGATCCAAGATGGAGCTAAATAGGCGCTTCTCAAAGGATGGATCAACCTTCACTGCTTCCCGCCGGTAACCTTCAAACGCCTTTGCAACAGCGGCCTTGAATGCATAGTCTTCAGCTAGGCGAAAGCGCTGTCCAATTTGCTTCGTCAATATCCAAGCGAGCCACACTGGCCCAGCAACGCTTATTCCCGCTAGAATGACCTGAACCCACAGCAGCTGGAATGACGGTTCAGGTTTGTCTATGAGTGCCTGAATAGCTTTGATCCTACCGGAAGATATCCACGCTCCTGTCCCCAATGTTAGTGTCAGTATCCCCCCAAGTATGAAGGTAGACGTCCCCAGTTTCTTTGCCTTGTTGTCGAATGCCGCGCCCAATCCTTGCGTTGTTGCTGCCGCCTGAGCCGCTTCAGTGTTAGCGACCAGTTGCTCAGCCTGATTTTTCAATGCATTTATGGTGCTTTGATCCTCCGCCGCCGAACTAAGTGCAGCAGCAATTTTGACCTGAGTAGAACCAATCTCACGCATAGCAGCCTCATAAGCCTTCTTGGCTTCTTCCAACGCCAGAAGGTCAGCAGGCAGGGACTCCGCAGTAGATCGCGCCGCGTTTATCTGTTGCATTGTCTCGGCCAGCCCCGCGCTGTCGGCTGTGACCTTTTCAATCGAAGCATTCAGATTTCTGAGTCTTTTCAACTGTGACGCAGGGATAAGTTTATTGTCGTCTATGGCCGCCCAATCCGGCTCCTTCGGCGCATAAACCCTTAGCAGAGACATAAGCGCGTCCAGCATCGACACAGCGGTGACATACACCTGCCAAGCACTCCCACCTGCAACATTCGGAAGAGCGTTACCTTGGAAATAATTGAGACGTGCTGGAAACGCATTCAAGATGCTGAAATCGGTTTCCGACACTGTCTTGTTTTCCATTGACTGGATTAAGCTGACAGGCTCCCGAAATAATGCGGCGAACTCTGAACGGGTGATCCCCGGCATATTCCATCCCCAAACCTCGTTCAGAGGCTCGTCTCGGCCAATGGTCCCATGTATCTGTGCCGCAAGGCCATCAAGTGCGCCTGCCAACTGATCAAGAATTGCGGTCGCATCGTGCATAACGTCTCCCCCGCACGCACGTATATCATTGATACTTTTTGCTTCAACTGGCTAAGACGTCTTGAAGTGCCCAACTTAAGCAGATTATGCCCGCCTGCCGCGGCGATTTCGAGCGCGCGTTTCGCGACTTCCTGCCCCTTCACTTGGCGCAAATCGGCGCGGCGCACCGGTTCCTCCACCGCGCCAGGTTGCGGCGCGGGGAGCAGCGCGTGGCCCTTGAAATGGTTGAGCAGCGACAGCAAGTCGGGCGCGGCGAGCACCTCGACATTGCCTGCCCAAGCCGCTTCCGGACCCTGAGCAACGGGGCAGACGAGACCCTTGCTTTCCGCCCCCGCATGCAGCGCCGCGAGCAATACGCCCGGCGACGGTGCCACGCGACCATCGAGACCGAGCTCACCGACGACAACATAGCTCGCCAACGTCTCAGCATCGATCACGCCCATCGCGCCGAGCAGCGCCAGCGCGATGGGCAGGTCGTAATGCGACCCTTCCTTGGGAAGGTCGGCGGGCGACAGATTGACCGTGATAACCTTTGGCGGGAGCGACAGGCCGATGGCGGCAAGCGCGGCGCGAACGCGTTCACGGCTTTCTCCCACCGCCTTGTCGGGCAGGCCGACGATGATGAATTTGGGCATGCCGGGGGTGATCTGGCACTGCACCTCCACCCCGCGCGCTTCGAGGCCGAGATAGGCGGTGGTGGAGACAATCGCGACCATGGTGCACCTGCGCTGTCAGAACAATGTGCTTGCTTTGTTCCGCTGAGCTTGTGACAATAAAGCGCGAGGGCGTCGAGTCTTTTTCGCAATCGTCGGCCAGGCAGCACTCCCTGTCGAAAGCGCCGTGGATTTGCCGCGCACAACGGCTAGCCTTTGCCATGGAGGGAGAAACAGCATGACCTATATCGACGGATTCGTGATCGCAGTACCGAAAGCCAACCGCCAGAAGTTCATCGACCATGCCCACATGGCCGACGGCATGTTCATCGAGATGGGGGCAGTCCGCGTGCTTGAATGCTGGGCCGACGATGTGCCCGAAGGCAAGACAACCGATTTCCGTATGGCGGTGAAGGCCGAGACTGACGAAGATGTGGTCTTCAGCTGGATCGAATGGCCCGACAAGGAAACGCGCGACAAGGCCTATGCCACCATGATGGCCCCCGATTTCAAAGACCCGCGCATGGACCCTGCGAAGAACCCGATGCCGTTCGACGGCAAGCGCATGATCTGGGGCGGTTTCAATCCTGTCGTCGCGATGGAGAAGTGACATGGCCAACCGGCACGGCGACTTTATCTGGTACGAACTGCTGACCAGCGATGCCGATGCAGCGGCGGATTTTTATGCCAAGGTTGTTGGCTGGACCAGCAGCCCGTCGGGCCAGCCGGGCATGGATTACCGCTTGTTTTCCAGCGGTGACGGCAGCGACATGGCCGACGGCGTTGGCGGTTTCATGGCAATCACGCCCGAAATGGCCGAGCACGGCGCGCGGCCGGCATGGATCGGCTATCTGGCGGCCGATGATGTCGATGCCAGCGTCGCGGCGATTACGGCGGCGGGCGGGGCCGAGTTGATGCCCGCAATGGACATTGACGGCGTCGGACGCATGGCAATGGTTGCCGACCCGACGGGTGCAGCCTTCTATGTCATGCGCGGCGTGTCGGACGAGGCGAGCCACGCCTTTGCATCGACCGAGCCCAAGGTCGGGCATGGCGCATGGAACGAGCTGTCGTCGAGTGACCCTGCCGCCGCCAAAGCCTTTTACACGGCGCAGTTCGGCTGGGTGCAGGAAGGCGATCTGGATATGGGCCCAATGGGAAAATATGAATTTCTGTGGGCGAGCGGTAAAAGGTTCATGCAAGGCGCGGTGATGCCCAAAATGCCCGAGATGCCGATGTCGGCGTGGGTTTTCTATTTCCGTGTGCCCGATATCGACGCGGCAGCGACGAGCACGCGCGCGCTGGGCGGCACATTGCTGATGGAGCCGATGGAGATCCCCGGCGGCGATTTCAGCTTTACTGCCAGGGATCCGCAAGGCGCTGTTTTCGGCCTTGTTGGCGCGAGGAACGGGTGACATGGACAAAATCGTCAATTGCCTATGGTTCGCGGGCGGGGCCGAGGAAGCGGCCGAATTTTATGCCGCGACCTTTCCTGACAGCCGGGTGACAAGCATCAATCGGACCCCGGTGGACACGCCCGGAAACTCGGCCGGCGACGTCATCACGGTGGAGTTTACCGTTTGCGGGCGCGCCTTCATCGGGCTGAATGGCCCCGACCTGTTCAAGCCCAATGAATCAACCAGCGTCATGGTGATGACCGAGGATCAGGCCGAGACCGATCGTTACTGGAACGCCATTGTCGGGAACGGAGGGCAGGAAAGCGCCTGTGGCTGGTGCAAGGACAAATGGGGCCATAGCTGGCAGATTACCCCGCGCGTGCTGATGGAGGCGACGACCAGCAAGGACGCTGCGGTGGCCAAGCGGGCCTTTGATGCGATGATGACGATGCGCAAGATCGACGTCGCGACCATTGAAGCAGCGATGCGCGGCGATGCGTAAGATCCGGGGCAGCGCCTTCGTTAGTCTTGACGGTGTCATCCAGGCCCCCGGTGGGCCCAGCGAAGACCCGACCGGCGGATTTGCCCATGGCGGCTGGCTGCCGCAATTTTTCGACGAGGATGTCGGGGCGGCAATCGACGCTTTCTTTGGCGAATCCTATGCCTTGCTATTGGGGCGGCGCACCTATGAGATTTTTGCGGCCTACTGGCCCTATCTGGGCGGCGACACGACGGGCATTGGCCAGCTGTTCGAGGCAAGCGGCAGCGACGATGGCGAGGCGGAGGCGCTGGCCATGGCCGAGGCGTTTACCCGCGCCGACAAATATGTATTGACGCGGGGCGCTCCCGATCTGGGTTGGGCGAACAGCCATGCGCTGGCCGACTTTGACGCGCTGCGCGCGATGAAAGCCAGCGATGGCCCCGACCTATTGATCCAAGGCAGCGGCACGCTCTATCCCCAATTGCTGGCCGCGGGTCTGCTCGACCAATTCACGATGATGATCTTCCCTGTCGTGGTGGGCAGCGGCAAAAGATTGTTCGGCGAAGGCACGCCCGCGCAGGGCCTGCGGCAAGTGGCACATCAGGTGACGCGCACCGGCACGATAATCGCTACCTACGAGCCCGGCGCGGCCATCGAACATGGCTGGGCCGGGCCGCAATCGACCAGTGCGCGCGAAGCCGACCGCCAGCGACGGATGGCGGAGGGGATTTGGTGATGGAATATTTTGGTCACCCCTTCTCCTCATACACCTGGAAGGGCGAGATTGCGCTGATCGAAAAAGGTGCGACCTATCGATTTCGCAACGTCGACCCGAGCGAGCCCGACAATGGCGCCGTGCTTGCAGCGCAGTCGCCCAGCGGCAAATTTCCGATCCTGATCGACGGCGAACGAACGCTGTTCGAATCCAGCATCATCATCGAATATATCGACCGGAAAATGCCGCACGCCCCGGCGCTGATCCCGCAAGACTGGGACGCCGCGCTGAAAGTGCGGCTGATGGACCGGATGTTCGATAATCATGTTATGGGCAACGCCCAGGCCATCGTTGCCGAGCATTTGCCCTTCATAACTCCAACCCCCGACGAAAACCGCATCGCGCGTGCCCGGCAGGAACTGCTGAAAATCTATGGCTGGCTGGAAACCGTGCTGCTGCCCCATGGCTGGGCGTGCGGTAATGATTTCAGCATGGCCGATTGCGCCGCGGCTCCGTCGCTGTTCTACGCGGACTGGGTGCAGGAGATCCCCCACAGCCTGACGACGCTGCGGGCCTATCGCGCGCGGCTGCTCGAGCGGCCATCGGTTGTACAATGCGTCGAGGCCGCACGCCCCTACCGCCATTATTTCCCGCTTGGGGCGCCAGATCGGGATTGACGGCCTGTTTCGGCGACCATGCGGGGCGACCTGGCTTGCACGGTTCCCTAGCCAGCTCAATCAGCTAGGTTAACGCGACGCTTACGCTACGCCTTACCGTATCGTTGACCGTCACGCGCGTAGCAACGGGGGATGGGCTCGCCGCTTTCCCTGCTGCGCACCGCGCTGGTGGCTCTGGTTGCCGCCGTCCTTGCCTTTGCGCCCGCGTATGCCGGGAGCGAGCACTTCATCACCATCGAAACCACCGTCGAATATGAAATTGTCGATGTCGATGTCGATGACGGCGATGGCGCCGATACGGTCGTCGGCGACACCGGCGCCAGCAAGCGCCACGCCCCCGCCCCGGGTCTGCTGCGCGAAGCCGCAGCGGGACCGCGCTATGGCCCCTTTACGGTGGTCGATGGCGAAACCGCGCGGATGGCGGGCAGCGTGACCGGCGCGACGCCGCAAGACTTCGCGGCGATGCTCGCCGCGCACCCGGGCCTGAAGCGCATCGAGCTGATCGATTGCCCAGGCAGTCTGGACGAAGAGGCCAATCTGCGTCTGGCCCGCATGGTGCGCCGCGCAGGGCTGGCGACGCATATCCCCGAAGGTGGGTCGGTGCGATCGGGCGCGGTTGAGCTATTTCTCGCTGGCGTCACGCGCAGCGCGCACCCTTCGGCCGAATTTGGGGTGCACAGCTGGCGCGACGAAGCTGGTCTAGAGGCGCGCGATTATCCGGCGGACGATCCAGTGCATGCCGAATATCTGGACTATTACCGTGAAATGGGGCTGGATGCCGATGCCGCGCGGGCCTTTTATGCGCTGACCAACGCCAGCAATTATGACCAGATGCGTTATCTGACCAAGGCCGATATTGCACGCTATGTCGCGCTGAATTGACCAATTGTCGGTCGGGCGCTTGCCGTCCGGCACAGCGCGCCCCACTTGAGCCGGCATGGCCCGCCGCTCGCTCTATCAACGCATTCGCCAGAACGCATGGGTGCGCTTTGCACTGTTCCTGCTCGGCTGCCTGCTGCTGATCCTGACGCCGATCATCGGGCTGCTGCCCGGCCCGGGCGGGATCATCCTGTTCCCCATCGGTATGGCGCTGACGCTGCAGAACAGCACCTGGGCGAAGCGCATCTATGGCCGGTTCAAGCGGCGCCACCCGCGCTATGCGGCTTGGTCCGACCGGCTGATGCGCCGCCCGAGTGCGCTGCGCCGCCGCGCGGCAGAAAAGCTTCGCTCGGTGGGCCACCAAGGCGCGGATGGTGATTGACTTTCGCGGCGCATGTGCCTAACGGCACCCTCCACCGGCGGCCGCACGCGTGTTGCGGCCCTTTTTCGTTGATTTTGGCGGTCCGATTCGGACCCGGATGGATTTTGAGGACAGCTCGATGAAGCGCACCTATCAACCCAGCCGCCTCGTGCGCAAACGGCGCCACGGCTTCCGCGCCCGCAAGGCAACCGTCGGCGGCCGCAAGGTGCTCGCTGCCCGCCGCGCGCGTGGCCGCAAGAAGCTGTCGGCCTGACCGCCACGTCGGGCGATGGCGCGGTGCTGCGCCAGATGACCGCGCGCAGCGAATTTCTGGCGGCGAATCGCGGTCAGCGTTTTCCCACCCCGGGCTTTGTCCTGCTTGTCCGCCCGCGCGGCGACGCGGACAGTGCGCTGGGCATGGGCTTTACCGTCAGCAAGAAAGTCGGCAACGCTGTGACGCGCAACCGCATGAAGCGGCGGCTGCGTGCGCTCGCCCGTGCCGCTTTGCCGCAGCGCGGTATCGCCGGGGCCGACCATGTGTTCATCGGGCGGCACGGCGGCAATGATGTTGGTTTTGCCGAACTCGCCGCGCAATTGGACAGCGCGCTGGCGCGCGCCGCGAAGAAGTTGGCATGATTGCAAAAGCGCTGATCCTGATCGCGCGCGGCTGGCAAATCGGGCCATCGCGTATTCTGCCCCCGACTTGCCGCTACAGCCCGTCTTGCAGCGCCTATGCCATCACCGCGCTGTCGCGCTATGGTGCGATGAAGGGTGGCTGGTTGGCGTTAAAGCGGCTATTGCGCTGCCACCCATGGGGTGGCCACGGCCATGACCCGGTGCCCTAGGCCCTTTCTTAAAAGGTCCAACGGCCGCCGACTCCCCGAAATTTGAGACGAAGAAAGAGCCATCCGCGTGGACGACAAGCGTAACATGATCACCGCCATCCTGCTGTCGGTGCTGATCCTGGTCGGGTGGAACTTCATTGCCGAACGCTTTTTCCCTGCGCCGGCGCCCAATGTGGTGAAGGCCGAAGCGGCGAAACAGGCCGCCAGCCAGAGCGCCGCGCCTGCCGCCACGACCGGCGATCTTGGCGCGCCGACCGCTGCAGCCCCCGCGCCCGCCGCGACGCCGCAGGCCAACCGCAGCCTCGCCGCCGCGCTGGCTGAGGGCGCGCGTATCCGCATTGAAACGCCCAAGCTCAAAGGTTCGCTCAATCCTGTCGGTGCGCGCATCGACGATTTGACGCTCACCAATTATCGCCAGTCGATTGCCAAGGACGCACCGCCGGTGCGGCTGTTTGCCCCGGGCGGCACGGCCCGCGCCTATTTCGCCAGCGTCGGCTGGACCGCGCAGGGCATCGAAGTGCCGAACCAGCAGACGGTGTGGGCGGCGACGGGCTCGGTGCTTTCGCCGACGACTCCGGTCACGCTGAACTGGTCCAACGGCACCGGCCAGACGTTCCGCATCGAGTATAGCATCGATGCCAACTACCTGATCACCGCCAAGCAAAGCATCAGCAACCCCGCCGCGACCCCGGTGCAGGTGGCGAGCTATGCCTTCGTCAACCGGCGCGGCAAACCGACGCACCCCGACGACATCGACAGTTGGACCATCCACAATGGGCCGATCGGGCAGCTCGGCGGGACGACCAATTATGAGTGGAACTATACCGACCTTGATGAAGCGGCTGGCAATGCCACTCGCTTTGATAGCACCGGCGGCTGGATCGGGTTCACCGACAAATACTGGCTCGCCGCTGTTATCCCTGGCCAGAAGGAAAAAGTCACCGCCGAGATGAAGGTTGGCGCGGGCGAACTCTATCAGACCAATTTCGTGCGCCCGGCGGTCAACATTCCCGCTGGCAAGGCGGTTACCCAGACCAGCCAGATCTTCGCCGGTGCAAAAGAGGTCAATATCCTCGACGACTATACCGAGCGGCTGGGCATCACGCGGCTCGATTATGCCATCGATTGGGGCTGGTTCGCCGTCATCGCCAAGCCGATTTTCTACCTGCTCGACTGGCTGTTCAAATCGGTGCTGAATTTCGGCGTCGCGATCATGATCCTGACGCTGGTCATTCGCTTGCTGATGTTCCCCATCGCGCAGAAGCAGTTCCATTCGATGGCGCAAATGCGCGTCGTCCAGCCCAAGATGAAAGAGCTGCAGGACAAATATAAGGACGACAAGCCGCGCATGCAGCAGGAGCTGATGAAGCTCTATAAGACCGAAAAGATCAATCCGCTCGCGGGCTGTCTGCCGATCCTGCTGCAGATCCCCATCTTCTATGCGTTGTACAAGGTGCTGATGCTGACCATCGAAATGCGGCACCAGCCCTTTGCGCTGTGGATCAAGGATTTGTCCGCGCCCGACCCGGCGATGGTGCTGAACCTGTTCGGCCTGCTCGACTTCACCCCGCCCGCCATTTTGGGCGTGGGCGTGCTGGCGATCATTCTGGGCATCACCATGTGGTTGCAGTTCCGCCTGAACCCAACGCCGACCGACCCGGTGCAGCAACAGGTGTTTGCGATCATGCCGTGGATGATGATGTTCCTGATGGCGCCCTTCGCGGCCGGTCTGCTGCTTTACTGGATCACCAACAATATCCTGTCGATTGCCCAGCAGCAGTGGATGTACCGGCAATTCCCGGCGCTGAAGGCCGCGCCAACGAAGTGAGCGAGGAAGAAAGCCTCGCCGCCGAGCGCGCCGAACGCGCGCGCAAGGCCTTTGCCGGGCCGATTGCCTTTTTGAAATCGGCTCCGGCGCTGCTGCATCTGCCCGAAGCGGTGGTACCCGAGGTGGCTTTTGCGGGCCGGTCCAACGTGGGCAAATCATCGCTGATAAACGCGCTGACCAATCGGGGTGGGCTCGCGCGTACCTCGGTTACGCCGGGGCGGACGCAGGAATTGAACTTCTTTGACGTGGGTGCGCCGCTCATCTTCCGACTGGTCGACATGCCTGGCTATGGTTTTGCCAAGGCGCCCAAGGATATTGTCAAAAAATGGCGCTTCCTGATCAACGATTATCTGCGCGGGCGCGCAGTGCTCAAACGTACGCTCGTGCTGATCGACAGCCGCCATGGCATCAAGGATGTCGACCGCGACGTGCTGGCGATGCTCGACGAAGCGGCGGTCAGTTACCGCATCGTCCTGACCAAGGCCGACAAGATCAAGGCCAGCGAGCTGGAAGCGGTCCATGCCGAAACACTGGCTGAAGCGAGGCAGCACCCCGCCGCGCACCCCGATGTGATTGTCACCAGCAGCGACAAGGGGCTGGGCATCGCAGAACTGCGCACGGCAGTGCTGGAGGCGGTTGAATCATGAAAATCTATGTTGGCAACAAGGCCTATTCGAGCTGGAGCCTGCGCGGCTGGCTGGCGGTCAAACACAGCGCCCTAGCGTTCGAGGAAATTGTCGTCCCACTGTATGACGACAATTGGGCGGAACGGCGCCAAGCAGCTGAATTTGCCGCGTCCAACGGCAAAGTTCCGATTCTGTGGGACGGCGATATCGCGGTTTGGGAAAGCCTGGCGATCATCGACTATCTTGACGAAAAGACGGGCGGTGCGTGCGGCTTCTGGCCCGACGATATGGCCGCGCGTGCCTTGGCGCGGTCGATGTCCGCCGAAATGCACGCGGGCTTCGTACCGTTGCGCAGCAACCATAGCATGAATTTGCGCCGCACCTACGCGCCGCAGCCGCTGTTGCCCGAAGTGGCTGGCGATGTCGCGCGTATCACCGCGCTGTGGGCCGACGCGCGCTCCCGCTTCGGCGCGGGCGGCGATTTTCTGTTCGGCGCGTGGAGCGCGGCCGACATGATGTTTGCGCCGGTGGTCACGCGGCTGCTGACCTATAGCATCCCCCTGTCCGCGGATGCCGCGACCTATTGCGCCGCCGTTATGGCCCATCCGCACATGGTGGAATGGGTGGCAGCGGCGGCCGACGAGACTTGGGTCATCGACCGGTTCGAACGCTGACGGCAATTCAGGCTGGCGGCGCTGCCCCGACGGCAAACCATATGGCCACGCCCACCAGCGACAGTGCCAGTCCGCGCCGCACCGGGCGGCTGCGCCCGCTGTCCGCCAGCCAGCGCGATACACCGCTGCCGCCCAGCACGATGGCGACATGCACCAGCGTGGCGATGGTCACGCTGAGCAGTGACACCGCCACGACCAGCGCGGCAGCGGGCTTAGCTGATCCCATAAATTGCGGGATGAGAACCGCGAAAAAGATCAGCGCTTTGGGGTTGAGCAGATTGACCACCAACCCCGACAAGAAATGGCGCTGCGTTCCCGCATCCTTGGTTGGCGTGTTCGTCGAAACGGACGCGTCTGCCTCGCGCCACGCCTCCCACGCCAGCCACAGCATGAACAGCACGCCGCCCCAGCGCAGCACCTGCCACCAACCGGGGTTGGCAATGATGAAGGCCGCAACGCCAAACCCTGCCACCAGCGCATTGACCAGCAGCCCCAGTGCAATCCCGGCACAGGCCATCAGCCCGGCGCGGCGGCCCTGGCCGAGCGCCAGTGCTGCCAGCCACGCCATGTTCGGCCCCGGCGTTAGTTCGATCAGCAGGATGGCCAGCGCAAATCCGGCCCAGTCGGCTCCCGTCACGGAATGCGGGTCGTCGGATAGGGCGTCCCGTCCTTGTGGGTATAGCCATCGGGCGTAAACAGCATGTCGATGTCCGAATAGCCGCCGCCGCTGTCATATTGCTTGCCGCCACCCAGCGCGACCAGCACGCAGTCGGTGTCCGATTCGTTGATGAGGTGATGGCCGTTGGTGCTGCCCTTGGGCCACACGGCGATATCGCCCGCGCGCATGACCGTGCGCCCATCATCCTCGACCAGCACCGCCTCGCCGGCGAGCACGATGACCATTTCGTCCTCGCCAGCGTGCCAGTGGCGCTGTGACGACCAAGCGCCGGGTTTCAGCGTGACATGGCTGGCGGCGAACTGGGTCAGGCCGGTCGGCGGCGCGAGGCGGCGGTACCAGCGGCCTTGCACAGGTTGGTCGAACGGCGCGGGATAGCCGGTGACATTGGTTTGCGGGATGGTGGCGAGGTCGAGTTTGGGCATGACTTATCTCCTGACTTATCCTTGCCGCTCGCCTTGAGCGAAGTCGAGAGGATCATCGACACAGCGCTTCGCCGATGGGTGTCTCGACTTCGCTCGGCACGAACGGCTAAGGGGTATTCATGCAACGCGACCCCCTCTCCCTTGCCCAAGCCCTGATCGCAGCACCCAGCGTTACCCCCGCCACTGGCGCGGTATTCGACGTGCTCGAGGCGGCGCTCACACCGCTGGGCTTCACGGTCGAGCGCTTCGTCGACGGTATGGAGCCCGACGGGCCGGTTGAAAATCTGCTCGCCGTGCGGCGCGGCGCGCCCGGCACGCCGCATTTCGGCTTTGCTGGCCATTTGGATGTTGTGCCTCCGGGCGTTGGTTGGACCAGCGATGCCTTTGTCCCAGAGATCCGCGGCGACTTGCTTTACGGGCGCGGCGCGGTTGACATGAAAGGCAGCATTGCGGCCTTTGTTGCCGCCGTTGCCGATGTCCCGGTCGATGCCGGCACGATCAGCCTGATCATCACCGGCGATGAGGAAGGCCCCGCCATTTTCGGCACGCGCGCGTTGATGGACCATATGGACGCACGCGGCATCCGCCCCGACATGATCATCGTGGGGGAGCCCACTAGCGTCAACCGACTGGGCGATATGGTGAAAATCGGGCGGCGCGGGTCAGTTAACATTTGGATCGACGTCCCCGGCGTGCAGGGCCATGTCGCCTACCCCCATCTCGCCGACAATCCCATCCCCAAGCTGGTGGCGATACTGGCGGAGATCGACACCATCCATCTGGACGACGGCAACAACTGGTTCCAGCCGTCGAACATCGAGGTCACCGATATCGAGGTCGGCAATCACGCCACCAATGTCATCCCCGCGCACGCCCGCGCGCGCCTTTCGATCCGGTTTAACGACCAACAGCGAGGCGAAGCACTGGTGGCGCTGATGGAGGCAATCGCGCACAAGCATGCCCCAAATGCGAACGTGCTGGGCAGGGTTTCGGGCGAGGCTTTTCTGACCCCGCCGGGCGACCTGTCAGCCTTGGTCAGCGCGGCTATTGCCGCCGAAACCGGCGTCACGCCCGAACTGTCGACCACTGGCGGTACGTCGGATGCGCGTTTCTTGCACAAGCTGTGCCCGGTGGTCGAATTCGGGCTGCGCAACGCGACCATGCACAAGCTGGACGAGGCAGCCGAGATTGCCGACATCGACCGCCTGGCCGCAATTTACCGGCGCATTGTGCAATCAGCTTTCGAACGCGCGGCGTAGCACGACATACACGGCCCCGCCGCCGCCATGCGCCTGAGCCGCCGGGCGCGTGGCAAGGATGGCGTCGGCGTGCGCGCTGGCCGCGAGCCAATCGGGCAGGGCCGCGCGAATCGCCCCCCGCGGGCGCGATTCGCCGTGAAACGGTGGATGGTGCGGCCCGGGCCGCACCCGCCCCGCGACAACGAGCAGCACGCGCGCGCCGCGCTGCACCGCCCGCGCCAGACTGTCTTCAAGCATTGCATGCGCCGAGACGAGGCTGTGGCCATGCAGATCGATGGTCAAATCGGGGCGCACCAAGCCCTTGCGCAGCCTTCGGTCCCACGTCCCGTCAAGGCTGGCGCGGGCAAAGGTTGCACGGCGAGCAGGCGCTGTCGCGGGAAGGGGCAAGGGCGGCGGGACGCGGCCTTTGGGCGCCTTTGCGGCCGGTTTTGGTGTGGGTGGGTCCGCTGGCGATTGCGGGACTTTGGCTGACCGTTTGGCAATCGGCGCCACCGTTGCGGCCAAGCGCTGCCACAATGCACTCTCCTCCGGGGCTAGCCGCCTCGCCATTATGGCGTTTCTGTCAGCCGCGCCACGCTGACCTTGGGCAGCAACAGCAATGCTGTGCCGCGAGCGGCCATGCCGCCGGCGATGGCCCGCGCATCGGCGCCGGCACCCCAGAAAGTATCAACGCGGTTTGCGCCCTTGATCGCGCCGCCCGTGTCTTGGGCGATCCACAGCCCGTTCGGCTCGGCGCGATCCATCGACAAGAAAATTGGCGCGCCCAGCGGGACGAATTTGGGGTCAGTCGCGACCGTGGCGCGCGGCGTCACCGGCAGACCCAGCGCCCCTAGCGGTCCTGGCCCGGTGAGTTCGCGGAAAAACACCCAGCTGGGGTTTTCTCGCATCACCGCTGCTCCGCGCACCGGGTCGGCGCGCAGATAATCGAGGATGCCCTGCATGCTCGCCTGCCCGGGCTGGAGTGCTCCACGATCGCGAAGCAGCCGCCCGATACCGACATAATCATGCCCGTTCTGGGTGTCATAGCCGATGCGAATCACTTGCCCATCGGGCAGGCGCAAGCGGCCGGATCCTTGGATTTGCAGGAAGAAAAATTCGCCCGCGTCGGCGGCCCAGGCGATTTCCAGCCCGCGCCCTGCCAGCGCGCCTGCGTCAATCGCCGCGCGGTCATGATAGCGCACCAGCCGTGCGCCATCGATCCGCCCGCGCAATTTGCGCCCCGCCAGATCCTTGGCAAAATCGCCCAATTCGACCTCGACCAAATCGTCAGGGCGGCGATAAACTGGAACCGTATAGCCCGGCTGGCGGGTGCGCGAGGCCAGAATTTCGGGCTCATAATAGCCGGTAGCAAAGGCCTTGCCATCGCCCACCTGCACCGCAGCAAAATGCGTCGTGAAAAATCCACTGGCATCATCGTCGCGCCAGCCCGAGGCTGCCTCGCACGCCGCGCCCCAGTCGCCCGGTTGCGTCAGCCCGCTGGCATCGGTTCGGCGCTGAACCGCGGGGCAGGATATTCGGAACGCGCCAAGCGCCACACGGGCGTTGGCAGGGGTCAGGCCGAGTTCGGCAACGGCCGGTCCGGCTACGACGCCTGCGGCCATGGCCGTCGCCGCATCAACGGGCGGCGCAGGTGCAGACAGCGCCTTGTTGGGGATGGCGGGCACCGGCTGCGCGACGGCTTCGCTGCTCGGAGCGGCCGGGGCACCCTTTGGAACGACATTGCAACTGACCAGCAGCAACGAGGCGCTGGCCAAGGCCGCACGATGCCAGACGGTCGGGCGACCTGCCCGGCGCATCACGCCGATTCGGTTTCGTCGAGCTTCCAGTTGGGGTCGTTGCTCGAAACATCGCGCACAAAAGTCCAGCGGTCGTGCGTCTCGACGGCATCGGACATCGACCCAGCGACAACCGCCCCATCCTTGCCCCGCGTTACGGCAACGATATCGGCAGCGTAGGCAACGGTGACGCGTGCGACGCCGCGGTTCACGTCCGCAGCGGCGATGCGTGCGCTATCAATCCGGACCAGCCGGTTGTCTAGCGTTTCGCCGCGTTCCTCGCGCGCCGCAATGGCCAAGTCAAAGGCGGCATAGGTATCGCTGTCGCATAGATCCTTGAGCGTATCGCGGTCGCCTGCCCAGAATGCCTCTAAAATCATGCGGTAAGCCGCTTCTGCGCCACTGATAAACCGGCCTGCGTCAAAGCTGCGGTCCGCCGCCAGCAACGCTTTTACCCCTGCCTCGGCGACTGGGTCATAGACAGTTCCGTGCGCAACCTGGTGCGCGTCGGTGGCCGGCGTCGCCTCACCCAGATCGGGCATGCGTGCGGAACCCGATCCGGCCCGATCCTCGGCGCGGGGGAGGACCGGTTCTTGTTCGTGCCCCGTGCGTTTACCAAGCACCGAATAGAGGCGCAGGCCAAGGAAGGCGGCAACCATCGCCAGAAGGACAATCGAAATCATGGTCACGGGGCAAAAATCCTGAAGCTGCGGGAGAGGGTCTTCCACCCTTACATAGGCTATAGCAACAATAGTTTCAAATCGCGTCGGTTCCCATGCGCATCGGAAATCGCCGCGCGCGGCATTGTGCTGCACAAATACCACTGCTAAGCGCCGCGCCAGCCAAGGGGAATGGCCCAATTCCGGCTCCGCCCCGCCAACCCACATTGTCAAAAAAGGTTCATCAACATCATGGCCGACGAAACCACCCCGACCCTGCCCAACGGCGAAGACAACAGCCCGGCAATCGGCCTGATCTCGCAATATGTGAAGGACCTGTCGTTCGAGAATCCGAACGCGCCCGGCGTTTACCAGTGGCAGGCCACACCCAATGTCGACGTCCAGTTCAACATTGGTGCGCAGCCTGCGGGTGAAAATGTTCATGAAGTCATTCTCAAGATTGACGTCAGTTCGGCGAGCGATGACGGCACCTTGTTTGTGGTCGACCTTACCTATGCCGGCCTGTTTGGCGTGCGCAATGTGCCTGCCGAGCAGCTGCAGCCCTTTTTCCTGGCCGAAGCGCCCCGCATCCTTTTCCCCTTCGCGCGCCGCGTGATTGCCGATGCCGTGCGCGACGGCGGCTTCGCCCCGTTGCTGCTCGAGCCCATCGATTTCCATGGCCTGTTCCTGCAGCAAGCCGCGCAGATGCAGGCGGAAGCCGGCATCGCCGCAGCGCCGGCGGGCGAGGCCTGATTTCGGCAACAAGCTTGCCAGCGACAAACCCGGCATGAGCAGCCTCGTCAAGAATGTCGGCACCATTGGCGCGCTGACAATGCTGAGCCGCATTTTCGGATTCGTCCGCGACATGTTGCTGGCGCGGGTCCTGGGAGCGGGACTGGCGGCCGACGCGTTCCAGCTGGCCTTTACCTTGCCCAACACCTTCCGCCGGCTTTTTGCCGAAGGCGCTTTCTCGGTTGCCTTTGTGCCCATGTACAGCCGCCAGCTCGCTGGTCCCGACGGCGAGGCCGCAGCGGCACGCTTTGCCGATGATGTGCTGTCGGTGTTCATCTGGGTGCTGCTGGGCTTTACCGGCATCGCGATGCTGGCCATGCCCTGGATCGTGTGGGCGCTGGCCAGCGAATATGCCAAAATCGAAGGCAAGTTCGAGCTTGCCGTCTTCCTCAGCCAAGTCACTTTTCCCTATCTGGCCTTTATCAGCGTCGTCGCAATGCTGTCGGGCTTGCTCAATGCCCGGTCGCGATTCGCGCCGGGCGCCTTTGCACCGGTGCTGTTCAACCTGACACTGATCGGCGGAATTGTGCTGGGATGGTATTTGCGCGGCCCCGGCGGTGACGATCGCATCGTCGCCGAATCCTTAAGCGCCGCCGTGTCTCTGTCGGGCGTCGTCCAGCTCGTGTATTTGTGGTGGGCGGTGCGACGCGCCGGACTGCGGCTGCACATTCGCCGGCCACGCCTGACACCCGAGGTGCGACGGCTGGGCACGCTGATCCTGCCAGCCACCTTCGGTGCCGGCATCTACCAGATCAGCCAGCTGGTCGATACTTTCTTTGCAACCTCGCTGCCGCAAGGCTCGCTCACTTTGCTCAAGCTGGCGGACCGGCTGAACCAGATGCCTCTTGGCATTGTTGGTATCGCCCTTGGCACCGCAATCCTGCCCATGCTCGCCCGGCACATCCATGGCGACGATCATGGCGAGGCGCAGCGGCTGCAGGGCAATGCCATGGAAATTGCAACGCTGCTGACTTTGCCTGCCGCAGCGGCGCTGGCGATCTGCGCCCCCGCCTTTACCGCTGCTTTCTTCGTAGGCGGCAAGTTTACGTCGGCGGACGGCGCGTTGATGGCGCAGATTGTGGTAGCGCTGGTCGCGGGTCTGCCCGCCTATGTTATCGTCAAAGTTCTGAACCCCGGGTTTTTCGCGCGCGAGGATACGCGCACCCCGGTGTGGACCGCGCTGATTTCGCTCATCTTCAATGTGGGGCTCAACCTGTATGTCGTCGAGCGCTTTGGCATCGTCGGTCTGGCGGGCGCGACCGCCGCATCGGCAACGCTGAACTGCCTTCTGCTCTATACCGTGCTGCACCGGCGCGGCTGGTACCGCTTTACTGCCAAACTGGGTGCACGGATTGCCCGGCAACTCTTCGCCGCAGGGGCGATGTCGGCCGTGCTGTGGATATTAATGGCGCCGCTTGCGCCCTATTACACTGGCGGAACCTTTGATCGCATCTGGTCGCTTGTGCTGCTCACGGGCACGGGGATGGCGGTATTCTTTGGCGTGGCCTATGCCATTGGGGCAATCGACAAGGATCTGTTGGCCATGATGCGGCGTCGGCCCAAGGATGCTGCCAGCACAGCACAGGAAATCTGAACCATGCGTGTCGTTTCGGGCATCCAGCCCACAGGCAATCTACATTTGGGCAACTATCTGGGCGCGATCCGCAACTGGGTGCGCATGCAGGATGAATTTGCGGGCGATACGCTCTATTTCCTGGCCGATCTGCACGCGATTACCGTGCACAATGATCCCGCCGAGCTGACCGCCAATACGCGCGAGATGGCGGCAGCGCTGATCGCGTGCGGGATCGATCCCAAGCGCGCCATCTTGTTCAATCAGGCGCGCGTGCCGTCGCATGCCGAACTGGCCTGGCTGCTGTTTTGCACCGCGCGTATCGGCTGGCTGAACCGCATGACGCAGTTCAAGGAAAAATCGGGCAAAAACCGCGAAGGTGCCAGCGTCGGGCTGTTCAGCTATCCGGTGCTGCAGGCCGCCGACGTGTTGCTGTATCAGGCAAGCCATGTGCCGGTGGGCGAGGATCAGAAACAGCATCTGGAGCTAGCACGCGACATTGCGACCAAATTCAACCTCGACACCGGCACCGACACCTTCACCCTGCCCGAGCCGATTATTCCCCCCGCCGCCGCCCGCATCATGAGCCTGCGCGACGGGTCTGCCAAAATGTCGAAATCGGACCCCAGCGATCTGAGCCGTATCAATCTGACCGACGACGCCGACACGGTGATGCAGAAAATCCGCAAGGCCAAGAGCGACGCGGACGCGCTGCCGTCCGAAGCCAAGGGGCTGGAGGGGCGGCCCGAAGCCGCCAATCTGGTTGGCATTTTCGCGGCATTGTCCGATGAAAGCGCGGACGCCGTGTGCGCCCGCTTTGCAGGGCAGGGCTTCGGCGCGTTCAAGCCCGCGCTGGGCGAACTGCTGGTCGAAACATTGCGCCCGATCCGCGACCGATTCGTAGCGCTGAAGGATGATCATGCCGCGATCGACGCGGCGCTGGTGGCTGGTGCCGAACGTGCCGCAGCGCTGGCAAAGCCGACGCTGGACCGCGCCTATGCCGCGCTGGGGCTGTGTCGCTAAGGCACGGGCGGGTGGTTCAACTGGAATTCAGCCACCTTGTGCACAATATAGGGTCCGGCGCGCGACCATAGCGCGCGTCCGATTCGAAAGGATGACCATGGCTGTCCGTCTGACCCGCCCTTTGGGTATTGTGCTTGCCACCGCCGCGCTGACGCTCGGCGGCTGCGCTGCGCCCGGTTTCCGCGCCGACGTGGCGCGTTTTCAGGCGGCATTGCCCGCACCGCAAGGTCAGACTTTTGGCATTGTCGCGGGCGATCCAGAACTGGCTGGCGGGATCGAATTCGGCCAATATGCCGCGATCGTAGCGGGCGAACTGACCCGGCTGGGCTATCGGCCGGCAGCGCCCGGCGAGGCACCCGAACTGACGGTGTCCATGTCCTATGAAATTGATCAGGGGCGTGAACGGGTGCGTAGCACGCCCGGTTTTCATGACCCCTGGTATGGCAGCTATTTCGGCTATGGCCGCGGCTATTACCGCCCGGTCATCGTGCGCGGGCGCCACGGGCGCAGCTATGTCTATGGTTGGCACGACCCGTTTCTATTCGGCGGTTTCGGCGGTTATGACCGGGTTGAAAGTTACACCGTCTATACCACCGGGCTCGACCTCAAAATTGACCGCGCCGCCGATGGCACGCGTCTGTTTGAAGGTCGGGCAGAGGCGCAATCGCGCGACAATAATTTGACCCAGATCGTTCCCAATCTGGTCGCGGCAATGTTCACCGGCTTTCCCGGCAATTCGGGCGAGAAGGTCCGGATAACGGTGGCACCAAGCGCGCGTTGATTATTGTTCCAGCTGCGCTGGAACGCACGGCACCACGTTGGTGGATCAAATTACGCGTTCAGCGCCCGCCGGATCGCGGCGATATCGGCATCGATCTCGCTGTCGGTGACCCGCAGGCTTTCGATAACCCGCACCGCGTGAATGACGGTCGAATGGTCGCGCCCGCCAAAGCGGCGACCAATTTCAGGGTAGCTGCGCGGCGTCATCTCTTTGGCCAGATACATGGCAATCTGGCGCGGACGGGCGACGGCGCGCAGGCGGCGTTTTGATACCATGTCCGATTTGTCGAGCTTGAAATGCGCGCACACGCTGCGCTGGATTTCCTCGATGGTAATGCGCGGGCGCGCGCTGCGCACCGATTCGGCCAGCCGTTCCTCGGCCATTGGCAGGGTGATGGCTATATTGGTGAGCGAGGCATAGGCCAGCAGCTTGTTGAGCGCGCCTTCCAGTTCGCGGATGTTGCGCGTGAAATGGCGCACCAGATAATCGACCACCGCATCGGGGACGTCGACCCCGGGCACCGCCGCCAGTCGCTGGCGCACAATCGCCTCGCGCAGCGTCGCTTCGGGCGCTTCGATATCGGCAACCAAGCCCCCGCCCAGCCGCGACAATAGGCGCGCTTCCACCCCGTCGAGCATCGCGGGCGGCCGGTCGGCGGTGACCACCAGCCGCTTGCCTGAAGTGAGCAAGTCGTCAAAAGTGTGGAGCAATTCTTCCTGCGTTGATCCCTTGCCGATGACGAACTGCAAATCGTCGATCAGCAACAGGTCGGCTGCGCGGAGCCGCGCCTTAAACTCCATCATGTCGCCGCCGCGCATCGCGGCGACAAATTCGCGCATGAATTTTTCCGCCGACATCAGAATGATAGTCGCGTGCGGACGCACAGCGGCAAACGCTTGGCCAATGGCATGCAACAGATGCGTTTTGCCCTGTCCGGTCCCCGAATGGAGATAGAGCGGATTAAACAGCGGGGTTTCTTCGGCGGCCATGCGCCGTGCGGCGTTGGCGGCAAGGACATTGCTGCGCGCAATTACAAAGCGGTCAAAGCACAGCCGCGCGTCGAACTGGGCAATATGCTCGCTCGGCAATGACACTGGCGGGTCAAAACGCACTGCGGGCAGCGCGGCAAGTGGGGGCGCGCCCGCCGGGCGCCCCGCGCGCACGACGATGCTACGCACCGTGGGAAGTATCTGGCGCCAGGCCAGCAGCAGCCGATCGGCAAAGCGTTCGGCTACCCAATTGGCTGCAAAACTGGTCGGAGCTGACAAGGTTACGACGCCGCTGACCGGGCAATAATCAACGAACGCCACTGGCTTCAGCCAATGGTCAAAGGTACGCACACCCAAATCGCGGCGTAGCCCCTCGGCGACTTGGAGCCAGAGCGACCCAATATCTTGAGCGCCGTCCGCTCGTGCCAATGTACCCCCGCCTTGTGCCACGTCCGCTTCGTCTTTCCCTTGCGTTCGCGCACATCCGGCGCGCCTATTCATGCCCCTCAACCCTGCCGCCCGTCCCGTCTGCTGGTCGTCACCCCGCCCTTGTCGTGGGCAAAAAACGCCCAGCCGGCAGAACCGAGATCTGCCGATTTGAAGAGCACCCTGTCGTGACGACCGCGACGCGGATTCGCGTGCGACACCTTTGTCTAGGCTCGGCAAGGCGAGTCGTTCAAGGGCAACAAATGTAAAAAATCCGAAATAAATAACTTGACTCGGACAAGTGCTTGGAAAAGCGGTTTCACTTCAAATTTATGAATTAAATCATATAGTTCGCTGTCAATCTGGCATTGCTTGCCCGCGAATCGGCGGGAATCCTTGATTGCGTATTGATGACGGCTTCATGACTTTTTGCCGCGCAATTTTGTGACGCGAAAAAGCCCGCCGGTTCGGTTGAACCAGCGGGCCTTTGTGTTCCGAAAACGGTCAGTATAATCAGCCGAGCGCGGCGATTGCCTTCGTCAGCCTGGCATATTTGCGCGAGGCCGTGTTCTTGTGCACGACGCCCTTGGCAACGCCGCGCGCCAGTTCGGGCTGAGCAACCTTCAAAGCTTCGGTGGCGGCCGCCTTGTCGCCAGCGACCAGCGCGTTCTCGACCTTCTTCACCAGCGTGCGGATGCGCGAAACGCGGTTCTTGTTGACGGCAGTGCGCGCGGTGTTGCGGCGGATGCGCTTCTTTGCCTGCGGCGTATTGGCCATTGTCTTCCTCGAAATTCAAGTAGTTGGGGGCAGAGGGCATAGCTCGCCCGCCTGTCGAAGGAGCGCCCTTAGGCGGGTCCAACAGATTCGTCAACCGCTCAGCGTTGGCATTTCGCGCAGAAAAAGGTCGATCGCCCGCCTTGGACGGTCCGCACGACCATGCCGCCGCGCCCGCACGGGCACGCCTCGCCCTCGCGTCCATAGACGCGCCAGTCATTGGCGAAATAGCCCAGCGCCCCATCGGGATGGAGAAAATCGCGCAAGGACGAGCCACCCGCCGCAATCGCCGCGGTCAGCACATCGCGAATCGCCTCGACAAGCGCGGCCAGCTTGGCGCGGCTGAGCGAGCCCGCCGCGCGCGTCGGTGCAATGCCGGTCAGATTCAGCGCCTCGCACACATAGATATTCCCCAGCCCCGCGATGATGCGCTGGTCGAGCAATGCCAGCTTGATGGCGGTGGCCTTGCCCGCCAGCGCCTTTGCCAGATAAGCGGCCGACAGCGCGTCGGTCAGCGGTTCCGGCCCCAGCGCGCGGAAGGGCGCAAACGCGGTTTCGGCATCGCCCGCGACCAGATCGACCGAGCCGAAACGGCGTGGATCGTGCAAATACAGCCGCCGCCCGCCGCCGGTTTCAAGCAGCAAATGGTCGTGCTTTTCAGGCTCTGCCCCATCGGTGCGCCAGCGCCCCGACATGCCGAGGTGAAAGATCATCGCATCGTCGCGGTCGGTGTGGATCAGACCATATTTGGCGCGGCGTGACAGGTGCGTCACGGTAGCGCCGGTCAGCCGCTGGACCAGATCAACCGGAAAGGGGCGGCGCAAATCCGCGCGAAAGGTTGCCACGCGCGCCAGCCGCTCACCCGTCAGCAGCGGCGCCAGACCGCGCACAGTGGTTTCGACTTCGGGCAGCTCGGGCATATCGCACCCGCCGCTACGCGCCGTTTGCGCGCCCCGCAACCCTTGGCTAAGGACATTGTCAAATCGCGGCTATCCCGCCGCAACAGGTTCGCACCCATGGCAAATCCCGAAACGGTCAGCTTCGGCTATACCGATGTCACCCCGGCCGAAAAAACCGAGCGCGTTGGCGAAGTGTTCTCCAGCGTAGCGCGCAATTATGACCGGATGAACGATGCCATGTCGGCGGGGCTGCACCGCCGCTGGAAGGACCGTTTCGTGCGCCGCGTCAAACCGCGCGCCGGCGAGCAGATTTTGGACATGGCCGGCGGCACGGGCGACATTGCCTTTCGCATGGAGCCATCGGGGGCCAGCATCACGGTCGCCGACATCAACCCCGACATGTTAAGCGTGGGCATGGAGCGCGCGGCGGAGCGCGGTATCGACAGTCTGGTATGGAGCGAACAGAACGCCGAGACGCTGTCCTTCCCCGACCGCTTTTTTGACGCCTACACCATCGCTTTCGGTATCCGCAATGTGACGCACATCGACCGCGCGCTGGCCGAAGCGCATCGCGTGCTGAAATATGGCGGGCGCTTTTTTTGCCTTGAGTTTTCAACCAACGAATGGCCGGGTTTCGCGCAAGTCTATGACGCCTATTCGCACCGCATTGTCCCGAAGTTGGGTGAGATGATCGCGGGCGACGCCGACAGCTATCGTTACCTCATCGAATCAATCCGCCGCTTTCCGCCCATGCCCGAGTTTGCCGCAATGATCCGCAAGTCAGGCTTTGCGCAGGTCAAGGTTGAACCGATTATGGGCGGGCTCGTCGCCATCCACAGCGGGTGGAAGGTGTGACTTCACCTGCAACGCATATTTTCCGGCTGCTGCGCTGGGGCCGCATCCTTGCGCGCCATGGGGCGCTGCGCGGAATTGAAGCCTCACCAACCACCCCGCCTGGTGTCAAGCGGCTGTGCCGCATCGCGCGCTTTGGCGCCCGCCAGCCGCGTGTGCCCGATTATGCCGCCGCGTTTCAGGCGATCGGTCCGGCAGCGGTCAAGCTGGGTCAGACACTGGCAACCCGCCCCGACTTGGTCGGGGAAGAAGCCGCGCGCAATCTGCTGACGCTTCAGGACGCGCTCGACCCGCTGCCTTTCGCCGCGATTCGTGCCGAGCTGGAGCAGGCATTGCCCGGCCCGGTCGACAGCCTGTTCCAGAGCATTGACCCCGTGCCCGTCGGCTCGGCCAGTATTGCGCAGGTGCATAAGGGCGTCACCAGCGACGGGCGCACCGTCGCCATCAAGGTGCGGCGGCCCGGCATCGACAAACAGTTCGCGCGCGATATCGACACTTATGAATGGGCCGCCGCGCACCTCGAGGCGCTGGGCGGCGAGGCCAGCCGCCTGCGACCGCGACTGGTCATCGCCAATTTCAAGCGCTGGACAATGCGCGAGCTGGATTTCCGGCGCGAGGCGGCATCGGCCAGCGAGCTTGCCGAAGCGATGGCGAGCGATGCCCATTATCATGTCCCTGCCATCGACTGGGACCGCACCTCGGGCCGCGTGCTGACGCTCGAATGGCTCGACGGGACCAAGATTTCGGAGCGCGACAAGCTGGTCGCCGCCGGGCACGACCTACCCGCGATGGCCGCCAACCTGGTCAAAAGCTTTTTGCGTCAGGCAATTGCCGAGGGGTTTTTCCACGCCGACATGCACCAGGGCAATTTGTTCGTGCTGCCCGACGGTCGCGTGGCGGTGGTCGATTTTGGCATTATGGGGCGGATCAACCGCAAGGCGCGCTTCTGGCTCGCCGAGATTCTCTATGGCCTAACCACGGGCAATTACCGCCGTGTCGCCGAGATTCATTTCGAGGCGCAATATGTGCCTGCGCACCACAATGTCGAGGAATTCGCGACCGCCCTGCGCGCGGTGGGTGAGCCGATGCGCGGCAAACCGGTCTCGGAGCTCTCTGTTGGCCAGATGCTCGACGGCCTGTTCGCCATCACCCGCGATTTCGACATGCAGACGCAGCCGCACCTGCTGCTGCTCCAGAAAACGATGGTAATGGTCGAGGGCGTCGCGACTGCGCTACACCCCGGCATCAACATGTGGGATACATCGGGCCCCTATGTGAAGGAATGGATCCGCGACGAGCTGGGACCAGAGGCCGCGCTCGCCGATGGGTTGCGCGAACAGGTGAACACGCTGGCGCTGATCCCCGACATCATCCGGCGGCTGGACGAACAACTCCCGCGCAAGGGCGGCGCGCCGCCCGCACCGCCGCTGCCCGATGTGCAGCTGATGTGGGAGCGCAAGGGGAGCGGATGGTGGCGTTATGTTTTCGTTGCAGCTCTTGCAGCAGCCGCTGGCGCTGCTGGAGCAAGCTGGCTAGGGTAAACCAATGCCAAACCCCCGCATCCTTCTGATCATCGGCGGCGGTATCGCGGCCTATAAGAGCATCGAACTGGTCCGCCTGCTCAAGAAGGCGGGCATGGAAGTGCGCTGCGTCCTCACGCGCGGGGGCGAGCAATTTGTGACGCCGCTAACGCTGGCCGCGCTGTCCGAAAATCCGGTTCACACCAATATTTTCGACCTGAAGGATGAGGTCGAGATGGGGCATATCCAGCTGTCGCGCCAGGCCGATCTGGTCGTCGTCTGCCCCGCCACTGCTGATCTGCTTGCCAAAATGGCAGCGGGGATTGCCGACGATCTCGCCACCACATTGCTGCTCGCCACCGACAAGCGCGTGCTGGCGGTGCCCGCGATGAATGTGCGCATGTGGCTCCACCCCGCCACGCGGCGCAATGTCGCCACGCTGCGCAGCGACGGCGTGACGGTGATGGAGCCTGACGAGGGCGAGATGGCGTGCGGCGAATATGGGCCGGGCCGGTTGCCGGAACCGGAGGTGGTGGCAGCACAGATTCGCGCCATGCTTGAAACGCCGCCAACGCTCAATGGTCAGCCCGACTTCGCCCCCACCAATCACCGCCCATTACACGGCCAGCGCATCCTGATCACCGCCGGACCGACGCATGAGGCCATCGACCCGGTTCGCTACATCGCCAACCGGTCGAGCGGCAAACAGGGCTTTGCGATCGCCGCCGCCGCCGCGCAGGCGGGAGCGGAGGTGACGCTGATCGCCGGACCGGTGAATTTGCCCACACCAGCGGGCGTAGTCCGTATCGATGTGGAAAGCGCGCGCGAGATGGCGGCCGAAGTGGAACGCGCATTGCCTGCCGATGCCGCCATCATGGTCGCTGCAGTCGCCGACTGGCGCGCGGCGGATGCGTCGGCGACCAAGATCAAGAAGGATGGGACGGGAGCGGTGCCGCCGCTCCATCTCACTGAAAATCCCGATATTCTGGCAACTCTGGGCAAACATGCGCAGCGCCCGCGCCTGCTGATCGGCTTTGCCGCCGAGACCAACGATGTGCTTGCCCATGCCCAAGCCAAGCTCGCCAAAAAGGGATGCGACTGGATCGTCGCCAATGACGTTACGGCCGACGCGATGGGCGGTGAGGTTAACAGGGTGCATATTGTCAGCGCCGTCGGCGTTGACAGTTGGGAGCGCATGGCCAAGGACAAGGTTGCTGCCAAGCTGATTGAAAGGATCGCCGATGTCCTTGCCCCCGACGCCCCCAACACCCCAACCAATTGAAATTGCAATCCAGCGGCTGCCCAACGGTGGCGGCCTGCCCCTGCCCGCCTATGCCAGCGCGGGTGCAGCGGGCATGGATGTGGTCGCGGCCGAAACGCTGACCTTGCGTCCCGGCACGCGCCATGCAGTCGCCACCGGCTTTGCCATGGCGATCCCGCCAGGATTTGAGGTGCAGGTGCGCCCGCGGTCGGGCCTTGCGCTTCATCATGGCATCACCTGCCTCAATAGCCCGGGCACTATCGACAGCGACTATCGCGGCGAGGTGAAGGTCATCCTGGCCAATATGGGTAGTGACAATTTCGACATCAAACGCGGCGACCGCATCGCCCAGCTGGTGCCTGCACCGGTGCAGCGTGCCATTTTTGCCGAGGTGGAAAAACTGCCGCAAACCGAGCGCGGCTCGGGCGGTTTCGGATCAACCGGCACCGACAGCGACAGCGATGACGATGCCGATCCCAAAGGCGTCGGCTCGCTGATGGGCATGAAGATGCGCCGTCCCGGCGAGTGACGTTGCTCAGCGACGCTGAACTCGACCGATATGCGCGGCATATCGTGCTGCCACAAATCGGCGGTGCGGGACAAGCGCGGCTCAAGGCGGCGCACGTCGCGGTCATTGGTGCGGGCGGAATCGGCTGTCCGGTGATTCAATATCTGGCGGCGGCGGGGGTAGGCGCGCTGACCATCATCGACGACGATAGGGTCGAATTGTCGAACCTGCAGCGCCAAATTTTGTTCGCTGACGTCGACATTGGCGCGCCCAAGGCCGAGGCAGCGGCCAAGGCAGCGCGGCGGATCAACCCGCATGGCGCCTATCATGCACGTACCCAGCGCATCGACGCGCGAAATGCCGCCGCGTTGCTGGTGGAGCATTCACTTGTCATCGACGGCTGCGACAATTTCGCCACGCGGCTGACGGTCAACGCCGCCTGCATCGCCGCGCGCATCCGGTTGCTCAGCGCCGCCATCGGTGCGTTCGATGCACAGGTCGCGCTCTTCGAAGGGTGGCGGCCCGACCAACCCTGCTATGCCTGCCTCGTCGGCAACGACCCCGCGCGCGACGGCGTCAATTGCGCCGAAGCGGGCGTGCTTGGGGCGCTCGCGGGGTTTGCCGGCACGCTGGCAGCAGTGGAAGCGGTCCGCATGATCGCGGGATTCGGTGCACCGTTAACCGGAAAGCTAGTCCTCAGCGATATGCTCGAGCGGCGCTGGCGCGAAGTGCGCATCGCCAAAGACCCGGAGTGCCCCGCATGTCGCCAGTGAGGATTATCGTCGCCGCACTGGACAGCGCACGCATCTATGCCGCGCTGGAGGCGGCGATGGCCTGGTCCGCGCTGGGACGCGAGGTTGAAATTTTCTTTCAGGGTGAGGCGGTCGCGGGCTTGCGCCGCCCGGTTATCCACCCCGCCGACCATGCGCGGCAGGCAGCGGGCCAGCCCGATCTGGCAACACTGCTTGGCGAAGTGCGCGCGGCCGGCGTGCCTATATTCGTGTGCCAGTCGGGGCTTGCGCTGGCCGGGGTAACGATGGAGGCGCTGGCGGTTGACGCCCGCGCGACCGGGCTGGTCGGCTATCTGGCGGCGGTGCCCGCGAATGCGCTGGTGGTTAGTTACTAAGCCGCGTCACCCGTTTTTGCACGCCGTCATCGCCTCAGGCTCGGGTCGCTTGGGTTGGCGGGCAAAACGGGCAAAATAGGCGCCCACATCCTTTTTCTCGCTGAAGGCCACCAGCCGGTAACCGACCGCCTCATATTCGCACACCAGCAGGCGGAATGGCGTTCCATGCTGATCGGTTGGGCGGTCGCTGTCGACCACAATCACTTCGCCGCCGTCGCGCAGCGCAGGCCATAACCGCCACAGAAAGGCATAAGGTTCGCCAATTTCGTGGTACATGTGAACCAGAAACACCCGGTCAAAGCTGTTCGGTGGCAGGCGCGGATCATCCACCCCGCCCAGCTTCAGCGACACATTGTCCAGCCGCTCGCGCGCCACCCGGTCGGCCAGCCGTTCAATCACCTTGGGCTGGATATCCTGCGCCAGCACCCGCCCGCGTTCGCCCACGCGCTGCGCCAGCCGCACGGTGTAATAACCATCGCCCGCGCCGATATCGGCCACTGTCATGCCCGGCGCGACAGCGGCAGCGTCCATAATCTGCTCGGCCTCGCGCACCCGGTCGCGCGCTTCCTCGGTCGACCATTTTGTCGACACGGTCGGCGCGACGGGGCGATCGGCAGGCGGGAATTGCCGCGCCGTATCGACCCGCTCGTCGCCGCCCAACAGCGGGCCTTCGCATGCCGCAAGCAACAACGGCAGAAGCAAAGCGGCGGCGCGGCGCATTAGTCGATATCCTCCACCACCACCTTTTCGCCCGTCACCTTCTGCGAAAGCGCGGCGGCCATGAACGGGTCGAGTGCACCGTCGAGCACATCGCCCGGCGCGGTCGAAGTCACGCCGGTGCGCAAATCCTTCACCAGCTGATAGGGTTGCAGCACATAGGAGCGGATCTGGTGGCCCCAGCCGATTTCCGTCTTCGCCTGATATTCTCCGCTCGCCTCGGCCTCGCGCTTTTGCAGTTCGGCCTCGTACATGCGCGCTTTCAGCATACCCATCGCGGTGGCGCGGTTTTTGTGCTGCGAACGATCATTCTGGCTCGCCACCACAATGCCGGTGGGGATGTGCGTGATACGCACCGCGCTGTCCGTGGTATTGACATGCTGTCCGCCCGCGCCCGACGCGCGATAGGTATCGATCTTGAGGTCGCCTTCGTTGATTTCGATCTCGATATTGTCGTCGATGACGGGATAGACCCAGACGCTCGAGAAACTGGTGTGCCGCCGCGCCGAGCTGTCATAGGGAGAGATGCGCACCAGACGGTGAACGCCGCTTTCGGTCTTGGCATAGCCATAGGCGTTTTCGCCTTTGCACAGCAAAGTCGCCGATTTGATCCCCGCCTGGTCGCCGCCCTGATATTCGACCATTTCGACCTTCATGCGGCGCTTTTCGGCCCAGCGCTGGTACATGCGCAGCAGCATTTCGGCCCAGTCCTGGCTTTCGGTACCGCCGGCCCCGGCGTGGATTTCGATGTAGCAATCATTGCCATCGGCCTCGCCCGCAAGCAGCGCCTTGATCTTGTCTTCGTCTGCACGCTCGGCCAGCGCCGCCAGCCCGGCTACGGCCTCATCGACCATCGCCTCGTCGCCCTCCATTTCGGCAAGTTCGATGAGCTCAGCGGTGTCGGCCATCTCCTGTTCAATGGCGCGCACTGCGCCCACGGCCTCGTCCAGCCGCCGCCGCTCGCGCATCACCTCCTGCGCCGCCTTGGGGTCGTTCCACAGCGCAGGGTCCTCCACGCGGTTGTTCAGCTCGTCGAGCCGCCGCAGCGCGCGCTCCCAGTCCAGGAAACGGCGCACCAGCGCCATCGCAGCCTTGATACGGTCAATATGATCCTGCGCTTCGGCGCGCATGTGGTTTGCTCCAAAAGATGATTGCCATCGCCCTTAGTGGGATAGCGGGGTTAGGGGAAGTGGGGCAGCGCAAGCATCGATCATGCTAGCCAAAGCAACCTTGTTGCTAGACAACTTGCCGAAGCTGCCCTATAGGCCAAGTCATGACCCGCCCCGCCACCCAGCTCAATGTCCGATCGCGCTATGCCCGTGAACGCGCCGCCATGTTGGCGCGGACCACGGGCATGACCACGACGCAAATCGTTGAAGAGGCGCTGCGGGCCTACACCCCGCCGGTTGCGACGCCACCCGGCAAGCTCGTTCGGCGCGGCGCGCTGCTGGTGCGGCCCGGGGGCGACAAGGTGACGCTCGATGCCGCCAATGCGGCACTGGATGCCTCGCGCGGCGACCGCTGAGCTGTGGCGGACAGGCTGGTTTTGATCGACACCAATGTCATCGTCGCGGCCGTGGCCGAGGCGCACGAACATCATCCGCCGTCGCTCGCGCTCTTTGCCGCCGAACCGCCGTTGCAACTGGCGGTGGCTGCGCACTGCTATGCCGAGGCTTTCACGACGCTCACCCGTCGCGGCGACCATGCCCCGTTCCACTGGCCGCCCGCCGAAGCATGGGCCGCGCTGGAGAGCGTCGCCGCTACTAGCCGGCTAGTCGGCCTGACCCCGGCACAAAGCTTTGACGCCGTCCGCGACTTTGCCGCGGCGGGACATGTTGGTGCGCGCATATACGACCATTTGATCGCACGCGCTGCGCAGGCGGCGGGCGCCGCGACGTTGGTGACTTGGAATGTCAGCCATTTTCGCGGCCTGATTGACGGCCTCGATGTCGTGACGCCAGCGGAAATGTCGTCAGCTTAGGTCCCCGTCGAGACCCAGTCGGTGGGCAGTTGGTACCAAGGCTTGTCCGGGTACCGCCTTGCCTGTTCTTCCTTCACTTTGCGCTCGCGCCAGATAGGCCCCCCAACGTGCCAAGCCGGTTCCTCAACGCCAAAGTCAGCAGCTAAACGCGCTGGAATAGACTGCTCAGCATCCCATACAGTCGTGCGTTCAAGGCACTGTATTGCCGGGTCGTCCACGCGCGTTTTTCTGTCGGTTCCCGAATTTTCGGAAACGGTTACGTCCAATGTTCCCACTGGCCAATTGACGAATTGTGGTAGGCACAATAATTCGTTCGGCAAGGCATAGCGACCAAGCTTGGTCCAACGACCAGAGCGAAGTGCCCGCGTGATCGATGGGTGAACAACCGCTAGCACGGCCATCACCTCGGCAGCGATGATGCTTTCGGGGTCAGCAATCTGGCGGTCTCGTTTACGAAAGAAGCCAACCAGTTTTTCGGTGGTGACCTGCCCATAGTAAATCCAGCCACCTTCGCCGACCAAAGCATATAAGGTCCCTGACTTTAGGTCCGCTCGCGCGTTGGGGACGCCGCCAAACACGTCAAATAATCCCGCCCCTGTCCTCCAGGAAATCCTGATCGCTCCGGCGGGTTGGTGCGGCTTTTTGCGCTGGCCCGGTTTGCCGCGCGGGGCCGCGCCGTTCGACTTCGTCCTGCCTTATCGTCCGGCGTGGTTCGCTCTCGGGCTTGAACGCTTCCCAGATGATCGCGGCCTTGGGGTCGTCGGTAGGCCAGCCGCCATAGATGCGTTTGCCGCTGCGCCGGTCGATGCGCACCATACGCACGCCTTTGGGCGCGACGAACGGCACCGGTTGGCGGTCGGCGAGCGCCAGCGTCGCGAATTGCTTGAAAATCGGCGCGGCCAGACTGCCGCCCTGCGCATAGCCGCCCATGTCGCGCGGCGTGTCGAAACCAATATAAACACCTGCGACGATGTCGGGCGTTCCACCGACGAACCATACATCCTTGGGGCCATTGGTGGTGCCGGTTTTGCCAAACAAGGGCAGGCCCAGATCGCGCAAAGTCACCGCCGTGCCGCGCTGGACGACGCCCTCCAATATATGCACCATCTGATAGGCGGTGATCGGGTCCATCAGCTGTTTGCCGGTCGCCGCAAAGCGCGGCATCGGTTTGCCGTCCCAATCCTTCATGTTGCAACCGGCGCAGGGCTTCCACTTCTCGGGATAAATCACCCGCCCACGCCGGTCCTGCACATAATCGATCAGCCTGGGGCGCAGCTCGCGGCCGTGATTGGCCAGCATTGCATAGGCATTGGTCAGCTTCATAACGGTCGTCGACCCCGCGCCGAGCGCAGTCGAGAGATAGGGTTCGTGCTTGCCGATCCCCATTTTCTCGATGGTTTCGACGATCGGCTCCATCCCGATGGTGCTGGCGGTCTTGACCGTCATCAGGTTGCGAGACTGCTCCAGGCCCCAGCGCATCGTCCGTTCGCCTGCGCCGCGCGCACCGCCAAAGTTGCGGAAGCATTTGTTGCCGAAGCGCGCGCCCTGATAGACACAAAACGGGCCGTCAACGATCAGCGAGGCGGGGGTCATACCGTTATCGAGCGCGGCGGCATAGACAAACGGCTTGATCGTCGACCCCGGCTGACGCTCGGCTTGCGTTGCGCGGTTAAAAGGTGACAGATTGACGTCGAACCCGCCCTGCATTGCATGGACGCGGCCATTATGGGTGTTCTGCACCACCATCCCGCCCGACACTTCGGGGATGTTGCGCAATGCGTAAACGTCACGCCCCTGCGGCTTGACCGCGATCAGCTGGCCGGGGCGCAGCGCGTTGAACGCCGCCGTACCGGCACGGCGATAGGGCATGCCGGCCATGCTGGCGGGCAAAGTCCCGGTATCGCCATTGGCAAAGCCGATGCGTGCCGTACTGCCACTTTTCGACAGGACGGCGGCGATGCGCCAATCCTCATAATTGATGCTGACGAAGCTCGACGCCAGACGGCTCTGCCACTGGTCATCGGCTTCAATCGTCGCAATCGGCCCCGACCAGCCCTTGCCCGCGTCATAGCGTTGCAACCCGCTGCGCAGCGCCCGCGTTGTCGCCACCTGCATGTCGTGGTCATAGGCGCTACGTACCCACAGCCCGCCGTCATAGACGCTGTTCTTGCTGCCCTTTTCGGCATCCTCACCGAATTTCTCGATCAGGTCACGGCGCACCTGTTCCATATAATAGCCGCCAACCTGACGGAACGGGCTGCCCTGCTGTGCCACCACGCCCAGCGGCTGCGCGGCGGCGGCCTGTCGCTGCGCGGCGGTGATCCAGCCATTGGCCAGCATCTGCCCCAGCACATAATCGCGCCGTTCCAGCGCGCGCGCCGCAAATTTTGCGCGGCCCAGCGTTTCAGGCGCCTTGGGCAGGATCGACAGAAAGGCCATCTCATGCAGCGCCAGATCGCCAACGTCCTTGTCAAAATAGGCGCGCGCTGCCGCCTGCACCCCAAAGCTGCGCCGCCCCAGCGGGATTTCGTTCAGGTACAGCTCGAGAATCTGTTCCTTGGTCAGCGCGTCTTCCATGCGGAAGGCAACAATCGCCTCACGCAGCTTGCGCGTGTAGGTTACCTCGTTCGACAACAGCAGATTCTTGGCGACCTGCTGGGTGATCGTTGATGTGCCGCGCGGCGTTTCCCCGCTGGTCAGCCCATCCCAAGCGGCGCGCACGAGGCCGGGATAATCCAGCCCGCCATGCTCGAAAAATGTCTTGTCTTCGGCCGCCAGAAAGGCGCGGACCAGCATTTGCGGATATTCATTATAGGCCAGCTGCACGCGCCGCTCGCGTGCATAGCTGTGCACCGGCATGCCGTTCGCATCGCGCACGATAGTGGGCAACGGCGGTTCATAGTCGCGCAGCTGGTCAACCGATGGCAGGTCGCGCGCAAACAATATCCAGATCAGCGACCACAGCAGGACCAGCCCGCCCAACGCATAGATGGGCCAGCGGAACCAGCGATGCACCCACTTGTCCTGCACCCATTGCCATACCGCGCCCGAATCACGGCGCAGGCGCATGCGGAAATTGCTGGGGGCTTCGGCGACCATTGCCCAGTGCCTCTACCGTTTCAGAATCGTGGAGGAAAGCAAAATGGCCCTTGACCTCCGACCCTGCTCAACGCGCCGCCGCTAGCCGCGCGAAATGCGCCTGCACTGCGGCGCGCACGCCCCGCGCCAGCGCGCGCTGCCCGCTGGTGGACGCCAGAAATTCGGCATCTTCGCGATTGGAAATAAAGCCGGTTTCGAACAGGACAGACGGTGTATCCGGCGATTTTAGCACCACAAAGGCGGCAAAGCGCCGCGCCGTGGTGCGAAAGGTGACCGCAGGGGAAGTTTCGCGCTGCAAAAGCCGAGCAAAATCCACCGACAATTGCATTGTTTCGCGCTGGCTAAGGTCAATCAGGATCGACGACACGGCGTTGCTTTGCTGGCTAAGGTCAACGCCCCCAATAACATTGGCGCGGTTTTCGCGCATCGCCAGCCGCGCTGCCTCGCGGTCCGACGCAGTTTCAGACAGCGTATAGATAGAGGCGCCGCGCGCGTCGGGTGTCGCGGCGGCATCGGCGTGAAGCGAGATAAACAGATCGGCTTTCAGCCGCCGGGCGACCCCATAGCGCTCTTCAAGGATCAGGAAACGGTCGTCGCTGCGCGTCAACGCGACACGGATTCGCCCCGTCGCCAGCAATTCGGTGCGCAGCGCTCGGGCCAGCGCCAGCGTTACATCCTTCTCGCGCGCGCCATTATGCGGGCTGATCGCGCCGGGATCGTGCCCGCCATGTCCGGCATCAATCACCACCAGAGGCAAATTGGCATCGTTCGGTCCGGCAATCTTCGGCAGCTCGGTCGGCGGGCGCGGCCGGCCAATAGGCATGGTCACGCTATAGCGCGCGCCGGGCCGCTTGGCCGCGTGAAAGCGGTGCTCAGGCACGCCGCTGGGCGCCAGAAAAGTCAGGATCAGGCCAGCCAGCAATGCCATGCCTCCATTATGCCATCGCTGGGCGCGCCTGAACAGATGCCGGAACCGACTGACCTCGCCCGTTGTTTTTGTTGCCGCCCGTCTGCAGCGCTGCTAGCACCCCCGGTCATGCCGGTTGCACGCCTTGCGCACCGGTGATCCATGGGATGGTGCGGGGGCGGTATGGTCTGCCTCTAATCGCCATCCTCCGTCAGGTTGATGCCACATGCGGCTTGTCACGCCCTCCACCCTTTGCCCGAATGGCGCTTTGCTGCGCTGGTTCGCATCGGGTTCGGACCGCGTGCGCGCCCGGACGAACAGCTCGCTTGCGAGCGGCCGGATGCAGCCCGATTGCGGCAATAACACATTATCATTCAATCTATTAGGGGCGACGCGCGGCTATGTTTGCGCGCGCCGGAGTTATACCAATGACCACGCGCATGTTGATCGATGCGCGGCACCGCGAGGAAACCCGCGTTGCCGTGACCAAGGGAAACCGCATCGAGGAATTTGATTTCGAATCTGCCGAGCACAAGCAGCTCAAGGGGAATATCTACCTCGCCAAAGTCACCCGCGTCGAACCGTCGCTACAAGCGGCGTTCGTTGAATATGGCGGGAATCGCCACGGGTTCCTGGCCTTCAGCGAAATCCACCCCGATTATTACCAGATCCCGAAAGAGGATCGCGCCGCGCTGCTGCGCGAAGAGGCCGAACATGCTGCCGAAGCCGCGATGCGCGCCGAGGATGATCTCGACGCGCTGGAAGGCGAAGTCGAGGACATGGCTGCCGACGGCGACAATGAGCGCCGCGACGTCCATGACGAGGACGGCTTTGACGACCACGGCGACGATGCAGCCGAATTCGCTGACGACGCGGCCGATGAAACGGGCGATGACGGCGAAGGTGAAGAAGAAGGTGAAGAATCCGAAGCCCGCGAAGAACAACGTGGCCCGCGCCGCGATGGTCGCCGCGGCAAAGGGCGCGGACGCGGCAACCGCCGCGAGGACGAGCGCGACACCAGCAAAATGTCGCTGCGCCGCAAATATAAAATTCAGGACGTCATTCGCCGCCGTCAGGTGATGTTGGTACAGGTCGTCAAGGAAGAGCGTGGCAGCAAGGGCGCGGCGCTGACCACCTATCTCAGTCTCGCTGGCCGCTATTGCGTGCTCATGCCCAACACAATGCACGGCGGCGGCATCAGCCGCAAAATCTCAAACGGGGCCGACCGCCGCAAATTGAAAGCAATGATCGACGAGCTCGACTTGCCGCCGACGATGGGCTGCATTGTCCGCACCGCTGGGATGAGCCGCACCAAGGTCGAGATTAAGCGCGACTTTGATTACCTCGCCCGCCTGTGGGACGAGATCCGCGACAAGACGCTGCAAAGTGCCGCGCCCGCTCTCATTCATTCCGATAGCGACCTCATCAAGCGCGCGATCCGCGACATTTATCACCGCGATATCGAAGAGGTGCTGGTCGAAGGCGAAGAAGGCTTCCGCGCGGCCAAGGAATTTATGAAGCTGTTGATGCCGAGCCATGCGCGCAAGGTGAAGCAATATGCTGACCCGGTGTCGCTGTATCAGCGCTACGGCGTCGAGGATCAGCTGGCGGGGATGTACAACCCCGTGGTCCAGCTGAAATCGGGTGGCTACCTTGTCATCAATCCGACCGAGGCGCTGGTGTCGATCGACATCAACTCGGGCCGCTCAACGCGCGAGCACAATATCGAGCAAACCGCGCTCAACACCAATTTGGAAGCCGCGAACGAAATCGCTCGCCAGCTGCGCCTGCGCGACATGGCAGGTCTGGTCGTGATCGATTTCATCGACATGGATCACAGCAGCAATATCCGCAAGGTCGAGCGCGCAATGAAGGAAGCGCTGAAAAACGATCGCGCACGTATCCAGATCGGCCGCATTTCGGGCTTTGGCCTGATGGAAATGAGCCGCCAGCGGCTGCGCACCGGGGTGCTCGAAGCATCGACCCGGCCTTGCCCCCACTGCGACGGCACCGGTTTGGTGCGCACCGCATCATCGGCGGGCCTCGGCGCGCTGCGCATGATCGAAGAAGAGGCCGCACGCGGCAAGGGCAGCCGCATCACGCTGCGGGCTAGCCAGGAGGCGACCTTCTATCTGCTCAACGAAAAGCGCCGCGAGCTACGCGAAATCGAGGAACTCTACGGCGTCACCATCGAAATTCTGCCGAACAGCGAGGCCGAAGGTGCGAAAATGGCAGTCGAGGTCAGCGGCCCGCCGCCCACGCAGCGACCGCAATTCGCGCCTGTGGTGATTGCTGCCGACGAGGACGACGACCTGCCCTATGATGACGAGGACGAGGGCGAGAACGACGAAGCCGACGACGCCGAAACCCCGCGCCGCAGCCAGCCGCGTGATGGCGAGCGCGGCGACGAAGAGGGCGAGGGCAAACGCCGCCGCAAGCGTCGTCGCCGGGGCCGCCGGGGCCGCCGCGATGACGAGGCAGGCAGCGAAAATGGCGGCAATGCCGAAACGGGTGAAGCCGAAGCAAGCGACGAGAACGAAGCCGAAGTTGCCGCCGTCGAGGCCGTTGACGCCGACGCAGCGGCAAAGCCCAAGCGGCGGCGCGGCGGTCGGGGACGCAAGGCACGCGACGGCGACGGTGACAGCGACGGCGAAGCAACGGCTGTTGAATCTGAGGCGATCGAAGGGGCACCTGCGCCCAATGTCGAGCCCGCCGACGAGGCTGCGCCCGAAAAACCCAAGCGCGCCAGCCGCAGCCGCAAGAAGGTGGCCGACGATGCCCCGGCGGAAGTTGCCGTTCCCGCCGCTGAAGCTGAGCCCGAAACCCCTGCCAAGGCCAAGCGCGCGCCGCGCAGCCGCAAAAAGGTGACCCGGGAAGCCGACGAGGCCAGCGGCAACGGGTCCAAATCCCCGGTCGCCGCCGACACCGTCGAAAATGGCGAAGCGGCAGGCGAAGGCGGCAATGGCCGTCGCGGCTGGTGGCAGCGGACCTTCGGGGCCTGACCATGGCGGCGGTCCGGCAGCTTGCGAACCGCCGCTTCACCCCGCATTCAGGCAGTGCGCGCCATGACTTTGTCATGGCGCGTCTCCCCCACGTCCGTCCGGCCATTTGGCCGGGCAAAATGCTACGCGCAGCCATGTTGCTGCTCGCCCTCTTTGCACTCGCTGTCCGTCCCGCCGCCGCGCAGTCGATTCTGCGCGATGCCGAGACCGAGGCGCTGTTCCGCGAGATGATGGCCCCGCTCGAACAGGCAGCGGGGCTAAAGGCTGGGCAGATCCGCGTCCATCTGATCGGCGATCGCAGCATCAATGCCTTTGTTGCGGGATCGCAGGATATCTATGTCCACAGCGGCCTCATCGAGGCGGCCGGGACCGCCAACGAGGTCCAGGGCGTGCTCGCGCACGAGCTGGGCCATATTCAGGGCGGCCATGTGATCCGCTCGTCGGAAGGCATCAAGAACGCCACTGGCATTTCGCTGCTAAGCCTGATTTTGGGCGCAGCCGCTGTCGCTGCAGGGGCAGGTGATGCCGGGATAGGCATTTTGATGGCCGGGCAACAAGCCGCGTTGGGCAAATATCTCGCCTTCAGCCGCGTGCAGGAATCGACCGCCGATGCAGCCGGCGCGCAATATCTGTCAAAGGCCGGGATCACCGGGCGCGGCAGTCTGGATTTCTTCAAACGGCTACAAAATCTGGAGTTCCGTTATGCGGTCAAGCAGGATGATGATCAGGCCTATAGCCGCACCCACCCGCTGAGCGGGGACCGCATCGCGGCGCTGCGCGAAACCTATGTTGTCGATCCGGCGTGGGACAAGCCCAGCGACCCCGCGCTCGAAGCCCGGTTCGTTCGCGTCAAAGCCAAGCTCGTCGGCTTCATTGCCGAACCCACGCGCACGCTGCGCCTCTATCCTGCAAGCGACACCAGCATTCCCGCACGCTATGCCCGCGCCTACGCCTGGCACAAGAGCGCCTATCCCGACCGCGCGCTGGCCGAGACTGAAGCGCTGCTAGCCAAAGACCCCGATGACCCTTATTTTCTGGAATTGCAGGGCCAGATTCTGCTCGAATCGGGTCGCCCGCGCGATGCCGTTCCGCCGCTGCGCAAGGCGGTGGCGGGCAGCCGGTCACAGCCGCTGATCGCCGCGCTGTTGGGCCATGCCCTGATCGCCACAGAAGACCTTAGCCTCGCCGCCGAGGCCGAGCAGGTGCTGCGCACGGCGGTGACGCTCGACAATGAAAATCCCTTTGCCTGGTATCAACTGGGCGTGGTTTATGCCCAGCGCGGTGACCAAGGGCGCGCCGCACTGGCCACCGCCGAACGCTATCAATTGCAGGGGCGCGCGGCGCCGCTCGCACTGCAACATGCAGAAATGGCAATGGCCGCGCTACCCAATGGATCGCCTGACTGGATTCGTGCACAGGATATTGCGCTGGTTGCGCGCGCCGAGGTGGAACAGCAGCGCAAGAGGCGCTAGAGCGCTCGTTCCGGTTTAGCGAAGGTCCGATGTGAACGAGCGCAACGACGAATTTTACCAGCCCTGGCTCCGCCAGAACCCGCCGCCGCCTGTCCCGGTGAAGCGCCGCCACGAACCTGCGTCACCGCCGGGCGACGGTGGGCTGATGCGTGACGAGGCGCTGCCGCTTGGCGTTGATGTGTCGGCCTATGCTGCCCCGCCCAAGTCGCCGCCGCCCTCGCTATCCGCGCAGGCGGGGCCCGCGGTTGCCGCCGCCAGGAGCTTCGCGGCGCGAGGTTGGGCCGCAACCGTCCGCGCAGCATACGCCTTTGCCGACTGGACGATAAGGGTTGGCGAACGCGCTGACATCCCCGCTCGCATCGCTGCCCTGGAAATCCCGCGCAAGAGCGCGGCGGCGGCGCGGCAAGGAGGCGTGCTGCTGCGCGCGGCGGGTCGCGCAACGGCCGCCGCCACGGGCAAGGCGGGCACTGCCGCCGCCGCCCAGCTCGGCAAAGCCGGGACCGCCGCGCAGCAAGGGTTGGGCAGCGTGGTTGCCAGCGGCAAGCAAGCGGGGGCGCGCCAGCTTGGCAAGTTGCGCCCGCCTGCTGCCGAACCCGCCGAACCGCCCATATCGGGGCTGGAACGGCTGCTCGCCGACGAACCGGTCAAGACGGACGCCAACAATCTGCCCTTGTTCCAGGCGGCGCCTGCGCCTGAGCCGGTCGCGCCAGCAGCCGAGGCCGCACCGCCCGACGATTTAACTGCCGATGAAAGGCCGGCGCGCCGCGACCTGCCGCGGGCCACATCGTCGGATGAACCGCCTGCTGTACCGCGCTGGGTGCCGCTAACAGCAGCCACGCTGGCTGTTTTGGCGCTTACCTTTTGGGCCGGAGGCCGCTGGGGCGGCGGCGCGATGACCGCAGCCGAGACACGCGCACTGGTGCGCGAGACCATTTTGGCCAACCCCGAAATTGTGCCCCAGGCGCTGGAAAAATATCAGGCGAACCAGATGGCTGCGGCGATTGATGCGGTGCGCCCGGTGCTGGAAAAGCCCTTTTCGGGGGCGTGGATCGGCAATGCCAGGGGCGATGTCACGCTGACCATCTTTACCGACTATGGCTGCGTGTTCTGCCGCGCGGCGCTGCCCGATATCGACCGGCTGGTGCGCGAGGATAAGGGCGTGAAGGTGGTGTTCCGCGAGCTGCCCATCATCGCTCCGCAGAGTAAGGACGCCGCCATCGCCGCACTCGCCGCGGCGCGGCAGGGCAAATATGACGCCTTCCACCATGCAATGTTTGCTGCAGGCAGCCTTGACCGCGGCGCCATCGACGCGGCCAGCACCCGCGCCGGGGTAATCCTCGACGGGCGCAGCGATGCTAATGCGGATACGCGCTTGTTCGAGCGCGAAATCGATAACAATCTGGCGCTGGCGCAGCAACTCAACATCAACGCCACCCCGTCGATGATTATCGGGTCGCGACTGATTGCTGGCGCGGTCGGCTATGACGCGCTGAAGCAGGCCGTGGCCGAAGCGCGCACGGCGGGCTGATCCCGCTGGATGGCAACGACCGAAACTGACCGGCAATTGGTGGCGGCGCATGCCGCGCTGGCCAACGACCCAGCGCGCGCGCTGGAGCTGGCCACCGCTATTGTCGCCCGGCATGCGGAGGTTGCCGAGGCGCACCGGCTCGCGGCACACGCGCTGCGGCGGCTTGGGCGCGAAGCCGAAGCGCAGGCTGCCTCACTTGCTGCGGTGTCGGCCGCAATTCACGACCCCGAAATGATCGCGGCGGGCCTCGCGCTGGCACAGGACCGGCTGCCCGACGCCGAGGTCGCCTTGCGCACCCGCCTGCGCCGCGACGCCAGCGACGTCGCGGCGATCCGCATGCTGGCCGAGGTCGCGGGGCGGATCGGACGCTACACCGATGCCGAGAAATTGCTACGCCGTGCCCTGGAACTGGCCCCCGCCTTTGGCGCGGCGCGCGCTAACCTTGCCACTGTCCTCTATAAACAAAGCCGCTTTGCCGAGGCGGTCGAGGTGCTGTCGGGCGCGTTGGCCTTCGACCCTGACAATCCAGCGCTGCGCAATCTGAAGGCGGCCGCGCTAGGACGGATCGGCGGCTATGACGAGGCGATAGCCCTTTATGCCGAACTGACGCAGCGCTTCCCCGACCATGCCAAGCTCGCCATGAGCTATGGCCATATGCTGAAAACCGTGGGGCGGCAGGACGACAGCATCGCCGCCTATCGCGCTGCCATCGCTGTCGATCCGGGGCTGGGCGAGGTGTGGTGGAGCCTCGCCAACCTCAAAACCATCCGCTTCGATGAAAGGGATCGCCTCGCCATGCTGGCGGCGCTGGCAGCCATTGATGAGGCGGACCCGGCGCGGCAGGATGACCGCCTGCACCTCAACTTTGCCTTGGGCAAGGCGTTTGATGATGTCGGCGACGCGAAGGCCGCTTTCGATCATTATGCCGCGGGCAACGCCATCCGCCGCGACCAACTGGGCTATGATGCGGGCGAAACCAGTGCGCTGGTCGACCGGATGATCGCCACCATCGATGCCGATTATTTCGCGGCGCGTGCAGGCGCAGGCGATTCCGCCGCTGACCCCATCTTCATCCTAGGCATGCCGCGCGCGGGATCAACGTTGGTGGAACAGATTCTGGCCAGCCATTCGGCGATTGAAGGCACACAAGAGCTGCCCGACATTCCGGCGATGGCGCTTGACCTGGGGCGCGCGCGACGCGCGCATGGACGGCAATGGATAGAAGCGCTGGGCGAGTTGACCGGCGCCGAATTGACCGCGCTCGGCGGCGAATATTTGGCGCGCACCGCAGTGCAGCGCAAAACCACCAAGCCTTACTATATCGACAAACTGCCCAACAACTGGCTCTATACCGCCTTCATCCGCCTGATCTTGCCAGGTGCGCGCATCATCGACGCACGGCGGCATCCCATGGATTGCTGTTGGTCCAACTATCGCCAGCATTTCGCCAAAGGACAGGCGTTCAGCTACGGCCTTGCCGACATGGGGCGCTATTATGCCGATTATGTGCGGCTGATGGCGCATATCGACGCCGTGCAACCGGCCCGCGTCCACCGTGTGATCCACGAAGCGCTACTCGATGACCCCGAAGCGGAAGTGCGCGCGCTGCTGGCCTTTCTGGACCTGCCGTTCGAGGCGGGCTGTATGGCGTTCCACCAAAATGCCCGTGCAGTGCGGACGGCGTCGAGCGAGCAAGTGCGCCGCCCGATTAATCGTGACGGGGTTGATCAGTGGAAGCCCTATGCCCCGTGGCTGGGCGATCTTACCACCGCGCTGGGACCGGTGCTGGACCACTACCCCGCCCCACCGCCAGCGTTTTGTGACTAATTGGTCACAATCAGGCGAATTATTGTATCGCGAACGGGCATTTGGACGAACGGGACTTGCGCAATATCGGCCCAAAGGATTGAGTAGGGGTTCAACCTTTGGGGGGTTTGCATGCGTTCCTTTGTTTCCGCCGTCACCCGCAGCAGCGCGGTTTTGCTGTCGACCACGATCCTTTGCTCCACTGGCGCGGTGGCGCAGGAGGCCGACTCTAGCGATGATGCCGATATCGTCGTCACCGCAACCAAGCGCGAACAAAATCTGCAGGATGTTCCGCTCGCCATCACCGCCTTTGGCACTGAGCGGCTGGATGAATTGCAGGTCAAGGAATTTGCCGACGTTATTAAATTCCTGCCATCGGTAACAATCCAGACGGCTGCACCCGGCTTTGCACAGGTCTATTTCCGCGGCGTCGCGTCGGGCGAGAATGCGAACCACTCCACGTCCTTGCCTACCGTCGGCACCTACCTTGATGAAATGCCGATCACGACGATCCAGGGCGCGCTCGATCTGCACGCCTATGACCTTGCCCGCGTCGAGGCGCTCGCTGGGCCGCAGGGCACGCTCTATGGCGCAAGCTCGATGGCAGGCACGATCAAGCTGGTCACCAACAAACCCGACACCAGCGGCACCTATGGCGAGGTCGGGGCCGAACTCAACGCCGTGTCGGGGGGCTTGGGCGGGTTGGTCGAAGGCTTTCTGAACGCCCCGATTTCGGAACGCGCCGCTGCGCGCATCGTCGCCTATTACCGCCGTGATGCCGGCTATATCGACAATGTCTTTGGCAGCCGCACCTATCCCACTTCCGGCATAACCCAGACCAACGCCAATCTGGTCGAGCGCAACTATAACGACGTCGATACCTTTGGCGGTCGCATCGCGCTGGGCATCGAACTGGATGACGACTGGACGATCCGTCCGGTCATTATCGGTCAGGTACAGGAAGTGTCGGGCAGCTTTGCCCAGGAACGGTCGACCGCCGTGTCGGGCAAGCTGCAGACCGTCCAATATAACCCTGAATCGAGCAACGATGAGTGGGTCCAGGCGGCGCTGACGATCGAAGGCAAAATCGGCAGCTGGGATCTGACGGCCACCGGCGGCCATTTGCGCCGCAAGACCGAAACCGAGAGCGACTATTCGGACTATGCTTATTTCTACGACGCTCTGTTCGGATACGGGGCTTATTTCACCGACAATAATGGCGACCCCGTCAACCCCAACCAATATATTCAGGGGACCGACCGCTATCGCAAAAGCTTTGCCGAAATCCGGCTCGCGTCACCTGCCGATGCGCCGCTGCGCTTCATTGGCGGTGTTTTCTATCAGCGCCAGTCGCACAACATCGAGCAGAATTACATCATCGATAATATCAGCGATGCGATCACGGTAACCGGTACCGACAGCAATATCTGGCTGACCAAGCAGCTGCGCGTTGACCGTGACTATGCGCTGTTCGGCGAAATTGCCTATGACTTGACCGACCGGTTCACGGTAACCGCGGGCGGACGCTTGTACCGCTACAAGAATTCGCTGGTTGGCTTTTTCGGATATAGCGCCGGTTTCTCAAGCCGCACTGGTGAGGCGGCGTGCTTTGGCCCGACCCAGGTGGCGGGCAGCCCCTGCACCAACGTCGACAAAACGACGTCGGACACCGATGCCATCTGGAAACTGAACGCCAGCTACCGCGTAACCGACGATGTGCTGCTCTATGCCACTTGGTCGCGCGGTTTCCGTCCCGGCGGGGTCAACCGGCGCGGATCGCTGCCGCCCTATGGTCCCGATACGCTCGACAATTACGAATTGGGGTGGAAGACCAATTTCGGTCCCTTCCGGTTCAACGGGTCGGTTTATCAACTGGATTGGAAGGGCATCCAGCTGTCCTTCCTGGGTGCCAATGGTCTCAGCGAGGTACGCAATGCAGGGATCGCCCGCATCCGGGGCATCGAAGCCGACATCGGTTTCCGCTCCGGCGGGTTCAGCCTGAACGCCGGGGCCAGCTATAACGACGCCGAAATCCGCCGCGATTTCTGCCGCATCGCCAATCCGCAGTTCGACTGCACCACGGCGGGCAACAGCCTGCTCGCGCCCGCTGGCACGCGCCTGCCCGTCACCGCCAAATTCAAGGGCAATGCGGTGGCGCGCTATGAAGCGCCCATCGGCAACCTTGACGGGCACATCCAGTTCGCCGTCAACCATATCGGCGGCCGCCGCAGCGATTTGCGCACCGCCGAAAATGCGATCAAGGGCATGTTCGACGCCTATACCACCGCTGATGTTTCGGCGGGGATTGCGGGCGAAGGATGGAGCCTTGAGCTATTCGCAACCAATTTGTTCAACGAAAATGGCGTGATCAATTCCGGCGTGCAATGCGTGGAGACGACATGCGGCGATCCCGGCAATGTCAGCAGCACCGGCGGGGTGTTTTATGACACGGTCATCCGGCCGCGGCTCGTGGGGCTGAAGGTCACCAAAGACTTCTGAGCGCAGTGCAAGCCCCCGAAGAGCGGCCCTTCGGGGTCTGGACTGCCGCCGCGCTGGTCATGGGGGGCATGATTGGGTCGGGCATTTTCGTGATGCCCGGCCAGCTCGCCCCGTTCGGCTGGACGGGGTTGGCAGCATGGGCCGTGGTCATTCCTGGCGTGCTGGTGATGGCAGCAGTCATCGCGCGGATGATTGCGGCCCGACCTGACGCAACCGGGGCGGGGGCGGTCATTGGCGAGGCGCTAGGGCCCCTGCCCGCGATGCTCATCAACTGGAGCTATTGGATCAGTGTCTGGTCGGCAAACGCTGTGCTCGCACAAACTGCCATCCGCTACATGGCGGTATTCGAGCCGCGCCTCGCCGCCAGCGACCGGTCGCTCGCCATCTGGTCGGTGGTTCTGATTTGGGCGATGACGCTGATCAACCTGCGCGGTCCGCAGGCGGCTGGGCGGTTCCAGCTGGTGACCACAACGCTGCGCATCTTGCCGCTGCTGGCCGTCATCCTGATTGGCGCGCAGCTGCTGGGCACGGGCCAGACCGACGCAGCGTCGGCCACATTGAAGCCTTTCAACGGCTCCGAATTTACGGTCGTGATGGCCATTGCCTTCTATGCGATGGTTGGTTTCGAAACCGCCGGGGTGGCGGCAGAACGGGTGCGTGATCCGGCGCGCAATGTTGCGCGCGCGACGCTGATCGGCGTGGGGCTTACCGGGCTGCTTTATGTCGCGGTTTGCGCCGCAATCCTACTCGCGCTGCCAGCGGCGGAGGTTGCCGCTTCGCCGGCCCCCATCGCGCTATTCGTCGAACGCTTCTGGGGTGCAGCGGCGGCGCAGTGGCTGGCTGCTTTTGCCGTCATCGCGGTGGTCGGCTGCCTCAACTGCTGGGTGCTGATGCAGGGTGAACATCCGTTGAGCATGGCGCGCGCCGGATTGCTGCCGCCAGTATTGGGGGTCACCAACGCCCGCGACGTGCCGGTGCGCGTGGTGCTGCTCGCCAGCCTGTGCGCGTCGGTACTGCTGCTGTCCAGCGTCAGCGCCGACGGTGGCCTGCTGACCTTCATGCTCAACCTCACTTCAGCGGCGTCGCTGATATTCTATCTTGGGTGCTGCCTGGCCGCACTCTGGCTGGGCGTGGCAAGAGGCCTTGCGCTCGTGGGCCTCGCTTTTGGCTTTTGGGCGCTCTATGGGTCGGGCAGCGGCGCGCTGCTCAATTTCGTGCTGATGGCGGCGGCGCTGCCGCTTTACTGGTGGGCGCGGCGCAGCGTCAGCATTCCACAACATTGACGGCGAGACCGCCCTGCGCGGTTTCCTTGTACTTGCTGGACATATCGAGCCCGGTCTGGCGCATCGTTTCGATCACCTGATCGAGTGAAACGCGCATCGGCCCTGCGCTGTGCAGCGCCAGCCGCGCGGCGTTGGCCGCCTTGACCGCGCCGATGGCGTTGCGCTCGATGCACGGGACCTGCACCAGCCCACCCACGGGATCGCAGGTGAGGCCCAGATTATGCTCCATGCCGATCTCGGCAGCGATGGTGACCTGTTCGGGCGTTGCACCCCAGATCGCGGCCAGCCCCGCCGCCGCCATCGAACAGGCAACGCCGACCTCTCCCTGACAGCCCATTTCGGCCCCCGAAATTGACGCACGCTGTTTGTAGAGCAGACCGATGCCCCCGGCGGTCAACAGGAAGGTGCGAATGTCGCGTGCTGGTCGTTCGGCATCGACGCAATAATAGCGGATGATTGCCGGGATTATCCCCGCCGCGCCATTGGTCGGCGCGGTGACCACGCGACCCCCGGCGGCATTTTCCTCGTTTACCGCCATCGCATAAGCGTTGAGCCAGTCGAACAAACTCTCGCGCTCGTTCGACAGCGGCGCGCCGTCGAGCTTGCGCCATAGTGCGGCGGCGCGGCGCTGGACTCCGAGTTTGCCGGGAAGGGTGCCGTCGGTGGCAAGGCCGCGCGCGATACAGTCGAGCATCACGGCGGCAATGGCGTCGAGGCGCGCTTCGGTCTCGGCGCGCGGGCGCAGCGCATCTTCGTTGGCGAGCATCAGTTCGGCGATGCTGAGGCCATGGGCAGCGGTTAGCGCGAGTAGTTCGTCACCGCTGGCAAAAGGGTAAGGCGCGGCGAACCCGGTCGCGATCCTGTCGTCCGCTGCAGGCCGCTCCAGCTGCCGGCGCGATGCAATAAACCCGCCGCCGGTTGAATAATAGTCGCGGTCCGCGATCACCGCGCCGTCTGCATCAAACGCCTGAAAGCGCATGCCATTGGGGTGCAGCGTGGGCATAGCGTCAAAAGCGAGGATCAGGTCGTTTGCAGGATCGAAGCTGATGCAATGGCCGTTCGCGAGCGCGAGACGGTGGGTTGTACGCAGCGCCGCCAGATCGGCCTCGGCCTGCGTCAAATCAACGCTCTCCGGCAAATGGCCGAGCAGGCCCAACAATGTTGCCCGCGGCGTGCCATGCCCTTCGCCGGTCAGCGCCAACGAACCTTGCAATTCGATTCGAAGCCGCGCGGCTCGCGCCGTCAGCCCATGCTTGTCCAGATGCGCCCGAAAGCGCGCTGCAATGCGCATCGGGCCCACCGTGTGCGAGCTCGACGGCCCGATGCCGACGCGAAACAGGTCGAGGACCGAGAGCATTGCACTGCCCTAGCGGCAAATTGCCGCCGGGGCGAGCAGGGCGATTTTGCCACGCAGAAACAATTGTCTTGTCACGGATTTGTCACCGCCGCGACGCGCTTTCTTCGCACTTGCAGCATAGCCGCCGGATCAAACAACAGGAGGCTCCCCCCATGTCTTTCCATACTGCAACCCGTCTGACCCTGCTTGCCGCCGCCAGCAGCTTTGCTTCTGTCGCGCAGGCGCAGGACGCCGAAACCGAAGAGAATTCGGCCGAGATTATCGTCACCGCGCAAAAGATTGAGCAGCGCTCGGTGGATGTGCCGATCACCATTTCCGCAGTGTCAGGGGCGCGCATTCGCGAGCTGGGCGTCAGCGACCTTGACGAGCTGTCGGCGTATGTCCCCGGTCTCAACATCCAGGAGCAGAGCGCGAACAACCCCGGCGTCGTCATTCGCGGCATCACGTCGGATTCGGGATCGGCGCAGCAGGGGCCGCGCGTGACGCTTTACTATAATGGCATCGACATTTCGCGCTCGCGCGGTTCGTACCAAGCGATCTACGATCTGGAACGCGTCGAGGTGATCAAGGGTCCGCAGGCGACCCTGTTCGGCACCGCATCCGCGGTCGGCGCGATCAGTCTGACCTCAGCGCGCCCGCGCGAAGGATTTTCGGCCGAACTGACCGGCGGTTATGGCAATTTCGAACAGACGCTGCTGGGCGGCTTCGTCAACCTGGGCGGCGACAAGCTTGCCGCGCGGGTGGCGTTCGAATGGCGCACCCGCGACGGCTATGTCGAAAATCTGGCCGCTTCACAGGATGAAGAGCTGTATGCGCAGGACCAGCTGGGCATCCGCGCCTCGCTGCGCTGGCGTCCTTATGATGACGTGACGTTCGATCTGATCGGCACCCATGACCGCCAGCGCAACGGGGGCACTCCTTTCATTTCGGGATCGCTGCCGACCAGCGACGGCCCCGCGAACCCGTTCGGCCGCGCCAATCTGGGTGGATCGCCGCTGTCTGAAAGCGTGCTGGGCGCGGTGCAATTGGGCCTCGACCGCGATGTGTACGACGTCAATTTCACCATCACTGCTGATGTGTCCGACGGGCTGACTTTCACCAGCGTCAACGGCTATCGCAAGTTTGACAGCCTTGAAATCTTCGACGCCGACGGCTCGGCGGCCTGGTATCTGGAATTTGCCGAACTGGCGCAGGGCGAGCAGGTTAGCCACGAAAGCCGCTTCAGCTATGCCGACCCCAATTGGCGCGCGACCTTTGGCTGGAACTATTTCCGCGAAGACAGCATCCAGAACGTGCCGTTCAGCAGCGAAGAGGGCATTTTCCTGCAATGCGCCGCGCGCGTGGTGCCCGGCATTCCGTGCGTCGATGCGGCGGGCGTGGTGCAGGCGGCGCAGGTCACCGCGCTGCTGACCGGTGGCTTGCTGACGCAGGTCCCTTACAGCTCGGTGTTTGAAAATGGCGGGATCAACGCCAGCTATTCGGTGTTCGCCGATGCCACGTGGATTGCCTCTGACAGGTTCGAACTGACAGCGGGGGCGCGCGTCCTGATCGAGGATCGTGAATCAACCTTCTTCGCCCGCGTGCCGCGCCCGCGGCTGAACCCCACTGCTTTCTCGCTGATCCCGGGACAGGTCGACACCGGCGGCCAGACGTTCCGCGCCAAGCGCAGCTATGCCGCCGTGCTGCCGCGCGCCAACATTTTGTTCCGGCTTGATGAACGCAGCAATATCTTTGCCACCGTATCCAAGGGTCGCCGTTCGCCGGTGGTACAGTTGAACGCCGCGCGCGTCGGCGGGGTGCCCGTCCCCAATCGCCAGCTGGTCCCCGAAGAAACGGTGTGGAACTATGAAGCGGGCATCAAGGGTACCATGGGCCCGGTGTCGGGCGCGCTCGGCGTCTATTATCAGGTCTATGACGGCTTTCAGGTCAGCGTCATCCAGCCCAACGGCACGACATTGACCCAAAGCGCGGGCAAGGCGAGCAACCTTGGTGTCGAGCTGGAGGTCAATGTTCGCGCCGCCGACTGGCTCAGCCTGTTCGGCAATGTCGGCTACATCGACGGCGGCATCGACGACAACAACAGCTTCGCTCCGCAATTCGCGGGCGCGCGGTTCCGTTTGCAGCCCGAATGGCAGGCGGCGGGCGGCTTCACCATCGACGCGCCGATCGGATCCAGTGCGCGCTTCTTTGTGACGCCCACCGTTACCCATCGCAGCCGCATCTTCTTTGAAGTGCCCAACAATCCGCTCATTTCACAGGGACCGGTGACATTGTTCAACGCGCGCGCGGGCGTGGCCTTCGCCAATGACCGGTTTGAAATTGCTGGCTTCATCCGCAATGCTAGCAACGAGGACTATCTGCTCGACGCCGGCAACACCGGCGGCGCGTTCGGCATTCCGACCTTCATTCCGGGTGAGCCACGCTTTTATGGCGTATCGGTGACGGCGCGTTATTGAAGCCAGCGCGGCGCAAACCACCCGGCCGCGTCGCGCAGTATAACCTCGGCCGCATTGTGCCCCGGCGCGCCGGTTACGCCGCCGCCGGGGTGCGTGCCCGCGCCGCACATATAGAGATTCTGGATCGGGCCGCGATAGCCGCCGTGGCCCAGCATCGGGCGCGCCGACCAGAGCTGGTCGAGGCTCATGTGACCGTGCATAATGTCGCCGCCAGCCAGCCCGAATTTGCGTTCCAGCCCCTTGGGTGACAGGATTTGCCGCCCCAAGATGCTGGCGCGAAAACCCGGCGCATGCGCTTCGACCGTGTCGATGATGGTGTCGGCGGCCGCGTCCTCCTCCGCATCCCAATCGCGCCCGTCCGGCAGCACCGGCGCGAATTGCTGGCAGAAGAGGCTGGCGACATGGCAGCCTGCGGGTGCGAGGCTATCGTCCACTGTCGACGGGATCAGCATTTCGACGATGGGCGCTTTCGACCAGCCGTGCGCCTTCGCATCGACAAAGGCCGCGTCCATATAATCCAGCGTCGGCGCGATGATGATGCCCGACTGATGGTGCTCGCCGGGTTCGGGGAGCGCGGAAAAACGCGGAAGTTCACTCAGCGCGACATTCATCCGGAACGTTCCGCTGCCGACTTTATAGCCCTTGATCCGTCGCGCGAAGTCCGATGGCAGATCGGCGCTGTCGACCATCCGGCCATAGAGCAATTTCGGTCCGACATTGGCGATCACCCGCGTCGCAGCAATTTCCTCGCCGCTTTCCAGCCGCACGCCGACCGCTTTGCCATTGTCCACCAGCACGCGCTCGACCGGCGCTTCGAGGCTGATTTCCACACCCAAATCACGGCACACCCGCGCCATGATCTGCGTGATCGCCCCCATGCCGCCAATGCTGTGGCCCCATGCGCCCTTCTTGCCATTCACCTCGCCAAAGACATGGTGCAGCAGCACATAGGCGCTGCCCGGCGCGTCGGGACTAGCGTAGTTGCCAACCACTGCGTCAAAGCCGAAGGCGGCCTTCACCGCTTCGCTTTCAAACCAGCCGTTCAGAAAATCGCGCGCCGATTTGGTGAACAGGTCGAGCACGTCGCGCTGGGCCTCCACCCCAAGACCTGCAAGCTTGCGCCCCTGCAGCGCCGCATCCATCAACGAGCGCCAACCGTCGCCCACATTAGGAGGCACTTTGAGCGCCAGGTCGCGCAGCACTTCGGCGACGCCCTCTAAAGCGTCGTAATAAGCGGGAAGCACCTCGGCATCGTGGCGGCTGAAGCGTGCAAACTCCGCCTGCGTGCGCTCCAGTCCACCGCCCAGCTTGACGTAACCACCATCCGGCTGCGGAAGGAAATTGCTGATCGGCCGTTCGATAACGCGGTAGCCATGCTTCGCCAGCTCCATGTCGGCGATAACCTTGGGTTGCAGCAGACTGACGGTATAGCTTGCTACCGAATTGCGGAATCCGGGATGAAACTCCTCAGTCACCGCCGCGCCGCCGACGACATCGCGGCGCTCGACGATGCGCACGCGCATGCCCGCCCGGGCAAGGTAAAAGGCGCAGACCAGGCCATTGTGCCCCGCACCGATGATGACGGCGTCATATTTCTGGGTCATATCTTGCTCCACCCCGCCGCCGGGGCCTGTTCTTGGCGCGCGGCGGGAACGGTTTCCCGCATCCGGCGGCAGAATTGCTTTAAGCAAACTTCCTTGTCGCTGAGCGGCCCGATGGTAAAGCTGCGCGACGCCATGCCCTGCTGCACTCGCGTGATCAGCACGGTATCCTCTGCATTGACCTGGCGGTTGATGCGCCAGTTGAGATAGCGGGCCGCGCGCATTTCGCGCCGCGCGTCGGGCAGGACATAACTGATCTCGCGGATGATGCAGCTGGTCGGGCCGGTTGGCAGCCACTGCATAAAATCGACCTGGTCGGGATAAATATCGAAGGCGATATTGGGCCACAGCTTGAAATAGAGCCAGCGGCGCTGGCCCGCAGGCGGTAAGTGCGACACAGACGGCAATAGCCGCTGATAAAGCCGCTCTGACCAGTTGGCCGAGGGTCGTTCGACCAGATCGCCCCACATGCGGTCGACGTGACGCTCGGCTTCGACGCCATAGCTTTTGCCGAACAGGCGGGTCAGGCCGGGATGCGCCGGGGCAATGTGCAACCCGTCCGAATAATTGTCGCCAACATTTTTCCAGTTCACTTCGCGCGGGCGCAGCGTAACGCGGCCCAGCGCCGTGAGATCGGCAAAGCGATAGGGCGCAATCTGGTCCAGATAGGGGGCCATCATGCTGGCGACCGGCGGCCCGTCGCCGGTCAGCCGGACAAACACGAAGCCCTGCCATATTTCCAGATCGACCGGCACCAGCCCAGACCTGTCGCGGTCGAGCATGGGATAAGTCGCGCTGTCGGGCACACCGGTCAGGCGGCCATCGAGATCATAGGTCCAGGCATGATAAGGGCAGACAAGCTTCTTTGCACAGCCGCGCGCCCCGTCGACCAGGCGCGACCCGCGATGGCGGCACACATTGGTAAAAGCGCGCAGCACCCCGTCCTGCCCGCGCACCACAATCACGCTTTCGCCGACGTAATCCAAGCTGTGCCAATTACCCGGTTCCGCGATGTCGCTGACGTGGCAAACAATCTGCCACGACGGACGGAAAATCCGTTCCGCCTCGACAGCCGCAAATTCAGGGTCCGCATAGGTCCATGCGGGCAGCGACCAGCCCTCGAGCGGGTCGGTCGCGGAATCGGGGTGCAGTGCGGTTGCCATGTCGGCATGCTTGTTATACATTCGTAAAACAAATGCAAGCCGCGCGCCAACCCTTCACCCGCGAAAGCGCCGATGTCCGCCGCGAAGCGTTGATCGACGCGACCTGTGCCGCGCTTGCCGAGGCGGGGCTGGAGGGCGTCAGCGTGCGCAGCATCTGTGCCCGCGCGGGCGTGTCGCCGGGGCTGCTGCGCCATTACTTCGCAGGCATCGACGATCTGGTATGCGCCGCCTATGCGGCGACCGCCGAGCGCATGGACGCCATCTTCGAGGAGGCGATTGTTACCGCGCCTGCGCTTCCACGCGCGCAGCTGACGGCCTTTTTGACCGCCAGCTTTCGCCCGCCGGTGACCGATCCGGCGCTGCTCGGTAGCTGGACCGCTTTCTGGGCATTGGCGCGCACCAACGCCCGCGCGGCGGAAATTCACCGCACGGGCTACGCCGCCTATCGCGCGCGGCTGGCGGGGCTGCTCGAGAAGTGCGGCATGGCCCCGGCGGCTGCTTCGCAGCTGGCAATTGCGCTCACCGCGCTGGTCGACGGGCTGTGGCTCGAACTGGTGCTCGACCCCGCCAGCTTTGGGAGCGACGGTGCCATCGCGCTTATTGAAACAACGCTGGCGGCCTATTTCGCGCGCGACACCGACTTGGGTTTGTAGCGGCACAAATCCGCCACGCCGCAGCGCCAGCATTCGGGCGTGCGCGCCTTGCAGACATAGCGGCCGTGCAGGATCAGCCAGTGGTGCGCACCGACGCGGAACGGCGCGGGCGTGCGCTTGTCGAGCGCCTTTTCGACCGCCAACACCGTTTTCCCCGGTGCCAGACCAGTACGGTTGCCGACGCGAAAAATGTGCGTATCAACGGCGAAAGTTTCTGCCCCGAAGGCGCAGTTCATCACCACATTGGCGGTCTTGCGCCCGACGCCGGGCAGGCCAGTGAGGACATCGCGGTCGGCAGGCACTTGACCGCCAAAATCGCGCACCAAAACCTCTGAAAGGCCGATCACATTCTTCGCTTTGGCACGCCACAGCCCGATGGTCTTGATATGCGCTTTCAGGCCATCCTCGCCCAGATCGAGCATCTGTTGCGGCGTCTTGACTTGCTCAAACAAGGCGCGCGTTGCCTTGTTCACCCCGACGTCGGTGGCCTGTGCCGACAGCACAACCGCGACGAGCAATTGATAGGTGTTGTCATAGGCGAGCTCGGTTTCGGGCGAAGGATTGGCATCGGCCAGGCGGCTGTAAAATTCGAAAATCTGCGCTCGGTTCATGCAGCACTGCGTAGTAGCTGATGAGCCATGCGATCAAGCGTCTGCAAAAAGGCCGAGCGGTCGCGCGCGGTGAAGGGTGGCGGGCCGCCAATCCCTTCACCCAATCCACTGCGTAGGTCGGCCATGATCGCGCGCGTCGCCACAGCGCCGCCGATCATGCCAGGCGTAAACGCCTTGCCATTGGGACCGGTGACCAGCGCACCCGCCTTCAAACAGCGGTCGGCGAGCAAAATGTCGGCCGTGACGACGATGGTGCATGGCCCCGCCGCGTCCGCGATCCAGTCGTCGGCGGCATCAAAGCCATCGGTAACCACCACCCGGCTGACCAGCGGATGGTCGGGAATGCGGATACGCGTATTGGCAACGATGACCACGGGCAGATTAAGTCGCCAGGCAACGCGGTAAATCTCGTCCTTCACCGGGCAAGCATCGGCATCGACCAGGATGCGCCGGGCAGTCATCCGCGCGGCGGGCGGCCCCGGCCTTGGCCCGGCTTACCGCCAAATTTGCGCGGTCCGCCTGCGCGCGGCCCGTGGCGTGGCGGCCCGCCGCGGGCATTGGCGCGCGCCGCTTCACGCGGGCTGCCCGCTATCGCTTCGATGACGATCCCATCATCGGGATCCTCTTGCGCCGTGCGTTTCAGCGCTGCGGCAAAGCGGTCGGCGGCGTGGCGCGGCACGTCAAACATTGTTTCATGCTGGCCAATCTTGATCGCGCCGACTTCATTCTTGGTGACATGGCCGCGGCGGCACAGCAGCGGCAAAATCCAGCGCACGTCGGCGTTTTGGCGGCGGCCGATGTTGAGCCGGAACCAGACGGTGTCGTCGAACCCCTCGCGTTTGACCAGCGTGCGTTTTTCAGGCCCGGCGCTGCCGCTATCCAGCAATTCCTCAATCGCGGGCATTCTGGCGCGGTGCGCTTGGACCAGCGCCAGCGCGATATCGCCCGGCGACAGCACCTCTTGCACGCGCGCCGCGAGCGCGCGATCCTCGTCATCGCCCTCGACCGGCGCAGTGATGGCGGCGACCAAACGTTCGCGGTCTTGCGCGCGCACTTCCTCAGCGGTCGGAGCCCGCTTCCATTCGGCCTCGATTCGCGCGCCGCGCAGCATCATTTCAACGCGGCGGCGGCGCGGATAGGGAACGAGCAGGATCGCCGTGCCCTTTTTGCCTGCGCGCCCGGTGCGGCCCGAACGGTGCTGCAACGCCTCGGCATCGCGCGGCAATTCGACATGGATCACCAGCGACAATGCGGGCAGGTCGATCCCGCGTGCCGCCACATCGGTCGCGACGCACACCCGCGCGCGGCGGTCGCGCAGCGCCTGTAGCGCCTGATTGCGCTCATTCTGACTATGCTCGCCTGACAGCGCCACCGCTTGAAAGCCGCGCTCGATCAGGCTGGCGTGCAGGTGACGCACATTGTCGCGCGTCGCGCAGAACAGCATCGCCGTCTCCGCCTCGTAAAAGCGCAGCAGATTGACGACAGCATTCTCAATATCGGCAGGCGCAACGGTCACCGCCTGATAGGCGATGTCGCCATGCCCGCGATCTTCGCCCACCGTCGAAATGCGCAAAGCATCGCGCTGATAGCGTTTGGCGAGCGCAACAATCGGCTTGGGCATGGTTGCCGAGAACAGTAAGGTGCGTCGGTCAGCAGGCGTGGCATCGAGGATCTCTTCCAAATCCTCGCGAAAACCCATGTCGAGCATCTCGTCGGCCTCGTCGATCACCACCACTTTCAACGCCGACAAGTCGAGCGCGCCGCGCTCGAGATGGTCGCGCAGCCGCCCGGGCGTGCCGACCACGATATGCGCACCGCCCTGCAAATTGCGCCGCTCGCGCGATGCGTCCATCCCGCCGACGCAGGTGACAATCCGTGCGCGCGCCTTGGCATAGAGCCATTCAAGTTCGCGGCTGACCTGCAACGCCAGCTCGCGCGTCGGCGCAATCACCAGCGCCAGCGGCGCGAGCGCGTACGATGCGGGCTGGCCTTCGGGGATAAGCTCGTCGGCCATGGCAATGCCAAAGGCGACGGTTTTGCCCGACCCCGTTTGCGCCGAAACGATGAGGTCGCGGCCCGAGGCCTCAGGCGCGAGCACGGCGGCCTGCACCGGCGAAGGCGCGGCATAGCCACGCGCAGCGATCGCTTCGCCAAGAAGCGCGGGAAGTGTCGAAAAAGGCATCGGCCCCCATAGGCGCGATTGAGCGAAAGGGGAAGGGGGCGGCATCAATGCAATATCGACAGCTTTCGTTCGCCAACGTCGATCTTCAGTGGCTCCTCCCACTCGTTCTCGGATTCGAGGCGCAAGGACGCTCTAAGGCACCAACACCGTGTCTTCGGCCACCATCAACATATCGGGATAGTCAGTGTTGTAATGCAGGCCGCGGCTTTCCTTGCGCTTCAAGGCGCTTTGCACGATCAAATCTGCCGTTTGAAGCAGGTTCCTGAGCTCGATCAGATCGGTCGTTACGCGGAAGTGGCCGTAATAATCCTCAACCTCTTCACTCAGCATACGGATGCGGTGCGCGGCGCGTTCGAGGCGCTTTGTTGTGCGCACGATACCGACATAATTCCACATGAAGCGGCGGATTTCGGTCCAGTTTTGTTTGATAACGACCTCTTCGTCGCTGTCGGTCACGCGGCTGGCGTCCCACGCGCGGATCGGTGGCGGAACATCGAGTTCCGCCCAGCGCGCCATGATGTCGCGCGCCGCTGCTTCGCCGAACACGAAACATTCGAGCAGGCTGTTCGACGCCAGCCGGTTGGCGCCGTGCAGCCCGCTCTCGCTGACCTCGCCCGCCGCGTAAAGGCCGGGCAGGTCGGTACGACCATTAAGGTCGATCAGCACCCCGCCGCAGGTATAATGCTGCGCCGGAACTACCGGGATCGGCTGTGTCGTCATGTCGATGCCGAGGCCTATCAGCTTGTCATAGATGTTGGGGAAATGGCCGCGCACAAAGTCCGGGTCTTTGTGGCTGATGTCGAGGTGGACATAGTCGAGGCCATAACGCTTGATCTGGTCATCATTCGCGCGCGCCACCACATCGCGCGGGGCGAGTTCGGCGCGGCCGTCATAATCGGGCATATAACGGTGACCGCTCAGCGGATGCTTCAAAACCCCGCCCTCGCCGCGCACCGCCTCGGTAATCAGGAAGTTCTTGACCTCAAGATTATAGAGACAGGTCGGATGGAACTGCATCATTTCCATGTTGCTGACGCGGCACCCCGCGCGCCACGCCATCGCGATGCCGTCCCCTGTCGCCCCGCGCGGCGCGGTGGAAAACAGGTAACATCGCCCCGCGCCGCCCGTCGCTAACATCGTCGCGCGACCGGTGTAGGCGTGAACCTGCCCTGTCTGTTCATCGAGCGCATAGACGCCCCACACGCGCCCTGAGCCCGAATAACGCTCTTCGTGCCGCCCGGTGATCAGGTCAATCGCGGCGCGGTGTGGTTGCAGGGTGATGTTTGGATTGTCCGCCGCGGCTTTCAGCAGCGCCGCCTGCACCGCCCAGCCGGTCGCGTCATCGACGTGGACGATGCGGCGATGCGAATGCCCGCCCTCGCGCGTCAGATGCAGCAGCTCGGCTTCGCGGTTGAATGGCACGCCTAGCTCGACCAGCCGTTCGATCGCGCGCGGCGCGTTTTCGACGACAAATTCCACCGTCTCGCGCCGGTTCAGCCCCGCGCCTGCGACCATCGTATCATCGATATGGTTGGCAAAAGTGTCGCCGGCATCCAGCACGGCCGCGATCCCGCCCTGCGCCCAGGCGGTCGACCCGCCGGTAAGGTCGCCCTTGGCCAGCACCAGCACCCGGTGTCGTTCGGCGAGCAATAGCGCAGCAGTCAGCCCCGCTGCGCCCGAGCCGATGATGATGATGTCGTGTTCCGCGGCACTTGCCACCTGCTTCACCCCTACCCCGTTTGCTCTGAGCTTGTCGAAGGGCTGGCCTTTCGTTCGAGCATCAAAAACAAGGAACGGTCCTTCGACAAGCTGAGGACGGACGGTTCATGGAAATTCCTTTGGCTAGCTGCCTGCCCGCGTCAGATTAAGGAACACATCCTCCAGATCCGCCTCGCGCGTTGACACGTCGACAATCCGGTGGCCCTGCGCCTGCACCGCGCCCAGCACCTCACCCGCATTGGTACGGTCCTTGTTATAGGTGATGGAAAGCTCGCGCGCCCCGCCGAGCTCAACCTTCTCAAAACAGTCATGCGTAGGCGGCGCGGCAATGTCGGCATCGGTGGTCACGACCACCACTTTCTCGCGCGCCATATCAACGAGCTCGCGGGTCGGCTTGTTGGCGATCAGCTGGCCATGATTAATGATGGCGATGCGGTCGCACAGCTCTTCGGCTTCTTCCAGATAGTGCGTGGTCAGGACTACCGTCACCCCCCGCGCGTTGAGCGAGCGGACGTAAGTCCAAAGTTGCTGCCGCAACTCAATGTCGACTCCGGCAGTCGGCTCGTCGAGCACCAGCACGGGGGGCGAATGGACCATGGCTTTCGCCACCAGCAGGCGCCGTTTCATGCCACCGGACAAGGTGCGGGCATAGGCATTGGCCTTGTCAGCAAGGCCGACCGCTTCGAGCAATTCCATACTGCGCCGCTTCGCTTTGGGAACGCCGTAAAGCCCGGCGACCAGTTCCAGCGTTTCGAGCGGAGTAAAGAAAGGGTCGAAAACGATTTCCTGCGGCACTATGCCGATGCTGTTCTTGGCGTTGCGCGGGTGCGCGTCGATGTCGAAGCCCCAGATTTCCCCGGTTCCACCGGTCTTGCGCACCATGCCCGACAGGATGTTGATCAGCGTCGACTTGCCCGCTCCATTGGGGCCGAGCAGACCGAAGATTTGTCCGCGCGGCACATCGAAGCTGACACCGCCCAGCGCCTGTTTGCCCCCGGCATAGGTTTTCACAAGGTCGCGGATAACGATAGCAGACTGGGTCATATTCCGCCGCTTAGCGAGGCCGCGCGCTTGATGAAAGCCATTTACCGGTTTGAAAGTATGCTGCGCTATTTCCGCTGTGCAATGGGGACCAGACCATTTCCGTTTCTGCAGGCCGCGCGGGCGGCATTGGCTGCGCTCGTCGGCGCGGCCGCGCTGCTGCTCGCCGCGCCCGCCGCCGCGCAATCTGACAATGTCGAGGTGCAGACTGAGGCCATCATCCTGCGCCCTTTGAGCTTCTTCATCGTTGATGAGCTGCATTTTGGCGACATCATTCCCAATCCGACCGCGGCGGGCACGGTGCGGTTACAGCCTAACGGTACCCGCACCGCAACCGGCGGGGTCGTGCTGGTCGGCAACAGCCACCAACCCTCGCGCTTTGCCGGGCTGGGCCGGTTCAATCAGCAGGTGGCCATTTCGCTGCAATCGAACAGCATCTGGATTTACGGCCCCGGACCGCGCATGCGCGTGCGCAACTTCGAAATCGGCAGCACCCCCACGGCGATATTGTCGACCAGCCCGCTGCGTTTCCGCATCACGAGCGCAACCGGCGCGTTCAATTTCCCGCTCGGGGCAATTCTGGAAGTCGGCGCCAATCAGCCCGCCGGCGACTATGTCGGCACCTACACCATTACGCTGAATTATCTTTAAGCAGCGCGCCACCGGCGAATTGCGCCGCGCCAACCGCCTTGCTATGCGCGCTGGCATGACCGCTCCAGCCCCCGAAACGCTCCGCGTTGCCAAGACCCGCATTGCCTGTGACGGCACCGGCGACGGGCTGGCAGATGCCGCCCTGGGCCATCCGCGCGTGTGGCTGGAAATTGATCCCGACCAGGGCTTTGCCGACTGCGGCTATTGCGACCGGCGCTTTGTGCTGATCGGCGGGGTTGCCGACCAGCATTGATGGCAGCAGCGCAGCCGTTAAGTGGCTGTTTGCCATTTCGCTCAATCCAATGCCAAGGATAGGCTGGCATATCCACCTCACGATGGCAGTATAGTGCCTGCGGGGAGCGAAGCGGACCAGTGCAGCTTGCAATGCGGATAAGGGTGATTGCGGTGGCGCTAGCGGGCACTGCAACCGGGCTGCCGTCGATCGCGGCCGCGCAGTTGGCCGACGCCGACGGGTCGACCCGCGCCATCATCCTGCGCCCCAACACGTTGGTAAAGGTTGAGGATCTGGATTTCGGATCGATGATCAGCGGCCCCACCGCCGGGACGGTCACAATCAGCGCGTTGTCCGGTGCCCGCACCACCACGGGCGGCGTGACCCCGGTCGGTGGGACCACGCAGCGCGCCGAATTCCAGGGCACAGGCGGCGCAGTGCTGATCATCATCACCGGTAGTAATTCGGCAACGCTGGCGCGCGTCGGCGGCGGCGCGCCGAATATGACCGCGAGCCTCACGCGGGCGCGGCAGACCGCCGGCGGGCCGGTTGCCTTGCCCAACACCGCAATTGTTTTCGGCGGGGGCTTTCGCATCTATTATGTCGGCGGCACGCTAACCGTACCCGCCAACCAACCGCCGGGCGATTATGCCGGCAGCTTTACAATGACCGTCAACTACATCTGACGATTGGCCGCATCGCCGCTTTGCCTTCGGCGACATGCTGCCTATATCAGTGCAATGACAGCCCTATCCGACCCCCGCCGCTTCCTTTACCGCGCCGATGCGCTCGACCCCGATCTGGCGCAGAAGCTGACCGCTAAGGCGCTGGCGCGCGCCGACGATGGCGAGTTATACCTGCAATATCGCGCCACCGAGAGCTTCGGCTTTGACGACGGACGTCTGAAAACAGCCGATTATTCGACCGAAGCGGGGTTCGGGCTGCGTGCCGTGTCGGGCGAGATGACGGGTTTTGCCCATGCCAGCGATTTGAGCGCGCCCGCCATACGCCGCGCTGCCGAGACACTGGCGTTGCTCGATCCTGCAACCAGCCCGCCTGCACCGCCGCCGCCGCGTACGAACCGGCGGCTCTATGGCGATGCCAACCCGCTCGACCTTATTCCCTTCGCCCAAAAAGTTGCCTTGTGCCAACAGGTGGACGCCGCCGCGCGCGCGCGCGACGCGCGTATCGCCCAGGTCAGCGTCGGCCTTTCGGCCAGCTGGTCGGTGGTCGAAATTGTCCGCGCCGACGGCTTTGTCGCCACCGATGTGCGCCCGCTGGTGCGCCTGAATGTCAGCATCGTGGTCGAGGAAAATGGCCGCCGCGAAACCGGCTTTTTCGGCATCGGTGGCCGGTACATGTACGATCATTTGTTCGCCGAGGAGCAATGGCAACGCTGCATCGACGAGGCATTGGCTCAGGCGTTGGTCAATCTGCGCGCGGTCGATGCTCCCGCCGGCGAGTTCACCGTGCTGCTCGGCCCCGGCTGGCCTGGCGTGCTGCTGCACGAAGCCGTTGGGCATGGCCTGGAAGGCGATTTCAACCGCAAGGGGACGAGCGCCTTTTCGGGCCGCATCGGCGAGCGTGTGGCCGCACCCGGCGTCACCGTGGTCGACGATGGCAGCATGGCCAGCCCGGTGGCGGACGGCGGACGCCGCGGATCGCTGTCGATCGACGATGAAGGCACGCCGACGCAGGAAAATGTACTGATCGAGGATGGCGTCCTTAAAATGTATATGCAGGACCGTCTCAACGCGCGGTTGATGGGCGTTGCGCCTACCGGCAATGGCCGCCGCGAATCCTATGCCCATGCACCGATGCCGCGCATGACCAACACCTTCATGCGCGGCGGGCAAGACGATCCCGCCGAGCTTTTGAGCCGCATCAATGACGGCATTTTCGCGCGCAGCTTTGGCGGTGGGCAGGTCGATATTGTGTCGGGCAAATTCGTGTTCAGCTGCACCGAGGCCTATAAGGTCAAGAACGGCAAGCTCGGCGATCCGATTAAGGGCGCGACGCTGATCGGCGACGGGCCGAGCGTGCTGACCAAGGTCACCGGCATCGGGGGCGACATGGCGATCGACGAAGGCATTGGCATTTGCGGTAAGGGCGGACAAAGCGTGCCCGCCGGCGTGGGCCAGCCGAGCCTGCTGGTCGCAGGACTGACGGTGGGCGGCACCGCGTGAGCGAGGCGCGCCGTCTGCCCCGCTGGCTGTGGCCGGTCGGGCTGGCGGGCGTGCTGGGCGGCGGCGGTTTGTTGGCCAGCGCGCTGCTCGCCGAACCCGGGCCTCGTTACCAAAATTTTGCCATTCCCAGCGAATCGATGGAGCCAACGCTGCGCGCGCGCGAACAATTCATTGCGCGCACAAGCGACCTGACGCCAATCGAGCGAGGCGCCGTATATCTGGTCCGCAAAGGCGGTGTGGTGTTTGCCTATCGCGTTGTCGGTCTGCCCGGCGAAATCATTGCTATCACCGGCAGCAAATTGTCCATCAACAATGCCGTCGCCGAATATAGCGGGCAAGGCGTCGCTGGCATGGCCGGCACGTGCAGTTTCGGCGCGGCGACTGTGCGGCGCGAATTTTTGCCCGGTGGAGCGTCGCACGCCATCATGGGGTGCAGCGGCAATTTTGGTAACGACCAGCCGGCCGTCAAAATCCCCGCGGGTCACTATTTCCTGCTGGGTGACAATCGTGGCAACGCGGCCGACAGCCGCTTTACTGGTCCCGATTGGGGTCTGGGGATGGTGCCCGAGAGCGATTTCGTCGGCAAGGCCGAGCGCATATTGTTGAGCCGCGACAGCGCCCGTATTGGCAAGGAGATTGATTGAGATGGCCGACTTCACTGACACTCTCACCGACAAGCACCGCGCCTTCATTGCCGGGCAGCCGATGTTCTTTGTCGCGACCGCCGCGCCCGATGCGCGCATCAACCTGTCGCCCAAGGGCTATGATGCCTTTCGCGTGCTCAGCGAAAATCAGGTCGCCTATCTGGACTTGGCAGGGTCAGGTAATGAAACCCACGCGCATCTGGCCGCTGACGGGCGCATCACCATCATGTTCAACGCGTTTGACCGTAGCGCGCTGATTTTGCGTATCTATGGGCGTGGGCGCGCTGTACTGCCACAGGATGCCGAGTGGGAGGCATTGGTAGCACATTTCACCCTGCTGCCCGGCACGCGCCAGATTTTCGTCATCGACATCGACAGCGTACAGACCAGCTGCGGCTGGGGCGTGCCCTTCATGACGCTGGAGCGCGAGCGCGAGACGCTGAAAAAGGCGCACCGGCAAGCCGACCCCGCGCAGTGGCTGGAGAAAGTGGGCGGGCGTACTACCAGCATTGACGGCTTGCCGACACGCCCCACGGACCGCTTCATCGCGGGCGATGAAGGCTGATGGCACTCGTCGAACTGGCGCGCCTGCCCAATGGGGCCGAAGCCGAGCTGTTACGCGGACGGCTGGAGAGCGCAGGCGTGCAAGCCGTCTGTTTCGATGCCGGCATGAACATCGCCGACAGCGCGGGGCTAATGATCCCGGTGCGGCTGATGGTGCTCGACGAAGATCTGGCCGAAGCACAGGCGCTACTCGCTGAGTTCGGACACGCGTGAGCCAGGCCGCGCGCATCAAGGTCGCCAGTTATAATATCCGCAAGGCGGTCGGCCTCGATCGGCGGCGCGACCCGGGCCGCATCTTGGCGGTGCTGCGCGAACTCGACGCCGATATCGTCGCCTTGCAAGAGGCCGACCGCCGCTTTGGCCAGCGGACCAGTGCCATCCCACCCTTTATGTTTGCCGAGCACAGCGACTATGACCCGGTCGCCATTGACGAAAGCCCGCACAGCATCGGCTGGCACGGCAACGCGCTGCTCGTCCGGCGCGGGACGTTGGTGGAGGAATGCCATGCACTGCACCTTCCCACGCTCGAGCCGCGCGGTGCGGTGGCCGCGACGCTGCGCACCACGGCCGGGCTGCGGCTGCGCGTTGTCGGCATGCATCTCGACCTGTCGGGCATCCGGCGACGGCAGCAGGCGCGCGCCATTCTGCACCATGTCGCACAAGGCGAGCCGCTGCCGACCATCTTGATGGGCGATTGCAACGAATGGCGCCCGCGCGGCGGCTGTCTGGCTGACTTTGCCGAGCAGCACCCTTGCATCGACACTGGCCCCAGTTTTCACAGCCGCCGTCCGGTGGCGCGGCTCGACCGGATCTTCGCCTCGCCGCACTTTGCCGCTGCCGCAGCCGCTGTGCACCGCAGCGCGCTGGCGATGCGCGCATCGGACCATCTGCCGGTGTGGGCCGAGCTGCAGAATTTGCCTAAAAAATAGGCACGCTTTGTTGGCGATTGCCAGCGAATTGACCGCAACCACGCAACAAAATGGCTCGTGATGACGTCAAAACGTCATAATCGGCGGCAGATCGCGCGCGTCCCGCAATCTGGCACGCATGTTGCACCGCAACAAGGCTTAGCCAGAAAACAAAGGGGAGCAAAGCATGAAGCTGATCCTGGCGATCATCAAACCGTTCAAACTCGACGAGGTGCGCGAGGCGCTCACCACGCTGGGTATCGCCGGCATGACCGTGACCGAGGTCAAGGGCTTTGGCCGGCAAAAGGGGCAGACCGAAATTTACCGCGGCGCCGAATACGCCACCAACATGGTGCCCAAAGTGAAGGTCGAGCTGGTGTGCGACGATGCGCTCGCGCCGCGCGTGGTAGAAACCGTGCAGGCCGCCGCGGGCACCGGGTCCATCGGCGATGGCAAGATTTTCGTGCTCGACGTCGGTCAGGCCGTGCGCATCCGCACCGGCGAGACCGGCGAAGCCGCGCTTTAAGATAAAGGGGAACGCAATGAAGCTGATAAGCAAAATCGCGGGCGCGGGCACGGCGGCAAGCCTAGCCCTGTTCGCCGCGCTGCCCGCTTGGGCGCAGGAAGCCGCCGAAGCGGTTGCCGAAACGGCAGATGCGGTTGCCGAGGCGGCGGCGCCCGCTGCCTTCGTGCCAACGGCCGAGATGGTCAACAAAGGTGATGTGGCATGGATGCTCGTTGCCTCGGCGTTGGTGCTGATGATGTCGGTGCCTGCGCTGGCGCTTTTCTATGGCGGGCTGGTGCGCGCCAAGAATATGCTGTCGGTGCTGATGCAGGTGCTGACTATTGTCTGCGTCGCCGCGCTGGTCTGGTTCAGCTGGGGCTATTCGATGGCGTTCACGTCGACGGGAACGCCCTTCCCGGCTATCGTCGGGGGCTTGGACAAGGCGTTCCTTGCCGGGGTCGACGTCACAACCTTTGCTGCAACCTTTTCGAACGGGGTGTACCTCCCCGAATATGTGTTCGTGATCTTCCAGATGACCTTCGCGTGCATCACGCCCGCGCTGATCGTCGGGGCCTTTGCCGAGCGCATCAAATTCACCCCGCTGATCATCTTTACTGTGCTGTGGCTGACCTTCGCCTATTTCCCGATCGCGCATATGGTGTGGTATTGGGCGGGTCCGGACTTCCTCCACGCCGCGCCGACCGATATGGGGCTATTGTGGGGTTGGGGTGCGCTCGACTTTGCCGGTGGCACCGTCGTCCACATCAATGCCGGGATCGCCGGGCTGGTCGGCTGCCTGATCGTCGGGCCGCGCATCGGCTACAAGGCCGAACCCATGGCTCCGCATTCGCTTGTCATGACGATGATCGGTGCCTCGCTGCTGTGGGTGGGCTGGATCGGGTTCAACGCCGGTTCGGGGCTTGAAGCCAATGCCTTTGGCGCGCTTGCCTTCCTCAATACGATGACCGCAACCGCTGCGGCAGGTGCGACTTGGGCGGTTATCGAACAGGTAGTGCACAAAAAACCGTCGCTGCTCGGCGGCGCGACCGGTGTGGTTGCGGGTCTGGTGGCGATCACCCCGGCGGCGGGCTTTGCCCATCCCGGAACCGCAATCCTGCTCGGCGCGGTGGCCTCTGCCGGATGCTTCTTCTTTGTCACCACGGTGAAGAACAAGTTCCGCTATGACGACAGCCTTGATGTCTTCGGCGTCCATGCCGTCGGCGGGATCATCGGCGCCATCGGCACCGGTTTTGTGGCCAACCCTGCGTGGGGCGGCCAAGGCTGGATCGATTACACCGCACCCGTTGCCAAGGCTGGCGAATTTGATCTGGCAGGTCAGGTCATGACCCAGTTGTGGGCCGTTGGCACCACCGTGCTGTGGACCGGCGTCGTCAGCGCGGTGCTGTTCCTTGGCCTTAAATATACCATCGGGCTGCGCCCGTCGGCAGACGTCGAGCAAGAAGGGCTCGACCTCGCCGAACATGGGGAGCGTGCCTACAACTATTGACGAGATTGGGGCCCGTCGCCGCCACCTCTCCTCTCCACTCCATGGGGCGGCGGCGGGTTCCAACCCAGGTTCCTCCTGCGAACCACCTGTGGCCGGGGTGCAACACACCCCGGCCCATTTTTGTCATCTGGCTGTCATGTCATTGCCAAGGCGCTGAATGACGCGCAGATTCCTCCGCATCCAGAGATGAGCGCAGCGCAGCGACGCCGCGCCATGGTTTGCAGGAGAAGATTTATGCGCGCACGTGTCATCATGCTCGCGGGGCTGTCTGGCCTCGCTGTCGCCGTTGCGACCCCGGTCGCCGCGCAGCAAGCCGAGGACGAGGACAGCAATGTCATCATCGTCACCGCCACCAAACGCGACGCCAATTTGCAGGACGTTCCCTTTTCAATCAACGCGCAGACCGCCGAGGATATCCAGAAATCGGGCGCGGTGACGCTGGAGGATCTGTCGCGCAACGTCGCCGGCCTTTCGGTCCAGAACCTCGGGCCGGGACAAAGCCAGGTTTCGGTGCGCGGCGTGTCGGCGGGGCAAGTCGTGCGCGACCAGCCGGGCGTCAAGGAACAGGTCGGCGTCTATCTCGACGAAAGCGTCATTTCGCTTTCGCTCTTCACCCCCGATCTTGACCTGTTCGATCTGAACCGCGTTGAAACATTGCGCGGGCCGCAGGGCACGCTGTTCGGTTCGGGCTCGGTCGGCGGCACCATCCGCTACATTACGAACCAGCCACGGCTCGGCACCACCGAAGGAATGATCGAGGCCAACCTCAACCTCGTCGATGGCGACGATTTCGGTGGTCACCTCAAAGGCGCAGTCAACGTGCCGCTGGGTGAAACAGCGGCGATCCGCGCGGTCGGCTATTTCACCCGCTATGGCGGTTTCATCAACGCCATCGGCCCGGCTGGCGGCGAGGATATCAACAGCGGCGAACGCTATGGCGGACGCATCGCGCTGACCTTTGAACCGTCCGACCGGTTCAGCATTACCCCGCGCATCGTTTATCAGAAGATCGAAGCCGACGGGTTCAACCGGCAGGAAATCTATAACCTGTTCGGCAATCGCTTTACCACCACGCGCCCACAGGTGACGTTCGACGAGCGCGAACAATATCTGCTGCTGCGTGAGGCGTTTGAGGATGAAACCTTCATCGCCGATGCGACCATCAAAGTTGGCTTCGGCGGCGCCGAGCTGACCTCGGTCACCAGCTATATCGACCGCAGCATCTTGGTCAGCCGCGATGCCAGCGCGCTGACCGGATCGGTATCGGTCGATCTTGGCTATCCTGATGCTGCGGTGCTGCTGCCGTCAAACCTGCGCGACACGACCGAGCTTGAAACCTTCACGCAGGAACTGCGTCTCGCGTCGGACAATGACAGCCCGTTCCAGTGGGTCGTCGGCGGCTTCTATTCGAAGATCGACCGCGTCTATGCCCAGCGGCTCCCGACCCCGGGCTATGACGCCTTCACCGATGCCGTGCTGGGTGCAGGCACATCGGCGGCCGTGGCCAATGGCTTTGGCACCGATTCGCCGTTCAACTCGGATCTGCCCTACGACATCAAGCAGTTCGCGGTGTTTGGCGAGGTTAGCTATGATCTGACCGACGCGCTGACGGTGACCGCGGGCGGGCGCTATTATGATTTCGAGGAAGAGCGTGTTATCACCACTGGCGGCCTGTTTGCCAACGGCGATGCCGGCGTCGTCGACCGCACCGCCTCGGACGGTTTCACCCCGCGCCTGTTGGTCAGCTATGACGTCAGCGAGGACGTGACCATCAACGCGCAGGCGTCGAAGGGCTTCCGTCTGGGCGGCGTCAATGATCCGCTCAACACCCCGCTGTGCAACGCGACCGATCTGGCGCTGTTCGGTGGGTTCCAGGATTATAGCGACGAAACGCTTTGGAACTACGAGCTGGGCGTGAAGACGCAAGGGCGGGGATTCACCTTCAACGCAGCGGGCTTCTATACCGACATCAACAATCTGCAGGTCACCCTCGACGCCGGCAGCTGTTCATCGCGCATCGTCTTTAACGTCGACAAGGCGCATACGGCGGGCGTGGAGTTTGAACTGGGCCTGCAGCCTGCTGACGGGCTCGACTTCACCCTGTCGGGCAGCATCATCGAGGCCGAATTCGACACCACCCTGCCCGGCGCACTGGCAAGTGCGACCGGCATCCGCGAGGGCAACCGTTTGCCATCGGTGCCCAATTTCCAACTGTCGGCAGCGGGCAGCTATGAATGGCCGATCAGCGACGGGGCCGATGCCTTTGTCGCAGCATCCTTCCAGCATGTCGGCAGCCGCTTCACCCAGCCGGCTGACCAGGAAAATAATCCGCGCACCTTCACCCACAATCTGCCGTTCGGCGGCGCCCCGGCAGCATCGGCAACGACCGTCGATCTGCGGCTGCCCGATTACCAGCTGGTCAATCTGAGCGTGGGCGTGGACTTCGACGGGGGACTGTCGCTGACCGCTTATGTCAACAATGTCTTCGACGAAAACGCCCTGCTGTCGTTCGACCGCGAGCGCGGCGGGCGTGCGCGGCTAGGCTACAATGTCGGCCAACCGCGCACTTTTGGCATCACCGCGCGCAAGAGTTTTTGAGGGGTTTGGGACAAGGCGATTGTAACAAAAATCCCCCTTTTCAGCATGACATTAATGTGGCATTCACGCCGCAACGGTTTCAGGAGGGGAGAGCCTGAAAGGCTGGGCCGGGACGCAAGTCCCGGCCCTCTTTTTTTGGCTTTTCAATGGCTTGAGTGCAGCATGTCGTGCAGCAAGATTGCAGCATAAACATAACATAGCGCCGATTCGTAACGCCGCAGATTCGCCCTAACAATCTACGACAAATCGGCCGCCACAAAATCGGCACAGCGCTCGCCGATCATGATGCTGGGTGCATTGGTGTTGCCTGACACGAGGCGCGGCATAATGCTGGCATCGGCGACATAGAGCCCTTCGACCCCGCGCACGCGCAGGCGCGGATCGACCACTGCATCATCGTCGCTGCCCATTCGCGCGGTGCCCACGGCATGATAAATGGTGTCGGCGCGGTTACGGATCATCGCTTCCAGCGCTGCATCATCGTCGAGGTTGACCGGATTGCGGTCACGCCCTGCATATTTGGTCAGCGGCGGCGATTCCATGATGCGATAGCCGAGCTTGATCCCCCGCTTCAGCAATTCGAGATCGCGGTCGTCCGACAGGAAATTGGGATCAATCAGCGGCGGTGCCGCCGCATCGACCGAGGCAAGCCGCACCGTGCCCCGGCTATAGGGACGCAGCACACAGACGTGCAAGCTATACCCATGCGACTTTACCACGGTGCGGCCATGATCCTCGAGCGCAACGGGGAAAAAATGGAACTGGATATCAGGCGCGGGTGATGCTGGATCGACCGTCACGAAACCGCCGCTTTCGGCAAAGTTGGATGTCATTTTGCCCGATCGGTTCCAGAACCACTGCACTACAGCCTTGGCCGAATTTTTCAGGCCGACCAGCGTCTGACCCATGAAGCTGGTGTCGTCGCAATCATAGGCGATGGAATAGTCGAGATGGTCCTGCAAATCGCTGCCCACCGCTGGACGATCCACGAGCACGTCGATGCCATGCGCACGTAAATGATCGGCGGGACCAATGCCCGAAAGCATCAGCAATTGCGGCGTCCCGAATGCCCCGCCTGCGAGCACGACCGCGTGGCGCGCCCTGAGTTGGCGCAATGTACCACCCTCGCGGCAGGCGATACCGCTTGCCTTGTTGCCGTCGAACAACACGCGCTCGACCGTGACATTGGTCAACACCGTCAGATTGTCGCGCGCCCTGTTGGGCTCAACATAAGCGCGCGCCGCCGACCAGCGCTCGCCATTCTTCTGCGTCACCTGATACAGGCCGACGCCCGCCTGCCGCGCGCCGTTGAAATCATCGTTGCGTGCAATTTGCAGCGATGCGGCGGCTTCGACAAATTCGACCGATCCCTGATAGGGTGAAACCTGCTCGCTCACCCACAGCGGACCATCGTGCCCATGAAAATCATCGCCGCCGCGCACGTTGCGCTCCGACCGCTTGAAGTAGGGCAGCACATCGGCATAGGACCAGCCGTCGCACCCTAGCGCCGCCCAATTGTCATAGTCCCACGCATTGCCGCGAATATAGACCATGCCGTTGATTGCGCTCGACCCACCCAGCCCTTTGCCTCGCGGCTGATAGCCCAGCCGACCGTTCAGCCCCGCTTGCGGCACCGTATCAAATTTCCAGTTGGTCTTGTCGGTCTGGAACGCGACGAAGCCCGGAATGATGGTGCGATAGCCAGTATTGCGCCCGCCTGCCTCGACCAGACAGACGCTATACTTGCCACCCTCGCTCAGCCGCCCGGCGACTGCGCAGCCGCCACTGCCACCGCCAATGACGATGATGTCAAATTCATCCATGCTCATTCCCTTGTGCCGCCATCCAGCGCTGGCGGATCATATCGCTGGTCAGGCGACTGCCATCATGGGTCCAGCCCGGTTCACGCCACATATAGGACAGCTTGTGCCGCCACGGCGCACGCCACACGTCCTGCGCGATGCCCACCCATTCGTGGAACACCGCCCAAATGAGGTTGAAGCTGCCCAGCTGTTTGACGATGCCATAGCGCGGGCGGTCGTCGTCGACTTCGGGCGCGAAAGTCCCGAACATCTTGTCCCAGACGATGAAGGTGCCGGCATAATTGCGGTCGAGGTAGCGCGGGTTAACCGCGTGGTGGACGCGGTGGTGCGACGGGGTGTTCATCACCGCTTCGAACCACTTGGGCAGCCGCCCGATCGCTTCGGTATGAATCCAGAATTGATAGATCAGGTTCACCGCGCCGCAGAACAGGATCATCGCCGGATGGAAGCCGATGAACGCCAGCGGGACGCGAAAGATGAAGGACAGCGCGAAAAAACCTGTCCACGTCTGCCGCAGCGCCGTCGATAGGTTGTAGTGCTGGCTGCTATGGTGATTGACGTGCGCCGCCCAGAACCAGCGCACACGGTGGCCAGTGCGGTGCGCCCAATAATAGGCCAGATCATCGAGCACGAAACACAGTGCCCACGCCCACCAAGCCCAGCCGATTTCAAACAGCCGCTGCTCATAGAGCCACAGCGCCACAGCGAACACGAATCCACCGGTCAGCGCCCCTGCCACCGTGCTGCCCGTGCCGAGCAGCAGCGAGGTCAGCGTGTCCTTGGCCTCGTAGCGGGTGGGGTCGCGCCGCCGCGCCACCACCATTTCAATGAGGATGAGCAAAATGAAGGCCGGTATGGCGTAATCAACTGGGCTGAATGTTGGCGGCATCAGGCGGCCCTCACCACATCGCGCATGCGGCTTGCCCACAGTCCGGCATCCTTGCCGAGCCGCAGGGTAACGCTGCCAAAAGTGCGTTCGGGCGCGGTGAGCGTCAGAAATTCCTTGTCGAGCCGCGCGGTGAAATGCGTATCGACCATGCGCGCGGCAAATTGCACGCCGTGCGCACGGACCAACATCTGGCGCCCTGCGGCATTACGTACCAACGCGGCAAAGCCCGCGCGGTCGAGCCCGACATCGACTCCGCCAAAGCCGACCTCGGCCTCCTCCGCGAGCCGGATGGCGTGAGCAGCATCGCGGATGCGCACTTCGCCGCCCAGTTTCATGCCCTTAACCAGCCACGCCACGCCAAACACCGCGAGCAGCGAGCCCGCCAGCTTCAACGCCTCGACCTGCCAGTCCATCAAACGCCTGCGCTGAGGCTGGTCATGATGGGTCGCAGCATGGAAATATCATAGCCTGCGGCCGCGGCTGCACCGCACAAACCGTCGACGTCGGCCCCGCCGCGCGCCTGTGCAAGGGCCCATAGGTGGGTCGATCGCGTGCCCGAACGGCAATAGGCCAGCGCCTTGCCCGGATGCGCCGCCCGCGTGGCATCCAGCGCATCAAGCTGCGCCGCGCTGAAACCGCCGTGCCCGACCGGGATTGCAGCATAGGCCAGGCCCGCCGCAGCAGCAGCCGCTGCCACGGCATCGCCCTGCGGCGCATCGGGCTCTTCACCATCGGGGCGGTTGTTGATGACGATGAGAAAACCCTGCGCTGCTGCAGTAGCCAGGTCCGCCAGCTCGATCTGCGGTGCGACGTGGAAGTCATCTGTCAGACGGCGAAACATGGGCATCCTCTCTCCGCCCACCTGATATGCCCGCTGTTCGCTACTGACAAGCGTGAAGGTTGACGCTCACGTCAATGCTGGCGGATGACACCCAGCAATGCCTCGCCATAAGCAGCAATCTTGCGTGTGCCCAAGCCAGGGATATCGGCCAACGCGGCCTGGCTCGTCGGTCGCCGCGCGGTCAGTTCGCGCAGCACGCTGTCGTGCGCGATGACATAAGGCGGCACGCCGGCTTCGCTCGCTAGATCGCGGCGCAGGCTGCGCAGCGCGTCGAACAGCGGGTCGCCGACGGGGTTGATCCCGCCATCGCTTGTTCCTGCGCGTTTGCGCCGCCGCGCCCGTTCGGGTTGCAGCGCCAGCCCGACGCTCGCCTCTCCCTTCAAAATCGCGCGCGCCGCCGGGCCCAGCATCCAGCCGCCATGCTCGGTCTGGCGCAGCGCGTCCTGCGCGGTCAGGCTGCGCGCGAGCGGGCGCAGCAACGCCGCTTCTTCAGGACCAACAATGCCAAATACCGTCAGTTGGTCGTGCCCGCGCGCCGCCACGCGCTCATCGGACTCGCCCGTCAGCACCTTGACGACATGACCCAGCCCAAAGCTCTGCCCGGTGCGATAGACTGCCGACAGCAATTTGCGCGCCAGTTCCGTCGCGTCGGTTCCCGTTGGCGGGTTCAGACAATTGTCGCAATTGCCACATGGCGGCGTGCCGGTCTCGCCGAAATGGGCAAGCAAGATCTGGCGGCGGCATCCCGTCGCCTCGACCAGCGCGGCGAGCGCGTTCAATCGCACCCGCTCGCCCTCAACGCGGTCCTCGGGCAGCTCAGCCAGCCGCGACCGCGCTGTCGCGAAATCGCCCGCGCCCCACAGCATGATCGCCAGTGCCGGATCGCCGTCGCGCCCTGCCCGTCCCGTTTCCTGATAAAATCCCTCGATCGATTTGGGGATGCCAGCATGGGCGACAAAGCGCACATCGGGCTTGTCTATGCCCATGCCAAACGCCACCGTCGCCACGACGACCCCGTCCTCTGAAGCGACAAAGCGGCTCTGGGTGTTGGCGCGCACGTCCGGGTCGAGGCCCGCGTGATAGGGGGCGACCGGCCGCCCGGTCGCGCGCGCCAGCCCCTCGGCCAGGTCCTCGGCTTTCTTGCGCGTCGGCACATAGACGATGCCCGGCCCCGGCTGTTCGTTCAGCAGCTCGGTCAGTTGCTTCAAAGGGTTTGTGCGCGGCTGTATCGAATAGCGGATGTTCGGCCGGTCGAACCCGGCTAGGATCAGGCCCTCTTCCGGGATGCCCAGTTGCACCAATATGTCGGCGCGGGTGTGCGCGTCGGCCGTTGCGGTCAGCGCCAAGCGCGGGACATCGCCGAAGCGGTCGAGCAGGGGCCGAAGGCCGCGATAATCGGGGCGGAAATCATGCCCCCATTCGGACACGCAATGCGCCTCATCAATGGCGAACAGTGCAATGCGCGCCTGCTCGAGCAAATCGGCAAAGGCACTCCGCGTCGCGCGTTCGGGCGCGACATAGAGGAGGTCGAGCGCGCCATCCCGAAAGCGCGCCACTGTTTCAGCCTGATCGGCATCGACACTGGTCAAGGTCGCGGCGCGAATGCCTGCCGCCAGTGCGCCGCGCAGCTGATCGTGCATCAACGCGATCAGCGGCGAGATCACCACCACCGTCCCGTCGAGCGCCAGGGCCGGAAGCTGGTATGTGAGCGACTTCCCTGCCCCCGTCGGCATCACCGCGAGCGCATGTTTCCTTGCCATGACGCGGTCGAGCACTTCGGCTTGTCGCCCTCTGAAGGCGTCGAAGCCAAAGGTCGATTTGAGCAGAGGGAGCAGCGCGGCGGAGGGGGACATGGCGGCGGCCTTAACGCGCATGTCCGGGGATGCATAGCGCCCGGCGAGCCCCTATATGGCAGTCAGAACAGCAAAAGGCCTCTCCCTGCATGACCGACAACCGCAAATTGCCCGAGGGGCTGGCCGTGCCCGGCGGGCGCGCGGCGCGAATGCTGCGATTTGGTAGCCTCGTCGGCGGCATTGCGGGCGGAATGATGGTCGACGGCGTGCGGCAGTTGGCCGAAGGGAAGCGCCCGCGCTTGTCCGACCTGATCCTGACCCCCGCCAATGCGTTGCGCCTGACCGATCAACTCAGCCGGTTGCGCGGCGCGGCGATGAAACTCGGCCAGCTCTTGTCGCTCGACGCGGGCGATCTGCTCCCGCCCGAGCTCGCCGCGATATTGGCGCAGCTGCGCGCCGAGGCGCGGCCGATGCCCGCGCGCCAGCTCGACAAAGCGCTCACGGCCGCATGGGGGACGGAGTGGCACGAAAAACTCGCCAGCTTCGAGCGCCGCCCTTTCGCCGCCGCCTCGATCGGGCAGGTCCACCGCGCGGTAAGTAAATCGGGCCGCGCGCTCGCGATCAAGGTACAATATCCCGGCGTCGCGCGCAGCATCGACAGCGATGTCGACAATGTCGCGACCTTGCTCAAAATCTCGAACTTGCTCCCCCGCCACATTGACCTGGCGCCTTTGCTCGCCGAGGCGAAACTGCAACTGCATCAGGAGGCCGATTATGCGCGCGAAGGCGCTATGCTGGCGCGCTTTGGCAAACTGCTGGCAGAAGACGAGCGCTTCATGATCCCGCGTCGCTATGCCCCACTGTCGGGACCGGGGGTGCTCGCGATGGACTATGTGCCGGGCGTCGCCATCGAGACACTGGCCAATCAGCCGCAAAAGCAGCGCGACCATATCGCTGCAACCTTGTGCGAGCTGGTGCTGCGCGAATTGTTCGAATTTGGCCTGATGCAGACCGATCCCAATTTCGCGAACTATCTGGTCGATGAGGCCAGCGGGCGCATCATCCTGCTCGACTTCGGCGCAACGCGCCAAATTCCGGCGGAGATTGTGGACGGCTATCGCGCCTTGCTGGCCAGTGCGATGCGGCAGGATGAAACAGGCGTGCGCGCCGCAATGGAGGCTCTGGGCCTCGCCGCCCCGCGCGCATTCGAGCGCCACCCGGACGAGATGGCACGCATCATCGCCTCGCTGACCGACCTGTTCGCAGGACGCGGCAAACATGACTTCACCGACCGCACCCAATCCGCCGCAATCCGCGACGAAGCGCTGACGGTAGCGGCCGACCGCGCCAACTGGATATTGCCGCAGCCCGACGCGCTGTTCATCCAAAGGAAGCTGGGCGGGACATTCTTGCTGGCCGCGCAGCTGGGGGCGCGGGTGGATGTGCGTGGGTTGGTCGGGCGGTTTGTGGGGTAGGTAGACACCTGTATATGGTTAGGTTCGGCGCGGCGGTTTGTACCGGCCACTGCTGAACACCTGCGCCAACACCGGAAACTAATTGGCGCAAGCCTTGATTTCGTAGCCACCTTCAATGCACGCAGTTTCGGATAAATGAGCTATACAGTCGATCTCGACTCAACAGGAGGCGGACGATTAATGCTAACCCGTCGCAGCCTTCTGGCGGCGCTTGCCGCTTTACCGCTGACCACCGGCGCACGCTCGAAAGCCAGCCTTCCAACTATCGACAGCGTCGAATTGACGGTCGTAGCCGACGGAACGGTTGTTGGGGGCTTTGGCACGGCTTTCGCCACCGACGGATTTGCGGTCAAACCGCCGTCACGCCTTGCTTCCTATCGCGATACATTCAAGGCCGAATGGGGATATTCTGTTTTGGCGCGCGCGCAGGTGGGCGGTGCCGATCGCCGCGTGCTGGTCGATTTCGGGTACTCGCCCGAGATTTTTGCCAACAATGCCCGCCTGCTGGGCATCGACACGGCCACGATTGATGCAATGGTATTGAGCCATGGCCACCGTGATCACTATGGAGGACTCGAAGCATTGGTAGCTTCGCGCAGCATAAGACACGGGACGCCAATCTATGTCGGCGGCGAAGAAATATTCTGTGAGCGCTTGCGCGGAACTGTTCCTGATGCACCAGCCTTTGGCCGAATTGACCGCGCCGCCGTCGAGCGGGCGGGCGCCAATTGGTTGGTGTCAAACGAACCACAACCACTGGCCGGAATCGGCTTTACGACCGGTGCGATCCCGTTCGTATCCCCCGAGCGGCCAAAAGTACCGACCATGATGGTGCCGGGACAAGGCTGCGCTCTGGAGCGTTTGCCCGAAGACCGCCGATTGCCGGAGCCGCGGGTCGATGATGCCCAGCATGAGCTGGGCACGGCATTCGCAATTCGCGGGCGCGGACTAGTGGTGATTGGTTCCTGCAGCCATCGCGGGATAATCAACACGGTGCGCCAAGCGCAGGCGGTTTCGGGCGAGCAGCGGATTTTTGCAATCGTCGGCGGCTTTCATCTGGTGGCACCGCAAACCGAGGCTCAGGCCCTTGAAACAGTCGATTTGATGAAGGCGCTGGATCCGGCCTGGGTTGTGCCGGGTCACTGTTCGGGTGAGAGCTTTATTGCCGCTGCGACCGCCGCCATGCCTGGGCGCGTCCACCGCGCACCGGTTGGGACGAAGTTGGTTTTCGGAAAAATCTAACTGTTACGCCACAACGCCCTGCCCCTCATCCTGCTGGCGCGCCCACATTTCGGCATAAAGCCCGCGCGCGCGCAGCAGCTGAGCATGCGTGCCCGTTTCGGCCACGCGCCCCGCGTCAAGCACAACAATCCGGTCGGCCCCCACGACCGTCGACAGCCGGTGCGCGATGATGATTGTCGTGCGGCGTTCGGCGATTTCATCCAGCGTTGCCTGGATCGCATCCTCGGTGCGGCTGTCGAGCGCGCTGGTGGCTTCGTCCAAAATCAAGAGCGGCGGGTTTTTGACGAGCGTGCGCGCGATCGCAACGCGCTGTTTCTCGCCGCCTGACAATTTCAGGCCACGCTCGCCGACCTCGGTCGAATATCCCTGCGGCAGCCGCGCGATGAAATCGTCGAGCGACGCGCCGCGCGTGGCGGCGGCGATATCCTCAGCCGTCGCACCCTCGCGGCCATAGCCGATGTTATAGCCGATGCTGTCGTTAAACAGCACCGTATCCTGCGGCACGATGCCGATGGCGGCGCGCAAGGATGCCTGCGTCACTTGCCGGATATCCTGTCCATCGATGCGGATTGCGCCGCCCTGCGGATCGTAAAAGCGATAGAGCAGCCGCGCGATGGTCGATTTTCCCGCGCCCGAGGGACCGACGATCGCCAGCGTTTGCCCCGGCGCGACCGCAAAGCTGACCCCGTTTAAAATCGTCCGGTCGGGGTCATAGCCGAACACCACATTGTCAAATTCCACTGCCGCGCCATCGACCGCGAGCGGCTTGGCACCCGGCGCGTCGGTGATTTCGGAAGGCGTATCGATCAGCGCAAACATCGCCGCCATGTCGACCAGTCCCTGGCGAATGGTGCGATACACCATGCCGAGCATGTCCAGAGGTCGGAACAGCTGCATCAGCAGCGTGTTGATCGTGACCACATCGCCGGGCGTAAATTGCCCTTTGGACCAGCCCCAGACGGTAAAGGCCATCGCCCCGCCAAGCGTCGCGTTGGTGATAAAGGCCTGACCGATGTTGAGCGCAGCTAGACTGTTTTCGCTTTTGACCGCGGCGTTGGCCCATTGCTCGGCAACCTCAGCATAGCGCGCCGCCTCGCGGCGTTCGGCACCAAAATATTTGACCGTCTCGTAATTGAGCAGGCTGTCGACGCTGCGCCCGACGGTCAGCGTGTCGAGGTCGTTCATGCGCTCGCGCAGCGCATTTCGCCAGTCGGTTACGCGCCGGGTAAAGCTGATGTAAGCGATCACCATTACCGCCGTCGCGGCGGCCAGCCCCAGGCTGTATTTGACGGCAAAAATAGCCAGCACCACGGCGAGCTCGAGGATTGTTGGCGCGATGTTGAACAGCAAGAAATAAAGCATCACATCGATGCTCTTCGTTCCGCGCTCGATCACCTTGGTCACCTCGCCCGTCCGCCGTGCAAGGTGGAAGCGCAAGGACAGCGCGTGGAGGTGTGTGAAGACCGACACGGCAAGCTCGCGCGTCGCGTCCTGCCCCACACGCTCGAACACGACATTGCGCAGATTGTCGAATAACACCCCGCCAAAGCGCGCCAGTGCATAAGCGAGCACCAGACCTATCGCGAGCGCAAACCCTTCTTCCATTCCCGGTGCCATCGCGTCGATCGCGGCGCCGAAGAGGAAGCCCAGCGAAATCTGCACACCCTTTGACACCAGCACGATCAGCGCCGCGCCAGCAATGCGCAGCTTCAGCTGCGGCTTATGCTCGGGCCACAGATAGGGCAGAAAGCGTTTGATCGTTTCCCAAACCGGCGGCTCGGCGCGGGGCGAGGAACTGGGGGCGGTATCGGGCGGCATCGCCCAGCCATGTAGGGCGGTGCGCGCATTTTACCAAGTCCGACGCGGGGACTTGGCCAAACGCAGCGCAGGCGGCGGGGGCAGCGAATAGCCATGACGGATCAGAATGCGCGCGATGGTCGTGCGCTCGCTCTCGGTCGGCGGGCCAAGGTCGCGGAGCAGCGACGCAGGGCGAAGCATGGATGAGCGCTCCATCGGCGGGCACCTCGCAACGGCGCTGGCGCCCAAGACGGACGGCACAGCGGCAGTGGGTGGTCCCAAAACCGCACCTAGCAGGTCATGACGTCGACGTGGTTAAGTCCGGGGTCCGGTCAATTCCGCTTGGGCACGGTAAAGGTGCCCGTAACGCGCCCGGCAGAACCACCTACGACCGGCTGACCATCAGGCCCGCGTCCCGCGCCGCGTCCGTCTACCGTCGCACGGCCGCTGTTCAAATCGATCACCAGCCGCCCACCGCGCAAATTGTTACCCGCCTGCACGAGCTCGACATTGCCGACCAGTGTGATGACGCGCTTGTCGAGGTCATAGATGGCGACATTGCCGCGCGCGCTTTCATTGCCCTTGGTCACCGTAACCCCGCCGGTCGCATCGATGCGATTGATTTCGGTGCCGCCCGAGCGGCTGTACGCAACCGTCATGCGTTCTGCGGTCAGGCGCAGTCCCGCTTGCGTCACTTCAACATTGCCGGTGATGAGAACACGGTCGGCACGGTCCTGTGCCTCGATGCTGTTCGCGGCGACATTGACCGGGGCATTGCTGTCATGGTTGGCCAGCGCCTGCGCGCGCGCCGTGTCACCGTTGCCATTGGCCAGAAGGGCCAGGGCCGTCAGCACAAATGCCGCAGTGCCAAGCGCCAAATTGGTGCGGGTCATCGGCGCAATCCTCCCTGATTGATGGTCAGCCGGGCATTGCCATCCAGCCGCACGGTACGGGCGTCAAGGTCGGCGACCAGCCGGTTGGCCGAAAAGCGCCCGATGTTCAAGCTGCCCTCGACACCGCCTGTTCCGGTCAGGCGGCGCGCCTTCAAATCCATGGTAACATCGCGCGCCTCGAGCTGGTAGCCGCCTGCGGCTTTGACCGTTATCGGCCCGGTCACCGCCACGGCCTCACGCTGCATATCATAGGCGCCGTCGGGGGCAAATATCGTGGCGGGGCCATCGGCCAGCCGGATTGCACCTGACAGGTCGGTCATCCGTACCACGGGGTCAGTGCTCGATTTTTGCACCGCACTTTTGGCGAGCAAGGCAAAGGGTTGGCCCTTGGCATCCTGCCCGCGATAGGTCGCCTGAGCGACGCGCAGCCGTTCCTGCGCGACATCGACCTTATCCTTGCTCAAAAGAAAGCTAAGCTCCTCACGGTGGGTGAAGGGCGAAAAGACCAGCACCGCTGCGACGATGCCGATGACCAGCGGCAAGCCGGTTCGCAAAATGCGCACCACCCGGTCATGGCTGCCCCCCGCCGCCGCCCAGAGGCGGCGCATGTCGCGATCAAGGTCAGCAGCGGCAGACATTCGCCCCGCCTAGCTGTGCGCGAAGATGTCGGCTTCGGCCCAGCCGGCAAGATCCAGCTCAGCCCGTACCGGCAGAAAATCAAAGCAGGCCTGCGCCAAATGGGTGCGCCCCTCGCGCTCCAGCCTCAGGTCAAATTCTTGCCTGAGCCGGTGCAAAAAGCGCACGTCACTCGCTGCATAATCGCGCTGCGCTTCGCTCAGCACCGGACCGCCCCAGTCACTGGACTGCTGCTGCTTGGACAGTTCCTGCCCCAACATTTCGCGCACCAGCTCTTTCAAGCCATGGCGGTCGGTATAGGTGCGCACCAGCCGCGAGGCGATTTTGGTGCAATAGACAGGTGCCGTCACCACGCCAAGATGATGGCGCAGAGCGGCAATGTCGAACCGCGCAAAGTGAAAGAGTTTGAGCCGCGCCGGATCGGTCAGCAATGCTTTTAGCACCGGCGCGTCATAGCGGCTGCCGGGCGCGAATCGCACCAGATGTTCATCGCCGCCGCCATCGCTGAGCTGCACCAGACACAGCCGGTCGCGCAGCGGGTTGAGGCCCATCGTTTCGGTATCGATTGCAATAGGCCCGGGGCCCAAGGCATCGGTCGGCAGATCTTCGTCGTGCAGGTAAACAGTCATCGGCGCGCCATAGACCCGCTGCCCAGCGAATGGAAGCGCCGCGCATGGCCAGCTTATCCCCAAGTTTTCGTTCGCAGAGGCTTGTCTTTCTTGCTATGTCTAGTTTTGGCTGGGTGCAGGGTGAGTCTGTCCCAGTGGCTCATGCTGCCCTTCGTCCGGTGCGGCGCGTGCGACAAACAGGGTGCGGGCGAGGCGAAAGTGATACGACCAAGATGAGTTTCAACAAAGACCGCCGGGGCCCCCGCGGGCGCGGCAAGCGCGACGATTTCGGCAATTTCGACAGCTTCGAACCGCAACCCTATGGCGAGCCGCGCCGTTCGTTCGGCGATGATCGTGGCGGCGGTTATGGTGGTGATCGCGGCGGCTTCGGCGGCGGCGGCCCGCGCGGCGGCGGCTTCGGTGGTGGTGGCGGCGGCTTTGGCGGCGGTGGCCCGCGCGGCGGTGGGATGCCGGCGCAGGTCGTCGGTGAAGGCACAGGCCAGGTCAAATTTTTCAACGGCGGCAAGGGCTTTGGCTTCATCGCCCGTGATGATGGCGGCGAAGACGTGTTCGTCCACATCAGCGCGGTCGAACAGGCAGGCCTGACCGGTCTGGCCAATGGCCAGCCGCTCGGCTTCACGCTGGTCGAGCGCAATGGCAAGGTTTCGGCAATCGATTTGAAGATCGATGGCGAGCCGATGCCGGTCGAGGAATTTGCGCCGCGTGATCGCGGTGACCGGCCCGATCGCGGCCCTGCTGCGGGCGGTGCCCGTGGCCGTCGTCAGCTGACCGGCGAACGCGCCTCAGGCACGGTCAAGTTCTTTAACGAGACCAAGGGCTTCGGTTTTATTTCACGCGACGATGGTCAGGCCGATGCCTTTGTCCACATCAGCGCGGTGCAGCGTGCGGGGATGCAGGGGCTGGTCGAAGGCCAGCGGCTGGCGTTCGACATTGAAGTCGATGACCGCGGCAAATTTGCCGCGGTCAATCTTGCTGCCGAATAACGGGGCGCCGGCTCATACCAAACGCAACAAGGGGGCGGGTCACACCGCCCCCTTTTTGTGTGTGTCACGGCGTCGGCGGATGTTTCGCCTTCCACTCCATCGCCGCGCGCACCCGACGCTCCACCGATGGGTGGGAATAGAACAGCATTTCCTGTACCGGATGCGGGCGCGGGTAACGATATTCGGCGGTTTTGACGAGTGCGCTGGCCAGCGCGTCAGGTAAGTTGACCGTGCGGAGCGAATAGGCGTCTGCCTCGCGCTCGCCGATGCGGACAAAGGCATTGGTCACCGGCGTTGCGAGGGTCGCCAGAACGCCAACGACAAACATCAACACCGGCAACCCACGCGCATCGCTCAACGCCGCACTGCTGCCGAACAGCCTTGCCGCCGGGGCATAAAGCCGGTCAGCCAGAAAGAAGAAGATTATGGCGAGCAGCGGCAACAGCACCGCCCAGCGCCAGACATGCCCCAACACATAATGGCCAATTTCGTGGCCCGTTACGGCCTTCACCTCGTCGAGCGAAGCGGTGGTCAGCGCCACATCGGACAGCGCAATTCGCGCCGATGTGCCGATGCCCGATACATTGGCGGTAAAATTGTTCGATTGGCGTGATCCGTCGAACACATAAATACGGTCGGCCGGAATACCGGCATCCTTGGCCATCGCGACCACCGCGTCGCGCACCGGCCCTTCGGGAACCGGCTTATAATCATTGAACAGCGGTTCAATCAGCACCGGGGCCAGCAATAGCATGAACAACGCAGCTACCGCGGCAAGCCCGCCCGACCACAACCACCAGCGCCGACCGGTCCGGCGGATCAAGGCATAAACGCCCAGAAAAAACAGCCCACCAAGCAGTGCGCTGACGCTGATGCCGATGGCGTCCTGCATCAGAAAGTCGCCGAGCGGCTGACTGGTGTGTCCATAGCTGCGCTCGCGGCCCCACTCTTCGTATATCCCCCACGGCAGCGAAAGGATTGCCGAGATCAGGAAAAAACCGGCACAGGTAAGGAAAACCCGCGACCGTTCGCCAAGCCGCCCTAACTGTGCATACCAACGGTCAAGCAGACCAAAGCGAACAATGACAAAGGTGACGGCGGCACTGACCACCACGCCCCATAGCAGCATCCAATGGCTGCCAATGGTGTAAGCAGCAGATTCGGCCAGCGCCTCGGGACCCAGCCCGTCGATGATCGTGTTGGTCGCAGCGGCGGGGTCAAAAGCCATGCGAAAATCCCTTCTGTATTATATTAGCAATACAGTCGTAATAGCAGTTTGCCGATACGTCAATCACACCTCGGATCGAGTGACCGCTGCAGCCCTGCCGCCGAATGGGTCGGCTCGCCCGCAAGCAGCATGCAACCGGTTGCGGGTCTCAGCGGCATTTTTCTTCTGTCCTAAACGCGCCAAATATGCCTAGCGTCCCCATCATGTCATTGCGCTTCGCCAAGCCCGCCTCCCCCTGCAACCGCTTTTGCCGCTGGGCAAACACGGGGGCCTAGCGTGAACGTCATGGAATTTTCCCGCAGTCGCGCATGCGGAAACCTAGCCGAGCAATCTTTGCTCAACTGGATCAGAGTGACGCGCGATTGTGTCGATTCTTGGAAACGTTGGCACTGGGCCCGCGCCGTATGACCAGCAACATCGTCATCCTGACCGGCGCAGGCATCAGCGCCGAAAGCGGTATCGGCACTTTTCGCGACAATGGCGGACTGTGGGAACAGCACCGGGTCGAGGATGTGGCAACGCCCGAGGCTTTTGCGCGTGACCCCGATCTCGTCCACCGTTTTTACGACATGCGCCGTGCCGCCATTCAGGCAGCCGAGCCCAACGCAGCGCACGTCGCGCTGGCGCGGCTCGATGCGGAATGGACGGGGGACCTGACCATCGTCACCCAAAATGTTGACGATCTGCACGAACGCGCCGGGGCGCGTCGGCTGATCCATATGCACGGCGAACATCTGAATGCCTGGTGCGCCGCATGCGACAGCCGCCATCGCTGGACCGCGTCACTATTTGACCGCCCGCCTTGTCCCGCATGCGGGGCAACAGCGCTGCGGCCGGACATCGTCTGGTTCGGCGAAATGCCATACCGCATGGACGAAATCTACGCAGCGCTCGCCCGTGCCGATTTGTTCGTCAGCATCGGCACGTCGGGTGCGGTCTATCCTGCAGCCGGGCTGGTACGCGAGGCGCGCGCGGCGGGGACGGCAACGCTGGAACTCAATATGGAACCCAGCCAGGGGAGCCGCTGGTTCGACGAGGCACGGCACGGTCCGGCCACCGAATTGGTGCCCGCGTGGGTGGCGGAAGTGTTGTCCTAACGCCGCAGCGCGAAAAAATCCTTGAGCAACGCTGCGGCCTCGCTCGCGCCCAGCTCGTCATAAACTTCGGGCCGGTGGTGGCAGGTGGCGTGCGCAAACACGCGCGCGCCGTGGGTCACGCCGCCGCCCTTTGGGTCGCTGGCACCATAATAGAGCCGCGCGATGCGGGCGTGGCTGATGGCGCCCGCGCACATCGCGCACGGTTCGAGCGTGACATAGAGATCGCACCCTTCCAACCGGTCACGCCCTAGCGCCGCGGCGGCGGCGCGAATCGCCACCAGTTCGGCGTGGGCGCTGGGGTCATGGTGGCCGGGGGGTGGATTGACGCCTTCACCGACAATCGCCCCGTCCAGCACTACGACCGCCCCAACGGGCACCCCGCCCTCGCGCGCGGCCTGCGCCGCAAGGTCAAGCGCGCGCTGCATGCCGGGGGGAAGCGGAAAGGAAGCGGCCATGAATAGGGTCTATTCGCTTGACGAATCTGCCGCAAGCCGATAAGCGCGCGCACTTTCCCGGCCCATCCGGTTTGCCCAGCCCGCTTTCGGGGGCGAATCTGGCCGCCAGTCAATTGAGGAATTATCCATGTCGCGCATCTGCGAACTCACCGGCAAGGGCCGTCAAGTCGGTCACAATGTGAGCCATGCGAACAACAAGACCAAGCGTACCTTTCTGCCCAATCTGCAGAATGTGACGCTGATTTCGGACGCGCTGGGCAAAGGCGTGAAGCTGCGCGTATCGACGCACGGGCTGCGCTCGGTTGAGCACAATGGCGGCCTCGACAATTGGCTGCTGAAGGCCAGCGACGATCAACTGTCGGACAATGCCCGCAAGCTGAAGAAGGAAGTGGCTAAGAAGCTGGCGGCCACCGCCGCCTGAGTCGGTTTTGCCTATTCTGAATGCATCAGGGGCGGGTCGGTGACGGCGCCGCCCTTTTTGCTGGCATCAACGCGTTCGGGTCGATGGTGAACCGCACCAGCCTTGTGGTTTGCCAATCCTGCAGATTGTCATCAGAAACCAGCCACAGCGACAAGCCATCAGACGCTTCGCTCACCGCCGCGCCTTCATAATTTTCGGCGATGCGGCCGTCATCAATTACGGCAATCGGACGGCTGGTCAGCGTTTGCCCCGCTGCAATGGTGCGCGGGTCGGCGATAGCGACCCTGGTCCGAAAGACGGGGTTAAGCCATAGTCGCCGGTGCAAAATGATAATCCGTCCATCGGGTAGTGCCGCGACTTCGGTCACATCCCCCTGCCCGCCGCTGTCATAGAAAAAGCGGACGCTGGGCGTGGCAGGATCGCCTGGATTGCCAGTGAACAGCAGGCCCTCGCGCCGTCCCAGCACCGTGCGCGATTCGGACAAGCCGATAAAGCGGCCGTCGGGCAGGCGGGTGAACGCTTCAACCCCGCCATTGTCAGGCCAGCTTTCAAACACCGCCTGCCGCGTGCGCAAAATCCGCCGGTGATCGGCAGCAAAGCTCCATACCTGCCCGGTCCCCTCCATCGCCGTCCAATAGCGCCCGGTCGTCGGATCGACGGTGACTGCCTCGGCGTCATAGTGATGCTTGCCGCGATAGCCCGCCACGGGCGGCGGCAAATGATCAAAGCGGCTGCCACGCGCTTGGCCATCCGCCGTAAAGGTGAAGCGCAAGCGGTAGCCAATATCACTGATCAACAGGAACGACCGCTCACCAACCAGCGCCAGCCCGGAAAATCCGCCAAATTTGTCGTGCTTGCTGCCAATGTCCCACGCCTCGACCAGCTTGAGCGCCCCGAACTGCATCCCCCGCGGCACGCCCGCAACGGCGGCAATGTCCAATTGCTGCGTGTGGTTGGGCGGCGGCGGCGCGATCTGCGAACCGGGCAATGGCGCGAGCAAAATGAACAGCAAAAGGGCAATCAGGGTACGGCGCATGGGCGCAACCGCCCTGCCAGCCGCAGCGCCCCGCCGCAACGGCGAAAGATGAACGCCAGCCAACAGCCGTGTTCAGCTTTGGCTCAAAGGCGAATCGGCAAATCATGGTCATCGGCTATCCCGCCCGATGCACTGGAGATTTGCGATGACCCGCACCCTCACCCTGACCCTCGCTGCAGCGCTGGCGATCCCGGCCGTCGGCTTTGCCGCGCCGGCTGCTGCCGCCGATTATGGCTATAGTGGCGCCAGCTACTACTATGACGACGATGATGATGATCGTTACGAGCGCCGCTATGACCGTCGTTATGACCGGCGCTATGATCGCCGATCGGATCGGCGTTACGACCGTCGTTATGATCGCCGCCAGTACAGCCGCTGCGACAATGGCGACGGCGGCACGATAATCGGCGCTGTCGCTGGCGGTCTCGCTGGCCGTGAGCTCGCTGGCCGGCGCGGTGATCGCACCATTGGCACCATTATCGGCGGCGCGCTGGGCGCGCTGGCCGGACGCGAAATCGACAAGTCGAATGATCCCTGCCGCCGCCGCTGACGCCTGATACCGGGGCGCGGCCATGGGGTTGCCATGGCCGCGCCCTGCCCCTAATCTGGACCCAAGTGCCCGATGACGGACAATCCGCCGCCGGGTGATTGGGAAGAGTGACCGGGCCATGCGCCATGCGGCAGTGCCACAAGGGCAGCCGTCCCGACGGGGACCGCGCCCGCCGAACGCAAATGACCGGCCTGCGGCAGCGGCCAACCCCGCACACCATCGCACTCCTGGCTATGCCGCCATCGATCTTGGCACCAACAATTGCCGTCTGCTGATTGCGCGCCCCGAAGACAGCAAGCTGATTGTCGTCGATGCCTTTTCACGCATCGTCCGACTGGGTGAAGGATTGCAAGCCACCGGCCGCATCAGCGCAGCCGCGATGGACCGCGCGGTGGGCGCGCTGGCGGTGTGTGCTGACAAGCTGCGCCGCCGCCACGTCACCTTGTCACGCGCGGTGGCAACCGAAGCCTGCCGCCGCGCTGTCAATGGCGCCGAACTGGTCGAGCGGGTGCGGCAGGAAACGGGGATCGCACTTGATGTCATCGACGCTGCAGAGGAAGCCCGCCTGGCCGTGCTGGGTTGCCACAGCCTGCTCGAGCCTGGCGACGGACCCGCACTGATTTTCGACATTGGCGGCGGATCGACCGAACTGATGTTGGTGGGTGAAGCCGACAGCCGGGTCCGCATTGACGACTGGATCAGCATTCCCTGGGGCGTGGTGTCGCTAACCGAATATGCCCCCGTTATTGGCGATGATGTCGCCGCGCGGGTCGCCGCTTATGAACGCATGCGCAGCGTCACGCGCGATGCGCTGGCCAGCTTTGCAGCACGGGTGGCAACGGGCACCAGCAGCGCAGCGTTGCGCCTGCTGGGCACCAGCGGCACGGTAACGACGCTGGCCAGCGTATTTCTGGAACTGCCGCGTTATGACCGGCGCGCGGTGGACGGCCTGATTGGTCCCGCCGAAGCGATGCGCGATATCAGCGCCAAGCTCGCCGCCGCCTCGCTTGACGAACGCGCGGCCTTTGGCTGCATCGGGCGCGAGCGCGCCGACTTGGTGGTGGCGGGCTGCGCCATTTTGGAAGGCATTATGGATCTGTGGCCCGCCACCCGGGTCGGCGTGGCCGATCGCGGTATTCGTGAGGGCATTTTGCGCCGCCTCGCCGGATTTGATGGTGACAGTCCGGTCATCCGCCGCGGCCAGCCGCAATGACCCGCGGCGGCGGTAAAGCTGGCAGCGGCAGCAAGGCAGGAGGAGGCAAAGCAGGCAGCGGAGCGCGCGGGCTGCACCAGCGCGTTAAGACCGCGCGGCGGCGCACGGTGTCGTCCAATCGCTGGCTCGAGCGCCAGCTCAACGATCCTTATGTGCGGCGCGCACAGGCCGAGGGATATCGCTCGCGCGCCGCCTACAAGCTTATCGAGCTGGATGAAAAATTCGCTTTCCTGGGCAGGGCACGCGCGGTCGCCGATCTAGGCATCGCGCCCGGCGGCTGGTCGCAAGTGGTACGCAAGCTCAACCCGCGCGCGGCGGTGGCGGGTATCGACCTGCTCGAATGCGCACCGATTGCAGGCGTGACGATCCTGCAACAAGATTTCATGGACGATGATGCGCCCGCCGCGCTGCTGGCCGCGCTTGGCTCCATGCCCGATCTGGTACTGTCGGACATGGCCGCAAATACCGTCGGCCATCCGCAGACCGACCATCTGCGCACCATGGCGCTAGCTGAAACCGCGGCCGATTTTGCTATCCGCACCTTAAAGCCCGGCGGCAGTTTCGTGACCAAAGTGTTCGCGGGCGGGGCCGACCGCGAACTGCTGACGCTACTCAAACAGAATTTCGCCAGCGTGAAACATGCCAAGCCCCCTGCAAGCCGAAAGGGATCGCCCGAATTGTTCGTGGTCGCACAGGGCTTTCGTGGACGGGCCGCAAGCGAAGCTTGACGCTGTTACAGGCTTGTTTCATCCCCGATTAACCGGCTCGGTGGCAGCATCGCCGGGTCACTCAGCTTCCGGGGAAAATAGTTATGCGCGAAGGCGTTGCTTCCATCACCATAGCCGCATTGCTGCTGTCCGGTTGTGGCGGTGGTGGTGGCGGATCCGCCCCGCCGGTTAGTGTGGCCCCGACGCCCACCCCGGCGCCAACGCCCACGCCGACGGCGGGCTGCTCGCTGACCGAGCGTCAGACCTTTGCCCGCGACGTTATCAACGAATGGTATCTGTTCCCGTCCGACGTCGCCTCTGGCGTCAACCCGTCGAGTTTTTCGACTGTCGATGCCTATATCGACGCGCTGGTTGCCCCGGCACGCGCGGCGGGCAAGGACCGGTTTTTCACCTACATCACCTCAATTGCCGAGGAGAATGCGTTTTTCTCCAGCGGCGCAAGCGCCGGGTTCGGCGTGCGCCTTTCCTATAACAGCGGCGCGCGGCGCTTGTTCATCGCCGAGGCCTATGAAGGCGCGCCGGCGCTTGCCGCCGGAATTGACCGCGGCACCGAAATTGTTGCCATCGGGACGACGGCCAGCAATTTGCGCACCATCAACGAAATTGTCACTGCCGAAGGTACAGCGGGCATCAACACGGCGCTCGGACCAAACACGGCGGGGCTGTCGCGCGTGCTGCGCATCAACAATGGCGCGGGCAACGTCGACGTGACAGTGACCAAAGCCGATTTTTCCATCGATCCCATCTCGGACCGCTACGGCGCCAAGATTATCGAGGATGGAGGGCGCCGCTATGGCTATCTCAACCTGCGCACCTTCATCTCTTCGGCCGATGCGCAGCTGCGCGCCGCCTTTTTGAATTTCCGTAACGAAGGCGTGACCGAGCTGATCATCGACTTCCGCTATAACGGCGGCGGACTGGTTTCGACCGCCGAGTTGATGGGCGATCTGATGGGCCAAAACCGTTTCACCAGCGAAATTTTCAGCCGCACCGATTTCCGCCCGGAAAAGGCGGCGAATAACGAGCTGGATTTCTTTGCGCCGCAACCACAATCAATCGCCCCGACGCGCATAGCCTTTATCGGTACAGGCTCGACCGCCTCGGCGAGCGAGTTTGTTATTAACGGCATGCTCCCCTATCTCGGCAGCAATATGGCGCTGGTCGGCGCCAACACCTTCGGCAAGCCGGTAGGCCAGATCGCGCTCGACCGCGCGGCGTGCGATGACCGGATGCGGGTAGTCGCGTTTTCCACCGGCAATGCGGCGGGGACGGGGGATTATTTCAACGGCCTCGCGCCCAAGGTGCAGCGCACTTGCGCGGCCGCTGACAATGTTTCCTTCCCGCTTGGCGATGCGCGCGAAACGTCGATCGCGCGCGCCATCGATTTCCTTGCGGGCCGTTCGTGCAGCGCGATAAGCGAAGCTGGGGTACAAGCACAGTCGGCGCGCCAGCAGGCCGTGGATGAACAAATGGTGCCGGTAACGGCCGCGCAGCCATCGGCGGCGCAGCGCGAGATTCCCGGGCTGTTCTAGAAAAAGGCCAACAGCGCCACGCCCAGCGCGACGCGGTACACAACAAACACCATCATCGTCGCCTTGCGCAGGAAGTTCATCAGGAACGCCATGGTGGCAAAGGCCGCGACGAAGGTCAGCGCGCCGGTGATCAGCGCGTCCATCTGCATCTGCGCCGTCGCATCTGCGAGCTCGAGCGCCACGAGCGTGCCCGCTCCGGCCACCGCTGGAATGGACAGCAGGAAGGAGAAACGCGCCGCCTCGACGCGTTTATAGCCAAGGAAGCGCGCCGCGGTCATCGTTACGCCTGATCGGCTGGTGCCCGGCACCAGCGCCAGCGCCTGTGCGCAGCCGACGATGATGGCATCACGCAGCGTGAGATTTTCATAGCTGCGCTCTTCCTTGCCGAAACGGTCGGCGATGCCAAGCAGTATGCCATAGACAATCAGGTTCACCGCAACGAGGTGGGTCGAGCGAAACTCCTCAAGCATGTCTTTAAGCAGAAAGCCGACCGCGACCGCCGGGATGGTGCCGAGCACAATCCACAGGAACAGGTTGCGCTGGTCGGGCGCCTTGCCGATACCGATGGTGGCAAAACCGCCCTGCGCCAGCCCGCGCACGTCGCGCCAGAAATAGATGATGATGGCCAGCAGCGAACCGATATGCACCGCCACATCGATCAACGGCCCCTGATCGGGCAGTTCGGCCAGCTTGGGTAGCAGGATGAGGTGGCCCGAAGAGGAAATGGGCAGAAATTCGGTGACGCCCTGAATGACGGCAATCAGAAGCATTTGAATGAAGGACATGCGGTTTTCCTGCACCAGTTGTTACGCGCGCCTAGCCGCGCTGCCGGTGCCTGTCCAGCATCAGCCCAGCGTGCGCCCGACGAACCACACACCCGCGACAATGCCGATGGCATAGGCCGCCGCGCGGACAATGGCTGGCTCCGACCGCTGCGCCCACTGCCGCAGCAGCGCCAGCGCTGCCGCGCCCGCCAATACAATCCCAATTTGCCCCGCCTCGACCCCTAGGTTGAAGGCGAACAGCGCCATCGGCACTTCACCTTCGGGCAGCCCGATTTCGCTAAGCGCACCAGCAAAGCCAAAGCCGTGCAGCAGGCCAAAGCCAAAGGCGACAATCCACGGCGCGCGTTCGGACAAGCGGGGATTGCCTGGCTGCTTCTTCAAAATCTCGACCGCCAGAAACATGATCGACAAGGCAATCACGCTTTCGACCGGCGCCGAGGGCAGGCCCAGATAGCCCAGCGTCGTCCCCACCAACGTTACCGAGTGGGCAAGCGTAAAGGCCGTCACCGCCGCCGCAATGCGCCGCACCCCATCGAGCAGCAACACAAAGGCGAGCACGAACAGCAAATGGTCATAGCCCAAGACGATGTGCTCGACGCCGATGATGAAATAGCTGCCCGCCACCTGCCAGCGTCCCGCACGCGCGATGATTGTCGCCGTTGGTTCGTCGGGGGTCAGCCGGAGCGTTTGCACAGGGCGATCCAGCGGCGCGACGCGGACGATAACGTCGGTTACCGCGCGGTCGAGCCCGGCCATGCCGATACGCTGGCCCGCGACATCACCCGAACAGCGCACCACCGCACGGCTGACCAGCGCGGTCGCCGACAGGCTGTGTTGACTGGGCCTCGCCATAGCGCAGCCCGGCGGCAGTACGGGCCGAACATCGGGTGTCAGATCGGCCTGCACCGGCAATTTCCACAGCAATGTCCAGCTACCGTTGCCATGCTCGGTAAACTCGACATAAGCGGGACGTAGCGTATCGGCGGCAGCAGGCCAACAAGCCGCAAATGCCAGCAGCAGCGCCAATAGCGCGCGCATCATGGCCGTTCGATCTTGATCGTATAGCCGTCGAGCAATGCTTGATAGGCCTTGGCCTCGCGCTCCGCCCGCGTCGCGGCGCGCCAGTCATTTTCGGCTGCCTGCCTGACATCGATCAGGCGCGGCGCCGCGGTTGCCGTTACGGCCCGTACCCGCACCAAATGTGCGCCAAAGCCCGAGGCGATCGGTCCCTTCCATTGTCCGATCGGCAATGCGGTTAGCCCGGCAGCAAAGCCATCGCCAAACTGCCGATCGATGGCCGCGCGGTCAGCGCCCTCAGTGCTGGGCGGCAGCGACAGCCGCTCGCCCAGCGTTGACCATGCCGCTCCGCCGCGCAGTTGCTTGCGGACGTTCCACGCTCGGACCGCCAACGCGTCGGCGTCCCCCTGTCCCAGATAAATCTGGTCAAAGCTGAAACGCGGCGCAGTAGCGTAGCGCGCCGGATTGCGGTCAAGCCACGCCTGCAATGTCGCATCATCGGGAACGGCATTTTCGGTCGCCGCGCCGCCCAGAAACTCCATCTTTGAGCGGAGGCGCCGACGGATGATCGGGTCGTCCTGATCGAGCCCCAGCCGCAGCGCTTCGCGGTAATAAACCTCTTCCTTAATGTGATCGCGGATCAGTGCGTCGACCTCGCCCGGGGTCGGGCTGCGTTGCCATGCCGCCTGCCACCGCGCCACCAGTCGGCCCACCTGTTCCTCGCTGATGGTGATGGTGCGGCTCGCCGGATCGACCGGCTGATCGCGCAGCGACGCCAGCCCAAACACCGCCAGCCCGGCGAGCAGGAAATGCACCAGCGGCTCGCGCAACCATTGCCGCACCCTATTGCCGGGCATCAGTCGGCGAGGATCGGATTTGGGCCCATGCCAATGTCGTCGCCATTGGCCCAGCAGGCGTGCGTGCCCGAACAGATGCGCTCGGGCAGGATGATGCGGCACACCGGACCCGCCGCGAGATTCCGCGCGTCGTAGAGCACGCATTCGCTGCGGTCATTGGGGACATCGGAAACGAAGGTGACGAGATATCCGTCGTCTTCTTCCGTGGCGCCCATCCGCGGGATGAAGGGGGCTTCGCTGCCAAAGCGGCCGGGGCCGAACTCCACGCTGTCGCTGGTTCCGGCGGCCAGATCATGCTTAACCAGCCCGCGGAACAGGAACCAGCCAGGTTCGGGGATTGTGCTGTAACCAAACCGATATTTGCGGCCGGCATGGCGCTGGTTGATCGTGCCGAATTCCAAAATGCGCTCGTCGAGCCGCTCCTCACGCGTCTGGCCTGTCCTGAGGTCGAAACGCCAGCGGTGCAGATGCGGCTTTAACAATTGCTGGTCCAAATAGGCCATCATCCGCTCCAGCCCCGGCGGTGCCTCCGGGAAGGATTTGGGCATCGGCTCTTCCTGAAAATAGCCGTCAAGGATGATCTCTTCGCCCTCCTCCCACGCGTTGAGCCAGTGCAGTGTGTAGGTCGACGTAGCCTCGAACCAGCGGATGTCGGAGGCGCTGCCATAACGCGGAATGATCGCAAAGCGTGTCGGCTGATCAGGGTGAAAGCCCACCGCATGAATACGCTTTTCGAGCAACTCCGGGTCCCAATAGAGCGGCATATCATTGAGGATGCTGAAATTTTCGGTGAAGGCCATATCGTGCGGCAGGCGCGGGCCGGGCAGCGGGATGGGCACATAATGTTTCAACCGGTTGTCTGCCCCGACCACGCCATAATGCATGTAGGGCGCATGCTTCGAATAATTGAAGAACATCAGCTCGCCGGTAACAGGGTCGAGCTTCGGGTGCGCGGAAATGCCGTCGAGCGGGACCCATCCCTCGGTCCCTTCGGTCTCGAGCGTGAAGGGGTTTAGTCGATAGCCCTCGCCGCACTGGTAAAAGGTCGATAGCACGCGCCCGGCGTGGATTATGACGTCGGTCGAGGATGCATCCTTTAGCCATTCCTGCGCGCCCCAGCCGGGCCGCGTCGATTTGTGCGGCGGCTCCATCAGCCCCGCCCATAATGACCGCCCCGCCTCGGCCTCGGCTGCCATACCCTTGGTGCGCACGAAGCGGCTGCGATAGGCCGCACGCCCGCCTTTGAAAGACATGCAGTGCAGAAAACCGTCGCCGTCAAAGGGATGATAGCGCCCGATGGGTTCGTGTATCTGGTTTTCGCCGGTGCGCACATAAACGCCGTCGATGTCGATAGGGATGGCCCCGATCACTTCGGCATCGCCCGGGCCGAACACCGCATTCCACTCGTTGAACGTCGGCCGCCATGCGCCGCCCAGATAGGGGTTGTCGCTGGGCCCAAGCGTCGAATGAATGGTTCCGGCCTTCACCGCTGGCATGACAAGCTCTCCAGGCGCGGCACCGCCGCCGCCGGACTATGGCGCACAAACTCTAACGCTTGCAAGCTTCGCCGCGACCTTTCTCAACCTGCAACCGCGAGGTCAGGCTGGTTGACGTCGTGTTGATGCGGATGCCGGTGGCTTCGCAGCGCCGCAACTGGAAGCGCACCTTGCGTGCGCGGAAATCGAGCGACACGCGGCGGAAGGTTGCCATCAGGTCGGTGCCCAGCAGCAGCGCGGGCTGGTCCGCCATCCCAAAGACGGCAAATGGCGGCACGTCGGCAAAGGCTATTGGAACATTATGGAGGATGATGCTGCCCAGCCGGATTTCGCGCACTGTGGCGATTTCCAGCGGCACGGTAACCCCGGTCACGCCGGTCACTTCGATCGTCTCAATGGTCGCGCTGCGCCGCCGGATGATCTGGTCGCGCAGCGCCATATTGCCGATGGTGATTTCGGACCCGGTGTCGATGACCGCTTCGATCGGACGGTCGTTGGCCTTGACCTGCGTCAATATCAGTTGGCCACTACGCCGACGTGCGGTGACAACGATTTCGCCGTCAAACCGCGGCGCAGGACGCCGCGCATCCTCGACATTGATGGTGCGCTTTTCAAAGTCGAGCATCAGCCGCTGCTCCGTGAGCGCGTCGATGCCCAGCATGCCGTCGCCCCCCAGATCATTTTCCGACAGCACGGGCAGTTCCAGATCGGACACGCTGGTGGTCCCCAGCCCCAGTTCGCCAACCAGCACGCGCGGAACGATACTGCTGCCCGTCATCGCGTTGAGGGTGATGGCGCTGCCCGCAGGCAGGTTTAGCGCGCGCGCTATCCGCGTGCCAATGACGCTACTGTCGGCGCCGCTGTCGACGACAAAGCGATAGGGACCGGTGCCGTCGACCTTGACCGCCACCGTCATCCGCGTGCGCTGCTGCCGCGCATCAATATCCTCGCCGCCAATGGTCAGCGTATCGTCGATGATGGCGGGCGGCAGCGGCGCCATCGGTGCGGGTGCGACGTGCACCGGTTTGGGGATCGGAGTGGGATCCGGGGCACCCTGCGCTACAGGGCCCATGGCAGCCAGCGCCAGGAAAGAAGCACCGATGTGCCAAATGCGATGCGCCATCCGCATTCCCGCCCCCAATGGCAAGCCGCGCGCCGGTCCGCCGGTGGTTACGGTTCGGACCGCAGCAAGGCCGTATATATAGCATGGAGATGCCAGAGCGCGCCAGCCGCACCGATCCGCGTCATGGCAAAGCCAGTCAGGCCTATCAAAAAATGGGATGCTGTACGAAAAACTGGAGCGGGCGAAGGGATTCGAACCCTCGACCCCAACCTTGGCAAGAAATTACTGCAAATACCCCAGAGCTTCTTTTTCTACGCCAAAGCACGATAAATCAATCATTTATTGACTTCGGCCTACGATATTCTATCCTAAAGACACCCTGCGAAGCGGTCGTTTTCTATTACGTCCTTATTACTTTTTCATTCGGCGACCCCCGCGTAATATTATGGAGGAAGTCGTGGCGCTTGCAAAGCTCAACAAGCGGGCGGTCGATGCCTTGGCTGCGCCCGCGTCTGGCCAGGCATTTCTGTGGGACACGGAGATTAAGGGGTTCGGCATCCGCGTGGGTGCAACCGGGACCAAGACGTTCGTCATTCAGTATATGAATGAGGAAGGCCGGGTTCGTCGGGTGAAGATCGGGCGCTTCGGCGTGATGACCGTCGAGCAGGCCCGTGAGCTCGCAAAGATTCAGTTGGGGAAAGTGGCCTCTGGCGAAGACCCGGCCGAGGAGTCGCGCCGGGTCCGGAAGGAACTCAATGTCGCAGAGATGTGCGAATGGTATCTCGTCGAAGCACGAGCCGGTCGCATTCTTGGACGGAAGAACCGCCCGATCAAGGATACCTCGCTCAACATGGACGAGAGCCGCATCCGGACGCACATCATCCCGCTCATGGGCAAACGCCTCGTGCGTAAGCTGACGATCGCAGACGTCGAGGCGATGCAGAATGACATTGCCATCGGTCAGACCCGACAGCCTCCCTCGGGCGGGCGCGGCGGCCGCCCGACCGGCGGCGCCGGCGTTGCCGGGCGGAGCCTCGGCACCCTCCAGGCCATTCTCGGCCACGCAAAGCATAAGGGATTGATCGCGGAACATCCAACGAAGGGCGCGAAGAAGCTCGCGACCAAGAAAAAGACTCGGCGTCTCAGCATCGCCGAGATCGAGTTGCTTGGCCGGGCAATCGGCATGGCTGAACTGGGTTCCGAGAACCCCGTTGCGCTCGCGATCGTCAGAACCCTGCTTCTGACCGGCTATCGGCGGGAAGAAGCGCAGGCGATGCAGCGGCATTGGGTCAACCCGATGGGCGGTTACGTCGCGTTTCCCGACACGAAGAGCGACGCGCAGTTTCGGGCGATCGGCCCCGAGGCGATCAAGATCGTCGTCGCTCAACCCGAGATCGCCGGCTGCCCTTATGTTTTCCCGGCATCGAATGGCGAAGGCCCGTTTACCGCAGTCAGCGATTGCTTGGCCCGTCTGTGCCGCTCGGCCAGCATCGAGGGCGTAACTCCGCATACCCTTCGCCACACCTTCGGGAGCATGGCGGGCGAACTCGGTTTCTCCGAGCTCACGATCCGCGCCATGCTGGGTCATGCGTCGCAGAGTGTGACGCAGGACTATGTCCATATCGACGAGGCCGTGAAGCTGGCGGTCAGCCGCACCTCGGACGAGATCGCGAAACATCTCGAGACTGGCGTGCGGAAGGCGGCACAGATGAAGTTTGCTGCCTGATCAGGGCGGCGAACCGTCGCGCGCTTCCATAGCTTCCAAAATCTGTACGCCGATGATTTCCAGGCTGGAGTTGTCAATGTCGGCGACTTTGCGGATCGAAAGGTCATGCTTAAGGATGGCCAGGTCCTTCATGAGTTCCAGCTCGCCGCTCTCCTTCACGTAGCTCGGCACCAGAATATAGGAGCCGCCTGCGGGATAATTCTCGAGAAAGAAACGCAGGTTGGTGTCGACGGCCGGCTCAAGCAATTTGAGGCGGCTGGGCATGCTCATCAGCGTGCCTTCCTCCATCTCCGCGCCCGGCATCAGCAGCACGGCATAATGGGACGAAGGCCGCCCGGGCAGTTCGCGCAGGATCGCGACATGTATCGCCCCCTCCGCGTCGCGCGCGCCAAACCGTTCGCGCCACCGCTCGAAAATCTCGCGGCCCGCCTCGCGGTCTTCGAAGTGCAGGCCGATGATCGGGAGGTCGTACTCAAGCCCGAGCATCACGCCGATCCACCCCGCGCGCTCCCATTGCGGAATGTCCAATATCGACCGGACTTCGACGCTGCGATGGTCGCCCGCCGCATATCGCTCGCTGACCGTTTCCTCTTCGGGGTCGCTGTCGGGCACGCGCACGATCACTGGCCGATCGGGCTTCGGCGGAAAGGTCTCAAGCGACAAGGCATCCCACTCGGCCAAACGCGACGCCTGGCTATTCATTGAGCGGATGCGACTGTTAGAGCTCGCCACCGCAGAGCTGACCCGTTCCAGCAAGGATTCCTGACGGAAAAGCTTTTCGAGCGAAATCTTCTGCCCGTCGGCGGTCGAGGTTGCGACGAGCATCAACGTCGACAAAAGCAGGAACTGACTGTGAGTGCCATTCTCGCCCAGATGGTCTGCGGGCGTCGATCCGGATGGCCAGTGCAGCGTTGCCCGCATCCTCTTTTGATCAAAATCGACGCTCGGCGCCGTCGCGTCCGTGCTCTCGACCAGATCGATATCGAAGCGCTCGACAAAGGCCCCGATCCGCAAGCCGATCGTCGTCGCGAACAGCGTATCGATCACAGCAAGGAGCGTCTGAGCCGCGAGGATCGAACTGTCGCTGCCCGGCACATGCACGACCACCCGCATCCCGATAACGCGGGTTTCGATGCTGTGCGGTTCCGGAGAGCCAGTGAGCAGCGGCCGTCCTCGCAGGTCGCCGGCCGGCTGATTGGCTACCCGCGCGAACATCTCCTCGAGCCCGCCTTCCGGCTCATGCTCCGGTTGTCGCTCGCCGAGCCGTTCCGCATAGCCTAGCACATACAGGAGCGCGCCGCAGCACATGGGCAGACCCAGCTGCTCCAGCACCGAAGGCAACACCGCCATCGCCTCGAGCTCTTCAGCCGAGCTATTCAAGAATTGACTGGCGAGGACCCCATCCATCTGTTTGAGCCGGTCGTTCACGCGCGCTTTCGACTCGTCATCGAGCGGCAGCATTTTCCGGCAGCCGTTGATCATCCGGATCGCATCGAGCGTTTCGGGAAGCAGCCGCAGCTCGATATCGATCCAAGTCAGCAGCATGACGGCCGGAACCAAGGTTACCGACGGATGGGTATCATGTTCCGAATCTGCGATGATCGACGCGACCGCGAACAGCGCAGCAGCGCGGGCGGCCCAGAGCATCCCGATCCCCTGATAGGCGACGGCGAGCATGTAACTTGCCTCGATCAGCTCTTCGGCATATTCGCGCTTGGTCAGCTGGTGCGTTGCCCGCCCGAGCAGGCGGATACGTTCGAGGCGATCGGCACTAGCATTGAGGCGGCTAGCCCGCCGGAGCAGGATTCGGCCGCTTTCGCCTTCGCCCACTCGCTTACCCATGAATTCGGCGAGTTGGTCGACGAGTTCGCCATAGGCCGGGTCCTTCGCGCCCAGTGGTCCCACGCCGTCGACCAATTGCGACAGCCGGTCAGCGTCATATTCGGCGAGGCCAGCAGCGGCTTCGAGAATTGATCCCGCTTCCTGCCAAATGGGCGCCCGATCTTCACTGCGGTCGAAGGCGGTCGTTGTGACATCGAGCATCAGCAACGTCGTGCGTGCCTCAAGGGCATTGTTTGGCCGGTCCTTCTCCCCTGCGAAGAATTCGAGCCGGTCGACAAGCGGCCCGCGTCGTTCATCAAGGCGCACGACCTCGGCCGGCCGATAGCCCTGCGCGACGGCACTGATCAGGCACTGCAGGAGGTTTGCGACACGTTCCGCGTGACGCGCCGCCGGCGAACCGAGGGCGAGCTCGGCAAACGCATCGAATTCCTGCTCAAGAAGATCGAAATCATCGAACCAGTAGAAGCCGGTCCAGAGCCGCTGATAGCGTGCTTCGATACGTTGACTGAGCGATCCCGACTGATCGGCGAGACGGATGGCCCGATCAAGCCGTCCGTCGGTCTCGAACCGCGGCCGCTCCAATTCCTTGGAAAGCGTCGCAGCGAGCAGCGCGTCGGTCGCGCGCTGCGCCTCGACGCCCTCATAGGCGGCAGGGTCCTGAATCGCCTTCTCAATATCCTCAAGCTGCTGCGATCGCGCATAGTCTGCCGGACCGACCCGCGCCTTCTCGTTGCGCTTTCCGACACCGAGGTAATCGACCGCCAGATCCTTATGCCCTTGGTTCAGAATCCGATCGATGATCCAGCTTCGATCCAATATCTCGACGCGAAAGCCAAATTTCGCTGACAGCTCATCCTGAATCTTGGCGATGTCTTTGGAGCGGCCGTAACGCGAGGTGACGACGAACACCTTCGTATAGGGACGTCCCGTCCCGGCGATGCCCTCGATGTCCGAGCGCGCCTTTTGCTGCCACTGCTTCTTGGCACTGAAAGCAAAGGCCCAGCGCTCGCTGCCCGAATTTGCCTCGCCGACATAGTGCAGGGTGGCGATCTCATCGGCGACGGCGAAGGTCTCACTGTCGGCCTTGCTGTCGCCGCCACCTTCGGGGCCGGTGGCCAGCTTCAGATTGGGGCAGATGATCCGCTCGCAGAGCTTCCGGCAGAAGATCTCGAAATCATGGGTCTCGTTGCGCGCCGTGACATATTCGAGCCGCTGCTCCAGTTCATAGGCTTCGAGGATGAAGGCCGGTTCGGATCCGCTATCGGAAAACTCATCGGGTCTCAGCTGGCGCATGAATTCCGAAGGAAGAATAGCGCCCATGGCCTCGGGCAGATCGGCCGAATCGTCGGGATGGTCCATAGAACAAGTCTAGAACATCGTAATTTCACACGCGAGTGGGAATTCCCTCCGACATGCTCCGCTACGCTTTCGGAAGAAGGGCCAGCGCGACTCTCAAATCCGCATCGGTCTCGCAAGCCTCGATCGGGCGGCGACCCGCAAGCTTGGGATGCGCACTGTTGAGGAAGAGGTGCGCGCGGTCCGGATCGCGGAAGGCCTTGTTGGAAGCGGTCGTGAGCCGCTTGCGCAGTTCCTCAGCCGCTTCCGCTGCCAGAACCCGCCGCTTCCTCGCGGCCTCGGCCCGCTCGATATGACTGAAGGCTCGCCAATAGAGATCGTCGCTGCCGCATGCCCAGTCGGTGATCGGCATGCCGTCGACGACCGTCGATGCGAGCCAGGTCTCGGCCTCCTCCTTGAGCGCGTTTTTCGCGGCGATGGCGAAGTTCCGCCGCCGGCTCTCCTTCGCGTCATCGATCCGCTTGCGTTCGGCGGCTTCCTTCTCCTCGCGTTTCTGCCGGAGCCCGTCGCGCCACTCCTGAAAGGGCAATCCGCAAAGATCGTCGACGATCGGAAGGTCGCGATAGCTGCGCGACATGTCGAAGATCGCCCGGACCCGCTTGTCCAGTGCGCGATAATCATCGCCGCCTTCCGCCGCTACCCTCCAGGGATTTCGCCCATCGACATTATATCGCCGCATCCAGCGCTGGCTGAACCCATCGGGATCGGGATGGCCGGCATCCTTGGCGATGCAGGCAACGGTGCGCTCGAGGTCATGACGATTGTGAACGCGGGCATGAAGATCGGGGTCGACATAGAAGCGCTGCTCGTCACGGTCCCACACCACAGCTTGCCGGTCGGTGAAGAGGTTGAAGAGATATTCGGTCACGGCTTGGCTGGGCGACCCGTAGCTCTCCCGCGAGTAGCCGGCCGCCGCGAGTGTTTTCGGTTTGTAATTGCTGAGGTCGGTCCGCAGCATCCATGTCGGCACCACGCTCTCGAGATTGGCCTCGTTCGGCCACTCGCCATGGATATGAATGTCCGATCCCGCCGAATATTTGATGCTCGGCGTGTAGATCAGGGCATGCACGAGCGCCGCCTGCCAAAGCTGCGGCCTTACCGTGAACCAATGGCCCATCCGGCTCTTGGAGCCGAGCAGATAGTCCAGCTCGGCATATTGAAGATCGGCCATGATCCCGGCGACCCATTCGGTATCGACCGGAGGCTTCTGCGGCCGCTCGCGGATATGCCATCGGAGCGCCTCGCCCTTGCGCGTCGCTTCAGCCGTAACCCGCTCGGACAAGCGCTGCGCGGAACGCTCGCGATCCGGATGATGGATCCAGTGCCGCGGTGCGTCGTGCAAAATCTGCTCGTCGAGTTCGGCGCCATCAAGCTGGCGCCAACGCACTCCGGAAAGATCGATCTCGATCATCGGGCAGCCTGCGCGCGCGACCTTCTGCTGCTTCTTCTCATCGACCGCGTGCGACACCTTGAATTCCACCGCGCGGCGATCGGACCCGATCCACACCACGGCATCGGGCTGGAAATCGCCCTCCGATATCTCCAGCCTCACCTCGTCGAGCGCGAATTGCCCGCCTTCGAAAACGACTTCCTCCAATCGCTCCTCGCGGAGGACAAGGCTTGGCAGGGTGACCCGCCGGACAGCAGCCAGCAGCACCTTGGCGTAGAGATGCAGGGCCGTCTCGCCTGAGCATCGGCTGTCGGACTGGTGCGCGAAATGCTTCCGCATCTTCTTCGGGAGCCGAAGTGTCAGTCGTTCCTTGCATCCAAGGCAGGTAAAGGGGCCGTCGCGGTGCGATACGATCTGTTCGACGTGCCGAACCACGCCATCGCCGCATGCAGCGAAAGGCACCCGCAAGCCCGAGGGATCGGGCTTCGTTGTGCAAGGCCGCGGAGGTTGGGTCGGCCGCTCAGGAGCAAAATGCTCGTCCACAGGCCGATCATAATCGACCCTGTGTGCACATACAAAATACTCTTTACCGCCTAACGCCGCGCCTTCGCAAAACCGCGATCGGTCGCGACGAACCGTTCCAGCATCGGCGGTATGAGCCGTTCGATCGACAACGGCTCCGACAGGCCATTTTCCTTCGCATGTGCCGCGGCATAGTCGGCGAGATCGCGCGCAAGTTTGCCCGTGAGTTCGACAGTAGCCTTGACCGGCTTCTCCTCGACGATCGGCCCAAGGCGCAGCCGACTCAACTCCAATCCACCTGCGGCTCGAGAATGAGGTCGCGGGTGACGATCACACGGAGCGCGAAACCCGGTCGGATGGTGAGCGTCGGACGCACCGCCAGTTCGCGCTCGACGATGCGGCGCCCGGCCTGGCTCGTGCTGTCCTGCATCCCGTAGCGCAGCGCCCGGGCGAGTTCGTCGTCGCCGCCGACGCTGAGCTCGCTCCCGACCCCGAGCAGGGTCGAGACGAGCGCGGCGCGAACCATCCGGCCCCAATGATTGTTCACCCGATCCTCCAGCCCCGACATGCCTGCGGCGTCGGCGCCGGGCTGCCGTTCGAGGCGGATCGATCGTCCGCCGGGCAAGATGAGGCGATCCCATGCGAGGAGCACCCGGCTCTGTCCCGCCGCGATCTCGCTGTCATATTCGCCGATCAACCGCGAGCCTTGCGGGATGAGCAGGATGCGGCCGGTCGGACTATCATAGATATTCTGCGTCACCTGCGCGCTGATCTGGCCCGGCAGGTCCGAGCGTATGCCCGTGATGAGCGCTGCCGGAATGACAGTCCCGGCCTGGACGACCAGCGCGGAACTCGGGGCGATCAGCCGCTCGCCACTTTCGAGGGGCCTTTTCGTCCCCGACGCCAGAAACTGACGCCGCCCCTCATTGGCCGGGCGAGGCTCCGCCGCCTGTTCGGGTGCGGCCGCCTCGGCGGGCACAATATCTGTTGCTGCGGAACTTGCGGTTCCGCCCCCCAGAAAGAGCCGGCTCGTCTGGGCGCTCTCGCGCTCCTGCAGTGCCCGCTGCCGCGCCTGTTCGGCGGCCGCCACGCGCGGATCGGGAGGATTGCCCCCTTCCGCGCCGATCGGCGGGACGGGGATGGCTTCGCCGCTGCCCTGCGCCGCAACGATCGGCCGGCCGAGGTCGCCGGGGAGCGGCGGACCGAGCTTCGGCACGGCGCCATAATCGGCGGGCGCTCCGGTGACCGCATCGGGCCTCGCATTGTTGCTCGCTTCATAGAGTTCCTGCCGTTCGGCCGGGGCCGGGGTGCGCAACGCCCACATGAGCGATGCCGCGATCGCGATGCCGCCGGCCCCGCCGATAACCGCCAGCGTTTTCCGCGACAGACGCATGACCCGCGGCGTCTCACCCGCCAAGCGGAACGCATCGGGGCTCGCAGGGGCGATCGGCGCAACCTCGGCCTCGGCGGGCACAGCTTCTGTGCCCGGCTGTTCGGGCGCCGTCACGACCGGCCTCGCGGGCGCGGCGTTTCGCGTTCGATCCGCACGGCCTTGGCGCCGCGCCCGCTCCCCAGCCGGAGTTCGGCGCGATCGAAAAGGCGGTCGACGATCATGTAACGGCCGTCGACCCGGTAGTTGAGCAGCTCCGCCGCGCCTTTCTCGCCGATCGCGAACAGCGGGGGCATGTCCGCGGTTGCGATCGCAGCGCCGAACTCGACGAAGAGCTGGCGCCCATCGTCGAAAACCCGCACCGGCCGCCAGGCGACCTTCGCGCCGGAGATGCGATAGGCAAAACTCAACGCCGCGAAATCGATCCCGCCTGCAACCGGAGCGAGCCGCGCCTGTTCGGTCTCGGCGGCGCGAAGCGCGATCAGCTCGTCCTGCGGATAGGACCAGGAGACCGCCGCCATATAGGTGGCGGGGGTCGCGCGCAGCTCGATGTGATAGGTCCGACGGCTGGTGTTGATGACCAGATTCGTGATGATGTCGGGGCGCGTGGGCTTCACCAAAATATGGACGCGCCGCGACGCGCCCATCCCGCTCACCGTATCGCCGATGACCCAGCGCACGGTGTCGCCGGCCGCGACAGGCCCCGGACCGACAAGCTCCTCGCCTTCCTGCAATGCGATGTCGGTGACCTGTCCGGGGGCGGTGTAGACCTGGAACAGCGCGCCATCGGCCCAGGCATATTTCTGGATGGCGTTGAGGAAGGTCGCGCGCTCGGGCTGGACGCGCGCCGCGTCGTTTGCGCGGCCGACCTGGGTGCGCGGATCGGCGGGTGCCGACTGCGCCGGCAGCGCGAGCGCGGCGGCGCCGAGAAGAAGGGTAAGGCGGATCATTGGCTGAGCTCCTTCGACCAAGAAATAGCGGTGACAAAGACGCCGAGCGGGTTCCGGCGCAGGGCGTCGGGGGTGCGGGGCGGCTGGATCGACGTGGTCAGGATCGCCGACCAGCGCGACGTCTCGACCAGGCTGCCATCCTGATAGCGGCGCTCGGTCCAGGCGATGCGGAAGCTGTCGCGCGATGCGCGGATCACACTCGACACGTCGACGGCGACCTGCATCTTGCCGACTTCGGCAAAGGGATCATTTGCGCGGGCGTGATCGCTCAGCGCCTGCGCGCCCTTGGGCGTGGTGAAGTCATAGGCGCTGAGCCAGTCCTTGCGGAGCACCACCGGATCGGCCGGGATCGAGCGGACATGCTCGATGAAGCGCGCAAGGTGGAACGCGATTTGCGGGTCGGTCGGCGAAAAGTCGGCATCGGCCGGCGCCACCGACCTGGCCTCGCCGAGCTTGTCGACCTCGACGACCCAGGGGGTGATCGTGCCGCGGAGCGACTGCCAGACGAGCGCCGAGGCGAGTCCGCCCGAAAGCGCAAGGCAGCCGAAGAAGGCGAGACGCCAGCTTTTCGCCTGGGTGCGGGCCGAGCCGATGCGGTCGTCCCAGACCTGCGCCGCGCGCTGGTAGGGCGTAACCGGGACCGGGGACTTGCCATAATGTTGGGACGGGCGTCGAAACATGGGTTCAATCCTTTTGGCTGATGTCGGGAGCGGAGCCGGCGCCATGGCTGTCGCCGGCCTTGAGGGTCTGCGAGGCGATGGTGGCGCCCGAGGTGACGGCCTGCCGTCGCTTCATGGCGGCCGCCCAGGTCGGGGGCGACGCCGCGCCGTCGCTGGCGGTGGCAGCGCCGGCCGCGGACTTGCCCGCCTGCCCCGCGGCATAGCTTTGACGCAGGCGGTCAGCCGCGGCGCGGAGCGGCGAACCCGCGCCGCGCGCCGTGTCACGCGCCACATTGGCGAGCCCCGCACCGAACGCCCGCATCCCGCTCTTCCCGGCCGCACCCCGGGCATAGGATGCCGAAGCGCTGCCGGACGCGCGCGAGGCTCCGAGCGCGGTGCGACCGACGGCGCTGCTCGCCGCGCCGGCCGCCAGCGTCGCGCCCGCCGCGCCAGCGGCGAGGGTCGCCCCGGCCGCGAGGGTCGTGCCTGCCGCGGCGCCTGCGCCGAGCTGCGGGCCGCCCGCCACGATGCCGTTGGCGACGCTCGGACCGAAGATGCCGAGACCGAGCAGGGTCAAGGCGCCGAGTGCGATCGCCATCACCTCGCGGATGTCGGGTTCGGTCCCGAGCCCCGCGTCCATGAAGCGCTGGAAAAGGGTCGTGCCGATGCCGGTGATGACCGCGAGCACGAGCAGCTTGATGCCCGAGGAGATGATATGGCCCAGGACGCGCTCGGCCATGAAGGCGGTGCGTCCGAAGAAGGCGAAGGGCAGCAGGACAAAGCCCGCGAGCGTCACCAATTTGAACTCCAGGATCGTGACGAAGACCTGCACCGCGAGAATGAAGAAGGCGATCACGACGATCACCCAGGCGATCAGCAGGATCAGGATCTGGACGAAGTTGGTGAAGAGCCCCACCGGGCCGACAAGATCGGCGGTCGCGTCGAGCAAGGGCTCGGCGGCATCGAGGCCGGTGGACGCGATCATGCCGGGGCGCATGAAATCGCCGATCGCCATCGCGCTTCCTGCCGCTTTCAGGCCCAGCCCGGCGAAGCTCTCGAGCAATATCGTGGCCAGCGCCTGGAAATTGCCGATGATGAAGGCGAAGACGCCGATATAGAGCGTCTTCTTCACCAGTCGCTGCAGCACATCCTCGTCGGTGCCCCATGCCCAGAAGAGCGCCGCGATCGTTATATCGATCACGATCAGCGTCGAGGACAGGAAGCCGACCTCGCCGCCGAGCAATCCGAACCCGCTGTCGATATAGGTCGAGAAGACAGACAGGAAATTGTAGATAACGCCGGTGTCGTTCATGGCTGGCTCTTTTCGGTCCGAAAGAAGTGACGCCGCTTCGCTTCCCAGGCCGCCTCGCATTCTGGATCGGCCTCGGTGGCGGTTCGGCAGCGACGAAGCGTGTCGCCATAATCGGGGGGTGCGTCCGCCCCGGCGATCGCTGGAGCGGACGCACGGGGCGCGGGCGGATCGAGCGCGGCGACAAGGGCAAGGGTCAGCGCAAGACCCAGGACGATTGCCCCCATCACCAGCCCGCCCGCCCGGCCCATCTCAATTGCCCTTGCGGAAGCGGCGGAAGCGCTCGCGGCCTTCGGCCTCGGCGGCGGCGGCACGCGCGGCGTCGAGCATCTCGGCGCGGCCCTGCGCGCTCATCACGGCGGCGAGATCGGCGATCTGCTGCGACTGGATGGCGAGCAGCTGGTTGCCCGCCTGCGCGGCCTGCAGCGCGCCGGTTGCCGACTGGCTGGCGCCGACAATCGTCGAGATCGACGTCCGCGTTCCGCCCATATTCGTGACGATGCCGGCCTGCACCTTCATCGCATCCTCGAAGGCGCCGACGCTGTCCTTCCAGCGCGCCTCGGCATTGGCGACCATCTCGGCGGCAGAGCCCGTCAGCGCTCCGCCCTTGTAGCGCGCCTCGAACTCCTTCTGGATGTCCGACACGTTGAACGCGATGCCCTCTGCCTGCGCGAGGAGCTGGCGCGTCTGGTCGACCTGCGCCTCGAGCGTGCCCAGCGTCGATGTCGGCAGGCTGTTGAGGTTCTTCGCCTCGTTCATCAGCGAGGTCGCCTGATTCTGCAGCTGCTTGATCTGGTTGTTGATCTGCTCGAGTGTGCGCGCCGCGGTCAGGATATTCTGCGAATAATTGCGCGGATCGTGGACGATGCCGCCGAGCTGCGCGCTCGCCGGGACGGCCAGCATCGCGCCCGACACGGGCAGCGACACAAGGGCCGAGGCAGCGACGGCGCGGACGATATAATTCTTCATCGGGGGGACTCCTCATTGGGGGCGGCAATGGTGGGGAGCAGCTCGGCCGCCCATTCGAGCTTGCGGTGGGAAAGCCAGGCGGCCGCGAACCCTTCGGGGCCGTGCGCCGCGAAAAGCTCGGCGATGCGCGTCTGGTCGGTCTTCGAGGATGCCGCGGTGAAGGCGAGCGCAACCTCGCCTAGCCCCAAGTCGAAGAGGCGATTGCCGCGCCGCGACTGGCAGTAATAATCGCGCTTCGGGGTCGCCCGGCTCAATATCTCGATCTGCCGGCCGTTGAGGCCGAAGCGCTCGTAGATGCGGGCAATCTGCGGCTCGAGCGCGCGCTCGTTCGGCAGGAATATGCGGGTCGGGCAGCTCTCGATGATCGCAGGCGCGATGCTCGAGGTTTCGATGTCGGCAAGGCTCTGCGTCGCGAAGACCACGCTCGCATTTTTCTTGCGGAGCGTCTTCAACCATTCGCGCAGCTGCGCCGCGAAGGCCGGGCTGTCGAGCACGAGCCAGCCTTCGTCGATGATGATGAGCGTCGGCGAGCCGTCGAGCCGTCCGGCGATCCGGTGAAACAGATAGGACAGGACGGGTCCCGCCGACGCGGCGCCGACAAGTCCTTCGGTCTCGAAGGCCTGCACACGCGCGGCTCCGATCCGCTCTTCGTCGGCATCGAGCAGCCGCCCCCAGGGCCCGCCGACCAAATAGGGCGCGAGTGCCTGCTTGAGGTCGCGCGACTGGAGCAGCACCGCGAGGCCCGTCAGCGTGCGTTCGGCGACAGGTGCCGTCGCGAGCGAGGTGAGCGCCGACCAGAGATGCTCCTTCGCCGCCGGGTCGATCGCTATTCCTTCGCCCGCGAACAGCGCAGCGAGCCATTCGGCCGCCCAGCTCCGCTCGGACGCCTCGTCGATCCGGGCGAGCGGCTGCAACGCCACCCCGCCTTCGCCGTCGTGAAGCGCCCCGCCAAGATCCTGCCAGTCGCCGCGCATCGCGAGCGCTGCGGCGCGGATCGAGCCGCCGAAATCGAACGCGAAGATCTGCGAGCCAGGATAGCGGCGAAACTGCATGGCCATCGTCGCGAGCAGGACCGACTTGCCGGCGCCGGTCGGTCCAACGACGAGGCAGTGGCCGACGTCGCCGACATGGAGGGAAAGGCGGAACGGGGTCGAGCCTTCGGTCTTGCCGTACAGCAAGGGGGCGTCTCCGAAATGCTCGTCCCGTTCCGCCCCCGCCCACACGGCGGATAAGGGGATCATGTGGGCGAGGTTGAGGGTGGAGATCGGCGGCTGGCGGACATTGGCGTAAGCGTGCCCGGGCAGGCTCCCGAGCCATGCCTCGATCGCATTCATGCCCTCGATCGTGCAGGTGAAGTCCCGCCCCTGGATGACCTTCTCGACCAGCCGGAGTTTCTCCGCGGCGAGGGCCGCGTCGCTGTCCCACACGGTGACGGTCGCGGTCACATAGGCGACGCCGGCATGATCGGCGCCGAGTTCCTGCAGGGCCATGTCGGCATCGGCGGCCTTGTTCGAGGCGTCGCTGTCGACGAGCGCCGATTGCTCGTTGGTCATCACCTCCTTGAGGATCGCCGCGATCGACTTGCGCTTGGCGAACCATTGCCGCCGGATTTTCGTCAGCAGCTTGGTCGCGTCGGTCTTGTCGAGCATGATCGCGCGGGTCGACCAGCGATAGGCGAAGGCCAGCCGGTTGAGATCGTCGAGCAGGCCGGGCCAGGTGGCGGTCGGAAATCCCGTGATCGTCAGGGTCCGCAGATGCTGCTCGCCGAGCCGCGGTTCAAGCCCGCCGATGAGCGGCTGGTCCGTCAGCAGCGCGTCGAGATAGACCGGCGTCTCGGGGACCCGGACACGCTGCCGTTTCGTCGATACCGTTGAATGGAGATAGCTCAGCGTCTCGCCGTCATCGAGCCATTCGGCCTCGGGCATGAAGCCTTCGACGAGATGAAAGATGCGGTTCGACCGGTCGATGAAGCTCGCGAGATGCTCCTTCGGATCGACTCCCGAACGCTCCATACCCTCATAAAGCCAGCCCTCCGCCCGCGAGGCATCCTCGGCCGGCGGCATCCACAGGAGGGTCAGGTAATAGCGGCTCTCGAAATGCGCTCCTTCCTCCCGGAATTGCTCGCGGCGCTCCATGTCGACAAGAGCGGATGCCGGATCGGGGAATGAGGATCCGGGATAATCGCTCGACGGCAGCCGCTGCGCCTCCACGAACAAAGCCCAGCCCGAGCCGAGGCGCCGGATCGCATTGTTGAGCCGGGCGGTGACCGCGACGAGCTCGGCGGGAGTGGCGCTGTCGAGGTCGGGACCGCGGAAGGCCGCGGTTCGCTGGAAGGAGCCATCCTTGTTGAGCACCGCGCCGTCGGCGACCAGCGCGACCCAGGGGAGATAATCGGCAAGGCAGGCCGACTTCGAGCGATATTCGGCGAGGTTCATCATGGCCGCATCCAGACAGGATATTTGAGGTGACGCTTGGCGACGTCGACGAATTGCGGGTCGCGGCGCGCCGCCCAGACCGAGAGCGAATGGCCGACGATCCAGAGGACGAGACCCGCGATCCAGAGGCGGAGACCAAGGCCGATCCCGGCCGCGAGCGTGCCATTGGCGATCGCGAGGGCGCGCGGCGCGCCGCCGAGCAGGATCGGCTCGGCGAGCGCGCGGTGCACGGGCGCGAAGAAGCCGGTGACTTCGGCCGGGGCATCCATCAGACGACGGCTCCGCCGCCGAAGGAAAAGAAGGTCAGGAAGAAGCTCGACGCCGCGAAGGCGATCGACAGCCCGAACACGATCTGGACCATGCGGCGGAAGCCGCCCGACGTGTCGCCGAACGAGATGGTCAGCCCGGTGATGATGATGATGATCAGCGAGATCACCTTCGCGACCGGCCCCTCGACGCTTTCGAGGATCGATTGCAGTGGCGCTTCCCACGGCATCGACGAGCCACCGGCCCGAGCGGGCAAGGCGGTAACGAGCGCGACATAGAGAGCGGTCGAGGCGAGCAGGAAGCGCGGTGCCTCCCGCCGGGCGGCGTGGGTCATGGTCAGTCTCCTTCGGGGGTAAAGAGGGGGGTGATGCGATAGTCGCCGGTCGACGCATCGAGACCGTCGACGCGGGCGAGTTCGGCAAGTCGCCGCGCAGCGCCGTCGCGCACGAGAACGGCAACGAGATCGATCGTTTCTGCGAGGAGGGCCCGCGGGACCGTGATCACGGCTTCCTGAATGAGCTGCTCCATGCGGCGGAGCGCGCCGATCGCGCTGCCCGCGTGGATCGTCCCGATGCCGCCGGGATGTCCGGTGCCCCAAGCCTTCAGAAGGTCGAGCGCCTCGGCACCGCGGACCTCGCCAATCGGGATGCGGTCCGGCCGAAGCCGAAGCGAGGAACGGACGAGATCGGACAGCGACGCGACCCCATCCTTGGTGCGCATCGCGACGAGGTTCGGAGCCGCGCATTGGAGCTCGCGGGTGTCTTCGATCAGGACGACGCGTTCGCTGGTCTTGGCGACCTCGGCGAGCAGGGCATTGGTGAGCGTCGTCTTGCCCGTCCCGGTTCCGCCGGCGACGAGGATATTGAGGCGCTCGGCGACCCCGGAGCGTAGCGCCTCGGCCGCCGGTGCGGACATGATGCCGGCTGCGACATAATCGCCGAGCGAGAAGACGGCGACCGCGGGCTTGCGGATCGCGAAGGTCGGCGCCGCGACCACGGGCGGCAGCAGACCCTCGAAGCGCTCACCGCTTTCGGGAAGCTCGGCCGACACGCGCGGCGACCCGGCATGGACCTCGGCGCCGACGTGATGCGCCACGAGCCGGATGATGCGCTCGCCGTCGGTGGCCGCGAGCAGGATGCCGCTATCGGTGATCCCCGCGCCGAGGCGATCGACCCAGAGCCGACCGTCGGGATTGAGCATGATTTCGATGACCGCGGGGTCGGCAAGCCACTCGGCAATCGCGCCGCCGAGCGCTGTCCGCAGCATGCGGGCACCACGTCCCTGTGCCTCGAAACGGACTGGTTCTGCGCCCATGATAGTCCCCGTTGGATGGTCCGGGCAAAGGCGCCCGGCTCGACGGGGATGAGTAAGAGACGCAGAGATTCACTATTTTCAACAGAGATTTGCGCGCGTCGTACTGTGGGTAAGAAAGACAGGGAATGGCGTAGGCCGTGATGCGATCAGTTCCTATTCGGAAGCGATTAAATGAAGGTCGGCGGGTTGTGCCGAGCCCAATTTTGACAACAGTGTCAGGATGAGTGATTCGGGGTCGCAGCATTCGGACGAGTTCTTGAGGTGGACGCGCTTGACAGAAAAGCAGCGGGCCTGTCTCGATTTGCTGCTGGAACGCAAAACCTCGAAACAGATCGCCCGCGACCTCGACATATCGAAGCAGGCAGTGGATCTGCGGCTCACCACCGCACGCGACACGCTGGGCGCGGCCAACCGCGACGAGACCGCGATCATCTATGCGCGGCTCCGCCAGACCTATGATCGGATACCATGTGATCCGGTCATACTACCGGCAGTTCCCGAACTGGTGCCATCAAACTTTCCAGACGGAGGCCCGCCCAACCTTATGGAATTGCACGACAGTTCCCAGATCTTGGGTCGGCCATCGAGCAGCCGCTCTCCGTTCGGGGATTTGTTGAGGCACGATTATAGTTCGGCAGTGCGCGTCGGGATCACTTTGGCAGCCGTTGGCACCATCGTCCTGATCGGAATTGGCGGGCTGTCCATCGGGCAGACGCTCACCGCGTTGATTACTCGCTGACCCCTTCCTTTGTCGCCGACCATTGCCGGCGCGGATGCCGCGTCCGGAACAGGAGAAGTTATGTCCAATGAAATCGCACCAACCGCGGCACGGCTCCAACAGGACGTTACGGCAGCCGAAGCGAGCGTGGATGATACGCTCATCACAATTTCCACCCTCATGAGCAGCGTCGTTGCCGCTCGGCGCGACACGTCAGGCGTTCCCGTGGTCAAGGGACATGCAACCATCCGTCGGCTCGCCACGGCGCAACTCGCGCTCGTCGACCTCAGCGGCGACATCCACCGCGTGCATGGCGATCTTGTCGAGATCGGCCGAGAGACGGCCGGATATGATCTCCACCAAGAGTGCCCGAAGGCATCCGACTCGAATGTCGTGCCATTAACGGCAGCAGCTTGAGCCGATTTGACCGGGAGCCATGAGCATGAAAAGAAAGGAGGATGCGCGTAGCAATCTTCCTCCTGATCATGCTCGTGGCCATCGGTTACGCTCTCCGAAAGGGGGGCGGTCCAGAAAGGGCGATGGCGGCGATAGCAACCCTCATGATCGCGTCGGATCAGACCTTGCATCTTTTGATCCCACCGACATATGTGGCACTCGACACCGGCCACCTCGCGATCGACATTTTCGGCGCCAGTGCGACGATGTTTTTGGCGTTAATTGCCTATCGCTTCTGGCCGATGATTGCGGCAGCGCTCCACATTTTGCCACTACTTGCGCACCTCAGCCGCTACTTCGATATCGCGCTGCATCCTGCTGCTTACATGATCATGCAGGTAGCGTCATCTTGGCCGGTGGCCCCGCTCCTAATCATTGCAACTTGGCGCCACCAGCGAAGGGTGAGGCAACACGGCAGCGAGCCATCCTGGCGCGGCTCATCGCCGCAATCGAACCCGACAACAGCGAGCTGATTGCCAATCGGCTTCTGGACGAATTTCGAAGCCTCGGAAGAATTTGGGCGGCATCGCCCGAAGCACTTTACCGCTTCTTGGGCCGCGGGTCCGCGGTGGTTTCGCTAATTGTTGGCGCGCGCGAAGCCGCCTTGGAAACGATGGAAGGCGATCTGCGCGGGATCGCTATCGACCCGTTTAGTCCAGCGCTCCGTCGCTATCTGATCGCGTCGATGGGATCTCTCAGCGACGAAGTGTTGCGCGTCCTATTTCTTGACGAATCTCGGAGGCTGATAGCGGACGAGCAGCTTCAGCGGGGTACTTTGGCGCAGATGGCCGTTTACCCGAGAACCATTTTTCGCCGCGCCCTCGAGCATAATGCAGCCGGAATCATTCTCGTGCACAATCACCCCAGCGGCGACCCGACGCCCAGCGCGGAAGATATCGAGGCGACCCGGCGCCTGGATCAGATCGGGAGGTCGCTCGATATCGCGGTCGTCGATCATATCGTCGTGACCTCGGCCTACGCGCACCACATCGTAAATCGCGACGCCCTCGCCGGAGCTCCGCCAGAAACGTCGTCTTATACCTTCCGGAGCAGACGCACCGGTTCGCTGGATGCCTCTGTCGATGCAGCATACGAGAACGCCAAGGCGGCGATGCGCCGCCGTTTGCTCCGCCAGCAGCTGTTCGGCGCACCCGAACTGTTCGGCGATCCCGCGTGGGAAATGCTGGTCGATCTCTTCGTTCACGAATGCGAACGCAAGCGCCTCTCCATCAGCGCGCTGTGCGTCACATCCTCGATCCCGATGAGCAGCGCGCTGAGGCTGGCGCAGCGCCTCTGCGATGCTGGCCTCACCCGCCGCGTGCCCGACCCGATCGACGGGCGCCGGACTTTCATCCGGCTCGATCCTGTCATTGCCCACCGGATACGCGCCTATTTCGAAGCCGGTGCCGAATGAGCGATGCCGAAGCCGCATCGTCAATGGTCGCGCGCACTCCCCGAATGTTCGGCGGCCGCGCGCACCATCTGCGCCCAGCTCCCGATATAGGCAGCACGGTTCTTATACTGATCCCCGGACTCGGCCGTCATCAGCGCCACGCTGCCCAGCGTTTCGGCAAATTCGTTGGTCGTGCAGACACCTTTTCGCTCCAGCACGCCGCCGAGCGCCGCCAATATTGAACCAACAGCAAAAAGCGCATCCTCGTCCATGATAAACTCCTTTAATCAGGCAATTCGCGGACCATCGAACTATGGCCTTGGATGGCAACTTTCCAGTCCGGCGCAAAGCGCCAGCGACAACCTAAATTAGGAGCAGCGACAAAGTCGCCATATAATGTGGCCAATGGATTTAGCCGTACGGAAGAGGAGATACGGTGCCCAAAACGCTCGCTGAGGAATCGCCAGATGGCCGCGTCTTTTTCGCGCCGGGCATTCTCCGCCATTCGCCGTTTGCCAGCGACGTTGCTTATGTCATCGCGCTGTGGGCGCATATCGATGGTGACATCGCGTCGATCCTCAGCCGGATGCTGAAAAGCGACATTGCGGTCGGCACCGCGATGTATCTCTCGCTGGTCGGAGCCGGGGCGCAGCGCGGCGCCCTCGATGCAGCAGCGCAGGAAGCGCTCCCCGAGTGGCAGCAACTGCTGTTCAAGGCGATCGGCTCGGTAGCCGAGGAGTCACGCAAGACCCGCAATCATTTCGCTCACCGCATTTGGGGAAATTGCTCCGAACTCACGGAAGCGATCCTGCTCACCCACCCCAAGACCATAGTGAAATATAACATCAGCCATCGCCAGCGCGTGGAGGAACTTCCCGACGGCCGCGGTGTGATCCGGCCCATGCCGATCGATGAGCAGGAGATCCTGGTCTATCGGCGGCCTGACTTCGAGGACGCGATCGCGGAAGCGGAGCGAGCGCAGATGCTTTATCGGCTCTTTTACGCCATCGTGTGCGATTCCGGCGAAGGGCCAAAGGCCCAGCTCCTCGCCGATCCTATTTTCAAGGCTCGCCTCGATCAGATTGCGAAGAGCGCAAGCGCCGAGGCGAAGGCTGTTCTCGGGATCAAGGCCAAAGAGAAGCGGAAACCCTGACTATGCGATACTGGAACACGGGGGACACACCTACCAATTCGAACCTCAGTGCGATCGAGAATCTTGCGCGACCGTGGGCCGGGATCGACGCAGAGCATCTCCTCGACGTCATTCGCGGAGTGATCCGGATCGAGAAGATGCTGCCGAAGGCGGTGCGGGCGCATTTCAACCTGCCGCATCTTTTCGTCGGCGCTGGCCCCTATGATTGGGACGCCGCGCGCCGGGATGAATATCATAGCGAACTCTGCGAAGCGCTCAGTGCGGGCCTTGCCAATGTACAGGCCGACCCGACCCTTGCGAAAGATGGTGGGGCCGATCTCAGCGACCGCCCTCCGACGCGGGGTGAAGAGCTTGAGTTCGCCTGCAGGGCCTGGAGCCGCAATCGAACGAGCAGCAATCTCGACGATCTGCGCATTGCCTGCAGCGTGCAGGGGATGCAGAGCCGCTTCGACAAGCTGGAGCGCTGGCTGGGCCGAAAGCGCCCGGGCTCGTCTCCCCATACAGTGGCCTATGAGGTCGAATGCGCCCTCGGCGACATCGATCGCTACGCCGATACCTATCATTCAATGGAAGCGAGCTACCGCTACGCCGAAAGACTGCGCGAGCGCGAGCAGCTTGGCGAAGAGGATTGAATGAACTCCGGGTTTCCCGGAAATGCGGCAAGATATCCCCAGACGCACCCCCGACTCGTCGAGGAATTGCGATTCACACTGTTGACAAGCGACTCGCCTGAGGGGCACTCCAGCCCGGAGGGCTTATCCCTCACGGTAACCCGCACGCGCATCTGTAACAGCGCGCCATTTTCGCGATGAATCCGTGAGGTTTGTGATGACCGACATTCCCCCTCTCCCGCCCATAGGCGATCGTCCGATGACTGACCGGGAGGCCGAGCTCGCCCAGTTTATGGCGCTCGTGCAACAGGGCCGCCACAAAACGGCGGTGCTCCTCGAACTGTCCCGAACTCCTTTGGCCAAATATCTGGCTCTCACGATACTGCTCCTCGTGGCTGCCCTGTGCGATGTCCCCGCCGAGGCCATCAGCTTTCTCGCAAAACTCCGTGCTGGATGAGCCGCTTAAAGGCTTCAATCGGAACCGCCGACGTCGCGCATCAGCTCTGCGGCGAGCTTTGGTCCAACTTCCATCCGGCGTGAAAGCGCATCGACGAAAGCCTCCCACCGCCGCTTCCCACTGGCCTGCGCGGCCGGCAATGCATCATCGGGCAAGGGCGCCGTACTCGTGAGCCAGTGCCGGACGAACAGGGCCAGCGCTTCGCCCGACATTTCGCCATGCCATTCGATGCGGTCGAGCTGGCGGCCGATGCGGTCGAGGCGCCGGGTGAGCAGCGCCTCGATCCTTTCTTCCTGATCGGGCGAGAGAAAGGAGCGCAGTGCAGCCTCCAGCACTTCGGTCCGCGTCAGGCCGCGTCGGCGGGCAAGGTCTGTCAGGTCGCGCGAGAGCCCGGTTTCGATGCGGAATGTCTGTTTGACATGCGATCGGATCACAGCTGGATCCCGTCGTCGGGATCGAGCGCGGCAGCCTGAGCGCGCCGCGCCATCCGCCGATCCGCGGCGGCGCGAAGCCGCGCTGCATCGGCTTGTGCTCCATCTTCGGTGAAATCAAACTCGCCGCTCGCGCTGCGCTGCGGGGGCGGCGCGATATCTTCGTGGACGGGAAGTTCGGGTTCCTGCCGGATACCGCCATTGGCAGCGTCATCGGCATCCTTCTGCCCCGGCTTCGCCTCCACCGGTTGCTGTACCCGGTCGGCGATCCAGTCATGGGCGGCGGGAGCGCCGCGGCCAGGCGCCGGGGGCGGCATGACGCGGCCGGCCAGGCGCCGGTCGCCATAGTAGCGCGCCTTCTTGGCCCTGATCGGCGCGAGGCCGGCGGCCATCACGATCTCGTCGTCCGGTGGGAGCTGCATCACTTCGCCGGGGGTCAGCAGCGGCCGGGCGGTTTCGGTGCGCGACACCATCAAATGACCGAGCCAGGGCGAGAGCCGATGGCCGGCATAATTCTTCATCGCGCGTTGCTCGGTTGCCGTACCGAGCGCATCGGAAATCCGTTTGGCGGTTCGCTCGTCGTTCGTCGCGAAACTGACCCGGACATGGCAATTGTCGAGGATCGCATTGCTCTGGCCATAGGCCTTCTCGATCTGGTTGAGCGACTGGGCGATCAGAAAGGCCTTGATGCCATAGCCCGCCATGAAGGCGAGCGCGCTTTCGAAGAAATCGAGGCGCCCGAGCGCGGGAAACTCGTCGAGCATGAACAGCAGCCGTTGCGACCGCGCCTTGGGATTGAGCTCCTCGGTCAGGCGCCGCCCGATCTGGTTGAGAATCAGGCGCATGAGCGGCTTGGTCCGGCTGATATCGCCGGGCGGCACCACGAGGTAGAGCGAGACCGGGCGCTCGCTTCCAATCAGGTCCGCGATGCGCCACTCCGAATGTCCCGTGACCTTGGCGATCACCGGGTCGCGATAAAGGCCGAGGAAGGACATGGCGGTCGACAGCACGCCCGACCGCTCATTCTCGCTCTTGTTGAGTAGTTCCTGCGCCGCCGCGGCGACGACCGGATGGACGCCATCTCCCAAATGGCGGGTGGTCTTCATCCGGTGGAGCGTCGCCTCGATCTTGCGCTCGGGGTTCGACAGAAAGGCCGCGACACCGGCGAGGCTCTTTTCCTCCTCGGCGTAGAGAACATGGAGGATCGCGCCGACGAGCAGCGCGTGGCTGGTCTTCTCCCAGTGGTTTCGACGCTCGAGGCTTCCTTCGGGATCGACCAGTACGTCGGCGACATTCTGCACGTCGCGTACCTCCCATGCGCCGCGTCGGACCTCGAGGAGCGGATTATAGGCTGCCGATGCCGGGTTCGTCGGATCGAAGAGCAGCACCCGGCCATGCTTTGCGCGGAAGCCCGCGGTGAGCTGCCAATTCTCGCCCTTGATGTCATGGACGATGCAGCTCCCCGGCCAAGTCAGCAGGGTCGGCACCACGAGGCCGACGCCCTTTCCGGATCGGGTCGGCGCGAAGCAGAGGACATGCTCGGCGCCATCGTGACGCAGGTATGTTCCGGCCATGCGCCCGAGAATGACGCCATCGGGGCCGAGCATGTTGGCAGCCCGTATCTCACGCTCCTGCGCCCAGCGTGCCGATCCATAGGTCTCGGCCCGCCGGCGCTCGCGCGCACGCCACACCGACATGCTGATCGCGACGACAACCGACAGCAGCCCGCCCGACGCGGCGATCGCGGCACCGCGGTAGAAGATCGGCGGCGCATAGGCGTCGAAGGCAAACCACCACCAGAAGAAGGCGGGCGGCGGATAGACGGGATAGTCGCCGATGCGGAACCAGGGGGTACCTAGCGCCGCCTGAAATCCGAGCGCTTCCGCCGTCGTTTGGGTCGCGGTCCAGACCGCCGCGACGACGATCAGCAGCACCGCGAAGATCTGGCCCCATAATATCCTGTCGCTCATCGTTCATCCTTTCTCAGATTGCGATCCCGCGATTGCGGCCAAGGCTCCAGTCGATGCCGCCCGCGGTGGCGGTGCCGGTGACATGCTGCCCGAGGTGTCGGTCGAGCGCCGGGCGCCAGGGCACGAGTTGAAAGCCAAGCCCGTCGTCGATCATCGCGAAGCGCCCCGAGGCGAGCGACACGCGCTCGCGGTAGGTCCCGCTCACCGCGTCGCCGGTGGCCGGCGGGCGATGCGCGAGTCCGGTGCGCGCGGCGATGGTTTCGCAGGCGGCCTCGAGGTCGCGCCGCTTCAGCGTTTCGATGAGATCGGGCGCCAGTACGAGCTTTCCGTCCTGACGGCTCGCGAGACCTTCGCTCGCGAGAAACTCGGCGCGCGCTGCCATGGCGCGTCGAACATCGATGCCGAATCCCGAGGTTCCTGCCGTGGGCTTCGCCGCGACCAGTTCGCGGTCGAGCCAGGTTGCACCGCGCGCGGATATCTGGTCGGCAACCGCAAGGTCCGATCGCAGGGCGAGCGAGAGATGCTCGCCGCCGTCGCGTCCTTCCCAGCGCCGCAGCTCGACGACCGCGCCCGGCTTCGCGTCCCCGGTCCATTGGAGGTCGGAGAATTTGATGCGATGGGTCCGGCCATCGGTCCCGTCGACGATGGCGAAGGCGGAACCGACAAGCTCGTCGTCGAGGCCACGTGCGACCAGCCGCCCGACGAGGCCCGATCGCTCCGCCTCGCCGTGAAGAGCGAGCCTCGATGCGTCGAAGGAGAGCCCCTGCATGCGCATGGCGCGGTGGACGCCCTTGATGATATCCCCGCGCTCGCCAAGATCGCGCAATAGGGTTTCGGCGCGCGGATCGATCTCGAAAATGCCGGGTCCAAGGCGCGTCGCGAGCCCAAGTGCTTCGAGCTTCGCCGCACGTCCGAGGAGATGCCGATCGCGGCCCGGCGGCGAGCTTGGGTCGGGACGAAGATCGACGATCCCCGTTTCGCCGCCGCGTTCGCGCAGGCGCGCGTCAAGCCCGGTCCAACGCTCGGCACTCGCCTCCCGCGCCAAGCTGGCGTCGATCTCCCGTTCGTTTCGCGGACCGAGTTCGAGAGTGGCGATCTCCGACGCCCGTCCGCGCACGCCTTCCGACATATAAGCGCGGTCGACGACCAGGTCGCTTCCGCCCTCGGCGACGCCGCGCAGGAGTATATGGATATGCGGATTGTCGGTATTCCAGTGATCGACCGCCACCCAGTCGAGCCGGGTTTCGAGATCCTTCTCCATCCGGCCCATGAGATCGCGGGTGAAGGTCCGAAGGTCCTGCAGCTGCTCCGCATCTTCAGGGCTGACGATGAAACGGAAATGATGGCGATCGTCGGCGCAGCGATCGGCGAAGGCCTCGCGGTCGGCGGCGTCTCCAGACGCATCGAACATCATGGCATCGCGTCCATCGCGGGTGACGCCGTCGCGTTCGAGATAAGCGATATGCCGTGCGAGAGGCGCGGAGCGAAACTGCGCGCCCTTGTGCCGGACGATACGCGCCATGACTGTCACGCGGCGCTGCGCGGGACCCCGCCGCATCGTCGCAAGCGCGGCACGGCCGCGGCCATGCCGACCGGTCCCGCTGCGACCGCCGCCGCCGCGACGGGAGCGGGTGTAACCCGAGCGGGCGGCTGCCTTGCGCACCTGCGCCGCGAGCCTTTTCCCGCGCCGCGCCGATCCCGAACCAGCATCGCGCCCTCTTCCCGGTCGCACCCGAAAATCATGCTCGTCGCCGCTCACAACGCCGATGCCATATCGTAAGCGCTTGTTCTGCCTCGGAAATCCAGAGGTCGATATGGCAGCCGGAGGGGGGTGCCATACGCATAAAGCGCTGTAATCCAACCACAATCTGCCAGCGAGCTGGCAGGTCTTTTATCTTGCCATCCCCCCGAACCCCTTCTGAACGCCAAGCAGTGCCTATCCATGGACCCGCGCACGCCAGCAAATATCGCCAGGACGACCATCACCGATTGTCCCCGGAAAGCGGGACGAAGAGGGGCGAGGGAGCAGGCACGGAATGCGACGGCCCTGCAGCCGCGACGTCGCCGCGCTGCACCGAAGTTGCAGCCGGCGTGTCCGATCGCTGCTCGGTGAAGAGCGACGCGCTGCGCCAGCTCGGCGGTTCGGCCGTCCGCGCCATCGCCGCCGACGGCACAGCCGGCGCACCGAGCGCGGGCGCAATGGCTGCGACGTAGGCGACCGTCTCGGCGGGCAAGCCGCGCCGCCCCGCTGCATAGGCGTCGGCGCGGCCGGGGCCCGCATTATAGGCAGCGAGCATGAGGCGAACGTCGCGATATCGATCCCACATCGCGCGCAGATAGGCCGCGCCCGCGAGGATGTTGGCGCGCACGTCGAAGGGGTCAGACCCGAGACGATGCTGCGCCGTCAGCATCGCCCAGGTTGCGGGCATGATCTGCATCAGCCCCATTGCACCGGCATGCGAGAGCGCCCGCGGCTTGCCGCGGCTCTCGACATGCATCACGCGCCATATCCAGACCTCCGGCACGCCGAAGCGTTGCGATGCCTCCGCCACATGGGCGGCATAGGGGTGGACCGCGGCCGCCGGCGTTTCCGCCGGTGCCGCGCCCCATGCCCGGTCCGGGGCGGCGCTCGCCGCGCAGAGCAGCAGCAAGGCGAGGCGCACGGCGCGGACGCGCGCCGAGCGAGCCGGATGCATGATGCTCACGCTTGTTCGCGTGGGACGGGACGCGTCCAGAGGAGATGATATTCATCCTCGTTCTGCGTCGAACGGAGCAGATTGGCGCGCAGCGGAACCGCGAGCGCCGGATCGTCGATCTGCAGGGCGATATAGGAGCCGGCGCGTTCGCTGCGGCGTTCCCAGCCTGCGCCGATCTCGACGCCGGTGTCGGCTTCGACGAGCAGGACTCGCCAGGCCGGTGCATTTTCCGCGTCGTTCGGCTTCGCCGGAACGATCGCGATCATCGCATCGAGGAGCAGCGTCCGGATCTGTCCGGCATAGCCGTCGCCAGCGGATTGAAAGCTTCCGATAATCATGAGGACATATCCTTTCCTTCGGGGGTGAATGCGGAGCGATCGGCGTCACGGCGCCAGCGCAGCGGCGCGCCGGGCGCAGCGCGCACGAGCAGTGGGTGCGCGACGCCGACGACGCCGGTGTCGGGGAGCGGTCCGAAATATCGGCCGTCGAGACTGTCGGGCGCGGGGTTGAGGAGGAACAGTTCGCCGGGGCGCAGGCGATGGCAGCCGAGCCAGCGCGGCAGCGGCCGCCCGACGCGGTCGGCGTCCCGCGCGCGCGCTGCTGGCGCGCCGTCGATCGTCACGAAGGTGCCGCTGCGGCAGACGAGCGCGCCTTCGCCGGCGGCGACATGCTTCAGGAGCGGCACGCCGCGCGGCACATAGCCGCGCACGGCGAGACGCGCCGCGACCGCCTCGGGCGGGTGGAAGAGGATGAGGTCGCCGACCGCGGGCTCCGCACCGACATCGACGCGGTAGAAGCCGATCGGGACGCTCGGGCTCGCATTCCAGATGAGGCGCGGTTGCGGCGCGAGCGCAGCCGCCGCGACGAACAGCGCCGCGAAGAGCGTAGCGCTCGCCGCGGTCGCGCGGAGCCAGCGGCGGTTCATGGCGCGATCGCCTTGCGCTGGAGCCATGCCCGGTGCCGCTCCGGACCATAGGGCCGGAACGGCAGTCCGGCGGCGATATGGCTGCCGATGTGGCGCCAATGATCCGGTGCCGTCTCGCACGGGTCGAGCCCGTCGGCCTCGATCGCATCGATCGCCGAGAGCACCTGCTGAACCCTCGGCCAACCGTCGACGCGGAGCAGGATGTCGCCGCCGGGACGCACGTAGGGATGCGTCGCGAAGGGCGCGCGCGGCGCAGGCGCTACGATGACCGAGATGCTCGAGAAGATGGTGCCGAAGTCGTTCGCGCTCCAGCGGACGAAGCCGAAGACGGCCTCGGGCCGGAAGGAGACGATGCGGGTCCGGCGGCTGACGATGCGCTCGGCGGCGACGCGGCCGAAGCGCAGCCAATGCTCGAGCCGCTGCTCGATCCAGGTCAGCTCAAGGTCGGTGAGACCGCTCGCGGTCGCCTCGACCGGCTGCACGCCCAAAGCGCGCGCGATGTTCTGGGCCGGGCGCATCAGCGGCGAACCGGGCGCGCGGGATGGACGACGCCCTTGCCGGGATCGGACGTCGACTTCTTGCGGCCGATCTCGGCCCAGGCGTCGAGATCGGCGATCGCGTACACGATCCGCCCGCCAAGTTTGCGGTATTCGGGACCCGTTCCGAAGCAGCGATGCTTTTCGAGCGTCCGGCTCGACAGGCCGAGGTGTAGCGCAGCGTCGGGCGTCTTGAGGTAGCGCGGCGAAATGGGGGTATGCATGTCGCTCAAAGGGGCCTCCGTTCGCAGCGCCGGGTCCCGTGGCGGGCTCCGGCGGAGAGGCGGCGACATTCGGAAATCGGGATGCGGTTTAGGAACGGACAAAGTGACGACGCGCGGAATGTCCCGATCAGGTGGCGCCGAGCAGCTCCTGATAGCCGCCGTCGCGCATCGCGACCGCCGCGCGGTGCCAGCGCGCGATGCGACGGCGCTCGCTCGATCCGTCCCAGTCGGCGGCCGAGAAATCCTGGGCATCGTCAAGGATGAGGGCGGCCGCGATGTCGCGCGCCGAACGCCCCTCGGCGGAGGCGTCGAGGAGCCGCAGCCACTGGATGAGACGCCAGCGCTCGGATGGTCCGGGGGCGCCTCCCCGCAGGAAGCGGTGCGTCGTGACGCCCGCCGAGAAGCGGCGCTGCACGGCGAGGCTCACGGCCATCCGCAGCTCGCTGTGCGGATCGGCCGGGTTTACATAGGCGAGCCGTTCATCGGCGAGGAAGCGGCGAAGCCAGAGGCGGAAGCGCCGGCCGTCGGCCACGAAGACGAGATGCCACTCGCCCGGCAGAATGATCTCGGAGGCGATGTCTGCCGAGGCGATGAGCTCGGCGAGCCGCGGCGCGGCGAAGCCGTCGGGCGCCGGTTCGGCGATGGCGACATGCGCGCAGGCCTCGGGCTGCCAGAGCGCGGGGGATTCGGTGACGGATCGGTCAGGGTCCAGGGCGAAAGACCAACCCCCATCGTCGCGCGAGCCCAGCTAGGCGCGCGGTGCGCCGCCGCGTCGGCGCCAACGCCGCCGACCGATAGGCGCGGCGATAGGCCGGGCTTCGGCGCAGGAACTCCTGCGCGAAATCGGCGCGATCATATGTTTCGAATATTCTCGGAAAATATGGCGATTGCCAATCGACGACCTGATCCATTCGCACCTCCGGCTGATCTTCAGGAATGAAAGCAAAGCCTATCAGCAGCTTGCCCGCATCGGCTGGAACATGGTTAGCGGCATGCAAAGGATCATCGTAACGCATTGCGGCGGAGAATCCCCGCGCGAAAAGCCTCAAAATGAGAGTATCGCCGCCCGGCTTGCGGCCGGGCGGCGTGCTCGATCAGTCCCGCCGCTGGGGGCGGGTCCAGACGAGATCATAGTCGCCGTCGCTTCCTTCGAAGAGCTGCGCAAAGAGGGGCGCGGTGAAGCTCGGGTCGTCGAACTTGGTCGAAAGATAGGTGCGGTCGTCCTGGCTGGTCTTCTCCCAGGCTGCGCCCACCTCGACGTCGCCGACATAGATGCGGTGGGTCGGAGCGCTGGGTTTGGGATTGTCCTCGGGGACGATGCGAACCGCGTCGACCGAGAGGGCGAGGCTCGCGATTGCGCCCCGATATTCGCCCTTCGCTTTCTTGAAGGTTCCGATCTTGGCCATCTTGAAGTCCTTTCCTTGCTTTCGAGCCGCAGGATCGCGGTCTCGATGCGCATCGGTGGCCGGAAAGGAGGCCGCGCCGCAGCCGCAGGCCCGAAGCGAAGCGGAGGACGGCAGCGCAGCGATTTTCTTGGTGCGCGAGGAACGGCGGCACGCCGGGGGAAGAAAATCGGGGAGCGCCGTTGCGGCCAGCGGGCTCAGCGCAGCGGCTTACCGGCAGATCGCGCAGGAAAGAGACCGTGTTCCTGCGGCGGGAGCGAGGGACTCAGAGGCGGTCGGAAGCGGGCGAAGCGGACGCCGGGGTCGCGGGTGCGCGATCATCGCATTCCCGGTCGCCGACGCCAATTGCATCCACCGAAGACCCGTCAAGACCCCGGACCGCCGCCACGGCGGCGACGACGGCAGCGAGCACAGGCAGGATCGTTACCAGCATGCCCTCCGTAGCGAAGAGCCGCACGATCCCCGTCATGCCATAATAGCCTGCGACCCCCGCCGGGAGGAGGAAGAGCATTGCGACACAGGTTCGCAGCAATGTCGATCCACCGTGGGCATAGAGGTGCCGTCCAGCAAGATGGAGCAGGAGCCCCGCCAGAAATGCCATCGCAAGGGCAGCGCCAATGCCATAGCCGCGGTCCTGAAGTTCGAAGGCGAGAGCAATGCCGGTGCCAAGCGGCAGCGCGAGGGCCGCCAGCCGGAACAGAAGCCAGATGAGATAGAGGCTTGCGGCGGCGCCGAGGATGAGCATGAAAGTCACGAGCGTCCTCCTTGGGGACGCGCTCTCCACCACCACCACAGCGCGGTCTGCACCGTCAATCTAGCAGACGGCCGCCCGCGACGGAACCGGAACTGGAACCATCGCGGGGCAAATTTTGCGGGTTCAGCGGTTGAACGGGTCATATTCGCACACGATGTGTTCGGGGTCGCCGTCGAACTCTTCGATGGGCATCACCGCATAGCCTTTTGTCGTTTCGATAAGGACGATGATCGTCATCATCGTGCGGGCGAGGCTCCAGCCGAGCGATTGAGCGGTGGAAAGCGGCATGGGTTTGGCTCCTGTCCTTTCGGAGCGGGACCGTTCCCGCTCGACAGTCGCCCCGCCGGTCGGGGGCGGGCCGCAATCACCGCAGCAAGGCTGCGGCCGCACGCGGAGCGTAGCGGACCCTTCACGGGTTGATTGAAGGAGGCCCGGCTCCGCGCCCAGGGATCAGCGGCTATCGAGAGCGGGTACGGTTTCGCGGGGGGACGAGAGGCCCTTGCGCCTTCCTCCCAGACCATAATCTGCGTGCTTCGTCGCCCCGGCGTGCGCGAAGAACAGGGAGAATGACGTAATGGCGGGTCAGCGCAGCGAGTTCGGATATTTTCCGCGGCCGCTCGATATCACGGTCGGGCCGGTATCGATCGCGACCCTTGCCGGTCTCCCGGAGACGGTGGCGGACATCGAGGCCGATCCTGGCCGCGAAGGGAAATGGATCTACGCCCAGCTACAGCCGGTTGCCCATCTTGGGGGCGGGACGACTGTTCGGCCCTATCCGGCGCGCATCTTCGGCCTGCCGAAGACGCACGCCATCGTCCACGCGACAGCGTCGGAGATTGATCAGGTCGACTTCCATGTCTGGAGCCTGTCCTTTTTCCACGGCATGCGCTTCACGATTACCGAGGCCGGCTTCCTCGATTCGACACCGATCGAGCGCGGCGTTCTCGTCGACTTCGTGCTGCTGGGCGGGAGCCTGGCCAAGTCGATCGAACTCGCCGAGGCTTTCTGGACCGCCAATCGGGCCTCGCCCGAACGGGCCCGGATCTGGGTTGCGGCGGTCCATGCCCTCTTCATGAGCCAGAATCCGCAACATCTTCAGTTCGAGCGCTTCACGCTGCTCTACACTGCGCTCGATGCGTGCTTCGCTCTCGCAAAGTCCATGAACCCGCCTCCCAAAAGCCTCACGCATTCCCAGCGCATCGCGTGGATGTGCGACTGGCTCGGGATGCCGGTTCCCGCATGGGCCGACCCCGCGAGTAGTGGCGGTGCGCAAGTCGCCGGGATGCGCAATCCGACGGTGCATGAAGCCCTTTATATGGGCGAACCGCTCGGCTTTGCGCTGCACGGCGTCGGCGGGGGACCAAACCTCACGCTCGAGATGTCCGGCCTGGTATCGCGTCTGCTCGTCGCTCTCCTCGGCGCACGGAACAATCGCTACATAAGCTCATCCACAGGCACGCGCCAAACACAGGGACTCGATCTTGGCTGAACGCAAACGGCAGAATTTCGCCATCCGCCCCGGCTCGGCAATGCAGGGGAGACAATCGTGACTGCGCCGCAAGGCGTCGCGGGTAGCGACGACAAGGCGGCGGCTCCCGTAACCAAACCAGCGGCGCCAGCGGTCCCCGCGCGCCCGCATCCGTCCATCTTTCACTATCCGATCGATGCCTGCGACGTCAGCGACAAGGCCTCGCTCGAAGCGTTTCGCGAGAAACTCCAGCATTGGTCCGAGTTGTTCGAGCGCGATCCCGACGCGTCGCTCGCGGGGCAGTTCGCCGACATGATGTGGTTTGACATAGCCTGGCGCACGGCGAACGAGGCGCGGAAATTCGCCGATGACGACGGCACCCGCGGCTCGACCGCGCCGCTCATCGCGATGATGCTAGACCGCGGCTATCTTGCCGGACAGGTCATCGCCATCACCCGGCTGCTCGAGAAACCACCTGCGAACCAGCCGAAGAAGGCCGTGATCTCACTCCCGCGGATCGTCGACGAGATGCGCGCGGCGCGCGAGCTCATGACACGCGAGAATTTCGTGTGCCGCGACGCGCTGCCCTATGATTATGAGGCCTTGCTTGCGGCCGAGCTCGAGCGGCTTGCCGCGGATATGGCAGCCAATCCGAACAAGGCAAGGCGCGTGAGCCTGAGCCTGTCGGGACCCGAAGGGTTCGACCAGGCCAAGGCGGAACATGAGCTGTTCGATCAATTGTCGGGGGTCGCTCCCGAAAATCGCGCGCGCGGCGACCTGATTGGCGAGGCCTTTTTCGACCGGCTCGACGAGCTGATGGCGAGGCCGCCGCTTCCCGAGATCAAGGCGCTGCGCAACAAGAGCATCGCGCATGCCGCCGATGCCTTTTCGCGCGCGCAAGCGGCCGGGCTTCGGTCCGGCCTCACCATCCACGACCTCGACCGCGCCCATTATCTCCTCTTCGCGGTTTTCCAGACGTTGTCGGTTGTGCTGTTCGGCGTCTGGCGCGCCTCGCCCGTCCCCGTTCCCCAGCACAATATGTTCGAACATCTCACCGAGCCCTATCTCGCCGAGAAGCGGCTCGAGGCGATGCGCGGCTTCTGGGACAAGCATATCGGTGAGCGGGAAGGCTGGATGCAAGACGGTTTCCACGAGGTCGTACCCGACAAGAAAGCCGCGAAAAAGGCCCCGCCCGAAGGCGGGGCCTGATCGATCCGTCAGCTCGGCGGGTTCCAGATAAGCACCTTCTTCATCGGGTCGTCGCCGGGCGCGTTCGCGATATTCGCGTAGATCGTGCCGAATTCGGGGGCCGAAAGGGTGACCGAGACATATTCGGTGCCGTTCGACTGCGACGTGCGGGTCCAGCCGGCGCCGACCTCGTAGCCGTTCTTGCGCGCGATCACGCGGAAGTCGGGCTCATTGTCCTTCACCTTGCGGCCGTTCGGGACGATCGCGATCGGCGCGGTGACCAGAAGGGTCGTCAGCGTGCCTTCGAAGCTGCCGTCGGCCTTGACGGTGAGATTTGCGATGGTGGCCATGTCGTGTCTCCTTGGGTTGCTCGGGACCATCCCCGATGGCGCCAACCGAAGGGCCTGCGAGCCGCCGTCACCGAGCGGCACGCGAGGGCGAACCCCCGCAGGGGGTTGACGGCATGAGGCGAGCCGAGGCCCGCAGTCAGGCAGCCAAGGAGGGAGTGGTCCTGCAACCGGAGCATTTGGCCACCATCAGTGAAAGTCATGGCTCCGGACGCGCAGCGCAGGCTCACGGCTATCGGGCCCGCTCCCGTTCCGCGCCCCGTCCCCGCGTCCCGGCGCAATGGGAAGATTGCTCCGCCCGACCTGCCGCAGCATCGCGTCATGATCGGTTATCCGGTCACAGATGACATGGATGATCTCGCCTTCCTTCTGAACGCGGCCGCGCATCGCGATCATCGACGCCGCCATGACCTGACGCCGATAGATGTCGAAGCGATCGGGCCAGAGGATGCCGTTGGCGATACCGGTCTCATCCTCGATCGTGACGAACAGCACGCCCTTCGCCGAGCCGGGCCGTTGCCGCACGAGGATCACGCCGGCGACCTCGATATTCCGGCCATCGCGGATCGAGCCAAGATCCGCGCAGCGGACGATCCCCATCGCGTCCAGCTCCTCGCGCAGGAAACTTAAGGGATGCGCGCGCAAACTCAGTTGAAGCGTGCGATAATCCTCCACCACCTCGCGCCCTTCGGTCATCGGCCGAAGCGCGGTCGGCGGTTCGAGCCCTTCGGGCGAGAAGTTCGCCTCGCGCGCGTCGGCGGCCGCGAAGAGCGGCAGCGGCGCCTCGCCGAGGCCGCGGACGTTCCACAGCCCCTGCCGCCGGTCCTCGGACAGACAGGCAAATCCATCCGCTTCGGCGATCCGCTCGATCGCGGCGCGCGGCACGCCGGCGCGCCGCCATACATCCTCGACGCAGTCGTAGGGCACATCGCCGCGCGCGCCGACGATCGCCGCGCCATGGATGTTCGCGAGCGAGCGCACCTGGCGGAAACCGAGGCGCACGGCGAGATAGCGCCCGTCGCTCCTTTCCAGCGTACAGTCCCAATGGCTGTCGTTGATCGAGACCGGGCGTACCTCGACGCCGTGATTCCGGGCATCGCGCACGATTTGCGCGGGCGCGTAGAAGCCCATCGGCTGCGCGTTCAGCAAGGCCGCACAAAAGACGTCCGGATGATGATGCTTCATCCAGCAGGAGGCGTATGCGATCTTGGCAAAGCTCGCGGCGTGGCTCTCGGGAAAGCCATAGGACCCGAAGCCCTCGATCTGCTTGAAGGTGCGCTCGGCAAAATCCTTGGGATAGCCCCGCTCGACCATGCCGCCGACGAGCTTGTCGTAGAAATGCGACACGCCGCCGGTGAGCTTGAAGGTCGCCATCGCGCGGCGCAGCTGGTCGGCCTCGACTGGCGTGAAGCCGGCGCCGACGATCGCGACCTTCATCGCCTGCTCCTGGAAGAGCGGCACGCCCAGCGTCTTCTCGAGCACGGCGCGGAGTTCGGGTTTCGGATATTCGGGCTTCTCCTTGCCCTCGCGGCGGCGAAGATAGGGATGAACCATGTCGCCCTGGATCGGACCGGGGCGCACGATCGCGACCTCGATCACGAGGTCGTAGAAACATTTGGGCTTGATCCGCGGCAGCATCGACATCTGCGCGCGGCTCTCGATCTGGAAGACACCGAGCGTGTCGGCCTTCTGGATCATGCCATAGACCGCCGGGTCGTCGTCCTGCAGGTCGGCCATACCCACATCCACCGCCTTATGCTCGCGGAGCAGGTTGAACGCCCGGTTCATGCAGCCGAGCATCCCCAAACCCAGCACGTCAACCTTCATGAATTTGAGGACGTCGATATCATCCTTGTCCCATTCGATGATCTGCCGGTCTTCCATCCGGGCGGGCTCGATCGGCACGAGATCGTCGAGCCGCTCTTCGGTCAGCACGAAGCCCCCGGGATGCTGCGAGAGATGCCGCGGCGTCCCGATCAGCTGCCGCGCGAGATCGAGGGTGAGGCGGAGCCGATAATCTCCGGCGTTGAGGTTGAGCTCGGCAATGCGCTCCTCGGGGATGCCGTCGACCGACCAGCCCCATACGAGGCCGGTGAGCATCTTGGTGAGGTCGCGCGGCAGGCCGAGCGCCTTTCCCACCTCGGCGACGGCGCCGCGGGTTCGATATCGCGTGACCACGGCGGTCAGCGCGGAGCGGTGACGCCCGTAGGTCTCGTAGATCCACTGGATGATTTCCTCGCGCCGTTCATGCTCGAAGTCGACATCGATATCGGGCGGCTCCTTGCGCTCGCCCGATACGAAGCGCTCGAAGAGCAGCTCATGCTTGATCGGGTCGATCGAGGTCACGCCGAGCAGGAAGCAGACGCAGCTGTTCGCGGCCGACCCGCGGCCCTGGCACAGGATGCCACGGCGCCGGCTCTCGGCGACGATCGAATTCACGGTCAGGAAATAGGGCGCGTAACCGAGCTCACCGATCAGGCGCAGCTCATGGTCGATCTGTTTCCGGTAGGCAGGCGGAACGCCGCCCGGAAACATGCGCGCCGCGCCTTCCTCGGCCAGCGCGGCGAGCGCCTCTTGGGCAGTTCGGCCCGCCATCACTTCCTCATAGGGATATTGATATTTGATCTCGGCGAGGTCGAAGCGGCACGCCGCCGCGATGTCGGCACTCGCCGCGATCGCGTCGGGAAAGAGCGCGAAGCGCCTTTCCATCTCGGCGGGCGACTTCAGCGCCCGGTCCATGAAGCGTTCGCGCTTGAACCCGAGCGCATCGACCGTAGTCTTCTCGCGGATCGCGGTCAGCACGTCCTGCAGCGGCCGGCGCTCGGGCGCATGGTAGAGGATGTCGCCGAGCGCGACGCTCCGCACCCCCACTTCCTGCGCCAGCGCATCGAGCGCGCGAAGCCGCGCGAAGTCGCCGGGCCGGCGGCGCAGCGCGAGCGCGAGAAAGGCGCGCGGGCCGAAGGCGCCGCGCAGCTCGGCGAGATCGAGCCGCGCCTGCTCGTCGGCCTCACCGGGCAGGAGGATCGCGACGAGGCCCTCGGCCGCGGCCGCGACATCGGGCCAGTCGAGCCAGCAATTGCCCTTGCCGCCGCGCCCCTTGCCCAAGGAGAGCAGCCGGGTCAGCCGCGACCAGGCCGCGCGATCGGTCGGGTAGAGGAGGATCGAGCGACCGTCGCGGAGGTCGACGCGCGTCCCGGCGATCAGCCGGACGCCGGTTGCTTCCTGTCCTGACAGGCCGCGCACCATGCCGGCGACGCTACCGCGGTCGCAAAGCCCGAGGGCCGAATGGCCTTGGGAAGCGGCGGCCGCGAACAATTCCTCGGGCGAAGAGGCCCCCCGCAGAAAGGAAAAATGGCTCGTGGCGTATAGTTCGACATATGTCGTAACGGGGTCCGTCATCCGAACACGCCGTGCACGTACCAGCTGAGGTCACCCGTCTTGTCGGTGATCGCGTCGCCGCGGCGAAAGAGCCAGAAACGCTCGCCGCTTGTCGCCTCGACCCGGAAATAGTCGCGAACCGCCCACATCTCGCCGGGACGACGCCACCATTCGCCATGGATCCGCTCGGGACCATCGCCTGCGACCACAGCATAGATCCGCCCGCGCCACGCGAAGCGGCGCGGCGGATGGTCGGGAAGCAAGGCGACGACGCCCGACAGCGCCTCGGGCCGCGCGAGCATCCGGATCGGCCGCGGCCAGACGGGCCAGCCGGCGGGCTTGGCCAAAGGCCCGGCGCGCACGATCGCGCGCTCGGGGACATCGCTTTCGATCGCGGACAGGCGGAACAGCGCGGCATCGCCGGCGCGGCCGGCCAGCGCATCGACGAGCGGCGCGAGGTCGGGCGCCTGGCGTGCCGTGTCGAGCGCGGCGGCTATCGCCTCGGGCACCAGCGCTTCGACCTGCGGCGCCGCGAGAACCATTGTCTCGATCCCGAGCCCCGGCTCGATCCGGTCGATCCGGAGCCTGAACAGGCGCAGCAGATGCTTTGCATCGCGCGTCGCACGCGCTGTCCCGACCGTGATGAACTGCGCGCCCATGTCGAGCCGGTCGCAGCGCAAGACGAGGCTCCGCACGCCAAGACTGCGCTTGCGCAGCGCGAGCACGAGATCGCCGAGCAGGTCGGCGATGACCTGCTCGATCGCCTCGGCGGTCCCGATCGGCTCGAGCAAGGAACGGCGCGCCTCGGGCATGTCGAACGGGACGACCGGAACGATCGGCTCGGGTACGAACCCGCGCGCCTGATCGAGCCGCTCGACCGCGCCGCGCCCGAGCCGCCGGGCCAAGGGCCCGCGCGGCATCGGATAAAGATCGGCGATCCGCTCGATCCCGAAGCGTGCCGCCGCGGCGAGCGCCTCCGGCGCCAGCCGGAGCGCCGCCGGCGGCAAAGGCGCCAGCGCCTCGCTCTCGCCTCCTTCCGGCAAGATCCGCACGCCCGCGCCGCCATAGCGCGCGAGCGCGTGCGCAGCGCCCGGCGTGCCGGCGATCGCGACACGCGCGGTGAAACCGAGGCGCCGCAGAAAACCGAGCAGACGCGCCGCGAAACGCTCTTCGCCGCCGAAGAGATGCGTCGTGCCGGACAGGTCGAGCCACAGCCCGTCGGTACCCGATACTGCCGCCGTCGGCGTCCAGCAGCGGGCCGCGTGGAGCGCAAGGCGATCGAGCCACGCGCGATCGGCGTCGGGTGCGGCATCGAGTACTTCGAGATCGGATACGAGTGCGCGGGCATGGGCGGCCGCCATGCCGGGCACGAGGCCGAGATCGAGCGCGGCGGGACAGGCGGCCGTCACGACATCGCGCTGCCCGGTCCGCGCGACGACGATCGTCGGATGGATGCCCCAGAGCGGCGGCAGCGGCGCAGCGATCCCGCCCGACGTCCCGTCGTCCGAGCGCAACGCCCGGAACACCGGTGCGGCAGCTTCGCTCCGCCGTCCCAGCTCGCGCATCGTCGGTCGCTGGTGCGCCGGGAGTGCGTCGAGCGACGGCCCGCCGGAGTGCGTGCCTTGCGCCCAGCGCGCGCCCGGACGCCAGCCGCCGCCGCGCGGCACCGAACAGGTGCCGGGATTGTCGTCGACAGGCTCGTCGAAGCGCGGGCCAGCCCGCGCCCGATCAGGCGGCGTGCCCGAATGCGACGGTGTCCGTTCTGCCCGGCGCAACCGCTCGATCGGCAGTTGCGGCAGGAAGAGCGAGGCGACCCTGGTCATCGCACGCCTCCAGTTCGAGGGAAAAAGGCGGCCCGCCGCGCTGCCGGACCAGCTCGACGTTCCAGCGCCCGCGCCCGACACCGGGCGAGGCGAGGCGGCCCGACGACAAGGTGCCGATGCGCCAGCGGGTCATTGCGAGCGACGGATCGGCGAGCGGGCATTGGCCGTAACGCCGGTACCGGCGATAGAGGATCATCGGCGTGTTGCCCTCGGATGCGGCCAGTTGCAGCCGGCGCGTCGCGGTCTGATCGGCCGCTTTCACTTCGGCAACGACGCAGGCGAGCGAACCATCGCGTAGCGCATCCTCGCACATCGCGAGGAGATCGCGATCGGATGTGCCCTGCGCGTAGAGGATATGACCGGGCGCAAGCCCGGCCTGCTCAAGACCGGGCGCGTAGAGATCGAACCGCGTCAGCGCCCAGAGGGCCGAGACGCCGGGAGACGCCGCGAAGCGGGCGGCAATCCCGGCGGCAAAGAGCGTGGCGGCCGCGTCATCGCTCCAGCTTGCCGACGCGCCCGCGACCTCGTGCAGGCCCGCGCCATCGAGCCCGCCGCCGGCGAGCAGATGATCGAGCGGGCCGATCCCAAAGGGCAGCACCGGCCCGCGCGCCGCAGCGACGCGCGCGACCGCCTCGCGAAGCGTCGCGAGCTGTTCGGCGGATGGCCGGTAAGGGGCAGTCGGTACGGCAGTCATCGGGCAACATCACTTCAAATGTTCTTCTTATGTTCTAGAGAGTCCAGCCATTCGTCAAGCAAGCTGCCAAGAGCGGCGGAAAAGCGGGCTTTATGATGGGTCGGCAACCAGGCGGTCCAAGGTGTGCGAATCGCGCTCGCCTCCGAACCAGCGATCGAGCGCCGCGGAAAACAGCCGATCACCGCTCACCGACTCGAAGAGCGTCAGCGACGAGCGAAGTTTCACCGCATCGACGTCGCCGAAAACCGCGACCGGGTCGCTGCCGACGAGATCCTGAAGCGCCTCGACGCATGCGACATAGCGCGCGCCGAGCAGCGGGTGCGCCAGATAGGCGCGGGCTTCATCGGCTCCACCGATGCCATAGAGCTGCGCCATCGCGCTCCGCCCTAGACCGGCCAGCTGCGGGAATATGAACCACATCCAGTGCGAGCTCTTCTTGCCGCGGCGAATCTCGCCGAGCGCGCGCGCGTAGATTTGCTCCTGCGCGGTCACGAACAGATCGAGCCCCTCATCGTTCGTCATAAGGCAAGAGCGCCTTGCGCGGGCGGCTTGCCATATACCTGCGTCACCTCGAGGCGGCCCTCGGGAAGCCATTTCAATATTTCCTCGGCCGGAACGCGCGGATCGAGCCAGGCCGCCCATTGATCGCGGGCCAGCGGAATGATCTGGCGATGATGATAGGGGGCGATATCCGGTCCGGCGTCCATCGTCAGGAGGCTGAAGGCTTCTCCAACATGGCTGTCGCGCCAGACGCCAGCCATGCAGAACCAGCGATGATTCTTCAGCGTGAAGAGCCACTTATCGAGCCGCTTCTGCGCGGGGTCGGTGGGATCGGTGAACTCATAGAAACCGTCGCAGAGGACGAGGCATCGCTGCATGCCGAGATCGCGGCGCTCCGAGCGCACATTATAGACCGGTTTGCCGCCCTGTCCGGGCCAACTCCAGCGCCGGTTGACAATCGATCCGGCGGAGGCGCCGTCGCTGCTCTTTACGATCGGCGCGGTATCGGTGATGCGGACATCCTCGCGCGCCGGCACGTTCGGTGCGCCCTCGGGCATATCGATCTTGATCTGGAGGTTGTCGAAGTCCTCGGCGATCGACGCGATGTCTACCTCGAGCCGATAATCATTGCACATGCGCGTCGGTCCCCTCGCCCTTGCGACTCAACATCGTTCCCATTATGTTCCACATATGGGTATCGCGCCAACCCCTTTCGATCCCGACGCCCCGAGCGGAGGCGTGCAAGCGCTCGTCCGGCGCAATCCCGACAATATGACCGAGATCGAAATGGTCAAAGCGGTTTGGGGTTCCGACCCGCGGTTCAACGACGGGATCAATTATCGTTTCGTGCGCGCCGAGGGCCGTGCCTTCCCGGCGCGCCGCTGCCTGATCCCGGCGTCCGAGTTCCGCATGGGAACCGGCGACCACCGCTACCGGGTGACGCTCGACAGCGGCAATTTCTTCTATCTCGCCGCAGTGTGGGACCCGCCACTTGCCGACTGGCCGCTGTCCTACCGCATCCTCACCATCCCGGCGGGCGCCGATGTCATTCCTTATCAGTCGCGCCACGGCGTGATCATCCAGCGGCGCGACGCGAACCATTGGCTCGACGGCAGCCTGCCGAACGAGCTGCTGTTCGAGGAACCACCGCGTCATACGCTGTTCGTTGAGCCTTTGCGCAAACAGGCGGAGCTTCCGCTCTAGATCATGATGTCGCCGGCCCGCAGGGCCCGCACAACCGCACTCTTGGCGAGCCCGCAGCGGGGCGGCGTGCGATGCGCGTCCGTGCCTAGCCGACGCACCGCAAGGATAGCGAGCCGAGTGTGCCGCGCGGCCAAAACAAAAGTGCGACCCCTGGCCGAGCCTGCGAGGCCAGAGCGCGCTCATCAGATGCCGCGCCCGACATGCCGCCGCGCGGCCGTCCCGTCGGCACACCGGCGGGACGTACCGGCTCAGCCGTTCAGACGGTCCTTGACGGCCTTCGCGGCGCCGAAGGTCAGCTTCTTCGAAGCCGCAATCTGGATGGTTTCGCCGGTCGAGGGATTGCGGCCTTCACGCGCGGCCGATTCCTTGACCTTGAACTTGCCGAAGCCGTTTACCGAGACTTCGTCGCCCTTGGCGGCGGCGTCGGTGATCGCGGCGAAAACGGCATCGACAGCCTTCTTCGCATCGGCCTTGCTCAGACCAAGTGCGGTTGCGACGCTGTCCGACAGTTCGGCGTGGTTCATAAAATCATCTCCTTGAGCGACCGGAAGGATCCCGGCCGGGCGGGCGCTATAGCGCCGCGGACGGATCGGCGCCATCTGCGCCGCGCCAAGGCGCGGCACAGCGAGTTGCACGCGGTTGCGGTGTGCGGCAGTAGCGGCAGATGCTTCCCCACCGCCTCATCGCATCCGCCCTGCTCCTGCTGGCTGTTGCCTGCTCGCCCGCGACCTCCGCACCCGAAGACCCGCCTGTTCCATCGAAACCGCTCAAGCTCGCGAGCTGGAACCTCGAATTTCTCGCCGAGCGCAACGGCGAGGGCTGCAACCCCAGGGATGACAGCGATTATGCCGCGATGCGCCGCATCGTCGACGACCTCGACGCCGATGTGATCGCCTTTCAGGAGGCCGAGAATGAGGCCGCCGCGGCGCGGGTCTTCGACCCCGCCAAATATGTCGTGATCATGGAAGCGCGGAAGGGCTCGCCGGGCGGCACCTGCGGCGGCAGGTTCCCGGCGCAGACGGTGATCCGCCAAGCGGTCGGTTTCGCGATCCGCACGGACATGGCCTTCGATCGCCATGCCGATGTGACGTCGCTAATGCGCGGAAACGAACAGCTTCGTTCGGGCGTCGACATCACCCTCCGCCCCGAGGGCCGCACACCGATCCGCCTTCTCGGCATCCACCTCAAGTCGGGCTGCTTCTCCGGGAGCGAGGCGAAGGCCTGTCCGATATTCCAGGACCAGATTCCGGCGCTCGAAGCCTGGATCGACGCGGCCGCCACCGGGCCCGAGCGCTTCGCGGTGCTGGGCGACTGGAATCGCCGGCTCGCGCTTCCCGGCGACGCGATCTGGACCGAAATCGACGATGGTGATCCGGCGAACGCCGATCTGACCCTCGCCGACGCGGGCCAGCCGCCGGCCTGCGACCCGCGCTATGACAGTTTCATCGATCATATCGTTCTCGACCGGCGCGCCGCCGCCGACCGGATGGGGTTCAGCGAAGCGCTCTATGCGCCCGGCGAGAAGCATTATTCGGACCATTGCCCGATCGCGGTCACGCTGCGGCGATAAAAATTCCGGACCTCGAAGTACCCCACGGAACCATCGCGCGCCCGGCACGTTTCATTTACCTGTCCAGACGAAAGAATGGCAGAATTTGATGGCATCTTCGGATGCAATCTAGGGAAGCCCCGCTGCAGCGATGTAGCGGGGCTTACCATTTCTGCTCGCTGGATCGGCGCGCCGCTCTGCCACAGGCGACGCGCTATGCCCGCCAATCATTCCGCTTCGGGCACATCCTCGACACTTTCCCTACCGTCGTCATCAGGAAGGGGAACCTGCTCCGGAACTTGCTCGGGGCCGGTGGGCGGAGAATCGGGATGCGGATCGGGCGGTGCGCTTGCCATGATGATTTCCTTGCCGGGACAAAGAGAGCAACGGCGCCTCGGGCCGATAGTTCCGGCGTCGTAACTGAACCTCTGGAAGCTCAAGAAACTGCTCAATGTACCCGGCGAAGTTGTCCGGCGCGATCAACGGCCTTCTCCGCGAAAGAGCGAGCCGATCTGGAGCAAAAAGCTTTTGAACTTGAGTGGTGCCTCTCGGTCATTGCCTTTATGAACCTAGCAGCGGAATGTTCGTGCTGAACTAATAGATTAGAAAGCCTAAAAAGGCGTCGGGAGGGCATTATGGATATCACTCAGGCTCTGGCCCTGGACAACGGCGCCCGGTTCTTCCGTGGCGATCTTCATATTCATAGCATCGCTGGCTCCCATGATGTCAGCGACGCGACCGCTACCCCGGAAGCAATTGTCGCGACCGCGAGGTCGGAGGGCTTGGACATTATCGCGATTGCCGATCACAATGAAATCGGAGGTGTCGGGCCAGCGATTGAAGCTGCGAAAGGAACCGGCCTACTCGTCGTTCCCGCCGTCGAGTTGTCGACGCCTCATGGCCACCTGCTTTGTTATTTCGCTACATTGGACGCGCTGACGCGCTTTCATGCGAAGCTTTCGCTTGCCGATCGAAATACCGCGAACTCGCGGTGCTCGAATGGCGTCGTGGATATTCTTGATTTTGTGAAACAAGGCGGTGGATTTGCGATCCTCGCACATGTCGATGGTGGGAAGGGCCTCGAAACGGAAATTCCGGGCAGCCCGCCCCACAAGAAAGACATAATTTGCCATGCAGCCCTTCTCGGGATCGAACTGAAGCGTGCCGACAGCGAAATCTCCTATTCGGACCTCGACCCCGATGGCGATAGAAAGACCCTTGGCCGCCAACGGATAGATGCCCTCGGCCTTGGAAAGTCGCAATTTCTGGCGCGGCTACTCAATTCGGACTCGCATACGCTCAATGCGTTGGGACGAAATGCCGCTGGCGACCGCAAGGTCACCCGGTACAAGATGCAGGAGGTCAATTTCGACGCTTTGCGGCTAGCGCTGCTAGACAGCGATGCTCGTGTGCGCATTGAGGAAGATGTGCCGGCACGGATACCCATGGTGCGGGCTTTGGCCATGCACGGCGGCTTCCTCAGCGATCAAGGCTTGCATTTCAGTCCGAACCTCAACTGCATCATCGGGGGGCGCGGCACCGGTAAGTCGACGACCTTCGAAGCCATTCGTTGTCTGACAGGTCATTCCGGTGCAGGCGATGTGGTGGACTCCGAGGTTTGGCCTGACCTCATAGATCTCGTAGTCAATGACCAGTCAGGGCAGACGATAAGGATGCAGCGACGTCGCGATTCCAACGTCGAGGATCCCGATGACCCGGAAGCGTTGCTGCCCCATTTCGCCGTTGAGTGTTATGCGCAGAGCGAGGCTGCGACGATCAGCCAGAATGCCACTGCCGACCCTGCGGGATTGCTGAACTTCCTCGATCGATTCATCGGAGTTTCGGCCGACCTCAAGGAAGAAAGGGAAGTTCGCCAGGCACTTCTCGATTCCGAAGCCGAGCTCAAAAAGGCTACGGAATATGTCGCTCTCATTCCGGGCGTGGACCGCGATCTCAAATATAAGAAGTCCCAGCTCGCCGCGCTTGAAGCACAAAAGGGCAAGGAGGTAATCGCCCTCATCCGAAAGCTCGAAAAGGAAAAGGAGGTTCGCTCATCGCTTCGCCGCGACCTGGACGAGCTTCTCGGACTTACCTCCAACGAGGCGCTTCGGGAGTGTATCGAGAGTATCGAGACATCTGTCGATCCTGCCGACCTCACCATTGGAGGCGACGAGTATCAAGCCATCGCAACTCAAGCTTCGGCTTTCAAATCGAAGGTCGTCGCCGCGGAAACAGATCTTCAAGACGCAGCCAAGGCACTCGGCACGGTCATGGAACGCGAATTGGCCGCGTGGCGCGTCAAGGAAGCAGCAGCCAAGGCAGAAATCGATCAAAAGCGCGAGGCCCTCGAGCAAAGCGGGGTCCGCCTCGACATTGTCTTCATCAATAGCCTGTCCATTGATGAGGCCAAGTTGACCGAGCGTCTACGGAAGCTGAAAACATGGGAGCCCGCCCTCGACCGGGCACGAAAGGAACGCGCCGAACTCGTGAAGAAGCGCTGGGAAATCCGACAACGGATTGCAACCAAGCGAAGCGCTTACGGGGTCAAGGCGAGCACCACTCTCAAGGCGGTCCTTACCGACCTCAGCGTGTCGCTGAAGTTTCTTCACAGCGCTTATTCACCGTCAGGCAGCTCCGTCATCAGCGAGGCGATGAGCTGGCGGACGTCGCGCGTGCCGAGGGCAGAGTTGCTGATCGAAACCCTATCTTTGCCCGTATTGGTGCAAGCCGTGCTGAAGAAGGACAAGGCAACGATCAAGGGTGTGAAGGAGAAGGACGGATCAACGGTCTTTTCCGATGCCGATGCCCAATCCATCATCGATAACCTGTCTCCGCCCGAGGTTATGTACAAGCTTCAAGCTGTCGAGGTTAGCGACAAGCCGCAGTTGATTGTCGCCAAGGCCATGGTCGGCAGGCCGCAGCCGATGATCCGGGATTTCAGCCGGCTTAGCCTGGGGCAGAAGCAGTCCGTCTTGCTTGCCCTCATGCTCTCGGCGGAATCGAACCGCCCTCTGATCATCGACCAGCCCGAAGACCATCTGGACAGCGAGTTCATTTATCAGACCCTTGTTCCTGTCCTTCGCCGGGCGAAAGAGCGTCGTCAGGTGATCATCGTGACCCATAACGCGAACATCGCTGTGTTGGGAGATGCTGAACAAATCATCGTGCTGAAAGCACAGGATGACAACGGGCGGATCGTATCGAGTGGCTCGATCGACCATCCAGACACTCGGCAATATGCATGCGACATCCTTGAAGGATCGGCGGAGGCCTTCAAACGGCGCGCCGCGATCTACGGAGTAGCGTAGCTAGTACGTGAAGGCAGCGCCGCCAACTCGCGACCGATCCCGAACTCGCTCCGATTGTAATCGCCCTGTTCACAGGCAGGGTCCGGAATGACCAGAATCAGACTAGAGCTGCAGCCTTCCCGGCATCAAATTTCGAATGGGGCGAGGAAGTCAGCTATCACCTCCGCAGCGTGCCGCTGCCGCAATATACGAGCGTTCAGCAGATCAGGGTCGGCCGATACATCTGCTTCGTCGTCTTCGAAGCTTGCGACGGCGACTGGTCCGTCGCGCAAATAGCTCTCGTCGGGGTTGGGATCGCGGAAGCGAGCCGCCAAGCGGGCAAGCGCCTCGCGTATGGCATCGGCATGCGGCCCCGTCAGTGCTTCCGCAAATGCGGATTGCGCCGCAGTGACGCCACCTTCCAGATTCTCGATGCAGTAGATCAGATCGTGCGCATCCTTGCGCTCGAACCTTTGGTCGAAGGCAAAGGCCTTGAGACAAGTGAAGGTGACGATATCGGCGTAGCGGACGACCTCGGTGGCGCGGCCCTTGCCGTTCAGCAGTTCCGCCGTGAGTTCGATGGTCCCGTGATGGTCGAACACCATGGAGGCGTGTGGGATATTCAACGCCGAGACATTGCCGTCCGAAGGCAGTTCCTTGACCTTGCCGCCTCCAAGTTCCGGCGAGTCCGCCAGAAACTCGAGGATCATCGTCGTGCCGTCCTCGATCTCGGCGCGCCACCGCCAGGATTGCTTCGCCCCCTTGTCATTCTCGGCACGCTCGAAGTTCATCGCCTTCAGATTTTCTTCGAGCGTGCTGTAGGCTTCGGTCGTCGTGAGGATTCCGACATCGACGACGATATCGACGTCGCCCGTGCCCGCATGTTTCGGAACCTTCGGCGGCCGGGCGGTCACGAGATAGCGCGGCGCGAGACCGCCGACGAGAAAAACTGAATCCTTCCATGGTCCAAGCCCGCGCAAGAGCGTGACCAGCACGCGCTCGCACGCATCGGTGACCATGTCCTCGTAGCCGCTGATCGTCTGTGGTTTGGGCATTATTTATCCAGACATTCGCTACGAAGATGCATTGCCATTTCACGGGAACGGCCGGACGCCTGGAGCAGGTCGAGATAGACCTGCAGAGGCGGCGCGTAGCAGACGCCGTCGATCCGTTGGCCGACCGCGACATCGCGCCGGCTCTTCGCCTCGATGATGCCGAGATTCCACCCCTCCGCCACGGGCCGGGCGTCGAGATTGAGGAGCGCCTCGATCAGTTTCTGCCCGGGCTCGATCCGGCAACGGAGCTGCGAGATCGACGAGAGATAGGGCGCATAGATCTGAGCGGCTACCTCGCCGGTAACCGCATAGGCGGCCTTCGCCTCGTCGCACGCCTGATCAAGGCGCAGCGCCAGCTCCAGTGCGTCACTCCCTTTCGGAACATAGTAGCGCCGCACCGTCGGTGCCTTCTGATCGCTCGCATAGCTGGTCCAGGCTTCGAGAAGGGGCCGTGCGGCGCGCAGTCGACGCTGTTTCGACGGACCCGCGCCCTGCACATCCACCCACTCGCGCCGCTCGAGTTCCGTGAGAGTCTCGGAAGCCGTGGCTGGCGAAACACCGCTCGCATCGGCGAGGTCCTTCACGCCCAGCCAGTCCTGCCGCCTCTCATAAATTTCATGGAGTGCGCGCGCTTTTTGCCCCTGAAAAATGGAATCGAATTTCTTCGTCCCTTTTTTCGGAGCCGGTTTATCGAGAAATATAAATGCCTTTTTGCCCGGAATATAAAGCGAGCCTCCAAGGTCGAAATATCCGACGCGCTCTTCCCGAAAAATCTCGCGGGCGCCCGGCGAGATCGCACGGGCGACGAAAAAGGGAATGATTTCCCGATCGTCCCCGGAATTGCTGAGATGGGCCTGATTATTCCGAAGCTGCCAGATTGCTTCGCGCACATCGCGCGGAAAAAGCTGCGCCTTGATTTCGACGAGCAATAGGAGCGGTTGGCGGTTGATAAATGCACCGATCAGGGCGTCGGCGCGGCCGCGAGGCCCGATCTCGACCTCATATCGCTCGATTTGCGCGTGCGACTGCGGCAGCGCCAAAAGCGTCTCCAAAAGCGCATCGAGCAATTCGCGCTGAGAATTTTCAAATTCGGCCATATTTTGTGCCCAGCAAAAATCACCCTAAAAGTGAATATTCGGAAAAACCTTGATATTTGCTGCGCAGAAAATTTGCATTAAAAAAATGGAAAAAATTTCATTTGAAATCTGGAAAGCGTCGAAACTGGCAACGTTCCGGTGGCATCAAAGAAGGATCTTGACGTCACCGCGCCTCGAGGGTGATTTCACGCCTGCTGAACTGAGATGGCAATTTGATCTCGATATCGCCCGATGTGATAGCCCAATCGGTCGTCACCAAGGCTGGCTCTTCGCCACTATCGTCCTCGGACACCAGCACCTCAACATAAATAACCGCGCTGGAAGTTGGACGAGCATGGTAAGTCCGAATATCCAAATCAGGCTCTCCCCGCCGCGAGATGACATACTCATGACCCGTCTCACGAACGTCGGCTTCGACCTCAGCCAAGACTTCGACCTCAAGGACAAAATCCTGTCCCTCCTCGGACTCGTCGACGAGAAACACGCTCGAAATCTCAAGATCGAAGAACTCGACATCTTCAACCTCGATATCGACACGGCGCGGACGATAGGAGTTAAGGCGTGCCCTCAGCCTTTCGAGCAGGGACGCGTCTCCACGAACATGCGCTTCAAGACGCTTCACCAACTGGGCTGACGCCAGAGCCAGCGAGAGAAGCTGGGCAACGGAGTCCAATTGGATCAGATCGTCCCGTCCCTCGCAGAATTTCACCAGGTCCGGATCCTTGCCAACCACATATATTCTGGGTCGACCGGGCCGGATCCAGGCGAGGAGGCTCGACAGCACAAAGGCGTCCGGAAACTCGCTCTTTTTTTTGCCCTCCCCAAAGGGCGCGGCACCAGCAAAATAATCGTCAAAAATCGCTTTGTGATCGGCAACAAGGGGGATTTCGGTAAATTTTGCTGTCGCTAGGAATTCTCGAAAGCGCGCGTGAAGCAGTGCCTTCCGATCGGCTGGATCGGTATCACCAAAAGGACCGCTTTGTCCAAGCTGGCCAAAAATCGCGCCGTGCTTCTTCGCTGCTGCTTCCGCCTCCGCCAGCGCTTCCGAAAGTCTCGCTTCAACCTCCCGCGTGGTGATGGAAGTCGTGATCGGCTCGAGCGTACTCTTCGACGCTAAATCGATCAGGCTGGACCAAGTTCGCGATTGCCAGTCGAGACCGGCTGCACGAAAGGCCTCGGTATCGATGAAGGCATATGGCGTGATGAGGCGCTGTCCGCGCGGTGCGATTGGTTTGCTCATCGCTGCAAAATAGCTTTTGCGTCGGATTTCCTCAATCGTTCCGTGGAGTCCCGCCGCCCCATCCGACGCTCGAGAGAGAGCTAAGAATGCCGCAAAACTGGCTCACACAGCCGGCCGGACGGAAAACTAGCCTCAATTTGGTTCTAAATCTCAAATCACCACTGCATGGACCGGTTTGCCGGCGCTAGGTTCGATCGTCGGAGGTGACGATGACCATTTTCAAGATGCTGGCGATCGTCAGCTTGGCAATCCTAACAGCATGCGCTGAGCCCGAGCCACGCGGCGTTCAATATTTCGCGGCCAATCTCGATGAGGCACGCGACGTCGTCCGAAGCTGCGCAGCGGGCGCTATGCGCGGCGATGAATGCAGCAATGCCAATGTCGCGGTCGAGACTGCCGAGGGCAAGGCCAAATTCGAGCGGTTCCGCGGAAAAAAGTAGCGGGCCTTAACCCGCCTGACGCGCCGTCGCCTCAAGCTCAGCAATGCGGTCACGGCAAATAATCTCGACGATATCGGCGAGGTGCTGAACCCTCTCGCCGAGCCATTCCAGTTCGTCGGCGGTGATGCTGTAGTGCTTCGAATAGCGCGCCTTGATGTAGGCCTCCTTGAGCTTCTCGAAGCGCGACCGGTCGGCCTTCACCTCGCGCGGCCATGCATCGAAAAGTCGCTGATCGATCCGTTCTGCCTGCGTTCGAAGGAAGGCGAGATTATGGATGTGCGGGGTGTGGAAGGTGCAGACGAGCAATATGCAGTGATAATAGCTCTCGACCGATTGGTGGAGCAGAAAGGCAGCCTTCTTACTCCAGCCACGTTGCCGCGCGAACTTTGCCGTCTCAAAGAACTCTGACGCTCCGGCCGACCACTCCTCGAAATACTCCTGCGCCATCTCGAGCGCAGCGTGCGGCGTCATCGGCTTGGGCTCCGCAAGCTCTCTCCCGTCAGCCTCGTAGAGCGCGATCCCGTCACGCGCGACGTCGATGAAGAAATAGCGCCCTTGGCTGAGACCCGCATTCACCTCGTCGAGGCTGTGAACGATGAAGTTCACCGGCGTGCGGAGCCGCTTCGTCACCGACAATTCGCGAATGAGCCGATCGTCGAGCTTCGACCAATAGTCCGCCCGATCGGTCAGCCGCTTGTCGTTGACGATGATCAGCAAGTCATAGTCCGACTGGTAGCCCTTCGCAGTGTGCGGCTCGTCGACCCAGCCACCCCGCGCATAGCTGCCATAGAGGATGATTTTGGAAATCCGGCCTTTGCGCTTCCAGTCCTGCGTCGCGAGCGCCAGCGCATCCTCGAATTCCTCGAAGATGATCTCGACGACGCGCTCGATCTCGCGTTGCTTGTGCGGGGGAAGATGTTCGAGGCTGCTCTGCATTGGGGTCACCCTAACAAGGTGGCGGCACCCTTGCACCCGGAAGATTGTTCCGATGCGCAAGGATGCCGCAAGATGGCTGCCGCTCAGTCGGCGGGGGTCCAGATGATCGCGAAAACATCGTCGCGATCCTGCCCCGCGGCGCGGCCGAGATTGGCGTAGATGCGTCGCGGCCCGAACTCGGGGGTCGCGAGCGACAGCGAGACATAGGGACGCCCCGATTGCTCGGCGACGCGGATCCAGCCGGCGCCGATCTCGACGCCATCGGACCAAACGCGATAGTCGGGCTGCACATCGCTCGCCTTGCCGCGGTTGGGGCGTATCTCGATCGGTGCCTTGATCGACAGCGTGACGAGCTGGCCCACAAAGCCCTTCTCGATGCTGCCGCTGACGATGCCGATGCTCGCCATGTCGATACTCCTGCTGATTTGCCCGGGACCATCCCGGGCGTGCAGCCGGGCGGGTCGGCGGCTTGAGGCAGGTGCGCACCCGAAGGGCCGAAGCGCAGCGGAGGAGTGAGGCTGCGCCTCGCTTGCGCGGCGGCCGCCGCTGACCAGATTGGCGGAGCGCTCTTGGATGAGACCGGTCGAACATCGAGAATGGAAGAGCGATTAGAGTAACGCAGATCGCCGAATCTGGCGGTTGTCGCGATGACCGGATCAGCCGAAGCGACCGTCGAACTAGACTCAATCTGGATCTAATTTCGCGCCTCCGGGTTGCATGCCGATCGGGCACGGCTATGCTTTGACACGCATCGGGCAAGGCGCACGGTGCCAGGCGTGAGAACCTGCTTAGCGTAGTTTTCCTATTCCATCCTGCCGGGTGGCCGCTGCGCATGTCCAAGCCCTCGGGCTAAAGGCGGCGGCGCTTGTTCGCTAAGCAAGTTCTCAACGCCCGGCTTTCCGCCTTCGTCCCGAACGGGAAGGCGGCAGGCATGGACTTCGAGGACAAGGACAGCGAGCGACCGGGTGTTGCCGGCGGCGATCCCTTGCCGCCAGAGGACTGGGAGCGGGTCGGGCGCTCAGCGCGCATCGAGGCGATCTACTCCGAACACCGTCCGCAAATCACCCGCTTCTTCAAAACGCGCGCCCCGTCCCAGGATGTCGGCGACCTCGTGCAGGAAGTCTTCAGCCGTTTCGCGAGCGCGCGCGGCGGCCTCGCTGCACTGGTCGAAGGCCCGGGCGCCTATCTCGCGAAGAGCGCCCGGATGCTCCTCGCCGAATATGGTCGCGCCGACGGGCGCCGTCACCGGTCGCAGCACGACAGTTTCAGCGATGAACATGAGGGATCGAGCGACCCGCACGCCGCGCTTGAGGCGCGCGATGTTTTGCGCCGGGCAGAAAGAGCCATTTCGAGGCTATCTCCGCTCACGCGCGAGATTTTCCTGATGCATCGCTTCGAAGGACTACGCTATCCCGAGATCGCTCGAATCAAGGGAATCAGCGTGAAGACGGTCGAAAGCCACATGACCAAAGCCCTTGCCGCCATCAAGCGCGCGCGGGGTAAGCAGTGAGCCGCGCCGATAGCGAAGCCACCG
>JANRIY010000024.1:0-89279 GCA_033764495.1 Sphingopyxis sp. | reverse complement strand
GGCTCGGCGGTCGATTGGGCGAAGGCCGACGGCGCAACCAGCGCTGTCGTGAGGAGCAGCATGCTGGCGAAAAGCGGCCGCTTGGTCATGATCGAAACCCCTGTCTTGACTTATGGTAAGCGGGGCGGAGCGCGCCGTGCTGGTGCGCTCCGCCCCGGTTCAATTGGTGCGAGCGCCTCAGGTCGTCGGGATGTCGGTGCAGTTGCGCGTCGTACCCGTGAAGGTCGCCGTCGAGCTGTTGCACGTCCAACCCGAGAAACGCGTGTCACTCGCGCCGCTAACCGCACCGATATAGGCGGTGTTGGTGAAGAAGGCATTCACCGTGCTGGCGTTGAACGGCGTGCGCGCCGTCTCGTTCGCACCGTTAATGAACCCGCCCGTCAACGTCGGCGTGAAGGTCGACGTATTGTTCGTGCCCGCCTCGAAGATGGTTTGCACTTCAGCATTGGTCACACCGCTCGTGCCCGAGAAAGGCGTCGCCGAACACTGCATCGCTACCGAGTCAAAGCGCGGCGGCCCAAGCTCGTCCAGCGCGGCGTTGGCGGCCTGAACCGTCGTCGCCGAGTTGAAGCGCAGGCAGGAGAGGCCCGGGCTGGCGACCACACCGTTCATCATGCGATAGTCGGCGCCGCCGCGGATGAACATCAGTGCTGCGTTCGGTGCAGCATTGTTGCGCTGAACAAAGGTGAAGTTCGACAGGTTCACGGCCTGACGCGGAATGGCGTTCTCGTTGCCGTTCGAGTCAACTTCGAGCATCGAGTCACCCACCGCGCCGCCAGCACGGTGGACGCCGAGCATGAACTGCACATTGCCCTTGTAGCCGACGTCGGTGTCGAGCCCGTCGTCTTCAAAGCCAGTAATGGCCAGGTTGCGCATATTCACGCGGCCACCGAACACTTCGATGCCGTCGTCCGAGCTGTTGTGGACCTGAATATTTTCGATGGTGGTACCATTGCCCGCACCCGACGGGGTCAGGCCCTGCAGCTCGCTGTTCGCCGACAGGACGAAGCCCGAATAGCGGATCTGGACAAACTGCAAGCGGCCCGAGTTATCGGCCACCTGCGCGCCGCCATATAGCGCGTTCGACGTGCCTTCGGTGTCGCGCTCGCACGCCACGGTGCCTTCGGCTGCGCCCGGTGCAAGGCAATCGGTGACCGGCGCCCGGCCAGCGAGCACAATGCCGCCCCACAGCTGCGAGGTCTGGTCGGTTGCCGTGCCAACCACGTTGCCGCGGCCGGTAAAGACGATCGGCTGCGAGGCCGAACCCACCGCGTCGATGCGGTTGCCGCGGTTGACGACCAAGAAGGACACGCCGGTCGCACCAAACACGGTCACACCCGGGTCGATCGTCAGCGTCACGACATTGTTGGTGCTCGCTGCACCCTGGTCGGTGCCCACGTCCACGCGGCCGGGCAGCGAATAGAGCACACCCGCCACGCGCGGAATGGCGGTCGTCGCGGTGAAGCGCGCGGGGAAGCCGCAGTTGCGCCATTCGCCCTGCGGGCCCGAAATGGTGCCGAGGTTGGTCAACTGGTCAGGGCCAGCGATGGTCGGGCAGTTGGCGGCCGGAGTCACGGCGGTCGGCGTCGGAGTCGGCGTGGGGGTCGGGGTCGGCGTGGGGGTCGGGGTCGGCGCGGGCAGGACGATCACGCCTTCACCCGGCGAAGCAACGCCATCGGCACCACAGGCCGAAAGGATGGAACAGGCCACGCCCGCAAGCATGACCGAACGAACGCGTGATAAAGCCGCCATTATGATCTCCGTCCCCGCTGCAAAAGGCAGGCGTGCTGAAATGATTAACCGTGTCGGGCGCGCAGTCTTGCGGCGATTCGCACCGCATCTGCCCCCCGAACGAGGGGGCAGATAGGGGGAGTAGATGACGCCCCGACGCAGCTTCGATGACACAGCGGTGACGAGTAAAAGTAACTTTGGCGACACTGTCCCAGGGCGGCGCACTGCACCGCTTGCATCGCCGCAGACGCTTTGCTAAGCGCGCGCTCCTGCCAGGCGCCGGTCCCGACCGGCCCTCTTCATGATGTGCGGTCGTGGCGGAACTGGTAGACGCGCAACGTTGAGGTCGTTGTGGCCGAAAGGCCGTGGAAGTTCGAGTCTTCTCGACCGCACCATGATGTTTTGCCGCGTGCCCGCAACGGCACGTCGCTCCGCGCTAGACCAGCTGCGCGTCCAGCTTGATTTCAGCGTTGATCACTTTCGACAGTGGGCAATTGGCCTTCGCCGCGGCAGCTGCCGCCTGGAACGCCGCTTCGTCCGCGCCGGGGATAGCCGCACGCAGCGTCAGTTCAACCAGCGGGATATGAAAGCCGCCCTCGACCTGTTCAAGCGTCACGACAGCCTTGGTATCCAGCGCCTCCGCCGTCAGTCCGGCCTGCGACAATACCAGCGTCAGCGCCATGGTGAAACAGGCGGCGTGCGCCGCGCCCAGCAGTTCTTCGGGATTAGAGCCAGCGACGCCTTCAAACCGGCTGGCAAAGCCATAAGGATAAGCAGAAAGAGCGCCGCTCGCCGTTGAAATCGCGCCTTTGCCTTCGCGAAGTCCGCCTTCCCAATGCACCGATGCGCTACGCTGGATCTTCATAATGGTCTCCTGTTGCTGCCAATGGAAAAATCATTCGCCCGCTGAGCCTTCGCTGGGCGCCTGGCCGAATTCATGTGATGGCATCGAAGAGCATTTGCGCAAAAAGCGACAAAATCGCGGCACGCAGTCAGGGGAAAGAATGATGCCCCGGCCGTGGGGAGCCGGGGCATCTTCATTCAACCGTCCTCTGGGACCAGCATAGTCCGGTTGTGCCAGTGACCCGCCGCTCAAAAAATGGCTCCGCGCTGGCAAGACGACGATGCCTTGCTCGTGCTTGCTATCGCACCAAGACCGGCCTCCGGATAATCCCTAGGGGTAAGTCCGATTCACGCCGCGGCGAAGCACCTGCTTGCCAGCGTCCCCGGCTTTGCGCACTATGCGCATCATGACCGACCCAGCATCCGCGCAGACGCGCCTCGACCGCCACGAAGGCATTGCCCTCGTCACTCTTCACCGCCCCGATCGGATGAACGCCTTCACCGCACAAATGGCGATGGAGCTGGTCGCCGCGCTCGACGAATGCGACGCCGACGATAGCGTGCGCGCGGTCATCTTCACGGGCGCAGGCGAGCGCGCCTATTGCGCGGGGGCCGACCTGTCGGCGGGCGCGGCGACATTCGATTATGAAAAAAGCGGGCGCAAGTCGGTCGTCACCGGCCCGACCGAGACCAGCCCGGTAGCCGATGATGGCAGCATCGATTGGTCACACCCGCTGATCCGCGACACCGGCGGGCGCGTTTCCTTGCGTATCTTTGAAAGCCGCAAACCCGTTATTGGCGCGATCAACGGGGCAGCCGTCGGAATCGGTGCGACCATGACCCTGCCGATGGACGCGCGACTTCTCAGCGACACGGCACGCTACGGCTTTGTTTTTGCCCGCCGCGGGATCGTGCCCGAAGCGGCATCGAGCTGGTTCCTGCCGCGCCTCGTCGGCATCGCGCATGCTGCCGACTGGTGCTATTCGGGCCGCCTGATCGGGGCCGAGGAAGCGCTCAGCGCGGGCCTTGCCCAATCGGTCCATGCGCCCGGCGAGCTGATCGACGCCGCCATCGCCAAGGCGCGGGCGATGACCGCCGACAGCGCACCGGTGTCGGTTGCGCTGACCCGCGCGATGCTGTGGCGCATGCTCGGCGCGCCGCACCCGATGGCCGCGCACCGCTGGGACAGCCGCGCGGTATTTGCGCGCGGCCGCAGCCCCGATGCGCAGGAAGGCGTGGTCAGTTTCCTGGAAAAGCGCGCACCCAATTTCACTGCTAGCGTGGCCGATGACTATCCGCGCTTCGACGAATTCGAGGACGGGCCGGGCTATAGTTAGGGTAGCATGCTTCAAGCCATCTTTATCGTCGTCCCGGACTTGATCCGGGACAACAAGCTGTCGGGGCCTGTTATCCCGGATCAAGTCCGGGATGACGAAACATCAGGATTTGCCGCGTTGCGCTAAGCCGCCTCAAACTTCCGCGCCCCGCGCTTCACCGTCATGCTGTGACTGCCCTTCAGCGCCAGCGACTTTTCGCGGATGGTTTCGAGCAAATGCCACTCGCCGGTCACGCTTTCGGGCGTCAACCGCACGCTGACATAGCCGCGCGCTTCGGTGTTCGCCCAGGCGAGCTGCGGCGATGATTTCTTGAGCGCCGCAACCCGCACGCTTTCAGCCGCCTGCGTATTGCTCTCGAACCCCGGCGAGGTGACGCTATGCCCGGCAATCTCGACGCCGACCGGCACGCCCCCATGGTCCAGATTATAGGCCCAGCCATTGTGCGTGTCGCCCGTCAGCACGACGAAATTGCCGTCGGCCTCGGCCACACTGCGCAGCAAGCGCTCGCGCGCCGCCGGATAGCCATCCCACGCGTCCATATTCAGCGGCAGCCCGGCTTCGGCAGCCAATTGGGCGGTAGCAACGCGGCGGCGGACAAAGTCGGGCACTTCGGGCGGGAACCAGCCCGAAGCCTCAGGCGGGAAGAAATTGGACCCCATGACAATCTGCTGCGCGCACAGCTGCCAGCGCGTTCCGCTCTTTGCCGACGCCGTAATGCCGCCGGTCAGCCACGCCTCCTGCTCTGCCCCCAGCAATTGCCGCGCCGGATCGCGCCAGCCGGTTTCGGCGAACAGCTTCAGCGCTGCCGCTGGATTGCTCGCCCCGGCAGCAACCATGTTCAGGTCGAAAGGTTCAGCGCGCCCGCTAATGCGCGTTTCGGGCAGGAAAATGGTCGCCAGATCGCCAATCTGATATTGGCGCCAACGTTGGTCGCTGACCGGCATCCATTCGCGATAGACGCGTTCGGCCACCGCCTTGCGCACGCTCCATTCGCCTTCCTTGTCGCTCTGATGGTTTTGCGCCCCACCCTCCCAGGCGTCGTTGGTCAGTTCATGGTCGTCCCACTGGCTAATCATCGGGAACAGCTGGTGCAGCCGCTGCAGATCGGGATCGCTGCGATAGGCCGCGTAACGCAGCCGGTAATCGGCGAGAGAGACGATTTCATGGTCGGGCTGGATCAGCCGGCCCGGCACCATCTGGCGCACGCTGGGATAATCACCGATCGGATATTCATAGAGGTAATCGCCAACATGCACGACCAGATCGATGTCCCCGCGCGCGGCGGCATGGCCATAGGCGTTGAAATGCCCGAACGGCAGGTTCGAACAGGAAAACAGCGCCAGCGTGAAATTGCTGGTCGCACCCGCAGGCAAGGTCCGTGTGCGTCCGACCTGCGACATGGCCCCGTCAGGCGCGATGAAGCGGAAATAATAGGCGCGCCCCGGCTCCAGCCCGGTTGCGGTGTATTTGGCACAATGGTCGGCCTCGCCGCGCGCGGTGACTGTGCCGCCACCCGTGACGCGCGCGAAATCGGCGCTGTCGGACAGTTCAACGGTCAGGTCGCTGTCATTGGCGCTGGCATAGCGCGTCCACAGCAGCACCGAAGTGGCGGTCGGTTCGCCGCTCGCCACGCCGTGGGTAAAGCCCTGCGCCATCATCGCGCGCGCGGCACCGGGAAGTGCCGCCGCCGCCAGTCCTGCCGTACCCAGCTGGATCAGCAGCCGCCGGTCAATCCGCGCCCAATCATAATGCATTGTCTGTTCCTTCCTGCCGGTCAGCCCATGATTCCCATCGCGAGCAGCAAAAGCAGGAACAATGTGACCGTGAAAATACAGAAGGTGAGCAGGAGGAAGGTTCGCACCGCCGCACCAAGGCGCGACGAACGATAGGCCCCGCGCAGTTGCCGATACATATGAAACGCCACATAGGGGATCCCGATGGCGGTCAGCATGCCAACGATCGGTTCCGGCAAATAACCCGCCAACCGCAGCGCCACGAACCACAGCAGCATGAACGAGATCGAATAGGTCACAAACACGAAATGGTCGAACATGTGGAACCGGCGGCTGAACGGATAGAGCAGCCAAAGAAACGGCATCGACAGTGGGATTAACGCCCAAGCGAATTTATAGGCGTTGGCCTGCAGCTTATAGAGCAAGAGACCCGGATTATCGTTCGCTTTCTTGATGCCAGCATCGATGAACGGCACCCCAGTGGTGATGTTGGCAATGGTGAAGTTGCGTTTCGCCGTGTCGCTGATTTGTGCCTTGCCATCCTTTTCTTCGACCAGCCCCATCGTGCGCGCTGCCGCAATCAAGGCGGTGCGCTCGCCCAGAATTGGGGCCACTGGTTCGCCGCTCGCCGCTGCTTTGGCCAAGCGCGCGTCAATCTCAGCCAGTTCCTCACGCATCGCGGTGCGCGCGCCGTTGATATTCTGCTGCGTGTTGGCCGCGGCGACCGGATCAAATTCGCCGTCGCCCCCCATGCCGACACTGGCCAGCACGGCATAGGTCAGGAACACCGCGAACAGGAACAGCGCCAGCGGCGAGATAAACGAGGCGCGCTCGCCATGGATATAGCGCCGCGTCAGATCGCCCGGCCGCCACACCAGCAGCGGCAGTGTGTTCCAGAATTTGCCATCAAAATGCAGCACCGCGTGCAGCAGGTCATGCCCGATACCAACAAAACTGCGGTGGACGTGGCTTTTCTGTCCGCAATGATGGCAATGGCTGCCGGCCAGCGACGTCCCGCAATTCAGGCAGCGCGCCGAATCGGTCCGCGCCATGCCGCCATGCCCCGGCTCGACCGCCGCGCCCGCCAGCCCCGCCGTCACCGCCTCGCCAATGCTTTCGATGTCCCCCGCCATACACCATGCTTAGCAGCGCCGTGCGCCCGCGCAACGGGGCTTCGCGCCGCGCCGCGCACATGATATGCCATGGCGATTATGTCCGTCACCGAACTCGCTCCCGCCGCGACGCGCGATCCCGTCGCCCTGATTGCCGACATGGGCGCGCGCGCGCGCAGCGCCGCTGCCATACTGGCCGCGACGCCGACCGCCGCCAAGGCCGCCGCGCTCATTGCTGCAGCCAATTCGCTGCGCGATCATGCGAGCGACATCCTCGCCGCCAATGCGCTGGACATGGCTGCCGGCGCCGAACGCGGCCTGTCGTCTGCCATGCTCGACCGGCTGAAACTGAACGAGCAACGCCTGCACGGCGTCGCCGATGCGGTCGCCGCCGTCGCCGCGCTGGCCGATCCGGTTGGCGAAATCATCGACGAGCGCCGTCCGCCCAACGGCCTGCTGCTCAAACGCGTGCGCGTGCCGCTGGGTGTGGTTGGCATCATTTATGAAAGCCGCCCCAATGTCACCGCCGACGCCGCCGCTCTCGGACTGATGGCGGGCAATGCCGTCATCCTGCGCGGCGGCAGCGAGGCGGTGCACTCGAACCGCGCCATCCACACCGCGATGCTTGCAGGAATCACCGCCAGTGGGCTTCCGGCCGACGCGGTGCAGCTGGTTCCAACGCAGGACCGCGCCGCCGTGGGCGCGATGCTGACCGCCAGCGGGCTTATCGACATCATCATTCCGCGTGGCGGCAAAAGCCTGGTCGCGCGCGTGCAGGACGAGGCACGCGTGCCCGTACTCGCGCACCTCGACGGCATTTGCCACACCTATATCCACGCCGCGGCCGACGCCGCCATGGCCGGGACGCTGGTGGTCAACGCCAAGATGCGCCGCACCGGCATTTGCGGCGCGACCGAGACGGTGCTGATCGACAAAGGCTTTGCCGACCCCGCGCGCATCGTTCGCGCCTTGCTCGACGCGGGCTGCGAAGTGCGCGGCGATCGGGCTATCGCCGCGCTCGACGCGCGCGTTGAACCCGCCGCCGCCAACGATTGGGACACCGAATATCTCGACGCCATCGTCTCGGTCGCGATGGTTGCCGACATTGACGCCGCGATGGCGCATATCGCGCGCCACGGCAGCCATCACACCGACGCCATCATCACCGAAGACGCCGCCGCCGCCGCGCGCTTCCTGAATGAGGTCGACAGCGCCATTACCATCTGGAACGCCAGCACCCAGTTCGCCGACGGCGGCGAATTTGGGCTCGGCGCAGAGATTGGCATCTCGACCGGGCGGCTGCACGCGCGCGGACCGGTGGCGCTGGAAGGGCTGACGACTTACAAATGGCAGGTGTTCGGCAGCGGACAGGCGCGGCCTTGAGTTTCACTTTGCATCATTTGTATACAAGTGATACAATTGTTGCATGAGCAAACATGCAGTCATTTCGGCGCGCATTGACCCTGAAACGCTGGCCACCGTCGATCGGATCGCAGCCGAACAAGGTCGCAGCCGCGCATGGTTTGTTGCAAACGCCGTCAAACAGGTCGCTGAACAAGAAAGCCGCTTTGCAGCATTTGTTAAAGCGGGACGTGCCGACATCGCTGCCGGGCGCGTGGTGGACAACAACATAGTCCTGACCATGCTCGACGAGATGATTGCTGCGCATGAGGCCCGATGCCAAGGGTAGTCTGGTCAGAATTGGCGGTTGCCGATCTGGTTTCGCTCAATGACTGGCTAACGCACGAACGACCCCCACACGAAGCTATCGCTGCGCTGCGAGCAATCCGCGATCAGGTCGCTCGGCTTGACGACTTCCCCGCCGTTGGCAGTCCTCTGCCCAGCGGGCTACGCAAATTGACCATCAAAGATTATCCGTTTGTAATGCTGTACGAATTGACCAGCGCACAACTGTTGGTCGTACGCCTCGTTCACAACCGGTCCGACTGGCTCAGCCTCGCATGACCCCCACCGGCCTTCTCGGCGGCAGCTTCAATCCGGCGCATGGCGGGCACCGCGCGATCAGTTTGCACGCGATGGCGGCGCTGGGGCTCGACGAGTTGTGGTGGCTGGTGTCCCCCGGCAATCCGCTGAAACCCAAAAAGGGCATGGCCCCGCTTCCCGCGCGGCTTGCCTCGGCCCGGCGCGCCGCGCGCCGCAGCCGCATCCGCGCCACCGCAATCGAGGCACAATTGGGCACGCGTTACACCATCGACACGCTGCGCATATTGGTAAGGCGTTACCCGCAGCACCGCTTCATCTGGCTGATGGGCGCCGACAATCTGGGCCAGTTGCCCCAATGGCGCGACTGGCGGAACATTGCGCGGTTGATGCCGATTGCGGTTATCGCGCGGCCGGGCTATAATGGTCGCGCCCGGGCGACACGCGCCATGGGCTGGCTGCGGCGCTTCGTCCGGCCCGCGGACCATAAACGTCTCTGGACGGACTGGAGACCGCCTGCCCTCGTGTTCCTGCGTTTTCCGCCCGATGTGCGATCCGCAACGACGATACGGCAGGCCGACCCCCGCTGGCATGAACGCATCCCCGGCCACGCCCTGCGTGATCCGTTAACGCGCCGCCGTGTCGGCATTAAAGCCAAGAAGGAGCAAACTTGACCCCAGCATCATCGGTCGCCGCCGCGCGCGGCTCCGCCCTCCCCGACGGTCCCGACGCGCTCCACGCGCTCGTGATGCACCAGCTTGACGAAGATCAGGCGCAGGAACCCGTCACCATCCCCCTCGCCGGCAAGAGCAGCATTGCCGACCATATGGTCATCGCCAGCGGCCGTTCGACGCGCCACGTCGCCGCCATGGCCGACAAGCTTGCCCAGCGCATCAAGCAGGAACTCGGCCGCAATGTGCGGATCGAGGGGCTGCCCAATGCCGATTGGGTGCTGATCGACGCAGGCGATGTCGTCGTCCACCTGTTCCGGCCCGAAGTGCGCGGCTTCTATAACCTGGAACGCATGTGGTCGTTCGGCGACGCGCCCCCGGCAGCGGCGGCAAACTAACCGCGCCGCAGCCATGCTGCTGCACATCATCGCGCGCGGGCGCATTGCCCGCTCGCCCGAGGCCGAGTTGGTGGATCGCTATGTGAAGCGGCTGACCTGGCCCGTTAAACTCACCGAACTGCCCGATATTGGCGGCAGAATACCCGCGACCACCCTAACGCCGGCGCGGACCATCCTGCTCGATGAAACCGGCGACCAGCTGACATCGGGTGAATTCGCCGCGCTGCTCGAGCGCTGGCGCGACGACGGCGTGCGCGAGGCGCGCTTCTGTCTGGGGGCAGCCGACGGCTTCGCCCCGCACGAACGCGCCGGAGCGGACAAAAGCATCGCCTTTGGCCGCGCCACCTGGCCGCATCTGCTGGCGCGCGCGATGCTCGCCGAACAACTCTATCGCGCCACCAGCATCATTGCAGGCCACCCCTATCACCGCGAAGGCAGCCGGTGATGATGCGCGCGCTGTTCCTCCTCCCGCTGTTGGGCATTGCCGCGCTGGCGGCCGCGCAAACCGACGGTTTTGATCCTGCCGCGCGCGCGGATGCCGAACGCCGCCAGCTGGTCGCCGCCCAGCGCCAGTCGGCACAGGCCATGGCGCGCAGCCGCGCGCTCGATGCCCAGGCCGCCAGCGCCGCCGATGATGCGGCGGCCTTGCGCAAACGCATCGCGGCGCTCGCCGCTCGTATCCAGGCCGCCGAGGCCGATATCAGCGCCGGCGAAGCGCGCGTCGCGCTCGCGGGTCGCCGCCTCCGGGCGCAGGAACTGCGCTTTGCCGAAGCGCGCGGCCCGCTGCTCACCCTCACCGCCGCGCTGCAACAACTGTCGCGTCAGCCGCCAATTGCCGTGCTGGCCCAGCCCGGCTCGCTATCCGACATTGTTCATGCGCGCGCCGTGCTCGATAGCGCGCTGCCGGTAATCGAAGCCCGCACCGTCGGTGTGCGCCGCGAACTCGCCGTTCTGCGCCGCCTGCAGGGTCAGGCGCAGCTTGCCCTCAATGCCCTCACCGCCAGCCGCGCCACCCTAGCGGGGCGTCGTACCGAGCTCAGCCGCCTGGAAAATGAACGCCGCATCCGCGCCCGCGACTTGCGGGGCAGCGCCCGGCTGGAGGCGGACCGCGCGCTGGGCTTCGGCGAACAGGCGCGCGACCTGTCCGAGCTGATGGTCCGGCTGGAGGGCGACGCGGCCACACGCGAACGGCTGGCCACGCTGTCGGGGGCGTTGCCGCGCCCCGCCAATCCGCTGCGCCCCCGCCCCTTGCCCGCGGACACTGCGGCGGCGGTGCGCGGCAGGCCGCCGCCTTACCGACTGCCCGCCGTCGGTCCACTGTTGGTGGGATTGGGAGAGCTGGGGTCGAGCGGCGCACGGTCGCGCGGGCTGACTATCGCGGCCCGCCCCGGCGGTCAGATTATCGCTCCGGCCGACGGGCGCGTGGTTTTTGCCGGCGACTATCGCGGCTATGGCAAAATTGTCATCCTTGACCATGGCGATGGCTGGACCTCGCTGGTCACCGGATTGATCGGTCTGTCGACCAGCGTCGGCGAAACGGTGGATGCGGGCAGTCCGCTGGGCCGCGCCGGAGCAAACCGTCCGCGCATCATGGTGGAGCTTCGCCAGGATGGCAGGCCCGTCGATATCGCGGCGCTCGTCGGTTAGGCAATCACCGTAGCCCTGAGCCTGTCGAAGGGCGCCTCGCCGTGACGCGCCCTTCGACAGGCTCAGGGCTACGGTTCTGCACAATCCTCCGCCCCATCGACCGCCGTTCACGCTTCATCGAACCCCTGCCCCGTTTCGGGAAGGTTCATGCAAAGCGGTGCAACTTTGTTGGACAGCCGCCGCGTCATGCCTATACTCGGCGGTCCAACGCACCAAGGAAGTGAGTCCGATGGCCGATACCAGCACCCCCGCCGCCCGCCGCAACCGCCGCTGGGCTTTGTGGCAAGGCGCTGCAGCGATGAGCACCTTGGCGCTCATCCCGCTCGCCAACGGGGCGATGGCCACCGTCGAAGCCTCGACCCAGGACGAGGTACAGCGCTTCCTCGACGTCTTTCTTGAAGTACGCCAGAATTATGTCGAACCGGTCAGCGATGACAAGCTGATCGAAGGCGCCATCACGGGCATGCTGGCCAGCCTGGACCCGCACTCGGGCTATCTCGACGCGCGCAATTTCAAACAGCTGCGCACGCAAACCGACGGTGAATATGGCGGGCTCGGCCTGTCGGTCACGTTGGAGGATGGCGTCGTTAAGGTCATCGCGCCGCAAGCCGACACCCCGGCCGACCGCGCGGGCATGAAGGCGGGCGATTATATCACCCACATCAACAACGAACTGATCGTTGGCTTGCCGCTTGACGAGGCGGTTGATCTGATGCGCGGCGCGCCGGGCACGACCATCGACCTGCGCGTTGTACGCGAAGGCCGCGACAAGCCCATCGAACTCAAACTAACGCGCGAGATTATCGACCTTAAACCCGTGAAATGGGAGGTGAAGCAGGGCGTCGGCGTCATCACCGTTAACAGCTTCTCGACCGACGCCACCGCCGATGTGAAGGCCGGCATCCTCGCGGTGGAAAAATCGCTCGGCGGCAAGCCGCGCGGCTATATCCTCGACATGCGCTCGAACCCCGGCGGGCTGCTCGACGAAGCGGTCGGCATCAGCGACCTGTTCCTCGAACGCGGCGAAATCGTGTCGCAGCGCGGCCGCCGCAAGGGCGACATCGAGCGCTATTTCGCCGAACCCGGTGACCTTGCGAAAGGGCTGCCCGTCATCGTGCTGATCGACGCGGGTTCGGCCTCGGCCTCCGAAATTGTCGCAGGCGCGCTGCAGGACCAGCGGCGCGCCGTTGTGCTGGGCGAGCGCAGCTTCGGCAAGGGCAGCGTGCAGACGGTGCTCACCCTCACCGACACCACCGCGCTGCGCCTGACCACGGCGCGCTATTATACGCCGTCGGGCCGATCGGTGCAGGAAGGCGGGATCGACCCCGACATCCGCGTGCCGCAGCTGACCGACCCCGATTATGCAACGCGCCCCAAATTCCGCGAATCGGACCTGCGCCGCCATCTGGTCAACGAAAAGCGCGTCGACAACACGATCCTGGAAAAGGATGAAAAGCCCGACCCGCGCTTCACCGCGACGCCCGAGGAGCTGAAGGCCAAAGGCATCGAGGATTTCCAGCTCCACTATGCGCTGGAAATGATCGGCCGCATCGGCCCGGCGCAGGCGAAAATGGCGGCAGCGAAGCCAGCGGGCACGGCGCGGCGGAATTGATTGTATAAACGCGTCATTGCGAGCGTAGCGAAGCAATCCAGAGTGGCGTAAACCGCCCTGGATTGCTTCGCCACGCTCGCAATGACCAACAGAGATTTGATTTGCACAAAACCATGTTGCCCCGCCCCGCCCTCCTCGCCCTCTTCGTCCCGCTCGACCTCTATGGCGGCGCCCTCGTCTCGCAATATGGCTTTGGCCTCTTCCCGTGCGAAATGTGCTATTGGCAGCGCTGGCCGCACCAGGCGGCGATTGTGCTCGCCGCGCTGGCCCTGATGCTGGGCAAAAACGCGACTGCCATGCGCACCCTCACCTTATTCGCCGCGCTCGCGATTCTCGCCAGCGGTGCGATTGGTGTGTTCCATGCGGGCGTCGAATATGGCTTCTGGCCCGGCCCCGCTTGCAGCGCAGCCAGCACCGGCCCCGTTACCATCGACGACATCATGGCGGGCCCGGTCATCGCCTGCGACAAGCCGCAATGGACGCTGGGGGGAATTTCGCTCGCAGGCTTCAACGCACTCTTTTCCTTTGCGGGCGGCATTGCCATATTGGCCATGCTGTTTCGCAGGAAGGTCACGCCATGAACGCCAGCCCCGCCCGCCGCGCCAAAATCGCCAGCATGATCCGCGTCGACCAGGCGGGCGAATTTGGCGCAACCCGCATTTACGCAGGTCAGCTCGCGGTGCTGGGCAACCGCCACCCGATTGCGCGCGATATCGCGCACATGGCCGAGCAGGAAGCACGCCACCGTATCTTTTTCGACCGCATGATCGCCGAGCGGCGTGTGCGCCCGACGATCCTCTCTCCCTTCTGGAATGTCGCGGGTTTCGCGCTTGGGGCTGCTACTGCCGCGATGGGGCCGCGTGCCGCCATGGCCTGCACCGCAGCCGTCGAGACCGAGATTGACGCGCATTACCGCGAACAACTTGACGAACTGGGTGACGACGATCCCGAACTTAGCGCCGCTATCGCCGAATTTCGCGCCGAGGAACTGGAGCATAAGGACGCCGCTATTGCTGCTGGCGCCGAAAGCGCGCCCGCCTATCCCTTGCTGTCGGCGACCATCCGCGCGGGTTGCCGTGCGGCCATCGCACTAGCGAAACGCATCTAAGCCCGCCATGCGCGTGTTCATCACGGGGCCATGTCGCCCGATTATCTAGGACTCATTATGAACCGCCTGCTCCTCTCCGCCGCCCTGATCGCTACCACCGCGACCCTGCCCGCTTTGGCCCAGCAAGGCCCTGACAATAGCGGCGAGAAGGTGAGCCAGGCGATCGTTTATGGCGAGGATTCCTGCCCTACTGCCACCGGCGATGAAATCATTGTCTGTGCACGCCTCCCCGAGCGCGAGCGTTACCGCGTCCCCGAAATTTTTCGTGGTGGCGATTTGCTCAGCCCCAAGAATGAAGCCTGGGCCAACAAGGTTGTCGCCCTCGAACGTGTCGGCCGCTTTGGCACCGACAGCTGCTCGCCGGTCGGCCTTGGTGGCTTTACCGGCTGCACGCAAAGTCTGCTCGCCGGGGCCAAGGCCGAACGTGTCGCCACCGACAAGACCAACTGGGAAGCGCTGATCGCCGACGAGCGCGCCAAGCGGATGGCGGGTATCGACGCCGCCGCCGCCGAGGTTGATGCCGCCGTTGCCGCCGAGGAAAAGGCGATGGAAGAACGCCGCCGCCGCGATGCCGAGATTGAGGAGCGCGGCGGCGCCCCGGCCGAGGGGGATCCCGAGAGCGAACCGCTGCCGGAACCGCAGCCTCGCTGATCAATGCCAACGTCATCCCGGACTTGATCCGGGATGACGAGACAGTGTTAACGGGGGCTATTTCAACAACGTCTCGCGCCAGAACATCAGCCCGGCCCAGAAGTTGTAATCGGCATTTTCCTTCTTCGCGAAACCATGGCCCTCGTTCATGCCGACGAGGTGCCACGCCGTGCCGCCATTGGCGCGCACCGCCGCGACCAGCTGGTCGGCCTCTGACTTGGGCACGCGCGGGTCGTTGGCCCCCGTCACCACGAACAGCGGTTTCCTGATTTCCTTCACGCGCGTCAGCGGCGAGATTTCCATCAGCTTGGCGCGCTGCGCCGGATCGCGCTCGTCGCCATATTCAACGCGGCGCAGGTCGCGGCGATAGCTTTCGGTATTTTCCAGAAACGTCACAAAGTTGGAAATCGCCACCACGCACAGGTTGGACTTAAGCTTGTCGGCGTACTGGATCGCCGCCGCATAGCACATATAGCCGCCATAGCTGCCGCCGGTCAGGCCGAAGCGGCTGGCATCGAGCGCGGGGTCCTTGGCCAGCACGTCCAGAAACGCGCCCATATCCTTGACGCTGTCCTCGCGCTTGAACGGGCCATTATCCAGGCTGACGAACGTCTTGCCATAGCCCGTCGAGCCGCGGACGTTGGGATAGAAAATCGCCACGCCTTCCTCGTTGAGCAGGAAGTTGTTGCGCCCCTGAAAGCCCGGACGCGACTGCGCTTCGGGGCCGCCGTGAACATTCATGATCATCGGGCGTTTGCCAGGGAATTTCTTGGGGTCGGGGCGATACAGGAAGCCCGATACTTCCAGCCCGTCAAAGCTCTTCACCTTGATAAGCTCGGGCTCGACATTCTGCGTCACGTCCAGCCCGCCGGTTTCGCTCTCGGTCCAGCGCGTCAGTTTCAGCGTCTTGGGATCGACGCTCCACACATCGGCCGCGCTGCGTGCCGAAGTAAAGGTCAGCCCAATCTCGCCCCACGGCGCAATGTCGATGCCGCCGATGATCCCGGCGGGCAGCGTGTCGACGACGCGAACCCGCTGCGACTTCACGTCCATCAGCTTCAGCTTGCTCATGCCCGCTTCGTTGGTGACATAGGCGATGAAGCTGCCATCGTCGCTGATGTCGAAGGTATCGACGTCCCATTGTTCCGCCGGCCCCTTGGGCGTGAATTTGCCCGTCGCCGGGTCCATAATGCCCAGCCGCTGAAATTCGCTGCCTTCGTCGCTCGTCACCCAGATGGTGCCGTCGGGGGCGATCTGTGCGCCCTGATAGCTGATCGGCGCAGCGTGATCGCCAATTGGCGTCATGCCGCCACCCGCGAGGTCGAGCTTGAACAAATTGGTCTTGGTCACCGACACATATTGGCCGACCAGCGCCCATGTCTTGTCGGGCGCAAAGGCTGCGACGCCCCAGCCGCCGCCGACGACTTCGGCGACCATACGGTTCGACGCGGGGTTGCGCGGATCCATCACATAAATGTCGCTGTCGCGTCCGTTGCGGCGGGTGGAGGTGTAAGCGACCAGCTCGCCGTCATCGCTCCACGCGTTCAGCCCGTTGCGGCTCTTGCCGTCGGTCAGCAGTTCCAGCTTGCCGTTCTTCAGCGCGAAGATCTGGTAAAATTCGTTGCCGCCAATATCCTTCTGCACCAGCAGCACGTCGCCGCGCTTGGGTGCCCAGCTGCCGCCGCCAACCGGCTCGGCCTCAAAAGTCAGCTGCTTGCGCGCGCCCATCGGCGCAGCGACCCGGTGCAGCTGCGTTGTATTGCCAAAGCGTGTCCCGATCAGAATCGACTTGTCGGTCGGGTGCCAGCCCGAAAAGCCTGCGCCCCGATTTTCCATATAGGGGCGCGTGGCACTGGCGAGCTCGGCGGGAACTTCGGGCATGCCGTCGGCGACCAGCGCGGCAGGCTTGGGCGCGGCCGGCGCCGCAGCAGGCTTCGCCTCCTGCGCCAGCACCGGCGCGAGCGGCAAGGCAAGGGCAGCAATCAAAGTCAGATAACGCATGGCAGACATCCCCGGTTGATGAATTGATGCGAGGGTTAAACGCGAAGGCGCGAGCGCGCGCAATGCCTTGCTTCGACGAACGGCGGGTGGGGGTCGATCAATCTCCCCTCCCCTGAAGGGGAGGGGCTAACGTCACTTCCCCCGCTTCCCCGCGATCCAATCCTTCACCTGCGCCTCCAGCACATCCAGCGGCACCGCGCCTTGCCCCAGCACGACATCATGGAAGGCGGCGAGGTCAAACTTCGCGCCCAATTCCTTCTCGCCCAGCGTCCGCAGCTCGCGGATCTTCAGCTCGCCAATCTTGTAGGCCAGCGCCTGCCCCGGCCAGGCGATATAGCGGTTGACCTCGGCCTCGATATTCGCTGCCGACAGCGCGCTATTGTCGGTCATAAAGGCGATCGCTTGCCCCTTGGTCCACCCCTTGGCGTGGATGCCGGTGTCGACCACCAGCCGGCACGCACGCCACATTTCATAGGACAAGCGGCCCATGTCCTTGGCGGGGGTGTCATACAGCCCCATCTCGATCCCCAGCCGCTCTGAATAGAGCCCCCAGCCTTCGACGAAGGCGGTGAAGAAAGTGCCGTGCTTGCGGAAATCGTGCAGCGGCAATTCCTGTTGCAGCGCGATCTGGTGGTGATGCCCCGGCACGGCTTCGTGCACGCTCAGCGCGGGCACCTCCCACAGCGGGCGCTGGTCGAGCTTCGACGTGTTGACGAAGTAAAATCCGGCGAGACCAATGTCGGGCGACCCCGGATTGTAATAGGCCGTCGTCGTCCCCTCGGCGATCTCCGCCGGAATCTCTTTGATGCCATAGGGCAGCCGGGGAAGTTTGTGGAACAGCGACGGCATCTTCCCGTCGATGATCTTGGTCACCCGGGCGACCTCGCGCATCAGCTCCTCGGGGGTCTTCGCATAAAATTGCGGGTCGGTGCGCAGATGCTGGATGAACGCCTCGCGCGTGGGGAAGCCCGCTTTCGCGGCCACCGCCTCCATTTCCTTGCGGATACGCGCCACTTCGCTCAGACCCAGCTGATGGATTTCTTCCGCGCCCATATTGGTCGTGGTCATCTGGCGGATACGATAGTCATAATAGGCTGCGCCTCCCGGCTGTGCTGAAATGCCAGGGTCGCGTGCGCAAGCGGGTTTATAGTTTTTGCTATACCAGTCGGCCTGCTTCTTAAGCTCGGGATAGATGACATCGCGGATCGTCGCCGCCGCCGCATCGGCCAGCGCCTCATGCTCGGCCGCGCTTACCGCGTCGGGCCGCTTGGCGGCGTAGGGATTGAAAAAGCGCGTCTTGCGCGGATCATCGGCAATCAGCCCGCTGATGCTGCCTTCATAACCGCCCAGCGAATCGCAGGGCAGCGTATAGCCGCCCTTGATCGCTTCGTTCGCCACCGCGATCGCCTGTGCATTGACGCGCGGGAATTGCGCGAGCCGCGCATTATAGCTTTCAAAGTCCGCCTTGGTCTTGAACGGCAGATTGTCGCCCATCCCGGCGAAATCCTGATGCCAGCCCGACCGGTTGGTGAAATTCATCGTGCGCTGACCGAATGTGTTGCCCTCCACCGTCTCGACCAGCGTTCGCCGCAAGATGCCATGATTGACGCGGTCGCTGGCAGACAGCCCGGCGAGCGGAATGGCATCGAGCCGCTTCAGCATTTCGGCGGCAAAGGCCGCCTGCCGATCCGCCCCGGCGAGCGAATAGTCGCCAACCTCGCGCGCATAGGTGTCGATCCCCAGCGACGAGGCAAACAGCGGCGCTTCTTTCATCACCATCGCCCAATAGTCATCGACCAGCTTGGCAAGCATGGTGTCGGCTATCACCGGCGCGGCAGCTGTATCGCTCGCCCGCGCAGGCGCTGCAGTCAGCTGCGGCACCATCATGGCGCATCCCGCCACAGCGGCCAAAAGGGTCAGTCGATGGCGCATTCTGTCCTCCCTGATTGATTTGATTGCACCATGCAGAAGCGCGCGAGCCGACACAACCGGCTTGGCAATTCCCCACGAATCATCCGCATGAAATGGCGGTCGCACGTCGATCCGGACAAGAAAGTGGCGTTTCCGCTACGAAAAATGCCAATCTGACCGGAAAAATGCATCAATTCGCCGGATATTGTCACTTTTCTTAACCATTTGCATCGCACCCTCCTTGACTCGAGGGCGCGGCGATGAAACTCCAAGGGTCATGGGGATCGCACTAGCCCGATAGAGGCTGCTTATGGCTACCAGTTTTTCTTCGCGTGAATGGACGCGCAGCGCCAATATGTTGCCGCGCGCGCGGCACCTCGGCAATCAAATGTCGCGGCACGCCGCGGTCGCGGTGATAACATTCGCCGTCATGCAAATCTGGCTGGTCAGCGCCGCAATTGAAGCGGGCGCACCGCGCGGGATCAGCGTTGTCGCCATGCTTGTGCTACTCGCCGCCGCGCTACCCTATGCCCGCATCATCGAACGGCGCTGGCAACGGCTGGGCCAGCAGGCGCTGCCTTCGCCTGCATTGATGGACCGGTTCCGCAGCGACGTGCGCCGCCTGTGGCTGCTCACCGCGATTGTTCCGGCGATGTGGACCGGCGCGGCGCTGTTTTTCCTCTGACTGGCTAAACCCCGCGCGGTGCCGCGGCGCGGCGCAGCCGATCGTTGATGGCGGCGCCCAGCCCTTCGTCGGGCACCGCCGCTGCTGCAATCCTTGGCTTGGCGCTTGCATCCGCCCGATGCAGCGCGTCGAACAGCCGCGCTGCCGCCTCCACCAGATTGCCGCTGGGGCTCAGATTATCGTCGCCGTCCACCGCGCCAAAGCCGATTCCCCATTCATCAGCTGTGAAATCCACTGCCTCCAGCCGTAACGGCTTGGTCGGCGCGTAATGGCTGGCGAGCTGGCCCGGCGCGATGACTGGCCCTTCACCCGCTGCGACCACCGGCAAGCCGCTGACCTCGGCGAGCTGCTCCGGCGTCACCGGCCCCGGGCGGAGCACCACGATCCGGCCATCCACCACGCGGGCAATCGTCGATTCCAGCCCCGCTGCGCAGGGCCCGTCATCAATCACCAGCGCGATGCGCCCCGCCAGACTGGCCGCAACATGCACCGCGCGCGTCGGGCTGATCGCGCCGCTGGCATTCGCCGAAGGTGCCGCCAACGGACGCCCGCTTGCCGCAATCAGCGCCTGCATCGCCCGGTGCGCAGGCACGCGCAGCGCAATCGTATCCAACCCAGCCGTTGCCAGGCTCGCCACCGGGCAATCGGCGCGGCGCGGCACCACCAGCGTCAGCGGCCCCGGCCACAGCACCGCCGCCAGCCGCCGCTCGGCATCACCAAACATGCCCAACAATTCCGCCATCGCCATATCCGCCACATGCACGATTAGCGGGTTGAACGAAGGTCGCCCCTTCGCCGCGTAAATCCGCGCCACCGCGTCCGAATCGGTCGCATCGGCGGCCAGGCCATAAACCGTCTCGGTCGGCACCGCGACCGGCTGGCCCGCCCGAATCAGCGCCGCACCTGCGGCCGTCGCGGCTTCGCCGCAAGGACGCACAATCGGCAGGTCAGTCGCGTTTGTCGGCGGGGTCATGCCGCGCTATAGGCGCGCTCGATACGCAAACGCCAGACCCAGCCGGAAACCCCATGACCTATACCCCGCCCACCGCCGAGCAGCTTTTCGTCCTGCGGCACATCGCCCGCATCGACGCCCTGGCCGCGCACGACCGCTTTGCCGCTGCCACACCCGATCTGGTCGAAGCCATCGCCAACGGCGTCGGCGAATTTGCCGCCGACATCTATGCGCCCCTCAACCGCGTCGGCGACACGCAGCCGCCACGCTGGACCAACGGCCAGGTCATCATGCCGCCGGGTTTCAAAGAGGCGTATCAGGCATTTGTCGAGGCGGGTTGGGGCAGCATCGACGGCCCGGCAGAATATGGCGGGATGGGCCTGCCCTTCACCATGGCGACTTTGGTGACCGAGGCGCTGGGCACCGCCGACATGGGCTTTGGCCTCATCTCCATCCTCACCCCCGGCGCAATCCACGCGCTGATGGGACATGGCAGCCCCGAACAGCGCGACCGCTGGCTCCCCAAGCTTGTCAGCGGTGCGTGGAACGGCACCATGAACCTGACCGAACCGCAGGCCGGCAGCGATGTCGGCGCGCTGCGTTCGACCGCCGAACCGCTGAACGACGGATCAGGCCTGTTCCGCATCAAGGGGCAGAAAATCTACATCACCTTCGGCGACCATGACCTCACCGACAATATCGTTCACCTCGTGCTCGCCCGCACCCCCGGCGCACCAGAGGGGACGCGCGGCATTTCGCTGTTCCTCGTCCCCAAATACCGCCTCGATGCCGATGGCAAGCCGACCATCGACAATGGCGTGCGCTGCGTGTCGATCGAACATAAGCTGGGCATCCACGCCTCGCCCACTTGCGTAATGGCTTATGGCGATGATGGCGATTGTCTGGGCGAGCTGGTCGGCCCCGAAATGGGCGGCATGCGCGCCATGTTCACAATGATGAATAACGCGCGGCTGATGGTTGGCTGCCAGGGGGTCCAAATCGCCGAGCGCGCCACCCAACAGGCGCGTCGTTATGCCGCCGACCGCGTGCAATCGGCGCTCGCTGGATCGCCCGACAAGGCCCCGGTCGCGATCGACCAGCACCCCGACGTGCGCCGCATGCTTTGGACGATGCGCGCGCAGACCGAAGCGGCGCGCGCGCTCGTCTATTACGCCGCGTCGCAGGTGGACTTCGGCAAATTGGGCGATGAAGCCGCCGCGCTGCGCGCCGAAATATTGACCCCGCTGGCCAAGGCCCACGCCACCGACATCGGCTGCGAGGTGGCCAGCATCGGCATTCAGGTGCACGGCGGCATGGGTTTCGTCGAGGAAACCGGCGCCGCGCAGCATTATCGCGACGCGCGCATCGCCCCGATTTATGAAGGGACCAACGGCATTCAGGCTGCCGACCTCGTCGGGCGCAAGCTCGGTATGGCAGGCGGCGACGGTGTGCGCACTCTCATCGCCGACATCGCGGCGGGTGCAGGGGGCAGCCCCGCCCTCGCCGATCTCGCCGCTCGCCTCGGCGCGCTCACCGACTGGCTGGAAAGCGCCAGCGTGCCCGACCGGCTGGCGGGCAGCTACCCCTATCTCACCATGCTGTCGGTCGCGACCTGCGGCTGGCTGTTGCAAATCCAGGCGCGTGCCGCCGCCGACCTGCTCGCGCGCGGCGAAGGCGACGCGGATTTCCTGGCAGCCAAACAAACAACCGCGCGTTTTTATTGCGACCAGATTGTCCCGGCGGCTGTCGGCCTTGCGGCCGCGGTGACCGCGGGTGACGCTGCGCTGCCGCCTGTACCCATGGTCGCGTAAGACCCCCGCACCAAATAAATTCTCCTCGTCCTGAACTTGTTTCAGGACAAAAAGCGGCGGCCTGTCGCCCTGAAACTAGTTCGGGACGACGAAGCGCGCTGCCGCAACCCCTCGCTAACCATTTCTCTGAACCGGCTCTTAGCTATTTCTGCGCCATAGCGCTCGTCACCCCACCTTGGGAGTCGGAGGGCGGCAATGGCCAGCGCAGCACAAGGATCGACCCGGACGGTCAGCTGGCACAGCCGCGGCGCCCCCGCGCTGCCCCACATCCCGGCGCCGCTGTTCGCCGCCAATGACATCGGCGAGGCGCCGTATCGCGCGATCCACGACGCGGCGCGCCGCTTGTGGCGCGACCATCAAATTGACGCGATTTTCGTTGCGGCCAGCCGCGCCCAGTCGGCCTTTTGGCAAGGGCGTATGGATGCCTGCCGCTGGTGGAACAGCGTCGGCCGCATGCTTGACCGTGCGTTGGTGGCCGGCGGCAGCCGCCTGCACCCGATCGCCAATCCGCAAGCTGCGTCGACCATTCGACAAGCGCCTGTTAACAGCTGACTTCCCGAATTTCTGCGGCGCCACGGGCCATCCCAAGCGCGGCGTTAACCGTTCCTCCAGCCTTTTCTGCCATCGCGGAAAGTAGAAAGGCGACAGGCGACACCCTTGGTCAGGCTCATCAAACGACGGTTGATCGGGACGCGCGAAGGCGCGGTGATCGATGCCAAGGTGCGGGCAGCGCTCGTCGCCACTCTCTATTCGTCACCTGCCAGCCTGGCACTCGGCGCATTGTGCGGCCTCATTGGCTCGCTCTACATCGCCTGGCGCGATGGCCATGCCATCCTCATTTACGCCGCGATGCTGCTCACCGCCGTGGTTATCGGCCGCATCATTTCGGCCTATGCCTTTCACCGCACCACGCAGGAAAATGAAAGCCAGACGCGGATTTTGGAGCTGGTGTACGAGGCAGGGGCCTGGGCCTATGCTTCGGTGCTCGGCGCGATCGGCGGGCTGACGGTCGCCATCGCCGCCGATGCCGAATTGCACGTGCTCGCCGCCGCCAACGCCATCGGCTATGCCGCGGGTGTGTCGGCGCGCAACGCTGGCCGCCCACAGATCGCCATTGGCCAGAATCTGCTTGCCTCGGTCCCGCTGGCGATCGGGCTGATGGTGCAAGGGTCGACCGGCTACCTGTTGCTCGCTATTTCGCAGATCTTGTTCATCGTGGCCGTCATCGGCATCACCATGCGCACCTTCGACATTGTGCACGCCAGCTTTGCCTCGGCCCATCGCAACGCTGTGCTGGCAGCCGAGATGCGCACCTTTGCCACCACCGACCCCGTCACCTCGCTCGCAAACCGCGCTGGTCTCGACGACTGGATGGCGCGCAATTTCAAAGAAGACGATCCCGTCGATTTCGCGCTGTTCTGGTTCGACCTCGACCGGTTCAAGGAAGTCAACGACACGCTGGGCCACCCTGTGGGGGATAGGGTGCTGGTCGAAGTCGCCAACCGGCTGCGCGCGGTATGCGATCCCGACATGCTGATTTCGCGCTTCGGCGGTGACGAATTTGTGGTCGTCGCACCGCATATGAACCGCGTCGCCGCCGACAGTTTTGGTCGCTTGATCCTGACCGTCATCGGCCAGCCGATTCAGGTTGATGGCCACAATATCGCGATCAGCGCTTCGCTCGGGATCGCGCTTTACCCAGAGGATGGCCAATCCGCCTCGGTCATCATGCAGCAGGCCGATATGGCGCTTTACGCGTCCAAGGTTGGCGGGCGCGCGCAGCAAAGCTTTTTCGATCCGGCTATGGATCAGGAACTCACCCGCCGCCGCGAGCTTGAAGCCGAACTGCGCAGCGCGATCCGCGGCGGCCAGCTCCAGCTGCATTACCAGCCGATTGTCGATCTCAAGACCGGTCGCATTTCGTCGTTCGAGGCGCTGGTGCGCTGGCAGCATCCCGAGCGCGGCATGCTCAGCCCCGACGAATTCATTGCCATTGCTGAAGCCACCGGTCTCATCATCACCATGGGCAACTGGATCGTGCTCGAAGCCTGCCGCACGGCGATGCAGTGGCCCGCCGACATCAAGGTTTCGGTCAATGTCTCGCCGGTCCAGATGCAGGCCCCCGGCGCGGCGCTCGGCTTCCTGAACGCGCTCAAGCTATCGGGCCTCCCGGCCTCGCGGCTCGATCTTGAAATCACCGAAAATGTTTTCGCTGCCAAGACCGAGCATGTCGTGGAATTTGTCCGCCTGATCCGCGATGCGGGCATCGGCCTGACGCTTGATGATTTCGGCACCGGCTATTCCTCGCTATCCTACATCCGCGAGTTCGACTTTTCGAAGATCAAGATCGACCGCAGCTTTGTCAGCGGCCTTACCGACGGTGACCGCGCCAGCGCCATCGTATCGGCGGTGGCCTACCTTGCCGAACGGCTCGCCATGCCCGTCGTCGCCGAAGGGATCGAAACAGAGATTGAGGCCGCGCGCGTGCGCAAACTGGGCTGCACCCATGGCCAGGGCTATTTGTTCAGCCGCGGCGTCCCGGCCAGCGAACTCGCCGCCTTGCTCGATCAGCCAGCGGCTGAGCGCCGCGTTGCCTGATCGGCATCGTCGGGCAGCACATATTGGCGCTGCCGGTTGACGATCCAGCGCATCATTTTAAGGTCTGCGTCGGACAGCTTTAGCGCCGTGTCGGCCCATTCGGTCACCACCGCCGCCAGCTCATCAAGCGTAATCGGTTTGGCAATACGCATGGCGCGGTGCGAACCGACATGCCCGGCCAGCCGTTTGCGCTGCTTGGCGATATAGTCGCGCACGGCCGCGACGCCCTGGCCCGGGTCGGCCAGCACCTGCACCAACCCCAACTCGAACAATTGCTCGGCGGTGTAATCCTCGCCCGAATGGATCATGCGCTCGGCAGTGGCGGCACCGACCTTGCGCGACAGGATGGCGTGCGCGCCCATGCCGGGGAACAGGTTGAACTTAATCTCGGGCAAACCGAACTTCACCCCGCGCTCGGCGATCACAACGTTGAACGACATCAGCGCTTCCCAGCCGCCGCCCAGCGCCTCGCCCTGCACCAGCCCGATGGTCACCAGCGGCAGGTCGAGGCAGGCCATATTGCGGTGGAGAATTTCGACACAGGCGCGGCCATAGCGGATCAGTCCGGCGCGGTCGCCTGCGCGGATCAGCGATCCGAACAGGTCAAGGTCACCGCCATAGCAGAAAACGCCCGGCACCCGCGACCCGAGCACCAGAAAGTCGAGCGGCACGCCGGTCGGGCCAAAGGCCGTCGCGATATCCTCCTGCCACATAGTGAAATCGGCCAGCATCGCCGGGTTGAAACTGGGACGGCCCTTGGGCCGCATAAAAGTCCACAGCGTCGCCGCGCCTTCGTCATACAGGCAATCGAGCTGGCCCAAATTGAACAGCCGCTCGGGCAGAGCCAGCCGTTGCCGCGCGGCATCAATTGCCGCCTGATCCAGTTCCAACCCGGACATTTCACGGTGCGACCCGATGCCCAGATTGATCGGCTGTGCCGTCATTCACTGTCCCCCACGCTGGACATGCTTAATGTCTTGGTAAGGATGACAGACACTTGCCGATTGGCAATCGCTTTTATTGTGATTCTGCGGCGAAATGGGTTCATTTGTCCGCCATAGTGGCGCGTTTACTACAATATGCCCTGAAACCGGACAATTATCAGCCACTTGCGCGCAACGAACCTCAATCGCCGTGGCGCAGCCGCCGGTCAATCAGCCACCAGGCCAAGCCGGCGGCGCCTGCGCCCACCAGCGCAACCGGCCACAGCTGCGGCCATACTGCGCCCGCCGGCATGGCTTTCAGGAACAATCCTTCGACCACCGTCAATATGTGGCTGGCGGGGTCGAACCAGGCGATTTGCTGGAGCCAGCCGGGCATATTGTCCACCGGCGCGGCATAGCCCGACAGCAGGATGATCGGGATGGTCGCCAGGAACATGCCCAGAAACGCCTGTTGCTGGTTGCGCGCCAGCAGCGAAATCGCCACCCCCAGCGCCGCTAGCGCGATGAAATAAAGCGCCAGCGCAGCATACAGCAGCAGCAGCGATCCGGTCAAAGGCACCGCATAGACGAGCGGGATGAAGACCACGAAAAGGGTCGCGGTCGCCATCCCGACCAGGAACGCCGGGGTGAGCTTGCCAACCAATACCTGCCATGCCGACAAAGGCAGCACCACCAGTTGCTCGATGGTGCCGAACTCGCGCTCGCGCGCCACCGACTGGCACGACACCGACATCACTTGCACCGCGCCGATGACCACGATCAGACTGGGCAGGGTGAACCACAGATAGATCAGGTTGGGGTTGAACCAGTGCGTCGTTACCACCGCGATCGGCGCATCGCCCCCTCGCCGCGCCCCTTGTTGCCGCGCAATTTCGTCCAGATAGGCAGCGACGATCTGCGCCGCATTGGCGCGCCGCCCGTCCAGCAGCACCAGCAGCTCGGCTCCCTCATGGCTGGCCAGCCGGTCGTCGAGCGAATCGCCTACCAGCACCCCGCCCATCACCGCTTGCACATCGATGGCATCGCGCAGCGCATCGGCATCAGGATAGCGTTTGACCTCGTCGAACCAGGGGCTGGCATCAATGGCGGCGACCAGGCTTTGTGTCGCCGCACCATTGTCGCGCGCGACCACACCGATATCGACGCCGCGCACCTCCAGCGTGGTTGCAAGGCCAAACAGCAGCAATTGTACCACGGGCGAGATGAGCAAAGTCGTGCGCGCCTTTTTGTCGCGCAGCACGACCTGCAATTCTTTGACCATCAGCGCCCACAGCCGGGTGATCGCTGCCCCGCGCCGGCTCATGAAATGCTCCGCTGCGTGGCGGAAATTGCGCGCCAGAAAAAGAAGACCCCGAACCCCATTAGCGCCGCCATGCTTGGCCAGATCAGCCCCCAGATATCGCCGGCCAGAAACAGCGATTCCAGCGGTGGAATCAGGTAGCGCGCGGGGACCAGCCAGGTTAGCCATTGAATGGCGACGGGCATCGAGCTGATTTCGAACAGAAAGCCCGACAAGAGCAGCGACGGCAGAAAGCCCGATAGCAGCGCATATTGCGTCGACACAAATTGGCTCTTGGCCGCGGCCGAAATCAGCAAGCCTTGCCCCAGCGTTGCAAACAGGAACGCCGCCGACAGCCCGACCAGCGCCAGAAAGGACCCGCGCAGCGGCAGTTCATACCACCCCACCGCGACCGCCACGCACAGGCTCATCGACCCCAGCCCGAGCAGGAAATAGGGCGTCACCTTGGCAATGATCATCTCGGTCACGGAAAGGTCGGTGGCAAGCAGCGCCTCCATTGTCGCGCGTTCCCATTCGCGCGCGACGACCAGCGCGGTCAGCATCGAACCGATCATCGCCATCACAATGGCAATCGCGCCCGGCACCAGAAAATAGCGGCTCTTCAGCGTCGCATTATACACATAATGCGGCACGACGCGCAGCGCCTGAGCGCCTGAACCCGGCCGCGCCGCACCACGTTCGTTGGCTTCGGCCGCCGACCATGCCCGCACCAAAGCGCGCGCATGGCCGTCGGCGAAGGCGGCGGTGTTGGGCACCGACCCATCGGTGATCAGCTGCACCGTCGCCGGCGCACGGCGCGCTACGGTCCGCGAAAAATCCTCTGGGATCACAATGATCGCGCGCAGCTTGCCGGCCACCAGTTCGCCGCGCGCATCATCGACCGAGGTCATCGGCGCGATGCGGAACGACGGGCTTGCCGCGAAAGCGCTCGCCAGCCGCTGCGCTGCGCCGCCATTGTCCCTCACCACCAGAGCCGTGCGCGTCGCCGCCGTGTCGAGCGATACGGCATAGCCAAACAGGAACAGCAGCAGCAGCGGCAGCAGTCCCGCAATGCCAAAGGTCGAAGGGTCGCGGCGAATCTGTCCCCATTCCTTGCGCATAACCGCGCCCATGCGCTGCAGCCGCGCGCTCATGCCGCCACCCGTTGCTGGTCGAGCAGTGCAAAGAAAGCCGCCTCCAACGTGTCGGCCCCCGCGCCCGTCTTTACCGCATCGGGCGGCCCGCTCGCGATCATCTGTCCGCCGTGTACCAGCGCGATCCGGTCGCAATATTCGGCTTCGTCCATGAAATGGGTGGTCACAAATATCGTGACGCCGCGCTCGGCCATGGCGTTGATGTGCGACCAGAATTCGCGCCGGGTCAGCGGATCGACCCCCGATGTCGGTTCGTCAAGGAACAGGACCGGTGGCTGGTGCATGATCGCGCAGGCCAGGCTCAAGCGCTGACGCAGCCCGGGCAGCAGATCGCCCGCGCCCGTGTCGGCGACGCCCCCCAGCCCGAATGTCTCCAGCGCGCCCGCCACCGCCGCGTCGCGCGCCGCACCCTGCAAGCCATAGGCCCCGGCAAAAAAGCGCAAATTCTGCGTCGCCGTCAGCGCGGCATAGAGTGAAAAACGCTGCGCCATATAGCCCAGCTGTTGGTGCGCCGCCGCGCGCTCGCGCGCCATGTCAAACCCCGCCACCCGCGCTGTGCCACCCGACGGGTTGATGAGTCCGCACAGCATGCGAAAACATGTTGTCTTGCCTGCGCCATTGGGCCCCAGCAGCCCGAAAATCTCGCCGCGCGCCACCGACAAGTCGATACCCTGAACCGCCGTGAAGTCACCGAACCGCCGCACCAGCCCCTCGGCCAGGATAACGGGCGCGGTGGCAGGCGGAATGTCGCGATAGGCTGTGGTCAACGGGCTGGGGGCCAGACGCGCGCCGCCCAGCGCATCGATAAAGGCATCCTCCAGCCGCGGCGGTGCCGTTGACAGCGGCTGGACATTGATCTGCGCCAGCGCGCCTTCGAACGGCGGCTTGGCCTCTGGCGTCACCACGACGCGCACCGATGCGCCTTGCACGGTCGCATCGATAACATCGGGCGCGGCCAGCGCCGCCGCCAGCACGCGCCGCGCGCGCGTGCCCTCCAGCGCTAGCCGCCACACTCGCCCCGTCATCGCGGCGGAAATCTGCGCAGGCGGTCCTTCGGCCAGGACGCGCCCCTCGTGCAACATAACAATGCGGTCACAGTGGTCGGCCTCGTCCAAATTGCTGGTCGCCCAGACAATGCCCGTGCCTTCGCCCGCCAGGCTCCGCACCAACGCCCACAGCTCGGCGCGCGAAACCGGATCGACGCCGACGCTGGGTTCATCGAGCAGAACCAGTTTGGGCTGCGTTACCAGCGCGCAGGCGAGTCCCAGTTTCTGCCGCATCCCGCCCGACAATTGCCCCGCCAGCCGCCCCGAGAATTGGTTCAGCCCCGCCGCCGCCAGCACCTTGGCACGGGCGTCCGCGTCGGCCCCGCCGCGCAAATCGGCGTAGAGCGCCAGATTCTCGGCCACCGACAAATCGTCATACAGCCCGGCCGACTGGGGCATATAGGCGCGCGCCGCCTGCGCCACGGGCGACAATATAATGGTTCCGGCATCGGCGCTGCCGATCCCCGCGAGCAATTTGAGCAGCGTCGATTTGCCCGCGCCATCCGGCCCGACCAGCCCCAGCGTCTCGCCGGGACAAACCTGCAGATTAACGCCGTCGAGCGCGATGACCTCGCCATAGCGCTTGGCCAGCGCGGTCACGCTGGCGAGCACGGAGCTCATCGGGCTTTACCAAGATCCACGGTAATCGGCTGGCCCTGCCGCAACTCGCCTTTGGGATCATCGACGATGATGCGGATGCGGTAAACCAGGTCGGCGCGCTGGCTTTCTGTTTCCACCGTGCGCGGGGTGAATTCGGCCGTTGGCGAGATATTGCCGATCCGTCCCGGCCAGCGCTTGCCGCCGCTCGCCACCACATGCACCTGTTGCCCGGGCTTGATCTGGCCCAGCAATGGCTCGGGAACATAAGCGCGCACGCGCACGGGTTGGGTGATCGCCAGTGTCAGGACCGGTTCGCCCGCCGCAACAATCGCGCCGGGTTCGGTTACGCGCGTCTGCACCACCCCGGCAGAGGGCGCGAACAATTGCGTGTCGGCCATGTCGGTGGCGACACGCCGCTGGCGCGCCTGTGCCGCATCCCGGCTTGCCGCGCTTTCGGCGATGGCGTCGGCGCGCGTTCCTTCGCGCAGCAGCGACAGCCGCGCGCGCACCTCGTCAATCTCGGCGCGCGCGCTGTCCTTGGCCGCGCGCGCGGCGTCGACCCGCGCTGCCGAGACAAAACCCTTTGCCGCCAGATCATTGACGCGCGCAAATTCCTTATCGGCGTTGGCCGCCACCGCTTGCGCCGCGCGCAGCGCCGCTTCGGCCTCGGCAATTTCCTGCGGGCGGTTGCCGTTGCGCTGGCGCGTCAGCGCGGCATCGGCCACGTCGATTTCGGCGCGCGCGCTTGCCAACGCATCGGCAAAGGGCGCTTCCTCAAGCCGCGCCACCAGCTGCCCCGGCTTCACAGCGTCGCCCTCGTCCACCACGATGGCCGCGATCCGCCCGCCCACGCGAAAGGCAAGGTCGACCTCGCGCACCTCGACATTGCCGTTGATCGTCTGGCGCGCCTCATCGCCGCCAAACCAGCCCGCGCGCCAGCCATAAACGGCAAGCGCTGCCAGCACCGCAAGGATGATCAGACGCACGCCGCGCCGCTTCATTGCGCCCCCTCCCTCTGTTCCATCCGGCGGGTATGGCCCCGCTTCTTTGAGCTCTCGGCAAGCTAACAGCTTGGTTTTGCCGTGCAACCCCCTGATCGCCCAACGCCCCGCCGCGTGACGCTTTCGTTTCACCGCTGTCACAAAGCGATTTTGGCGACGAAGCGAATCAAAATGGCGACGAATTGAGTCGCTTAATTGTCATTTACCGTCTTGCATCGTCGCGCAGTGATGGCACTATGGATGGTGGGTCGCCGGGGGAGGATACCCAAGAGATAGTATCAGGCCGCTTTTGGCGGTTTTCTGCGGCGCGCAGTCAAGCGACTCGCGCTGAGGGGGATTTTCGCGCCGTTTGTTCCGGCAAAAAAACGGGCGCGGCGAGGTTAAGAATGCTAAACGGGACGTTCGTCCCGAGTCGAACAAGATGTGAACATCGCCCTTGCAAAGGGGGCGGCAACAGGGGCAAGAAGAGATGGATTTTCGCGATACGGACCGGGTGGAGGCAAACGACGTGGCAACGGTGGAACTGGAAAAGACGGATGCGGCAAAGGGCGTCGAATCAACGCCCAAGGCCAAGCTGAACGCGCCCAGCGAGTCGGCTTCCGTCCACGCGCCCCGATTCGCCGTCACCACCGATTCGTCGCGCGACGCGCTGCTCACCGCGTTCGGCAAGGAAACGCTGGAGGACCGCTATCTCCTCCCCGGCGAATCCTATCAGGACCTGTTCGCCCGCGTTGCCGCTGCTTATGCCGACGATGCCGAACACGCCCAGCGCATCTATGACTATATCAGCCGCCTGTGGTTCATGCCGGCGACGCCCGTTTTGTCTAACGGCGGCACCGGTCGCGGTCTTCCCATTTCTTGCTATCTCAATTCGGTCGACGACAGCCTGGAGGGCATCGTCAACACCTGGAATGAAAATGTCTGGCTCGCCTCGCGCGGCGGCGGCATCGGCACCTATTGGGGCAGCGTGCGCGGTATCGGCGAGCCTGTTGGCCTCAACGGCAAGACCAGCGGCATCATCCCCTTCGTGCGCGTGATGGACAGCTTGACCCTCGCGATCAGCCAGGGCTCGCTGCGCCGCGGCTCGGCGGCCTGCTATCTCGACATTTCGCACCCCGAAATTGAAGAGTTCCTCGAAATCCGCAAACCCAGCGGCGATTTCAACCGCAAGGCCTTGAACCTGCATCACGGCGTGCTCTTGACCGACGAGTTTATGGAAGCGGTGCGCGACGGGGCCGAATTCAACCTCAAGAGCCCCAAGGACGGCAGCGTTCGCGGCACCGTCGATGCGCGCAGCCTGTTCCAGAAGGTCGTCGAAACCCGCCTGGCCACGGGTGAGCCGTACATCATCTTCATCGATCAGGTGAACCGGATGATGCCCAAGCATCACCGCGATTTGGGCCTCAAAGTCTCGACCTCGAACCTGTGCAGCGAAATCACCCTGCCCACGGGCCGCGACCATCTGGGCAATGACCGTACGGCGGTGTGCTGCCTCTCGTCACTGAACCTTGAAACCTGGGACGAATGGCAGGGCGACAAGCAATTTATCGAGGATGTCATGCGCTTCCTCGACAATGTGCTGCAGGATTATATCGACCGGGCGCCCGATGAGATGGCGCGCGCCAAATATAGCGCCAGCCGTGAACGCAGCGTCGGCCTTGGCGTCATGGGTTTCCACAGCTTCCTGCAGGCGCGCGGCCTGCCGTTCGAAGGCGCGATGGCCAAATCGTGGAACCTCAAAATCTTCAAGCACATCCGCGCGCAGGTCGATCAGGCCTCGATGCTGCTCGCCAACGAACGGGGCCCTTGCCCCGACGCCGCCGACATGGGGGTGATGGAGCGCTTCAGCTGCAAGATGGCGATCGCGCCGACCGCGTCGATTTCGATCATCTGCGGCGGCACCAGCGCGTGCATCGAACCGATCCCGGCGAATATCTACACCCACAAAACGCTGTCGGGCAGCTTCATCGTCAAGAACCCGCACCTCGAAAAGCTGCTGCAGGACAAGAGCAAGGACAGTGACAAGGTGTGGAACTCGATCCTGGAAAAGGGCGGCAGCGTCCAGCACCTCGACTTCCTGACGCAGGACGAAAAGGATTGCTTCAAGACCAGCTTTGAAATCGACCAGCGCTGGCTGCTCGAACTTTCCGCCGACCGCACGCCCTATATCGATCAGGCCGCCTCGCTTAACCTGTTCATCCCGGCGGATGTCGAGAAATGGGACCTGCTCATGCTCCACTACCGCGCGTGGGAACTGGGCATCAAATCGCTCTATTATCTGCGCTCGAAATCCATCCAGCGTGCAGGGTTTGCCGGCGGGGTGGAGGCCGACAACACCCCCGACGCGCCCAAGATCGAGCTGTCGGCCGAAACCACCGACTATGACGAGTGCCTGGCGTGTCAGTAATCGGCCAGATTGCTTTCTTCGGCGCGCTGGCGATCATCGCCTTCATCGGACTCGACCTGCTGGTGCGCCAGCCGGGCCAGCGCGGCGACCGCACCGGCATCCGCGAACCACTGCCCGAAGGCGTTGATCCCGCGTCGCTGCGCCGCCGCACCCCGCAGGCGCAGCGGCTGACGGGCGCCGTGCTCATCCTCGCCGCGCTGACCATCCTCGGCGTTGTAAGGCGGTCGCTGTGAGCGGCGGGATGGTCCCGGTGCTGGGCGTCGTGCTGCTGCTGAACGCCGCCGCGCTGGTTGCGCTGACGCTCGGCCTGCGCCGCTCGGCCGACCCCGGCAAGCGGCGTGCCGCCACCGCGGCGGGCGGCGTTGCGACGGCGGCCATCGCCGTCAGCATCCTGTTACTGCTGTTTTCGCTTCTGTCATAAAGGATCGCACGGCAATGACGCCCGCCCCCGCCAGCCGCCGCAAACAGCTGATCATCCTTGCGGTCGTCATTGTCCTCACGCTCGTCCTCTACCCGCAACTCAAGGATTTCGGCGCAGAGATTGTCCGCGCCTTCACCTGACCCCATATTTCATCCGGAGACCGTAAATGCCCCTGCTCGAAGCCCGCACCCAGTATAAGCCGTTCGAATATCCCTGGGCCTATGATTTCTGGAAGCGCCAGCAGCAGATCCACTGGCTGCCCGAAGAAGTGCCGCTGGGGGAAGATTGCCGCGACTGGGCGCAGAAGATTTCGGAGCATGAACGCAATCTGCTCACGCAAATCTTCCGCTTTTTCACGCAGGCCGATGTCGAGGTGCAAAATTGCTACCACGACAAATATGGCCGCGTGTTCAAGCCCACCGAAATCAAGATGATGCTGACCGCGTTCAGCAACATGGAAACGGTGCACATCGCCGCCTACAGCCACCTGCTCGACACCATCGGCATGCCCGAAACCGAATATTCGGCCTTCCTCGATTATCAGGAAATGGCCGATAAGTGCGATTATATGCACCAGTTCAGCGTCGACAATGACGAAGATATTGCGCGCACGCTCGCCATGTTCGGCGGCTTTACCGAAGGCGTCCAGCTGTTCGCCAGCTTCGCCATGCTGATGAACTTCCCGCGCTTCAACAAGATGAAGGGCATGGGCCAGATCGTCAGCTGGTCGGTGCGCGACGAAAGCCTGCACTGCGAAGGCATCACCAAGCTGTTCCACGCCTTTACCAAGGAACGCGACTGCCTGACCAAATCGGTCAAGGAAGACATTATCGATTGCTGTCAAAAGGTCGTGCGGCTGGAGGACGGCTTCATCGACCTCGCCTTCGAAATGGGCCCGGTGCCGGGGATGACCGCGAAGGAAATCAAACGCTACATCCGCTACATCGCCGACTGGCGCCTTGGCCAGCTGGGCCTTCAGCCCATCTATATGATCGAAGAGCACCCGCTGCCCTGGCTCGCACCGCTGCTCAACGGGGTGGAGCACGCCAACTTCTTCGAAACCCGCGCCACCGAATATTCCAAAGCCTCGACGCGCGGCAATTGGGGCGAAGTGTGGTCCAGCTTCGACAAGCGCAAACGCGCCAAGCCCGGCGAAACCGTCGCGGTCAACGACAGCGCGGGCGAAGCGGACATGTTCGCGGCGGCAGGGGTAGCGGCGGAGTGACCGCCGCCCCCACCACCAACCTGATCCTGACCGCCCCCCAGCGCAAATGCCTGGAAGGCCTCAGCAACCGCGGCCCGCAACTCCCGAACGACCCCGTCCGCGACGAGCTGGCCGCGCTGGCGCTGATCGAGAAAAAAGGCCCCAAATGGGTGCTGACGCCGGCGGGGAAGAAATTGCTGTCGGTGCAGTCCAACAAGCGGAACATGGGCGGGTTTCGGGTTTGAGAACAAGGGGGCAATGCCCCCCTGTTCAATGTCGTCAGTTGATTTGATCTAGCTCGGACTTTAATTTCACGGCCAGCAATCGTTTGCCAGCACCGCTGCTATACGATCCCGCTGCACCATGTTCGCCAGCCCTCCAAAACTCGAGCCCTTCGACCGGTACGCCGAGCTGGTTCTCACCACTCAGATTGTTGAGGGCGTGGACCATGACCTCGCGATAAGCTTCAGGATCGGTCACCGAACTACCGTTGATACGGAGAAGCTCAATAACCTCAGGCAGCACTTCGTGCATGGTCGATACGCCAATTCCCTTCTGAATCGAAAACTCCTTCGGGTCCTTGAACGCTTCTGGCAACGCCTCCCTGATGCCTTCCCAATAAGCATCGATCACTGATGTGCGCTTTGCGCTATCAAGACGGGCGAAGAAAGGTGACTGAATAATTTTCTTCAAGGACGTAACCATAGATGCAGACGGCATCACGCTTCCACTCACATTCATTCCAGGAAGCTTGATCCTGCCGGCCCAAACCTTAGAGGTCTGCGAAAGCGCTTCAACTATTCGCTGCCCCTCAATTTGCCAATCCTTTCCTTCCCCCTGAATTGCTTCCAACAGATCGTCTTCATTCTCAATTCGGCGGGCGAGCAAGGCATATGCTAGGTCAGTTCTGACCGATTTTGCGGTTGAGTTTACAGTGTAAAACTGTTGCATTTCTTCAGCTTCATCAGCGCCTAGCATGCATGTAAACGGTATCAACTTTTGAAGCCCATCAAACCACCCGTCATTGATCGCCTTTTCATAGCCAAGTATACGGTGCTGACCATCGACAACATGAAAAGTGACGTTTTCAAAAAGTTCAAACGGGACCTCGTATGCGCCCGGACCATTTTTGAAGAGCTTCTGAATTGGTGCGCATTCCCTGATATTGAGGAGCACGGCGGTAGGCGTGTCAGTCCCACGCCGAAGATCGTTGGCAAGTCGATTCACACGAACCTGCTGAGGTAACCTCTGATACCCTCCCTTATGTGCCCCGTCGTAATAAGGGATCTCGTATCGATCCAGAATGACGCCTAAGGGCATCAAGCCAGACACAACTTGAACCCCTGACTTCAAGGACAATCCAGTCGCGAGGCCTATGGCTTCCGGCGGATCAAATTCAGGCACATTCTCATTCAACATGACATCCTCGATCATTTCTGCTACGTTCAACATCTTACTAATCCTCTTAGTAGGTTAAGGCGCCTCCGTCGAAGTTCCAGTTCGACGGAGGCGTTGTCCGTTTGGACGTCCTTCTGATCTCATTCTTTCGATCCGAAAGCAAGATCCCAACATCTTGATCTAATGATTTTGCGGTGAAGCGTTTTTTTTCAGTGATGAACGGTGATCTCACCTAGGAAAGACAGGCCCGCTGAGCCAGTGGGGGCCTAAACCCCCACCTCGACCCGCAAATACGCCGCAGGAGTCTCCGTCCGCCCCACTTCCCCGCTCGCATTTTGCGCCTCGAACAGCGCCAGCAGTTCGGCGTTCAGCGCCGCCGCGCGCCCACCCTTCGCCGCCGCTTCATAGGCGTTCATGGTCGGGCCACCATGGGAGAAAGTCCGCATCACGCGGCGACCATTAAACCTCCCCACCCCCGTCATCCCCCGGACCCATTCTCCGCCTACGCCGTTCTCCCTACCCCCAAAGCAGGAGAACCCCCATGGCCGATCTCACCCAAATTGCCGAACACATGGAAATCATCGGCGCCGATGGCGTCCATGTCGGCACCGTCGATAAGGTCGAAGGCGATCGCATCAAGATGACCAAAGCCGACAGCGGCTCGCACGGCGATCATCACCATTATCTGTCAGGCGGCCTGGTCGCGGCGGTCGAAGGCAACCAGGTACGGCTGTCGGCCACCGGCGCGTCGGCGATGCTGCTGGAAGAAGAAGATAATGGCGACGCGCTTGCCGACAAAAATCCCTGAAAAAGGCGCCGTCCTTGCGCCGGGCAGCACCTCTGGGCGGCGCAAGGACGGAATGCGCGACGATCGGGGGCGTTCTTAAACCCCCACCTCCACCCGCAAATACGCCGCCGGAATTTCCGTCCGCGCCGTATCCCCGCTCGCATTCTGCGCCTCGAACAGCGCGAGTAGTTCGGCGTCCAGCGCGCCCTCGCGCCCGTCCTTCGCCGCCGCTTCATAAGCGTTCATCGTCGGGCCGTACCAATCGCGGAAGATGTTCAGAAATTCGCGCGGCGGGCCGTCATAGGCAAAGGTCCACAGCACGCGGCGACAGCTGATGCGCGCGTCCGCCACCCCCGCCGCGGCGAAGCGTTCGCGCGCGACCTCTTCCTTGCCCCACAGCACCGGGCTGACAAAGCCCTCGGGCGGCGGCGGTGAATAGGACGCGCTGATTTTCAACACCTGCGCTATCAGCGTCGGGTCGCCGGGGATCCAGTTGCCCATCACGATGCGCCCGCCGGGCCGCGTCACGCGCACCATTTCGCGCGCGACATCATCCGGGCGCGGCGCGAACATGGCGCCGAAAATGCTGACCACCAGGTCGAAACTGGCATCGGCCAGATCGGTCAGCGCCGACGCATCGCCCTCCTGAAAGCGGATGTTGTTCAGGCCCAGCGCCGCCGCGCGCGCATTGCCCGCCGCGACCAGATTGCTGGCGATATCGACGCCCAGCACATTGGCCCCCGCCTGCGCCGCCGGGATCGCCGTGGTGCCATCGCCGCAGCCCAGATCGAGCACGTCGATCCCCGGTGCCACGCCGATATCGGCGACCAGCGCGGCGCCGCTGGCGCGCATGCACGCCGCGAGTCGGGTGAAATCGCCCTTTTCCCATAAGGCCTTGTTCGCATTCATCGCATCTCTCCCCCAAATGATGCGGCGGTGTAGCACCCCGGCGGCGCGCGCCCTAATGCGCTCCCCCACTTTCCCCTGTCCTACACGCGCCAAATCTGTCTTAACCTCGGCGATGCGCCTGCACTTCGCCTCGCCCCTGCCCGTCCCGGCGATCCGCCCGACAGCCGCCTATCTTCACAAAAGATACAAAGGATACAGTTTCGCGCGCACCGGCGGTGTCTTTTGTATCCGTAACGCCATCGCCCGCCACCCTGTCCCACCCCGGCACAGCGCGTTTGCGCGGCAACGCTTTGTTCGTCTTTGGCGGCATAATGCTGTCGTCATGATTCCCGAGCATCGCTTTTCCCCCGCGACCCCGCTCGCCGCCGCGCTGCCCGGCGTTGATGCCGATGCACCCGTCGCGGCTGCGCCCGGACGCCGCTTCTGGCTCGGACTAACCGCCGCCGTGGTAATTGGCAGCGCCGCGCTGGTGCTCGGCTCGGGCGCGGGACAGGCCGCGCCCTATGCGGTGACGGTGCCCGTGCGCCTCACGCCCTATGACCCCGCGCAATGGGCGGTGTTCGACGCCGCGAGCACTGAAGCCGCGCTGGCGCTCGATCCCACCCTTCCGCGCCCCGATGCCATCACGCTCGCCGGGGCCGCCGCCACGCCGACGTCGCTGCAATTGCAGGAGGCGGCCTATGTCGGCCCCGCCGCGCGGCCCTATGTGTTCAAGGGCGCAACGCCGCTCGACGCGAGCCGCGCGCAATATTGCCTGACCGCCGCCATCTATTACGAGGCCGCCAGCGAGACCGACAATGGCATGCGCGGCGTCGCGCAGACGGTGCTCAACCGCGTGCGCCACCCCAGCTTTCCCAATACGGTGTGCGGCGTGGTGTTTCAGGGGTCGCAGCGCGCCGGCGTGTGCCAGTTTACCTTTGCCTGCGACGGCGCGATGGCGCGCGCGCCCTCGCCCAGCGGCTGGGCGCGGGCCAGCCGCATCGCCGCCGAAGCGCTGGCGGGCAAAGTCTTCCCCTCGGTCGGCCTGGCAACGCACTATCACACGCAGGCGATCTGGCCGCGCTGGGGCAAGTCCCTCGTCATGACCAACATCGTCGGCGCGCACATCTTCCATCGCTGGCGCGGCCGCTGGGGCACGCCCGACGCCTTTCGCGCGGCCTATAGCGGGCGCGAGCCGGTGCCGGTGCCCTATCTGCCGGTGGCACAGCAGGTGGCGCTTTTGGGCAAGGGCGGCGCAGGCGCGCTCGCCGGAAGCGCGGTCGCACCGATGACGCCGCCCGTCGCCGCACCAGCGCCCGCGCCGGGCTTCAGCCCCGCCATCGTCCCCGTCGCCCCCGCCGCCGAACCACGCGGCAACTACACCGACCCGCGCCTCAGCCAGTCGGGCCAAGTGCGCGAGGAATATAAGAAAAGCGGCGAGTGGATTAAGTGATCTGTCGGGTCCCGCCCCAAACGGGCGGGAGGCTGGTGTAGTGCTTACCGCCCCTGGCTGCGCCAACGTTTGACCACGCGGTCCAGGATTTCCATCTCGCCGCCGGTTTCCTTCCACAGCTGGCTGAACAGCGGGTCGCTCGATGCCGGGCGTTTCTCTTCTTCCAGCGTATCGAGGTAGACGCGGATGGGGATCGACACACCCTCGCCGCAAATGATGCATTCGCGGTTGCGCAGCGCGGGGATGCTATCGATAAATCCGCGCGCGCCTTCGGGCATCGCGGCTTTCACGAAATGCTGGTCGCGTTCGTTGTTCAGGCGCATGGCGATGATGGTGCCGCACTGCGACAGCACGCCTTCGGCCAAGTCGGACGGGCGCTGCGTAATCAGGCCCAACGAGACGCCATATTTACGGCCTTCCTTGGCGATGCGCTCCAGGATTTTGCGTACCGCTTGGCCCTGGCCGACATCCTTGGACGGGATGTAACGGTGCGCTTCTTCGCACACCAGCAGGATCGGGCGCTGCGCCTCGCCGCGCGACCAAATGGCATAGTCAAAGGTCAGGCGCGCGAGCACGGCGACCACCACCGACGTGATGTCAGAAGGCACGCCCGACACGTCGATGATCGAAATCGGTTTGCCCTCGGCGGGCAGGCGGAAAATTTTCGACACAAAGGTCGCCATGGTGTCGGCGACCAGCATGCCCGAGAACATGAAGTTATAGCGCGGGTCAGCGCGCATTTCCTCAATCTTGCCCTTGATACGCATATAGGGCGCGCTGGTTGTCGCCTTGTCGAGCTTGCCCATTTCGGTGGTCAGGATGGCGAGCAGGTCGGACAGAAGATAGGGCACCGGCGAATCGACCGTCAGCTTGGTCATGCCTTCGGCCAGCCGGTTTTTGGCACGCGCGGCGAGCAGGCATTTGGCCAGCACGTCGCAGTCGCCCTGCCGTTCCTTGCCTTCGGACGTGATGAACACCTCGCAATGCTCGGCAAAGTTCATGACCCAATAGGGCAGCGCGATGTTATCGACGTCGAACAGCGCGCCGGTGCCCTTGAACGCGGCGGAATATTCGCCGTGCGGGTCGATCATCACAATATGACCCTCGGGCGCGGCTTCGCAGATGCGATGCAGGATCAGCGCAGCGCTGGTCGATTTACCGGTACCGGTCGACCCCAGCAGCGCGAAATGCTTGCCCAACATCGGGTCGATATACAGCGACCCGCGAATATCCTTGGTGGGATAGACGGTTCCAATCTCGACGTGCGGCCGCTCGTCGGCGGCATAGATTTGCTTAAGGTCGCTGGTGGTCGCGGCAAAGACTTGGCTACCCGGCACGGGAAAGCGCGTCACGCCGCGGCGGAAGTTGAAAATGCGCCCGGTCAGCTTCTCTTCATCACCCTCACCCAGAAAGTCGACCGTGGCGATGATCATGCTGCTGTCGCGCGGGTGTAACTGCTCTTCGCGGATTGAGGCGAGCAGCCACACATTACCGACGCGAATTTTAACCTGCGCACCGACCTGTCCCGCCATCGCCACCGCCTGATCGCCGGCATCGGCCAGCTTGGTGATCTGCTTGGCGTCGAGCAGCAGCTTGGAGGACGATCCCGATACTTCGATCACTTCGCCTACCAGCAGGTCGTCGCGCGAATAAGCCACGGCTTCGACCGGCGGAGAGGTGGTTCCCAGCTTGATCTGCTGCGCCGGTACGGCGGCTGTTCCTGGGTGAAATCCCTGTCCCATATCCACGACTGCTGGTTCCTTCGCGCTGCTATGTGCGCGCTGAAACTAGGCTATGGATGGTAAAGAATTGGCTTACGCTGACGATGTTTCACCGAAGCGGAAGCGGCACCGGCCCGCTCTGTGTCAGCTCTGCTGAACCATATCTTCAGCGCGTCTTGAACAGGCGCGACGCCGCATAACCCAGCCCGACCGACAAAAGCACCGCGCAAATGCCGTACAGCAGCCCGTTGCGCTGCGCCGCCAGAGCGACAAAGCGCTCGAAACCAGTTTTGCGGATTTCGACCGGGCGCGCCGCCACCGCAATCACCCGTCCGCGCGAGATCAGATAAGTTTCGGCGCGGTACATGCCTTCGGGTACCCGCGCGGGCACAGGAATGCGCGCGCGATAGAGCACGCCGTCGCTAATCTCAACCGCCCGTCCGTTTTCAAAAAACAGCCCCATCCGCCGGTATAGGTCGATCAGGCCCGTCTCAAATCGCACTAGCCGGTCGGGCGCGGAAAAACCCACCGGCGACATTTGCAGATTGGCAAGACCCAGCTCGTAGATCGCCGCCGTACGCTCGTCGATCAACTGCTCGATCGGGGCCGACGACCCGATGGCGTAAAAACCCGGGGCCGAACGTAGCCGCAAACTGTCCGCATTCAGCCAGATTCCCGCGACGCGTTGCTTTTCGCGCAGGATGATCGGCCGCACCGGCCCCTTTAGCACCACGACGATATCGGCCCGGTCGGTTGGCAACCGCTGGCCGGGATAAAGGATCGCGCCGAACAGCAGCAGTTCCTCGCCCGAGAAACTATATTTGATGTCGATGGTGCGGCTCGAAACGTCGGGCACGAGTCGCGGGTCCTGTGCCTGTGCAGGTGCACCCGCCAGCAATCCGAAGATCAATCCAAGAAGCGCCAATGCCCTCATTGCACGGTGTAGATTTCGTCAGGCCGGAACCCCAGCCCCAGCGCCATGCGAAACGCCACCAGTAGCACGATCGCCGCCAGCGCTAGCCGCAGCTTTTCGGGTGGGAGGGCCTGGGCGAAGCGCGCACCGAACTGCGCGCCAACGACCCCGCCGACCAACAGCAATGCTGCCAGAACAATGTCGACCGCGCGCGTCGTCACCGAATGCACGAGCGTCGTCGCCATTGTCACGAACAATATCTGGAACAGCGAGGTGCCGACCACCACCTGCGTCCCCATGCCGAGCAGATAGAGCATTGCGGGGACCATGATAAACCCGCCGCCAACCCCCAGCAGCATCGTCAAAATGCCGGTAACCACCCCCAGCAACAAGGGTGCCAGCGGCGAGATATACAGGCCCGACCGGTAAAAGCGCCAACGCAGCGGCAGGTTGGCGACCACCGGATGGTGCCGCCGCTTGCGCGCAGGTGGCGGCAGGCCCAGTTTCTGCGCTTGGATCGCGCTCCACGCCTCGCGCGCCATCAACGTACCCACCGTGCCCAGCAAAATGACATAGAGCAGCGCGATGACCGTATCGATTTGCCCCCACGCGCTCAGCAGCTCAAACAACCCGGCGCCGATCAACGACCCTAGCAGACCGCCTGCGATCATCACCCCGCCCATTTGCAGATCGACACCGCCGCGTTCATAATGCGCCAGCGCGCCCGACACGCTGGCCCCTGTCACCTGCGTCGCTGCCGAGGCCGCCGCTACCGTCGGCGGAATACCGTAAAAAATCAGCAGCGGCGTGGTCAGAAAACCGCCGCCCACGCCGAACATGCCGGACAAAAAGCCAACGCCGCCGCCCAGCAGGATGATCACCAGCACATTGACCGACAGATTGGCTACAGGAAGATAGAGGTCCATCGGTTCCGCCAGTTATAGCGGACGAGCGCCCGCTTCGCCTTGGCTCTAGACCATTTCGGCGCGCGTTGGAATCGCTTCCATTGCCGTTCAGAAATCCGCCGCCAGCGTCAATGCCAGTCCGCTGCCCGGCCGTGCGTTACCCGCCACACGTTCGCGCCAATCCAGCGCGATTTGCGCCCCGTGACCCACTTCGGGCAGCACCAGCGTCGCGCGTGGCCCGGCATCAATCCGCCGCGCGTCGGGCTGCACTGCCCCGCCCAGCATCGTGCCCAGCGACAGCCGCATGCCCCGGCGCGCCGCCACCTCGCGCTGCACCGTCACCGCGCCATCCGCAAATCCCGCGACCGTGCCATAGTCGGCCGCCCCGGCCTGAGCATAGGCAGACAAGCGGAAATTCAGCGGCAGGGCCCGATTGTCGACTCCGCCAGCGGCATAGATCAGCGTGGTATCGCGGCCCGGCCCGGTCACGACCGTTCGCCGCTCGGCATGAATGTCCAGCGGGAGGCTGTTGAACGGTCGCACCGCGACTCCAACGGCCACATCCAGCCCATCGCGCCGCCCCGGCGCATGGGCCGCGCGGACATAGGCCCGCAGCAGCAGCGACCGATCAACCAAATAGGTCAATCGCGCTGTCGACTGGCTACCGCCTAGTCGCATCGCGCTATCCGGCCCCACCGCCGGCGTGCCATCATTGCCCCGCCAATAGCTTGTCACCGCCAGCGACCAGCGCTGGTCCGCTGTCGCGGCAGGCCAGCGCGGCAGCGGTGCCAGCAGCGCGAGCCCGGGCGCAAAATCGCTGCGGCGCGGCGGCAACGACAGCGCGCTGACTGCTGCCGCTGGCCTTGTCCCAAAGCGCTGCAACAGCGCCAGGCGCCAGGCATGGCGCTCCTCCCCCATAAACCCCGACGCTAAACTCGTCTGAGGCGCCGCCATCCGCGCGACGAGCACGAACGGCGCCGGCTCGGTCGTGGCGGAAGCGGAGCTCGTGGCATTGTTTTCACAGCAAGTCGCTGCTCGGGCAGCGGCATGACTTCTTGACGGACAAAGTCCGGCGAACGCGCGAATGGCGAGACCTGGGGTGCCGGGCCTATGGCGCCGGGGAATTGGCTCGCCAGCCGTATCAGTACCCACAGCAGCAGCAGCAACAGCAAAAAGCGCGGCCCCCGCGCCCGCCATAACGGCAAGGTCAGCACCGGCATCATCGGATTTTCTGCCATTGGTCGCTGTGAATGACCGCGCGATGCTCAGTTTTGTCCCACACCAACTCGTGCGTCCGCAATTGGCGCATATACAGGGTCAGGGCCAGGCGCGCGGCCAACATGTGGATAACATTGGCCAAAAAGGCGCGCGGCATGGCCAGCAATCCCTGCTGCCACCCATAGACGGCGGTGGTGAACATCAGCCGCATCGCCAGCCGCCACAGCATCAGAAATATATTCCCGCCCAACAGCGTCATAAGCGTTGGCGACAATGGCTTGCTGTCCCACCAGCCCATCAGCTCGCCGCTGCGGACCATTCCCGCCAATATCAGGCTCAGATAGCTGGCAAGGATAATGATTGCCACCAGCGGCGCGCGCCGGTCACGCCACAGCATCCAGCGCGTCATCCAGCGCGGACCATTTACCGGCGCGACGTGCCCGCGCGATCTGCCGGCACTGCCCGTCCAGTCCAACCGGTCCCATCCAGCCAGCGCAATTCCGGCAATCCAGCGGCCCTTTTGCCGGACGCATGCCTCCAGGGTCGCGGGAAATTCGCTGCGCACGGCAATCCGCGACCCGTCATGGCCGCGCGCCTCAACAAAGCGACAGGTTTCGCCTCGCGCAGCCAGGATCAACCCCAGCTCATAATCTTCGGTCAAGCTATCGGCATGAAATGGCCCATCCCCTCGCTCAAGCGCCAGCAGCGCCAGCGCCTGCCTCGCAAAGGCACAGCCGACACCTGCCGCCGGCAGGCCCGCAGCGGCCGCGCTGCGCAGCGGCAATTCCTTGCCATGCGCCTCGGCAAATTCATCGGCATAATGCGCAGCCACCGGCCCTTGACCGGGCCAAAGCAGCGGCTGAACGGGGATCTGCACCATCGCCGCACCCGGCAATTCGCGCCGGAATAATTCGATTTCCTCAGCGTGCACCCGATCTTCGGCATCGTGCAACACGACCGCTGCGAATCGCCACCCTTCCGCCTGCTCGTCGGCCTCCATCGCGCGCCATATACGGTTCAGATTGTCGGCCTTGCTGGTCGGCCCCGGCTGATCGCCAATCACCAACCGCAACGAAGCGTGGTTCGCCACCCGCGCACTCACCGCAAAAATTGTTTCGGCATCGTTCGGATAACAGCCGACATAGATGCGTACATCCTGCCCCGACCAGGCGCCGAGCATGGCATCGAGCGTGCCGGGCAGCACCGCCCATTCGCGCCAGGCTGGAATGAATATGGCAATGACCCCCTTCAGAGGGGGCGCCGAAGCTGCGCGTCGGTTGCGCCGGTCGCGACTAAGCCATAACAGATCGAACAACAGATCTTCGAGGCCCAGCAACAATATGCCAACGGCGGCCAGCAGCACGATTTCGTGCTGGACCAATTGCAGGACCAGTGCGACCCATTCGGTCGAGAGCTCCACCAAGTGCCCCCTGTTTGCCCTACGTCACATTGCCCGCAACGCGGTCGGGACATGAACGCAATGGCAAACCTAGCGTCGCCTCATGCCAAGTAAAGCGTTTGCGATACACATTTTTTTCGGGACAGAGACGAATATTGGTCAAAGCACAGTGAGCGGCCTATAGCGCGTCCCCATGCTCACCGACCGCATATTGTTCATCGATGGCGAAGCTATCGTGCTCGACAAACCCGCCGGCTTGCCAGTGGATGCGCCGCGCGATGGTTCCATTAGCCTGGAGAACCATCTGCAGTCGTTGACCTTTGGCTTCAAGCGCTGGCCGGTGGCTGTGCACCGGCTTGACCGCGACACATCGGGCTGCTTGCTGCTCGCGCGAAATCCCAAGGTCGCGGGACGCTTCACCCGCGCTTTTGAAGAGCGGGGCGTTGCCAAATCCTATTTGGCGATCCTGTCTGGCATCCCCACAGCGACCGGCGGCACGATCGACTTGGCCCTGCGCAAGATCTCCAGCGCCAAGCAGGGCTGGCGAATGGTCGGCGCTGGAAATGGCACGCGAGGAGCAAAGTCCGCCATCTCGCACTGGGAATTGCTCGCGCGGCATGACGGCCAGGCGCTGGTACGTTTTCGCCCCGAAACCGGTCGCACGCATCAACTGCGCGTCCATGCGCTTGAGGCGCTGGGCCATGCTATTGTCGGCGACCCCGTTTATGGCAATGGGCTGGGTGCGGCGCGCACCCTGCTGCACGCCGAACGCATCGAATTGACTCGCGAAGCGAAGCCTTCGGTGGTAGCGGCGGCCCCCTTTCCCGCTGATTTCGCCGCGCTTGGCTTTACCGCGCCCGAGCCAGCCCATGGCTGAGCTCCCCGAACATCTGATATCCGAGCGCTTCTTGGCGGGGTCAGGGCCGGGCGGCCAGAATGTCAACAAGGTAGCGACCGCCTGTCAGCTGCGCATCGATGTTTATGCGCTGGGGTTGGAGCCAGAGGTGTTTCGGCGGCTCAAGAGCTTGGCTGGGGGCAAGCTGACCGCAGGCGGCGAGTTGCTGATCACTGCGCGCCGGTTCCGCACACAAGAGGCGAACCGTGCTGACGCGCGGACGCGCCTCGCCGCGCTGCTCGATGCCGCCCATGTGCGCCCCGAACGCCGCATCAAGACCCGCCCGAGCAAGGCTGCCAAAGCCAAACGGGTCGAGAGCAAAAAGGCGCGTAGCCAGATCAAGGCGGGCAGGGGCCGGGTTCAGCACGACTGATTCTTGGTCGGCGGCAAAGCCTTGTTAACCAGAATAGAATAGGGCGGGCCGCGAAATAATTCTTGTCGCGGAGGGCCGCAGTGACCGATTTGTTCCGTTCCATCCTGATGGGTCTCGGCTGCCTGTCGATCCTAAGCTTTGTCGGTTGCTCGATGCTCGGGGCCGGCGCCATCGTCGCCGCCGACCGCGCCATCGACCGCGCGGAAAAAATCGAAGCCCAGAACGACCAAAAAGGTCCGTGGGACAAGTAGGCCCGCGCGCCGCTTGACTCCGTCCGTGCGCCAGCAATGCTGCGCCGTCCATGTGCAACCTATATCGCCTCGACGCCCCGGCCAACCAGATTGCCGCGCACTTCGGTGCGGAAGCGGGCGATGACCCATGGGCGGGCGGCTACGTCGCACCAAAACGTCCCGGTCCTGTTGTTGTAAGCAATGGCCAACCCGGTGGTATGCGGCGACTGGTCCCCATGCTCTGGGGTTTTCCGCCCCCGCCGCAGGGCCGCGCCCCGGTCACCAATGTCCGCAACCTCACCAGCCCGTTCTGGATCGGCACGCTGCGCCACGCCGAGTTGCGCTGTCTGGTGCCGGTCACCGCCTTTCAGGAATGGTCCGGTGAGAAAGGGGCAAAGCGCCAGCACTGGTTCGGCCTTCCCTCGCAACCGATTTTCGCGTTTGCTGGGATTTTTCGCCATACCGACGACTGGCCCTGCTTTGCCTTCCTAACGTGCGAGCCCAACCGGCTCGTCGGGGCCTATCATCCCAAGGCCATGCCGTTGATTTTGCATGCCGAGGATTATGACGACTGGTTAACCGGCGAATGGAATAAAGTGCAGGCGCTGGCCGTTCCCTTCCCGTCGCAGCTCATGCAGGTCGCCGACACGCCAGAGCGTCTATGCCATTAACGCTTGATCTTTACCCGGAGGAAACCATTGCTGGCGCACTATATTAGCACGGGTCAACCGGGAGCCATGCGTGCCTGACCAAAAGTACAAGACCGCAATCGCATCCGATACGCGCCGCTCAAAGCGGGTGCGGATCACCGCGCGCGCGCGATTTCGCGAGGTCGGGGCCAATCCTTATGAGGTGGAAATCGACGATCTGTCGGCCACCGGCTTTCGCATGATCAGCTACACGCGCCCGCGCACGGGCACCCGCATTTGGGTGACGCTGCCTGGGCTACAATCATTGGAAGCGGTGGTGCGCCGGACCCAAGGCAATAATCACGGCTGTGAATTCACCCAGCCGCTGCACCCCTCGGTGGCCGCACACCTGCAGTCGCTGCTGAAGGCGCGCAAAGCGGATTGAATTTTGCCAGCACCGCGCTTTCCCGCTAGGGCGCGGGACATGCAGCAAATCTTTCTCGTCATGGTTGGCGGTGCCGTGGGGGCCGGGGCGCGATTCGGGCTTGCCCAATGGGTCGCGACCCGATTTGCCCACAGCTTTCCTGTCGCCACGCTGGCGGTGAACATTGTCGGTTGCTTTTTCATGGGAATGCTCGCCGCTTGGCTAGCCCGTAGCGCAGCGGGTGAGGCGCTGCGACTGTTTGTCGGCGTCGGCATGCTCGGCGGCTTCACAACCTTTTCCGCCTTCAGCCTCGATTGGTGGATGCTGATGGAACGCGGTGCGACCGGCGCGGCGCTGGCCTATGTCGCCGCTTCTGTGATCGGCGCGCTCGCCGCCTTTGCGCTCGGCCTAATGCTGGTAAGAGCGATATGAGCGCGACGGACCCGATTATCATTGCCGACGAAGACGACGGCATCCGCCTCGACCGCTGGTTCAAGCGCCACCGCGAGGGCACCCCGCACGCGCTGCTCGCGCGCTGGGCACGTTCGGGGCTGCTCACCCTCGATGGCAAAAAGGCCGATGTGTCGGACCGCATTGCCGCCGGCCAAGTGCTGGTTGCGCCGCAGCCGCCGGCCCCCGCAGCTCCGCGTCCGCGCGCGTCGCGTGCACCACTCAGCGATGCCGACATCGCCTTTGCCGAAACGCTGGTCATCCACCGCGACGCCAGCGCGCTGGTGCTCGACAAGCCGCCGGGTCTGGCGACGCAAGGCGGGACCAAGACCAGTGAGCATGTCGATGGTCTGCTCGATGCCTTGAAGGGGGATGCTCCGGTAAGGCCCAAACTGGTTCACCGGCTCGACAAAGATACGTCGGGCGCGCTGCTGGTTGCGCGCACTCCGCGCGCAGCGGCCTTTTTCTCCAAAGCCTTTTCCAACCGCAGCGCGCGCAAAACCTATTGGGCCATTGTGGTCGGCGTGCCAGCGGTCGAAGCGGGCGAAATCAACCTGCCCCTCGCCAAACAGCCCGGTACTGGCGGCGAGAAGATGCATGTGAGCGAGGCGGCGGGACAGCCCGCACTCACCCGATACCGCGTGCTCGACCGCGCGGGTAATGAAGCGGCGTGGGTTGAGCTGCATCCGCTCACCGGGCGCACCCATCAGCTGCGCGTCCATATGGCTGCCATTGGCCATCCCATTGTTGGCGACGGCAAATATGGCGGCAAGGCAGCGTTTCTGACGGGAACGATCAGCCGCAAATTGCATCTTCACGCCCGCCGCCTGCGGATCGACCATCCCGATGGCGGCAAGCTCGACATTGCTGCCGAGCTGCCTGACCATTTCGCCGCCAGCATGGCGTCGCTTGGTTTCGACCCGGTGCTCGGTGACACTCCCGACCCCGGCGAGATCGCCGCTGCGGTTGCCCCGCGCGCTATCGCCAAGGTGAAAGCCAAAGCGCACGCCAAACAGCTGCGCAAAGCACGGCGCGGCGAACGGCGCGGTCGCGCCGAGGTGAAGGCTTCCCGCCCCGGCAAACCGCGCAAGCCGGCACCGAAGAAACCACCCAAGAAGCCCTGACATGCATCCCAACCCCGCTTTCCGCCCCAAGGACGAAGACATCGCCGCATTGCTGGTGCGCGAGATTGGCTTTGCCGCGATATTCCTGACCACGCCCGACGGCCCGCGCGTCGCGCATGTGCCGGTATTGCTCGCTCCCGACGACCGGACGTTGCGCTTCCACCTCGCGCGCGGCAATGCGCTGACGAAGCATCTGGATGGTGCGACGGCGCTCGCAGTGGTGCAGGGGCCCGACGCCTATGTCAGTCCGGCTGACTATGGCGACGATGCCCAAGTGCCGACATGGAATTATGTTACCGTCGAGCTGGAAGGTCGGGCGCGCCAGACGAGCCGCGATGCGCTCATCACCCTGCTTGATGATGTTTCAGCGGCGCACGAGGGCCGCATCGCCGCCGACCCACCATGGACGCGCGCAAAGATGGACCCGGCGCAGTTCAGCCGCATGGTCGACGCGATCATCGGCTTTGAAATTGACGTGACCGCGTGGCGCACGACGCTCAAATTGTCACAGAATAAGGCGCCTGACATGGCAAGCCGCGTCCAGACGGCGCTCGCCGCGCGCGGCCATGGTGCCTTGGCGCAACTGATGCAGCATCTGACCCCGCTCAAGGATTACCGGCCATGACCCCCGACGAACGCGAAGCCCAGGCCCGGACCCGTTTCTTCGTGCTCGGTTCTATGCGCATCGTCGGCGCGCTCATGTTGATGGCGGGATTCGTACTGGTGATGGGCAAGTGGGATCTGGCCGGACCCGATGCGGACCGCGTCACCGGAATCATCCTGGTGTTGGTGGGTGCCTTTGAATTTTCTCTTGCTCCAATGCTGCTAGCCCGCAGCTGGAAGCGCAACGACCAGCCGTGAAGCGGTTCTGGAAAGCAGCGACGGTCGGCGAGGATGCAGCAGGCTTTGCCATCCACCTCGATGGTCGCGCCGTGCGCACCCCGGCGCGCGCGCCGCTTATTGTGCCCACCCGCGCATTGGCCGATGCCATCGCTGCCGAATGGCAGGCACAAGGCGAAGAAATCGACCCGCGCGCTATGCCGCTCACTGGCCTGGCCAATGCCGCCATCGACCATGCCGCCCGGGACCCCGCTGCTTTTGCCGCAACACTGCTGCCCTATGCCGAAACCGATCTGCTATGCTACCGAGACGACCGCGACGCGGTTTTGGCGGCCGAGCAGGCGGCGGCGTGGAATCCGTTGTTGGCATGGGCCGAAGCGCGCTGGGGCGTTGAATTCATGCTGGCACAGGGCATTATCCATGTCGCCCAGCCTTCTGCGACGATTGCCCGGATGCAATCTGCTGTCACCGCACTCCCGCCCTTCCGCCTTGCCGCACTGTCCCCGCTCGTGACAATCAGCGGCAGCCTAGTCGCCGCGCTCGCCGTCGAAGCCGGCGAGCGCGATGCTGCCGGGCTGTGGCCAGTGGTTTGCCTCGACCAACTTTATCAGGAGCGCCGCTGGGGCCATGACACTCAGGCTGCCCTGCAGCGCGCCGCGCACGAGCGCGACTGGCTGAATGCGGCGCAATTTCTGAGCCTGCTCTAGTCCACAAATACCGGTGGGCGCTTCTGCATTTCCGCCATCACCGCTTCGATCTGGTTGGGCTTGCGGATGACCTTGATCTGCTCGTCGCTTTCGGCCTGTAACAGTTCAGCGTCGCTTGCATCGGCCAGCATGTTGCACAGCCGCTTGGCACCGCGCACCGCGTGCGGATTCTTGTTGGCGATCAACCGCGCCAGCTCCATCGCATGGGCCAGCGGATCGTCCGACACATGCGTTGCAAAACCCAGCGCCTTGGCCTCAGTCCCGCTAAATTCGCGGTTGGTATAGATCATCTCGCGCAGGACATCGTCGGCGACCTGCGTGCGCCACAGCGCCATACCCGCGACATCGGGCACCAGTCCCCATTTCATTTCCATGATCGCAATGCGCGTGTCTGGGTGGACGATGCGTATGTCGGCGGCCGCCATGATCTGGCTGCCCGCGCCAAACGCCACGCCATGCACCGCCGCGATCACCGGCACTGGCAGGTCGCGCCAGCCCCAGGCGACATATTGCGCATGATTGGCGATGCCGCGGCTGCGGTCCGCCAGGCTGTGCCCAGTGCTGCTGGTGCCGGGGTCGCGATCGCCCGCCATGCTGGCAAGGTCAAGCCCCGCGCAAAAGGCGCGGCCTTCACCGGACAGCACAACCACGCGCAGCCCGGCCATGGCCTTCAACTGGTCGACTGCCCCCGCAATCGCCTCCCATTGCGCCGCATCGAGCGCATTCATTTTGTCGGGACGGTTGAAGCGCACATCGGCTATGCCGACGTCCAGCATGTTGATGGTAACTCGCTCGCTCATGCTGTGCCCCTCATCAGTGCCGCCTCGACCAGCGGCAATTGGTCGTTCCCAAAATACATGTCACTGCCACCCACAAAGATGGTCGGCGAACCATAGCCGCCGCGCGCGATCAGCTCGTCGGTGTTGACGCGCAGCCGCGCCTTAACCGGGTCGCTGGCGCTGGCCAGCAGCAGCGCCGCGCCGTCGAGGCCCACAGCATTGGCCGCCGCTACCAGCATCGCGGGGTCGTCGAGATTTTCCTGCCGGTCGAAATAGCCGGCAAAGGCCTCGCGCGTGAACGCCGCCAGCGCTGCCTGATCCTCCTCCAGCGCGCAGCAAAAGCGCATCGCCGCCACGCTCTTCGCCGGATGATAGATGGACGGAAAGTTCATCGGCACCCCGGCCAGCGCCGCCCAGTCTTTCAGCACTTTCCAGCTGTGCTGCAGCCGCCGGTTGTCGCTCGCCTCGCGCGCGGCATAGACCGCCGGATTCACCGCATTGAACACGCCGCCGACCAATATCGGCCGCAGCACCGCGTCGGCCCCGGTGCGTTCCTGCACGCCCGCCAGATTGTGAAACGCCAGGCACGTCCACGGGCTCGACAGGTCATAGAAAAATTCGATGCGCGGACCCGGCATCAGCTTTTGATCCCGAACAAAATCTCGCGCGCCTTGGCCTCATCCTCGGGCGCGCGGTTGCGCCATTCCTTATTGAGCTCCATCCCCGTCAGCACGGCGGGGCGCTGGCGCAGCCGTTCGAACCAGGCATCGACATGGCCAAATTCGCTACGGTCGATATCGCGCGCCTTGGTGGTCGCGACCCACGGGAAAATCGCCATATCGGCAATGCTGTATTCGCCCGCCACACAGTCACCGGTCTTGGCCAGCTGGCGGTCGAGCACACCCAGCAGCCGCTTGCATTCCTTGTCATAGCGGTCGATCGCATAGGCAATCTTCTCGGGTGCGTAGAGTTTGAAATGCCCGTCCTGCCCGAACATCGGGCCCAGCCCGCCCATTTGCCACATCAGCCATTCGGTCACCCGCACCCGGCCGCGCAGGTCGCTCGGCATAAACTTACCTGTCTTTTCAGAGAGATAGAGTAGGATTGCGCCAGTTTCGAACACGCTGACCGGCGCACCGCCGCCCCCAAAGCGCTCGGGCGGGTCGTCATCGACAATCGCGGGCATGCGGTTGTTGGGGCTGATCGCCAGAAATTCAGGCTTGAACTGGTCGCCTGCGCCAATGTTCACCGGAACGACGCGATAGGCGAGGCCCATTTCCTCCAGCGCGATGCTGATCTTCCAGCCGTTGGGGGTAGGCCAGTAATAAAGATCAATCATCAATATCGCTCCAGCTGGACCGGCAAATATTTGTACCCATGCACGAAGCACGCCGGCACCCGTTCGGGTTCGCCCACCGCCTGCACGCGCAGCCGGCGCTTCGCCAGCTGCTCAAGCAACACCACCAACTGCACCTCGGCGACGCGCGCGCCGACACAGCGGTGGATGCCATAGCCGAACGACAGGTGCCGCCGCGCATTGTCGCGATCGACGATAATACGGTCGGCATCGTCGAACAGGCTCTCGTCGCGGTTCGCCGAAATATACCACAGCACGACCTTTTGACCCTTTTTCATGCGCGCACCGTCGACTTCGGCGTCCTCGGTCAGTGTGCGGCGCATGTGCGCCAGCGGGGTTTGCCAGCGGATAATCTCGCTCACCGCATTGGGAATGAGCGAGGGGTCTGCCTCCAGCTTCGCGCGCTCTTCGGGAAATTGCGACAGGCCATAGGCAAAGCCCGACATGGTGTTGCGCGTGGTGTCATTGCCGCCAACGATCAAAAGGATGAGATTGCCGATGAACTCGCGCTCGTCCATTTCCTTCATTGCATCGGACTGCAGCATGATCGAAATCAGATCTTTGCCGGGCGCCTGCAACCGCTGCTGCCACAATTGGGCAAAGGCGCCGCCCATTTCGGTCATCGCCTGGTTGCGAATCTGGATGCCGCCGGGACGTCGGATCAGTTCCACATCGCCGCCGATATCCGACCATTCAGTCAGCTTATGACGCTCCTCCCAGGGGAAGTCGAATAGCTTGGCCAGCATACCTGTCGTCAGCTCGATCGACACGCGCTCGACCCAGTCAAACGCCTCGCCAATCGGCAGCGTGTCGAGCAATGCCGCCGTGCGTTCCTCGACCTCGGCCTTCATCGCTGCAACCTCGCTTGGCCCGAATGCCGGTGCGACCGTGCGGCGCTGCCCGGTGTGGATCGGCGGGTCTTGCGCGATGAACATCGGCAGACGCATTTCGCCTTCGATCAGCTTGTCGGGGTCAAAGGCCACCGATATGCCGCCATATTCCCAGCTTGATGAGAATATCTTGGGCAGCGCCTCAATCTGGACAATCGGCTTATAGGTCGCAACCGACCAATGCGGACCGAAATAGCTGTCGGCGACAAAATGAATCGGCGCCTCGGCACGGTGACGGCGGAACGGCTCCTGCCAGCGATCTTCGGCATAAAGCCCCGGATCGGTCATGTCGAAAGGATCGGAAACGATCCGCTCGGCCAGCAATGCTTCGGTCATCTGCCTCTCCCCTCCCGGCTCCTCAGCCGGCCACCTGATCCTTTGCCCAATATTGATCGCGCAGCAGCCGTTTATACAGTTTGCCGGTGTCGTGCCGCGGCAGCGCTTCCAGAAAATCGATACGACGCGGGATTTTCACGCCCGACAGTTTTTCGCGGGCAAAAGCGATCAGCTCGGCGCGGAAATCATCGGTCGCATCAGCCATGTCAGCGGGCTGGATCACGGCAATTACTTCCTCGCCCATTTCCTCGTGCGGGCCGCCGACCACGGCGACGTCCGCCACCTTGGGGTGTGTGACAAGGTGGTTCTCGATTTCCTGCGGATAGATATTCACTCCGCCCGAAATGATCATGAAGCTCTTGCGGTCGGTCAGATAGAGGAAGCCTTCATCATCGACCCGCCCGACATCGCCCAGCGTTGACCAGCCCTTGGAGTTGCGGCTCGATTTGGTCTTCTCCGGGTCACCATGATATTCGAAGCTCTGGTCGCTTTCGAAGAATACCGTACCTTCCTGCCCGACCGGCACTTCGGTTTCATTGTCCTCGCCCATGATATGGACCGTGCCCAGAATTGGCCGCCCCACTGTGCCCTGATGCGTCAGCCAGTCATGGCTGTTCACATAGGTCATGCCGTTGCCCTCGGATCCGGCATAATATTCCAGCAGCACCGGCCCCCACCAGTCAATCATCGCCGCTTTTACCGGCACCGGGCAGGGCGCGGCGGCATGGATCGCCGATTTCATTGACGACACATCATAACGCGCGCGCACATCATCGGGCAGCTTCAGCATCCGCACAAAATGTGTCGGCACAAACTGGCTGCTGTTGCATTTATACCGCTCGATGGCTGCCAGCGCACCTTCGGGATCAAACTTCTTCATCAGCACCACCGTGCCGCCCAGCCGGTGGATAGTCATCGACCAGCGCAGCGGCGCAGCATGATACAGCGGCGCAGGCGATAGGTAGATGCTCTCACTGTTGATCCCGAATACCATCGAGGCGAGCGCAACCAATGCATTGGGCGCGTCGATCGCCGGCTCGGCGGGCAACGGCACGCGGACCCCTTTGGGCCGCCCCGTGGTACCTGACGAATAGAGCATGTCCGTTCCCGCACGCTCGTCAGCAATGGGAGTCGCCGGCATATCCGCAACCGCATCTTCCCAGCTGACGAACCCTGCAATCTCGCCGCCGAGCGAAAAGCGTTCGACCTTTGCGGTCAGCGCCAGCGCGGCGTTGCCCAGGCTGGCCGAAACCACCAGCATCTTTGCGCCGCTATTTTCCAGAATATAGTCGGTCTCGTCCTGCGTCAGCCGCGAGGAGATGCACACATAGCGCAGCCCCGCACGCTGCGCGCCCCACACCAGCCCGTAATAATGAGGCGTGTTGTCGAGCATGAAGGCGACGACATCCTCATGGCCCAGGCCGTGCGCGCGGAGCAGGTGGGCGGCGCGGTTCGACGCCGCGTCCATGGCAGAATAGCTGATAGTTTCGCCCGTTTCGGCAACGATGATCGCCGCCTTGTCCGGGTGCGCGCGCGCGTGAACGCTGGGGTGCATGATTCGTCTCTCTCCGCCCTTTTCTGTGCTTGGGGCAAATGAGTAGCGGACGGAAACTCATCGTCAAGCGCGCCCCGACCGCTCTGCGCCGTCGCGGCGGGAGCGCAGGCCATAGCCATGGCCCCGCACCGTCATCAGCATGGGCCAGCCAAAGCCGCGGTCCACTTTGGCGCGCAGCCGCGACATATGCACCTCGATGCGGTTCGTGCCGGGATCAAAATCAATCTTCCACACCGCGCGCCACAGTGCGTCGCGGGAAATGATGCGGTCGGGCATCCGCGCCAACCGCGTCAGCAGGTCAAATTCGCGCAGCGGTAGCGCGATGGCTGACCAAGCCGTGTTACCCGTCGGTCGATCAGGTCGATGCGCAGCTCGGCACATTCCAGCCGCCCCGATGCCAGCCGTTGTCGCCGCAGCAAGCCGCCAACACGCGCCAACAATTCGCGGGCGTCGCCGTTCCATGCCAGCGCGTCATCGGCCCCCGATTGCAAGGCCGCCAGTCGCTGTTCAAGCGAATTGCCCTGGGTCAGCGCGATCAACGGACGCACCCCCGCCACGGCCCGCGCCAGTGCCACCAGATGCACCGGCTCTTCCCATCCGCAAAAGGGGGCGATCAGCAGCGCGTCATAGGGTTCGTCAAGCCACGCCCGCATGCCGGTGACCGGCGCAGGCAGCACGCCTGCCCGCCAGCCATGCCGTTCCACCGCCGCGAGCAAAGCGTCGCGCTCGCCGGCGGAAGGGTGAAAAATGGCCAGCTGAGCTTTACCGGACATGTACTGAAACGTCACACATGGGTCGGACATAAGCTTCCTTCTGCGGCTAGGACAACGACAACAGGCCAACCTATCGCGCGGCAGGGCGCACCGCCATGCTGCACCGTTTCGTCAGCGAAAGTGCGGGCGATTTGCCACGCCGCGGCTTGCTGGTTATGCCCGCTGCATGACCGATGCCGCCACCTTGCTCGCCAGCGACTTTGCCACTCTGCCCGATCTGGTTCGCGCCCATGCCAACGAGCGAGAGGCTGCCGCCGCGGTTGCCGATGCGGCGGGTCGGCTTGTTTGGGGCGAACTCGACGCGCTGGCCGACCGCATCGCGGCGCGGCTCCAGCGCGTCGGCGTCACAATCGGGACGCGCGTCGCCATCGCCGGACTGAACAGCACCGCGCAGGTCGCGGTTATAGTCGGCACGTTGCGCGCCGGGGCCTGCGCCGGCCTGATCACCAACAGCGCAACGGGTGAACAAATGGCGGCAATGGTGCGCGACACTGGCGCGGCGCATCTGTTCCTTGATGCCGCCGCTGCGGCCAGCCTCGACGGCCATGACACCAGCGCGGCCGTACGCATCGCCATGGATGGCTCGGCGGCAGGCGAAGCGCTCGCCGACTGGATGGCCCCCGCCGGAACCGCGCCCACGTCCGTTGCCATCACCCCCGATGATGAATTCAACATCATCTATTCTTCTGGAACCACCGGCACGCCCAAGGGCATTGTCCACAGCCACGGCATGCGTTGGCAGCATATCATGCGCGGCGTTCCGGCCTATGGTCCGGCGGCAGTAACCATCCTCTCGACCCCGCTTTATTCCAACACCACCATGGCGAGCTTCCTGCCGACGCTCGGATCGGGCGGCAAAGTCGTGCTGATGCCCAAATTCGACGCGCGCGGCTTCCTCGAACTGGCGCAGCGGGAGCGTGCAACCAATTGCATGCTCGTGCCAGTGCAATACCGCCGCATCATGGCGCTACCGGACTTCGACGCATTCGACCTGTCGAGCTTCGTGATGAAATACTGCACCTCCGCCCCCTTTGCGGCTGAGCTCAAGGCCGATGTGCTCGCCCGCTGGCCCGGCGGCCTCGTCGAAATTTATGGCATGACCGAAGGCGGCGGCGTGTGTCTGCTCGAGGCGCATAAATATCCGCACAAGCTCGCTACCGTCGGCCAGCCCGCACCCGGCCATGACATGCGCGTGATCGACGAGGACGGGAACGAGCTGCCCCCTGGCTCGGTCGGCGAAATTGTCGGGCGCTCGCCCGCGATGATGAAGGGCTATAACAACCGCCCTGACGCCACTAACGCGATGCACTGGCACGATAACGACGGCAACCTGTTCTACCGCCATGGCGACATTGGCCGCTTTGACGAGGACGGCTTCCTGACGCTCATGGACCGCGCCAAGGATATGATCATATCGGGCGGGTTCAACATCTTCCCCAGCGACCTTGAAGCTATCCTGCTCGCCGACCCGCGCGTTGTCGAAGCCGCCGTCGTTGGCGTGCCGAGCGAAGAATGGGGCGAAACGCCGGTCGCCTTTGTGGTACTGAAAGAAGGTGATGCCGAAGCTGTCCGCGCCGCGTGCAACGCGCAGGTCGGCAAAACCCAGCGCCTTTCGGCTATCACGCAGGTTAATGAGCTGCCACGCAGTCCTATTGGCAAGGTGCTCAAGCGCGAGCTGCGTGACGCCTATGCAGCCAGTTAACCGGCCCCTTCAAGGCAGGGCGTTACGGTTCGAGGCCCGCCGCCTGAAGCGCAGCCAGCGCGTTATTCAGCCGCGCATCGCCATCGCCCGTCACCCACGCCCATGGCAGCGCGCGCTGCTCGAGCTCACCTACGGCGACATTCATGAACTGTAATCGCGCCAACTGGCTCCCGAATAGCCGCGTGCCGTCATCCTGCCATGGCAAATCCAGCGCGGGGACCAGATAAAAATCGGCGACCTCCTCCCAAAGATCAATTTCGGGCAGGCGCTCGCCCAGCAGCATGACTGCCCATGCCTGCGTCATCAGCGGGTCGGTATCTGAAATCAGCCATTTGGGCCGCTCGGCCAAGGCATTGCGCGTCGCGGCCACATGCCCGCGAAAAATCGCCAGCAAATCATTGCGTGACAGGTCGACGCCATGCGCTTCGCAATAGGTGCGGCCATATTCGGGCAAATAGGTCCCGCCAAGCCGGGCCGCCAGCTTCGGCCCCAGCGTCGATTTTCCGGTGCTTTCGGCCCCGTGCAGGCAGATATGCATCGTCATTGCGCCGCCCGCCGCCACTGCATCAACCCCGCCGCCGCAACCACCAGCAACACCGCATAGACCGCCGCCGTGACATAGAGCCCGCGCGAAGCAAACAGAGGCACCGCAATCGCATCGACCGCGATCCACAGCCACCAGCTTTCCACCCGCCGCCGTGCGAGCAGCCACTGCGCCGCGACGCTGATGATCGCCACTGCCCCGTCGGCAAAGGGGGCAGCGGCATCGGTCCAGCGCGCCATGCCGCTGCTCCATGCAAGCCAGCACAGCATTATCGCCACCGCCCAGACCAGCCGATCGCGCGGTGCCATCCAGCCAACCGGCACGCCGCTATCACCCTGCGCGCGGCGCCAATTGGCCCAGCCATAGACATTGAGAACTAGGAAAAACCCTTGCAATATCATATCACTATAGAGTTTTTGGCCAAAAAATATGACCGCATAGACGCTCACCGCAGCAATACCGAACGGGTAATTCCACAGGCTCCGCCGCGCGACCAGCATGACATTGGTCAACACCAATGCCGCGGCAATCCACTCGATCAGACTCACGCCGATGCCCCGCCCCGCGGACGCTGCCACAGGGCGGTGCTACGCGGCCGGTCAACCGTGCGCACTGTCACTGCTGCCACCAAGGCGCGCGCGACATGCTCCAACTTCTGCCGCCGCGTGGTGAAAACCCGCGCATCCCAGGCATGGCTCCCGCGTGCCCGTACCTCGCGCGCGATATCACCATAAATGCCCGCTGCCGCCAGTACCGCCCAGCGCGCGCGCCATGGCAGGGCGCGGGCACCGACGCGTGCGCTCGCCTCATAGGCCTCGGCCATTTCGGCGAGCCACTTGCCCGCCTGCGCAAGACGTGGGCGGAACGCCGGGTGCATTACCTGCCCGGGCGGGATATCCAGCTCGGTCAGCCAATCGTCGGGCAGATAGCAGCGCCCTGCCGCTGCATCCTCGCTGATGTCGCGGGCAATATTGGCGAGCTGGAAAGCGAGGCCTAGATCGCACGCGCGGTCGAGCACATCCTCGTCATCGGGCGCAATGCCCATCACCACCGCCATCATGCACCCGACCGCCCCCGCGACGTGGTAGCAATATTGGAGGAGGTCATTTTCGCTGCGCGGATGCCAATCGGCGGCGTCGAGCGCGAAGCCTGCGATAACATCATCGGCAAAACGGTGCGGGATGGCGACCTCGCTGAGCAGCTGCGCCAGCCCGTCGAACGAAGCATCGCCGGTCGCCCGCCCGGCATAGGCCGCTGCGGTCTTCTCGCGTATTTCAGCCAGCCTTGCCGCCGGATCGGCAACCACCGCCATCGCTCCGCCATGGTCCTGCCCGTCGGCAAGGTCATCGCTCGCGCGGCACCAGCCATAAAGCAACCACACCCGCTCGCGCGTCGTCCGGTCAAACAGCTGCGAGGCGATGGCAAAACTCTTCGACCCGCGCGCAATGCTGGCGCGGGCATGGGCCACCAGTGCGGCCCTATCGAAACTCACAAATCATCCGCTTTCATCGCAAAAATGGGCGCGTGCGGCTCATAGGCCGCCATCTTGGCGAGCAACCCATCAAGCGCTTCATCGACAATCATAATCCCCGCATGCGCGGCGCGGATGAACCCAACATCAATCATATGCCGGTTGAATGCGATCAACTGGTCGTAAAATCCGGCTGCATTCAGAACGCCCACCGGCTTGGCATGATAGCCCAGCTGCGCCCAGCTGATCGCCTCCCACAGCTCATCCATCGTGCCGACGCCGCCGGGGATGGTGACAAAGCCGTCGGACAGGTCCGTGAATAACCGCTTGCGCTCGTGCATACCCGCGACCACGTGCAGCTCGGTGCAACCGTGGTGCGCAACCTCGCTCCCGACCAGCGCCTCGGGGATCACCCCGATCACCTCGCCGCCCGCCGCGAGCGCGCTGTCGGCGACCGCCCCCATCAGCCCTAGCCGCCCGCCACCATAAACAACGCCAATTCCCCGCTCTGCGAGGGCCCGGCCGACCGCGCGCGCGGTGTCAATGTAAACAGGATCAGCGGGCGTGGCCGAACCACAATAAACTGCGAGGCGTTTCATGGCGCCCCTTTGCCGCCCAAGCTGCGTGAAGTCGAGATGCGAATGGCGGTGGACCACCCAAACCATCGTCGTCCGGGACTTGATCCGGGACAACGGCCCGCGGCTTGTTGTCCCGGATCAAGTCCGGGACGACGACAAACCTGGCATCAAACGCTCTCCAGCATCAACTTGGCGGTCGCCTTCGCGCTCCCCACCACGCCCGGAATTCCCGCTCCCGGATGCGTGCCTGCGCCGACGAAATAGAGATTGTCGATCACATCGTCGCGGTTGTGCGCGCGGAAATAGGCCGATTGCCAAAGCACCGGTTCCAGGCTGAACGCGCTGCCCAGATGCGCATTCAAATCGCGCCCGAAATCGGCGGGGGTATAATGGAATCGTGTTGCCATATTTGCGCGCAGACCCGGGACCATCCGCCGTTCCAGCTCGTCGATGATCGCATCGGCAAATTGCTCGCCAAAGGCACCGTCCCAATCAACCTTGGCCTTGCCCATGTGCGCGACCGGTGCAAGCACATAAAAGGTGGAATAACCCTCCGGAGCCAACGACTTATCGGTCGCGCTGGGATGGTGGAGGTAAAGCGAGAAATCATCGGCCACCACGCCATTCTTATAGATATCGTCCAGCAGTCCCTTGTACCGCGGGCCAAAGATGATGCTGTGGTGTGCGACATCGGGATAGTCGCCCTTCACCCCCATGTGCAGCACGAACAGCGACGGCGACCAACGTTTGCGTGCTAGCCCCTTCGCTGCTTTGGTCCCGCGCGGGTGGCCTTTCAGCAGCGCGGCATAATTGTGCATCATGTCGCCGTTCGATGCGACCATGTCGGCACGCCCGTGCCAGCCGCTTGCGGTTTTCACCCCCGTCGCCTTATCGCCGCTCGTCGTGATTTCGGTCACCGGATCATCGAGCCGGATGGTCCCGCCCAGCCGCTCGAACAGCGCCACCATCCCTGCCACCAGCCGGTTGGTCCCGCCGCGCGCAAACCACACGCCGCCGTCCTTTTCGATGGTGTGGATCAGCGCATAAATGGCGCTGGTATTCATGGGATTCCCACCGACAAGCAGCGTGTGAAACGACAAAGCCTCGCGCAACTTCTCGTTTTTCACATAGCTCGACACGATCGAATAAACGCTGCGCCACGCCTGATATTTCATCAGTGCGGGCGCGGCCTTCAGCATAGAGGCGAAATCCAGAAACGCTGCCGAGCCAAGCTTGATATAGCCTTCCTCATAAACGCCCTTCGAATAATCGAGGAAGCGCTCGTACCCCGCGACATCATCGGGGTTGAGCTTGGCAATCTCTGCCGCCAACGCCGCCTCGTCGTTCGAATAATCGAAATTTGTGCCGTCTGGCCAGTTGAGCCGATAGAATGGCATCACCGGGTCGAGCGTCACATCGGCGGCCATGTCGCTGCCCGACAGCTCCCACAGCTCCTTCAGGCACGGCGGATCGGTCACCACCGTCGGCCCGGCATCGAAGCGAAAGCCCTGCCGGTCCCAATAATAAGCGCGCCCGCCGGGCTTGTCGCGCGCCTCGACAATCGTCGTGGCCACCCCCGCCGATTGCAGGCGGATGGCCAATGCCAGCCCCCCAAAGCCCGACCCGATCACAATCGCGCTGCGCTTTACAGCCATTCCATACCCCTGACCAAATTGACCGCGCGCCAGAACGGCACCGGAGGTTTGCCGGACAAGATGCGCAGCTTGTCGGCCGTCGTGGATTTCCCGGCATAGAATCGCTCAATCAACCGGGGACGCAAGCGGTAGAAACGCTGCAAGATGCGATAGCGTTCCGCCGGTTCCCCCGCGCGGAACAACATAGTGTCGAGCATGCGATAGAAACGCTGCCGCCGCCACGCCTCGACGGCAAAAGCGCGCAGCTGCTGCGGCAGGTCAGGCACGTCGATATTTTTGACAAGAAAGGCAGCAAAACGCACCGCATCGGGCAGCGAATAACCGGTGGTTGCTTGGAACACGCCCGCGCGCACGCCGATGCGGGCAATGCCATCGTCAGCAGGCCACAGCTGTTCGAAATCGCCCCCCATGACGACCGGCAATGCGCCCATTTCCTCGCCATCAATTGCGGTTACTTGCCAACCCTTGGCTGCCGCATAATCGGCAATGCGCTGGCGCAACCGCGGCGGGTCCACTTCGCGCGTGTCGGCGTAATAAGTGTCCTCAACAAACACCGTCTCGGCATCAAAGGGCAGGCAATAGACAAAGCGATAGCCATCCAATTGGTCCACCGTCGCATCCATCACAATCGGGCGCGCCAGCCCGTGCCCGCCCGCGACCGTCAATCGCTGGCCCAAGAATTTCTGCCAGCCGCAGTCCAGCATCGAAAAATCGCCACTGCCGCGCGCGTCAAGCACATGGCGCGCGGCAAAGCTGCGTTGGTCGGCCAGCACCAGCCGGTCAGGCTCCAGCGCCGCGGCCTTGACCCCTATGATCCGCCCCTCCGCCAGCGCCGCGCGCACGGCAGCGTTCAGCGCCGTACCGCTGGTGCTGTTATAGCCGGTTTTCAGCGTGCGCCGGTGCGCGGGAAAAATAATGTCATAATCGTCCCAGTGATGCGCTTCGAGCGGCTCCAATATCCAGCGATGTTCGGGCGTAATATCGCTGTCGAACCACGACCAGACATGATTGCCGCCAATGTTCCCGCTTTCGATCAGCCGCACATCCAGGTCGGGCCTCTGCCGCGCCAGCGCCAGCGCCGCGAGCCCCCCCGCCAGCCCGCCGCCGACGATGGCAATGTCACAGCGGAGATCGGAGAGCGCAGTCATTGCCCCGCGCCCTACGCGCTTGCACGGGCAAGGGAAAGCGGATTGCGCGCCCTTCCACCTTATCGTCGTCCCGGACTTGATCCGGGACAACAAGCGGCAGGGGCTTGTTATGCTGAAACAAGTTCAGCATGACGAAATATGTGATTGTCCGCCCCGTCACCCCTGCTGATGCCCAAGCCATCGCCGCCATCTATGCGCACCATGTCGCGCACGGCACGGCGAGCTATGACACCGAAGCGCGCAGCGTCGACGCAACCGCACGGCTGGTTAGCGACCATATCCAACGCGGCTGGCCCTTCCTTGTCGCCGTGATCGATGGAGCCGTGGCAGGCTATGCCTACGCCAGCCAGTTCCGCCCCCGCGCTGCCTATGCCTGGGCGTGCGAGGATAGCGTCTATATCCACCCCGACTATCAGGGGCAGGGCGTCGGCAAAGCGCTGATGATCGCGCTGGTTGATGCCGCTGAAGCAGCAGGTTTCCGTACCATGGTCGCTGTCATCGGCGGGGCCGAGCCTGCCTCGGTCGCGCTCCATGGGGCATGCGGCTTTGCCCATGCCGGCCGTCTCGCCGGTATGGGCTGGAAGCACGGCCGCTGGCTCGACACCATCTATATGCAGCGCACACTGGGCGACGGCACGAACAGCCCGCCCGGCCCCATGCCGGGCGGGCAAAAGGGTTAGGACGGCATCACCACCGTATCGATGGCGTGGATCACGCCATTGGCGGCGAGCACATCGGCTACCACCACGCGCGATTTGCCGCCCTTTGCGTCGGTCAGGACGACCGCATCGCCCTCCATGCTGGCGGTCAGCGTACCGCCCGCCAGCGTCTTCAGTTTAGCGCTGCCGCCGCCTGCCGCAATTTGCTCAGCCAGCTTGGCCGACGTTACCTCGCCTGCGACAACATGATAGGTCAGCACGCCCGTCAGCGCCGCCTTGTTTTCCGGTTTGACCAACGTGTCGACTGTCCCGGCTGGCAGCTTGGCAAAGGCATCGTTGGTCGGCGCGAACACAGTAATCGGGCCGGGGGCTGACAGCGGCGCGACCAGATCTGCAGCTTTCACCGCAGTGACCAGCGTTGAAAAGGCCGCGTTGGCGACAGCAATGTCGACGATGTTGGCTGCCGGGCGCGGCTTTGCGGCAGCTGCGGGGACTGCCTGATAATGGGCCGACGCGCCGCTAGCGGCGATCAGAGCCGTGCCAAAGGCGAGCGGAAGCGCCCGCAAAGTCAGGGCTTTACGCATAACAAATCTCCTGATGTCGGCGTCCGGGGGATGGTGGACGCCCTTAACCAACGGCGGCGCCGTGCGGACGTTCCAGCATTCATCGCGGCCCGACCACGGCCCATCGTGCGATGCCGCTTGGCAGCGGCAAAGCGAACGGGCTAAGCACGCGCCATGGACAGTCTGTTCCTCTCTGCACTTGCCATGACCCTCATCGTCGGGGTCCGCTATCTCGTGACCAGCGGCGCGTTCGCGTGGATTACCGCGCGGCTGCGCCCGGGCCTTTATGCCGGGCTCGACCGGCAAATCCGCCGCGAGGTCGGCTGGAGCTTGGCGAGCGCCGCCATTTACGGCGTGCCCGCCGGTATTGTCGCCTGGGGCTGGCAGCAGCATGGCTGGACGCGGATATACACCGATGTGGCCGATTATCCGCTGTGGTGGTTGCCGGTCAGTTTGCTCTTGTATCTCTTCCTGCACGACAGCTGGTTTTACTGGACGCACCGTTGGATGCACCGCCCGCGCTGGTTCCGCATCGCCCACGCCGTCCACCATGAAAGCCGCCCGCCCACCGCCTGGGCGGCGATGAGCTTTCACCCTATAGAGGCGGTGACAGGCGCAATTGTCATCCCGGCCTTGGTGTTTCTTGTGCCAATCTATGCCCCTATGCTGGGGCTAGTCTTGACGATCATGACCGTGATGGGCATCGCCAATCATATGGGGTGGGAAATGTTTCCGAAATGGCTGGTTCACGGGCCGTTAGGGAAATGGTTGATAACCGCGACGCATCATGAAAAACATCACTCAGCCTATCGGGGGAATTATGGGCTATATTTCAGGGTCTGGGACAAAATCTGCGGCACGGATATCGGCCTTGGCAGCTTCGGCGCTGGTGCTGGGCGGCGCGAGCCTTCCGGCGGTGTCGGTTGATGTCAGCCTGACCAACCTGCGCAGCACCAAAGGGCAGGTGCTCGTCTGCCTCACCGCCAATCCCAAGCAATTTCCCGATTGCACCGATGACAATAAAGCGGTGCGCATGGCGGTCGACGCCGACCATGCCGCGCGCTTCAGCATCGCCGCCCCCGGTCCTGGCACCTATGCCATCGCGCTGGTGCACGACGAAAACGCCAACAACAAAATGGACATGCGCCTGTTCCTGCCGCGCGAAGGCTTTGGGTTTTCGCGCAATCCCGCCATCGGCATGGGTGCGCCGAAATTCAGTTCTGCGAGCTTCAAGGTCAGCGGCGAGACCGCACAGACCATCAAGATGAAATATATGCTCTGACCTGACCTTTAGGTCGCAAACAGCATTGCATCATCGGCAAACGCTTTGAACTCCAGCGCATTGCCAGCCGGATCGCGGACAAACATCGTCTTCTGTTCGCCCGCCTCGCCCGCGAAGCGCGTGTAAGGCGCAATTCCGAATTCGACGCCTGCATCTTGGAAACGCGCCGCCAGCGCATCGAAATCATCCATCGTCAGCACCAGCCCGAAATGCGGCACCGGTACATTATGCCCGTCCACCGGATTGCTACCCGCATCACTGCTGCGCGCCACCAGATGGGTAACAATCTGGTGCCCGAAAAAATCAAAATCGACCCAACGGTCCGACGACCGCCCCTCGGCACAGCCAATGATCCGCCCATAAAAATCGCGCGCGGCGGAGAGGTCATCGACCGGGAAGGCGAGGTGGAAGGGGCGGAGCGGCATGTAACGGCGTTTATCTCGTCCCTCCCCCTTCGTCTATCACTCTCCCTCTCGTCGTCCCGGACTTGATCCCGTACAACAAGCCACAGTCCGCTCGTTGTCCCGGATCAAGTCCGGGACGACGAAATATCTGGGCTTGGGCTTGCCCTCCGACCCCGCTATGCCCGCGCCCGTGAAGGACGCCCTCTCCCGCATCGCCCGCCAGACCATCGCGCTTGCCCGCACATGGCCCAGAACCACCGCCCTCCTCCTCGGCCTTGCCTCGGCGACCGGCTTCGCCCCGCTGGGCCTGTGGCCCGTCACGCTGCTCGCGCTCGCGCTGCTCATTCTGCAAATGGCCGAAGCGCCGACCCAGCGCCGCGCCTTCACCCTCGGCTGGGCGTTCGGCGTCGGCCATTTTGCGCTCGGCCTCAACTGGATCGCGACCGCCTTCACCTATCAGGCGGCAATGCCCGCCTGGCTGGGCTGGATCGCGGTGGTGTTGTTGGCGCTGTATCTGGCAGTGTTTCCGGGGTTGGCGACTTGGGGAGCGTGGTTTGTTGCGCGACGCCTAAATCCTCCCCGGAACGGGGAGGACTTACTCCCCCTCACCCTCGCCTTCGCCGCGACATGGATCATCACCGAATGGCTGCGCAGCTGGGTGTTCACGGGTTTTGCGTGGAATCCACTTGGGGCCGTGGCGGTCAGCGCGGCGGCATCGCCAACAATCTGGCTCGGAACCTATGGCACGGCGGCACTGCCCATTGTCTTGTCCGGCGGTTTGCTCCTGATGATACAACGGCATCTGCTAGTAGCGGCAACCCTCGTTTCTGGGCCAGTTCTGCTAATGGCCACCGCAACGCTTTGGATTGATCATCAGGCCTTTCAGGCGCTGGTCCGTCGCGACAGCCAAGGCATCGGACCTCGATCAAACCTCATCACCATCGTCCAGCCCAACGTCGGCCAACAGGACAAATGGGTCGGCGAAAAGGCCGACACCAATTTCGCCAAACTCGCCCGCCTGACCACACCGCGTACCGACGAACCGCGCCTCATCCTGTGGCCCGAGGCCGCCATCCCCGACTATCTCGAAACCGGCTACCCCTTTGTCTATTACGACCGCTCGCCCGCCGCCGCGCGCGCGCGCATCACCGACCTCATGAACCCCAACGACATCATGCTGCTCGGCGCGCTCAAACTCGAACTCGACAAAACGGGCGAGGTTGTCGGCGCACGCAATGCGGTGATGACCATCGACGCCACCGGCCGCCTCGGCCCGCGCTACGACAAGGCGCACCTCGTCCCTTACGGCGAATACCTCCCTATGCGCCCGGTCCTGTCGGCCATCGGCCTGTCGCGCCTCGCCCCCGGCGATCTGGATTTCTGGCCCGGCCCCGGCCCCCGCACCATCGACCTTGGCCGGTTCGGCAAGGTCGGCGTCCAGGTCTGCTATGAAATCATCTTCTCGGGCCAAGTCGTCGACCGCGCCAACCGCCCCCAATTCATCTTCAATCCGTCGAACGATGCCTGGTTCGGCAGCTGGGGCCCCCCGCAGCACCTCGCCCAAGCCCGGCTGCGCGCAATCGAGGAGGGTCTGCCCGTCATCCGCGCCACCCCCACCGGCATCAGCGCGGTCATCGACGCCCAAGGCCGAGTGCGCGAATCGCTCCCCATGGGCGTCGCGGGCCGCATCGACACGCGTCTGCCGCCGCCGCACGAACCCACGCTCTTCGCCCGCTACGGCAATATTTTGCCGCTGCTTTTCGCGAGCCTGCTGCTCGCCTTCGCCATTGCATCGGGCCGCGCGCGGCGCTAACGGAGCGCGGACATAAACATTTCTTTATATCCCTTTCCGCTAGAGACACTTCCCATGCGCAACAGCTTCCTCTTCACCTCCGAATCCGTGTCCGAAGGCCATCCTGACAAGGTCGCCGACCAGATTTCGGACAGCATCGTCGATCTGTTCCTGTCGAAAGACCCCGAGGCGCGCGTCGCCTGCGAAACGCTGACGACGACGCAGCTGGTGGTGCTGGCAGGCGAAATCCGCGGCAAAGGTATCATGGACGAGGATGGCAATTGGGCTCCCGGCGTTCCTGAAGAGGTCGAAGCCACCGTCCGCCGCACCGTGCGCGAAATCGGTTACGAGCAGGATGGCTTCCACTGGGAAAGCTTCCGCTTCGAAAACAACCTCCACCCGCAGTCCGCCCACATCGCGCAGGGTGTCGATGCCAGTGAGACGAAGGACGAGGGCGCGGGCGATCAGGGTATCATGTTCGGCTATGCGTCCGACGAAACCCCCGACCTGATGCCGGCGACGCTCGATTACAGCCACAAGATCCTCGAGCGCATGGCGCGCGATCGCAAGTCGGGTGCGGCTCCCTTCCTCGAACCCGACGCCAAGAGCCAGGTAACTTTGCGCTACGCCAACGAGCGCCCGGTTGAGGCAACCGCGATTGTTGTCTCCACCCAGCACGCCAAGGATTATTACTGGCACAATGGCGCGGGCGACGACGCGAAATATGCCCAGCTGCGCGACTATGAGAAGGGCGTCATCGCCGACGTCCTGCCCGCCGAATTGCTCACCGACAACACCGTCTATCACATCAACCCGACCGGCTGCTTCGAGATCGGCGGGCCTGATGGCGACGCGGGCCTGACGGGGCGGAAGATTATCGTCGATACCTATGGCGGCGCTTCGCCCCACGGCGGCGGCGCATTTTCGGGCAAAGACCCGACCAAGGTCGACCGCTCGGCGGCCTATATCACCCGCTATCTTGCCAAGAATATCGTCGCCGCGGGTCTCGCGCGCCGCTGCACCATCCAATTGAGCTACGCGATTGGTGTGGCCGAGCCGCTGTCGGTCTATGTTGACCTGCATGGCACCGGCACGGTGGACGAAGGCGCGCTCGAGGCCGTGCTGCCGACGCTTGTCCGCCTCACCCCGCGCGGCATCCGCACCCACCTCGGTCTCAACAAACCCATCTATCGCCAGACTGCCGCCTATGGCCATTTCGGGCGGCAAGCGGCGGGCGATGCCTTCCCATGGGAGCGCACCGATTTGGTCGAGCGGCTGAAGGCGGCATTGGGGCGCTGACGGGTCGCGCATCGCGGTCCAAACTTTTGTCGTCCCGGACCGAATGGGGGACAGTACACCCGCGGTTGCGGCATTTTCGCTAGCTGCTTAAAGCCCCCCGCCATGACCGCAGATAAACCCGGCGACCCCACGACCATCAACCGCCTTTATGGCCGGTCCAAGGGAAAGCCGCTGCGCGCGGGGCAGGCCGATCTGGTCGACCGCCTGCTGCCGCAAATCGCGGTGCCCGTCGATGGTCCGGTTACTGCCGAGCGCCTGTTCGGCTTTGACCGCCCGCTGCATTTCGAGATTGGCTTTGGCGGCGGCGAGCATATGGCGGGGCGAGCCGACATGCTGCCTGATCATGGCTTTATCGGAGCCGAGCCCTTCATCAACGGTGTCGCGCAGGCACTGGTTCATGTTGCGGGCGACCATGGCTCAAAGCCCCCACTCGCCAATGTCCGCATCCACCATGGCGACGCGCTGGAGGTGCTGCGGCGCATCCCCGACCGGACGCTCAGCTTTGTCTATCTGCTCCACCCCGACCCTTGGCCCAAGGCACGCCACGCCAAGCGGCGGATGATGAACCCCGGCCCGTTGCGGATGATCGCCGACAAGCTCAAGCCCGGCGGTGAGTTTCGCTTCGGCACTGACCACCCCACATATGTGGCCCATGCGTTGATGGTGATGCGCGGCTTCCGCGACCAATTCGAATGGCTTTGCGAAGGCCCGCAGGATTTTCTGACCCGTCCCGGCGGCTGGCCCGAAACGCGCTACGAGGCCAAGGCGCGCAACGTCTATGGCCATGAGGTTTGGTACTTCAGATATCGCCGCCGGTGACAGGCATGAAAAAGGGGCGGCACTCTTGCGAGTCCCGCCCCAGATCTTCAGCCGGGAGTGGCTGGGATGGATGGTTTAGCGCTGGGCCAGCATCGCGTCGGTCTGTTCGGCGACGCCAGTGATCTTCAGCGCGGCGCGGAACTGCTTGGCAGCGGCGCGCTCGTTACCGGCTTCGCACAGCTTGACGCCGGTGGCGATCAGGCGGTTGGCGTCGCCCTGCTTCTTCGCATCGGCGCCTTGGGCTGCGGTGCGGGCCTGATCAACCAGGCCGGTGCAGCGGTAATCGGTCGAGCTCATGGCCTGCGCCGGGCTGGCGCTTGCCATCAGGCCGGCGAAGGAGAGGGTTGCCGCGGCGACGAGAGCGAAAGCCGACGACAGGTGAGCGGCGGGGGAGAGGGGAGAGCGGTTCATTTTATGTCCTTCCATTTCGTTGCCACAGAATTCAGTTGCTGTGTGCAACTCATATACGCAGACTTGTGCGCCGCAACAATGGTGTATAATCTGAACAGGCCATGAAGCAGGATTTAACAATCCCCCAGGGAACTCTGGACGGTATCGAAGCGTTCCTGCGGGTCGCGGCGCGCAAAAGCTTCTCCGCTGCCGCCGCCGATCTCGGCGTTTCCCCCTCTGCCATTAGTCAGACAATCAAGGCGCTCGAGGCACGGGTGGGGGCGCCGCTGTTCATGCGCACCACGCGCAGCGTCAGCCTGACCCAGGCGGGCGAAATGTTCCATGCGCGCGCTGCACCCGCCTATGCCGGGCTGACCGATGCCTATGAAGCCGCGCGCAATTTGGGCGGCCGCGCGGCGGGGCGGCTGCGTATCAACCTGATGCGCGGCGCGATCCAGCCGCTGTTTGCACCGATCCTAGCAGGCTTCATCGATGAATATCCCGATATCGAGCTGGAAATCTTTGCCGATGACGCCCTGTCGGATTTGACCGCCGGGGGGTTCGACGCCGGCGTGCGCATGGGCGAAATGCTGGAAGCCGATATGATCGCCGTGCGCCTGTCAGGCCCGTTCCGCTTCGTGATCGCGGGCACGCCTGACTATTTCGCTCGCTTCGGCAAGCCGCAGTCCATCGCTGAACTGGCGCAGCATCGCTGCATCCGCTTACGCCTTGCCAGCAGCGGAATGATGCCCTGGACCTTTCAAGTCGGCAACCGCGAAGAGGAAGTGCAGATCAGCGGGCCTGTGATCGTCAATGACTTTGCTGCCATGATGATGGCGATGCGCACCGGCGCAGCGCTGGGCATGATCGCCGAGCCAATCATTAAACACGAGTTGGCCGAAGGCGCGCTCGAGCTTGCCCTTGATGATTTTGCCGCCAGCAGTGCGGGCTTGTTCCTTTATTACCCCAGCCGCAAACAGGTCATGCCCAAGCTGCGCGCGCTGATCGACTATGCCCGCGACCATCTTCCCACGGATCTGCGCAGCTAAGCTCAATTCGCCGGTTTGGTCGCGTCGATCTTTTCCACCCATTCGGGATAGAAGTTGGGTTCGCGCGATGACCAGCCGGGTGCCGTCGCCGCCGCCTCGCTGATCGACTGGAGCAATCCGCGACGGCGCTCGGGATGCAGATGCGGCAATGCCGCCGCCGCACAAAAGGCCCCCGGCAGCCATGGACGCGCTGCTGCACCCAGCAGCCGTTCATAGAGGAAGCGATAGGCATTGAAACTGGTCAGCCGATCCTGCCCCAGATCGAAAGCCGAGACGGACACCAACGGCGCCATGAACGCCTCCAGCGCGTCAAGGCCGCTGTCGTCGGGGATGGTGGCGCGAAGGTCGGGCAACCGGGCATAGATACGCGCCTGCACGCGGATTGCGGTTTCTTCAACCATGTCGCGCGACCAGCGCGCGATGGCGTCGTCGCGCTCCAGCCCGATGTCGAGCGAGCGGCGAATATAGCGCTGCGTCGCCGCCGGAAAGCTGGCGAATTCCTTCATCTCGGCGATGGCCAAGTCGCCCGTCTGTGGCCCGGACCGCGATGCCATGCACGTGGCTCCCGCTGGCAGCCCCGCATGGACGATCCCTGCGGATGCATACCTTTGTTCGCTTGTTGCCACCATCGTGGTTACAGCCAGGTTAACCCTCGCGGCAGCCAGCGTTCAGCATTGCGTCCCCTGCGCCACGCTCCTAAACAGCCCGCCAAACAAACCGACCGTCGCAGGACCAACATGACTTTCACCCACCAGCCGGTCATTTCAGCCACCGGCCTGTTCACGCCGCCCGATATCATCACCAACGAAGAGTTGGTCGCCAGTTTCAACGCTTATGTCGACCGCTACAACGCCGAGCATCCGGGCGCCGATCAGCTGACCCACAGCTCGGTCGAGTTTATTGAAAAGGCGAGCGGGATCAAGGCGCGGCACGTCATCGACAAGCGCGCCATTGTCAATCCAGCGATCATGGAACCGCGCTATCCCGAGCGCGACGATGACCAGATTTCGTTGATGGCGGAAAGCGGCGTTGCCGCATGCCGCGATGCGCTCGCGCGGGCGAACCGTGATGTCGCCGACGTCGATGCGGTCCTGTGCGCGGCATCCAACATGCAGCGCGCCTATCCCGCGATGGCGGTCGAAATCCAACACGAACTGGGCATGGAGCGCGGCTTTGCTTTTGACATGAATGTCGCCTGTTCCTCGGCAACCTTTGGTATCCAGACAGCGGCGGACTATATCCGCAGCGGCAATGCGCGTAGCGTGCTGGTGGTAAACCCCGAAATTACTTCGGGCCATCTTAACTGGCGTGACCGCGACAGCCATTTCATCTTCGGTGACGTTGCCACCGCCGTCCTTGTCGAGGCCAAGGACATGGCCCCCGCTGGCCATTGGGACATATTGGGCACGCGCCTCAAAACCCAATTCAGTAACAATATCCGCAACAACTTCGGTTTCCTCAACCGCGCCGAAGGCAAAGGCCCTGTCGACCAGAGCGGTCCCAAAACCGACAAATTGTTCGTCCAGGAAGGGCGCAAAGTGTTCAAGGAAGTGGTTCCGATGGTCGCGGAGATGATCATTGGTCACGCCGCTGCCCTCAACCTCGATCCTGCGGCGCTGCGCCGGTTGTGGCTGCATCAGGCCAATCAAGGCATGAACCGCCTGATCGCGCAGCGTGTGCTGGGCCATGAAGCCAATGAAGATGAAAGTCCGACCGTGCTCGACACCTACGCCAACACCTCCAGCGCCGGCTCGATCATCGCCTTCCACAAGCACAGCGCTGACCTCAAGTCCGGCGATACCGGCCTCATCTGCTCTTTCGGCGCAGGCTATAGCGCGGGCAGCGTGTTTGTTCGGAAGGTTTAGCGCCAAGCCCCGACTTCTCGTCGTCCTGAACTTGCTTCAGGACAACAAGCCAACCGTCGTCCGTTGTCCTGAAACAAGTTCAGGACGACGAAGGCAGAGGTGAGCGCCCCTCGATCCTAAGGCACGAACGTCGTAAACAGATAAATCGCAAACAGCATCAGGTGAATGACGCCCTGCAACACCGTAGTTCGCCCGTTCGCCAGCGTCTGCGACGCCACTATCAACGACAGGAACAACAGCACCGACGATTTGGAGTCAAGCCCTAGCACAATCGGCATGCCCGTAATGACCGACAGCACCGCCACCGCCGGGATAGTCAGGCCAATACTCGCCAGCGCCGACCCCAAAGCCAGATTGAGGCTGGTTTGGAGCCGGTTGGCGCGCGCCGCGCGGACTGCGGCCAGGCTCTCCGGGGCGAGGATCAGCGCCGCGATGATTATCCCCAGCACCGCTGCTGGCGCGCCAGCCGCTTCCAGCGCGTCGCCAATAACGGGCGACAGGGTCTTGGCCAGCAGCACCACTGCCACCAGACAGGCAACGAGCAGCCCGAGCGACAGCCAGCTGCGCCGCGCCGTCGGCGGCTCGGCATGAACTTCGGCTTCGTCCTCGTCATCGCCGTCGGGCAAAAAATAATCGCGGTGGCGCACCGTCTGCACCAGCGCGAAGGTGGCATAGAGGATCAGCGAGACCCCGCCGACGAAGGCGAGCTGTGTTTCCGAATAGCGCGGCCCCGGCGCGCTCGAGGTGAAATTGGGCAGCACCAGCGTCACCACCGTCAGCACCGTCAGCGTCGCTAGCGCCGCGCCGATCCCCGTGCGCTGAAAGCGCTGCTCATGGTGGCGGATCGCGCCGACCAGCAAGCACAGCCCCATCAGCAGGTTGATAATCACCATGACGGCGGCAAACACCGTGTCGCGCGCCAGCGTCTCGGTATCCTGGGGGTCAGCCTGCATGAGCGCCAGGATCAACCCGACCTCGATGATAGTCACCGCCAGCGCCAGAATCAGCGTGCCGAAGGGCTCACCCACCCGGTGCGCGACAACTTCGGCGTGATGCACCGCGCCCAGCACCATGACGATCAACGCGGCGGCGGCGAGCAGCGCGGGCAGCCCCGCTGACAATGCCAGCAGCGCCAGCACCAACCCGACGATCGGCGCAATATCAGAGGCACGGGCGCGCAAAATCTGCATGAACCGCAGCCTATCGCACCTGCCGCTTGCCTTAGCTAGTGCGAACGCACCGCCAGTCCTGCTGCGGCCAGCGCCACATGCGCGTCGGCAACCGTCGCCTCCCCAAAATGAAAGATGCTGGCGGCCAGCACCGCGCTTGCCCCACCGCGCGTCACGCCGTCGACCAAATGGCCAAGATTGCCTACCCCGCCGCTGGCAATCACTGGCACCGTCACTGCATCAGCAATCGCGCGGATCAGCGCCAGATCATAGCCGTCCTTCGTCCCGTCGCGGTCCATGCTGGTAACCAGCAGCTCGCCGGCGCCCAACTCGGCCAAACGGACGGCATGGGCGAGCGCATCGACGCCCGTCGCTTGCCGCCCGCCATGCGTGAAAATCTCCCACCGCCCCGGGGCAACGGCGCGGGCGTCGATGCTGCCCACTGCGCACTGGCTTCCGAAGCGGTCGGCGATGTCAGCAACCAGCTCGGGCCGTGCCACCGCCGCCGAATTGACCGCGACCTTGTCGGCCCCGGCGAGCAGCAGCGCGCGCGCGTCATCGGCACTGCGCACGCCGCCGCCGACGGTCAGCGGCATGAAACACACCTCCGCCGTGCGCGCGACCATTTCCAGCAAGGTCCCGCGCCCTTCATGGCTCGCCGAAATGTCGAGGAAGCAAAGCTCATCGGCCCCCGCGGCATCATAGGCGCGCGCGGCCTCGACCGGATCGCCGGCGTCGCGCAAATTGACGAAGTTAACGCCCTTCACCACGCGCCCATCGGCGACGTCAAGGCAGGGTATGACGCGAACGCGGACGGTCATGCGCCGCGCCCGGCCGCGATCGCCTCGGCCAAATCCAGCCGCCCGTCATAAAGCGCGCGGCCGGTGATTACGCCTGCAATGCCATCGGCTACATGCGGTCGCAACGCGTGGACGTCACCTATGTCGGCCACGCCGCCGCTGGCAATCACCGGAATATCGACTGCGCGGGCCAGCGCGACCGTGGCAGCAACATTGCACCCTTTCAGCAGCCCGTCGCGCCCGACGTCGGTGAACAGCAGCGCCGCCACTCCCGCGTCCTCGAACCGCCGCGCCAGATCTTCGACGCGCACATCGGACACATCGGCCCAGCCCTCGGTCGCCACCATCCCATCGCGCGCGTCGACGCCGACGATAATCCGGCCCGGAAGTTCACGCGCAGCCGCGCGAACGAACTCGGGGTCCTTCAGCGCCGCGGTGCCGATAATCACCCGCTCGACACCCAGCCCGAGCCAGTGGTCGACTTGCGCGCGCCTTCTGATGCCGCCACCGACTTGCACCTTGCCCGGAAAGGCGGCGATTATGCTTTCCACTGCACCGCCATTCACACTCTCGCCCGCGAACGCGCCGTCCAGATCAACGACATGCAGCCACTCCGCCCCGGCAGCGGCAAAGACGCGCGCTTGGGCGGCAGGATCGTCACCATAGATGGTCGCGCGGTCCATATCGCCCTCGGCCAGTCGCACGACTTGGCCGGCCTTGAGGTCGATGGCCGGGAAAATCGTCAGGGCCGCCATGCAAGAAACCTTTCGAGCATTGCGATGCCATAGCGCTGGCTTTTTTCGGGGTGGAATTGCACGCCCAGGATATTGTCCCGCGCAACCGCCGCCACCACCGGCCCGCCATGATGTGTCCCCGCCGCGATATCCGTCGGATCGCTGGCGCGAAATTGATAGCCGTGGAGGAAATAAGCCTCGCCCTGTTCCAGCACGGGGTGCTCGGCCATCGGCACGACATCGTTCCAACCCATGTGCGGCACGCGCAGGCCGGGGGCCGGTGCAATCGCTTCGACCCAGCCGCCGATCCAGCCAAGCCCCGGTGTCACGCCATGCTCGCGGCCCTCGTCCGCCAGCAATTGCATGCCGACGCAAATTCCAAGGAAAGGCGCGCCATCACCGCGCACCCGCGCCTCCAGCGCCGCCACCATCCCGTCGATGGCGGTCAGCCCTGCCATGCACGCGGCAAATGCCCCGACGCCGGGCAGCACAATCCGATCGGCACGCGCCACCGCATCAGGGTCAGCCGTCACCGCCACATCGCCCGCCCCCGCTGCCTTCAGCGCATTGGCGACCGAGCGCAGATTGCCCGCGCCATAATCGATCAGCGCCAGCGTCATGGCCGCTTACAGCACCCCCTTGGTGCTGGGGATGGCATCGCCCTTGCGCGGGTCAATCGCGACCGCCTGCCGCAGCGCCCGCGCCAGCGCCTTGAACCCGCTTTCGGCGATATGATGGTTATTCTCGCCATACAGCGTCTCGAGGTGCAGCGTGATGCCGGCCGTTTGCGCGAAACTGGCGTACCAGTGCGAGAACAGCTCGGTGTCCATCTCGCCCAGGCGCGGCTGTGAAAAGCCCGATTTCCACACGCAATAGGGCCGCCCCGAAATATCGAGCGCGACGCGCGTCAGCGTTTCGTCCATCGGTGCATGCGCCTCGCCATAGCGGGCGATGCCGCGCTTATCGCCAAGCGCCTTGGCCAGCGCCTCACCCAGCGCCAACGCGCTGTCCTCCACCGTATGGTGCTGGTCAACGTGCAGGTCGCCCTTCACGGTCAGCGATATGTCAATCAGCGAGTGGCGCGACAATTGTTCGATCATATGGTCGAGGAATCCAATGCCTGTCGACACGGCATATTCGCCGGTGCCGTCGAGATTGACGGTCACGGCGATTGCGGTTTCCTTGGTATCGCGGCTGATGGTGGCGGTGCGCATGCGCGCCTTTATGCGCCGCACCCGCCGCTAGGCAAGGGGCTTGACCCGCCACCGCCGCCCGTTAATCCATCGGGCATGGCCGAAGATGTTCAAGACAGCCTGATTCCCTATGACGAGATCGTGCAGGAAGCGCTGCGCGCCGTCGTCGGCCGCGTGCTGTCACAGATAGAGGATGGCGGCCTGCCCGGCGGGCATCATTTCTATATCACCTTCAAAACCCAGGCACCCGGCGTCACTATCCCCGCGCATCTGATTGAAAAATTTCCCGACGAAATGACCATCGTGCTCCAGAACCGCTTCTGGGATCTGGTCGTCGGCGACGATGGCTTTTCGGTGAAGCTGTCCTTCAACCAGGTCGCCTCGCAGCTCGACATTCCCTATTCGGCGATCACCGCCTTCGTCGATCCTTCGGTCGATTTCGGGCTGCAATTCCACGTCGCCGACACCGGCTTCGCCCCCGAACCGCACGAAGCGGCGGAAAATGACGCCCCGCCAGTGGGCGCGGACGATGGCTCCAACGTGGTCACGGTGGATTTCGGCAAGAAACGGTGAGATTCTTTCACCCCCGTTTTCGTCATGCTGAACTTGTTTCAGCATAACACGCCCCAGCCGCTTGTTGTCCTGAAACAAGTTCAGGACGACGGAAGTTTGAATTATCGTTAACCTGAACTTGTTTCAGGACAACAAGCGATACAGGAAATGCGCGACTTCCAACCCTGCGTGTACATCCTTGCCAGCGGCGCACGAGGCTATATCTACATCGGCGTGACTTCAAACCTGCCACAACGCTATTGGCAGCACCGCGAACGCCTGATTGATGGCTATTCCAAACAGCGCAACACCAACCGGCTGGTTTGGTTTGAGGTGCATGCGACGATGGATGCAGCAATTACGCGTGAGAAGAAGCTGAAGAACTGGCATAGGGACTGGAAGTTCAACCTGATTGAGGCCGAAAATCCCGAATGGCGCGATCTGGGACAAGAGCTAGGATTGCGCGAATGATGCGCCTATCTTCCCATCTCTCGTCGTCCTGAACTCGTTTCAGGACAACAAGCCACAGTCCGCCCGTTGTCCTGAAACAAGGTCAGGACGACGAAAGTAAGGTTGTAGATGACCACCACCCGCACCGAAACCGACAGCTTCGGCCCCATCGAAGTCCCCGCCGCCGCTTATTGGGGCGCGCAGACGCAGCGAAGCATCGAAAATTTCCCCTTTCCGCCGCACGAGCGCATGCCCATCGGCATCATCCATGCCCTCGCGATGGTCAAACTGGCGGCGGCGCGGGTCAATCGAAAGCATGGGTTGGACAGTGCAGTCGCCGACGCCATCGAGGCCGCCGCGCAGGAGGTCATCGACGGCCGCCACGACGATCAATTCCCGCTGACCATCTGGCAAACGGGCAGCGGCACCCAGACCAATATGAACGTCAACGAGGTCATCGCGGGCCGCGCCAACGAAATGCTGACCGGCGCGCGCGGCGGCAAGACGCCGGTGCATCCCAATGACCATGTGAATATGGCGCAATCGTCGAACGACAGTTTCCCGACGGCGATGCATGTGGCGGCGGCGCTAGCGGCGCGCGACCGGCTGCTCAAATCGGTGCGGGCACTGGCAACCGCCTTTGCCGTCCATGCCGAAGCCTGGGCGGACATCGTCAAGATCGGCCGCACGCATTTGCAGGATGCGACACCGGTCACATTGGGACAGGAAATGTCAGCTTTTGCCGCGATGCTGAATGATAGCGCCGACCGGATTGTCGGCATCTGGCCGCGCCTGTCCCGGCTGGCGCAGGGCGGGACCGCGGTCGGCACCGGACTGAATGCGCCGCCCGATTTCGGGCCGTCCTTTTGCGACGAGCTGGCTAAAATCACGGGCGGCGTGCCGTGGGTGAGCGCGCCCAACAAGTTCGAGGCGCTCGCCAGCCACGACACGTTGGTGGAGTTGTCGGGTCACCTCAACACCCTCGCCGTGTCCCTCACCAAAATTGCCAATGACATCCGCCTGCTCGGCTCCGGTCCGCGCGCGGGGCTGGGCGAACTGATCCTGCCCGAGAACGAACCCGGCAGTTCGATCATGCCGGGCAAGGTCAATCCGACGCAGTGCGAGATGCTGACGATGGTCGCCGCGCAGGTGATGGGCAATCACACCGCCATCACCATCGGCGGGCTGCAAGGCCATTTGCAACTCAACGTGTTCAAGCCGCTGATCGGCGCCAATGTGCTGCGCTCGATCGAGCTGCTCAGCATCGGCATGCAGACGTTCGCAAAAAATTGCATTGAGGGGCTGGAGCCCAACCGCGCGCGCATCGCCGAGCTGGTCGACCGCTCGCTGATGCTCGTCACCGCGCTCGCGCCCGTCATCGGTTATGACAATGCCGCCAAAATCGCCAAATCGGCGCACGCCAATGGAACAACGCTGCGCGAAGCGGCTTTGGCATCGGGGCTGGTTGACGCAGCGACCTTCGACGCCCACGTTAAGCCAGAGAGGATGATCTGATGCGCAAGGTGATCACCAAAATCATTCCGGCGGCGGTCGGCAGCGCGGCGGGCAAGGGCTCGCTGGGCAAAGGGCTGATTGGCGCCGGACTCGGCCTGGTTGCGGCGCGCATCGCGCGGCGCTCGCTGCCCGGCGCGGTGTTTGTCGGCGGCGCGATGGTCGCCAAATGGCTGTATGACAAGAAGCAGGAAGAAAAGGCCGCCGAGGCCGCTGCCGCCGCCATGGGCGCGCCGATCGACCCGCCACCCGACGCCCCGGTGGTTCCAAGCGTACCGCCACAGCCCTAATCGCCCCCAGTTTCCGTCGTCCTGAACTTGTTTCAGGACAACGCCCCGCCGCTCGTTTGTTGTCCTGAAACAAGTTCAGGACGACGATGCAGCTGTGTTGCCCGCCTGCCAATCCTTGATCGCTTCGACCGGCGACACCAGCATCAGCACATTCAGCGTCAGATTGTCGCGGATCGTCCAAAGGGTGAACAGCTCGAACGCGATCGCCAGCGCGACCGTCTGCCACCACTTCATCGCGCGTGCGCCCAGCCAGCCGATCACCATCCACGCCGTATCCGCGATACTGTTAATCGCGCTGTCGCCGGCATAGCCGAACGCCATCGTCGCCTCGCGATAGCGGTTGATCACTATCGGCGTATTCTCGCTAATCTCCCATGCGGCCTCGACAAAAATCGCCGCTGCCAGCGCGATCCACGCGGGCTTGCCGGGGATTAGCCAACGCGCGAGCCCATAGAAAATGAAGCCGTGGATGACATGGCTGAAGCTGTACCAGTCGGCCAGATGCTGGCTGTTTTCCGACGATTCCACCACGCCGTGCCAGAATTTGACTGTGCCGCATTCGCAGATCGGCGGGCGGCCCATGCCGAGCAGGATGATGGTGAGCAGCACGAACAGCGTCGCCGCAACCAGCCAGCCCTTGCGTCCCACCGCATAATCCATCGCGCACTCCTCAACAGCATGCTTGACCAAGCGCGCTGCCCAAGCGAATAGCGCCCATGTCTTCGAGCGTCCAGTTGGCCCGTCGCGGCGTCCTTTTTGTCCTGTCCTCGCCATCGGGCGCGGGTAAAACCACCATTTCGCGCATGCTGCTGGCCGACGATCCCAGCCTGGCGTTGTCCGTTTCCGCCACCACGCGCCCGATGCGGCCCGGCGAGGTGGACGGGGTCGACTATCATTTCGTCGACACCCCGCGCTTCAAGGAAATGGTCGCAGCAGGCGAATTCCTCGAATGGGCGCATGTCTTCGGCCACCGCTATGGCACCCCGCGCGCACCGGTGGACGCCGTGCTCGCCGAGGGGCGCGATGTGCTGTTCGACATCGACTGGCAGGGCGCGCAGCAGCTGTACCAAGAGGCCGGGCCCGATGTTGTGCGCGTCTTCATCCTGCCGCCGACCATGGACGAACTCGAACGCCGCCTGCGCGCGCGCGGGACCGACAGCGACGAAGTGATCGCCGCGCGGATGGAGCGCGCCGCCAACGAAATCAGCCACTGGGACGGCTATGACTATGTGCTGATCAACGAAAGCGTCGATGCCTGTTTTGACGAGGTGAAGGCGATATTGCGCGCCGAGCGGCTGAAGCGCCGGCGGCAAGTGGGTTTGATCGGGTTCGCGCGCGATCTGATCCGGAGTGTGGGCGAGGGTTAACCGCGGAACCGGAAGCTTTCCAGCTCTGCGCGAAATTCATCGCTGATCGCCAGCGCCCCATTCGCATCGGTGCTAACAATCGTTGTATCGCACAGCCCGATGCAGCGGTCATTCTGGTACGCCGCCGACACAATGTCCCAGCTGGACGTGCCAATGCGGCCGATGCCGCTGGCCACAGTGATCGGATCGGGAAAGTGCCCTTCGGCAATATAGTTGATTTCGACCCGCGCGATCAGCCAGCGCTGGCCCTTCACCCGCCGTTTGCGTTCGACCAGCAATTCGCGGTTGAACCGCACCCGGCCATTTTCGAACAAGGCCGCCATCGCGACATTGTTGATATGGCCGAGCGGGTCCAGGTCCTGAAAGCGCGTTTCGACACTGGTGGCATAAGGATAGTTCGCAGCATCCAGCCGGGCAGGGTCGAAACGCGGCATATCAGCGCGGCGCCATGCGGATGGCGCCATCCAAACGGACATCCTCGCCGTTGAAATAGCTGTTCTCGATCATCGTCAGCGCAAGGTGCGCATATTCATTGGGGTTGCCCAGCCGCTTGGGGAACGGCACCGACGCGGCCAGCGCATCCTTCACATTCTGCGGCGCGCCCAGCATCAGCGGCGTTTCGAAAATGCCCGGTAAAATGGTGTTCACGCGAATGCCCTCGCCCGACAGGTCGCGCGCGATGGGCAACGTCATGCCGACCACGCCCGCCTTGGATGCCGAGTAGGCGACCTGACCCATCTGGCCATCCTCGGCCGCAACGCTGGCGGTGTTGACGATCGCCCCGCGCTCGCCATCCTCCATGGGGTCGAGCGTCAGCATCCCTGCCGCCGATTTGGCAATGCAGCGGAAGGTGCCAACCAGATTGATCTGGATCAGCCAGTTGAACGCGTCGAGCGGGTAATGCTTGATCGTGCCGTCGGTCTTGCTGCGGCTCGCGGTCTTCATCGCACTGCCCGTGCCCGCGCAGTTGACCAGGATGCGTTCCTGTCCATGCGCGGCGCGCGCCTTTTCAAAACCGGCATCGACGCTTTCGTCGCTGGTGACGTTCACTTCGCAGAAAACGCCGCCGATTTCGGCAGCGACGGCTTCGCCCTTTTCGGTCTGCAGGTCAAAGATGGCGACCTTGACGCCCTTCGCCGCCAATGCACGCGCGGTGGCGGCGCCAAGCCCGGATGCGCCGCCGGTGATGACGGCGGCTACGGTGGAATCAAGTTTCATGGGAATATCCTCTCCGGTTCAATCAAAGTCGTTCGATGATGGTGACATTGGCGACGCCGCCGCCTTCGCACATCGTCTGCAGTCCATATTTGCCGCCCTTGGCCTTGAGCACGCCGAGCAAAGTCGCCATCAGCTTCGTGCCGCTCGCGCCCAGCGGATGCCCCAGCGCAATCGCGCCGCCGTGCTGGTTCAGCTTTGCGGGGTCGGCGCCGGTGTGCTTGAGCCAAGCCAGCGGCACCGGCGCGAACGCCTCGTTGACCTCATAGGCATCAATGTCGCCAATCTTCATGCCCGCACGTTGCAACGCGCGGTCGGTTGCGAACAAAGGCTCTTCCAGCATGATCACCGGGTCGCCCGCGGTCACGGTCAGATTGTGGATGCGCGCCAACGGCGTCAGCCCATGGTCCTTGAGCGCCTGTTCGGACACGATCAGCACCGCCGAAGCGCCATCACAAATCTGCGACGAGGATGCAGCGGTAATGGTGCCGCCTTCCTGCAGCAGCTTGACCCCGGCAATGCCCTCCAGCGTCGCGTCAAAGCGGATGCCTTCATCCACGCTGTGCATCACCTTGCCGTCGGGCGTGTCGATTTCCAGCGCCAAAATCTCGCCGGTGAACGCACCTGCTTCGGTCGCCGCCTTGGCCTTCTGGTGGCTTTCAAAACTAAACTGGTCGAGCTGTTCCTTGGTGAAGCCATGCTTCTTCACGATCATCTCGGCGCCCATAAACTGCGACCACATGATGCCCGGATAACGCTCCTCCAGCCCTGGCGATTTATAGCCGCCCAGCCCTTCCTTCATATGGAACATCACGGTCGAACCCATCGGCACGCGCGTCATCGATTCGACGCCTGCGGCGATGACCATGTCCTGCGTCCCCGACATCACCGCCTGCGCCGCGAACTGCATCGCCTGCTGCGACGATCCGCACTGGCGGTCGATGGTCACCGCGGGCACGCTTTCGCCCAGATGCTTGGTCGCCAGCACCGCGTTACGCCCGACCTGCAAGCCCTGCTGCCCGCCCTGCATGACGCACCCCATCACGACATCGTCGACGCGTTTGCCGTCAAAACCATTGCGTTCGACAATGGCGTCCAGCGTCGCGGCGGCCATGTCAACGGGGTGCCAGCCGGCGAGCTTGCCGCCGCGTTTGCCCCCGGCGGTGCGGACGGCGTCAACAATATAGGCTGTGGGCATGGGGTAGGTCCTTTGCTTCTAAAGCCCCTCCCCTTCAGGGGAGGGGTTGGGGTGGGGTCTGTCGGCATGGAGCAAGGCCGCTAGACCCCACCCCGCTCGACTAAGGCACCGCTTCGCGGCACCAAGTCTCACTGCCCCTCCCCTGAAGAGGAGGGGATAAATTGTCTAAAGCTTCCGCCCGATCAATTCCTTCATAATCTCGTTCGTGCCGCCAAAGATGCGCGTCACGCGCGCGCCGCGCCACATGCGGGCGATGGGATATTCGTTCATATAGCCCGCGCCGCCATGCAGCTGCAGGCATTTGTCCATCACCTCCCACTGCAGGTCGGTGTGCCACAGCTTCGCCGCCGCGCCCTCCTCGGGCGTCAATTCCTTCTTCAGATGCCGCGCCAACGCCCAATCGAGATGCGCCCAGCCAACCTGCAATTTGGCCTTCAGATCGGCCAGCACAAAGCGCGTATTCTGGAAATCCAGGATGGGCTTGCCGAACGCCTTGCGCTCGCGCGTAAACTCGACCGTATCGTCAAACGCGCGCTGCGCCGATGCCTGCGCCGAAACGGCAATCGACAGCCGTTCCTGCGGCAGCTCGCTCATCAGATAGATGAAGCCCTTGCCCTCTTCGCCCAGGCAATTGGTGATCGGCACGCGGACGTCGTTGAAGAACAGCTCGGACGTATCGGCCTCATCCTGCCCGATCTTGTCCAGGTTGCGCCCGCGCTGGAACCCCTCGCGGTCAGCCTCGACCAGCACAATCGATACGCCCTTCCACGCCGGCTGCACCTCGGTGTCGGTCTTCACGCACACCAGCACCAGATCGGCGGTCTGGCCGTTGGTGATATAGGTTTTCGACCCGTTGATGACGTAGTGGTTGCCGTCCTTCTTGGCGGTGGTGCGAATGCCCTGCAAATCGCTGCCCGTCCCCGGCTCGGTCATCGCGATGGCGGTGACCACCTCGCCCGACACCAGCTTGGGCAACCACTGCTGCTTCTGTTCCTCGCTGCCATAGGTGACGAGATAATTGACGACGATGTCCGACTGCAGCGAGAAACCCGTCGCGGCGCGGCCATAATAGGCCGCTTCCTCGTCAACGATGGCGTTGTAGCCAAAGTCGAGCCCCAGCCCGCCATATTCCTCGGGCACCGTCGGGCACAGCAGGCCCAGTTCGCCCGCCTTGGGCCAGATCGCCTTGTCGACAATCCCATCCTCGGCCCATTTGGCCGCGTTGGGCGCAATCTCGGTTTCCATAAACTGGCGCACGGTGCGCCGAAACGCCTCATGATCGTCATTATAAGCGGTGCGGGGAATGACATCGAGCGACATGGGGGCGGGTCCTCTCCAAGACATTATGTGCCGCACGGCGGCGGCAAGTTTGTGACCTTACGTTTACGTGCACGTCAAGTCAAAAGTGAGGGGCCTCGCCACCCCTCTATCGTCGTCCCGGACTTGATCCGGGACAACACGCGAACTTGGGCTTGTTGTCCCGGATCAAGTCCGGGACGACGAGAATTTGGCTGATCACCGGGGTGCACGGTAATTCGCTTTCCCGTCCTCAGCAGCTCAACGATTCAGATAGACAATAACATCAGGATATTGGTCATCCGGACGGGCAAGAAAATCGCAAAAATGCTCATGATCCCAAAGCTCATGCTTTGTGCAATCTTCAGCGCAATAATTCAGAAACTCGGCAAGTTTCAGCATTTCTTCCCGGGAGAGATAAAGCGTTGTTTCCAACAAACGACCAATTCCTTCGGCGTCGTCGGCGGCAGGGTCAGGTGTGCCAAAAATCTCCATTATTCGCTCCAAAGTTCAGAAACCGAATGGCGGGACAGGGACATGCAATAGCATGTCCCCGAAGCATGCTTCCACCTCTGCGGTCTCTGCTCCCTCTGCGCCCTCTGCGCGAAACCCCTTTTTCGCTGTCCTACACGTGCCCAATCTGCCTTAAAGTCCCGGATGCGCCCCAACCCATCCCCACTTTCCGCCCGCCAACCACATCCATCCTCACTTAAAGATACAAAAGATACATCCTCACTGAAACCGACCGTATCTTTTGTATCCTTTGCGCTTCCCCGCGCGTCCGACTATCCCCCACCCCATGCCCACTCTCCTCCTTGATGCCCGCGCAAGCCTCGGCGAATCGCCGCGCTGGTCGGTGCGCGATGCCTGCCTCTATTGGGTCGATATCGCCGCGCAGCGCCTGCACCGCTTTGACCCCGCCACCGGGACCAATGCGACCCGCCAGTTCGACCTGCCCGTCGCCTGCGTCGCCCCGCGCGCCTGCGGCGGCCTCGTGCTCGGCCTGCGCGATGGCATTGCCACCATCGACGATTGGGACGCCCCACTACGCCCCCTCGGCGCGCCCTTCCTCGCTGACCAACCCGACTATCGTTGCAACGACGCCTGCGTCGATGCAGCGGGCAATTGGTGGCTGGGCAGCGTGGACGAGGCCAAGACCACCCACGACGCCACCCTCTATCGCATCGCGCCGGACGGCAGCGCGGCGCGCATCATCGGCGGCATGACCACGTGCAACGGCGCGGCGTTCAGCCCCGATGGCCGCACCTTCTATCACGCCGACACGCCCACCCACGCGATCCGCGCTTTCGACCATGACCCCGCCACCGGCACGCTGGCAAACGCGCGCCTGTTCCACCAGTTCGAACATGGCACGGGCCGCCCCGACGGCGCGGCGGTCGATGCCGAAGGGTGCCTATGGTCGGCGCTGTTCGACGGCGCCCGCGTCGTGCGCCTGTCGCCCGCGGGAGAGGTGCTGCAGACCGTAGTTCTCCCCGTCAGCCGCCCGACCATGATCGGCTTTGGCGGCGACGACGCCCGCACCGCCTTTGTCACCAGCGCGCGCAAGGGATTGTCCGACGAGCAACTGGCGCGCGAGCCGCATGCAGGCGGCCTCTTCACCTTCCGCGTCGACATGCCGGGGTTGATTGCACCGCCCTTCGCCGGATGAAGCGCGCGGGCGCCATCGTCCTGCTGCTGTTGCTGATCGGCGGCGCGTTCGCGGGCTGGCGCTGGCTGGAACGCCACCCGCAGCACAACCCCTATGCGCCGTTCAGCCTGGCGCACCCCATCGGCTGGGCCACCAGCGACAAGCTGACCGCGCTGGTCGATACCCCCTTCGCCTGCCGCGCGATCCTGACTGAAGGCGGCGTGCGCTTTGCCACCGAACCAGCCATCGGCACCGGCGAATGCCGCCTGAACGACCGCACTCGCCTGGACGCTTCGGCAATGCGATTGCGCCCCGACCAGCCCAATTCGACCTGCGCCGTCGCCGCCGGGCTGATCCTGTGGCAGCGCAAAGTCGTCGCCCCCGCCGCGCAGCGCCACTTTGGCCAGCGCGTCATCAGCTTCGAACATCTTGGCACCACCAACTGCCGCCGTATCGCAGGGGGTAGCCGGATGAGCGAGCACGCCAGCGGCAATGCCTATGACATCGCCGCCTTTCGCCTTGCCAGCGGGCGGCGCGTTTCGCTGATCGACGGCTGGACCGGCAAAGCCGACGAGCAGGCCTTCCTGCGCGAGATCCGCGACGGCGCGTGCGCCATTTTCGCCACCACCCTGTCGCCCGATTTCAACACCGCGCACCGCGACCATTTCCATTTCGACCTGGCAGCGCGCGAGTTTGGCGGCGTGTGCCGGTAATCCTTGCGCTCCCCGGCGAAAGCCGGGGTCCATGCGGGTTAGCGCCGCGCCAGCTGGGCCCCGGCTTTCGCCGGGGAGCGGCCAGTTGTCGGGGCGGGGGCGGGGGCCCTTGCTACCCTGCGACATTTCCGGTTAATCCTGCACCACATAGTTGCACCAGCAACGACCCCCACGGAGAGATATTCCATGCGCTTGCCGCTGACCGCCCTTTTTGCTTCCACCACCCTGCTCACCGGATGTGCGACCATGTCTGACACCGCCACCACCGAAACTGCGCCGCCTGCTGCCGAAGCCGTCAAACCGGCGGGCAATGCGCTGACCGCCAACTGGACCGGCCCCTATGGCGGGGTGCCGCCGTGGGACAAGATGCGGCCCGACCTGTTCCCCGATGCCTTCACCGCTGCCATGGCTGAAGTGAAGGCCGATGTGGACGCCATTATCAACAACCCCGCGCCGCCCACCTTTGAAAACACCCATGTCCCGATGATGCTGGCAGGCGCGACGATGGACCGCGTCTTTTCGCTGTGGGGCGTGCAGACGTCGAACGTTTCGAACGCCCGCGTCGAGGAAATTGACGCCGAGTGGAGCCCCAAAATCTCCACCTTCTACACCGAACTGATGCTCCAGCCCAAATTGGTCGCACGCTACAAAGCGGTCTATGACGCCCGCAAAACCAGCGGCCTCGACGCGCAGCAGCAGCGGATCGTCGAGCGCGAATATGAAGAAATGGTGCGCAACGGCGCCAATCTGTCAGAGGAAGATCGCGCCGTCCTGGTGTCTATCAATGCGAAGCTCGAGGGGCTGTTTTCGCAATTCTCGTCCAAGCTGCTCGCCGATGAAAAACTCTATACCTTTGTCGCCGATGCGAAGGAATTGGACGGCCTTGAACCCGCGCTGATTGCCTCGTTCAAGGCGGCCGCCGAAGCCAATGGCAAGCCCGGCCAATATGCCATCAAAAACACCCGTTCGGCGGCGCAGCCGGTGCTGCAATATGCGACCAACCGGGGCCTTCGCGAGCGCGTCTACAAGGCGTTTGTGGGGCGCGGCGACAATGGCGATGCCAATGACACCAATTCGCTG
>JANRIY010000022.1:0-16347 GCA_033764495.1 Sphingopyxis sp. | reverse complement strand
GTCAGTTGCCCTGGAAACGGCGCAGATATTCATTGTCGGGCGACAAAATCATATTGGTTGCCCCCTGACTGTCCTTGCCGCGGAAGGTTTGGCGATAGCTTTGCATCGCCCGATAGAAATTATAAAATTCCGGGTCTTTTCCAAAACTGGCGGCATAGATGCGCGCGGCCTCGCCATCGGCGTTGCCGCGAATGACCTGTGCCTCACGCTCGCCGCCGGCACGGATGGTGATCGCTTCCTGCTGGCGCGCAGTGCGCATCCGTTCGTAAGCAGCCTCGAGCGTCGGGCCATCGGGCAGATCGGCGCGCTTAATGCGCACATCAATCACTTCGGCGCCATATTTATTGGCCTCGCGGTTCAGCGCGGTCTGGATATTGTCCATCACCGCACCGCGCTCGGCCGACAGCAGCGTCGCAAAGGTGCGCTTGCCGAGCTCGTTGCGTAGCGATGAACCCAATATGGTCTTGAGCTGTTCAGTCAGCCGCTCTTCGGTCCGGATGGCGGTGTACATGCGCACCGGATTGGTGATGCGATACCGCGCAAACGCATCGACCTGCAGCCGTTGCTGGTCGGTCGACAACACCTGCTGCCGTTCCATGTTCACACCCAAAATCTTCTTGTCGATGAACACCACCGATTCGGCGAATGGCATGCGCAGCAGCGGACCGGCGCCCGAACGGCCAAAATCCTCCTTGGAATCATAGACATTTTTCTGGCCGGTAATGACGCCGAAGCGCAGCACCAGCGCCTGCTTGTCCTCAGGCACAATCGCCAATGTCGAGGTGAGTAGCACCAACGCCGCAATAACGACGAACAAAAGGCGCAGCGGCCGTTGCATCAGACTGTCGAGCATCACTGGCCCTCCTTCGGGGCCGGCGCGGGCACCGCGCGGCGTTGCAATTCGGGAAGCGGCAAATAGGTGTTCACGCCGCGCGGCTCGACAATCGTCTTGTCAACGTCGGCGAGCACATATTCCATCGTTTCAAAATATAGCCGGTCGCGGGTCACGCCCGGTGCCAGCTTATATTGGGCATAAATCTGGTCGAACTGCGCGGTTTCGCCGCGCGCGCGCTCCAGCACCTGCTGTTCATAGGCGCGCGCCAGATTGATCGCCGCCTCGCGCTGCTGCTGCGCGGCGGTTACTTCCTTGAAGGCCTCATCAACGGCTTGCGGCGGATCGGCCTGCCGGATCGCGATGCCCTGAATACGCACCCCGGCGCGATATTCGTCGAGCAATTCCTGCATGCGCGCCTGAACCTGGGTTTCAATCTCGACACGCCCCGGACCGATGGCCTGCACCAGGTTGAAGTTGGCAACCGTCGCGCGCATCGCGCTTTCGGCGACTTCACGGATCGTACCTTCAGGGTCGGCGAGCTGGAAGATAAACAGTTCAGGGTCACGGATCGACCAGCGCACCGCATAGGCAATATCGACAATGCTCTGGTCGCGCGTCAGCACGAAATTTTCGTCCGCCGCGTTGGGCGAGCCAATGTCCATCGTCCGGATCTGTTGCACATCCTCCATCTGGATGCGCTCGATCGGAGCGGGCAAGGTCAGGCTGATTCCTGGCGCGACAGTGCGGGAATAGCTGCCCAGCCGCGTCACCACGCCCTCCTTTTCAGGCGGGACGATGTGGAAAGACGAAAAAAGCACCCACAGCACCAGAAAGGCGACGACACCCCAGCTCCACAGCTTGGCCGAAGGCAGCGGCGGCAAGCTGCCGCCGAAACCGCCGCCTGACCCCCCGCCGGAGCCGCGACCGCGCTTCAGCAGTTCGTCGAGCGCAGAGGGGCCGCGCGGCTTACGGTCGCTGGATCCACGACCTTCGATGGGGGTCAGCCAAGGATTGCGCGGGCCATCGCCCTTGCCATCCTTGCCACCCTTGTCGTCCTTATCACCGCCCGAACTGCCCCAAGGGCTGTTCGCCATCGCGCTGATACCGTTCAAAAACCTGCGCCATCCGTCAATCGGCTGCGATGGTTGCCCTGCGTCAATCTGCTTTGCCATACCCCATTTATAGGGGCAGCTTTGCCGAAAAACAGGGGGGCGAAAAATTATGCACTGGCAAAGCGCCCGCATCGCCCTATTTGCCGGGGTATGAGCAACGAAATTGCCCCGGAAATGGACGTTTTGGCCGCGCGTGCGGCCGAGATTTCGGACGGACGCGCAGCAGGACTGCGACTGTTGCAACCGGGCGGGCCGCTCGCACTGGTGCTGGACGTAACCGGGTTGGATACCGAAGCGGCGACGGCGCTTGAGGGGACCGTTCGTGCCGCACTGCTGGCCGAACCGGGCATCGCAGAGGTGCGCATCGCCATGACACGTGCCAGACAGGCGATGACCATCATCGCCGTGGGCAGCGGCAAGGGCGGCGTCGGCAAATCGACACTCTCTGCCAATATCGCCATCGCGTTGGCACGGCAGGGGCGCAAAGTGGGGCTGGTCGATGCCGATATTTATGGCCCGTCGCAGCCGCGCCTGCTGGGCATAGAGGGCATCAAGCCCGAGGCTCGCGGGTCAAAACTGGCGCCGGTGCCGAACCGTTTTAACGTCCCCCTGCTCTCAACCGGTCAGATTGCCGCACCGGGCCAAGCCATCGCCTGGCGCGGGCCCATGGCCGGGCGCGCGCTGGAACAACTGATCGATGCTAGCTGGGGCGACACCGAACTGCTGGTCATCGACTTGCCGCCCGGCACCGGCGACGTCCAGCTTTCGATGCTGCAAAAGCACAAACCTGCCGGCGCAGTCATCGTCTCGACGCCGCAGGATCTGGCGCTGATGGACGCGACGCGCGCCATCGGCCTGTTCGAGCAGATGGATGTGCCGATCATCGGCATGGTTGAGAATATGGCGGGCTATCTTTGTCCGCACTGCGGCGAATTTTCCGACCCGTTTGGCAGCGGCGGGGCCGAGGCGGCGGCCGGCGTCATGGGGCTCGACTTTCTGGGCCGGGTTCCGCTCGACATCGGCATTCGCACCGCCAGCGATGGCGGCGAACCTCCAGCGGCGACGGGCGGCACATTGGCGCAGCCGTTCCTGAACATTGCCCAGCGCATCGGCGTATGGCTCGATGCACGCAAAGGAAGCGACTGATATGGCCATCAACGACGAAGGCGAAATCCGCACGCTGCTGGCCCAGCCGCGCCGCATTGCGGTGGTCGGCGCATCGCCCAATCCGGCGCGCGATTCGAACGGCGTACTCGGGTTTCTAGTGGCGCAAGGCCATGATGTCATCGCAGTCAACCCCGGCCATGCGGGCGGCACCATCCATGGTGCACCCGTGGTCGCAAGCCTGTCCGAAATCCGCCCGCCCGCCGAAATTGTCGACGTGTTCCGCAACAGCGAAGCGGCAGGCGAGGCGGTTGACGACGCCATCGCGCACGGCGCCAAGGCGGTATGGCCGCAACTGGGCGTCATTAACCCGGTCGCAGCCGCGCGCGCCGAGGCTGCCGGGCTGGTCGTGGTGATGGACCGCTGCCCCAAAATTGAAATCCCGCGGCTGGGCTTGCTGCGCTAAGCTGCGCAAAAGCCTTTGCCTGACTGGCGCACCGCCCCTATCAGCGGCGGCGCATGAACCGGTTTCGCGACAATTTTCCCGCACAGCGGCGGCGTCTGCCGCACATCAGCCGCCGCTCATTGCTGGTTGGCACTGGCGCTGCGGGGGGATTGGCGCTGGCATGGGCGCTGTGGCCGCGCACTTACCCCGTCAATGTCGCTGCCGCACCCGACGAAAGCGTTTTCAACGCTTTCCTGAAAATCGCCAGTGACGGGCGGGTCGTGATGATCGTGCCCCAATGCGAAATGGGCCAGGGCGTGACCACCTTGCTGCCCCAGATTATGGCCGACGAACTGGGAGCGGACTGGCGCACGATTGCGGTTGAACCAGCCCCGATCAGCCCGAACTATGCCAATATCTGGCTCGTTGACCGCGACAGCGAAACCGTCACACCACGCGCCGGCCTGCCCGAGGCCGTTGCTGATGTGCGTGCCTGGACGCGGCGCGAATTTGCGACCCGCGATGCAATGATGCTGACCGGTGGTTCCTCTTCGGTGCAGATGTTCGAAGGGCCTTGCCGCGCCGCGGCAGCGCAGGCGCGCGCGATGCTGATGATGGCGGCCGCCGCGCGCTGGGATGCGGACTGGGAAGCCTGTGACACCGAGGGCGGCTTTGTCACGCTCGGGCAGCAGCGGCTGCGGTTTGGCGAACTGGCAAGCGAGGCTGCCGCCATGACGCCGCCGGCCGAACCACAATATCGCGCCGGCGCCGCCGACCCGCTATATGGGCAGGAACTGACCCGGCTCGACGCCCCCGCCAAAGTCGATGGCAGCATGAATTATGCCGGCGACATCCGCCTGCCCGGTATGGTTTATGCTGCGATCCGGCAGGGACCGGTTGGCGACACGAGGCTGAAATCCATCAACAAAGCGGCCGGACTGAAAAGTCCCGACGTGCTCCATTATGTGCAAACCGAACGCTGGCTGGCCGTGGTGGGGCGCAATTGGTGGGCGGCAAACCGCGCACTCGACCGTTTTGCGCCGGAGTTCGAGACGGCGGGCAAACCGGTTTCGACGCGCAGCATCGACGCCGCGCTCGACATCGCCCTGAAAAGCGACGGCTGGCGCGTGGCCAAGCGCGGCGACGTTGGAACCGTCTTTGCCGGTCGACCGGTGCTGGGCAGCAGTTTTCGGGTCGCCCCGGCGCTGCATGCGCCGATCGAGACACGCAGCGCCACCGCCGCACCCGACGGCAGCCGACTGCGCGTCTGGGCCGCAACGCAGGCCCCGGCACAGTGCCGCGCCGCTATCGCCGCCGCGACCGGACGCGACGCGGCCGATATTACCCTGTTCCCCATGCCTGCGGGGGGCAGTTTCGGCGTCGCCTTTGACCACAGCGCCGCCGTGCAGGCCGCAGTCATCGCCCAAACGATCAATAAGCCGGTGCAATTGTCCTGGTCGCGCGCCGAGGAAATTATTCGCGACCTGCCGCGCCCGCCTGCCGCAGCCCATCTGGCGGCCAGTCTGAACAGTGCGGGCGGCATCGATGCGCTTGCGGTCAAGATTGCGGCCCCGTCCGCCACCCACGAGCTGCGCGCCCGGCTGGTCGACAATGCGCGTCCGCATGCGGCACAACGTGCGGCAGCCGGGCGCAGCGATGCCGGGGCAGTTGACGGCGCCATGCCGCCCTATGCCATCCCGCACATCAGCGTTGATCATTACCCCGCCGACATCGGCCTACCGGTCGGCCAATGGCGTGGCAACGCCGACAGCTATACCTGTTTTTTCATCGAAAGCTTTGTCGACGAGCTGGCCAAGCGTGCCGATACCGATCCGCTGTCCTATCGCATGGGCATGTTGTCGGGCGCGCCCGAAGTCGCCCGCTGCCTCATCAGCGTCACTACCATCGGCGGGTGGGAGGGCGGCGTCGCCGAAGCAGCGCAGGGGCTGGCGTGCCACAGCATGCGCGGCAGCCATATCGCCCTGATGGCCACAGCGACTTTTGGACCAAACGGGCTACGTGTGACCCAGCTGGTTGCGGCAGCGGACTGTGGGCGCATCGTCAATCCCGCCATTGCGCGCCAGCAAATCGAGGGCGGCCTGATTTTCGGTCTTGCGGCGGCCGTCGGGGCGACGACGGACTATGCCGGGGGGCTGGCCGAAGCGCGCAAGCTGGGCCAACTCGGTCTGCCGCGCCTGTCGCATTGCCCAGAAATCACCGTCGAGCTGATCGACAGCGACCGCGAGCCGGGTGGCATCGGCGAGCTCGCCGTGCCCGTGGTCGCGCCAGCCATTGCCAACGCCCTGGCTGCAGCGACGGGCCGCCGCATGCGCCGCCTGCCGCTGTCGCAGGAGGGACGCGCATGACCGGCAAACCCGCCGCCCACCCACCCGTCATCACCCCGCGCATTGGCGTGCTGCTGGTCAATCTGGGCACTCCCGATGCGCCGACCGTACCCGCCGTGCGGCGCTATCTGAAACAATTTCTGTCGGACCGGCGCGTGGTCGAAATCTCGCCCATCCTGTGGCAGCCGATCCTGCGCGGTATCATCCTGAATACCCGTCCGCAGAAATCGGCGCAGGCCTATGCCGAGGTGTGGAGCGAGGACGGCTCGCCGCTCGCTGCCATTACGAAGCGGCAAACGGCAGCGCTGCAGGCGCGGCTGGGCGACGCAGCTATCGTCCGTTATGCCATGCGTTATGGCGAGCCTGCCATTGCGGCAACACTGGACGCCATGATTGCCGCCGGATGCCAGCGCATATTGATCGCCCCGCTTTATCCCCAATATTGCGGTGCGACCACCGCAACCGTGACCGATGCCGTGGGCGACCATCTGGCAACGCTGCGCTGGCAACCGACATTGCGCAGCCTTCCCCCCTACCACGATCATCCCGCCTATATTGCCGCACTGAAAGCTTCGGTCGAAGCGGGGTTGGCTGCGCTCGATTTTGTCCCCGACGTGCTGCTCGCCAGTTTTCACGGCATGCCCGAGCGCACCTTGCTGCTGGGCGATCCCTATCACTGCCAGTGCGTAAAAACCGCGCGGTTGCTGGCCGAGGCGATGGGACGCGAGATTGCAGTGTCGTTCCAGTCGCGCTTTGGCAATGCCAAATGGCTGGAACCGGCGACCGATGCCACGCTCGAACGGCTGGCGCGTGAGGGCGTTAAACGCATTGCCATTTTCGCACCGGGGTTCAGCGCCGATTGCCTCGAAACATTGGAAGAGCTGGCCCTGCAGGGACGCGATACCTTCGTCGAGCATGGCGGTCAGGATTTCGCCTACCTCCCCTGCCTCAATGACAGTGCGCCCGGGATGGACATGCTTGAAACATTGGTGCGGTCAGAACTTTCGGGTTGGCTAACCTGACGTCAACCTTCTGCGCTTAAGCACCGGTCTCCTCAGCTTTTTCATGGCCGGAACCTATGTTTGACATCTTAGCGCAATTGAATCCGGCGGCTTGGACCGCAATCATCATCTTGGTCGCCCTTGGCTTTTTGGGGGCCGTGGTCATCAAGCTCGTCATGAGCGGCAAGGCGAAAAGCCCCAAGGACCTGGTTCAGGTCGCACGCGACCGTGCTGCCGCCGCGAAAGCCACCAAAGAAGCCCACAAAATGGCCGAAGCAGCCATCGCCGAACCGGTGACATCAAGCCGCCTGTCGCGCATCGGTGCCCGGTCGGACGAAGGCGATGATTTTGGCGAGGTTGTCGCCACAGAAGTGGAAGCCGAAGTAGAAACCGACGTTGAAGCTGTTCCTACTCCCGAAGCTGCGGACCCGACGCCGGAAACATTTGCGCACGATGCCGGAACACACGCCATCGAAGTTACCCCGTTCGAACCGGAGTCAGTTGACGCCATGCTGGCCGACCATGATGTTGAAACTGTCGAATTGGCGGCCAATAGCACCGAAGCCAGCGTCGCCCCCCCGGAAACCACCCCGTTGCCGCCACGCCCGGTAGCGCTGGATCTGGCCGAACCGGCCAACCATCCCCAGAATTGGGACGCACTGGTTGCCGTCGTTGACGCGCTGGAAGTGGCAATGCAGGGGCCGTGGCCCGAAGACCGGTTGCTGCCCGTGCCGCGTTTCGAAGAAAGCGCCGCCGACCCCGAGGCCGCCGCGCGCGCCGCATCGCAGCGGCAATCGGCGATCCAGCTGGCGCGCACTATCAATGGCGCAGCGCGCGAGCAGGCACAGGAAATCATCGCCGTGGTGCGCGAATTTGCCCATCAGGAGCCCTTCTCTGCGCAGGATTGCGCTGCTGTCATGGGGGGCTTGGGCGCGATTGAGTGGATGGCGTTGATCGAGCGCGGCAATGTGGTGGAAAAGCGGACGCTCCCGCTGACCTGCCATGATCCCGAAGCTCCGCTGTGGGTGCATCAGGCCGTCGCCGCGATTTACGCAGAAGCGGCGCGGCGCGCAGCGTGATTTCGATGCAAAGAGCCGGTTCGGCATAAATTGCATAAGCGACGCGCAGTTGACGCCCCCGTCAACTTGCGAGCATCCTGCCCGCCCGATAGGCAAGCAAAAAGCCTAAAACGGGAGAGCAGGATATGGCACGTATAGCAATCGTCACCGGCGGCAGCCGGGGGATCGGAGAGGCCATCAGTCTCGCGCTGCGCGATATGGGGATCACGGTCGTTGCCAACTATGCCGGCAACGATGCCAAGGCGGCAGAATTCACCGCCGTAACCGGTATCAAAACCTATAAATGGGATGTGGGCGACCATGCCGCGTGCCTGGAAGGTTGCGCACGCGTTGCGGCCGAAGTGGGTCCTGTTGATATTGTCGTCAACAACGCGGGTATCACGCGCGACGGCACATTGGCCAAGATGAGCTATGACGACTGGAATGATGTGATGCGCATCAACCTCGGCGGCTGTTTCAACATGGCCAAAGCCTGCTTCCCCGGCATGGTCGAGCGCGGCTGGGGACGCATCGTCAATATCGGATCGATCAATGGCCAGGCCGGTCAATATGGCCAGGTCAACTACGCCGCCGCGAAATCGGGCATTCACGGCTTTACGAAGGCGCTGGCACAGGAAGGCGCGAAAAAGGGCGTGACGGTGAATGCCATTGCGCCGGGTTATATCGACACCGACATGGTCGCCGCCGTGCCGCCACAAGTGCTGGAAAAAATCGTCGCCAAAATTCCAGTGGGGCGGCTGGGCCAAGCCAGCGAAATTGCACGCGGCGTGGCGTTCCTGGTCAGCGAAGAAGGCGGGTTCATTACGGGATCGACGCTCAGCATCAACGGCGGCCAACACATGTATTGACGGCGGAACATGCACCCACCCGTCAAACGCAGCGTTACAATCGCGGGTCATCCCACCAGCATCAGCCTGGAACCCATCTTCTGGGAGGCACTGGAGATTGCAGCGGCAAAGGCCCGACTGCCCGTCAACGCGGTGGTCGCCAATATCGATGTCGAGCGGATGGCCGCAGCTGATCCGCCCAATTTGACCAGCGCTATCCGCCAATGGCTGTGGTTGCAGCGCGGCTGAACGCGGCAGCAAAGGCCGCGCCCTTGTCGGGTGCAAAGTGCAGGAACAGCGACGGTTCGATCAGTTCCAGTTCCATGATGTGGAGCTTGCCGTCCACATCGCCGACCATATCGACGCGCGCATAGGTCGGTTGCACCGGGCACGCCGCTAGCGCCGCCGCCGCAAGGGCCTTTGCTTCTGTTGTCGCTGCCCAGGCAAATTCGCGGCCGCCGAACTGCTCTTGCACACGAAAATCGCCCAGCGCCGGTCGCTTGACGATGGCATGGCTGACCTCGCCATCGAACAGGAACAGCGAAAATTCACCGTCGCGGACAATGCCGGGCATCAGCGGCTGGACCAGGCGGCGCTGCCCCATCGCATCGGGGGGCAGCCGATCCCCGCGCAGCAAACGGTGCGTCGCATCGGCACCGGCCGAAATCGCCGGCTTAATCACAACATCGCGCGCGCCGAGCGCATCGCACGCTGACGCAAAGCTTCCATCGTCCAACGCGTCCACAAAAACGGTCGGCACCACCGCCACGCCCTGTGCCAAAAGTTCACCCAGATAGGATTTGTCGCTGTTCCAGCGCACCAGCCGGACCGGATTGACGACCGGCAGCTGCTGCGCCTCCAGCCGATCAAGCAACCCGAACCAGCGCGTCACGTCGCGCTGATACCCCCAAGCAAAAAGCGGGGTGACGAGGTCGAACCCGCCGAGATCGCCGGGGTCTGTCCACAGCCGTTGTTCAACCGCCAGCCCCGCCGCTGCAAGCGCCAGCGCTTTGCGCGCATAGCCCGTCTGCCACACCTCGGGATGGTCGTGCGGCGGGACCAGTATCGCAATGCGCGGCTGGAAGGGCATTTAGCGCAACAACAAGTTCCGCGCCTGCCCGGCCAGATGCGACAGCATCGCGCCATTTGGGTTGGCGATGGTACGCGCGCGATCAACCGTTGCCCGGAATTGTGCGATACGCCCAGCTTGCGATTCGAGCCATGCGTCCACCGCTGCGCCCAGCGCCTTGGCATCAAGCTTTGCCAGGAAATCGAGACGCATCTGCTGGAAATCGCGAGCCAGACTGTTGACCAGCAAACGCTCCCACGGGTCAGCGGGCGACATGCGCGCGGCGAGCGTTTGTGCCCAATCCAGCCCTAATGCTTCACCCAGGCGGGTAAAGGCACGCGTCGCATCGATCACGTCCGCCCCCTGGCGGTGCGCCAGATCGGCGAGGCCGACAACGCCATCGGTCTTGAACAGGCGGACGACGGCAGTGGAAAGTTCGGGCGTTGCACCCGCGTCGGCAAGGCGCGCGGCGAGCTGGTCCCATTGCTGGCGCACTGTGTCGCCCAGCAGAGTATCGACACTGCCGATCAGCTTGCTTACCCCGCCCTGCAGTCGCTCGACAGTCGCTGCAGGCGAGCTGCCGGGTGCAGCGACGCGCAGAATGTCCGCCATTTGCGACGTCATCGCGGCGGCCGTTTGCGCGAATAGCGACAGGCGTGTGGCTTCGCTGACCTCGGCCGTGTCGAGCGCGTGCCACAGCACGGGCATGTCAAACAGGCGTTCGGCCACGGCAAAGGCGGATGCCATGTCGGCAGGCGCGCAGCCCTCTTCCTCCATCAGCTCGAACGGGTGGATCATGCCCAGCCGGTTGACAATGCGGTTGGCGAGCTTGGTCGCGATGATTTCACGGCGGAGCTGGTGCTGCGCTATCGCTTCGCCAAACTTTGTCCGCATGGCGGGCGGAAATGCTGCAGCCAGATCGGTTGCCAGCGCCGCATCGTCGCCGAGTGCGCTGTCTTCGATAGCATCCTGCAAAGCAAGTTTCGCCGTCGACAGCAGCACCGCCAGTTCGGGGCGATACAGCCCATGCCCGTCCTGCGCGCGGCGCTGCAGCTCGTCATTGGCCGCCAGCCCTTCGACCTGGCGGTCAAGGCGGCCCGCGCTTTCAAAACCTTCAATAAGCCGTAACGTCGAGGGCACGGCCGCCACGCCGCCCTGTTCAGCGATCGATAGCGCCAGCGCTTGCAGCCGGTTATCCTCTAGCACCAGTGCGCCAACGTCGTCGGTCATGGCGAGCAACAGCGCATCACGGTCGTCTTGCGCCAGCCGCCCCTCGGCCATTTCACGGTTGAGCGCGATCTTGATGTTCACCTCATTGTCGGAACAGTCGACGCCCGCGCTGTTGTCGATGAAATCGGTGTTCACCCGCCCGCCGCGCGCGGCAAAGGCAATGCGCGCGGCCTGCGTCACACCCAGATTGGCTCCCTCGCCAATGGCCTTGCAACGCAGCTCCTCGGCATTGACGCGCAGCCGGTCGTTGGCAGGATCACCCACCTCCGCATTGTTCTGCACCGCCGCCTTTACATAGGTGCCGATGCCACCGAACCAGATGAGGTCCACTTCGGCGCGCAATATGGCGGAAATGATCGTGGCCGGATCGGCTTCCGCCTGCGTTAGGCCCAGCATCGCCTGCACCACGGGCGTCAGGGGAATGCTTTTCTGGCTGCGCGGAAAAATGCCGCCGCCCTTGGAAATCAGCGTGGCTTCATAGTCGGCCCAGCTGGAGCGCGGCAGATTGAACATGCGCTGTCGCTCAGCCCAGCTCTTCGCCGGATCGGGATCGGGATCCAGAAAGATATGACGGTGGTCAAATGCGGCGACCAGCTTGATGGCTTTCGACAGCAGCATCCCATTGCCGAACACGTCGCCTGACATGTCGCCGCAACCTGCCACGCGGATCGTTTCGGTCTGCACATCGACGCCGATTTCAGCAAAATGGCGCTGTACTGACACCCACGCACCCTTGGCGGTGATACCCATCGCCTTATGGTCATAGCCCTTGGATCCGCCGCTCGCAAAGGCGTCACCCAGCCAGAAGTCGCGCTCCATGGCGAGCGCATTGGCGACGTCGGAAAAGGTCGCCGTCCCCTTGTCTGCGGCAACCACAAAATAGGGATCATCGCCGTCACGGATATGGACCTTGGCCGGATGCCTGACCTTGCCGGCCACCAGATTGTCCGTGACCGACAACAGCGAGCGGATGAAGATCCGGTAGCATTCGGTGCCCTCGGCAAACCAGGCATCGCGGTCCACCGCCATATCGGGCAGCGCTTTGGGATAGAAACCACCCTTGGCGCCGGTCGGCACAATGACGGCGTTCTTGACCCGCTGCGCCTTCATCAGGCCCAAAATTTCAGTGCGGAAATCATCGCGCCGATCCGACCAGCGCAGACCGCCGCGCGCGACTGGTCCGGCGCGCAGGTGGATACCTTCGACGCGCGGCGAATAAACGAAGATCTCGCGCCAGGGCAGCGGCTTGGGCAAGCCGGGAACCGCGGCGCTGTCCAGCTTAAACGCCAACGCTTCCTTGGCCGCAGGAGCAAAGGCATTGGTTCGCAGCGTCGCATCGATCACCGCACCGAACAGCCGCAGGATACGGTCGTCATCGATCGCGCTGACCTGCGCGAAGGCGGCATCCATCGCCGTCTGCGCTTCGGTTGCTGCTGCATCATCGTGCACCGCCGGATCGTGCAGCGCAACAAACCGAGCGATCAGTCCCAGCGTAATGGTGGGCGCACTGCGCAGCGCGGCGACCACTGTGTCCATGCCATAGGACAGGCCGGTTTGGCGGAGATAGCGGAACCAGGCGCGCAACCACACGATAGCGCGCGGCTCGATCTCCATGGCAATCAGGAGCTGGTTAAAGGCGTCGTTTTCGGCTTTGCCATCGAGCACTGCCTCGACGGCCTTCTCGAGAATATCGGCGCGGGCAACGACAGCATTGGTGGCCACCGCAGCGGGAACCGACAGCAGGAAATCGTGGATGTGCAGGCCGTGCGGATCGCCGCTCTCGCCCGCAAGCACCGTCGGCACTTCTTCGAGTACCGTAAAGCCAAAATTTTCCAGCACGGGCACCACGTCGGACAACGCCAACGGACCGCTTTGGCTGTAAACCTTGAGGCGTAGCTGTTGGTCCCCGTCGCTTGGCTTGACCGCCAGGCGAACGGCGCGCGGCGCGTCTGCGTTCAGATCGCGCATCCGCATTATGTCGCGTGCCGCTTCTTCGGGCGAATAAAGATTGCGGTAGTTGGCAGGAAAGCGGGCGCCGAAACGCTGCGCCAGCACCGCCGCACGCCCTTCCTCACCGCGCGCGGCCAGCGCGGCCTCAACCTCGGGCACCCAGCCGCGCACCATTTGCTTCAGCCGTTCGTCGAGGGCATCGGTGTCGGGCACCACCCCGCCGCCACGCAGGTCAAGCGTATAGCGCAGCAACGCGGCGCCGCCGTCCTCAACCGCTATCGTCCAGCCCAGCAGCTTGGCCCGCGCAGCTTCGATCAGCATCGCCTCAATGGCGATCCGGCGCCCCGTCGATACCTCGTCGCGCGGCAGCCAGACAAAGGCAAACAAATGCCGCTGGAGCGCGTCGACCGCCGTCACCAGCTTGGGCCGCGGCCGATCGGTAATGGACATGGCGGTCAGCACCAACCGTTCGAGCGCGGCTGGATCGAAAGCAATCAGCAGGTCGTGCGGCAGTGCGGTCAGCGCATGGACCAGCGCCTTGCCCGCATGGCCCGAGGGGTCAAAGCCGAATTTGTCGTTCAAATGGGCCAGCTGGGTTCGCAGCACCGGCACCTTGGCAGGCGGGCTGGACAAGGCGGCGCTGGTCCACAACCCAGCGTGCAGCGACAGGCCCGTGAGCTTGCCGCCGTCGCGTAGCGGCAGAATGACAAGGTCGAGCAGAACCCGGCGGTGGACCGTCGACATCCGGTTGGATTTGACGAGCAGCGGCACCCGCCCGCCGCCGTCGAACCACGCAAAGGCAGCGTCGAGCGCAGCCTGTGACAACAAGGGTTCGTGGCTGCTGGCGCAAATGCCGACCGCATTGGCCGCTTTGCCTGCGCGGTCACAGTGGACATGGCCCAGCTGCGTCATCGAACCGTCGACAAACCAGCGCAGCAGCGCCGCAGCCTCGCCATCGTGCAGCGTGTCGGCGTCAGCACGCATCGCCGCCTGCATGGCGGGCCAGTCGCGCACCGCGGCGCGGACATCGGCAAGCCCCGCCTCAAGCGCCGCGACCAATTGCCGCCGCACGCGCGCATCACCGCGCTCCAGCTCGACATAGATCATCGATTCGCGCTTTTCGCCGCTTTCGCGTTCAAGGCTGACGTCGGTGAGCTGTCCATCGCGGTCGCGGCGCACGGTCAGCACGGGGTGCAGAATTCGTTCGACTGCCAGACCTTCGGCGGCGATCAGCACCGAGGCCGAATCAACCAGAAAAGGCATGTCGTCATTGACGAGCGCCAGCCGCATACGGCGGCCACCACCCGCATCACCGGGCATCGGCTCGAGCAGAACGTTCACGCGGTCAGGTGCGCGGTGCAAGGCCGCGCGCGCCATGAACCGACCAGCCTCGGCGCGGGCAGCGGCCGAAAAACCGTCGCCCTCGCCGGGGAGCGCACCTTCGCCCAGCGCTGTGATCAAACATTCAACGATGGCGGGCGGTAGCGACGCAGCCCCCAAGTCCGTCGAATCCGTAGCAGATTCGGCCGTCCCACGATCCGTATTCGTAGCCATAAAGTCCTGCGTCCCCGGCGTTTAGGTGCCCGGGAGCCGCCCGAGCTGACCCTGCCATGTCTGGTAGCCCTGCCTATGCGCCCACGCGCGCATTGGCTCAACCCCTTGCGACCGGGACCAAGGAAAAATATCGCTGATCATTGCTGCGTCGTCCCGCAACATGCGAGGTCAACGGACAATTGATCATGAATGCGATCAGCCCAGCGGCTGCGCCTTGGCGAGCAGCTTGGTCCACGCCGGATTGTCGGCATCAACGGATGCAACCAAACCGACATGGTCGGCATCGACGCGGCGCGCCACCAGCACGACAAATTCCTGTTCGCCGGCGATGGGGAGCATGATGGCCGGCGGCAAGGCGCGGAGCGTTTCCAGCTGAGCCACTGGATCGGAACGCTCGGGTTTCACACGTTCGGGACGCTTGCGCGCACGTTCGTCGCGCAGCAGCGCCTTAAGGCCGCCCGAATAAGATTCGAGATAAGCGGGCAAGGCGCCGCGCCCGATTCCGCTGTCTTTGGCATGGCCCAAAACACAGGCATATTCGGCAAGTCGCGTCTTGTCATAGCCCGCGCCGAACACCAGCTTGACGACCGGCGTCATCGGCGCGCGTTCCTGAGCCTTCAGGCCGGCATCGGCGAGCAATTCGGCAAATTCATCCGGCTGCGCTTCGGCAGCAATAGCGAAATCCCACGCGCGGCCAATCGCGGCATAAAGCGCATTGCGGCTGCGATTGTCGGCCGATTGCGCGGTGGCGGCTGTTTCGCGGGCCAGCGCCAACCAGTCGGCTAAGCCGGCATCGTCACCCAGCTCGACCGGTTCATCGGCGAAGGTTTCCTCTACCATGACCGGGGCAACCGGGGGCACGGCCGTCGCCGACGCATAAGGCGCGGCGCTGGCGAGCGCCTTAAAGCCTGGCTCGGCACCATCATCCTCGGGTTCGTTATCGAGATGCTCGCTGTCGGGACCGTCGGCCCACACCGGGACAGGCGCGCTGAGCTGCTGCGGCTGCGGCGCACGCAGGGCGGCCTCGACCTCCAGCACCAGCTCGTCGGACTGCGGAGGAACCACCACTTCCTTCCAGTTGATCACGCCCATGATAAAATCGATGGTGTCGTCATCGGACGAGAAAGGCAGCAAAATTCCGCGATACATGATGGTCGCACCGCGTTCGTTCACGAATTCGGCCTCGAACCCGATAGGTGCGCGATTGGCGATGATTTGCAGATAATGGTCAGTCAGGCGGCTCAAAACCGAGCGGCTTGGTACCTGGCTGATATAGTGAGCATCGTCAGCATGGTCGGTTTCGGCGCGCAGCCGGTCGCCGAGAAAAACGATCGCGGGGTCTTCGATCCCGGCCGTGAAATCGAGCAGAACGGCATGCGGACCGAAATCGTCCAGATTGTCGATATCCAGGTCTTCGACCGACGGATAGGCGCGGTCTCCCAGCATGCTGGCCCAGAAATTATAGGCCCGCACCTGCATCCGGCGTTCATCGGTGCCAATGGCGGGGGGCGCTTCGATCGCCCCATCCATCTGTTCGCCGCTGCCGGAGAGCAATCCGCGCATGCTGTCCATCATCAAAGTCCCCAAACGAGCAAGTTCGGCACCCTAAATGGACCCACAGTGGTAAATGGCGCGTAAACGATATGCGGAAAGAAGAGGCAGTCTGCCCGAGCATCAACGCTTGTTTTCGTGCCCCCTGCTTGCTAACGGCGCAGCCCAAGCCGCTTTAGCTCAGTTGGTAGAGCACATCATTCGTAATGATGGGGTCACAGGTTCGAGTCCTGTAAGCGGCACCA